>JACDEE010000003.1 GCA_013816585.1 Sphingosinicella sp. | reverse complement strand
TCACGGTCGCCGGCTGAAGACCCTCCGCGGCCTTACACCCTACGAATATGTCGCCCGCGTCTGGACACAAGACCCGGCTCAATTCAAGATCGCTCCGTATCGCCACACAACGGGACTAAACACCTAGGATGGAGAGCGCGCTGTGGACCGTTGATTGGGAAAGCATGTTCATGCCAGCCCGATCAGTGCTCGAAATGGTCGTCCGCGCGACGATCATGTATTTCGTGATCGTGGCGCTGCTCAAGGTGGTCGTGAAGCGGCAGCCGGGCGGGGTCGGACGAACAGACATATTGGTGATCGTGCTGATCGCCGAGATCGCCGGTCCCGGCTTCACCGCCGACTATGTGTCCGTCGTCGAAGGCGCAGTGCTGGTCGCGACGTTGTTGTTCTGGAGCTATGCGATCGAATATCTGACCCATCGCTTTCCGACGTTCGAGCGCTTTTTCCAGCCACCGCCGCTACTGCTGATCGAAAATGGCCGAATGTTGCCCCGCAACATGCGCACCGAACTCATCACCAAGGATGAACTGATGACCCACTTGCGCGAAGAGGGGATCGGCGACATCTTTGAGGTGGAGCAGGCGTGCATGGAGCCGGACGGCATGATCAGCGTCATCAAAAAGCGTGGAAGCAGCGCGGCAGCCGACCCAGGCACCAGGTCGACGACACCGCTTTGACCGCCAAAAGGATTGGAATTGGACGATGAACTCAGTGACGATGTTACAGACCGCATCCATCCTGCTGCTGCTCACTGCGGCCGGGGGACTCTTGATGGCCTTCCGGCGCATCGCCCAAAAGGCCAATCCGCCATCATGGCTGGCGATGGCGCATGGCTTCCTTGCGGCGTCGGGGTTGACCCTTCTGGCCTATGCTGGCCTTACCGACCGCGTTGAAGGCGGCGCGATGCTCGGTCTCATTCTATTGGCTGTCGCAGCGGGCGGAGGCGTAGTCATGAACCTTGGCTATCACCTCGCTGGAAAGCTTCTCCCGTTGTGGCTGCTCTACGTCCACATCGCGCTCGCGGCAGTCGGAACGTTGCTCGTCACCTGGGCCGCCTGGGCAATCTGACCGACCCAAAATATATGGGTGAGGCGGACGGGGTCGCCGATGCCACAGATGGAGTTATCGCGTCGTTGTTGATCGACGCGGCGCCGAGCGGCTATCGAACGTATCGGGTGACGCGCCAGATGGTGTTGGAAAGGTCGTCAGCGACGATCAGGGCACCGCGCGGGTCAACGGTCACTCCGACTGGCCGGCCGCGGGTTTTTCCATCAGCCCCCATGAAGCCGGAAACGAAGTCGACCGGCGCACCTGTGGGGCGGCCGCCGCGGAACGGGACGAAGACGACCTTGTATCCGGACGGGTCGTTGCGATTCCAGCTGCCATGTTCTCCGACGAATACGCCGTCGCCGAACCGCGCGCCCATCGCCGGACTGGAGAAGGCGAGGCCAAGTGGGGCGACATGCGATCCCAAAGCGTAATCCGGACGGATCGCCGCGGCGACTTTTTGCGGGTCCTGCGGTCGCACGCGCGGGTCCACATTTTGACCCCAATAGCTGAAAGGCCAGCCATAGAAGCCGCCTTGGCGTACGGATGTGAGATAATCAGGGACGAGGTTGGGGCCCAGCTCGTCGCGCTCGTTCACGACCGCCCATAACTGGCCAAGCCCTGGCTGAACGGCGAGCGCGGTGGGATTGCGAAGGCCGGTCGCATAGGGTTTGTGCGCTCCCGTCTCGGCATCCACCTGCCACACCATCGCCCGATCGCCTTCGGCCGCCATCCCGTTTTCGGTGATGTTGCTGTTCGATCCGATCCCCACGTAAAGAAACCGGCCGTCCGGGCTTGCCGCCAGCGATTTGGTCCAGTGGTGATTGATCGCTGAGGGCAGCTTGGTAACTTCGACCGCCGGCCCGCTCGCACGGATCTGGCCATCCCGGTAATCGAACCGCACCAGCGCATCCTGGTTGGCGACGTACAAGCGGTCACCCACCAGCGCGAGCCCATAGGGGGCGTTGAGGTTTTCGGCAAAAACAGCGCGGCCCTCGTAGGTTCCGTCGCCGTTGCCGTCCCGCAACAAAGTAAGGCGGTCTCCCCCTTTGACCGGGCTCGTCCCCTTTCCCTTGATGTAGCCGGCGATGGCGTCCTTGGGCCTGAGAATCGGTGCCCCGCCGCCCATGCCTTCGGCGACCAGAATGTCTCCGTTGGGAAGGACCAGGGTCTGGCGCGGGATCCTGAGATTCGTGGCGATGGCTGCGATGGCGTAGCCTTGCGGCACGGTCGGCCGTTGATCGCCCCAGGCCGCCGGATCGGCGATGTTCATGCTGGGGAGCAGCCCGCTCTGCCGATCGGGGAGTTCCGGATCGTGACCATGTTGGACCGGGTCCGGATCGGTGCCGCAGGCTGTGAGCAGGGCCGACAGGGCGGCGGCCGCGAGCAAATTTGAACGCCTCATTTGTCGGCTCCCGGGCGAAGACCGGAAAAGGCGAGCCACGTCGCCGCGACCGCGAGCACGGCAACGATGATCGACAGGACGAGGCCCTCGGGCATGCTACCCCAAGCGTCTCTGGCATGGATCAACGCATTGATGAAACCGAGCGCCCAAGTCGTCAGCAGCAGGAGAAATGACGCGAGCGGGAGCTTTCCTCGTCGGTCGGCGCGGAGCAGGTCGATTCCTGACCAGAGCAGCGCAAAGCCGCTCAGTGCCAGGCCGCCGACGATCAGCCAGGAGGCGAAGTTCTTCCACTGCACCTGATAACTCGACGAATAGGCGATGTCGCTGAGCATGGCGCCGAGGAAAAGCGGCACGGCGCCGGCGAGGAGGACGGCATGAATGGGGTGAAGCGCGCCTCGATGCCTTTGATTGTCACTGACAGCCACCGCGGCGCATCTCCTTGCCTATGAGGCGAACCAGCCGCGCCTGCGAATTTGGTGCGGCCCGAAAGCTCCTGCGGAATACCGATCGCCACGCAGCCATGACTAACTTCCACATATGCGCGGACCCTAACTGCAAATGCTGGGGGGCGGCGGATGTTCCGAGCAATTAACACACGACCTGGATGAAGGGAGCATTTCGTCCTTTCGATCGCTTCATTGCCTCAAATTACAGGGACACAATATTTGATTATCAGTGCGGCGGAGACCGTCATAACCCGACGAGGCCGGACGGCGTTTGATGCTGGCGGGGAGTGGCCCCAGAACTTCTGCTTAGCGCATCGACCGTACCCATGCGTTGAACTCAGCTTTCCCGGAAGGTCGCCTTGCGGTTCATAACGCTACGACGGCGGGTCCAGATTTCGAGTTCACGGCGACCGATCGTCGGAAAGTCCTGCTTCAATATAGCCTTCAATGAAGACGGGGCGCCGCGAACGGCCAGTGCGCCTCGGCGAACTGACGGGCAATCCCCCGGTTTGAGCGGGACCGAATGCGTGGTGGTTCAGGCTTATGGGTAGAGAAGCGGGGCCTTCGGCGATCAAGAACGTCACGGGCGGCCGTGACGTTGGACCGGTTCCGCTGCCCAATGCCAGCGGCCCGGCCAGCCGGCTTGCGCTGGTGCGCGGGCCAAGTGCGATTGCTTTGCAATCCCTTCTTGCCCGCGCCACGCGCTGCGCGTGACGTCGAACGGGTTCCGCTGGCCACGCCAGCGGCCCCGTCGGCCGAGCGGGCGCTGCTGCGCGGGCTAAGCTAAGGTTGCTGCGCAATCCTTTGGCTTACCGCCCGGCGCGCTCCCGCACATGCAACCAGCCTCCCGGTCGGGGCGTTCCTCGTTTAACTTACAAGGAATTCATTGCATGATTACGACCAGAAAGTTCACCATTGTCGCCGCAGGCGCCCTATTTCTCGCTCCCAGCGGGGCTTTCGCCCAGACCAGCTCCGCGCCGTCAACGAAGTCGCAGGAGAATCGCGTCGGCTCGATCCTTGGGGCATTGTTCGGGGACCGGCTGGGCGTATCGACTTTCATTGAAGGGCAATGGGCTGCCGGCCGCAAGCCGCTCGCTACCCAGCGCGTTCAGTTTCACCAACGCATCGACGCCGACATTCGTTCGGGGGCATTGAGCCAGAATAATGGCGCGCGGATGAAGGCCGAATATGATCAGATCGTGGCTCTGGAGACGCGCTACGGCGCCGATGGCAGGTTCACTACCGCCGAGCGCACCGAACTTGGGGATCGCTATGGTGATTTGACCCAGGCCCTGACCGATGGCGGGTTTGCCGATACAGGCAGCTCGTCAATCCTGTCGGTTGCCGCGGGCCGTGCCGAATTCGAACAACGCGTGAATGCGAGCGTCGCCGCTCGCCGCCTCAGCCGGACGGAAGCTACGCGCCTCAAGAGCGATTATAGCCTTTTGATGCAGACCGAAGCGACCTATGCGCGGGACGGCATGAGCAACCGCGAGCAGGACGATCTCGATGCACGCCTTGATGCGCTTGATAACCGGGTGGGCGACACGGCCTATGGCGGCGGCTCTGTCGTGCTGGATAACAGGACGCGCCTTACCGCGATCGATCGCGCCCTGAGTAACAGCGGGCTTGGCCTTGCTGCCCAGGCGCAGGTTCGAACCGAGGCCGGAGATCTGACGCGCCTTGATGCTGCTTATGCTCGGGTTACGCCGAGTGATGCGGATCGGGTTTATCTGGAGCGGCGGATTGTGGAGTTGGAGACTCGGGCGCGCGTTCGGCGCTGATCGGCGCGGAGGGGTGAGACGCCCGCGAGTGGAAGCGGCAGGAAGCTAGGAAAGATTTAAGAACGTCACGGGCGGCCGTGACGTCGAACGGGTTCCGCTGGCCTCGCCAGCGGCCCCGTCGGCCGAGCGGGCGCTGCTGCGCGGGCTAAGTCAGGATTGCTTGGGCAATCCAATCGTTAGCCGCGCGTAGCGCTGTGCTTTACTTAATCGCAAACTGGCCGGTTTCCGCTCCGAATTGTTCTTTGCAATGGGCGCGGGCGGCGGTGGCGGTTTTGAAGGTTTCTTCCTGGAGTGTTGCCGTCACCAGGGGATAGCCCTGGCTGTTATAACGGGTTTCGCGGACCGTGACCCGGAATTGGCCCTCTTCGTCCTTGTTGATCAGAAAAGGGGCGACTGCGGTTCTCGACATGATTGGGTCTCCAGATAGGTCGTAAGAGAACGAGGGGGCGGCCGCTATGTGCCGCCCCGATTGTAATTATCCGAGCATTCCCGCGACAATCAGCCGCAGTTCGTGTCCGGAAAGGCTGTGGGCACGCTCGACCAGCGGGTGGCCGAGGGGCTTGTTGGCAAGCGCGAGGGGAAGGTGAAGCTTCCGCCGGTTGCGCCGTGCCGGTTCGTGTCCCCGGGAAATCTTGGTGGGGTTATTGGTCTGTACTTGCATAATATCCTTGGGCGCCGTTGGCTGCCTGTATTGGAGAAACAAAATTGCGGACGATCGCTCGCGCCAAGGGCTCATCCTCCAATGGAGGGGCGGGCCTTTGCTCGCGGATTGCCGCTCGTGGGTCGCTGGAAGCTTTTAAGGGAAGGTAGGGCACGCCAGGTGGGCGGCCTCGAAATTCGCTCGCAGCTTCAATGGCTCTCGAGCACGTCTGCAGGGCTTATATGCACGCTTTGATGGCAAATTGCAACCTGTGCGCCGGAAAATGCCGCTTCAGCCCGGCTGATCCAGGAAGGCAGCTACCTCTTCGATCGCGACGTCCCCAGCGACGAAAGCCTGCCCGATGCCGCGCTCCAGAATGAAGGGGATCCGCCCCCCGGAGCCCTTCTTGTCGTGCCGCATATGCTCGGCGAGCTGCTCCCCGCTTGCCGTCACACCCGCTTCGGCGAGGCCGGTCGGAAGACCGATGGCCGCGAGATGCGCTTTGGCGCGCGCCGCATCTCCTGGAGCGCACAGGCCACGCCGGACCGAGAAATCGAAGGCCAGGCCGATCCCCGCGGCCACCGCCTCGCCATGCAGCAGGCGGTCGGAAAAGCCGGTTTCGGCCTCCAGGGCATGGCCGAACGTGTGGCCGAGATTGAGCAGGATGCGTCGGTCGCCGGTCTCGCGTTCATCCTCCGCCACGATCCGGGCCTTTCCGGCGACCGCGGCGGCGATGCCGTGCCGCAGCGCCTCCGGTTCGCCCGCGATCATCTTCGCTCCATGGGCCTCGAGCCATTCGAAGAGGGCGGCGTCTTCGATCAGGGCATATTTGGCGATCTCCGCATAGCCGGATCGAATCTGGCGCGGATCGACCGTCGCGAGGCAGGAGGGATCAATCAGCACGAAGGAGGGCTGATGAAAGGCGCCGGCCATGTTCTTGCCCGCTTCGGTGTTGATCCCGGTCTTGCCGCCGACCGAGCTGTCCACCTGCGCCAACAGGCTGGTCGGGATCTGAACGAAGCCGCAGCCGCGCTTGACGATGGCCGCCGCAAATCCCGCCAGATCGCCCACCATCCCGCCGCCGAAAGCGACGATATGGTCGCCGCGCTCGACGCCCAATTCGATCAGCCGATCGACCAGGCCGGAAAGCGTCGCCCAATTCTTGCTCTCCTCGCCCGCGGGGATCACGATCGGTGCGGCCGCTATTTCGCCCAGGCCGCGAACCAGCCGTTCGCCCTGCGCCGCCCAGACATTTTCGTCGGTGACCACGACCAGCCGCCCGTCGCGCGCGAAGGGCGCCAGCCACTGGCTCGCACGATCCAGCGCCTCATTTTCGATATGCACATCGTAGCTGCGCTCGCCGAGCGCGACATGGACCCGTTCCACGATCAGCCTACCTGAGCGCGGTGGAGCAATTTCTGGTCGGCCAGCACCAGCGCCATCATCGCCGCCACCACGGGCACTCCGCGGATGCCGACGCAAGGATCGTGGCGTCCCTTGGTGCTGATTTCAGTCTCCTTGCCGTCGCGGTCGATCGTCGGAACGGGTTTCAGGATCGACGAGGTCGGCTTGAACGCCACTCGCACCACCAGAGGCTGGCCGGTCGATATCCCGCCGGCAACGCCGCCCGCATGGTTGGAAAGGAAGGCGGGCATCCCACCTTCGGCCCCTGCGCGCATCGCATCGGCATTTTCTTCGCCGCTGAGGCGCGCGGCGGCAAAACCATCGCCCATCTCGAAACCCTTGGCCGCGTTGATCGACATCATGGCCGCCGCCAGTTCCGAATCCAGCTTGGCGTAGATCGGCGCTCCCCAGCCGGCGGGCACTCCCTCGGCCACGCATTCGACCACCGCGCCCAGCGACGATCCAGCCTTGCGCGCCTCGTCTACGCTCTTTTCCCAACGATCCGCAGCCTGTGGGTCGGGGCAGAAGAAGGAATTGGCGTCTATCTCAGCCGCATCGAAAAGCGCGCGATCGATTGGGTCGCCGCCCAGCTCGACCACATAAGCACGGATCGAAACTTCGGGTATGACGAGCCGCGCGACCGCTCCGGCGGCCACCCGCGAAGCCGTCTCGCGTGCCGAGCTTCGTCCGCCGCCGCGCCAGTCGCGAAGGCCGTATTTGGAATCATAAGCGTAATCGGCATGGCCGGGCCGATAGGCGCCCGCATTTTCTTCATAGTCGCGTGGCCGCTGATCGACATTTTCGATCATCAGGCTGATCGGCGTTCCGGTCGTTTGCCCTTCGAAAATGCCGGAAAGAATCTTGACCAGGTCCGGCTCGCGCCGCTGGCTGGTGAACCGGGAGCTGCCGGGCCGGCGCTTGTCCAGCCACGGCTGGATGTCCGTTTCGGCAAGCGAAAGGCCGGGAGGGCATCCGTCCACGACGGCACCGATCGCCGGGCCGTGGCTCTCGCCCCAGGTGGTGAATCGGAAGGCGTGGCCGAAACTATTGTAACTCATGCGGCCGCGTCTTCGATCTCAGCGCCGATCGAGTGCATCAATTCGGCGAAGCCGGGGAAGGAGGTGGCGATCATCGCCGCACTGTCTACCTTCACCGGGGCGCGGCTGGCGAGTCCCAGCATCAGAAAGCTCATCGCGATGCGGTGGTCGCCCTGGGCAGCGACTATCGCTCCGCCCGCCGGAGCGCGGCCCAGACCCTCGATCACAAGATCTTCGCCCTCCTCATGGACCGCAACGCCGCAGGCGCGGAGGCCTGCGGTCATGGCAGCGATCCGGTCGCTTTCCTTGACCCGGAGCTCGCTGATGCCGCGCATCACGGTCCGCCCTTCGGCATAGGCCGCGGCCACGCCGAGGATGGGATATTCGTCGATCATCGAAGGCGCGCGGGAGGCCGGAACCTCGACTCCGCGAAGCCGGCCGAAACGCGCCCTAATATCGGCAATCTCCTCCCCGCTCTCGCTTCGGCGATTTTCGAATGCGAGGTCCGCGCCCATTTCCCGAAGCGTCGTATAAAGCCCGGCCCGCAACGGATTGACCATCACGGACCGGACCAGCAGTTCCGACCCGGGCGTGATGAGGGCTGCGACCAGCGGGAAGGCGGCGGAAGAGGGGTCGCCCGGGATCTGGACGGACGCCGCTTTCA
Organism: Sphingosinicella sp.; assembly: GCA_013816585.1. Lineage (GTDB taxonomy): Bacteria > Pseudomonadota > Alphaproteobacteria > Sphingomonadales > Sphingomonadaceae > Allosphingosinicella. The sequence continues at coordinate 159,396 of JACDEE010000003.1, read as the reverse complement.
ACTTCCTTTTCGCGCCGAGGCGGATGCTCCCCTCCTCGACCTGGAGATCGCAGCCAAAGTCGCGAAGCATGTTTTCGCTATGGTCGCGGCTTCGTGCCGGCTCCTTCACCTCGACCTCTCCATCGGCGCGCAAACCTGCAAGCAGGATCGCCGATTTGACCTGCGCGGAGGCGGTGGCGTTCAGAAAATGAATACCGCCAAGGCCGCCGCCCTCAACCCGAGCAGGCAGCCGATCCCCGTCGCGGGCATCGATCCTGGCGCCCATCGAGCGCAGCGGAGCGAACAGGCGGTCCATGGGCCGTTTTCGCAAGGATGCGTCGCCGGTAAATTCGGCACAGATCGGGAAGCCCGACGCCGCACCGATCAACAGGCGCGCCGCGGTGCCGCTATTCCCGCAATCCACGGGCTCCGGAGGGCTTTTCCACGCGGCGCCGGTGACTCGCCAATGGCCTGGGCCATCCAGATCGACCTCGATTCCGAAGGCACGCAGGGCGCCGGCGGTGTCCAGCACGTCGCGCCCCTCGAGCAGATTGAAGATATGGGTCTCGCCTTCGGCAAGGCCGCCGAGGATCAGCGCCCGGTGCGACATGCTCTTGTCCCCCGGCGCCTCGATTTCGCCACGCAGGGCGCCGCCGGCGCGGGAGCTTAGATATTCCGGTTGAGAGCAGGTGGCATCTTTCATGGGCGGCAGCTTCTGCGCATTTGCCCGGCTAGGCGCAACTTCGGTCTTGTCAGGCGCTTCGATTTCGCTTTTGGAATGGACATGGCCGAACCTTTCATCAGCGATTTCGATCTCGATGCCTTTGTCGCCCGGGTCCTTGCCGAGGATCTGGGGGAGGGGGGAGACGTCACGTCGAATGCGACGATACCCGAAAATGCCAGGCTGACCGCCATCATGGACAGCCGCGATCCGATCGTTGTGGCCGGCCTGCCGCTGGCCGCCATGTTCTTCCGCGCGCTCGATCCGGACGTGGTGATCGAACCTTTGGTGAAAGACGGGGACAAGGTTCCCGCGGGAACCGACCTGATGCGTCTTTCGGGCAATGCGCGGCGGATGCTGGCCGCCGAACGATCCGCACTCAACAGCCTGCAGCATCTTACCGGCATCGCGACCATGACCCGGGCCTATGCGGATGCCATCGATGGAACCGGCTGCATCCTTCTCGACACGCGCAAGACCATTCCCGGCCTTCGGGCTCTTGCCAAATATGCCTCGCGCATGGGCGGCGCTCAAAACCATCGCCTGCGCCTCGACGATGGATTGCTGATCAAGGACAATCATGTGGCGGTCGCCGGCGGCGTGGCCGAGGCTGTCCGGGCCGCAAGGCAGGCCAATGCGGGGCTGCCAATACAGGTCGAGGTCGATCGGCTGGACCAGATCGAACCCGCGCTGGCGGCGGGGGCGGAAAGGCTTTTGCTCGACAATATGGGGCCGCCTTTGCTGCGCGAGGCGGTCGCGATGGTGGCGGGCCGGGTGCCGACCGAGGCGTCGGGCGGGGTGCGGCTGGAAACGATCCGCGCGATCGCCGAAACGGGCGTCACTTATGTGTCGGTGGGACGGATCACTCAATCCGCTCCTGCGGCGGATATTGGACTCGATTACGCCTGGGCGTAAAATAGGCATGAAGCCTAACAAGGCCTATTTTAGGCTAGGACGGCGAAATCGCCCTATTTCTTCTTTTCGCTAGCAGCCACAAAGCCGGCATATTTTTGCGCCAACTCCTGGTGGATTGCAGCGGCGATCGGGGCCGCGTGCTGGGCAGCCTCCTGCTCCTCACGCATGCGGCGGCTATAATATTCTGTGTCAATCTTGGTCATCATTCCCCCCGGAACGACTCGTTTGTGAGCCGCTAGTATATCCTAATCGGGGAAAAGTGAGACAAATCAAATTAAGCGGAATGGTGCTGAAGCGGAAATATTTTTCCAAGCTCTTCAAGACTCTCGTCGGCATTCCTGTGATGGATGAAGACGCCCCCTGCTTCCTCCCATAGATGGCGGTGCTTCAGTGTATCGTCGACCAGCACGTCGCCTTTCTTGGCATGCTTGCGCTTATCCACCGCCATGCAGGTGATGATCCGCGTTCCCGGAAAATGCCGCGCCGCCCAGCGCTCCTTCTGCGGAGCGGCCCAATTGCCGAGCGGGAGGCCGGTGAGAATGATCGGGTGCAAGTGCCGGACTGTGTCGAACAGGCGCATCGCATCGGGCATGAGCGGCAGATTGGCGTAGAAATCGGGACTGGTCGCGAGCTTCTTCCAAAACAGGCCGGGCTTGTAGATTTGCTGGAACCTGGCCGGGCTCATCCCCAATATATCGATCGTGCCTTGTTCGAAATCCGCCAGCACTCCGTCGCAGTCGAGATAGAGTTGCGGCATTTTTAAAAGCGCTCCGGCTTTAGCTGGACGGGCATGGGAAGCGCGATCTTTTCCCAGCCGAGCGCCCGGATCATTTCGTTGCTTTCCCGGGCCTGCCTTCCCGGCGAAAGCGACCAGGTGATGTGAAAGATGCTTCCGTCCGGCCGATCACTGGTCCCGTCGATTTCAACGATCATGGCTTCGACGCCTTCGCCGTCGTCGATCCTGCCGACGATCTCGCCATAGGTTTCGGTCGGGAGCTCCGCATTGCCAGCCACTTTCGCGGCCAGGGTAACATGATCGGCGACGATTTCGCTGAATTGGGGCGGGAATTGCTGCAGTAATTCCTTGCGCTGATTTGGGTCGAGCTTCCACCCGATCACTCGGCCACCTTTGCCGGCTTTGGCGGCCGCCTGCTTTGCCGAAAGTCCCATACGCGCCTCAACATTCATGGTTCGGAGCTGTTCCTTGCGCCCCGCGTTGGGTCAATGAAGGAGCAGGATAATGGATCGCAATCAATCGCAGGATGGCAAGAAAGTGTCGCCGGACGACATGCAACCGGATCCCAATGGCGAGGCGGCGCGCAGGGAGTTGGATGAATTTCCTCCGCCCGGCACCGATCCGCTTCACGAAGGGCCCTGATCCAGGAATCTGGCGACTTCGGCCCGCTCGCCGTCGGTCATGTGAAGCCCCAATTTGGTGCGCCGCCAGAGAATGTCTTCGGCGGTTCGGGCGAATTCATGAGCGATCAGGTAACGGATCTCCGCCTCATAAAGTCCGGCGCCGAAATGGCGGCCGAGATCCTGCAGACCTGTCGCTTCGCCTAGCAACGCGCGCAGGCGCGTCCCGTAGGCAAAGGCGAGCCGGCGAAGCAAAGGTCGTGGGACCCATCCCGCGTGGCCTTCCAGCCAACTATTGAAATCGTCAAAAATCTCGCCGCCGGGAAGCGCGGACCAGCTTGTCGATTTGCGCCCTTCGATTCCCAACAGGTCCATCGCCTCGACCGCAAGGGCGCGGGCGGTCGTGATCTTTCCTCCGAAGATCGAAAGCAGCTGCGCGCCAGGGTCATCGTCCAGCTCCAGATGATAATCGCGAGTCACCGCCTTGGCGTCCGCTGCCCCGTCGTCGAACAGGGACCTTATGCCCGAATAGCTCCAGACCATGTCCGCCGGGGCGATCTGCCGGGTGAAATAGAGGTTGGCCGCATCGCAAAGATACTGGATTTCTATGGCGGAGATCCTGGCCTCTTCAGGTGTCGCGACGGGCATGTCGGTCGTCCCAATCAGAGTGAATTGTCCTTCATAGGGGATGGCGAAGACCACGCGCCTGTCGGGCTGCTGCAGGATATAGGCATGGCCGCCATCCCACAGGCGCGGCACGACGATGTGGCTTCCCTTGATCAATCGGGCCCGGGAAACGGCATCTTCGCGCAGGCGCTTGCCCAGGGTCTCTGCCACCCATGGGCCTGCGGCATTGACGATCGCCCTTGCGGCAACCACGCGGCCGCCCGCAAGGCTTGCCTCCCAGACGTCGCCCGCCCGGCGCGCCGAGATGAATTCGGTGCGTGTCGCGATTTCGGCGCCGCGTTCGGCGGCATCGACCGCGTTCAGCGCCACCAGCCGCGCATCATCGACCCAGGCATCCCAATAGACGGCCAGGCGCCGGCCCGCGTCTGGCTTTAGCGGCGCGCGCCTTTCCGTGTCGCCCGAATTGATGCTGCGCGAGCGCGGCAGGCTGCTTCCCCATGCCAGCAAATCGTAGAGCGCCAGCCCCGCTCGTACCATCCACCAGGGTCGCGTGCCGCCGCCGTGCGGCAGCACGAAGCTTAACGGCCGCACGATATGGGGCGCGGTCCGAAGCAATATCTCGCGCTCCTTCAACGCCTCTCGAACCAGTCGGAATTCATAATATTCGAGGTAGCGCAGACCGCCATGGATCAGCTTGGAGGAGGCCGAACTGGTATGCTGGGCAAGATCGTCTTTCTCGACCAGCAGCACTTTTGCGCCGCGCATCGCCGCGTCGCGCGCGACCGCGGTGCCGTTGATTCCGCCGCCAATGACGAGAAGGTCGAAGCTTTCCATTGCAGCTTTGTCTGTTAGCGTGGCGCACCGCTCCAGCGAAAGGGAAATGCCTTGGCGGACAAAAAGCTGCTTGTGATCGACGAGGGGACGACCAGCACCAGGGTGATGCTGTTCGCGCCGGACGGGCGCCGCGTGGCAAGCGAGCAAAGGGGCCTCACCCAGCATTATCCGGGCCCCGGCCTGGTAGAGCATGATGCAGAGGAGATTTGGACGCTTAGCCTGGAATGCGCGCGAGCCATGGTGGCCAAAGCGGGCGGCGCGGATCGCGTGGCGGCCATCGGGATCACCAACCAGCGGGAGACGATAATCTTCTGGAGCCGGCGAACCGGGAAGGCGCTGGCGCCGGCGATCGTCTGGCAGGACCGCCGCACCGGGGACCTATGCCGCTCGCTACAGGAGGCCGGGCGCGAGGCGATGATCCAGGCGAAAACGGGATTGTTGCTCGACCCCTATTTCAGCGCGAGCAAGATCGCCTGGGCGCTCGAACATTGGCCGCAGCTCAAGCAAGCCGGCGCCGATCTGTTGGTCGGAACGGTGGAAAGCTGGCTGGTCTATCGGCTGACCGGCGGTCTCCATATTTCCGACGCCACCAACGCCTCGCGGACCATGCTGATGAATATCACGTCAGGCCGCTGGGATCAGGAATTGCTCGATTTGTGGGACGTCCCGGCCGCAATGCTTCCGGAGATCGTCGATTGTGCCGGCGAATATGGAAGCACCGATCCAGATCTGTTCGGGTCGCCGATCGCAATCACCGGCATGGCGGGGGATCAGCAGGCCGCCTCGATCGGGCAGGCTTGCCTGAATCCCGGCGATACCAAGTCGACCTATGGCACGGGCGCATTCATCCTGACCAACACCGGCGAGAAGCTGCAGCATTCGAAACACCGGCTGCTGTCCACGATCGCGCGGCAGATAGAGGGGAAGCGGCATTATGCGCTGGAAGGGTCGGTGTTCGTCGCCGGCAGCCTGATCAAATGGCTGCGCGACGATCTGGGCCTGCTTCGTGATGCGGCCGAAAGCGAACAGCTTGCACGAACGGTAGAGGACAATGGAGGCGTCTATCTGGTGCCGGCGCTTTCGGGCCTTGGCGCTCCACATTGGCGCCCGGACGCTCGGGCGGCGATTTCCGGGCTGAGCTTCGCCTCGAACAGGGCCCATATCGCGCGGGCGGCGCTGGAGGCCATGGCGCATCAGACGCACGACTTGATGAGTGCCTTCGCGGCCGACGGCGCGCGGTGGGAACGCCTCAAGATCGACGGCGGGATGGTGGCCAATGACTGGTTGTCGCAGGATCTGGCCGACATGCTGGATCTTCAGGTAGAGCGTCCGCATTTCATCGAGACGACGGCGCTGGGCGCGGCGATGCTGGCAGGCGTCGGGTGCGGATTGTTCGGATCGCTGGACGAAGCATCGGCGATGCGCGGGGAGGTCGAAGGCTTCGATCCGAAGATCGACGCGAAGCTCCGCGAAACGCGACTATCGGGCTGGCGCGACGCGGTTCGCGCCGTACTTCGGGATTGAGAAGAGGGGGGAGGGCGTTTTTTGCTCTCCCCCCATCTGCTTACCAGATGCGAACCCGGTTTTCCGGGGCGATGTAAAGCTTGTCGCCGGGCTTTATGTCGAACGCCTTGTACCAGTCGTCGATGTTGCGCAGCGGAGCAAAGGCACGGATCTGGCCGGGCGAATGCGGGCCGTTGACGATCTGCTGCTTCAACGCTTCGTCGCGCCACAAGGTGCGCCATACCTGACCCCAGCCAAGGAAGAACCGTTGTTCGCCGGTGAAGCCGCCTAACACCGGAGCCTTCTTGCCTGCCAGCAGATTGCGATAGGCTTCCAGGCCGAGCGTGACGCCGCCAAGGTCGCCGATATTCTCGCCCATCGCGACGCGGCCGTTGATGTGCATGTCGGGCAGGGTCGGGAAGTTGTAAGCCTCATATTGCGCGCCAAGCTTGGCGGCCTGCGCCTCGAACTTCGCCGCATCCTCTGCGGTCCACCAGTCGCGGAGCACGCCATTGCCGTCGGATTTGCGACCCTGGTCGTCGAATCCGTGGCTGATCTCGTGGCCGATCACGCCGCCGATGGCGCCGTAATTGACCGCGGGGTCCGCCTTTGGATCAAAGAAGGGCGGCTGCAGGATCGCGGCCGGGAAGACGATCTCGTTCTTCACCGGTGAATAATAAGCGTTCACCGTTTGCGGGGTCATTCCCCATTCGGCTTCGTCGACCTTTTGGCCGATACGGCCCCGGCGGAAGTCCCATTCGAAGCTGGCGGCCCGCTCGGCATTGCCGAACAATTCGCCATTGCGGATCTCCAGCGCCTGATAGTCGCGCCATTTATCTGGGTGACCGATCTTGAGGCCGAAATTCGCAAGCTTCTTGAGCGCTTCGACCTTGGTCGGGGCAGACATCCAGGCGAGTCCTTCGATCCGCTTTCGCATTGCGACGCGAAGGTCGGATACCATCTTGTCCATGATCGCCTTGGATTCGGCGGGATAATATAGCCCGACATAGTCGCGGCCGATCGCTTCACCCATCGCATTTTCCGCAAAGGCCACACCGCGCTTCCAGCGGTCGCGCTGCTGGGGCTGACCCTGCAGGAATTTGTTTCGGAACTCGAAATTGGCGTCGACGAAGCGCTTGGAAAGCAGGGGCGCGGCATCGTCCACAGTATGGAACGCCTGCCACGCCTTCAGCGTATCGAGGTCGGTTTCCGCAAAGATTTTAGCAAGCTTCGGGAAAGCGGTGTTCTGCGCCACGATCGCGCGATCCGCCGTGCCGACGCCGGCGGCGTCGAAGAAGGGAGTCCATGGAAATCCTGGCGACTGCGCCTGCAGTTCGGCGACAGTCATCAGATTGTAGGTCTTGTCCCGGTCTCGGCTTTCGGCGCGGGTCCAATGCGCCTCGGCAATTCGGGTTTCGAGCGCGACGATGCCGGCGGCGGCCTGATCGGCATTCGCCCAGCCGGCCATGCCGAGCGTCTGCGCGACATATTGCTGGTAACGCGTCTTTTGCGGGGCGAATTTTTCCTGAAGGTAAAGTTCGCGGTCGGAAAGGCCTAGCCCGGACTGGCCCATGTAGAGGGCATAGAAGTCCGGATTCTTGCTGTCGTCACCGACGAACGTGCCAAAGAATGTGCCGCCGAAGCCCCCCATCGCCCCGCCCATCAGGCGCGCCATTTCTTCCTTGGTCTTAACGGCCTCGATCGCGGCGACCTTCGGCTGAAGCGGCTTGGTATCGAGCGCTTCGATGGCGGCCTCGTTCATGAAGGCCTGGTAGAGTGCGGCGACCTTCGCCTGGTCCCCGTCGGTAGCGGGATTGCCGAGTTTATAGCCTTCGACCAGTTGGCGGACGCGCGCCTCCGAAAGATCGCGGAGCACCGCGAAGCCGCCATAAGAGGAACGGTCGGCGGGAATCTGCGTGGTCCTGGCCCAATTGCCGTTCACATAGCCGAAGAAATCGTCCCCGGGCCTTATCGACTTGTCCATTCCGGCGGTGTCGATACCCCAGCTGCCCAGGCGTACCGCATCGACAGACCCGGCAGCGCCCGCCGGGGCCTGCGCCATGTCGAAGATCGACACCATCGAGCAGCTGTCGTCGATGCACTTATGTGCGTCATGGCCCTGCGCGGGAGCCGCGGCGGCGATCGCAAGCGCGGACGCGGTGAATACAAGCTTGTTGATCAAGGTGGACCCCTCCGGATTCGTTTCATGCGGGCGATTTAGTCGCATAAAACACCCCCTGCCGCAATTGCGGCAAAATGCTGGTCAATCAACAGGGTAGGGTTGGCTGTCCGAATGCGCTGTCAAGGTGACCCGGTCCGCCTGGCGCGCTCGTCAGGTGTCGCCTTTTTCGGGCATCTTCCAGCTATCGTCGATCATCTTGATGATGGCCGAAAAATCCTTGGCCGCGCCGCCTCGGTCGGCGAAGCGCGCGTAAAGCTCCTCCGCATGCGACCCCATCGGGACGTAGCCGTTGACGCTTTCCGCGGCTTCCATCGCCAGGCGGAGATCCTTCAGCATCAGGGCCGCCGCAAAGCCGCCTTCATAGTCGCGATCGGCGGGTGTTTCGGGGCCCACGCCCGGTACCGGGCAGTAAGAGGTCATCGACCAGTTCTGGCCCGACGCCTGGCTGGCGATGTCGAAGAAGGTCTGCGGGTCCAGCCCCAGTTTCTGGGCCAATACGAAAGTCTCGCAGGTTGCCACCATCGACGCGCCCAGCAGCATGTTATTGCAGATCTTGGCCGCCTGACCGGCGCCGGTACCGCCGGCATGGATCACCGCCTTGCCCATGATTTCGAGCAAGAGTTCGGCGCGCTTGAAGGCTTCTTCGACCCCGCCGACCATGAAGGTCAGGGTTCCGGCGTCGGCCGCGGCGATCCCACCTGAAACGGGCGCGTCGACCATCGGGTAATTCTGGGCCTGCGCCTCTGCCGCGATTTCTCGCGCCGTTCCGACGTCGATGGTCGAACAATCGATCAGGATCGCGGTGGTGGGCGCCTTGCCGAACACGCTGTTCCGATAGACTTCGGACACATGCTTGCCGGCCGGAAGCATGGTAATGATCGCCTCGGCCTCGGATACCGCATGCTCGGCGGATTCGGCGCGAAGGCAGCCCGATTGCTCGGCCTTGGCCAGGGCTTCCTCCGAAACGTCGAACGCGTGGACGTCATGCCCGCATTTGGCGAGATTGGCGGCCATGCCGCTGCCCATGTTGCCAAGTCCGATAAACGCTATCCGTGCCATATTATTTGCCCTTCCAGTCCGCTTTGCGCTTGTCGACAAAGGCGGACATTCCTTCCTTCTGGTCTTCGGTCCCGAACAGGCCGTGGAACAGGCGCCGTTCAAAGACTATTCCCTGCGCCAGCGTCGTTTCGAACGCGGCGTTGATCATTTCCTTGGTCGCCATCGCCGCCAGGGGGCCCATGGACGCGATGCTCTCCGCGGTCTTCAACGCTTCGTCGAGCAGATCGGCCGCCGGAACCACGCGCGCCACCAGGCCGGCTTGCTCGGCCTCGGCCGCGCCCATCATCCGGCCGGTGAGGCACATTTCCATGGCCTTGGCCTTGCCGATAGCCAGGGTCAGGCGCTGCGATCCGCCCATCCCCGGGGTTACCCCAAGCTTTATCTCCGGCTGCCCGAATTGCGCGTTGTCGGCAGCGATGATGAAGTCCGCCATCATCGCAACTTCGCAGCCGCCGCCCAGGGCATAGCCCGCGACAGCCGCAATCCAGGGTTTGCGGGTCGCGGTCACCTTCTCCCACCCTTGGAAGAAATTGGACGAATACATGCTCGCGAAGCCCTGGTCGGACATCTCCTTGATGTCGGCCCCCGCGGCGAAGGCCTTTTCATTCCCGGTCAGCACGGCGCAGCGCTGGCTGTCGTCCGCGTCGAACTCGGCGAAGGCCGCAATCAGTTCCTTGAGCACCTGGCTGTTAAGCGCATTCAACGCCTTTGGCCGGTTGAGCGTGATCAAAGTTACACGGCCTTTTTTTTCCACCAGGATATTTTCGAAATCAGCCATTTCCACCTCATCTATATTCACGCCCCTTGGAAAAGGGGATCTGACCAATCGCTAGACGCCCAGCGGCGACCATTCCTCGCCCGGCGGCATCGGCGCGAAGATGGTGTCGATCATATGGTCGGTCACGCCTTGCGGATCGGCCGGGTCCCAGCGGGGGTCGTTGTCCTTGTCGATCAGCACAGCGCGCACGCCTTCGGTGAAATCGGGCCGCTGCACCACCTTGGCTGCCACGGAATATTCCTGGCGCATCTCGTCGGCGAAATCGTTCATGTTCGCGCCATCGGACAGCAGCCGGAGCGACACCTTGCAGGCTTGCGGGCTCTTGGTGCGCAAGGTCGAAAGTTCGGTCTGGGGCCAATCGGATGGGTCGCCCTCCAGCGTCTCCAATATCTCCTCGAGCCGGTCGGACGCGAACGCCCGGTTGATGTGCACGAGATTGCCGGCAATCTTCGGTTCGGGCGGCGTGACGCTGGCCTGTCCCAATATGCCTTCGATCCGGTCCGGATGCGCGGCGATGCGGGCCTTTACCTCCTCCAGCGCATCCTGCGGCAGATAATGCGTGGCAAGGCCCAGATAATGGCATTCGGCGCCATCCAGTCGCGCGCCGGTCAGCGCGAGGAACTGGCCAACGCGGCCCGGAAGCCGCGACAGATACCAGCCGCCACCGACGTCGGGGAAAAGGCCGATAGCCGTTTCCGGCATCGCGAAGCGGGTATTTTCGGTCGCGACGCGATAGCGGCAAGGCTGGGAAATGCCGACGCCGCCGCCCATCGTGATCCCGTCCATGAAAGCGATCGTCGGCGTCATATAGGTGAACAACAAATGGTTGAGCCGATATTCCTCGTGGAAGAAATCGCGGGCGTCGGAGCCGTCGGTGGCGCCGCTTTCAGCGAGCATCCTGACGTCGCCGCCGGCGCAAAATCCGCGACCCTCGGCATGATCGAGCAGGACAGCCTGAACTTCATTGTTGCTGCGCCAGTCCAGCAGCGCCTCGATCATCGCACTGCACATTTCCTTGGTCAGCGCATGGATGGCCTTCGGGCGGTTGAGCCGGATGCGGCCGACCTGGCCCTCGATGGTGGTGATCATTTCGGTCATTGGCGGAGCAGGTCGCGGGCTACGATCACGCGCATGATCTGATTGGTCCCTTCCAGGATTGAATGGACCCGGAGGTCGCGCCAGAAGCGCTCGATCGGATAATCCTGCAAATAACCATAACCGCCATGAAGCTGGAGCGCGCGATCGACCACCTGGCTTCCGGTGTCGGTCGCCAGCCTTTTTGCCATCGCGGCGAAGCGCGTCTTGTCGGGCGCATTTGCGGTGACCTTGGCAGCCGCAACATACAACAGCATCCGCGCCGCCTGCAGTTCGGTTTCCATGTCGGCCAGGGTGAACTGGGTCGCCTGGAAGTCCGCGATCGGGTTGCTGAACTGCTTGCGCTCCTTGGTGTAGGCGATCGATTCATCGAGGCAACGCTGCGCACCGCCCAGCGAACAGGCGCCGATATTGAGGCGGCCGCCGTCGAGGCCCATCATGGCAATGCGAAAGCCATCGCCCTCGGGGCCGACCAGATTTTCCGCCGGCACGCGGACTTCGTCCAAATTGACCTGGGCGGTCGGCTGCGAATGCCAGCCAAGCTTCTTTTCCTGTGCCCCGAAGCTGACGCCCTTCATGTCCTTTTCGATCACCAGGCAGGAAATGCCCTTCGGCCCATCCTCACCGGTGCGGACCATCGTGACATAGACTTCATTCTCGCCGCCGCCGGAGATGAAGGCCTTGGACCCGGAAACGATATAATCGTCACCATCCCTTACCGCCCGGGTCGTTAGCGCGGCGGCGTCCGATCCGGATCCGGGCTCGGTCAGGCAATAGCTGCCCATCCGCTCCATGGTGATCATCGAAGGTAGATATTTCTGCTTCACCGCTGCTGCGCCGAACCGGTCGATCATCCAGCTCGCCATATTGTGGATCGAGATGAAGGCCGAAGTGGAGGGGCAGCCATAGGCCATCGCCTCCATGATCAAGGCCGCCTCCAGGCGCCCAAGGCCTATGCCGCCGCTTTCCTCCGAAACATAGATCGAACCGAAGCCGAGCGCCGCCGCGGCGCGAATCGTATCGCGGGGAAAGATATGCTTTTCGTCCCATAAAGCCGCGTTGGGGGTGATCGCATCGGCGGTGAACTTCTGCGCCATTTCCTGGATCTGGCGCTGGTCGTCGGTCAGGTCGAACTGGGTCATGCAGCCTCGCATCTGCTGTACCGGAGGGGGCCGGGCATCGCATCCTGGCCGGATTCCCGGCGAATGAGCGTTCGTCCGCCGTCTTGGCCTTCAAGGGTCGTCCGGCGCTGCCATTCCTGGCCTTCGCCCGTAAAGGAGAAATCGGCCTCGATCCGATTCGGCCCGCTCTCTTCTACGCGGCCAAGGGTAGCGCGAGATTCGTAAAAGCGAAGCTGTTTGTCGGATATGATCAGCAGGCCTTTCGCGTCGCCGCGCGTGGAGGTGCAATCGTTCGGCGTCAGGGCCCAGCGACCGCGCAAAGCCGCAGGAATGAAGCCGGCGGGAGCGGGCTCGATGACGTTGGTGGCGTCCGGCTGCGGGGCCGGTGCGGGCTCATTTGCCACGACCGCTCCGCTCTCAACAGGCGTTTCAACCATTTCGTTCTGGGCGGTGGCGTTCTCAGGCGCCGGCTGGGAATTGCAGGAGGCCAGAGCAATGGCGATTCCGGTAATGGCTATCATTCGCATAGATAATTCCTTCCTAATCCTGCCGATCGGCTCACGCGGCCGCAATCACTTCGATTTCCACCAGCCAATCGCTATCGAGAGTCTGGGCGACAATCGCGGTGGTGGGCACCCGGCGATCACCCAGGGCCCGCAATCGCGCTTGCGCATTTGCGTCGGCATAAGCGGCGTCGCGCAAATAGCTGGTGAGCCTGACGATATTATCCGTCGTCATGCCAGCGCTGGCCAGAATCGTTCGGATATTATTCCAGATAAGATCCAGCTGTTCCTCCAATCCGTTGCCGGGCTTCCCGGTCGTATCTAGGCCCATGGTTCCGCTGACGAACAATAGCCGGGCGGCGCTGTTCACTTCGATGGCGTGAATATAGTCCGCGGTTGCGGGGTAAACCCCCGCGGTCGGGTTATGAACAACGGTCTTCATTCTTGCTGGTTCACCCCATCGTTGGAATGATAAAGGCATTTTCTCCCGTCGCCGAACCGTCGGGCCAGCGCTGGGTGATCGTCTTGGTCTTGGTCCAAAAGCGGACTCCTTCCATGCCATGCTGGTTGATGTCGCCGAAACCGCTCCGCTTCCAGCCGCCGAACGTGTGGTAGGCGACGGGTACCGGGATCGGCACGTTAATTCCGACCATTCCGACATTCACGCGGGCCGCGAATTCGCGCGCGGCATGGCCGTTGCGAGTGAAGATGGCGACGCCATTGCCATATTGATGTTCGGAAGGGAGGCGGACCGCTTCCTCGAAACCGTCGGCACGGACGATCTGCAGCACAGGGCCGAAAATCTCTTCCTGGTAGGTTTGCATGGCAGGCTTCACGTGATCGAACAGGGTCGGGCCGATGAAAAAGCCCTTTTCATGCCCCTGCAGCGAAAATCCGCGTCCGTCGACCACCAGTTCAGCGCCTTCGTCGACGCCCATCTGGATGTAATTTTCGATCCGCTGGCGGTGCGCCGCATTGACCACCGGACCGTAATGGGCGTCGGGATCGGTCGAAACGCCGATGCGTAGTGCCGCGATGGCGGGAAGCAGCTTCTCGCGCAGGTCGTTCGCGGTCTTTTCGCCCACGGGGACGACGACGGGAAGGGCCATGCAGCGTTCGCCGGCCGAGCCAAAGGCGGCGCCGGTCAGGTCGTTTACCACCATGTCGAGATCGGCGTCCGGCATGACGATCCCGTGATTCTTGGCGCCGCCGAAGGCCTGGACTCGTTTGCCGTTGGCCGTGCCGCGGCTGTAGATATATTGGGCGATATCGCTGCTGCCGACGAAGCTGATCGCCCGGATGTCATCATCGTCCAGGATCGCGTCGACCATTTCCTTGTCGCCATGGACGACCTGCAGGATTCCGTCGGGGAGCCCGGCTTCCTTCATCAATTCGGCAAGCCGCACCGGCACCGAAGGATCACGCTCCGAAGGTTTCAGGATGAAGGCGTTGCCGCAGGCGATCGCCACTCCGAACATCCACATCGGGATCATCGCCGGAAAATTGAACGGCGTGATGCCGGCAACGATACCGAGCGGCTGGCGCATCGAATAGACGTCGATGCCGGGACCGGCCCCTTGCGTACATTCGCCCTTCAGCGCGTGCGGGATGCCGCAGGAAAATTCGATCACCTCCAGGCCGCGCTGGATATCGCCCTTGGCATCGGCAATCACCTTGCCATGTTCGGACGATAGAATGAGCGCAAGCTCTTCCATATTCTGTTCTACCAGCGCCTTGAAATTGAACATCACCCGGGCGCGGCGCTGCGGGTTGGTCGCGGCCCAGGCCGGCTGGGCGGCACGCGCCGCATCCATCGCCTTCCCCAGATCGGCAGCACTACCGAGGCCGACCCTGGCCTGGACTTCGCCTTTGCTGGGATCGAACACTTCGCCGTGCCGCCCGCCTGCCGAAACCGCGCTGCCGCCAATGAAATGATCGATGTTCCGCATAGCCTATTCCTCGGGATCAAGATGCAAGTTGATGGACAGAGCCCCTAGCCAAGCCCGGCACTAAATGCCAGTTCAACGGGAAGCCGAAACGGGAGAGCGTGCGTAATGAAGCTTGGATCGCTGAAATCGGGCCGTGACGGCCGCCTTGTGGTCGTCAGTCACGATCTCGCCTGGTGTGCCGACGCCACCCATATCGCGCCGACCCTTCAGGCGGCGCTGGACGATTGGGACCATGTGGCCCCGCTCCTCGAATTGCTGGCTACCGACCTGGCGCATGAAGCGATTCCAATGATGCGATTCCACGAACGTTCCGCTGCGGCTCCGTTGCCACGCGCGTTTCAATGGGCCGATGGTTCGGCTTATGTGAACCATGTGGCCCTGGTTCGGCAGGCGAGGGGGGCTGAAATGCCCGAAAGCTTCTGGACCGACCCTTTAATGTATCAGGGCGCCTCCGACGAAATGCTGGGCCCCCGCGATCCTATTCCGCTGGCGGATGAAAGCTGGGGCTGCGATCTGGAAGCGGAGGTGGTGGTGGTCACCGGCGACGTTCCGCGCGGTGTCTCCGCCAAGGAGGCGCTGGGCCATATCCGCCTGATCGGGCTGGTCAACGATGTCTCGCTGCGCAACCTCCTTCCGGCCGAGCTCGGCAAAGGATTTGGATTTCTCCAGTCCAAGCCCGCCTCGGCGCTTTCCCCGGTCTTCGTCACTCCGGATGAACTGGGGGAACGCTGGAAAGACGGCAAGCTCAACGGAACGCTGAAGGTCGATCTCAATGGCGAGCCGTTCGGCCGCGCCGATGCCGGCGAGGACATGACCTTCGATTTCGGGACGCTGGTCGCGCATCTGGCGAAGACGCGTAACCTGGGTGCGGGGACGATCGTCGGTTCGGGCACGGTATCGAACCGCGACACCGACGGCGGGCCGGGCAAGCCGATCGCGCGCGGCGGACGCGGCTATTCGTGCCTTGCCGAAGTGCGCACGGTCGAAACCATTCTCGACGGCAGGGCTGCAACGCCCTTCCTCAAGGCGGGCGACACCGTCCGGATCTGGATGGAGGATGAACATGGCCATCCGATCTTCGGCACGATCGAACAGGAAGTGGTGAACGCTTAGGCGCCAGCCCGCTGCGAGGCGGACTAAGCTTTTCTTTTGGTGAAATTCATGAAGATCAGCGTGCAAACGAGCTCCCCGGCAACGTCTCGCGAAACGAACTACTATATTGGCTGTGCAATGTAGTTTGGCGCTCGCCTGACGGGAATCCCATCATTGCCAAGGGGATGCCGACGCGGCACAAGTCGTGCCCATGAACAAATTCGCATTCCTCCTGCTGGCCCCCCTCCTGATCGCGGCCGCGCCGGTCCCGCCGCATGCCCTTGCCGAAAAGGTCAGCCAGCAAAATCTCCGGTCGGTCGTGGAGAAACTGGTCAGTTTCGGAACGCGCCACACGCTTTCATCCCAGACCGACCAGAAACGTGGGATCGGGGCGTCGCTGCGCTGGACCGAGCAGGAATTCGAACGTTATTCGCGATCCTGCGGGGGATGCCTGACCATCGCCAAGCCGGAGGATGTCGTCACCGGCCGGCGCGTTCCCAATCCCACACGGGTCCAGAACGTGTTCGCTATTCAACGCGGAACGAGCGATCCCAACCGGGTCGTGATAATTTCCGGACATATCGACAGCCGGGTCACCGATGTCATGAACGTCACGTCCGATGCGCCCGGCGCGAATGACGACGGTTCGGGAACCGCAGCGGTGATCGAGGCCGCGCGGGTGCTTTCAAAGCACAAATTTCCCGCGACCATCGTCTATGCGGTGCTTTCAGGCGAAGAGCAGGGGCTGCTCGGCGGCAAGATCATGGCCGACTATGCCAAGGCGCAAGGCTGGCAAGTGATGGCCAATCTGAACAACGACATTATCGGCAATAGCTGCGGATCTGACGGCCATTGCGATGCGGACCATGTCCGCATCTTTTCAGAGGGACTTCGCTGGCAGGGCGGAGACCTTCTTCGTCCGCAAGTGAGGAGCCTCGGCGGAGAGAATGACAGCCCGTCCCGTAATCTTTCGCGCTATCTCGATCAGCTGGCCGAAGGCCTTAGTCTCGGGCTCGACGTCCGGCAGATCTGGCGCAACGACCGGTTCGGCCGCGGCGGCGACCACACTGAAATGCTCAATGCCGGCTTTCCCGCCGTCCGATTCAGCGTGGCGGTGGAGGATTATGACCATCAGCATCAGGATCTGCGTGTCGAGAATGGCCGCAAATTTGGCGACACGGTCGATGAGATGGATTTTGCCTATCTGCGCAAGGTGACGCAGCTGAACGTTGCGGCGCTTGCAGCGCTCGCGCGTTCGCCGATGCCGCCCGCCGCTACGGCGGAAGGGGCGGTATCGACCAACACCAGTCTGAAATGGGAAGCCTCGACCGGCGCAGCGGCCTATATCGTCCGCTGGCGGCCTACCGATGCCGCCAATTGGCAGGAAAGCGTCAGGCTGCCTTCAGTAACCACGGCCCATGTGCTGAAGGGTGTTCGCGTGGACGACTGGGTGTTTGGTGTCTCGGCGGTTTCCGCCGATGGAGCCGAAAGTCCGGTTGCATCCGCGGTACCCGGTGGTGCGTTCCGGCCTTACACACCGCCTCCAGCGCCCGCGCAATAATCTTGCTCTCGGCGGCGGTAACGTCGAGAGGGAGCGAATGGCGAAACAGCGAAGAACCGGCCTTCCAAGCCGCGAGCAGATACTCGAATATATCGAATCCAGCGATCAGCCGGCAGGCAAACGAGAAATTGCCAAAGCGTTCGGGCTTTCCGGCAATGACAAGATCGCGCTGAAGCACCTGCTTCGCGACATGGGCGATGAGGGGCTGATCGACAGCGCCCCCGGCCGTGCCTTCCATAAAATGGGCGGGGTTCCCAAAGTCACCGTGCTTCGCGTGGTCGATGTCGACGATAGCGGCACCGCATGGGCCGTCCCTGAAAGATGGGAAAGCGACGCGCCCGAGCCGCGCATCCGCATTCAGGAAAAAGGCCGCGGCGCGCTTGGCGTGGGCGACCGCGTCCTGGCGCGCACCGAGGAGCAGGGTAACGGGCTGATTGCCCACCCGATGAAGAAATTGCTCAAGGGCAGCGAGCTTGTCCTTGGCGTCGTTCACAAGGAAGGCGATGCCTTCTGGCTGCGCCCCGTCGAAAAGAAGGAACGGCGCGAATTGCCGATCTCCGATCGCGGAAAGGCCGAGATCGGCGATCTGGTGCTGGCGGAGAAGGTCGGTCGTCCGCCGCGGTTGACGGCGCGCGTTGACACCGTGCTAGGCGATCCGTTCGCACCGCGCAGCTTCAGCCTGATCGCTATTCACAAACATGGCATCCCGCACGAATTCCCGCCCCAGATAGTCGAGGAGGCGGAGCTGGTCGCTAAGCTCGATCTGGGCGCGCGCGAGGATCTGACCCACATTCCGATCGTCGCGATCGACCCGGCTGACGCCCGCGACCATGACGATGCGGTCTGGGCGGCGCCTGACGATGATCCGGCCAATCAAGGGGGCTGGAAGGCGATCGTGGCCATTGCCGATGTGAGCTTTTACGTGCGACCGGGATCCGCGCTGGACAAGGAAGCGCGCAAGCGCGGCAACAGTGTCTATTTCCCCGACCGGGTCGTCCCGATGCTTCCCGAAACCTTGAGCGCCCATGTCTGCTCGCTGGTGGAGGGGGAGGATCGCGCAGCTCTGGTATGCCATTTGATTGTCGCCCCGGACGGCAATCTCAAATCCTGGCGCTTCACCCGCGCCCGCGTCCGGATCGCCGCCAACATCGCCTATGAAGACGCCCAGGCCGCGATCGACGCTGCGAAGGGCGAGGGCGAACGGATCGACGTGGCTTCCTCACCCTGCGCGATGCCGGAAATCGAAGGGGCGGCAAATGCGGTTTCCCCCGAGATTCTCCAAGAGACGCTGAAGCCATTGTGGGCGTGCTGGAAAGCGCTCTATGCTGCGCGCGCCAAGCGGGCGCCGCTCGACCTCGATCTGCCCGAACGGCGCGTGGTGCTGGACGAAAAGGGGCGCATTCTTTCGGTTGCCCCCCGAGAGCGCCTCGACGCGCACAAATTGATCGAAGATTATATGATCGCCGCCAATGTCGCGGCGGCCAAGGCTCTGGAGGCAAAGAAAGGCCCGGTCATGTACCGCGACCATGAACCACCCAGCCGCGAGAAACTGGTCGCTCTCAAGGATTATCTGAAGACGTTCGAGGTTGAATTCGCCCTGGGCCAGGTGGTGCGGCCGCAGACCTTCAACCATATCATCGAGCGGGTGGGCGAGGCGGACTTCAAACCGCAAATCATGGAGCAGATCCTCCGCACCCAGACCCAGGCTTATTACAGTCCGGAAAATCATGGCCATTTCGGCCTGGCTTTGGGTTCCTACGCGCATTTCACGAGCCCGATCCGCCGCTATGCCGACCTTGTGGTCCACCGATCGCTGGTTCGATCCTTCGGCCTGGGCGACGGCGCGCTGACCTCCACCGAAGCGGATGCGATGGAGATTACGGGCGAACTGATTTCGCAGCTTGAACGGCGCGCGATGGAGGCCGAACGGGATACGATCGACCGCTATGTCGCTGCCTATCTGTCCGAACGGGTAGGGGAGTTGGTCGACTGCCGGATAACAGGGGTCCAGCCCTTTGGCTTCTTCGCCACAGTCGAGGGCCTGGGCGGGGATGGGCTCGTTCCCGTATCCACGCTGGGCGCAGGATATTTCCGCTATGACGAAAAGACGCACGCTCTTGTGGGCGATGATACAGGAACCACCTTCACTTCCGGCCAGCGCCTGAAACTCAGGCTGGCCGAAGCCAATCCGGTCTCCGGCGGATTACGTTTCGAACTGGAAGGGTCGGCTTCGGGTGCCGGCGGCCATCGCCGCATCGTTCGCCGCGACGGCCGGCAGGTGCCTGGGGGCAAGCAGGCTCACCCTCGCGGAAAGCGAGGTCGGCCTTCTAATATTCGGCACAAGGGACGGAAATAGCGGCCGCCTCAGGCCGGGAGTTCAGAGTTTGGGCAGGGTCACTCCGCGCTGACCCATATATTTGCCGGCGCGGTCGGCATAGCTCGTCTCGCAGGGCTCGTTGCCCTGCAGGAACAGAAACTGGCAGGCGCCTTCATTGGCATAGACTTTGGCGGGAAGCGGCGTCGTATTGGAAAATTCAAGCGTCACATGGCCTTCCCAGCCGGGTTCCAGCGGGGTCACGTTGACGATGATCCCACAGCGGGCATAGGTCGATTTGCCGAGGCAGATAACGAGGACGTCGCGCGGCACCCGGAAATATTCGACCGTCCGCGCCAAGGCGAAGCTGTTAGGTGGGATCACGCAGCAATCGGTCTTGCGGTCGACGAAGCTGTTGGCGTCGAAATTCTTGGGGTCCACGATGGCGCTGTCGACATTGGTGAAGATCTTGAATTCGTCGGCGACGCGCGCGTCATAGCCGTAACTGGACAGGCCATAGCTGATCGTCCCTTCGCGCCGCTGACTGTCGACGAACGGCTCGATCATACCCGTCGCCAGCGCCTGCTCACGGATCCACTTGTCCGACATTATGCTCAATTCTAGGCTCCCCGAGCAAACCTTGAAGCGGGCCAATCCATCCCGCTTCGATGGGGTGCCCTATTGGATTAATTTCAATGGCATCTAATATCTGCGCCATCGGCGTTGCATAGATGATGCCAGCGTTGACCTCTACCCACAGCTCATCCTTGCCGTCGATAGGCATGAGATCCGTTTTATATCCGCTAACAATCCCTATCACTCTAATTTGCTGATCTTCAGGCGACTGGGCGAGCACCGGCCCCCCCGAGAATCCCGGATTGTTGTGGCCGTCCAAGACCAAGAGTCCTGGCTTGATTGACGTCTTCATCACGCCCGAAACGATCGCCTTCTTCACTAAAGGAAAAGCGAGATTGGGGCTCCAGAGCCCATCAGTCATGTTGTTATAGGGGTAGCCTAGGAAGTATACGTCTTGAGATAAGTAGAAGCTTCCCCGAGTGGCAGTTTGAGAAAAAGTAGTAATCCTCTCCTGGCAAGCGAATACCGCGAAATCGCTCTCGGGGGGGAATTGATCAGTTCCAGTGCCAACTAACTTGACCTCAATCTCATGCCAGCGATCAAATAGCCAAAGTCTTATTTCTGTCGGGTTCTTTGTCTCTCCAACGAGGTGCCGCGCAGTGATCAGATACTGTTTATTATCAACCTCCAGGGTGAAAGCAGATCCCGTCCCCTGTCCTGCATCAAATCTCACCACGCACTCGAGTTTATCGATTGGGATCATAGGCGCCCGGTTTGTCCGATAATCATTCAAGGTCGCCTGGTCCAAATGCGTGTGGCAGTAATTCGTTTATGCTGGTGCGTTCGACATGCCGGCGGCTGCCGCTATACGCCAATATCTGAATGTCGCGTCCCTGGAGCGAGGCGCTTTCATTGATCAGCTGCCGGCAGCGGCCGCACGGAAGCACCGGCGCGTCGCCCACCAATTCCCCATCTTCCATCCGACCGCCGATTATCGCGATCGCCGCAATGCGGCCCAGCCCCCCACCGGTCGTGGCTGCCGCCAGCGCATTGGTCTCGGCGCAGAGGCTGAGCCCATAGCTCGCATTCTCCATATTCACCCCGGGAAACGCCTGGCCATCCTCGGTCAGCGCCAGCGCGGCGACGTGGAATCGGGAATAAGGGGCGTAGCTATTGCGAGCGAGCGCAGCGAGCTCGGCGCCGATTTCACCGGCGCGCGCATCGTCGATCTGCATCAGCCGCGACCTCCCGGCGTTTCGCGGCCGCCGCAGCCTTCCATCACCCGGCCGCTCAGGAAAACCTTGGTCTTGTCCGCATAGGTGCGCCCACCAGTGGTGCAGGGTCCCGGCCGCGCTTCCACGCTGATGGCCTGTGTTCCCTCGCCGGATTCCCACCTTTTAACCCCATTGACGGTGCGGGGGAGAACACGCGGATATTCGAAGCTCTTCAGCTCGCCATCGGCGCGTCCCCCTTGGTCGCCAAGGGTCAGTATGATGCGGTCGTCGCCAATCGACACCAGCCAGAACGGATCATGGCTGATCGCCCCATATTGGAAATCCCAGACGGGATTATAGGGCTCCGAACCGCCCAGGGAGCAGCCCGCGAGCGTCAGGAGGGTTAGGATGGGAAGCGATTTCATCTCACCCGATCTTTCGCGCGAAATGACGGGCGAGGGCAAGCCCCGTCTCCGTGGCTTCACCTTATGTGCAGCACGCAGATCAAGGTGAACAATCTTCGCGCGGTATCGAAATCCAGCTCGATCTTGTTCTTCAGGCATTCTTGAAGCAGCTCGGCGGCTTCGTTGTGAAGCCCGCGCCGGGCCATATCGACGGTTTCTATTCCATGGGGCGCATTGGATCGCACCGCCTTGAAATAGGAATCGCAGATCGCGAAATAATCGCGGATCGGCTTGCGGAACCGGTCGAGGCCCAGCCGGACCGTCTCCAGCGCCCCGCCTTTCTCATTCATCAGCTCGATCGCGAGCCGGCTATCTTCGACTCGAAGCAGGATACGGAACGGGCCGTTTTGACTGACCGGTGCGAAATGATTGCGTTCCAGCAGGTCAAAAATCGCTACCTGCCGTTCGCGCTCGATATCCTCATTCCGCCGAATGATCGTGCTCTCGTCGAGCTGGACCTCGATGATGCGCGGATCGGCCATGGCCGGTTGTAGCGAGTGCGGCGCGGCTTATCCACAGGCCTTCCACAGACTTAATGTGTCTTGAGGAGGAGGAGCGAAAAGACGACAAGGCGCTATGGCCAGTCCGCTTACCCTTATCGAACCGCCCGCGCCCACCGGCGGGCCTGCTTTGCCCCAGAATGTCGAGGCGGAGGCGGCCCTGCTGGGCGCGCTGATGATCGATAATCGGCTGGCTGAAGATATCCAGCTAAAGCTCCGCCCCGACCATTTTTTCGAGCCGCTTCACGGCCGCGTCTACGAATCGATCCTGAAATTGGTCGATCGCAACATGATCGCAAGTCCCGTCACGCTTCGTCCGATGTTCGAAGCCGACGAGGAAATGAGGGAGCTTGGCGGCCCTTCCTATCTGGCGCAGCTGACTGGAAGCGGCGCCGCGGTGATCGGCGCGCGCGACTTTGCCGACCAGGTCTATGAGCTGGCGCTCCTTCGCTCGCTGATCGGCGTTGGACGCGAAATGGTGGAAAATGCCCTCGACACCAGCGATCAGGTCGATCCCAGGGGTCAGATCGAAGCGGCTGAAAGCGCGCTTTACCGCGTCGCCGAGGAAGGCGGGGGCGAAGGCAGCGTCAAGACTTTCGCCCAGGCTACTCGAATGGCCGTGGCTATGGCCGAAAAGGCGCTCAACACCGGCGGCGGTCTTTCGGGAATCACCACCGGGCTCGACAGCGTCAATGCCAAGACCGGCGGTCTCCACCATTCCGATTTGCTGATCCTTGCCGGACGCCCCGGCATGGGAAAGACCGCGCTCGCCACCAACATCGCCTTCAATACTGCCCAGCGCTACGTCCGCGACATGGAAGACGGGATCGCGGCGGAGAAATCGGCCGGGGCCGGCGTCGCCTTCTTCAGCCTGGAAATGTCCGCCGATCAGTTGGCGACCCGTATCCTCGCCGAACAATCGGGGATCAGTTCGGAAAACCTGCGTATGGGAAAGATCAGCCAGCAAGATTTCCGCAATCTCGCCCGAGCTGCCGCGGAACTGGAGAGCCTGCCGCTCTATATCGACGATACTCCCGCGCTGACCATCGCGGCGCTCAGGACCCGCGCCCGCCGGCTCAAGCGGCAGAAGGGGATCGGCTTCATCGTCGTCGACTATCTCCAATTGCTGCAGGGCAGCGGCAAGTCGAGCAGCGACAACCGGGTCCAGGAAATTTCCGAAATCAGCCGGGGCCTTAAGACCCTGGCCAAGGAACTGAACCTTCCCGTGCTCGCTTTATCCCAGCTCAGCCGCGCGGTCGAACAGCGCGAGGACAAGCGCCCGCAATTATCGGATCTTCGTGAATCGGGATCGATCGAGCAGGACGCCGACATCGTGTTGTTCGTCTATCGCGAGGAATATTACATTGCTTCTCGCGAACCAAAGAGGCCTCTGGCAGAGGATAGTGCAAAGGTTCACGATGACTATGATGAATGGGGTCGCGAGATGCAGCGAGCGGCGGGCCTGTCGGAACTTATCATCGCCAAACAACGCCACGGCGCCACGGGCAAGGTGAAATTGCGGTTTGAAAGCAACATCACCCGCTTTTCGGACTATGTTGAGGACAGCTACCTTCCCGAAGCGCGGGGTTAATCAGAGTCGGCCATTTCCAGCGCCGGCTCTAATATGGCCCGCACCGCCAAAGCCAGATCGTCGACCTGGAAGGGCTTGCGCAACACTTTGTGGACGATCTCCGTATCGCCAAGCGCATCGGTCTCGGCGTAGCCGGTAGCTAGGATGATTGGCAGGTCCGGCATGATGCGATGGGCGGCCTCGGCAACCTCAAGCCCTGTCATTTCCGCCATCGCGAAATCCACGATCATCAGATCGGGGATGTTCGCTGCCAGCAGCTCGAGACCGGACGGACCGTTGGTCGCCTCCAATACCGAATAACCCAATAGTTCCAGGCATTCGACCATGAAGCGCCTTACTCCATCGTCATCGTCCACGACGAGAATCTGACCTTGGGCGCTGTTGGCGGCCCGCCATTGTGGAGCCTGCTCTTTCTCGCCTTTCGCCGGCGCTTGGCAAACCGGCAGCCACAGGCTGACAATGGTACCGGCGTCTTCAACGCTTTCTATCTGGGCTGTCCCGCCGGACTGACGTGTGATCCCAAACACCTGGCTGAGGCCAAGGCCGGTGCCTTTGCCAAGCGGCTTGGTGGTGAAGAAGGGATCGAACACCTTGGACATCAACTGGGCGGGGATTCCGGAGCCTGTGTCCTTCACCTTCACCACTCCGTAGCGGCCATCGGCAAGCGCGTCGCCTTCCGGCGAAGCGATCATAGTCTCGATGGTCAGCTCACCGCCGTCGGGCATCGCATCGCGCGCGTTGATCGCAAGATTGAGAATTGCAAGTTCCAGCTGGTTGGCATCGGCGGATACCCAAGGCATTTCAGGATCTAGCAAGAGCTTCTTTTGAATGCGGGGACCGATGGTACGCTCGAGCAGATCGGTCATTCCTTCAACAAGTGCATTCAGGTCGAGCGGGACCAGCGTCAACTGCTGGGTGCGCGAGAAGGCGAGCAATTGATGGGTGAGCTTGGCTGCGCGCTCGGCGGCCTGCCGCGCGAAATTTGCGTAGCGGGCGACCCTGGGTTCCTCGCCCATCCGGCCGATCAGTTCGAGATTTCCCGTAATCACTGTCAGCAGATTGTTGAAATCATGCGCGATCCCGCCGGTCAGTTGCCCGACGGCTTCCATTTTCTGGGATTGAACGAGGGCCGCCTGCGCGCGCTCGCGCTCGGCGACCTCCTGCATCAGCTGATTGTTCGCGCGGGACAATTCTTCCGTCCGCTCGGTGATCCGTGCTTCCAGCGTGGAATTGAGCTGGGTCAGCCTTTCTTCCGCGGTCTGGAGGGCGACCAGCCTTCCGCGGGCCTCATATTGCCGGCGTCGAACGCGAAGCGCGGAAGTGACGGCGCTAGAGAGAGTCTCGCTATGGATCGGGCGCTCTAGCACCACCACATTGCCCAGCCGGGCCAAGGTCTGAATGGCTTCCTGGGGCCGCTGACCCGCACGCTTGGTCGCGAGCAGGATGAAAGGAAAATCGGACCAGGGCTCCTGATCGCCAAGCCAGTCCCAAAGCGGCTTCTGGTTGGTCCCGATCAACGATTCCTCGGTGACGATGCCAGTGGCCGCGCCCTGTGTCAGCTCGCCCGCGAGATGGGCAACGTCGGTGCATTTGACGCTGACATGCCCCTGTTTTTCCAGAAGCTGCCCGATGACATCCGAATCCCGCCCACGAAGCGCGAGCAATAATATCCTTTCTTCCACCCGCTAGGCCTTTGCCGCCGCAGGTTCGGCAGCCATTAGGGGCGTAGTTCCGTGATAGGCCGGCAGGCCCGCCAATACTCCTTCGAAATCCCTCAGCGGATCGCCGATGCGAATGCCGCTCGCGTCCAGTCTGTATTCGCGAATGCTGGCTTCATGGGGCGTAGTGCGGCTTTTGGCCACGGACAGGGCCTTCAGCATCTCGCCGCGCGCCTCGAAATAGCGAAACAAGACGATCGTGTCGGACAAATAGCTGAGGTCAACGTCCGACCGCACCTCACCAACGATGCCATGCTGGCCCAGGATCAAAACCGTAATAACCCCCTGCTGATTGAGATAGCTCAGCATCTCATGCATCTGCAGGACCAGGTATTTTTCGCCCGGCATGGCCTGGAGGAAAGCGTTCAGGCTGTCGATGACGATGAACTTGACGCCCTGATCCTCTACCGCGCACCGGACCCAACTGGCGAACTCGCCTGGAGACAGTTCGGCCGGATCGATTTGCATGACATTGAGCATTCCGGACTCGATATGCGGCCCAAGGTCCATGCCCATTGACCTCGCGCGGGAAAGCAAAGTCGCCTTCCCCTCGTCGAACAGGAAGTACGAAGCCTTCTCCCCTCGATCGATCGCGCTCAGCGCGCACTTGAGTGCCGTGCTGGTTTTACCCACGCCCGAAGGCCCGTTGAATAATGCGTTGGTTCCTGCCGCAAGGCCGCCGCCAAGCATCTGGTCGAGCCGATCCAGGCCGGTCGACGCCAGTTCCTCGGTGAATTGGGTATGATGCTCCGCCGCGATCAATCGTGGAAAGACCGCGACTCCTCCGGTTTCGATAACGAAGTCATGGTAGCCGCCGCGATATTTGACGCCTCTCATTTTTACCACTCGCAGACGGCGGCGTTCGGAACCATATTCCTGCGCTGCCTGCTCCAGCGTTATCACGCCGTGGGCGATGCTGTGGAGTTGAAGGTCGCCGGGGTCAGAGCTTCGGTCGTCGAGCATCAGCACCGTGCAGCGCCGTGTCGAAAAATATTGCTTCAGCGCCAGTATCTGGCGGCGATAGCGGAGCGAATTCTGCGCCAGCAACCGCATTTCTGAAAGGCTGTCGAATACCACGCGCGACGGCCTCAGACGATCCACGCATTCCATAACGCCCTGGATCGTCTCACCCAGTTCAACCTCGGAGGGTTCCAGGATTGATTGCTCGGCTTCGGGGTCGAGACCATCCCCGCTGACCAGTTCGAACAATTCGATCTCGGACAGGTCCCAATTGTGGCTCAGCGCCACTTCTCGAAGCTCGGCGGCAGTTTCGGACAAAGTAATGTACAGGCCGCGCTCGCCGCGGAGAGCGCCCTCCAGCAGAAACTGCAGCGCAATGGTGGTTTTGCCGCTTCCGGGAGTGCCTTCCAGCAGATAGGAACGCTTAGCTGTAAGGCCGCCTCCCAGGATATTATCCAGGTCGGGTATGCCTATCGATATCGTCCTCGGATCGTCTTTGTTGGTTCCGTCGGATGTCATGCACGCCTCTTCATAGCTGGCCCGAAGGCCTTTCGCGCACCCCAACGATTTCAATTTGATTTAGCTGCATTCCTCAGGATCGGAACGTGTCGGCAACAGATGGAACTCGAGGGAAATAAAGGGATCGTCACCGCAAATTTTTTAGGTCGACCTTGGCTGACTTCCTTAATTTTCGATCATGTCGGGGTCATAGCGTCGAAGGCCTGTCGCGATCGAGCCACGGACCAGTTCGGCAGTCACCGAAGTAACCGGCCACGCGCAGTAATCGGCGGCATAATAAGCGCTCGGTCGATGATTACCGCTTAGCCCTACCCCGCCAAAAGGCGCGTTGGAGGGAGCGCCATTGGTAGGCTTGTTCCAATTGACCACGCCGGCGTGGACGCAGGTCCAGAACTGTTCATATTGCTTGGGACTCCCACCCACCAGCGAGGCGGCAAGACCGTATCGGGTGGCGTTGGCTTCCACGATCGCGGCTTCGAAATCCTTGACCCGAATGATTTGCAGGACGGGGCCGAACAGCTCTTCGTCGGGTCGCTCGGCGATTTCGGTCACATCGATAATTGCGGGCGTCAGGAAAGGCAGGTCTTGCGAGGGACGTTCGAGCGGCTTGAGGATCCGACCTCCGCTGCGCTCCATCCCTGCCACTGCCTGTTGCAGGTGATCCGCCGCCTGATTGTCGATGACCGGGCCCATGAAAGGGGCGGGCTTGGCATGCGGATGGTCGACGATCAGACGTGCCGCTAGTTTGGCGATCGTCGCGATCAATTTTCCGTGGCGGCCTTCATGGACGATCAGGCGGCGCGCCGCCGTGCAGCGCTGGCCGGCGCTGAGATAGGCCGATTGGATGGCGATTACGGCCGCGGCTTCCACGTCGGCATTGTCCCAGATCACGAGCGGATTGTTGCCGCCCAGCTCGAGCGCCAAGATCTTGTGCGGGGTTTCGGAAAATTGACGGTGGAGCGCGCTGCCGGCCCGCGCCGAACCAGTGAAGAGGAGCCCGTCGATATTGGGATGGACGGCCAGCGTCTTGCCCTGCTCCGGCCCGCCCATCAGGCACCGGATCACTCCCTCGGGAACTCCGGCCTTGCGATAGAGGCTTACCAGATATTCACCCGTCGCCGGGGTCTTTTCCGAAGGTTTGAAGACCACCGCATTTCCCGCCAGCAAGGCGGGGACGATATGACCATTGGGCAAGTGCGCCGGGAAATTATAGGGGCCGAGCACGGCTAAGACACCGTGCGGCTTGTGCCGAACCGAAACCTTCGCGCCTAGCGCCCCCTCAAGCAGCAGCCTGGGTGTGCGGTCGTTATAGGCCGCGATCGAAATTTCGACCTTATTGACCACCGCATCGACTTCGGTCTCGGCTTCCCAAAGGGGCTTTCCAGTCTCGCGCGCGATCAGGTCGGCGAACTTGGCCTTGTGCGCGCGTGCCTCGTTGGCAAAGCGGCGCATGGTTTCGGCGCGGAACGCAATCGATTTCGACGCCCAATCTGCCCATGCGGAACCTGCCGCTTCCACCTCGGCATCGGCATCGCCGACAACCCCGCTCCAGATCAATTCTCCAGTGGAAGGTTCGTAGGAAGCAATTTCTGTCATGGGCTTCCTATTGGGTTTCCATTTGCGACGGTCAAGCGGCTCCCCGCATGGCTTCGCCCATCCGCCGGACGTCGGCGACCTTGGCCTCCAGCGCGCTCCAATCGTCGCCTTGGTCAATCTTCGACCAGATCGCCTCCACTTCCTCGATATGCATCGAGCAGGGCTGTTCGTCCGACCAATAGGGATGATCAAGGGATGCCGCGGGCTCGTATGCAGAAACGACAGCAAGGAAATCGGCGAAGCCGTCCCCGTCATAGATTTCGGTCGGCCGCCGCAATGCGCCGCCGCGCCAATCGAAGAAGAAGCGGTCTAAGGTGACCTGATGGACCCCGAGCCCCATTTCGAGCGCCGCCACGAGCGCCGCGTCGTCTGCATCGGAACGTGGGTGGACACCCAGGCGGGCGCAGATTGCCGCCCTCAACCTTTCCTGAAAGAGCGCTGGAAAGGCTTCTAGGACCGGCGTCAGCACCTCCGCCTCTGTGATCGTGCGAAGCGAAGCCGCGAGCTGCACCACATCCCAGTGAATCGCCTCGGGCTGGCGTCCAAAGGCGTAGAGTCCCGCATGATCGAAATAAGCGGCGGTGAACCCCCCGTCCCAATAAGGTGTCCAGCGCCAGGGACCATAATCGAAACTTTCGCAGGTGATGGCGATATTATCGCTGTTCAGAACACCGTGGACGAAGCCCGCCGCAATGTAGGAGGCGGCGAGGTCGGCGGCCCGCTCGGCAACTCGAGCCAACAGGAGCGCTGGCCCGTCTTCACCGGCCGAGCCGCCGAAATAGTGAACCAGGCAATATTCGGTGAGGCGCCGCATATTTTCAGCCTCCCCCAGATAAGCCAAGCGCTGGAAGGTACCGATCCGGATGTGGCTATGCTGAAGCCTGACGAGCACGGCTGACCGGGTAGGGGAGGGCTCGTCACCCCGTTCCAGAGCCTCGCCAGTCTCCACCAGTGAAAACGTCTTGCTGGTTTCGACTCCCAAAGCTTCCAGCATCTCGGTAGCCAATATCTCGCGCATTCCGCCTTTCAGCGTCAGCCGACCGTCGCCGAAACGGCTATAGGGCGTCTGGCCGGATCCCTTGGTGCCGAAGTCGAGCAGGCGGTCCGCATTGTCCCGTACTTGCGCGAACAGAAAGCCGCGCCCGTCGCCGATATCGGGATTGTACACGCGGAACTGATGGCCGTGATACCGGAGCGCAAGGGGCTCGCCGAGGCTTCCCTCCAGCGGCTCGAAGCGGCCGAAATACCGAAGCCAGTCATCATCGCCAAGCGAGCCGAGGCCTACGGCCTCTGCCCATCGATCATTTCGAAACCGCAGGATGGTCTGCGGGAAATTGGCCGGGCGGACCGGGTCATAGAATGCCTCCCCCAGGGTAAGAATTGCGGTTTCCGGACGAAAAGGAGCGGGTTGCGGGTGGTGCGTCATAAGGTGATATGGGGTTCAACTTTTCGAGGGGCGACAAATGGCGGCGTGGTCCGATGGCTATTGGGAGTCAAATGAGGGCCTGAGGCTTCATTATCGCGATTATCCCGGGTCCGGCGATCATGTCCCCGTCATTTGCATTCCCGGGCTTACGCGTAACGCGCGCGACTTTGAAGGCGTTGCCGAGCGGTTGTCGCCAGGCCGGCGCGTGATCTGCGTCGAGCTCCGCGGGCGGGGCGAGAGCGCTTATGCCAAGGATCCGATGAGCTATGTTCCACTCACCTATCTGCAGGATATGGAAGCCTTGTTGCGCGAATTGAAGCTGGATCGCTTCATCCTGTTCGGTACCTCGCTGGGCGGGCTGATGACCATGCTGCTGTCGCTGAAGCACAAGAGCCGAATAGCCGGCGCCCTGATCAACGATATCGGCCCCGTCCTCGACATGAAGGGTATCGAACGCATCAAGACCTATGTCGGGCGATCCCAAAGCTGGCCGACCTGGATGCACGCCGCGCGTTTCTTCCGCGAAACGCATGGCGAGGTATTCCCGGGATGGGGCCTCGACCGGTGGCTTATTTACGCCAAAAGGGTGTGCAAGCTGAACCCCAACGGGCGCATCATATTCGATTATGACATGCGTATCGCCGAACCGTTCAAAGCTCCGGGCGGGGAAACCGATTTCGACCCCTGGATCGCCTTTCGCGGTTTGGCCGACATTCCATTGCTGGTCGTTCGGGGTGCGTTTTCGGATCTGCTGACGGCGGAGACGCTCGCCAAGATGCAAACCGAAATGCCGCTGATGCAAAATGTCGTAATTCCAGATGTCGGGCACGCGCCGACGCTCGACGAACCGGAAGCAGTCGAAGCGATCGAAATATTTCTGAAACGCGTCGCCCCCTGAATTTCCGGCCGAGCTCGCTTCAGGACGAGCTGAAGCCGGGCTCGGAGATAAGCGAGACGCCGGTGACGAGAAAGCTCGCGGCGAAAATCCAGGCGAAATGGGCCACGAGCTCTGGGGTCGGGCCGAACAGATTCACGACCAATACGGCAAGCGGCAGGCCGACGATCAGAACCATCGCGAGCAACATATCGCAAAGGCCGCTGATCGCCACCGACATGGTGAACATCCGGCTCGAGTGGTAGGCAACAGAAAGGAGGATCGCGCCCCGGATCAACAGCCAGGCGATCACCAGGTAGAGCGTCGGGAACAATCCCAGCAGAGGGTTCAGGATGAACAGCAATCCGGCAACCGCCGTCACGCAGCCTGCCGCGATCCGGCCTTTCCTGACCTCCTGGAAGCCGCGCACAGCGCCGGCCGTGATTTCGAACGTGCCCGCAAGCAGTAATAACCAGCCCACAACCGATCCGCTGCCTAACGGCTGGGTAAGGGGCAACAAGGCTGCGCCGATACCGAGCAGGAGCGTCGCGACGCCGAGGCCGATCAAAACCCATTTGCCCTGGATTGTCGGCGCGATGGCCTGACTTTCCGGATCGGGAAGAGTGTCGGTCATATCGTCCTCCTTCCCGAAGATAGGACCATTATAGGTAGCGCTGCAATGGCTGACAGGGATTCCAGGCGCCACAAAAGCGAAACTGAGGCGTTACTCCCCGGCTCGCATGATTTTTTCGTGCAGGGGCGGGAATTCGCCTATAGGACCGATCCATAACCCAGGTTGGAGGAATGATGTTCAAGGGTGTTCGGCCGATCCGCTATGCCGGCCGCGAGGTATTGCCGCTGGTCGAGGGCGGCAAAGGCGTTTCAGCGACCAACCATATGAGTTCGGGCGCCTGGGCGGCGGCCGGCGGAATTGGCACCGTTTCAGCCGTGAATGCCGACAGTTACGACCCTGAAGGCCGGATCATTCCGCAAGTCTATCGCGCACTCACTCGCCGGGAACGTCATGAGGAGCTGATCGAATATGCGATCGCCGGCGCCACCGAGCAGGTACGCCGGGCCTATGAGATGGCCGAGGGCCGGGGCGCCATCAACATCAACGTGCTTTGGGAAATGGGCGGCGCACAGCGCATCCTTCACGGCGTGCTGGACCGGACCAGAGGCATGGTCGCCGGAGTCACTTGCGGCGCGGGAATGCCCTACAAATTGTCCGAGATCGCTGCTTCCTATGGCGTATCCTATCTTCCGATTATCAGCTCGGCGCGCGCGTTCAGCGCATTGTGGAAGCGCGCTTATTCCAAATTTGCCGATCAATTGTCGGCCGTTGTCTATGAAGATCCCTGGCTTGCGGGCGGGCATAACGGCCTCTCTAACGCCGAAGATCCGCTGATCCCCCAGGATCCCTACCCCCGCGTCAAGGCGCTGCGCGATACGATGCGCGAAGGCGGTATTTCGGACGATGTCCCCATCGTCATGGCCGGCGGTGTCTGGAATTTGAAGGAATGGGATCATTGGATCGATAATCCTGAGCTTGGCCAGATCGCCTTCCAGTTCGGTACCCGTCCCTTGCTCACGCAGGAAAGCCCCATTCCCGAAGAATGGAAGGCGCGG
This sequence comes from Sphingosinicella sp., assembly GCA_013816585.1. GTDB lineage: Bacteria > Pseudomonadota > Alphaproteobacteria > Sphingomonadales > Sphingomonadaceae > Allosphingosinicella. The sequence goes on along the minus strand of JACDEE010000003.1, from coordinate 126,740 downwards.
CTGATGACCTTGGAGGAAGGCGATGTCCTCCTCCACAAATTCTCGCCCACCGGTTTCTATTCGTCCGCGGTTCGGACTCCGTTCCTGCGCAGCCTGGAAGCCCGGTCGCATCGTCAGATCGCCTTCACCAAAGAGGAATTGGGCGACCATAGTTTTCAGCTTGATGTGGGCGTCGGCGGCAAGAAGAATTACTGGGTGACGCGCGGCGACTTGCTCCATGCCCGCGAATGGTATGCGCAAGGGTTTACCGAAGCGCTCAAGACTCCCGACGAGACCCTGGTATTCGTCACTCCCGAAGAGAAAATGGTCATCCGCAAGGATCAATCCGATTGCATGGGCTGCCTTTCCCAATGCGCGTTTTCTTCCTGGGCCGACAATGAGAAGAACTCAACGGGCCGGCTTGCCGATCCACGCAGCTTCTGCATCCAGAAGACGCTTCAGGACATCGCCCATGGCGGGCCGGTCGACGACAATCTGATGTTTGCCGGGCACGCCGCCTTTCGCTTCAAGAAAGATCCATTCTATTCGAACGGGTTCGTACCGACGGTGAAGCAGCTGGTGGAGCGGCTCCAGACCGGCGACTGAGCGGTTCGATGAAACGCCGGAAATTGCTCAATCTCCGTGAAGCCGGGCAAGGCCTTCCGGACGGCTGGGGATCGAGCAAGGGGCCTGCAAACTTGCCGGTTGAACGATCAGGGCATCGGCGCTTAGAGCAAAAGCGACCGCCCGGAGTTAGCGACCAGATGTTGAGACCGTTTTTTGCAGCGATGATGCTCCTGACGGCCGCCTCCGCCAGTGCGCAAAAGGATCGCAAGACCCCTTATTGGGCGTCGATCAGCGCCGGCGAAGCGATGATGCGGACGGGGCCAGGCAAGAATTATCCCGCCACCTGGCTTTACCGGCGCGCCGACCTTCCGATCAAAGTGATCGAGGTTTACCCCAATTGGCGGCGCGTTCAGGATCCGGACGGCGCGACCGGATGGATGCTGGTTCATCTTTTGAGTGAGGCCAGGACTGCCCTGGTCACTGGAAGCGAAGCCCGACCAATGTACGAGGAACCCAATGCGGGTTCGCGGATTGCCTATCGTGCGGCGCCCGGAGTGGTTGGGCGGCTGACCAAATGCAAGGGGGATTGGTGTCTGCTCGATGTCCGGGGGAAACGCGGTTATATCCAGAAAGCCCATTTCTGGGGTACCGATTCAGGTGAAAGCTTCTAACGCTCCCGGCGGGTGATCTGCAACTCGACACGATCAATCGAGCAGCTCGACCGCCATCGCGGTGGCTTCGCCGCCGCCGATGCAGAGCGTGGCTAGGCCTCGCCGCTGGCCGTGGGTTTCCAGCGCCGAGAGCAAAGTCGCCAGCAAGCGCGCCCCGCTGGCTCCAATCGGATGGCCCAAAGCCGTCGCGCCGCCATGAACATTGAGGCTCTCATGGGAGATGCCGAGGTCCCGCATCGCGATCATCGCCACGCAGGCAAAGGCTTCGTTCACTTCGAACAGGTCGACATCGCCGATATTCCAGCCTGCGCGTTCCAGCGCCTTTTGGACGGCCGGCACGGGCGCGCTGGTGAATTTGTTCGGTTCCTGCGCGTGCGCCGCGTGCGAGACGATCCGGGCGACCGGCTTGATGCCCAATTTGTCTGCGATGCTCATCCGTGTCAGCACCAGGGCAGCGGCGCCGTCCGAGATGGATGAGGCGTTAGCGGCGGTGATCGTACCGTCCTTGGCGAAGGCGGGTTTCAGACCCGGGATCTTTTCCGGGTTGGACTTGCCCGGCTGCTCGTCGATGCTGACCAGTTCCTCGCCCTTGCGGGTCGCGACGGTAACCGGAGCGATCTCGCGTTCAAAGGCGCCGCTGGCGATGGCCGCCGTGGCGCGGCGGAGCGATTCGATCGCATAATCGTCCTGGGCCTGACGGGTGAATTGATATTCGCGTGCGGCATCTTCGGCGAAAGTGCCCATAGCCCGGCCCGCTTCATAGGCGTCTTCCAGCCCGTCGAGCATCATATGATCGTAGGCCGTGTCATGGCCGATGCGAGCGCCGGCGCGATGCTTCTTCATGAGGTAGGGGGAGTTCGACATCGATTCCATGCCGCCCGCAACGATCAAGTCGGCCGATCCGGCCGTGAGCATGTCATGGGCGAAAATCGCGGCCTGCATGCCCGATCCGCATACCTTGTTGACCGTGGTGGCTTCGACCGATTTGGGAAGTCCGGCGCCCAGCGCCGCTTGGCGCGCCGGCGCCTGGCCGAGGCCGGCCGGAAGTACGCAGCCCATGAATATTTTCTCGATCGCATCGGGAGCCACACCGGCCCGTTCCACCGCAGCGCCGACGGCGCTGGTGCCAAGTTGGGTCGCGCTTGCGCCCGACAGAGCCCCCTGGAAGCTGCCCATCGGCGTGCGGGCGTAGGAAAGGATGACGATAGGATCGGCGTTGTTCATCGAAGGTCCTTGCACATTTTGAGCCTTCCGGGAGTTTGGAGACCCGCAGCGATGGAATATTGTGCACTGCACATAGTCATCTGCCGCGCCTTGTTCAAATCGTTCCTGCTCTGCTAGTGCCTCGATCGATAGGAGGGACGTCAATGGATTCCGGGCTCGATTTCGCCCTTGGCGATATGGCGGACGCCATTCGCGAGACTACGCGCCGCTTCGCCTCTGACCGGATTGCGCCGCTGGCCGCCCGGATCGACGCGGAGGATTGGTTTCCCGTAGAATTATGGCCCGAAATGGGCGCCCTCGGACTTCACGGAATTACGGTCGGCGAAGAGGATGGCGGCCTTGGCCTTGGCTATCTGGAACATGTCGTGGCGCAGGAGGAAGTAGCGCGCGCCTCGGCCTCGATCGGCCTCAGTTATGGGGCGCATTCCAATTTATGCGTCAACCAGATCCGCCGCTGGGCGAATGCCGAACAGAAAGCGAAATATCTGCCAAAGCTGATTTCGGGCGAGCATGTTGGTTCGCTCGCCATGTCTGAAGCAGGCGCCGGATCGGACGTCGTGGGCATGAAGATGCGAGCGGAAAAGAAAAGCGACCGCTATGTCCTGAACGGCACCAAATTCTGGATCACCAACGCTGCCTGCGCCGACACCCTGGTCGTCTACGCCAAGACGGGCGAGGGTTCGAAAGGCATCACCACCTTCATCATCGAAAAGGACATGGCTGGATTTTCGATCGGGCAGAAAATCGACAAGATGGGAATGCGCGGTAGCCCGACGGCGGAATTGGTGTTCGATGATTGCGAAGTTCCGGAGGCCAATGTGATGGGCCCTGAAAATGGCGGCGTCGGCGTGCTGATGTCCGGCCTCGATTATGAGCGGACGGTGCTTGCTGGGATCCAGCTCGGGATCATGCAGGCCTGCCTGGACGTGGTCATTCCCTTCGTGCGCGAGCGCAAGCAGTTCGGAAAGGCGATTGGCAGCTTCCAGCTGATCCAGGCCAAGGTCGCGGACATGTATGTCGCGCTCAATTCGGCGCGCGCCTATGTCTATGCGGTGGCCAGGGCCTGCGATGCGGGAAAGACGACGCGGTTCGATGCCGCAGGCGCGATCCTGCTTGCCTCCGAGAATGCGGTGAAGACTTCGCTTGAGGCGATCCAGGCTCTGGGCGGTGCAGGCTATACCAAGGATTGGCCGGTCGAACGCTATATGCGCGACGCTAAATTGCTGGATATCGGCGCGGGGACCAACGAGATCCGCCGAATGCTGATCGGGCGGGAGTTGATCGGCGCATGAACCTGACGCTTCCGGGCCTCGACATCATCGAATGGTCCGCGGCCATCTTTGCGGCGGTCGCCGCGTTGATCGTGTCGCTTGATCTTGGACGTCGGATAACCGGCTTCGCCTTCATCCTGTTCACCTTCTCGTCGATCTGCTTCATCGCCTACGGGCTGATGGATCCGGAGCCGGAAGGGGCGATTGCCTCGCTCAATTTCGTGCTGCTGCTGATCAACCTGAACGGCGTCTACCGCTATCTCATCCGCAAGAAGTCGCCGGGGCAGCCAGCATGAGCGTGATCGCCAGCAAGATCGACGACGGGTCGGAAGAATATCGCCGTTACGATGCGCATAACCGGAAGCTGGCTGAAGAACTTCGCTCCAAGGTGGCCGAGGCTGCCCGTGGCGGGCCCGAAAAGCATCGCGAGCGTCATGTGAGCCGCGGCAAATTACTGCCGCGCGACCGGGTCAAGCGCCTCCTCGATCCGGGCTCGCCGTTTCTGGAGATCGGCCAGCTTGCGGCCAATGGCATGTATAAGGATGAGGCGCCGGGCGCCGGTGTGATCGCCGGCATCGGCCGCGTTTCCGGCCGCGAAGTGATGATCGTCGCCAACGATCCGACCGTGAAGGGCGGCGCTTATTTTCCGATGACGGTGAAGAAGCATCTGCGCGCCCAGGAAATCGCGATGCAGAACCGCCTTCCTTGCGTCTATCTGGTGGATAGTGGCGGCGCTAATTTGCCGCATCAGGCGGAAGTGTTTCCCGACCGCGACCATTTCGGACGCATTTTTTACAATCAGGCGCAGATGAGCAGCATGGGCCTCGCCCAGATTGCCTGCGTGATGGGAAGCTGCACCGCCGGCGGAGCCTACGTGCCGGCCATGTCGGACGAGACGGTGATCGTTCGCAATCAGGGCACGATCTTCCTCGGTGGGCCGCCTCTGGTGAAGGCGGCGACGGGCGAAGTGATTTCCGCCGAGGATCTAGGCGGCGGCGACCTGCATGCGCGCAAATCCGGGGTGGTCGACCATCTTGCCGAAGATGACGAACACGCCCTCGCCATCGTTCGCGACATCGTGGCGCGCCTCAATAAGGTGAAGTCGGTCGATCTCGATCTCGCCGAGCCAGTCGAGCCAAAGCTCGACTCCGACGACCTGTACGGCGTCATCCCCGACGATGTCCGTACGCCTTACAATGCGCGCGAAGTGATCGGGCGGATCGTCGACGGTTCCGAATTCCACGAATTCAAGGCGCTTTACGGCACCACTTTGGTTTGCGGCTTCGCCCGTATCTGGGGGATGCCGGTGGCTATCATAGCCAATGAAGGCATTCTCTTTTCCGAAAGCGCGCTGAAGGGCGCGCATTTCATCGAGCTCGCCTGCCAGCGGCGGACGCCTTTGTTGTTCCTGCAGAATATCTCCGGCTTCATGGTCGGCGGCAAATATGAAGCCGGCGGCATTGCCAAGGACGGGGCCAAGCTGGTCACGGCCGTCGCTACCGCGCAAGTGCCCAAGATCACCATTTTGATCGGCGGCAGCTTCGGCGCCGGTAATTATGGGATGGCCGGACGCGCTTATTCTCCGCGCTTCCTCTTCACCTGGCCCAATAGCCGGATCAGCGTTATGGGCGGCGAACAGGCCGCTTCAGTGCTGGCCACAGTGCACAAGGATGCCGACACGTGGACGCCGGAGGAGGCCGAAGCCTTCAAGGCGCCGATCCGCCAGCGCTATGAAGATGAGGGCAATCCTTATTACGCGACCGCGCGCCTGTGGGATGACGGCGTGATCGACCCTGCACAAACGCGCGACGTATTGGGGCTTGCGTTCAGCGCCTGCCTTAACGCGCCGATACCGGAGCGGGCCCAGTTCGGCCTGTTCAGGATGTGATGAGGACTCGATGATCCAATCTCTCCTCATCGCCAATCGGGGCGAAATTGCCTGCCGGATCATCCGCACCGCGCGCCAAATGGGCGTCCGAACGATCGCCGTCTATTCGGACGCCGATCGCAAGGCGCTGCATGTGCGCGAGGCCGATGAGGCGGTTCATATCGGGCCTTCGCCGGCCCGCGAAAGCTATCTTGTCGGCGAGAAAATCATCGCGGCGGCGAGGGACAGCGGGGCAGAGGCGATCCATCCGGGCTATGGCTTCCTTTCTGAAAATGCCGATTTCGCACAGGCCGTAATCAATGCAGGCCTCATCTGGGTCGGGCCGCAACCGCAATCGATCCGCGCAATGGGCCTGAAGGACGCCGCCAAGAAATTGATGGATGCGGCCGGGGTGCCGACGACGCCCGGCTATCTGGGCGAAGATCAGGATCCGGCCCGTCTGCACGAAGAAGCGGACGCGATCGGCTATCCGGTGCTGATCAAGGCCGTGGCCGGCGGCGGCGGCAAGGGGATGCGCCGGGTCAATACTTCGCAGGAATTTGCCGACAGCCTACAAAGCTGCAAGCGGGAGGCGGCATCTTCCTTCGGCGAGGACCGGGTGCTGATCGAGAAATATATCCTTCGGCCGCGCCATATCGAGGTGCAGGTGTTCGGCGACAGCCACGGCAATGTCGTCCATTTGTTCGAGCGCGACTGCTCCTTGCAGCGGCGCCACCAGAAGGTGATCGAAGAAGCTCCGGCTCCCGGAATGGACGAGGCGACGCGGGCGGCGGTCTGCGATGCTGCGGTAAAGGCGGCCAAGGCGGTCGATTATGTCGGCGCGGGGACGATCGAGTTCATCGCCGACGCATCCGAAGACCTACGTGCCGACCGCATCTGGTTCATGGAAATGAACACCCGGCTGCAGGTCGAACATCCGGTCACCGAAGCGATAACCGGCCAGGATCTGGTCGAATGGCAATTGCGGATAGCCAGCGGCGAAAAATTGCCCTGCAAGCAGGATGAATTATCGATCAACGGCTGGGCGATGGAAGCACGTCTTTACGCCGAAGATCCGACCCACGAATTCCTGCCTTCGACCGGAACGCTTGAACATTTCGAGCTTGGCCGCGGCCTTCGTGTCGATACGGGGGTCGAAGAGGGCGACCGGATCAGTCCCTATTACGACCCAATGATCGCCAAGCTTATTGCCGCGGGAAGCAATCGTCAGGAGGCGATCGATAATCTGGCCGACGCGCTGGAGCAGGTCGAAGTCTGGCCGGTCAAGACAAACGCCGCCTTCCTGGCCCGAGCGCTTGCCGATCCGGATTTCCGGGCGGGCGAGGTGGATACCGGTTTCATCCCCTCGAAAATCGATCATTTGATACCGGATGCCATGCCTTCGGACGCAATCTGGAATCTGGCGGCCAATGCGATGTTGGTGTCGGATTTTGGCGGCTCGTCCTCCTTCGATCCCTGGAGTAATTTGCAGGGCTTTCGGGCCAGCTGCGATTCCGATTTTGCCGTCGCCATCCGTCATGGCGGCGAAACCAGGAATATCGAGGTTGGCGATGACGATGAAATCGAGGGCGTCGCCACCGCCAATGGCGCCAACATGCTGGTCTTCGCGCACGGGCAGGCGTTCAGCTTCACGCTCCCGGGGACCGGCGGGAGCGCTGCCGGGGCGGCAACGGATGGCGCCCTGGTTTCGCCGATGCCTGGGAGGGTGATCGCGGTCGAGACGCGGCAGGGGGATGCCGTCGTGGAGGGCCAGAAATTGCTGACGCTCGAGGCCATGAAGATGGAACACAGCCTTACCGCACCGTTCGACGGCATTGTCGCCGAACTCAACGCTACGGTAGGGGAGCAGGTAATCGAGGGTACCTTGCTGGTCCGGATCGAGGCACCAGCCTAGGGTTGCTCTCCTGATTTGACGGACTGCTTTCGACGGGCGACAAAGCCCCAGCTTAAAAATGATCGTGAAGCCTAAGGACGGGGCCGCATGCCAGGACGTTATTTCGACGAATGGACGATTGGTGACAGGCTCTCGCATCAGCCGCACCGGACGGTAACCGAAACCGACAATCTGCTCATATCCACATTAACCCATAATCCTCAGCCGCTGCATCTCGATTCCGAATATGCGGCCGGCACCGAATTCGGCCGGATCGTCGTCAACGGCACCTTCACCTTTGCGCTGATGGTGGGGCTCTCGGTCGGCGACACAACGCTCGGAACTCTGGTCGCCAATCTGGGCTACGACAAGGTGCGGATGCCAAAGCCCGTTTTCATCGGCGACACGCTCAGCGCCGAAAGCGAAGTGATCGGTCTCAAGGATTCGGGCTCGCGGCCCGATGCGGGGATCGTGACGTTCGAACATAGGATGCTCAACCAAAAGGGCGAGCTGGTCTGCTGTTGCGAGCGCATTGCATTGATGCAGCGGAAGCCCAAGTGAAGCTTCGATCCTTGCTGTTCGTTCCGGGCGACCGGCCCGACCGGATGGAAAAGGCGCTTCAATCCGGCGCCGATGCCCTGATCCTGGATCTGGAGGATTCGGTCGCACCGCCTGCCAAGGCCGACGCGCGCAGACACGTGGCTGAGTTCCTCAGCGCGCATCAAGGATCTTCGCTTTGGGTACGGATCAACCCGCTGGACAGTATAGAGGCCGACAGGGATCTGCAGGCCGTGTTGGCAGCGCATCCGGACGGGATCATCCTGCCCAAGGCGGAAGGGGGCGCGTCGGTCACCGATCTCGCCCATCGTCTTACCGAGCGCGGGAACGCTACCGCCCGGATCATCGCCATCGCGACAGAAACTCCGGCCGCCATCTTCCAGCTCGGCACCTATGGTGGTCTGAAGCGGCTTCAGGGACTCACCTGGGGAGCCGAAGATCTGCCGGCCGCAATCGGCGCCTCGACATCGCGCGAAGAGGACGGGCTTTATACGCCGCCTTATGAGCTTGTCCGATCGCTCTGCCTGTTCGGGGCGGCGGCGGCAGGGGTCGCTCCGATCGAGACTGTATATCCGGCTTATAAGGACCTGGAGGGGCTTTCCGCATACGCGGCCCGGGCGCGGCGCGATGGCTTCATGGGGATGATGGCGATCCATCCAGCGCAGATCCCGGTGATCAATGATGCTTTCACCCCCAGCGAGGCCGAGATCGAACAGGCCCGCGCCGTGGTGGCGGCTTTCGAGGCCAATCCCGGAGTGGGTGCCTTATCGCTGGATGGCAGGATGATCGACCGGCCCCATCTAGTACAGGCCCGGCGCATCCTTTCGTCAGTCTGACTGGCGCGTTCAGCGAGCATCTAGGCTCCAGCCTCTAGGGCTTTGATTTCGGGCGACGCTTTTCCCTAGGAGCGCCGCCCGAACCCGTCCTAACCGATCACTCGGTCTTGATGCCTTCCGAGTCCTTGTAGCGGCTTTCGATGAATCGGCCCTGCGTCTCAAACGCGTTCATATCCTCGCGCGCCAGCTTCCCGCCAATCTCGTTCAGCGCTTCGTGTGCCGCATCGAGGCTGACGATTAGCCGCTCGTCGATGGTAAGTCCTTCGCCGTCGCGTTCCCTGCGATAGGCGGCCGGTACTTTCTCATACCGATCGATCAGATCGGGCAAATGCTTGCCCATCAGGCGCCGGGCATCCTGCGCCAGCGGGTTCAGCAGATCGACTTCGCCAAGCTTTGATTCCAGCAACGGAAGCTGCGCGCTGATCGCGTCGATCCGCCTCGCGGCTGGGGCCGGAAGCGCGGCGCGACGCTTGTGCAGGAAGCCGTCCAGGGTCCGGACCACTTGTGCGTTGGGCATCTGCTCGTTGAACGGCTTTTCGGCTTTGTCGCCGGGCCAGACCGAAAAGAATATCAGGATGAGCAGGGTGGCGACCGCCACTGCGAAAAGCCCGGTCCAGCCGATCGGAGAGACGAGCAGGCCGAACGCGATCGTTGCCACGACCAGCGCGCCGATCGCCATTCCGATATTGGCCAGCTTCCGACCGACCGACGCGGCGCTCCGCGCCAGATGGCGATTTCGCGCGGCGCGCGCTGCCGGCACATGCCCATCCAGCCGAGCCGAATATTCGTCAAAGCGGGCTATGGCCTGATCGACATCATGGGCGATGCGCGCCATTTCAGCCCTCGATCGCGGCCAAAGGCGAAGTGCTGCCGCTCAGCCTGTTCTGCTCGGTGCCTTCGGCACGGGCGATATAGCCGCGCGATTTTTCCACTTCGTTGGTCAGAACGTTGACCGTTTCCTTCATGTTTCCAAGTGCTTCCAGCTTGAACTGGTCGATCGAATCCATCGTATCATAGATGTTCTGAAAGGCGCGCTGCAGCGTCTCCAGCGGAATGGTCGCGGACGCCGCCTGCTTGTGGATTTCGCCCGTCTGGTTCTTGAGCATCGTGCCGGTGCCCTCGATCACATTGGCGGTGGTCGTGTTGAGCGCGGTGATCTGGTCCAGCACCAATTTCTGGCTGGTAAGCGCCTGGGCGACGGTGATTGCGGTGCGCAAAGCGGCGACCGTAGTGGTCGAAGCGCGGTCGACTCCCTTCACCAGCTCCACATTGTTCTTCTTGACCAGGTCGAGCGCCAGATAGCCCTGAACGCTGACCGCCATCTGGGTCAAAAGGTCGGTAGTGCGCTGGCGTGTATAAAAGAGCGCGGTTTCGCGGATCGCCTTGGCCTTGGCCGGATCGGTGGCATCCAGCTCATTCGCCTTGTCCTCTAGTTTCTGATCCATCGTCTTGGAAATGTGGATCATCTGTTCCAGTTGGCCCATCGCCTTCCACAGATTCGCACGCTCAACCCCGATCGCCGCATTATCCATCAGCAGCTCGTCCTTGCCGGAGGCCAGGCGGGCGAGGATGGTCGAAATATGGCTTTGCGCCGATTTATAGCCGTCGAAATAATTGCGCAGCTTCGATCCGAAGGGGATGATCCCGAACAATTTCTTGGGCGCGAGCAGATTGCCTTTGCGCGACGGATCGAGGTCTTCGACGGTGCGGCGAAGCTCGGTCAAATCGGCGCCGATCCCGCTATCGCTGTCGATCGCCTTGACCGGGCGGTCGAGGAATCGGTTGGATTGGCCGGCGGCGGCGGCAATTTCCTTGCGGCCCATATTGGTCAACTCGTCGATCTTCTTGCCGAATTCTGGACTGTTGGAATCGACCGCCACCAGATCGTCGACGAACTTGTCGACGACGGTTTCCAGCTTCGATTTCACGTCCTCCTGAACCGGCACTAGTCCCGCCGCTTCCTGCGGCTGGATTACGGCAAGCGCTTCGGGAGCGTCGAGCTTCAGCTTGGTTTCGATGGCCATTCCTTGATCCTTATCCTCTGCTCACGTGAAACTGGCCCTCCGGCGGCCATTGCGCAAGACCTTAAGTGTATTACATCGATATTACACTGAGGCACAAGTTTGGAGCATATGAATTATGCAGGCTGTGGATAGAGGCACAGCTTCGGGCACCTGGACATAATGCGAGGGGACAGAAGGTCGCGCGTTCAACCTGCTCTCCGACCGGAGCCGGTTAGGCCTTGATCCGATAGCCCGTCCGGAAGATCCAGGCGACGGTGTAGAGGCAAAGGAGGAAGATCAGCAGAGTGATGCCCAGGCTGACTTCGATCCGAACGTCGGCCGTGCCGTAGAAGGTCCAGCGGAACCCGTTGATCAGATAGACGATCGGGTTGAACAAGGTGAAGGTTCGCCATGGCTGGGGCAGCATGTCGATCGAGTAGAAGGAACCGCCCAGAAAGGTCAGGGGGGTCACGATCAGCAAAGGTATGATCTGAAGCTGCTCGAAGCCCTTGGCCCAGATCCCGACGATGAACCCGAACATGCAGAATGTTGCCGCGATCAGCAGCAGGAAGGCCACCATCAGGAACGGATGCTGGATCTGGATATCGACGAACAGATTCGCGGTGGCGAGGATCACCAGGGCGACGGTAATGGCCTTGGTCGCGGCGGCGCCGACATAGCCCAACACGGTTTCGAAGGCAGAAAGCGGCGCGGAGAGCAGCTCGTAAATCGTGCCGGTAAAGCGCGGCATGTGAATACCGAACGAGGCATTGAAAATGCTTTCGGTGAACAAGGATAGCATCATCAGGCCCGGCACGATGAACGAGCCGTAAGCGATGCCGTCAATCTCGGTCATGCGCGACCCGATCGCCGAACCGAAAACCACGAAGTAGAGCGAGGTGGTGATGACGGGTACGGCGAGCCCGGTCCACAAGGTCCGCAGGAAGCGGTGCATTTCGAACTTGTAGATGGCGAGGACGCCATTGAGGTTGAATGCCGGCGCGCTCATCGGCCGCCCCTTTCGCTGACCATAGAAACGAAAATATCCTCGAGCGAGCTCTGGCTGGTGTTGAGATCCTTGAAAGCGATGCCGAGGTCGCTCATCCGCCGGAGCAGCGAGGGGATACCCGTCCGGTCTTCATTGGCGTCGAACACATATTGCAATTCGTTGCCTTCGGCCTTCAATTCCAGCTTCCAGTCGGCGAGTTCGGGCGGAAGCGTTTCCATCGGCTCGGCGAGGTTCAGGGTTAGCTGTTTCTTGCCGAGCTTCTTCATCAACGCCTTTTTGTCTTCGACCAGGATGATCTCGCCCTTGCTGATGATGCCTATTCGGTCAGCCATCTCCTCGGCTTCTTCGATATAATGCGTAGTCAGGATGATGGTGACGCCCAGGTCCCGAAGCCGGCGGACCATTTCCCACATGTCGCGGCGAAGTTCGACGTCCACGCCCGCGCTCGGTTCGTCCAGGAATAGAATGTCGGGTTCGTGGCTGAGCGCCTTGGCGATCATAACCCGCCGCTTCATGCCGCCGGACAATTCCTTTATCTTGACGTCTTTCTTGTCCCACAGCGACAAATCCCGGAGGATCTTCTCGATCAAGGTCGGATTGGAAGGCTTGCCGAACAGGCCTCGGCTGAAGGTAACGGTGCTCCACACGCTTTCGAAGGCGTCGGTGGTCAGCTCCTGAGGAACCAGACCGATTCTGGTTCGAGTCTCGCGATAATCGCGGATGATGTCATGGCCATCGACCATCACGGTCCCCGAACTGGGGCGGACGATGCCGCAGACGATGCTGATCAAAGTCGTCTTGCCGGCGCCATTGGGCCCAAGCAAAGCGAGTATCTCGCCCCGGCGGATATCGAGGTCCGCCTGCTTTAGGGCCTCATGGCCGCCGGAATAGATTTTGCTGAGGCCCGAAATCGAAACGATCGGGTCGGAGTTCTGACTGGTCTGTAACATCGTTGGGGACAGGTAATGATTAGTTTGGAAAAAGCCAGCCTCAGCTGTGCGCGTGGCGCAATATGGGCACCGCTTCGGCGAGCATTCGCAAGGCCGAACGGAGGAAGAGGGCGGCAATCATGCCCGCAACGATGATGTCGGGCCAGAAGGATCCGGAAATAGCGACGGCCACAGCCGCAATCAGGACTCCCGCATTGGCCAGGGCGTCGTTCCGCGAACATTCGACCGTGCTCGACATGTTCACGTCGAGCGTTCTGAAGCGCCAGAGCAGGCGCAGGCAATAGAGATTCACGGCCAGAGCGACCCCGCCGAAGATCAGCATCAGAGTCGAGGAGGGAGGGACGCCGGTCTCGAGGCGCGTGACCATCTGAATCAGGATTCCCGCGAATAAGGCGAGGATGAAGATACCCTTTGCGACGGCCGCGCCCGCTTTCCACCGCATGCTCCGGCCCATGGCGTAGAGGCTGAGTCCGTAGACGGTGGCGTCGCCCAGCATATCGACGCTATCGGCCATCAGGGCTGCCGAGCCGGCGATCAGGCCAGCGGTGAATTCGGCGACGAACATCAGCGCATTGAGGATCAGGACGACCACTAGGACGCGGCGCTGATCCGCTTGCTGCGCCAACAGCTCCAGCTCGCTCCCCTTGTCCGCGCAGCAATCCTTCACGTCCGACCTCCTTCCCGTCTAATCAGGGGAAATCGCCGGAAACTCAAGCTGCTTGAAGGCGATCGGGCTGCTCATAAATCCGGAAGCGACTGCGCGGCTTCGCCCCACCCCTGCAAGGCTCGGCTCGACGCACGTTCCAGCAATTCGTCGCTATCCCTGACACCGAAATGCGCGCCGATTTGGAATCCGTCCAATTCATCCCAATTGATCGGGGCCGAGACAGGGGCACCTTCGCGTGCCCGCGCCGAATAAGGCATGATCGCGGTCGCCCCGCGCTGGTTGCGAAGATAATCGAGGAATATCCGTCCCGTTCGTTTGGCCTTGGCCATATTGGCGGTGAACCGATCCGGCTCGGCCGTCGCCAGCGCCACGGCAAAGCGCTGGGCGAAATCCTTGACCTCGGGCCATTCGGCTTCGGGCGTGAGCGGCGCGACCACATGCAGTCCCTTGCCGCCGGTCAGCAGCGGGAAGGTCTGCAGGCCCATGTCGGCGAGATGGCGTTTCAGATCGACCGCGGCCTTTTTTACCGCATCGAATCCCAGGCCTTCGTCCGGATCGATATCGAACACCATTCGATCGGGCTTCTCGACCGCCTCGACCGACGAACCCCAGCCGTGAAACTCGATCGTTCCCATCTGCACGCAGGTGAGTATCCCCGCTGCATCGGTGAGGTAGAAATAATCTTCCGTCTCCCCCCGTTTCCCGACGATCGGAACATTGCGGACATGTTCGCCAAAGCTTCCCGCGTCATGCTTCTGGAAGAAGCACTTCTTGGCGCGACCCTGCGGGCACCGAACCAGGCTGATCGGCCGGTTGGCAGTCCAGGGCAGCATCAATGGGGCTATCTGGCGATAATGTTCGGCAAGCTGCCCCTTGGTGATCTTTGATTCGGGAAAGACGATCCGTTCCGGATTGCTGATCCTTACCGCGTCGGCGGGTTCCGCCACGGCCACCGGCTGGGGCAGTTCGGGAACGATCTCCTTAGCCGGCTTGTCGCTTCTCAACCCCAGGAAGCTCGCATGGCGAACGACCCCCTCCGCGGTGAATTCGGCAAAGGCGATTTCCGCGACCAATTGGGGCTTCACCCAATGAGCCCCCCGCGCTTCCGCGCGAGGCACTGGCAAGGCAGCCTTGTCGATCTCGATCTTCTGCAGGCTTGCCAGCAGATCCTGCAGCATCGTCATCGAAAACCCAGTTCCGACCTTGCCGGCATAGCGAAGCTTGCCACCTTCATGGGCCCCAAGCATCAGGGCTCTCAAAGACCGCGCTTTCTTGTCACTCGGCGTCCAGCCGACGATCACGAATTCCTGCCGAAGTGTGCATTTGACCTTCAGCCAATTCTTGGTGCGCGCGCCACGATAGGGCGCGTCGGCCCGTTTCGAAATGATGCCTTCCTGCCCCGCCTCGCACATGGCGGAGAATAATTTCTCTCCGGCGCCCACAATATGGTCGGCATAGAGAATGAAGGGCGGGCGGCCTTCGCCGATCAGGGAGGCGAGCCGCTGCTTGCGCTCGATATTAGGGAGGGAGGCGAGGTTTTCTCCGTCCACCTCCAGCGCGTCGAACAGGAACAAGGTGAGGCCGCGGCCGCCTTCGCTGATCGCCTGCTGCAGCGCGGAGAAGTTGGTGTTACCGGCCTCGTTCACTTTCACGATTTCGCCATCGAGAAGCGCGGAGCCGACTTCGAGTTCGCGGGCAGCCTCGACTATCTCGGGAAACTTGTCGGACCAGTCCAGGCCCGATCGCGTATAGACCTTGGCCTGGCCGCCGCCGATCGCGAGCAGGCAGCGGTAGCCGTCGAATTTCATCTCGTGAATCCAGCCCGACCCGGTGGGCACGGCGTCGACCAAAATGGCTTTTTGCGGTTCGCGGAATGATGGCGGCTTGTTGCGTCCAGCACCGGCGGCGGCAGGCTTCGCTTTCCCGGCGGTGGATTTGGGTGGGGACGGGCCCTTACGCCACGATTCCAGTTCCCTGGCTTTCTTGTCGTCCGCGATTTCCAGCATCGTTCGGCCGGTCTTGATACTGGTCAGATATTTTTCGGTGAGGCCGGCCGAGCTTCCGGCATGTTCGTCCTCGATCTTGCGCAATATCCAATTCTCGTTCCGCTCGCCGGGGCGCGGCTTCATGCGGATCATGATCCATTCGCCCTTCATCCGCTCGCCGTCGAGGGTGAAGTGCAGATGCCCTTCCTCCAGTGTCTTGCTTGGGTCCTTGCGCGGGTCAGGTGTCCAGGTGCCGCGATCCCAGAGCATGACCGTACCGCCGCCATATTGGCCCTTGGGGATCGTTCCTTCGAAGGTCGCATAGCTTAAAGGATGGTCCTCGGTGCGGACCGCCAGCCTCTTGTCGGCAGGATCAAGGCTGGGGCCGCGAGTCACCGCCCAGCTTTTCAAGGTCCCTTCAAGCTCCAGCCTGAAGTCATAATGAAGGCGGGTGGCGTCGTGCTTTTGAACCATGAAGTTGAATCGTTCGCCCGTGCCCACCTTTCCGGCAGGCTCGGCGGTCTTCGCGAAGTCGCGCTTCTTATTATAGACGGCGAGCGGGTCTTTCTTCCGCGCCACTTAACGGGCCGCCATGTTCAGGCCCGCTTCCGCGCCGGAACCGCCTTGACAGGGGCTTTCTTGGGCGGTGCCTTTTTCGCGGCGGGCTTTCTCGCCGAACCCGCCTTGCCGGTCTGCTCGCCCGGACGATCGATCGATTTCTTCAGCGCCGCCATCAGGTCCACTACGTTGGAGCCGCGGTTGGGCGCGGGTTCTTCGTCGGCGGTGATAGTCTTGCCCTTGCGCTTGCGTTCGATCAGCTCGTGAAGCGCGTCGATATAGCGATCATGGAATTTGTTGGGATCGAATTTGGCGGTCTTTTTCTCGATCAATGTTTCCGCCAGATCGAGCAATTCGGCATCCGGTTTCAGGTCGGGAATATCGCGGAAATATCCCTGGGCCTTGTTGACCTCGTCGGCATAGCGAAGCGTTTCCATCAAAATGCCGCGACCGCAGGGTTTCAAGCTGACGATATATTCACGGCCCCGCATGGCGAGCTGGCCGAGGCCCACTTTCTTCGTGTCGCGGAGCGCTTCGCGAAGCACCACGAAGGCTTCTTCGGCGAGGTCGTCGGCCGGGACGACATAATAAGGCTTTTCATAATAAAGCGGGTCGATCTCGTTGGAATCGACGAATTGAGTCAGCTCCAGCGTCTTCTTGCTTTCCAGCTTGACCGCCTCCAGCTCTTCATCGTCCAGCAGCACATAGCTGCCTTTTTCATATTGAAAGCCTTTGACGATCTCATCGGGATCGACCGGCCCGATGCCGGGCACGACCTTTTCATATTTGACGCGTTTGCCGCTGGGTTCGTGGATCTGATTGAAGGCGATGGTCGCACCGCTCTTGGTCGCCGAATAGATTTCCACCGGGATGGAAACCAAAGCCAATCTGATCTGTCCCTTCCAATAGGGCCGTGCCGCCATGCCGATGTCTCCAATCGATTCGCTGGCGTTTCAAATGGACGGGGCGGGGAGTCGTTCCCGCAGGGATGCGGATCGTCAGATCAAACCGGGATTTCGGTGGTATATTTGACCTGGCGAAGCGCAAAATTGGACGCCGCATTGGCGACGGACGGGTGCGCCAGCACGCCCCGCATGATGAACCGGTCATAATCGGCAACGTCCCGAACGGCGATTCGCAGCAGGTAATCCCATTCGCCCGACATGGCGTAGCATTCGACGATTTCTTCGCGCGACTGGATGAATTCCTCAAACTCCGTGCGGGCGGAAATTGTCTGCCGCGCCATTCGTACCTGGCACAGGACATTGACCGAGCGATCGAGGAATTTCGGGTCGGCAAGGCGGATGACCTTACCGATGACACCCATTTTCTCGAGATTACGGACACGTCGCCAGGTGGAGGCGGCCGAAGCACCTACCTTCTCCCCCAACGTCGCATGACTGATGCTTGCGTCACGCTGCAATTCGCGGACGATTCGCCGGTCTATGCCGTCGATTTGACCAATTTCTTTCATCTGTCGATCATAACTGAAAAATTGTCTCATTTCCAGGGTGGATAACTGCCATTCTGATACCCACTTGGCGGCGGACTGAGGCAGATGTACCGCTGCAATAGATGGATAAGAGGGACATATGGCCGAGGCGAGCGCAGTGAAATTGTTCGACCGGCTGGACGAGCAGCCTTCGGATTCCCTTCTTCAGCTTATCGCGCTCGCCAATGCCGATCCCCGGCCGGAAAAAATCGATGTCGGGGTTGGCGTATATCGGGACGCGACGGGCGGCACCCCGATCCCGCGCGCGGTCAAGAAGGCCGAAGCCATCCTGATCGAAACGCAGCAGACCAAAGCCTATCTTGGGTCCCAGGGTGACATTCGCTTCATCGAGTTGATCAAGCCGATCGTCTTCGGTGAAGCGGGCGCCGCCGACGACCGCATCGTCGGAATCCAGACTCCGGGAGGCTGCGGCGCGCTCCGGCTGGGTGCGGAGCTGATCGAGGCGGCGGATCGTCAGGCCCGCGTTCTTGTTGGCCAGCCTACCTGGCCCAATCACGGACCTTTGATCGAATGTGCCGGCGTCGAGATGGTCGGCCATCCTTATTATGACGCGAAGAGCCGCACGATCCTGTTCGATGAAATGATGGGCGCGATTGGCAAGGCACGTAGCGGCGACCTGATCCTGCTGCACGGATGCTGCCATAACCCCACGGGCGCCGACTTGAATCCCGATCAGTGGCGGGCAATCGCGGATGCCGTCGCAAAGCGGGGGATCATCCCGTTCGTCGACCTTGCCTATCAAGGGCTGGGCAACGGGTTCGAAGCGGATGCGGCCGGAACGCGGCTTGTGGTCGAGGCTGCCGACCAGGCCCTGGTCGCGCAGAGTTGCGACAAGAATTTCGGCATCTATCGCGAACGGACGGGATCCTTGTTCGTCAAGGGAAGCAACCGGCGCACCGCCGAGATCATCCTTGGGCATCTGCAATCGCGGGCGCGGACCATGTGGTCGATGCCGCCCGACCATGGCGCCGCCGTCGTGCGCATCATCCTGGACGATGCGGAGCTTCGAGCCGACTGGAACGCTGAAGTGACCGAGATGTGCGCCCGCATCAGGAACTTGCGCGCGCGCCTTGCCGGCTATGACGAGCGCCTCGCCTATATCGAAGGCCAGAACGGCATGTTTTCCATGTTGCCATTGTCGCCCCAGGCGGTGCTCGACCTTCGCGCCAGCCATGGCATCTACATGGCCGGAAGCGGCCGGTTCAACGTGGTGGGCTTGTCCGACGAAAATGTCGGCCGCTTTGCCGCCGCTGTCGTGGAGAAGATGGATGGCTGACGACCTGCTGACGCAGGAACGGACGAAGACCAATTCGCCCGATCCTAGCTTCGACTGGCATAAGGTTGCGCGAGATATGCTTGTCAGCCGGGCTATGGACCGGCTGGAGGAAGAGCGGCTCGTCCCAGAAAAGAAGGTGCTGTACCAATTTTCGGCGCGCGGCCACGACATGGCGCAGGTGATGCTGGGCCAGAAGCTGGACGGGGCCAAGGATGCGGCTTGCGGCTATTATCGGTCGCGGCCCTTGCTGGTCGCCTTGGGGGTGCCGCTCGAAGACGCGCTGAGTTCGGGAATGGGCCGGGCCGGCGGTTACTCCGACGGACGCGACATCGGCGTCGTGTTCAATTATCCTAATCCGAAAGGCGCCCCGGCCTTGCCGATGTCGGGCGGGGTAGGAGCCCAATATACGCCGACCGCCGGCTGGGCGCAGGCGATCGAATATTATCGCGGCGTGCTCAACGACCCGGCTTATGAAAATGCCATGGCCGTCGTTCTGGGGGGCGATGCCTCGGTCGCGACCAACGGGTTCTGGTCCGCGCTGACGATCGCGACCACGCAGAAATTGCCGATGCTGTTCTACATCGAGGACAATCAATACGGGATTTCCGTGCCCTCCACCTACCAGACGCCCGGCGGCGACATTGCCCGTAACCTTGGCAGCTTTACGGGTCTCGAAATCTTTTCCGGCGACGGGACCGAACCGGCCGAAGCCGCCAGTCTGATGAGCAGGGCCATCGCCCATGTGCGCGGGCGCAAGGGTCCGGCATTGTTGAGGCTCAGCGTGCCGAGACTGCAGGGCCACAGTTATCAGGATACGCAGACCTACAAATCCGAGGATTTCGTCGCGTCCGAATGGGCACGAGATCCGCTTCCGAAGCTTAAATCCTATCTGCTGGGCTCGGTTCTGAACGAGCAGGAATGGGCGGGGATCGAGGCGGAGGCCGAGGCCGAGGTGGAGAAAGCGCGCGAAGCCGCCGAGGCACGCGGCGTTGCCGATCCGGCGACGGTGATGAACAACGTCTTTTACGAAGGCGAAATGCAGCTGCTCGGCGGCCAATGGTCGCACGGATATGAGGCACCGCCTTCGGATGACACGCCCCGGCCCGAGGGTCAACGCATCAACATGGTGACGGCGATCCGCCGCACGCTCGATCACGAGCTGGAAATCAATCCCCGGGTGCTGCTGTTCGGCGAGGATATCGGCCCCAAGGGCGGCGTCCATGCGGTGACGCTTGGTCTTCAGGATAAGTTCGGGATCGAACGGGTATTCGACACCAGCCTTTCGGAAGAGGGCATAATCGGCCGCGCGGTCGGGATGGCGATGGCGGGGCTGATGCCGGTGCCCGAAATCCAGTTCCGCAAATATGCCGAGCCGGCGCTGGAGCAGATCAACGATTGCGGCACGATGCGCTGGCGGACCAACAACCGGTTCGCGGCGCCGATGGTGCTTCGCATTCCCGGGGGTTTCTTCAAATGCGGGGATCCCTGGCACAGCCAGACCAACGAAGTTCAGTTCGTCCATAATCCGGGCTGGAAGGTGGCGGTGCCTTCCAATGCCGAGGATGCCGTGGGGCTTCTTCGCGCCGGGCTACGTGGCAACGATCCCGTGGTGTTCTTCGAACATCGGGCCATGCTGGACGATGCCTGGGCGCGCCGGCCTTATCCGGGCGACGAATATGTCCTGCCGTTCGGGCGGGCAAAGAAGACGCGCCAGGGCAGCGATATCAGCATCGTCACCTGGGGAGCGATGGTCCCCCGCTGCGAGGAGGCGGCCAAGGATTTTTCGGCCGATGTGATCGACCTTCGGACGCTGTTGCCGTGGGATCGGGAAATGGTGCTGGAATCGGTTCGCCGGACCCGGCGATGCCTGATCGTCCACGAAGATCTGCTGACGGGCGGCTTCGGCGCCGAAATCGCAGCGGTGGTGGCCGACGAAGCTTTCCTCGACCTGGACGCGCCCGTGTCACGGCTTACCATGCCCGACATTCCAAGCCCGCATAATCCGGTCCTGCTCGATTGGGCCGTGCCCTCGGTGGAACGGATCAGGGCCAAGATCGACCAGTTGGTGGGATTCTGATGATCGATATTATTGCACCGATCGAGCAGGAAGGCACGCAGGCCGTGGTCCGCGCCTGGCTGAAGCAGGTCGGCGACCGGGTCGAACTCAACGACCCTCTGGTCGAACTGGAAACCGACAAGGTGGCGGTCGAAGTTCCGGCGCCTGCGGCCGGCATATTGCGCGAGATCGTCCTGCATAAAGATGCCGAGGCACTTCCGGGAGCAGTGCTTGGACGCATTGCGCCGATGGGGGAAGCGCCGGACAATGAAGGGACGATTTCTACGCCGGCTCCGGCCGCGGATGCGTCTCCCGCCGAAGCGCCCGTGTCGATCGACCGCGACGTTCTTCGCGATCCCGAGCTTCGGCTGTCGCCCGCGGTAAGGCGTGCCTTGCTCCAGCATGATATCGCTCCTGGCTTGATCCAGGGCACCGGGCGCGATGGCCGTATCACGCGCGCCGATGTCGACAATGCGGCAAACGATGGGGCCCGGGTTCAGCCGGTCGAAGGCGTGATACCGCGTCCTGCCGGCGCCCTGACTTCACACAGCATTCCGCACGACCGAATGCGGCTGAAGATCGCCGAGCATATGCTGAACTCCGTCCAGCAGGCGCCGCATGTGACGGCGATGTTCGAATGCGATTTCAGCGCGATCATGGCCCATCGCGCCCGCCACAAGGATGCGTTCGCCAACGACAAGGCCAAGCTTACCTACACCGCCTATATTGTTGCCGCCTGTGCCGAGGCGATGAAGGTGGCGCCGGCCATCAACAGCCGCTGGCATGAGGACCGGCTGGAGATTTTCGGCGACGTCAATATCGGGGTGGGCACGGCGCTTGGAGAAAAGGGCCTGATCGTCCCCGTGCTTCGTCAGGTGCAGACGCTTTCGCTGAAGCAGATTGCGGCTGGCCTCGATGTCTTGGTTGAAAAGGCTCGCGCGGAAAAATTGACCGGATCGGATGTCTCTGGCGGTACCTTTACGATTTCCAACCATGGTGTGTCGGGCTCGCTCTTTGCGACGCCGATCATCATAAACCAGCCGCAATCGGCGATCCTGGGCGTCGGCAAGCTGGAGAAGCGCGTCGTGGTGCGCGAAGTGGGCGGCGTGGACGCGATACAGGTCCGGCCAATGGCCTATGTGTCGCTCACCATCGACCACAGGGTCGTGGACGGCCACCAGACCAATGGCTGGCTCAGCCGCTTCGTCGAGGTGATCGAAGGCTGGCCGCCGGACTAAGCGGTCTAAGGCCGGTTCATCGTCAAAAGGTCATAGGTCGCAACCACCTCGTCCTTCTGGTTGAAAACATAAACCGCCCAGCGGACCTCACCTTTTTCCTCGTCGCGGACGCTCTTCGACTTGACGGTTAGCTCCACCCGCATGCTGTCGCCGGGGTAGAGCGGCGTCTGGAAGCGAAGATTTTCGAGGCCCGTATTGGCGATCACTGGTCCCGGCGCCGGATCGACGAACAATCCGGCGGCAAAGCTCAGGATCAGATATCCGTGCGCAACCCGGCCATCGAAGATCGGGTTAGCCTTGGCCGCCTCCTCGTCCATGTGGGCGTAGAAATTATCGCCAGTGAAATGGGCGAAATGCTCGATATCTTCCAGCGTCACGACGCGGCTGGCGGTGCGGAGCGTATAACCGACCTCCAGTTCCGAAATGCGCTTGCGGAACGGGTGGATTTCGCTTTCCGGCTTAGCCGCACCGGGCAGCCATTGCTTGACGATGCTTGATAGCAAAGCGGGACTGCCCTGAAGCGCGGTGCGCTGCATATAATGGGTGACGCCGCGTATGCCGCCCATCTCTTCGC
This sequence comes from Sphingosinicella sp., assembly GCA_013816585.1. Classification (GTDB taxonomy): domain Bacteria; phylum Pseudomonadota; class Alphaproteobacteria; order Sphingomonadales; family Sphingomonadaceae; genus Allosphingosinicella. Next base: position 104,044 of record JACDEE010000003.1, on the reverse strand, counting down.
CGCCACCTGCGCGGCCCGGACCGCCATGGACCAGGACGGGAAGGGGAGAGCCGTGACCCGTCGATTCCTTGGCGCTGGTTCGGTCGACGATCATCATGCGGCCATGATAGGCGCCCGCGCCCAGAACGAATTCTTCCGCGACCTTTGGATCGAAGGTGAAGAGCGATAGCGCCAGCGAACCCATGCCCCGATTGGCGAGCGCCACGGCATCGGCGAGGTCGCGATAGGGCATGATAGTCGAAACCGGCCCGAACGCTTCGACATCGTGAATTTCGGGCGAACCCCAGGGATCGTCGGATCGAAGCAGGATCGGGGACATGAAGGCGCCGTTGCCGGCAACCGGGGAAATATTGGGATCGCCCGAGACAATGCGCGCGGATTTTGACAGCTCGGCGACGCTGTCGCGCACGGCCTTGAGCTGTGCTTGACTCGCAAGCGCGCCCATATTGACGCCTTCTTCGCGCGGGTCGCCGATCCGCACTTTGGAAAGCCGCTCCTTCATGGCTTGCTCCACGGCGTCCATATGCTCGGCGGGCGCCATGGCGCGGCGGATAGCGGTACATTTCTGCCCCGCTTTGACCGTCATCTCGCGAACGACTTCCTTGATGAACAGATCGAATTCAGGCGTTCCGGGCGCGGCATCTGGCCCAAGGATCGATGCGTTGAGACTGTCCCGCTCGGCAATGAAGCGCACCGATTCCCGGGTCATGACCGGGTGCGATTGCAGTTTCATCGCGGTCTGCGCAGAGCCGGTGAAAGAGACTACGTCCTGCAACGTCAGATGGTCGAGCAGGTCGCCGGTGGATCCCATGATCAACTGCAGCGCTCCGGCCGGTAGAATATTCGCCTCTATCATGATCCGCACGCAATGTTCGGCAAGATAGCCGGTCGAAGAAGCAGGTTTGACGATCGCGGGAACGCCGGCGAGCAAGGTCGGGCCCAGTTTCTCCAGCATTCCCCAGACCGGGAAATTGAAGGCGTTGATATGGACCGCTACTCCCTGAAGCGAGGTCCAGACATGCTGGCCGACGAAGGTGCCGCCCTTGGACAGAGGCTCCATCTGACCATCGATCAGCAAGCGCTGGTTGGGAAGTTCGCGCCGGCCCTTGGAGGAGAAAGAAAAGAGCGTTCCGGCACCACCTTCGATATCGATCCAGCCATCATTCCGCGTCGCGCCGGTGGCATAATTCAATTCGTACAACTCTTCCTTGCGCGCCATGATGGCGTTGGCGAGGTCCTTCAGCATCCAGGCGCGTTCGTGGAAAGTCATCGCTCGCAGGGCCGGGCCACCGACTGTACGGGCATGGTCCAGCATCGCCTTGAAATCCAACCCGTCACTGCCTGTGGTGGCGACAAGCTCACCGGTGACGGCGCTATGCACCTCGGCGAGACCGCCGGAGGCACCGAACCATTCGTCACGAGCAAAGTTCAGGAGGCTAATGGTCTTCATTTCAATTTCCCGTGAATTTCGGCGTTCGTTTTTCCATGAAGGCGGCGACGCCTTCCTTATAATCTTTGCTCATCCCGAGCTCGCGCATCATGTCGCGCTGCAGTTCCAGCTCCTGCTCCAGATCGTGACCCCAGCTCTCCCGGATCATCCGTTTGATCGCGGCAAGCCCTCGTGTCGGGGCGGCGGCAAACCGGGCAGCGAGCGCGTCCACTTCCACATCGAGCGCCTCGTCATCAACCGCCTTCCAGATCAGGCCCCATTCGGCAGCTTTCTCGGCGGGCAGCAGCTCGGCAGTCAGCGCCAGCCCAAGCGCCCGCGCCTGTCCGACCAGCCGCGGTAGCACCCAGGTACCGCCGCTGTCCGGAATCAGTCCGATATTGGCGAAAGATTGGATAAACTTGGCCGATTTGGACGCGATGACGATGTCGCAGGCCAAAGCAATATTCGCGCCCGCTCCGGCGGCAACGCCGTTGACCCGGGCGATGACCGGCATCGGCAGGCCGTTGAGCTTTCGGATCAGCGGATTATAATAGCTTTCCACCGAATGGCCGAGATCCACGCTTTCGCCGGGCGCCACGGCGCGGTCGTTCAGATCCTGGCCGGCACAAAAACCGCGGCCCGCTCCGGTCAGCACCAGCACGCGGGCCTCGTCCAGTCGGGACAGGGCGTCGGCGACTTCCTCATGCATTTGCGCGGTGAAGCTGTTGAGCCGATCGGGCCGGTTGAGAATGAGGCGGGCAATGCCCTCCTGCAGCTTGAAGTCTATAGTCTCATACGCCATGGCCGCACCTGATAGACCGCTCGGTCGGGAAACTGAAGGAGCATCATGGGCGCTGACGAAACGGCGCGGCAAGTGGCATCGACGATGCTCGCCCGCGAAGGCACCGGCCCTTTTTGGGGCGTCGAGATTGAGGAGGCTGGCGAAGGCTATGCGCGTATTCGCATGGTCTTGCGGTCCGACATGCTCAATGGGCACGGCATCGCCCATGGTGGGATGCTGTTCGCGCTGGCCGACACCGCCTTCGCTTATGCCTGCAACAGCCGCAACGTGAAGAATGTGGCTGCGCAGGCCTCGATCGTCTTTCTGGATGCGGCGAGGGAAGGTGAGACGTTGATCGCCGAGGCCAGGGAGCAAGCGGTGGCGGGGCGTGCCGGAGTCTATGCCGTCTCGGTGCGCGGCGAAGCAGGGCGTGCCATTGCCGAATTTCAGGGTTATTCGCGTAGCCTCGGGGGCCCGGTGATCGAAAGTGGCCTAATCAAAGAGGACATAAATGACTGACGCCTTTATCTGCGACGCGGTGCGCACTCCGATCGGCCGCTATGGCGGAGCGCTTGCCCCTGTCCGGGCCGACGATCTGGCCGCGATTCCGATCAAGGCGCTGATCGACCGTAATCCAGGAGTGGATTGGCAGGCGGTAGACGATGTTATCCTCGGCTGCGCCAACCAGGCAGGCGAGGATAATCGCAACCTCGCCCGCATGGCCGGGCTCCTGGCCGGCCTGCCGCACCAATCGGGCGGGGTGACCCTCAATCGGCTCTGCGGATCGGGGATGGACGCGGTGCTGATGGCGGCGCGTGTGATCCGCGGCAGCGAGGCGGATCTCATCATTGCTGGCGGGTCCGAAAGCATGAGCCGGGCTCCGTTCGTGATGGCCAAGGCCACCAGCGCCTTCGACCGCAATGCCGAAATCTATGACACCACGATCGGCTGGCGCTTCGTCAATCCCAAAATGAAGGGCGCCTATGGCGACGACACCATGCCCTCGACCGCCGAAAATGTGGCGCAGGAGTTTCAGGTAAGCCGCGAAGATCAGGACCTGTTCGCGGTCCGCAGCCAGGAAAAGGCGTCGCGTGCGCAGGAAAATGGTCGGTTTGCTGCAGAGATCGTCCCGGTCGGGATTCCGCAGCGCAAGGGCGAACCGATCATGGTCGACCGCGACGAACATCCGCGCCAGACCAGCGTCGAGGCGTTGGCCAAATTGCGGCCCATCGTCCGGCCCGACGGCAGCGTGACGGCGGGCAATGCTTCAGGCGTGAATGACGGTGCGGCCGCCATGATCGTGGCGACCGAAGAGGCTGCCAAGCGCTTTGGGCTTGTGCCCCGCGCACGGATCCTCGGGGGCGCTGTCGCCGGGGTGGAGCCCCGCATCATGGGGATCGGTCCGGCTCCCGCCTCGGAGAAACTACTCAAGCGTCTTGGCCTCACGATCGCCGACATGCATGTCATCGAATTGAACGAGGCCTTCGCCGCGCAGGGTCTGGCCGTGATGCGTCAGCTCGGAATCCCGGACGATGCGCCCCATGTCAATCCGAACGGCGGCGCCATCGCGCTCGGCCATCCGCTTGGAATGTCCGGCGCCCGCCTGATCCTCACCGCTACCGAAGAGCTTCACCGAGCAGGCGGCCGATATGCCCTGTGCACCATGTGCATCGGCGTTGGGCAGGGCATTGCAACGGTGATCGAGCGGGTTTGATAACCGTCACGACCTTCATTCGCGGTTCCTTATCTATCGCATGAAATGCGACTCTGCGGGGTAACACGCGTTGACTTGACGACGATCGGCTAGTTCGTTGACCGATCGGTCGATTAATGGTAGAAGGCTGATCGCAGGAGCCCGAAATGTATACCGCCGAATTGCAGAAGACGGCCAGGATCGCTTCCACCGAGGATCCCGACAAACTCGCCGCGTTCGAGGCGCGCGTTGCGGCCGATGAGTTCATCGAGCCCAAGGACTGGATGCCGGAGGCCTATCGGCGCACGCTGACCCGCCAGATCTCCCAGCACGCGCATAGCGAGATCGTTGGCATGTTGCCGGAGGGTAATTGGATTTCGCGGGCGCCTTCGCTCCGGCGCAAGGCGATATTGCTGGCCAAAGTGCAGGACGAGGCGGGACACGGACTCTATCTCTACTCCGCGGCGGAGACGCTCGGCACATCTCGCCAAGAAATGATCGAGGCGCTGCACTCGGGCAAAGCCAAATATAGCACGATCTTCAATTATCCGACGCTCACCTGGGCGGATATCGGTGCGATCGGCTGGCTGGTCGACGGAGCCGCGATCATGAATCAGGTGCCCCTCCAGCGGACATCCTACGGACCCTATGCCCGCGCCATGGTGCGGGTGTGCAAGGAAGAAAGTTTCCATCAGCGTCAGGGCTATGAGATCATGATGCATCTTGCCGCCGGGACCGTCGAACAGAAAAGAATGGCGCAGGATGCGCTTAACCGCTGGTGGTGGCCGTCGCTGATGATGTTTGGACCGCCCGATGAAAATTCGCCCAATACCGAACAATCGATGCGCTGGAGGATCAAGCGCGACACCAATGACGACCTTCGCCAGAAATTCGTCGACATCACCAAACCGCAGGCCGACGCGATCGGCCTTAATGTTCCCGATCCCGATCTTCGCTGGAATGAGGAAAAAGGCGGCCATGATTTCGGCGAGGTCGACTGGGACGAATTTTACGCGGTGGTAAAAGGCGAGGGCCCGGTCGCCAAGGAACGGATGAAGGCCCGCCGCGACGCCTGGGAGCAGAATGCCTGGGTCCGCGAAGCGGCCGACGCCTACGCCCAAAAGCAGATCCGGAAGAGGGAAGCGGCCTGATGTCGAAAGATTGGCCGCTCTGGGAAGTCTTCGTCCGGTCCAAGGGCGGGCTGTCGCACCGTCATGTCGGAAGCGTCCACGCGCCGGACGCGGAAATTGCCGTGCGCCATGCCCGCGACACCTATACGCGCCGGATGGAAGGGGTCAGCCTCTGGGTGGTGCCCTCGGCTCAGATCATCGCGTCAGATCCGGCTGAAGATGGCCCGATGTTCGAGCCGGCTGAAGATAAGATCTACCGGCACCCGACCTTCTACAATATTCCCGACGGCATATCGCACATCTAAGGAGAGGGAGGCTCATGGCGGAAAACTGGCATCTGGCGCAGATCAATGTTGGGCGCCTCGCAGCGCCGAAGGGGGACCCTGCGGTGCAGCCGTTCTTCGACGCGCTGGACCGCGTCAACGCGCTCGCTGATGCCAGCCCTGGGTTCGTCTGGCGGCTAAAGGATGATGCGGGCAATGCCACCGCCATCCAGGTCACGCCGGACCCTTTGTTCATCCTCAACATGTCGGTCTGGACGGACGCGGACGCGCTGTTCGCCTACGTCTACCGCAGCGCGCACACGCCAGAAATGGCCCGGCGGCGCGAATATTTCACGCCATTCCAGAGTGCCTATCAAGCCCTTTGGTGGATCCCGGAAGGAACGACACCGACGATCAACGACGGCCTTTCCCGCCTCTGGTATCTTGATCGCTTTGGCCCCAGCCCGCACGCCTTCACCTTCAAGGCTCGTTATCCGGCCGCCGGGATTTCCGGACCTCCGGTCGACATGCAGCCCGATCCCTGGTGCGTCGGGCGCGCCTGATGCCTTCGCTCCCCCCGATCCGTCCCGAAGACGAGGCTGTTGCCAAGGTTCGCGGGAATACGGGCGCGTTCGACGCTCCGCCGGTCGCTGAGGAAGACCGCGTCCGGTTCGACTATTTGCTGCGGCTTGGCGACGATTCCCTGATCCTCGGCCAGCGATTGTCGGAATATTGCGGCCATGCCCCCAGCGTCGAGGTCGATTTGAGCCTCGCCAATATGGGGCTAGACCTGATCGGTCAGGCCACTCATTTCCTCGAATATGCGAGCAAGGTCGAAGGCGCGGGACGCGATGGCGACGCGTTGGCATTTCGCCGCGACGTTCTGGATTTCCGTAATTGCTGGCTGGTCGAACAGCCCAATGGCGATTTCGCGCAGACCATGGCGCGGCAATTCCTGTTTTCCACCTGGCAGAAATTGCTGTTTGGGCAGTTGACGGCATCGGCGGACGAAATGATCGCCGCGATCGCCGCGAAGGCGGTCAAGGAGGTCACTTATCATGAGGAGCTTTCGGCAGAATGGGTGATCCGTCTGGGCGATGGAACCGACGAAAGCCGCCGGCGAATGAAGGAGGGGCTGGACTGGAACTGGCGCTTCATCCCGGAATTGTTCGAGATGGACGAAATAGCGGCCGAAATGACATCGCGCGGAATCGGGGCCGACGTGGGCTCGTTCCGCGAGGAATATGATCGCAAGGTTCGCGCAGTGATCGAACAGGCGACGCTCGAAGTGCCCAGTGACCAGCGGCCGATCCTCGGCGGCCGGCGGGGCCACCATAGCGAAAATCTCGGCCACATATTGGCGCCGATGCAATATCTGCAGCGCACCTATCCGGATGCGACATGGTAGCCGCGAGGGCCCATCACAGCGCGGAGCATTTGGGTGAGCAGGCGATCTGGTCCGCTCTATTTTCCGTACCTGACCCGGAGATACCCGCTGTCTCGATCGTCGATCTCGGGATCGTGCGCGATGTGACCACGCGCCAAGTGACGCTGACGCCGACCTATACGGGCTGCCCGGCCACTTTGGTGATCGAACAGATGGTTCGCGCCGCCCTCGATGAAGCGGGTTTCGGCGAGGTTGAAATCAGGACAATTCTTTCGCCGCCATGGACCACGGACTGGATCAGCGAAGAAGGAAAAGCCAAATTACTGGCCTATGGGATTGCACCGCCGGTGCCGGCGGGAAGCCGGGAGGTCGGCTGTCCCCAATGCGGATCGATTCGGACCGAGGAAATCAGCCGGTTCGGGTCAACGCCCTGCAAGGCGCAATGGCGATGTACCGACTGCCTTGAGCCGTTCGACCTGTTCAAATGTCATTGAGGGGCGAATGAGCGTCAATTTCCACACCCTTCGCATCGCTGAAATCATAGATGAGACGCGCGAGGCGAAATCGATCCGATTTGAGCTCCCGCCTGAACTCAAACAGGCGTTCGCCTTCAAGCCTGGACAGCATCTGACACTGAAAGCCGACATTGATGGCGAGGATATGCGCCGGAATTATTCGCTTTGCGTCGCTCCTCAGGATGGCGAGATCATCGTCACCGTGAAGCGGATTGCCGGCGGTGTCTTTTCTAATTGGGCCAACGACAATCTGGCGGCCGGCGACGCAATCGAAGTGATGCCGCCGCATGGATCTTTCACCTGGGAGTTCGCCGCCGAGGCGCGCCATCATTATGTGGCCTTTGCCGGGGGGTCGGGAATTACTCCAATAATCTCGTTGCTCAAGACCGCGCTTATGACCGAGCCCGAAAGCCGCTTCACCCTCTTCTACGGCAATCGCGACAGCTCGTCGGTCATCTTTCTGGAAGAATTGGCGAGGCTGAAGAACCGGTTCATGAACCGGCTGCAGGTCCACCATTTCCTTGCCGAAGAGGCAGAGGATATCGACCTGTTCAACGGTATTCTGGACCGCGGGAAATGCGACCTCATTCTGGAAATGCTTGTCGACGTGCACGGAATCGATGCGGCCTTCATCTGCGGCCCCGGGCCGATGATGGACGCGGCGGAAGGTTCGCTCCGCGCCGCCGGAGTGGATGAAGCGAAGATCTTCATCGAGCGCTTTGTGGCCGACAGGCCTTCCGCCGCCGTGGAAGCGCAGATGCACGCTTTGCAGAAGCATGCCGAAGGACTGACCATGATGGTGACCCTGGACGGGCGCACGCGGCGGGTGGCGTTCGATGTGGCGGCGGGAAATATCCTGGACAGCGCTCGCGCCTCCGGCCTTCCGGCGCCTTATGCCTGCAAGGCCGGCGTCTGTGCGACCTGCCGCGCGCGCATAGTGTCGGGCGACGTCGAAATGGCGGCGCGCTACGGCCTTAGCGACGAGGAAGTGGCGTCGGGCTATGTCCTCACTTGTCAGTCGGTACCTAAAGGCGAGGGCGTCGAGGTCGATTACGACGCCTGAAGCCGCTCCAGGCCGTTCAGCATCAGGTCGACTGCTATGCCGGCCATGGCGTCGGCATCAATTTCTCCGTCCGGCCTGAACCAGGTGTGGGTCCAGTTGATCATGCCGAAGAACAGCATGGTGAGCGGAAGGGTCAGCGGGTTGGCGTCGGGCCGTATCTCCAGCACCAGAGTCTCGACCACCGCGATGATGCGCCGTTGCTTGGCGACCACTTCGACTCGCCTAGGCGAGGGAAGATTGTCCAGTTCGTTGAGCAGCACTTTTTGGCTGTCTTGCGCGCCGACATAGAGCCGCATGAAGGCGAGGGTCAGGGCATGGAGCCGTTCCCGCGCGCCGCCCGTCCGCATGACATCGTCGGCAGCGTCGACCAGGGCGTCGAGATGGGCTGCCATGACCTCGTAGAGAATGTCATCCTTCGACGGGAAATAGTGATAGATGAGCGATTTGGAGGTTCCGCATTGCAGGGCAAGATCGGACACCGACGCCCCCTGAAATCCCTGGCGGGCAAACAGATGCGCCGCCGTCGCCACGAGAGCCTCGCGGCGCTTGTCATAATCGGGTGATTGCGGGCGTGCCATGACCGCACATTAAGGGCGGGGCGGAATATCTTCCAGCCTAACGTGGCAAGCGGTTATTCGCCTTCGCCTTCATCATCGAGCGCCGCGACGGTCGCCGTGATCGCCTCCATCCGGTTGATCGGTCCGGCCGGCCTGATCGGCTGGATCTGGTGCTGGGGCTGGATCTGGTGCTGAGGTTGGGCGGCCACGAAACGCTGCGCGGGCACATATTGCGAATAGGAGATGATCGCCCGTACACTATTCTGCATCGCCTGCATGCGATGCGAAAGCGGAGAGGATGTCCGCCGGATCAACACCGCGACGGCATAGGAACGTCCGTCGGGCGCCGTGACGATTCCGATATCGTTATAGCCTGCCTGGGTTCCGCCGAGCACCTGGCCGGTGCCGGTCTTGTGCGCCAGCTTCCATCCGGCGGAGAGACCGCCCTTCAGCCGCTGCGGGCCTGTCTTGGTATTGGACATGATGCCCAGCAGGCGCTGGGTGGATTGCGGCGACAGCAATTCGCCTTTCTTCAGACGCGTGAGGGCATCGACCACACCCAGCGGAGTGGCGCCATCGATCGGGTCCCTGATGTAATTCTCAAACGCCGCGCGGCGCACGTTCGTCGGCACCGCATCGCGGGCGGCATAGAAATTTCCCCCCACATAAGAAGGCCTCCATTCCATTCCGGCGATGCGGCTTTGCATGATCCGCTCACCGGGCCCGAAACGGATACCGCTGATCCTCTTGTCGGCAAGGAAGCTGCGCACCGCTTCAGGGCCGCCAGCTTTCCAGAGGACGAAGTCGTTGCACGTATTGTCGCTCTGCTGCAGCGCCCGCTGCATCAGGCTGGAAAGATTGCTGGTATATCCGTTCGGCCCGATCTGCTGGGCTATCGGCTGGTGAAAGAGCGTAAGGTCGTTCCGGGTGAGCGTCACGGGCGAATTGAGGTTGAGATGTCCGCGGTCGGCGCGATCCAGCGCGGTCAGCGCGACCCAGAATTTGCTGACGCTCTGCTGCGGGAAGAAGGTGTTGCCATCATAGGAGGTGACGAAACCGGTCTGTATGTCCTTCACGGCGATGCCGATATCCCCGTTGAAATTGCTACCGAGATCGCGAATTCGGGCTGCCAGCATCTGTTCGGCGGAATTGGCCGGTGGCGCGACCGGCGGCTTGGCCGCAGGCGTGATCCCCGGCGAAGCGATCGATTGTTGCAGGATTCTGGCCGGTCGGGCCGGGGCCTCTTTGGCAGCGCTCTGCGAAATTGAAACCCCCAATATGGCAGTCAGGCCGACCCCGATCAGGGCGACGGCTTTGGTTCCACCCAAGCCTTTATGTCCTAGTCTGTCGTTCGCCACTTGGACCCCTCCGAATAGCCTTTTGCACCAGGGGTTTGCTCATACAGGAGCAAGCGTGACTGTCAGCTTAATCAGCGTGGGAAAAGGTGAAGCGTTCGGCGGACGGGCCGAGTCGAATCGGACTGAATCAGTCTAGTCGGAGATATGAGCCTCTTCGCCGCTACCGATCGGCATTCCCGGCGGGATCGCGGGGGCGCGACGCGTCTCCGAAACGGCCTTGTCGAGCGCTTCGCGATCGGTCAGCAGCCGGCCAAGGCCGCGGCTCCAATCTCGCTCCGCTTCATTGCCGGACCGCCGTTCGAGCTGGGCGGCCAGGCGGCGCAGCCGCTCGTCTAGACCCAAAGCGAGCGTGGGCGACAACGCCGGATCACGCTGCACCCGAGCGAGGGCCAAAGCAGTCGTGGTTGCGACGCGGCGGCGCACCGTTTCGCGGCCATTATCCGAATTGCCGCCGGCAAAGACGGTCATGATCAGTCGGTCTATCACTTCCTGCGCGCCAGGCTGTGCACCATCGACCCTATTCTGTTCGGCAAGGCGATTGAGCCGATCGGGCGCCAGCAGCGCATTCAGGGTGACTGATGCGGCGACTTCGCTTGCCACCAGCGGGTCGAAAACCGGGCCGCCGGCGGTGCGGAAAATCTCGATCTCGAACTGGCGGTCGTCATTGCCCGACCAGCCCGATGATAAATGGGGAAGCAAGGCCCGCGGCACTTCCAGTTGCTCCGGGGCCAGGGTGCGGAGTAAGGCGTCGAGAGCCCGGCGCTGCGCCGCTTCGTTCACAACCGGCGAAGCCTCGCGGCCGTCGCCGCGCAGCGAATAATTGAAATCGACCCCACCGACCAGCTTCGCCGCCCCTTCGACCTGATAGCGATGCAGCAGCCAGATCGGCACGAACTTGCGGCGCAGGTTGGACACCGGTTCGCCGGCCGCCAGGGCATTGAGCCCGAAGCGATCGACCGCGGCGCGGCGGACGGCAAGCACCCGCTCAAGCTCGGCGGCGGGGTCGGAATGATCGTCCCAGATGGCACCCCATGGCTGGGCCGTGCCGACCGGACGAGCATCGCTGTCGCCGGTATAGCGAAGGCCCTCGGTCATCCCCGCGGCTGCCTTCACCTGAGCTTCGGCTTCGCTGTCGGTGCCGTAGAGCCAGTCGATCGCGAATTTGTCCCAGCGGCCCATCCCGGCGCCATAGGCGTCGCTGAGGTCAGGCGCGCCATCGACCAGGGTCACGCGCGGAGCGGGATAATCCATGACCGAATAACGGCCCTGCGTGCTCGCGGCAAAATTATGGGCAAGGCCCAAGGCATGGCCGACTTCATGCGCGGAGAGCTGCCGCAGACGTGCCAGCGAGGCGAGGATGGGATCATTGGGCCCGCCCTTGCCGACCTTGTCGGCACCGACCAGGCCCTCGAAGATCAGCATGTCCTGGCGGACGCGAAGCGATCCCAGCAGGACCTGACCCTTGATGATTTCGCCGGTACGCGGATCTTCGATAACCTGTCCATAGGACCAGCCCCGGGTGGCGCGATTGACCCAGTTCACGACATTGTAGCGCACATCGAGCGGATCCACCCCGTCGGGCAGCATTTCCACTTGGAAGGCGTCGATATAACCGGCGTCTTCGAAGGCCTGCTTCCACCAGCTGGCACCCTCGTAAAGCGCGGTTCGGATCGGTTCCGGCGCGGATCGGTCGATATAGAATATGATCGGCTTTCTTACGCGCGACCGGGGCGCCGCCGGATCGACTTTCTCCAGCCGGAACCGGTTGGCGAGTTCGTAGACAATGGGCTGACCCAGCGGCGCCGCATAATCGAGCACTTGCGTGGCGAAGCTTCCGGTGCGCGGATCGAAGCGGCGAGGGACGTAGCCGGCATCGGGCAGCTTCACGAACGAATGGCGCACGACGAAGCTGAGATTGCCGCTGGCCGGCGCGATATTGTTCACCTCTCCGCCCGGTTCTGTCGAAACGTAGGTCTGGCGTGCCTCCAGTTCGATATTTTCCGGGAAAACCTTCACCGACGAAGGGTCGGCGACTGTCAGGTCCTTGGACAGGGCAAAGCCCTTTTCACCGGCGCCTTTAAGGGCTCGGGCGATGCCAATGCTGTCGAGCGTCAAGAAGCTGGAGATGTCGACCAACTGGCGGCTATCGGCGGCATCCGTGACATCGCCCATCCACAAGGTCGAATAAGCGAAGCTGTCGCGCGCAGCCGCCTGCTCGGGTAAGGGGGCGCCGGTCGCGCGGAAGCGAGGATTTTCGACCTCGATCGCCACTTTCTTGCCGATGCGGCGGAAGATGATCAGCTTTGACCCGCCGCTTAGCGCGCGGTCGAGCCCTGCCGGAGCCGAACCGAGGCCAGTCTTCAGCGCGGTCACGTAGAGGAAGCGTCCCGAAATACCCTCACGGTCGGGGGCCGGTAGCGAAAGCAGGATGCGCCCGCCCTTATTATCGACGTGGACCGGCAACAGGCCGGTCTGCGTGACAGTGCCCTGCAGGGAGGAGGGGGCCGTTTCCGCGGCCATCGCCGGGAACGCGGCTCCGGCCAGCAGGAGCGAAAGGCAGACGGCGACACGCTTCATGCACATTCCCCCAATTTGGAGGCATTGCCTAAGTCATACGGGCCGCCGCTGTCGAGGGCCGCGCTCCCAATGACGCTTCCCGCTTCCCGCAGCAGGCGAGGCGCTACAGGCTGAACCGGGCGGTAAGGCGGATGTCGCGGCCCGCAAGCGGCGCGAAATCCTTGAGCACGCTGGCATGGCGCCGCGCATCCACGTCGAAGATATTGTTCACGGACAGGCTGAGGCTGCTATGCTTGTTATCCTTGAACGGCTGATAGGCGATGGAGGCATTCACCAGAGTGAAGCTGTCGGTCGGCGTTTCGAACGACGCCAACCGGTCCTGACCGTCGACCCACTCAGCCTCCAGCCGCCCTTGAACTCGATCGGATTGCGCCTCCAGGCCGCCAAGCATTCGGAACGGCGGGATACGCGGGGCCGGACCTTCGCTGTGGATGGTAGCGCGCGTATAATCGGCGACCGCGTCCAAGTTGATCGCATAATCGCCGACCTTCGCGATGCGAACAGACCCTTCCATCTCGAAGCCCCAATAATCGGCATCGTCCTGGAGGATCTGGAACACCGGAAGATCGTCTTCGATATCGCCGGTAAGGGCCTGGAAGATATAGTCCTTGAACCAGCTGTGATAGATTGAGGCGCCGAAGCTATAGCCTTCGCCCTCGCCCCGCAGCGTGCCCTCCAGTCCCCAGCTCTTTTCCTTGGCTAAATCCGGATCGCCGATCTCGAACGCTTGCGTCCCCGCATGGGGACCGTTGGCGAACAATTCCTCTGCGGACGGAGCCCGCTGGCTGTGCGACAGGTTGAGGCCGACGCGCATCGCGTCCGACAATTCATAGCTGCCCCCGACCGAGCCGGAATAAGCGTCGAACGATCGCTTCAGGCGCGGATTGCCAAGGTCCGCATCCGCTCCGGCCCGGACGGTCTGATGTTCGTAGCGCGCACCGGCTTCGGCCTTGAACGGGCCGAGATCGAAGGTCTGAAGGGCGAACAGCCCGATCTGCTGGGTTGCGTTTTTAGGCAGGAATTTCTCTTCGCCGATAACGTCGAATTTGCGGTGGAAATATTGCGCACCGAAACCGCCGCCCCAGCCGTTGCGTACCGACTGGACAAATTCCAGGCGGTTTTCGAACCCCTTGTTGAGGAAAGTGGTCCCGATCTCTCCGCTCTCTTCCAGTTCGTTATGTTTGTAATCGGAATAACCGCCGCGCACGCGGACGGTGTCGATAAAGCCGCTTCCAGCGTCCACTTCGGCACGATAATCCGCCCGCGTCTGCTTGATGTCGATCCGCGGCGCTTCGGTTTCGCCGCCCGGTTCCAGCGAGTAGCGGACCGGAATGCCGTACAGGCTGTCATAGCGGTTGACCGAGAAACCGACATTGGTGTCGCCGTCCACATAGGCAGCGCCCCCGGCCACGTCCCAGGTGCGGGCGGCCGTATTGGGAAGCTTGCCCTTGAGGTCCGCAAGCGCCCTTATTTCAGGGTCGGCGCTGGCGGCGGCTTCCTCACGCAAATCGCGCGACAGGACGAAACCGCCGATTTCGAGATCGTCGGTCTTGCTGTAATTGCCGTCGAAATGGAGCACGAACTTGCTCGACAGCGGAATGTCCACTGCGGTGTTGATTGAGCGCTCGTCGGCTGCCGAGCCGTAGGTGGCGATACCCTCAACATGAGCCGCTTCGTCCGGAACGTCCCGAGGGATACGCGCGTCGATAACATTCACCACGCCGCCAATGGCGGCCGATCCGAACAGCAAGGCGGCGGGTCCGCGCAATATCTCGATCCTGTCGGCGGTTAGCGGATTGATCGCGACGGCATGATCGACGCTGGTGCTGGACGCATCCAGGCTTCCAATGCCGTCGGTCAGGACCCGCACACGCTCTCCCTGGAATCCCCGCAATACGGGCCGTGACGCGTTGGGGCCGAACGAGGTGGCCGAAACGCCCGGCTGGCGCGCCAGCGTCTCGCCGATGGTGGGCCGAAGCTCGCGGGTGAGTTCGCTGCTCGTCACCACCGACGTGCCGGACAATATGTCTTCCCGGTTCCGGCGAAATCCGGTGATGACGATTTCGGATCCATCCGTCTGATGATAGTCGGATTGCGACGCGGGAACCCGGGCTTCCCCGGGTGGCGGAGTCGCGCCAGTCGATTGTGCGAGTGCGTGCGACGGAACGAGCAGGGCGGCGCCTGCGAGCAAGGTATAACGAAGCAAGGGCATGTCTCCACAAGGCCCGGAAGCAAGGCCAGGCCGCTTATTAATGCGTGTGATATAATATCACAACACGCATTCGTCGCATGACTGCCGCATCCCGGCGCAAATGGTTGCGGAGGACGTCAAGTCGGCCGTCTCGGGATAGCGCGCTTGAAGCCTTTGATTTCCAGCCAGAAACATCGTAGCAGAATGCCGCCCCGCAGCGATGCCGGCAGGGTGAGCGGAGAAGCCCTGCGAGGGCCGGTGCCGCTTTTTTTGTCGAAGGGACGGGCGTTGGCACTCCATCATCCATTACTCATGGCCCTGGCCGCGCTCGCTCAAGGCGCGATTCCCGCGACGGCCGAAGTGCGCCTGGCCCCGCCTGTGGCCAATCCTTTGGCTGATGATATGGGTTCGGATCCCATCCTCGCCCTGGCGAGCGGCAATGTCGACGAGGCCGAATTCGTCGCATTGGTGAGGAATGCGGTCGATCGATATCCAGGCGTCGACGAGACTGCGGCGGGCATCGCAGAAGCCGAAGCGGCGGAGGATGAGGCGAAAGCGGGCCTTTACCCCACCGTCGATATCGGCGTGAATTCCAACCGGACGATCGCGCGGGAGTTCGAAGGCAGCGCCCTCGACAATATCATTGAACGCTCGCGTCCCGCCGGCCGGACCGATGCGACCCTCAGCGTCCAGCAGACCTTGTTCGATTTCGGCGCCACGACCGCCCGCATCGCCGCTGCAGGCGCAAGGTTGCGTGCCGCCAGTCTTCGCGCCGAGGATGCGGCCGATCAGGCCGCGCTCCGGGCGATCGCCGCCTGGTATGACGTCTTTACCTATCGCGCCCTGGTGACGCTGGGCACCGCCTTTGCCGAAAACCAGCAGGGTCTGCGCGGCGCGGTGCAAGTCCGGATTGAGTCGGGGGTTTCGGCTCCGGGCGATCTGCCGCGGGTCGAATCCTATATCGCCTCGTCACAGGCCGATCTCGCCCGCTACCGGCGGCAGTTGGCCAATGCGGAGGCGCGTTTCGAGGAGATGTTCGGTATTCCTGCGCCCGTTGGCCTGGGGCGCGCTCCGGGGACCAGGGTTCCGTCGATCAGCAAGGAGATGGCCCAGCTTTTGGCCCGTTCCACCCCCGAAGCGCTGAGCGCTGACGCGATGGCGCGTGCCGCCCGCCAGGATGCCCGCGCTCAACGGGCCGAAACCCTGCCGCGCGTCACGGCGGGAATCGATGCTGGCAAATATGGTGTTTACGAGAAGGATTATGACGTTCGCGGCCGAGTCACGCTCAACCACCGGATCTTCGGCGGAGTCGATGCCCGGGCCGACCAGGCCAGGGCCCGCGCGGCTTCCGCAGCCGCGCGGGCATCGCGCATCCGCAGCGAATCCGAACGCGAGGCGGCGATCGCCTGGTCGGATGTCCGCGCCCTGGAACAGCAACTTGCCGCGCTCGAAAACAGCTATGTCGCCAGCCGGCAATCGCGCGATGTCCTGGCCGAGCGTTTCCGCGTCGCCCGCGGTACCTTGTTCGACCTGCTCGAATCGGAGAGCGCCTATTTCAACGTCGCGGCCTCCTATATCCGCGCGATCACCGAACGTGACGCGGCGCGCTATGTCCTGTTGTCCCGAACCGGGCAGTTGCTCGACAGGCTGGATATCGACCCGCCCACATTGGACGACGGATGAGCGACGAAACATTGATAGAACCTCCCAAGCGGAGGTTCGCGCCCTGGCTGATGGAGCCGATGCGCCGCAATCGCTCGATCTACACGCGCGTTGCTTTGGCGGCGGTAGTGATCAACATCTTCGCCCTCGTCAGCTCGCTTTTCACCATGGTCGTCTACGACATGGTGCTGCCGAACAATGCGACGTCATCGCTCGTCGCCTTGACCATCGGCCTGGCGATCGTCCTGATCTTTGATTTCGCGCTCAAGACGTTGCGCGCTTATTTCGTCGACGTGGCCGGCGCGCGGATCGACCGCGAGGTGGGCGAAAGCGTCTTCAACAAATTACTGCTGCTTCGCCTGGACGAGAAAAGGGGCTCGACCGGCGCGCTGGCCGGCGTGGTGCGCGAGCTGGAGACGCTCCGCGAATTCTTCGCATCGGCGACGCTGACCGCGATCGTGGATGTTCCCTTCATCCTGATCACGCTGACCGTGATAGCGATTATCGGCGGACCTTTGGTGTTCGTGCCGATGGCGATGATCCCCCTGGTGATCATCGCCGGCGCGGTTACGCAGCCGCTCATGGACCGCCTGTCGTCGCAGGCCATGTCGCAGGGTTTGCTCAAGCAATCGGTGCTGGTCGAAACGATCGGGGCCCTCGAGACCGTCAAGACTTCGGGCGCCGCGCCGATCCTTTCCAAACGCTGGATCGGGGCTATCGAATCCCATAGCGACGTCTCGCTTCGCCAGCGCCTCGTGTCCAATTTCGCCGTAACGGTGGCCGGCAGCGCGCAGATGATTTCCTATGCCGGCGTAGTCGTCGCGGGTGTCGGCATGATCGCCGCCCAGCATCTCACCATGGGCGGTCTTATCGCCTGCTCGATCCTCGGCGGGCGCGCGGTGGCGCCGCTGGGTCAGATTGCGGTGCTGCTGTCGCGTGTTACCTCCACCCGCACCGCCTACCGGCAGATCAACGCCTTGATGGAATCGAAGCCCGAAGGGCCGAGCGGCGAGGCCCTGAGACCCGCCGTCACCAAGGGTAAGATCGAATTCCGCAATGTCCATTTCCGCTATCCCGGCGCATCCGAAAAGGCGCTGGAGGGTATCAGCTTTACCCTCGAACCCGGCGAACATCTGGCGTTGCTGGGACGCGTTGGTTCAGGAAAATCGACGATCGCGCGGCTGCTGCTGGGACTTTACGAGCAGGAAGAAGGCGTCATCCTGCTTGACGGGACCGACATCCGGCAATTCGATCCGATCGATCTCCGCCGGCGGATCGGAAGCGCGATGCAGGAAAGCCTGCTCCTGTCGGGTTCGGTGCGCGAAAACATCGTGCTGGACCGCGAAGGTATAGACGATGCGGAAATGCTCCGCGCGACCGAGCTTTCGGGCACGCATCAATTCATGGGCCAGATCGTCAACGGTTATGATCTGAAGTTGGCTGATCGGGGCGAGGGATTGTCCGGTGGCCAGCGCCAGTCGATTGCGATCGCTCGCGCCTTGGCGGGCCGGCCGCCGGTCCTGTTGTTCGACGAACCTTCCAGCGCGATGGACCAGCAGACCGAAAACGGATTGCTGCTTCGGCTCGAAAAGGATCTGGCGGGCCGAACCTTCATCGTCATCACCCACCGTACGCCCTTCCTGCGCCTGGCGAGCCGGGTCATCATCGTCGACAAGGGCAAGATCATCGCCGACGGACCCCGCGACAAGATATTGGCGCAACTCAACCGTCCGAGGGCCGCGGCCGAATGAACAACATGTCCCTCGACGAATATATCTCCCGCGTCCGCCCGGCACGCGCGTCCAATTGGCTCCTTTGGGGAATATTGGGCTTCATCGTCATTTTCTTCATCTGGGCTGCACTGACCGAGCTCGACCGGACGGTGCGGGGGCAGGGACGGGTGGTTCCCAGTTCGCAGCTCCAGATCGTGTCGAACCTCGAGGGCGGGATCGTCGAGCAGATATTGGTCAAGACGGGCGACATGGTGGGCCGCGGCCAGCCGCTCGTTCGGATGGACCAGACCGCTACCGGATCTGATTTTTCCAGCAACCAGTCGCAATTCAATGCACTCAGGGCGCGGATCGCCCGGCTCGAAGCCGAAGTGTCCGGCCGCGTTCCCACCTTTCCCGCCGCTTCCGACCCTGCGCTGGCCGAGCAGATCGCGATTGAACGGGCGCTCCACGCCTCGCGCATCGCCGATCTGAACAGCCTGCTGGCCGCAGCCTCGGCGCGGATTACTCAGGCGCGGCGCAGCGTCGCGGAATCCGAAGCCGCGCTCAACGCGCGCCGGTCCGCCTTTCGCGCGGCGCAGACCGAACTCAATCTGATCCGCCCCCTGGTCGAACGGGGCATCGAACCCCGCCTTTCGCTGATCCAGGCGGAAAATGCGGCTTCGGTGGCCGGCAGCGAGGTCGCAGCTGCGGCCGCCGCCGTCACGCGCGCGCAATCGCAAGTGGCGGAAGGGCAGGCAACCCTTGCCCAGCAGCGCCAGGATTGGCGGTCACGCGCCGCACAGGATCTGGCCGCGGCCCAGGCCGAAATGGTGGCGCTTCGCCGATCGCTGCCGGCACTGTCGGCGCGGGTCGACCGGACCGAAGTTCGATCGCCCTTGCCGGGCCGGGTCAACCGCGTGCTGGTGACGACCGTGGGCGGAACGGTGGCGCCGGGCGCGCCGCTAGTGGAAATCGTGCCAAGCGAAGACAGCATGCTGGTCGAAGTCCAGGTCCGGCCGGCCGATATCGGCTGGGTGCGGCTGGACCAGAATGCGCGGATCAGCGTCACTGCGTATGATTCCTCGATCTATGGACAGCTGGACGGCAAGGTGGTCGCAATCTCTCCGGATGCGACGGTGGTCGAGCGGACCGGCGAAAGCTTCTATACGGTCCGCGTCGCCACGGCCGACCGGCTGACCGACGCCGCCGGCAAGCCGCTCCCGATCGGCCCTGGCATGGTCGCCGACGTCAGCCTGCTGGGCGACAAGCGCTCCGTACTCGACTATATTTTCAGCCCGATCCGCAAGCTTGGGCAAACCGCGTTCCGGGAACAGTAAGAATAGCTTCACCCCGATGGTCTAGGGACCTGAAACAGCCAGTCGCTGGTTGTCCGATGGAATGGAATGGAATGGAATGGAATGGAATGGAATGGAATGGGAATTGAAGTGAATGCGGTGAGAATATGAGCCCCGCGGTGGCGGCCTAGATGTCGGAGAACAGTGTCTCCAACAGGTCCGCCACTGCGCTCGCCCCGGATTCTTTCGTCTACATCATCGATGATGACGGCGATGTGCTCGCCTCCGCAGCCTTCCTGCTCCAGTCGCTGGGTATTCCCAACCGCACTTTTTCCGGTGCCGAAAGCTTCCTCCATTCGGCTGACTCGCTGGAGCCCGGCTGCATATTGTGCGATTTCAACATGCCGGGAATGTCGGGGCTGAAGCTTCAGCAGAAACTTCTCAGCCAGGCGATCGAATGGCCGTTCATTCTGATGTCGGGCCAAGGCGACATTCCCGTGGCTGTCGAGGCGATCAAGAAGGGCGCGGTCGAATATCTGCAGAAGCCGTTTACCGACGACCAGCTTCTGGCCGTGCTCCATTCCGGCTTCCGATCCCTCAAGTCGGCCGGGCCGACCGACAATCTCGCCATCCGGGGCGCGCTGAAGGGCGACAGGGTGGTTCCGCATTATCAGCCGAAGGTTGATCTCCGCACAGGACGGCCCAACGGATTCGAAGCCTTGCTGCGGTGGGATGGGGCGGACAGCCGGGCTGACACCGCCAACGCGATCCGGGATGCCTTTGCCGATCCGGCCCTGGGGGAAAAGCTCAGCCGACGAATGTTGGAATGCATACTTTTGGATGTGGCGGGGTGGCTGAAGAGCGATATTCCCTTTGGCCGCATCTCGTTCAACGCCTCTGGCCGGGACCTCGAAAACCCCAATTATGCGGAAGAGGTGCTGCAGCAATTGGCGCGAGCCGGCGTGCGACCGGATTCGATTCAGATCGAGGTGTTGGAAACGGTCGCTTTCGACCCGCACACCCATGTGCGCAGGACGCTGGAACGGCTTTCCAACGCCAATATCTCGATCGCGCTCGATGATTTCGGAACCGGCTATGCCTCACTCACTCATTTGCGGGCCTTGCCTGTGGATACGATCAAGATCGACCGCAGCTTCGTATCGACTTTGGGCGAAAAATCTTCGGCCTCGATCGTCAGGGCGATGATCGGCCTCGCCAAGGGGCTCGACAAGGAAGTAATCGCCGAGGGTGTGGAGACAAAGGAACAGGTCGCGTTCCTGAAGCAGAATGGCTGCGACACCGCCCAGGGCTACTATTTCGGGCAGGCCATCCCCGGTGAAGACGTACCTTCGACTTTTGCCCGTGAATGGCCGGCACTTTAGCCGATCACCGCCACCGCATCGACTTCCAGCATATAATCACCGTGCGACAAGGCGGCTACGCCGATCAGAGTGTCGGCGGGCTTGTGATCGGCGAATAGCGAGATCCTGCCTTGCTCGATCATTTCCAGATGCTCGCGTTTATAGCCCGCGACAAAGATATTGAGCTTGGTCACTTGCGACGGCCTTGCGCCCGCGGCGGCGAGAGCGCGTCCGATATTGGCAAAGACCTGCCTGGCCTGCTTTACCATATCGCCCGGTCCGACCAGATTGCCTTCATCCTCCTCCGCCGTCTGGCCGGCGACGAACACCAGGCGGCTGCCTTGCGCCACCACGACATGGCTATAATGTTCGGGCGTCGGTATTCCGTCCGGATTAATGCATTGCAGGGTCAATGAGGGGGCCTTTCAAAGTGCAAGGTCTGCCGGTGCGGCAGCATATTCGACCGAGAAATATTCATCGCACAGCGAATTCAGAAAATCGCCCGCGTCGAAGATCTCGCCCGCTGCCTTGGCGCCGACCGCGTCAAAGCCGGGTGCCAGCATCCGCTCGACCGCTTCCACCACCATCGGCGCGGAAGTGGCGTAAATGTCCCGGCCCTTCGCGGTGGCGCGGCGCTCATCGCTCTCTTTGCGCACCAGAACTTCCATGATGAACAACTGGTCCGACCGGCCGCTTTCGTCCGTCGCAATCGGGGGCGGCGTGTCCGGGTCGTGAAGATCGGCGAGCGGAGTATCGTTCATGAAGGGATGGATTTCGGACGCCTGCAAATGGCGCGAAATGGTGATGATTTCCGACAGAGCCAGTTCGGTCATTTCCAGATTACCGAAGGGCTCCGGGAAGTTCCAATTCAAACGAGCGCGCGGCTCTGAAAGCGGTGCCAGCTTACCATTGGAAATCACATAACGCGGGCCATTATTGCGCTCGCCGGTCAGTCTTGTGCCCAAAGTGGGCTTCCAGCTGTCGAGTACGATTCCGATACGGATCTCGTCGGCACGTTCCCAATCGCCCATTGCCGCCGTTGCCAGCAGGTCCGCCAGGCCGCCGTAGAAACCAAAAGCGGGGACGATCACGATACCGGCCGCCTTTGCCGCCTCGTCATATTCGTCGAACACGGCCTGGGCCGCCGCCTGCTCGGGGGCGACGTCCACATAATGGATATTGGCCCGCAGCGCTGCCTCCACTACGGGCGCGGCGGTGTCGAGAAAGGACCCGGCGCAATTTATTACTGCTGACGCGCCCTCAAAGGCCCGGTCGAGCGCGCGCGGGTCGTCGAGCGAGGCGATACGGAGATCGCGGCCCGGCTTCTCGCCCGCAAAAGCGCGCAATCCAGGACTGTTGCGACCGACCAGAATGGCCGGCTGCCCTCGACGTTCCAGCTCCGAGACTACGAATCGTCCGGTATGACCGCCGGCGCCATAGACGGAGACCGGCCGGCTTGAAGGTGCAATTCTCATTCTTGATTCCAATCGCGCTACAGACCTGTCTGTTCCCAAGACAGATCTGTAGCGTTGTCAACACATAGGTGCTAGTGCGTGGATCGATGATCAAGCCGGAAACCAGCAATGTTTCTTCGCAAAGCGGCGCTGGCGATGTGCGCGAACGCATATTGGCGACGGCGTCCGACCTCTTTTACCGTCAGGGGGTGAGGGCGGTCGGGGTCGATCTGATCGTCGAGCAAGCGGGTGTTGCCAAGACCAGCCTCTACCGCCACTTCCCCGCCAAGGACGATCTGATCCGGGCCTTCCTGGAACGGGAAGATGAGGATTTCTGGCGCAAATGGGACCAGGTTGCAGTCGCCAACGCCCAATATCCGGCGGCCGAGCTGGAAGCGCATTTCCAATGGATCGGCGAAAGAGTTGCGAGACCGCATTATCGCGGCTGTCCCCAACTCAACGTCGCCGCCGAATTCCCTGACCTTGACCATCCCGCCCGGGCGGTTGCATTCGCGCACAAGATTGAACTTCGCCGTCGTTTGAAGACCATTATCGAGCGGATGGATATTCCCCGCCCCGACGAGCTGGCGCTTCAGCTGGCGATCATCATCAATGGCGCTTTCCTGAGCGCGCAGCTCCTCGCAGACGAAAACCCGGCGGAAATCCTCATCGATATGATGAGGGCCCAATTGGCGGTCAGCCGGCTTTAGCTTTCGCCAAGACGTTCCCGCCGCTTGCGGCTCCAGATGTTCAGCGCTTCCACTCCGGCCGAAAAGGCCATGGCGGTATAGATATAGCCCTTGGGAACGTGGACGCCGAAACCGTCCGCGATCAGCACCGCCCCGATCATCAACAGGAAGCCCAGGGCAAGCATGACGACGGTCGGATTTCGATTGATGAAATTGGCCAGCGGATCCGCCGCCACCAGCATTACGACCACGGCGAAAATCACGGCGATGACCATGATCGGCAAATGCTCGGTCATTCCGACGGCGGTGAGGATCGAATCGATCGAAAATACCACGTCCAGCAGCAGGATCTGGACGATCGCCGCGCCGAAGGTGAGCGCCTTCCGGCTGGTGTCGAACATATCCTGATTGGGGGTGGGATCGACGCTATGATGAATTTCCTTGGTGGCCTTCCAGACCAGGAAGAGCCCGCCTGCGATCAGGATCAGGTCTCGCCAGGAAAACAGGGTTTCGAACGAAGGTTCGCCATGCGGCCCTGGCGCACCCTGGAGACCCAGGTCGAACACGGTTGCGGTGAGTCCCACCAGCCACGCGATGGTCGACAGCAAAGCGAGGCGCATGAACAGGGCGAGGCCGATGCCGACCCGGCGGGCCTTTTGCCGTTGATGTTCCGGCAATTTGTTGGACAGGATCGAGATGAAGATCAGGTTGTCGATGCCCAGCACCACCTCCATCACCAACAAGGTAGCAAGCGCCGCCCACACCGCCGGATCGCTGAATAAGGTAAGGATGCCGTCCATTGAAATCTCCTCCGTCTTGGCTTTCAAGGATCGGGGAGTCAGATGCAGGATAGGCTACAGGAACTGCACCGGGCTAACCCGATGCGGTCCGACATCACAACCATATGAGGATGGTCGCCAGAGGGGCCCGGTCCGCGCGGCTGGGTTACGGTAGAGGGCGCGCCAGTTCAAGTCCGACGCGCCTCGGTATCTATCGCTATCCTCTGCTTATCATGCCCGGCCCGTGCGAAGGCCCCCTGCATGCTGCAAAGGCTTATACTAAACACTGAACCATATGGTTCAGTATGCAAGCGCCCACCTCGATGCCTCGTTCGCCGCGCTCTCCGATGCCACCCGGCGTGGCGTTCTGGAGCAGCTGGGGCGGACCAATGCCTCGATCACCGACCTTGCCGAGAAATTCCACATGACCCTCACGGGCATGAAGAAGCACGTCGTCGTGCTGGAGCAGGCGGGCCTCGTCACGACGGAAAAGGTCGGGCGCGTGCGCACCTGCAGGCTCGGCCTTGGCGCTCTGAAGGCGGAAGCGGCGTGGATGGAAAGCTACCGCCAGCTTTGGAGCGCACGTTTCGAAGCGCTGGATGATGTGATCGAAGATTTGAAACTGAAGGAGAGACAGGTTGAACGAACAGAATAGTGACCCCGGCATGCGGAGCGGCACGGTGACGGAACGCAAGTCCGACCGGGAAATAGTCGTTACGCGAACCTTTGATGGCCCTGTGCGCATCGTGTTCGAGGCCTGGTCGAAGCCCGAATTGTTTATGCAATGGTGGGCACCGAAGTCGATGGGAATGCGCATCCTTTCCTGCGAGATGGATGTTCGTACCGGCGGCCAATACCGGATCGAGTTCGGGAAGGACGCGTCGGACTCGATGGCATTCTTCGGCACCTATATCGAGGTGGTGCCGGATTCGCGGATCGTCTGGACCAATGAGGAAGAGGAGGGCGGCGCCGTGACCACGGTGACGTTCGAAGAAAAGGGGGACAAGACCCTCCTGATCTACAGCGAACTCTATCCCTCGAAGGAAGCTCTGGACGCCGGAATGGGCGGTGGAATGCCCGAGCAGTTCGAACAACTGGACGAACTTCTTGCCAGCCTGGGCGCGAGCGCCGGAAGAAACTGAGAGCCGAGAATATTTGCGGGAGGGTGTCGCGCACGAATTTCGTCCACCGGCACCCTCCTGAGATTTCTTCCTGCGCCCACGAGTCGATGGCGGCTATACTTGATTGTGTAGCCGGGACGGCAGAGCAGCGCCTCACGGTTCAAATAGCAGGTTTGTCCCGGTTCGCCTCCGTCGCCACGCGTTCACTTTCAGCTTCCGCCGCGAGCTGCTCACGCGTTTTCGCGGGATTCATCGCTTTCTCATAGGCCGCAAGTTCCTTGGCAGAGACCCGGGTCAGCACGTCTTTGCGCGCAGCTTGCAGCCGGGTCAGCTCCGGAGAACCGGGCTCTTGGGCCGACAGCGTCTTGATACGCATGTCGATCCGCCTGAGAAAATTCTGTTCGGCGCTGAATTCCGTGGCGGCGGCGGCGGGTTGCTTGCTCATCTTGGATCCTTATTCTTTCAGGTTAAGGGAAAGCTTCGGCTTTCCGAATATTGTTTGGCCGCGACCTCGGCGGCTTCGTTATGGACTCGGACATAGACGCCCCGACCGCCCGCGCTAACGATCTCGGCGTCCGGATCGTGCTGCAGGATATTCGGAAGGAGTTTAAGGGCCTCGTCAGCTGTCGCGGCCATTGCCAGCAGTTTCGGATATTCTGGTCGTTCAACCCTGGTTCGCTGGTTCCATCTCATTTCCGTTCTTCACCAGAAAGGCAGGCCAGGCGCAACCGGCCGCGTCGGCTTCGTGCATTTCGCTGCATGGGGGCTGGACGCAGGGCGAGGGTTGCAGCCGACCTCAGCCTCAGTTCGGTCCACAATTCTTCGAAAGCCGCAGGCGCCGCCTGCGGGTGGGCCTCCGGTTACGGTTGACTGACGACCGGAATATTCTTGCCCTTGCCGCTCCCGCGCATCGAAATAGTGTCGCGGCCACTGTTCCAATGGCGCGGGAGCGCGATCCACGAATAGGGATCGTCAGCAGCGGCCCGGGAATATCAGCTCACAGCGTCCACCAGTTTCGCCATCACGCCTAATCCAAGTGCGTTCTTGACCCGGGTAGCCACTTTCGCCTGGGCAGCAGCTGCGTCTTTTACGACAAGGCCCATGCCAAAGAATTCATGAGTAACGCCCTCGTAGCAGGCGTAGGTTACGTCCACGCCCGCTGCCTCCAGGCGGTCCGCCAGCAGATGCCCTTCGGATCTCAGTGGATCGATCTCAGCGGCGATAATGGTGGTTGGCGGTAAACCTCTCAGATCTGCACTGACGAGCTTGATCCTGGGATCGTTCGTCTGGCTTGCATCATCGAACACGTTTTCGATGAACCACTCCATGAAAGGCTTGTTGAGCGGCTTGGCGTCAGCATTTTCCAGATAGGAGGGGCTGTTCGTATCATTATCGGCAATGGGGTATACCAGGATCTGGGACAGCGGCTGGTAAATGCCTTCATCCCGCGCCCTTATGGACACGTTAGCGGCACGGTTTCCTCCTGCGCTCTCGCCCATGACAGCGATTTTGGTCGGGTCGCCGCCGAAGCTGCCAGCATTCTGCACCACCCATTGGTACGCCGCCCAGGCATCTTCGTGCGCGGCCGGAAACTTGTCCTCGGGCGCTTGCCGATAGTGGCAGGAAACGAAGATGCAGTCAGTGGCCTTGGCAAGGGCTCGGGGACTGGAATCGTAAACGTCCAAATCGGCGATTACCCAGCCGCCGCCGTGGTAATAAACAACCACCGGTTTCGAGCTCTGGTCATCCTGCTTACCGTAGAGGCGCGCCTTGATGGGACCCCCTGGCCCAGGAATTTCGAAGTCCTTTGTAGCGATACCCATATCATCCGATGGATCCAAGCCCCGCTTTCGCATGACCTGCTTGGCGCCGTCAGCCGGCGTGGGCTGTTTCCGCGCTTCCTGGGCTGAAATGGTCCACGGAGGAGTTAGGCCCAGAGCCTGCATCTCATCCAGCACTTCTTTCATGCTGCTATCCGGCTGGCCGGCATCATTATCGCTTGAGCCAAATAGCCCCATCTCAAATTCCTTCCACTAACCTGTGTAGATAACCGGGGGACGAACCGACAAGTGCACCCGTTCCGGCTCCGGGAGCGGCTTGCGCCAGTGCGGGTTCGTTAGGGGATCGTTCGATCTGGAGGCGCAAATTCGGGTTCTAATCCGTTCGGACCGCGACCGTTCGGGCGGAAGAAATCTGTTTGATCTTACAGAGATGAGATCAGACATATCATCCAATTCTATACCGGGCTTCTGCCCGACGCCCGGGCCTTTCCTGCGACACGTCGGACAGGAGAGCTTTTCATCTCCGGGTTTAAGGTAATCGCGCCAGGATGAAGTCGGCGCGAGCCGCGACGGTCTCGCGCGGCAGCAAGATGGGATCATAGTCGGCGTCGATATAAGCCTGTCGCACGCGTTCATAATCGAGCAGCGCCGTTTCCAGGCTGTGGCGGCGGTCCGCGTCGTTCACATAGATTTCGGGCCATGCCGGCGCGAGAAACACCATGTCGTAGCGGTAGCGCGCCAGGATGGAAGAGGGTGGTTTACCGGAGGTAGCTGCGATGGCGACTGCGGCGTCCACGACGCCCCGGTCGAAGAAGGTCAACCCCCGCGCCGCTTCATGGTCCGCAACAGACATCGCAAGGGCGCGGCGCGCGAAGGCGCCGGCATCAACCCAGGGAAGCGCTCTCCCGTCTCCGGCTCGTTCCTCTGCAAGAATGCGTCGACCGGGCTCCTCCACCACTACATTATTGCGCCGCGCAATCTCCGCGAGGAGGGTCGATTTGCCGCCGCCCGAGCAGCCGGAGATCATCACGAAGCACGAAGTTGCGCCGCTCTGCATTTTTCCAGTCGGCACTAACTCACTTTCCAGTTCTTCGATGCTCGAATTGCAGAGCGCCACGGGACGCCATTGGCTGGGGTGGGGCAGGGCGCATACCGCAATAGTAATACTTTCAACGCCTCGATACCGCTTCCCAACTTGAGCAGACGTTCGCTGAAGCCGTTATTGGGACGCCGAAATTCACTCGCGAGGGAAGCTCTCATGCTGAGGGAGGTCATCCGTGATATCGAACCATTGGGCTTTCGAGCCCACGAAAATATGCATCGAAGGTCTGATGGACGGCTCGTCCTTGAGCGTCCCCAAAGGAACGTGGACGTAGCTTCCCTCGCGCACGATCGAAAATAGAAGCGAGCCGCAGATCCGACAATGGAGGTCGTAAGCGTTCTTTTCTCCATAGGTCATTGTCTCATGCTCGCCGCGAACGACTGCCAGATGGGATCGGGCAATTCCCGCCAGAGGCTTGAATGCGGAGCCGGTAGTCCGCCGGCACTGCGAGCAGTGACAGTTCAACGCATATTCGAAATCGTCTCGAACTGCGTACTCGACGGCTCCGCACATGCATTCGCCGCGTAAACTTTTCTCACTCAGGGCCACACCGAGTCCTCAATTTGCGGGTTACATCTGCAAGATGCAGCACAGAGGTTACGCCAGCAATGGGGCCGGAACAGGAAGGCGCGCACGCGCGGGGCGGAAGCGCCGACCCTGCACCTTCAGCGCTGACTGACCTCCATCGGCGAGATAGCGGCCGGCCTGTCCGCATCCGTCACCAGCGCCGGCGCCCACTGGCCTGCCATCCGGCAGGCGGCGGAAGAGATTGTGAGCCGGCCGGAGGCGCAGCGCAATCTGGCGCAACTGGCCCAAAAGGCGCGCCTCAGCGAATCCCATTTTCGAAAATTGTTTCGTGAAACGCATGGCGAGACCTGGCATGCGATGCAGAACCGCGCGCTGATGCAGAAAGCATGCGAGATCGGCCTGCATTCCGGCTGGAGCATGACCAGGATCGCCGACGAACTGGGCTTCAGCAAAACCTCCACAACTTCTCGCGCGCCTTCAAACGCGAGATCGGCGTTTCCCCGATGCGCTACAGGAGGGAAATGCTTGGGGTCCGCATCGAGTGAATAGCGCGTGTCAGTCGCTTATGAGTTTGTGCAAATAGCGAACGATCTTGCCCGAAGCGAGCGTGGCGCGGCCCACTTCATCGAAGCCCAGTTTGGAATGA
The DNA here is from genome assembly GCA_013816585.1 of Sphingosinicella sp. Classification (GTDB taxonomy): domain Bacteria; phylum Pseudomonadota; class Alphaproteobacteria; order Sphingomonadales; family Sphingomonadaceae; genus Allosphingosinicella. The sequence continues at coordinate 74,970 of JACDEE010000003.1, read as the reverse complement.
AACAAATCGGATCCGGGGTTGGGCGGATCGATATTGACTTCGCAGGTCACTGCCCGATGGCCGGCCGCGCGGGCGCGCGTGAACAGGTCCAGATAAAGCAGGCTCGCCAGGCCCTTGCCGCGCGCGGAAGGATCCACCGCCACGCGATCGACATACACAAAGCGCGGGTATCGGGATTTGAACCACTCGAAATTTGGGCTGTCATAGTCTGCCGTCTCGTCGAACGAGATCAGGAACGCCTCGCCGCCGGCGACCACCGACGCGCGGAAAGCACCAGCGACGAGCGCGCCAAGCCGTCTTTCGTCAAGATCGGACAATAAGGTGACATTCTGCTGATTGAGGCTCAGCACCTTGTCCATGGCGGCGGGTGAGGCGGCGCCAAGTTCGCCAATGCTGGCCCCATCCGTCGCCTCGGCATCAAATTTTTCTGAACGGAGAGGCATCAATCGGATCCTTGGCAGTGCCTATAAGAAAGGGAGTAGCGAAACGTGTAGAAATGCTTTCCGCCCTCGATCTCGATGTCCATTTCCCCCTTCAGCCCAGTTAGATGACCGGTCCCTGAATCCGGAACCACGGATACGAGCAAAGATGGCGTTCCTCTGTCCATCGAACCGCTATGTTGAAGGGCGAATGACCCTTCGCGGCCCGAAAGGGTGGCGGTCACCCGTTCCATCGCAACATAGCCGGCGGATCCTTCGACCGCCGTCCCAATCGCCAGCATCTGCCCGACGCTGGTGCCCTCTAGGTCGCCCTGGAAAGTCTTTGCGATCGCCAAAGCGCCGACCGGCGCAGCGGCAGCGCCCATCGGTGTCAGCTTCACATCGAATGTTCCGTTGGCAGCGGTCTCAGTCATCGCTTCTTTATCCTCATGAGGGAAGGAATCTGCTGGATCCGGGGGCTACAATTGAGAGGCAACCCGATTTGACCCCAGCCCGGATCGGCGTCGCATCTTCGGGCTCCATAATCTCATTGGCGTGTGATCGGCCAGAGCAAAACCACAGACGATGCACGGCAACGATCATGGCCTCGCTCGCTTCCCGCGGGCTTATGGCGCCAAGATTCCGGTTGACTTGTTCGTTCGAACGAACAAATGAAAAATATGGTTCAGACCCGACTCCTCGAGACCGCGATCGACCAATTTGGACGCCATGGCTTCGATGGGGCGAGTACGCGCGAGATCGCGCGCGTGTCGAACACGGCGATGTCATCGATTACCTATCATTTTGGCGGCAAGGGAGAGCTTTATCTCGCCGCCGCCGACCATATCGCCGCCTGCATCCGCGAGCGACAGGCCGCACCTTATGCAGCGATGCGCGCGGCGCTGGAAAGCGAAGACGGGATCGCGCCCAAGGAAGCGGTCGAACAGATTCTGTTGATCCTCGACGGCTTCGCCCAGGTGATGCTGCACCCCGAATCCGAAGGCTGGGCGCGCTTCATCGTGCGCGAGCAGCAGCAGCCGACCGAGGCGTTCGAACGGCTCTACAAGGGCGCCATGCGCTTCATGGTTGAGGCGATGTCGGCCCTGCTCGCCATCGCTCGCGCGGATCTCGATCCGCCTGAGCGCAGGGCGCTGACGGTCATGCTGGTGGGACAGGCACTGATCATGCGCACAGCTCGCGCCGCGGTTTGCCGGATCCTCGAGGCTACTGATATCGGGGAGTCCGAAGCCAAGCTGCTCCGCGACCAGCTCCGCGCCACCGCCCGATGCGCTCTCACAAGGGGGAAAGAATGAATCGAAAGCGCCTTATCGGCATGGGCGCGCTGGTGGCGCTGCTAATTGCCGCCTTCACAACCAAAGGCTTCGGTTTGCTGGGGGGCGGGGTTGCCGGCCCGCTTAAACTCTACGGCAATGTCGATATCCGCGAAGTCGACATGGCGTTTCGTGTCGGCGGCCGGATCATCAGCATCGCCGCCGAGGAAGGCGAAAAGGTCGCCCAGGGCGAAGAACTCGCCATTCTCGACACCGCGTCGATCGACGCCCGGGTTAATGAAGCCGAAGCTGGCGTGGCACAGGCCCGCGCCCAGCTTGCCAAGCTGCGGAATGGCAATCGCCGCCAGGATATCGGCCAGGCACGGGCCCGGGCCGCGGCGGCGCAGGCGACGCTGCGCGAGGCCGAACAGGATGTGGCGCGCCGTCAACCGCTGGTCGGTCCCGGCGCGATCAGCCGCGATCTGTGGCAGCAGACGCTGGCGACGCGAGATCGTGCCCGTGCTCAATTGTCCGAGGCGCAGCAGGCACTATCGCTCCTCACCGCGGGCTCGCGTGGCGAGGATATCGCCGCCGCCGAGGCGCAACTCCAATCCGCCGAAGCCGCCAAGCAAAGCGTTTCTACCGATCGGGGCGACGCACGCCTTGTCGCCGCGGCCGCGGGCACCGTCGTCACCCGCGCGCGGGAACCCGGCGCCATCGTCCAGGCCGGCGAGACCATTCTCTCTCTGTCCATCGACCGGCCGCTACGGGTGCGCGCCTATGTCGCCGAAACCGACCTGTCGCGCATCGCGCCAGGGATGAAGGTCCAGGTCACTGCCGATGGCAATCCGCGGACCTATCGCGGGACGATCGGCCACATCAGCCCACGCGCGGAATTTACGCCCAAATCGGTAGAAACCGAAAATTTGCGCACCGACCTCGTTTACCGGTTGCGGATCATCGTCGAGAACCCCGACAATGCGTTGCGGCAGGGCCAGCCGGTGACGGTCATTGTCACGGGCGCTCGCCCTCCAGCGAAAAGCTGAACGACTTGGCCGAAACGGTCGCCAACGCGAGCAAGGTGGTCAAGCGCTTCGGTGCCGCCGACACCGCGCCCGCGCTCGACGGGGTCGATATCGCCATCATTGCCGGGCAGATTACCGGACTGGTCGGCCCCGACGGCGCGGGCAAGACGACGCTCATCCGCATCCTCGCCGGACTGATGGCCCCGACCGGGGGCGATATCGCGATCCTCGGCCAGCCGCCAGGCGAAATGCTCGACCAGATCGGTTACATGCCGCAGCGCTTCGGCCTCTACGAGGATCTGACCGTGCGCCAGAACCTCGATCTCTACGCCGACCTGCGCGCCCTTCCGCCGGACGAGCGCGACACCACCTATGCGCGATTGCTCGACTTTACGGACCTCGCCCGTTTCCAGGATCGGCTGGCGGGCAAGCTGTCGGGGGGCATGAAGCAGAAACTCGGCCTGGCGTGCTCGCTCGTCCGCACGCCGCGCCTGTTGCTGCTCGATGAACCCGGCGTGGGCGTCGATCCCATTTCGCGGCGAGAGCTGTGGGCGATGGTTGCCGACCTGAAGGGCGAGGGCATCGGTATTCTGTGGTCGACCGCCTACCTCGACGAAGCCGAGAAATGCGACCGCGTATATCTGTTCAACGAAGGGCGGCTGCTCTTCGACGGGCCGCCGAGCGACCTGACCGACCGGATCAAGAATCGCGTGATCCGGATCACGGAGTTCGAGGGCAGCCGCCGCCATTTCCTGACCCATGTCCTGGATCGCGACAATATCATCGATGGCACGATACAGGGTCGCGCGGTGCGGCTGCTGGTGCGCGACGGACAGGCCATCCCGACCGGGCGCGATCTTGGTGGCGATAAGCCGGTCGTCGTCACGCCTGCCGATCCCCGCTTCGAAGATGGGTTCATCGAGATATTGGGCGGCGGCCCTAAAGGGACCAGCCGCCTAGCCGAAAGCTATCGCACGATCCCGGCCGGCGACGGCGCCGTGATCGAGGCGCATGGCCTGACCAAGCGGTTCGGGGAGTTCACCGCCGCCAAGGACATGAAGTTCAGCATCGGGCGCGGACAGATTTTCGGCCTGCTCGGCCCAAATGGCGCGGGAAAGTCCACAACGTTCAAGATGCTGTGCGGCCTGTTGACCCCGACGTCGGGCAGCGGATCGGTGGCTGGCAACGACCTGCGCACGGCGGCGGCCGAAGCGCGAGCGTCGCTTGGCTATATGGCGCAGAAATTTTCGCTCTACGGTGATTTGAGCGTCCGCCAGAACCTCGATTTTTTCGCGGGCGCTTATGGCCTCGACCGCGCCGAGGCCCGCCGGTCGATCGCGGCGATGATCGAGATATTCGAACTGGGCAAAGTAGTTGGCCAGAATGCCGGCGCGCTGCCGCTCGGATATAAGCAGCGCCTCGCACTCGCCTGCGCGGTGATGCATGAGCCGCCGGTCCTGTTCCTCGACGAGCCGACCTCAGGGGTCGATCCGGTCACGCGCCGTGTCTTCTGGACCCATATTAACGGGCTGGTCGACAAAGGCGTGACGGTGCTGGTCACCACCCATTTCATGGACGAGGCCGAATATTGCGACGCGGTCTCGCTCATATATCGCGCCGAACAGATCGCGACGGGTACGCCCGACGAGTTGAAGGCTGAGGCCGCTAGACTCGCCAACCTCGATGATCCGACCATGGAAGACGCCTTCATTGCGCTGGTCGAAGATAGCGACCGCCGCCGCGATACCGCCGGGCGGGAGGCCGCATGACCATGCCCGCAATCCGCTTCGACCGACGGAGGTTGACGGCGTTGATGGCCAAGGAGGCGGCCCAGATCGTGCGCGATCCGTCGACCTTCCTCATCGCATTGGTGTTCCCGCTCGTGCTCCTGTTCCTCTTCGGCTACGCGGTATCGCTCGACACGAGCCGCACCAGGATAGCGTTGGTGCTTGAGGATTCGAGCGCGCCGGCGCTCGCGCTCAGCCAATCGTTTATCAATTCCCCCTATTTCGACGTGACGGTGGCCCGCTCGGTGCGCGATGTACGCTCGAAGATGGTCGACGGGTCGGTGCGCGCAATGATTGTGATCCCGCAGGACTTCGGACGCATGGCGAAACTTGGGCGCCTGCCGAATATTCAGGTCGCAACCGATGGATCGCAGCCCAATACCGCTAGCTTCGCCGCCGCTTATGCCGATGGCGTTTTTCAGTCCTGGGCCGCCGCGGAAGGTCTGGGGGCACGGGCGCCCGCTGTAACCACCAGTCCGCGGTTCTGGTACAACCCCGCCTTGCGCAGCCGCTTCTTTCTCATTCCCGGGTCGATCGCGATCGTCATGACGATGATCGGAACGCTGCTCACCGCGCTCGTCGTTGCGCGAGAGTGGGAGCGCGGGACGATGGAGGCGCTGATGGCGACGCCGGTATCGATGGCCGAGTTCATCGTCAGCAAGGTTATCCCCTATTTCATCCTCGCTCTGGCTTCGATGGCGCTGTGCACGGCGATCGCCGTCGGTCCATTCGGCCTGCCGTTTCGTGGCTCGGTCCTGGCCCTGCTGGCGATCTCCGCAGCCTTCCTTATGCCCGCGCTCGGCCTTGGATTGTTCATTTCTTCGGCGACCAAGAACCAGTTCGTTGCCAGCCAGATCGCGCTTCTCGCGGCCTTCCTGCCGACATTTCTATTGTCCGGATTCCTGTTCGAAATTTCGTCGATGCCGCGCTGGATTCAATTGATCACCTATGCGGTCCCGGCGCGCTACCTCATCCCTTCCTTGCAGACCGTATTCCTGGTCGGAGACATTTGGCCGCTGATCCTGCCCAACATCGCGATCATGCTGGCATTCGGCCTCGGATTCTTTCTGCTTTCGTTCCGCGTGACTCGGCGCAGTCTCGACTGATGCGCCGCCTGCTAGCCATGATCGTCAAGGAAAGCTGGGCGCTGCTGCGCGATCCCAAGGCGCGGATCGTGCTGATCATGCCGCCACTGCTGCAATTATTCATCTTCACCTTCGCGACCACACTCGACGTGCGCAATGTCGACATCGGCGTGCTCGATCGGTCGAGCGGAGTGCATTCGTCCGAGTTGGTCTCGCAAATCGCCGGAAGCCCGAACTTCCGCCATATCATCAGGCTTGAATCTTCCGCCGACCTGAAGCGGGCGATCGACCGGCAGGAGGTCATCGCCGCTTTGGTCATCGAGCAGGACTTCGACCGCGATGTCGCCGCCCATCGACCCGCGACCGTCGGGATCGTCCTCGATGGTCGGCGCTCCAACGCGGCGCAGATTGTCGCCGGCTATATCGGTCGGGTCACCGCCGGGATCGGCGCCGATCCGACGATCGAGGATACCGAAGGCGGAACGATCGTCACCAACTGGTTCAATCCGAGCCTCGATTATATCTGGTTCACTTTGCCGTCGCTGATTGCCATCGTGGTGTCCGTTGCAGGACTGTCGATCACCAGCCAGTCCGTTGCGCGAGAGCGGGAATTGGGCACCTTCGACCAGCTTTTAGTGTCCCCAATGCGGATCCACGAAATCCTGATCGGCAAGATGGTCCCGCCGCTGCTGGCCGGCCTGTTCAATGCGACGCTTTACCTGATCGTGGCCACTCTGGTTTTCGGCGTGCCGTTCACCGGGTCGCTATTTCTCCTCTATCCGGCGCTTATCATCTACATCATCGCGTTGATCGGGGTCGGAATGCTGGTCTCGTCGATATCGCAAACCCAGCAACAGGCGTTCCTCGGCAGCTTTCTCGCGACCGTGCCGCTCATTCTCCTGTCGGGCTATGCCAGCCCGATCGACAACATGCCCGGCTGGTTGCAGGTGGTCACTTACGCCAATCCGGCCCGCTATTTCCTGATCATCGTCCAGGGGCAGTTTTTGAAGGCGATGCCGATGGGCGCGGTATTCGACCAGCTTTGGCCGCTCGCCCTGATTGCCATTGTCACCTTGTCCGCCTCGGCGTGGCTGTTCCGCGCCCGCATGGAGTGAATCATGACCGTTTTCCGTCTTTTGGCCGTCTCGGCCATCGCATTGGTCGCGGGCTGTACGGTCGGTCCCGATTACCGCAAGCCGCCGATTGCGGTGTCCGATCGCTGGCTGGAGCCAGCGGCCGCTGGTGAGGTCGATACGCGCTGGTGGGCAAGTTTCGGCGACGCAACCTTAATGGGGCTGGTCGATCGCGCGCTTCGGTCCAGTCCCGACCTCAGGGAAGCCGAGGCGCGGGTCGCCGAAGCGCGGGCCAATCGCGACGCAGCGGCGGGCGGCCGATTGCCGCAGGTCGAGGCTAACGGGTCGGCGACCAGGAATGTGATCAGCGAGAATGGCCAGTTGCCCGTCGCCAACATCCCTGGTTTCGATCGCAGCTTTTCGCTCTACGACATCGGATTCGACGCCAGCTGGGAAGTCGATCTTTGGGGCCGCAATCGACGCGAGGTCGAGGCCGCCGCCGCGCGCGGAGAGGCGGCCGAATGGAGCCGCCGCGACGTCATGGTCACGCTGATTGCGGAGGTCGCACGCAATTATATCGATTTTCGCCACGCCCAGTCGCGCGAGGCCATCGCCGTCGAGGAGCTGGCCGCCAACGCCGAACTCGCGAACCTTGCCGCCCTACGTTTTTGGGCAGGCGAGGACACTCGGCAGCAGGCCGATCGGGCAGGTGCCGACCGCGCGACCAGCCAGGCCGCGCTGAACCAGGCACGATCGGCGACCGCAGCCGCAGCCTACCGCATCGCCACGCTGGTCGGCACTTCACCGGAAGAAATCGTTTCCGCATTGCGAGCCTCGACGGGTCCGATACCGCCTCCGCCGGCAATTATCGCCAGCGGCGTTCGGTCGGACCTCCTTCGGCGCCGTCCCGATATCCGCCGCGCCGAGCGTGAACTTGCGGCGGCAAGCGCCGAAATTGGCGTGGCCACGGCCGACCTGTTCCCGCGGTTCAGTCTGATAGGTAGCCTGGGGCAGCAGGCCCGCAGGCCCGGCGACCTCTTGTCCAGCGCCAGTACGAACCTTAGCATCGGCCCGACCTTCAGCTGGCCGATCTTCTCGGCGGGCCGTATCCGCGCTCAGATCAGAGGCGTCGATGCCAGGGCGAGCGCAGCCGCCGCCCGATATGAGAAAGCCGTGGTCGGCGCGCTTTCGGATAGTGAAAGCGCCGCCAATCGCTTGGCTAATGCCGCTGCCGCCGCCGATGCCGCCCAGGAAGCGTTTGACGAAGAAAGGCGCGCCCTTCGACTTTCCTCGTTGCGGTTCGCGCGCGGCGAAGACGATCGGCTAACCCTCGAGCGCTCGCGACTCCGACTGGCCCAGGCCGAACGACGCCAAAAGGATGCGCTCGCCGCTTATTCTAATGCTGCGGTGGCACTGAATAAATCGCTGGGCGGCGGCTGGGATCCAATGCCGGACGCCAGCGAGTGACGGATTGACCCCTGGCCGTGGAGAGTCTTGATGTCCCGGGCGTTTTCGTAGGAGCGATATGAAACCCGTCTGGACGTTCGATCAAATCGTGGCCCTGCACCTGGGGTGGGCGCTGCATACATATGCATTTAGTACCCAAGGCGTTCGCCCGGTTACCCGAGCTCGTTGTTTGACATGATCGCCTTGTCACCAACGTCCAAAGGGCTGAAACATACTGGACGAGGTCCGTAGACCAAGTCGATCACGGTGCGGCCTGCTATGAAAAAAGGGCGAACAGGAACATCAGGATTGACGCTGCGATCATCATTCGCTCGAACGGAAGGGCGACATCGGATCGTTTGACATCCCTATGGAAGACGCCACCCCCGTTTCGCCGCACCAGTTCGTCCCGGTGAACGTGCGCAAGGACGATTCCAGGGTCTTTGGGAAGCACGTCTCCGAGGGTGGGCGATCCGTATAGCATCGGCACCGCGGTGAGCAGATCTTGCTCAAGACCCTTTGCTGCTTTGCTCCGCCGCCTCAGGCTCTGGGCGAATTCCTCCGCACTGGCGGGAGGCGATGAATCCGCGGAGCGTCTGACCTTTTCAACCTTGTCCGCCATGATACATCCTTCACGGCCTGGCTCTCGAACCTGACCAACTTGGCAATCGCGGGATTCCCTACGGCAACTGAAAGGCCGCGGCCCGTGAGGTAACGAGTGATCGGAAAAGGTTGAGATTTGATTTTCGTGAGGTGCGATCGACGTGTCCACCGTTCGCGTCACTCCCTACGACCGAAGTTTCAGTTCCGGGGACACAACCGATTTGTCAGCGCATTGTTACGGCCGCCGCGAAAAGACGGATTTCACGCTCATTTCGGTGCAGGACATGTACGCCCAATACTGAGCTTGCTGGCGTCTATTTCGTACACGTCGCGAAGGCCGTTTCCGGGGGAGGAAAGCATTTTTTCATATTGTCCCAGGTTCAACCGCTGCCCAGTGGGAATTTCCTTGGTGCGATTGCTCGTGAAGTAGAATTTCTTCGCGTCAGGCGAGAGTTGCGGCCCAAAGTCCCATCCTGGAGAATTGATTGGCCCTGGCAACGGCACCGGTGTCGTCCAGCCGCCCGAGCAATTATAGGACACATACAGGTCGTAATCGCCGACGCTATCCGGACGCCCCTTCGCGGCAAAAATCAGCCAGCTTTCGTCGCGGGCAATCAGAGGCTCGATTTCTTGTAGCGCGCTGTTGATTTCCGGGCCCAGATTTTCAGGCTCCGAAAAGCGATCGCCCAGCCAATGCGCGCGCCACAAATCGGTCTGGCCGAGCCCGCCCTTACGCTCTGACCCAAAATAAATCGTTCCGCTGTCCGTCAGCGTTGGAAACCATTCGAAGCCTTCGCTGGAAAGCTCTGCCACGTGCCGGGGCTCGCCAAAATCGTTCCGCGACAAGTCGATCGTCCAGATGTCGCTATCTTCTCGCGCAACTTCACCCTTTACGGGCCGATTTGAGATGAAGAATAACTGCTTGCCGTCACGCGTTACGAAGACGTCGGCGTCTGACCAACGGCCGCTGAACGGCGCTACCTCTACTGGCCCCCATCCTGTGCCTTCGCGCTCCCGCATAAGGACAGTCCAATGCCTGAAGTCGGGGGTGTTCCGAATGAAGAAGTAGCGATTGCCGTCGGGCGCGAACGAGACATGAGCATCGTCGAACCCTGTAGACACGATTCCGGGCAGATAGATTTCCGGCTCGGTTGCGGGCAAATGAGAAAGCGCGAGCGACAATAAAGCAATCGTGAACATATCCACTCCCTGACCGAGGGAAATGCGATAGTGTCGAACAAGCGCTGGTCTCAACCCGGCATTCTGAATGGAAACAACCCGCAATATGACCGGCCGAAGGCTCGACGACCAGGATCAGAAGCTGATCGCAGCCCTGTGCCGCAACGCCCGTCAGCCCCTGGTCAAACTGGCAAGGGACCTTGGCCTTTCTCGGAGCGCGACCCAGGAAAGGCTCAATCGACTGGAACGCGATGGCATTATCCAGGGCTATACGGCGCAAATCCGCGAAGGCATTTTGGTGTCCGCCTGGGCATCGATTGAGCTCCATGACAGCTTCAGCTGCGACAGCGTGATCCCGGCATTGCGTGCGATGGACGAGATACGCCAATGCTATGCCCTGTCCGGCCCCACCGATATGCTCGTTCTGATTGAAGCGGCATCCCTTGAGCGCATTTCTGAGCTGCGAGAAGTGATCGCGGACCTCGCCTCGGTGCGCCGCATTACGATTGCCCCGGTTCTTTTGGGGATCAAACTTTGACCGCGGGGCCGAGTGCCCGTTGGCGAAAGGATCGCGCATGAAAACGTCCGACACCTGGGCTGCTGCCCGTCCTATCACCCCGCCGCCCGGCGGCTCGCTCGCGTCGACATACGCGAATGCCGACCTGGTCGACGCCTATGCGGTGCAATTGCCCGAGACGGCGAGCGCGGACCTCACCGTCCTGGCGCGCGCGATCCTCGCCAATCCGCCGCGCTCGGTTCGGCCGCTGATGTTCCTGCGTGATCGCATCATGGGCGCAGTCGGCGTGAAGACGTCGGGCCAGATCAGGCGCGCGGGAGCCGGTCGCCGCGACGGAGTGATCGGAAGCTTCCCCGTGCAGAGCCAAACTGTCACCGAAATCGTCATGGGCGAGGACGACAGGCACCTGGATTTCCGGACCTCGATGATGCTCAGCCGTGTCGACGGCCGCCGCGAACTTTCGTGGACCACGGTCGTACACTGCCGCAATCGGCTCGGCCGTACCTATCTGGCCGCGATCACGCCCTTTCACCGTGCGATTGTGCCTGCCTATCTCGATCGGGCCGCGCGCGCCGGCTGGCCGACCGCCTTGTGATACTCCCGCGACGGCGCAGGCCGACGCCGATACGAAAACCCGTCCGAGGCGCCGAGGAGGTCGCGCCCGGGGACAAGCATTTTCCTACATTGCGACGAGCGCCTTCAGCGGAAAATCGCGAGAGCTGGCGGTCAAGCCTGTTCCTATTCAACTTCATTCCTGTTCAGGCACCAATTTTCAGGTTGCGATGGTGAATGGCTATGGCAGGATCAGACATTAATGGGGAAACAGGGAGACAGAAGATGAATGAAGTTGCGCGTTTCACGGTCAAGCTTCGCGAAGTCCAAAGCGGCACGAAAATTTCGGGCGCCGGCCCGCTCCAGCCACTCGTCGATCAACTTCTGGCCACCGCGAACGCCAGGGGCGGCGACATTGCTTCGAAGCTGTCCGAAAGCGAAGAGTGCACCATCGTCTATTTTGGCTGCGGGTCGTGCGACGATGGCGGCGCTCGCGTCGAATATTATTGCAGCAGCAGCGGCGGCTCGCAGCCCGACTGGGTCGAATGTCAGGCCTGTTGAAAATAGAAGATGCGGCGCGCGGCTTAGGCGAGTTGCCGCGTTACCGATGAATGGCGGCCGGGCGTCGGCTGTAAGAGCGGCGCGCTAGCGCTACCAGGCATCGGCTGGAGATATTCTTCCGCAAGATTCAGATCGCTTGGGCCTGGCTGGATGCCGCCCAGCCAGGTTGAGCGTATCCGCTACGGGCCGGCAGGCGGCTATCCTGCTTCCCTCGGGAAGTGCATTACGGCGCCGGCCCGTGGGGGCAGCTTCCGGGGTAGTTCCAGGTGTTGCCGATCTGCCAATTGCCCGACGCCGTCATGTGCGCCGATCGGATCCGCCAGCATGCCTTGTCCGATGTGGGCTGGTCGAAATTATAGGATTCATTCGGCTGCAACGGAATGATGGTTTCTGCCCAATGCGGCATCCAGCGCTTGAAGAAAGTATCATAGCCGTCGACCACGATTTGCGTCTGGCTGGGGCCGCTGCCCGTATTGGATATGACGAAGCTCAGCCGCGTCGCATTGTGCTGCCCCATATAGATTTTTGCAGCCACCATGTTGGGCGTGGGTACGGGCGGCTTGGGAAGCGGCGGAGGAGGCTTAACTGGCATTGCGCAGCCTCGTTTCTGGCGCTCGTCATTTCCCAGCCTGTCGCTGATATACCGGATCTACAGATCCTGGATTTTTATGTTGGCGCTCTGCTTATCCAGAATGTGATAGCCGCCATCCGAATGCAGCAAGATCCTGTATTTGGTGAAGCGCGGCGTCTGGCCTCCGCCCGGAAGCCATCCTTCCGGCGTAACGAGGATTTCAGCCTTGTCGCCGCGGCCATCCTGCTGGAAATCCGCGCGGCACATTTGAAACCCCTTGGGAATCTCGATGTTGAAGGCCCTTTCGCAGGATCCGTTCCACGCGGCCTGGCAATCGGCGAAGTCCAGGGCATACCAATAGCGCATGGGGATCAGTTCCGGCTTTTCGAACGGATCTTCGCGGCTGAGGATGACCCAGAGGGCACAGCTTTCCTGCACAGAAGCGAGCGAGGCTTCCTTAAGCATCGCATCGTTCATGTTCCCGGCATATCGCACCTTGTCCGGCGATACCCGATGCGCGGCGGCGGCCCTGCCGGCGGGCGTCGCACAATCGGACACGCTGATCCCGTCGAGAGTGGGTTCCATCCCGGCGGATGAGGATGCGCTGCTGCTGGCTGCGGCTTGATGCGCCGCATCAGCGCTCTTCTTGGCATCCATGATGTCGAGCGCCGCCGGGGCCAGGCTTGCTAGGTCCGCGAAGCGTCGCTTTTCCAGCTGAGCCTTCTTTTCCGCAGAGCCACAGGCAAAAGTGGTGACTCGCGAATTCGGATAATAAACCTCCACCCATTCGGAATCGATCTGTTCGGTGCGTGTCGGCTGCAGATTTTCCCCTAACGCCGTGATGCTTACGATGCGCAGCCGATCATTCTTGCAGTCGGCCTGCATTTCGTAACTGGTTATCCTCCCTTCCAGGGTGACGCCGTCGGACACTTCAAACGTCTCGGCCTCTCTCAATATTTCGACCATCCTGAAAGCGGCCGGCGTTTCCGCACCGGCTTCGGAAATCATTTGAACGGCGGCAACGGAATCGGCTTCCGTCATCAACAGACTAAGTCCGTCATCAAGGTCGGCAGCCGATGCATGTCCGCCCGTCAGTCCCAGACAGACGAAACTCGTCAGCGCCGCTGCCTTTGCAAAGGCAGTTCGCTTTGCTGCCCACTTGCCGGTCACGGCCTCAGCGATCCGACCCAGGCGTACGAAATTTCCCATTATGCCCCCCGACATCTTTTCACGAACAAAGCACAGCTTTCGATCGACGAAAAGGCAATAACGGCGCGTGGGGACGGGCCGGGCGTAATTCCGGGGACGTAATACCTAATTATTTTCTGGGCTAAGGCGCTGACCTTGGCCAATTAGTATTGTGTCCCTGGAATTATAATTGCGTGGAAGGCGCTTTCACCGGTCCCAGTCCAGCCATTCACCGGGATCCAACATGCTGACTTTAATATCACGGCGCGCGGCGGCGGCGCGCAGGGCTTCCACCGGCTGCTCGACCTCCAGGTAACCTTCCGCGCCTTCGATTCCGAAATGGATGGGGACCAGGGTGCGCGCGCCGAGGATCACGGCGGCCGCGACGGCCTGTTCCGGGGTCAGCACCGCCGGTATCTCGCTTGCCGGCTGGCGCCATCGAAAACGGGCGCCGTTAATCGGCAGGAAGGCCGCATCGAACGGTCCATATTGGCGGCCAATCTGCCACCAAAATCCATGCCATAAAGTATCGCCGCAATGGATTATCCTGCGCCCCGCCGCGGACACTATCCACGAAACCTGCGGGTCTCCATAGCCGTCGGCGGCAGGCACGGCCGTGACCGTAAAGTCACCAAGGATTTGGGGCTCGTACAAGGCGCAGGCACGCGTCCGTACTCCCGGTACGTTCGGGACGCCGGCGCCTGCGTAGACCAAAGTCCCATTCGTGCCGAGCGCCTCCTGTATCGCGACTGGATCGGCGTGGTCCGGATGCCGATGCGTGATCAGGACGAACCGGTCACCCTTCGCATCGTTGACGGGCACTAGACGGTCCGGAAGTGCGCTGCCCCAGATTCCGCCATTTCTCAAGGGATCGATGAAAATCGTGCTTTCGGGCAGTGCCAACCTCACCCCGGCCCATCCCAATCGCTGAGCGCGCAGCACAAGCGGATCGGCAGCAAGGCCATGCCGCCGGAAAGCATTCCAGCCGCAGCCCCACCCACGAGCTGCAAGGCCTGTCGTCGGCTGAGAAAACGAGTGCCGGTGCAAATCATATCGGAGTCGGGCCGCTTCACGAACCACCATCCTATACCGATAATTTCCTAGAGACCCGCCTCGGCCCGGACGCCCTCCAAAAGAAGCTCCTTAAGCTTCATCGCGAAGCACAGACCGCGGAAGAAGAGAGCGGCGTTAATATTCTCTATCTCGCCCTTGGTTTCCTCACCTGGTTTGAGGATGCGAACTCGAACGTGGTCCGAGAAGCTCCGCTCGTAATGCTTCCGGTCGAACTCATTCGAAATGCGAAGACATCGACATTCGACTTACGCCTCCGCGAAGAGGATTTCCCCACCAATCTCCCGCTTCAACAGCGATTTAAGGCCGATTTCGGTGTGACGCTACCCGACCTGGATGTGGGTGAAGAGTGGTCGCCATCAGAATACTTCACGAAGGTTCAAAATACGATCGAGCACCGCCAAAGGTGGAAGATCGATCCTGACGCCATCCAGCTCGGCTTTTTCAGTTTCAGCAAATTACTCATGTATCGAGACCTCGATGTCGAAGCATGGCCAGACGGAGCCCTTGCTGACCATGAGTTAACCCGCGGCCTGCTCTACGAAGGCTTTGAACGAGAAGAGCCACTGTTTGGCCCAGACGATAGGCTAGACGATGTGTTGCCGCCTGAAAACATCTTCCATGTAGTCGATGCAGACGCATCGCAAGCCAAGGTCATTGAGGAGGTCAGGTCAGGCCGCAATCTGGTGGTTCAGGGGCCTCCCGGCACAGGAAAATCTCAGACGATAACTAACATCATCGCCGCCGCCGTGAAGGACGGCAAGCGCGTGTTGTTCGTTGCTGAGAAGATGGCCGCGCTGTCGGTGGTGCACGATCGGCTCGTCAAAACTGGCCTCAGGGATGTCTGCCTCGAGCTGCATTCCCGAAGCGCCAACAAGAAGTCGGTCCTCGCCGAGTTAGCCTCCACGTTAAACGCGGGCCAAGCAGTCCCGGCAACGCCCGGACCACCTCATGCCCTCCGGGAATCCCGTGACCGCCTCAACAGTTTGGCAGATGAGCTTCACAGTCGGATTGGCGCAAGCGGCGAGAGCGGCTTCAGCGTCCTAGCGCGACAATCACGATTTCTTGGAATGGGAGCCCCTCCGCCGAGCCTCGACGGTGTCGCGCTCACCTCGCTGTCACGCGAAGAGGAGAAGCGCCTCTGTAATGATCTCCGGGCCTACGCGGATTTGTCATTGGCCGAGGGGGAAGGCGAGCATCCATACGCAGGCGTGGGAAATCTCGACCTCCAGCCCGTCGATCTGTCGCGCTTGGAGCCCGAACTCACTCGAGGCGCGGAGAAGGTCGAGGCGCTGCATGGCAAGGTGCTAGCCATAAAGGAAGAGCTTGGCCTAGGGATGGCAAACACCCTTGAGCAGGTGCCGGCCATCTGTGATCTGCTTGATCGATTGGACGGCCTGCCCCCGGGCACGGAATCGATTGCAGCCTCGATGCTGCGCATGTCGGACATCGGCCGTGTTAGTGACGGCTTGGAAGCGGCGCGGGACTGGAGAAAAGCACGCGACGCACAGGCGGAAACCTTCGTCCCCCATGCTTTCGAAACCCCCGCATCGACCCTTCGTTCGCCCCTTTCGGTCGGCGCTCAATCCTTCTTTGCGCGATGGGGCTCTGCTTATCGCGCGGCCTCTCGCGAACTGGCGGGCCTGTTGAAATCTGCTCTACCGAAGGCAGCGGCGGATCGCGTCGGACTGGTCGACAACCTGCTCGTGATCGAAGCGCAGAAGCGAGCTTGGGATCAGGACCGCGAATATCTTAGTCGCGAGCTTAAGGACGAATGGCGAGGTGATCAAACCGACTTTGAAAAACCGCTCCGAGTAGCACGATGGTGCCAACGGCTTCGCCAAGCCACGCTCGAATATAATCAGGGCAATGTATTGCGGCTTGCCGGAAACGCCAAGCAGATTGGTGATACCCGGCAATTGCTGATCGACACCGCGGCGCACGCGGAAAGTGTACTCTCCGATATCATCGCCCGGCTCAAGATCGATCCCCAGTCTCTAGGCGCCACAAGCCTCAACAGCATCCCGCTAGATCGGGGGGCGTCGCGATTACGCTCAATGAGCGATAACACTGATCGTTATTCCACTTGGGCCAAGATGGCGCGGCTGCGCCGAGAACTAACGACACACCAACTGGATACGCTTGCGGACAAGATCGATAATTCCGAAATGGGCCCCGAGGCCGCCGTGGTCGAGGTCCAGTTCGCAAGAGCCGAAGCGCTGTGGAATCTTGCAATTGCTCAGTCCGATCGCCTTCGGGGCCTCGCGTTGGAGAAGCGGCATGACCTGGTTAAAGAGTTCGGAAAGCTTGAGCGCGAGCGGCTTTCGGAAAATGTGACAAGTATCTTGGCCGCTCACCTGTCGCAGGTCCCCCAAGGCGCAATGGGCGAGATGCGGGTTATTCGCGGCGAGATCGGCAAAAAGCGCGGACACCTGGCCCTACGTCGGCTGTTCGAGCGAGCGGGAACTGCGGTCCAGCGCATCAAGCCAGTACTGCTAATGAGTCCAATCTCCGTCGCTCAATTCCTTCCGCCGGGCGGGCTGAGCTTTGATCTGCTTGTGATCGACGAAGCGTCGCAAGTGCGCCCTGAAGATGCGTTAGGTGCAATCGCGCGGACAAAGCAGATCGTCGTCGTAGGCGATAAAAAACAACTCCCCCCATCCTCCTTTTTCGATCGCTTGGCGAGCGGCGAGGGCGATGACGACGGGGTTCCGGACGACGAGGAGGATTTGCTCGGTGGCTCGGCGCGGCTCGGGGCGCTGGAAAGTATTCTGACCCTTTGCGAAGCTCGCGGCCTCGGATCGCGCATGCTGAGCTGGCACTATCGCTCAAGGGACCCCTCACTCATCGAAGTCTCAAATCGCGAGTTCTATGAAAGCGGACTTATCCTTCCTCCGTCCCCTCTGCAGCGTGATCCGGCCTACGGGCTTTGCTTCACGAAGGTCGACGGCGTTTACGACAAGGGCGGCAAGCGAGATAACCGCAGGGAAGGCGAGGCCATCGTCGCTCGTGTGGCCGAGCATGCGCGTAGGGACCCGAGTCTGTCGCTTGGCACTGTCACCTTCTCGTTCGCCCAGCGTAATCTCATTACCGAGTTGCTTGAGCTGTCGCGCCGGTCAGACACGGTGCTTGACGAATTCCTGCGCGAGGGAAAATCAGAAGACCTCTTCGTCAAGAATATCGAAAACGTTCAGGGCGATGAACGAGACGTCATCCTGATCAGCGTTGGCTACGGGCCAGCCATACCCGGTGGGAAGCTCACGAGTATGTCGTTTGGGCCGGTCAACGGCGAAGGCGGCGAGCGCCGGCTCAATGTCCTCTTCACGCGCGCTCGCGTTCGGTGCGAGGTCTTCGCTTCCTTCGATCCGGGCGACATCGACGTCAGCCGGACCAGCGGTGATGGCCCACGGATCCTCAAGCGCTTCCTAGACTTTGCGAAGAGCGGCTACGTCTCGGATAATTCACCGACTGGCTTAGAAGCAGACACCCCGTTCGAGGAGGACGTGGCGGAAGTTGTGCGCGGCCTCGGTTTCATTGCCGATCCCCAAGTGGGCTCGGCAGGATTTCGGATCGATCTGGGAATCCGGCACCCCGATAAGCCTGGTCGATACATCCTCGCAATCGAGTGCGATGGTGCGACCTACCACAGTGCGCTATGGGCTCGAGAGCGCGATCGGCTGCGTCAAGATGTTCTCGAGCACCTTGGTTGGCGTTTCCACCGAATTTGGAGCACCGACTGGTTTTATCAGCGCCGGCAGGAAATCGATCGGCTGCGCATTGCTCTTGAAGCGGCGCATGAAGCCGACAAGGTCGGGCTGAGCCTGACCGGTGCCAACAACGGCGACCTTTCGACAACGGGCCCTACACAGCCCGTGCTGATTGCACTTGCAGAAGCTCCACCGCGGAAAATGCCAGTCTATCAGCGTGCTCATTTTCCAACCCAAAGCTACGTCGAGCCTCACGAGGTCGATATCGGCACGTTATCCGCCCTAACTCTGCGCATCGTGCAAAACGAAGGGCCAATTCATGAGGAGGAAGTCGCGAGGCGGATTGCTTCGTGCTTTGGCAAAGAGAAAGCCGGATCACGCATTCTTGCGGCTGCGCGACGTGCCTTGGCCCTTGCCTGCCGTAACAGCAGTGAATTGCAGGTGGCTGACGGTTTCTATTATACTCACCTACAAGCTGCGAAGCCACCGGTCCGGGACAGAGCTTCCGAAAGCGGTGCTACCCTGAAGGCGCCCTACATCTCGATATTGGAAATACGGGAAGCTCTGCGGCTTGCGTGGGAAGACAATGGAGGGGGAGATCCTGCCGACTTGGTCCGCACTGCGGCGCGAATGATGGGATACCGAAGGGTCGGGCCGGACCTCCTACTCCGGATCCAAAGCGTACTCCAGTCGCACCCCGAAATCGGGTCTCGCAGATGATACGGCCCGCAAAAAATTCGCCGGAAGTGTCTGCCTGGTGACCCCTACGAGAATCGAACTCGTGTTTTCGCCGTGAGAGGGCGACGTCCTAACCGCTAGACGAAGGGGCCCATGCCTGCCTGCCGGCGCGGGCCGGAACAGGAAGACGGGCGCATATGGGGGAGGGGGCTCTTCTGTCAAGAAACTCTGGGCTCAAGCGCGGCCCGGTCGGAACAATGATCAGGCCGCCTGCGACTTCCGCCGGGGCATGATGTCCGCGACCAGGTGCGCCAGTTCCAGCGCCTGGCCGGGGTTGAGGCGGGGGTCGCAATGGGTGTGGTAGCGGTCGGCGAGATTCTGTTCGGTGACGGGGACGGCGCCGCCGGTGCATTCGGTGACGTTCTGGCCGGTCATTTCGACATGCACGCCGCCCGGATGCGCGCCTTCGGCAGCGCAGATTTCGAAGAAGGCGCGGATTTCGTCCAATATGGTTCCGAACGGGCGGGTCTTGTAGCCGTTGGCGGCCTTGATCGTGTTGCCGTGCATCGGGTCGCAGGACCAGAGTATGGGGTGGCCTTCCTGCCGCACCGCGCGGAGCAAAGGCGGGAGCGCCTCACCGATCCGGCCTGCACCCATCCGGCTGATGAGCGTGATGCGGCCGGGTTCGCGCGCCGGATTAAGCGTGTCGAGCAGGGTCACCAACGTGGCTTGATCGAGGCTGGGGCCGCATTTGATGCCGATCGGGTTCGCTAACCCCCTCGCGAATTCGACATGGGCGGAGCCGGGGAAGCGGGTACGGTCGCCGATCCAGAGAAGATGTGCCGAGGTACCGTAGATGCGGCCGGCACCCTCCGCTTCGGGCCGGGTCAGCGCCTGTTCCCAGGGAAGCAGCAGGGCTTCGTGGCTGGTATAGAGGTCGGCACCCTCGGCCTCTGCCAGATCGCCAAGCCGCGCTAGCGTGGCATAGGCCTGGGCATAAGCGCGGAACATGCGCGCAGGGTCGGGCGCCCGGCTGCCTTCCTCGAACGCGATGCCGTTGACGATGTCGCCGCGATAGGCCGGAAGGCCGGCGCCCTGTTTCTGTTCGATCTCGGTCGATCGGGGCTTGGCGAATTGCCCCGCCATGCGCCCGATCTTGACGATCGGCAGGCCCGATCGGGCGGCCATGATTCCCGCCATGTCCATGATCAGGCGGAAGCTCGCATCAATATTGGCAGGGGAGAATTCGGCGAAGCTTTCGGCGCAGTCGCCGCCCTGGAGGACGAAAGCTCGGCCGGCCTGAGCGTCGGCAATAGCTGCCTTGAGCTTGCGGGCATCGGCAGGCTCGATAAGCGTGGGGTAGGAAGCCAGTTCCTGCGTGGCGGCGTCGAGCGCAGCCTTGTCGGCGTAAACAGGCTGCTGCCTTGCTTCATGCTGCTGCCAGCTTGCCGGGCTCCAATTCTGCGCCATAGCCGCGCTCATAGAAGGGGCTGCGCCCGGGCGCCAGAGGGCAGGGGCCAGTGGGGCGAGAGGGTCCGCCTGCGCCCGGGTTGCCCAAGGTTCAGCCACGGACCTATAGACTAGGCGATAAGCGCGATCCGGAAATTCCGTGACGCCAATAATGGAGAGACACTTGAAATCAGTTCTTCTGGCGAGCGCAACCGCGCTGGCGCTCGGTGGTTGCACCACAATGGCCCAGGATAAAGCGACGATCGATATGACAGCTGAAACCGAAGCTGCGGCGGAAGGGCCAGCGCAGGCTCCCGACAATATCCTGCTCGCCAAATGGGAAGGCCCCTATGACGGCGTGCCCCCGTTCGACAAGGTGACTCCTGAGCTGTTCCCCGAAGCGATCCAATATTCGATCGACGAGCAGCGCCGCGAAGTGCTGGCCATCGCCAACAACAAGGACAAGCCGACCTTCGCCAATACGGTCGAAGCGCTGGAGAAAGCCGGCGAAACACAGGATCGTGTGCTGAGCCTGTTCGGGGTCATGACCAGCAATATGACCAACCCCGCCTATCAGGCGCTGAGCAAGGAATGGTCGCCGAAGCTTTCCGCCGCGTCGGACGAGATCAATTTGAACCCGCTTCTGTTTCAGCGGATCAAGAGCGTTTACGAGGCGCGCGAGACTTCGGGCCTGGACGCCAAGCAGCAACGGCTGGTGACGCGCCTTTATGACAGCTTCGTCCGCCGCGGCGCCAATCTGGACGACCGGCAGAAAACTCAGCTTTCGGCCTATAATGCCGAACTTGCGGGAGAATTCTCGACCTTCAGCGAGAAGGTGCTGGCGGACGAGAGCACGCATATCGTGGCCACCGAAGCCGAAATGAAGGGCGTGCCGCAGGACGTGAAGGCGGCCGCCGCCTCTGCCGCGAAGGAGCGAAAGTTGCCCGCGGGAAGCTATGCGATCGTCAACACCCGTTCGGCGGTCGACCCGGTGCTGACCTTTGCCGACAATCGCGCGCTCCGCGAAAAGATCTGGCGCACCTTCGTCAATCGCGGGGATAATAAGGATGCGAACGACACCAACCAGGTGATCGCCGATATCGTCAAGCTCCGCGCGGATCGCGCCAGATTGCTTGGCTATAAGAGCCACGCCGACTGGCGGATGCAGGATACGATGGCCAAGACGCCGGATCAGGGGATGGGCCTGATGATGCGCGTCTGGCCGGCCGCGGTCGCGCGCGTGAAGGAAGAAGTGCGCGACATGCAGGCGATTGCCGACAAATCGGGCGCGAAGATCAAGATCGAGCCGTGGGATTATCGTTATTATCAGGAAAAGGTTCGGAACGACCGCTACAACCTCTCCCAGGACGAGATTAAGCCCTATTTCGAGCTGAACAATATCATCAACGGCTCGCTTTGGGCGGCCGGCGAATTGTACGATCTGGATTTCAAGGAAATCACCGGGACGGTGCCCGTCTGGAATCCGGATATCCGGGCCTATAGCGTCACCGACCGGCGCGACGGCAGCCAGGTCGGCGTTTTTTATCGCGATGATTTCGCCCGCACCGGCAAGCGTTCAGGAGCCTGGGCGACGACCTTCCGCAGCCAGGCCGGCCTGCTCGGCGACGACATCGTGCTGGGGTCCAACAACAATAATTTCGTGAAGCCCGCGCAGGGTGAGCCGGTGCTGATCACCCTCGACGATGCCGAGACTTTGTTTCACGAATTCGGCCATGCCATCCATTATTTCCTGTCGGACATTCATTATCCAAGCTTTGGCGGAACGCCGCGGGACTTCGTGGAATATCCGAGCCAGGTGAATGAAAATTGGCTGCTGACGCCGCAGGTGCTTTCGAAATTCGCCAAACATTACAAGACGGGTGCCCCGATGCCCAAGGCGCTGCTGGACAAGATCGAAGCGTCGTCGAAGTTCAACCAGGGCTTCGCCACGGCCGAATATCTGTCGTCCGCCATAGTCGACATGATGCTGCACATGGACCCGGACGGCGTGATCGATCCGGACAAGTTCGAGCGGGATGCGCTGGCGAAGATCGGAATGCCGGGCGAGCTGGTGATGCGGCACCGTCTGCCCCAGTTCAATCACCTCTTCTCGTCCGACGCCTATTCGGCCGGCTATTATTCCTATCTCTGGTCGGAAACGATGGACGCTGATACCTGGGCGGCATTCGAGGAAACAGGCAATGTGTTTGACAAGGCGACCGCCACGCGATTCCGCGACACCCTGCTTTCGACCGGCAATGAAACCGACCGGGCCGAAGCCTATCGCGCCTTCCGGGGCCGCGATCCGGACGTGAACGCATTGCTGAAGAAGCGCGGCTTTCCGACCAAATAGGTGGCAGTAAATCGAGGAAAAGCGGCGTCTCCGGTCCGGAGAGGCCGTCTTTTTACTTGGAATCGCCGATAAGTGCCGCGCCCGCCACGCGCCGGCGCTCTGCCAGGCGCGATTCGATCAGTTCGCTCAATTCATTCAGCGCAAAAGGCTTTTCGAGGATCGATATATTCTCGCCGGCAGCGTTGCGAAGGGCCCGCAGCGCGCCATGGCCGGTCGAAAAGATGATCGGCAGGGCGGGATCGATCTTGGCGATTTCGCGAGCGACTTCGGTCCCGTCCATTCCAGGCATGATATAATCGAGGATCACCAGATCGGGCATTTCCTCGGCCATGATGGCAAGCGCCTTCTCTCCGTTCGACGCCTCGGTCGCCGGATAGCCAAGTTCGTGCAGGGCACGCTTGATCATGCCGCGCACATCTTTGTCGTCATCTACAATCAGGATCATAAACACTCTTGAAGCCGCACCCGGGGTAAACGCGAATGTGGGCTGATGCCCCTTCCACGTCCCGTCCGAGCGGTTAACTCATGAAGTCGTTGCAGGGTCCCATTGCGAGGCTCCACATTGCCGGCTGCTTAACCATGTCGGGCAGAGACGCAAGCCCCGTGCCTCGCCTGTTCCGACGCGGCACGGATCAAATTCTTTTTTAAGTGGGTTGACGCAAGCCGTTAGAATCGCGAGGTTTAGGGCATGTCCATTCGCGCGACCCTGAACAAGACACTCAGCCGGGCCCCGTCCGGCCTGTCGTCGAGCGCGCCCGGCGCGTCTTCGCGCGCAATCGCGGCGGCGCCTGCATGGCATTGGTGGCGGACCCTTTCCCCCACGGCGGCCCTCAAGCGTCTTTGGTAACGATGACTCTCTAGCAGTCTTCCTCTTTCCAAGATGGCCCGCCGCCCGGCGGGCTTTTTTTTCGTCTTCAGACTTTAAGGATTTCCACCATGTACATGAATCCCGACCTCGCCGGCTTGTTTCCCGTCGATCCCACGCCACAGGATCCTGTCCAGGCGGCGCTGGAGACGCTTTATTCCGGAAATTCGCTCACCCAGCGCGCCTCCGAACAATTATTCGCGGAGCTGGTCGAAGGCCGGCTGAGCGAACCGGCCATCGCCTCGATGCTGGTCGCCCTCCGTCTCAAGGGCGAAACGGCCGACGAACTGATTGGGGCCGCGCGGGCTCTCCGCGCTGCCGACGCCGATTTCGAAAGGCCGGATTATCTGTTCGCCGATACGTGCGGCACCGGCGGCGACGGATCGGGATCGATCAATATCTCGACCGCTGTCGCCTTCGTCGCCTCGGCCGCCGGGCTCCCCATCGCCAAACATGGCAATAGATCGATCACTTCGCGCTGCGGGTCGGCGGATGTGCTCGAACATCTCGGCGTGAAGCTGGATTGCAGCGCGGAAGTCTCGCGGCGGGCGCTCGACGAAGTCGGGATCTGCTTCCTGTTCGCGCCAAATTATCATCCGGGGCTCCGTCATGCCGGGCCGGTAAGGCGCGCGCTGGGCGTCCGGACGATCATGAACGTGCTGGGGCCCTGCCTCAATCCGGCAGAGCCGCCCGTGCAATTGCTCGGCGTCGCGGATCCCCGCCTTTTGCGGCCCGTGGCCGAGACGCTTGCTGCTTTGGGGGTCGGGCGTGCCTTGATCGTGCATGGCGATGGCCTGGACGAAGTGGCGCTGCACGGGGAAACACAGGCGGTGCGGCTTACGGACGGGATCTTTGAGGAATTGACGATGACTCCCGAACAGGCCGGTCTGGAACGAGCGCCGCTGACATTGCTGAAGGGCGGTGGCCCCGAGGAGAATGCGGAGCGGCTGAAGGCGCTGCTGTTGGGATTTGGCACGGCGGTCGAGAGGCAGATGGTCGCGATCAACGCAGGCGCCTTGCTGCTGACGGCTGGCTTGGCGCAGGATCTCAAAGGCGGCGTCGCTATGGCCTCGGACGTCTTGGCCTCCGGTTCCGCCTGCAGTCAGCTCACCCGTTTCGTCGAGGCGAGCCGTGGTTGAACCGGTCACAAAGTCGCGGGGCGGGATATTAAGCGAGATCGTCACCCGAAAGCGGATCGACGTCGCGGGGAGGCTGGAAGGCGTCAGCCTTGGCGATCTGCGATCACAGGTGCTTCCGACGACACGAAGCTTGAAGGCCGCTTTGGCCCAGCCGGGCGCTCGGATCGTGATGGAGGTGAAGCGCGCTTCGCCCTCGCAAGGCAAGTTGCGGGAAGAGGTCGATCCCGCCGCCGTGGCGCGCCTGTACGAAGGTGCGGCGGATGCGATCAGCGTGCTGACCGATGCGCCTTATTTCGGTGGCTCTCTGAACGATCTGGCGGCGGTGCGGGCGGTCTATGAAGGGCCCTTGCTGGCCAAGGATTTCATCGTCGATCCCCGCCAGGTGCCGGAAGCGCGGCTGTATGGCGCGGACGCGGTCCTGGTCATGCTTTCGGTGCTGGACGATGCCGAGGCTCGCGACGTGATCGCCGAAGCAGAGCGGCTTGGAATGGACGCCCTGGTGGAGGCGCATGACGAGGAGGAAGTGCGACGCGCGGTGGCGCTCGGCGCCGGCCTGATCGGGATCAACAATCGTAATCTCGCCACGCTGGAGGTCGATCTGGCGGTGACCGAGCGGCTGGCCGGCCTCATCCCCGCCGACCGATTGGTAGTCGCGGAATCGGGCATAAGCTCTCGGGCCGATATCGAACGCCTGAGCCCCTATGCCGATGCCTTCCTGGTGGGATCGTCTTTGATGCGAGCGGCCGATCCCGGCGATGCGGCGCGGGCGCTCGCCTTTGGCCGAGTGAAGATTTGCGGGATAACCCATGAAGCCGATCTGCTTCTCGCTCGGCGGTCGGGCGCGACTTATGCAGGGCTGGTCATGGTGCCGGACACGCCGCGCGCGGTGACGATCGGTGAGGCTGAAGCGATAGCGGCCGGCGCCGGGGACATGAAACTGGTCGGCGTGTTCCGAAATGAGAAGGTGATGAAGGTCGCTCTGGCGGCGCAGACGATCGGGCTACACGCGGTCCAGCTTCATGGAGAGGAGGATGGTCGCTACATAAGGGCGCTCCGCAATCTGCTTCCGGAAACGTGCGAGATCTGGGCGGCGAGCGGCGTCGGTCGCGAAGTACCGGGGCCACGGCTGGGCGCGGACAGGATGTTGTTCGACACCGCCGTCGGCGGGCAATCCGGCGGCACGGGGAGAATGTTCGACTGGTCCCGGGTCAGCGGTCGGACCGATCTTGGCTCCAGTTTGTTGGCGGGTGGATTGAATCCAGCCAATGCGCGGGCCGCCTCGCGGGTCGGTGCCTATGCGATCGACGTTGGATCGGGAGTCGAGGCCGCGCCAGGCTGGAAGGATGAGAATAAGATGCGGGCTTTCTTCGAGGCGCTTCGACTGCCGGTGCGGGCGGAGCTCACTCCATGCGGATGAAGGGACGCTTCGGGGCTTTTGGCGGCGCTTATGTTCCCGAAATCCTCATGCCCGCGTTGGAGCAATTGGAAGCGGCCTTCCTCGATGCGCAGCAGGATGTGGCTTTTCAGGCGGAACTTGCCGAATTGCTGGCCAAATATGCCGGCCGGCCAACGCCGCTCACCCGCTGCCGCAACCTCGGTTCAGCCAAGGCGCGCCTCTATCTGAAGCGGGAGGATCTGCTTCATGGCGGTGCCCACAAGACCAATCAGGTATTGGGCCAGGCCATGCTGGCATGCAGAATGGGAAAAAGGCGGATCATCGCCGAAACCGGTGCCGGGCAGCATGGGGTGGCGACGGCGCTGGCGGGCGCTTTGTTCGGGCTGGAAACGCGCATCTATATGGGCGCGCATGATGTGGAACGGCAGAAGCTCAACGTCTTTCGAATGCAGCTGATGGGCGCCGAAGTGGTGCCGGTCGAAAGCGGCAGCGCGGGGCTCAAGGATGCGATCAACGAGGCGCTTCGAGATTGGACGGCAAGCTTCGCCGACACTCATTACCTGCTGGGTACGGTGGCCGGGCCGCATCCCTTCCCCTTGATGGTGCGCGAATATCAGCGCGTGATCGGGATCGAGGCCCGCGCCCAGATACTAGAAGAAGAAGGCCGCTTGCCGGACGCCGTGATCGCCTGCGTCGGCGGCGGGTCCAACGCGATGGGGATGTTTTCCGATTTCGTCGAAGATGAAGATGTGCGCCTGATCGGGGTCGAGGCGGCGGGCAAGGGGCTGGACGGGGCGGAACATGGCGCGACCTTGCTGCGCGGCCGCCCTGGAATCCTGCACGGTGCCGAGACCTATGTCCTGCAGGATGCCGATGGTCAGATTTCCGAGAGCTGGTCGGTATCGGCTGGATTGGATTATCCAGCGGTTGGGCCGGAACATGCCTATCTGAAGGACAGCGGACGCGCCGAATATGTCGGGGCGACGGACCAGGAAGCATTGGATGCCTTTGCCCTGCTGGCCCGATCCGAAGGGATCGTCTGCGCGTTCGAATCCGCCCATGCGCTCGCTTACGCTTTGAAGATGATCGAGGAGGCACGGGAAGAGCTCGTGCTGGTGGTCAATCTGTCGGGGCGCGGGGACAAGGATATGGAGCAAGCGCAGCTTCTGCTGGGGCTGAAGCCATGACCCGCTACCGCCAGATGTTCGACCGGCTGGACAATAAGGGGGCGTTCGGAGCCTTCGTCATGCTGGGGGACCCGGATATTGAAACCAGCGCTGCGATATTGGATGCGCTGGTGGAGGGCGGGGCCGACATGATCGAGCTCGGCATTCCTTTTTCCGATCCGGTGGCGGATGGCCCCGTGATCCAGGCAGCGGCGGAGCGCGCGCTCGCCAATCGGGTGACTCCTTCCGATTGCTTCGCGCTGATCCGGGATTTTCGGGCGAAGCATGCCAGCGTCCCGGTCGGTATCCTCACCTACGCCAATATCGTGCTCGCCCGCGGGATGGAGGCTTTCTATCGCTCCGCATCAGTAGCCGGGGTGGACAGCGTCCTGGTGGCCGACGTTCCGGCGTTTGAAGCCGAACCCTTCGCCCGAACGGCGCGGGCAGCGGGGGTCGCGCCGGTAATGATCGCGGCGCCCAATACCCCGTCCGAAACGCTGCAGCGGCTGGCCGTGCTGGGCGGTGGCTATACTTATTGCGTAGCGCGCGCCGGCGTCACCGGCGCCGGTGACGATATCAGCCTCAACCATGACGCGTTGTTCGGCGAATTGCGAAGGCTCGGCGCCCCTCCGCCGGTGCTCGGCTTCGGCATTTCGACTCCCGACCATGTCAAAGCGGCACTCGATGCCGGAGCGGCCGGCGTGATATCGGGCTCTGCAATTGTCAGGCTGATCGAGGCGGGGGCCGAAGGCGTTGCCGACCGAATACGGGCCTTTGTCGCCTCTATGAAGGAGGCTGCCTAAACGGCGCCGGCGCGCGCCGCCTGCTGCCATGCCAGGTCAGCAAGCGCATCCAGGCTCTCGACCATCTTGCCCGCATGGTCGGACGCGGCTGTCCCGCGCGCCAGCCGGCCCTTGATGCCGTGCAGGATCGCAGCCAGGCGGAACATGTTGAAGGCCATGTAGAAATCGAAATCAGGAATGTTCTCGCGGCCGGTGCGCCGGCAATAAGCCGCGATATAATCGGCCTCAGAGGGGATATTGAGCGCGACCAGATCGAGCCCGGCGAGACCCGAAAAATAGGAGGCCGGCAGGCGGTACATCATCGCGTGATAGGAAAAATCGGCGAGCGGATGGCCGAGCGTCGATAATTCCCAGTCCAGCACGGCCAGGATCCTGGGTTCACTGGCGTGGAACACCATGTTGTCGCAGCGGAAATCGCCATGGATGGCGCGCGCCTCGCCATCGTCGGCCGGGATGCTCTGCGGCAGCCATTCGACCAGGCGGTCCATCGCCGGGATCCGTCCCGCTTCCTCATCGCCCAGATATTGTTTCGACCAGCGGCCGATCTGCCGTTCGAAATAATTGCCTGGCCTGCCATAATCGCCAAGTCCCGCCGGTCCCGGGTCGACCGCATGGAGCGCGGCGATCGTCGCATTCATCGCATCGAAATAAGCGGGCCTTTCCGAAAGGCCGACTTCCGGGAAAGTCGGCTCCCAGAAAATCCGCCCCTCGACCATCTCCATCACGTAGAAGATCGTGCCGATCACTTCTTCGTCGAGGCAAAGACCAAATGTTTTCGGCACCGGGAACTGCTTACGCCCGAGCGCCTCGATCACTCGATATTCGCGGTCCACCGCATGGGCACCCGGGAGCAATTTGCCCGGCGGCTTGCGACGAAGGACATAGCGACGGCCTGGGGTTACCAGC
This sequence comes from Sphingosinicella sp., assembly GCA_013816585.1. Lineage (GTDB taxonomy): Bacteria > Pseudomonadota > Alphaproteobacteria > Sphingomonadales > Sphingomonadaceae > Allosphingosinicella. The sequence goes on along the minus strand of JACDEE010000003.1, from coordinate 46,160 downwards.
TTGTAGGTCGGGTTCGACTGTCCGCCTTTGAACTGTTCGACCTGGAGGGGGCCTTCATATCCCTCGATATTCTGGCGCAGCCAGCCATCGAGGCGTGAAACGTCAAAACGATGGGCGTCGCGAACTTCCCTCGTCCCCTCATTCTGGGCGCTGCGGTTCGACATTCTGGCTCCTGCACTCAAGTCAAAGCGAGGCTAGCAAAGGAGAGGCGCGATGGCGACGGCCAAGCGAGGCCTTCAGCTAACTTCCTGAAGGACGTCCAACGGCTGAAGGCCCGCCACCAAATGATCGATCAGCAGCCGAACGCGCTGGAGCGGCCTGCGCGACTCCGGCCAGACGATATGCACCGGCATCGGCCCGGTTTCGAAATCGCGCAGCACGCGAACAAGGCGGCCTTCGGCAACGTGCCTCGCGACCTGGTAGGACAGCGCCTTCACCAGGCCACGGCCGGCAAGGGCCGCCGCGACCGCGACATCCGCCTGATTGACGGTAAGGCGGGGAGTGACGGGAATATTGCGGGCGCGCTCCCCGCCAAACTCCCACGGCGTACCGGGGCCAAGGTCCGAATGCTGAACGATGTGATGCCCGCTCACATCTGCCGGAGCGGCGGGTTCGCCATGGGCCTTCAAATAATTCGGGCTGGCGACGACGACGCGGCGCACCGTCCCGATCCGCCGCGCGATCAGGGAGGTATCGGCGATCCGGCCGATCCGTACGCCAAGGTCGATATTCTCTTCCTGAAGGTCGTTCACCCGGTCCGACAGCAGCAACTCGACATTGATCGCCGGCTGGGCGTCGAGGAAGGTCAGGAGGAGGGGAGCCACATGCTCCCGCCCGAACACCAAAGGCGCGGTGAGCTTGATCGACCCGCGCGGGGCGGTGGCTTCGCCCGATGCCTCGCTGGTGGCGTCTTCATAGCTGCCGATCAAATGCCGGGCCTGTTCGACTAACTGCCGGCCCGCCTCGGTGGGCGCACAGCGGCGCGAGCTTCGTTCGATCAGCCGGACGCCCAGGCGTTCCTCCAGATCGGCCAGGATGCGGGTGACCGAAGGCGGAGATCGCCGCAGCCGGCGGGCCGCGCCCGCAAGGCTCCCCGTTTCCGCGATCGTGATCAGGACGTGGAGCTCGGTGAGGCGATCCATCATTCCATATTATGGAATGTTCTGGTGCAGATAAAGGGGATCGTTCAGTTCGCCAAACAGCCTATTTCCGGGGCCCGCGTAAAACAGCCTATTTGAGGAGGGCAGATGTCAGGATCGATCAGCAGCGTCGCCGAACTTACCGATCTTGGCCGCCGGCGCCTTTCGGAAAATTTCTTCATGCGCGAAATGCTCCATTCCGAGGTCGGCAATTTCCATGGCATCCCCAATATCCCGGAGGATGCTGAACTTGCGGTCCACGTAGGGGGCGAACTTTGCCGGAACGTGCTGGAACCGATGCGAAAAGCCTTTGGCCATGTCGGCATCCGGAGCGCCTATCGATCGGCCCGGCTCAACGGTTTCTGCAACGAACAATATGTGGCCGGGGACCATGCCTGCTGGTGCACCGACAACGATCTGAACGCCGCGCGTCACATCTGGGACCGGCGCGACAGTGAGGGGCATCTTGGGGCGACCGCCACGATCTTTCTTCCCGGCTATCTCGAACATTACGAACGGACCGGCGATTGCGGGCCTCTGGCCTGGTGGATACGCGATCACGTCCCTGCTTATGCGGAGATATTCTTCTTTCGCCATTTATGCGCCTTCAACATCCGTTGGTATGAGGGCCCATCCGAAAAGGCGATCTGGTCGCTCGATCCGCCGAAACGCGAGTTGATCACCAAACAAGGCGAGCCCGGCTTCGAAGGCGATCACGGCGCCGAATATGCCGGCATCATACCATTTGCTTCACTGGCCTGAGGACAGTCATGTTCAATCTCACGCAATTCGACCATGTCGGGCTTCGGGTGACCGACCTCGCGACCGCGCAGAGCTTTTACGAAAAGCTCGGCTTTCGCGCCGACCCCACGGAGGAATCCCCCAAATCGAAGGCCCGGGGACTGGTGAATGCGGCGGGTCTTAGGATCCACCTCATCTATAATGGCGAATTGCCCCGTGGGGCGGGTAATATCCTGATGGATGCGCCTTTCAAATGGCCCGGTTACACCCATACCGCCTTCATCATCGACGATCTGGACGCGCTTATTTCGTGGCTAGAGGCGGAGGATATTGAGATTACAGAGGGCCCTAGCGTTTTCGGCAACGGTCGGCGGCGGGTGCTGTTCATTCGTGATCCGGATCGAAACGTGCTCGAATTCAATCAGATCCTGTGACGAGGCCAGCGGGCCTGGAGGCGTCATTCCGCCTATCGACCATTAATGCGGGCGATCAGGGCTGACCGATACCCGGCGCGGACCGTCAGCTCGCCGCGTTCGCGTGGCGCAGGAAGTCGCCAGTCGCTCCAACGTCGAATTGAAACATACGCGATTCTGCGATGCGCCCGTCGCGCAGTCGGTATACGCTGACAGCCGGCATATCGAACGTCTTTCCGTCGGGCGCGCAACCCCGCTGACGCCAGGAAACCAGCACCTGGTCGCCCGCCGCCATGAAGCGGGGCTCCATCGGATGGCCCGCCTGAAGGGCGTCCCAGGCGCTCCTATAGGCTTGCGAATGACGCGCGACCGCATCCGGGCCTAGATATTCGCCGCCATAAGGGAGACCTGGCGCTTCGTGGATGGTGACGTCCGGGCCGTATTTTGATTCATAGGCCGCCCATTTTTCTTCGAACGTCGCGCCGGGCCCGCGGCCTTCGACCAGTTCGAACAGCTCCCGGACGATTTCGATATTGCGCTCGCAATCAGAGTCCATCTCACATCTCCTCTTCACGAATTAGATAGCAGCCTCTATTTCATGACTCAAGTCGAACCGTCGTGCGCTCGAACCCCGGCGGTGGTGGCGGGAGAAAAGTCGAGGCCTGGATGGTGGATGCGGCTGCGCTTGCCTGGGTCGCAACCAGGCTGCTTTATAGCGCCGTCTATCTGGCTGATCTTGGACGTGTTCGCCTGGGCGTTGAGCGTGATTATTTCCACGACGATTTTCCTTCTTCCCGCCTGAAGCAACCTTGGCCGCGGCGATTGCCTTGCGCGCGCTTCAGTCGCTGTTATTCAAAGCGGATGCCGCGGCCCGTCAAATATGATGAAAGCGTCATTCTGCGCGCCGCCGCATCGATCGTGGCGGATCGCGGGCCGGCCGCCGCCACGATCGGCGCGATCGGTGGCGCGATCGGTGCGCCTAGCGGCTCCATCTATCATCGTTTCCGCACCCGGGACGAATTGCTGGGAAGGCTTTGGCTGGCCAAGGCGGCCTTTTTCCAGGGCAGGTTCGCTGAAGGGTTGGCCCATCCCGATCCCTATCAAGCGGGCCTGAACGGGGCCTTGTCCTTGCCGAGAGCAGTGCGCCAGGATTTCGAAGGGGCGCGGATTATGCTGTTGCACCGGCGCGAGGATTTCCTGAGCGATTCCTGGCCCCCCGAAATGGCCAAGGAGGCCAGGAGACTTGGGGAACAAGTCCGGGAATTACTGTCCGAAATCACCCGCCGCCTGATGGATAAGGAAAACGAAGCCAACCGCCAGCTGGTGGTCTTTGCCGTGCTGGATATTCCTTTCGCGGCCGTGCGCAGGAACGTCGCCATGGGCAAGCTGCCTCCCAAGGGAGCCGAAGGCCTGATCACCAGGGCTTATGAGGCGATAATGGCCGATCGGAAGCGATAGGCAGCAGCCCCGAAAAGGATGCCGCCGAGCAGCCAAAATGGCTCGTAAACCAGAAGGCTCAATCTGTCTTTCTCGGTAGCTAGGATCGAACCTACCTTGGCGGCATCAATAACTGCCATCGTCAGCGGCGGCACCGAATGGGCGAAGAACAGAATTGAAGCGGCGACTCCCGCAGCCAATACCAGCCATGGGCGGCGTCCGCTTGGCGGAGCCCGGGAGAGCGCTATTGCGAGCAGAGCGGCAACGCCGCAAAGTGGGATCGCAACGAGGTCCGCCATGAAGATGGGGATGTTGTCGTGCATGACAAAACCAGTCGGCAAACCCAGGGTCCCGCCTAACGCCCAATAGATATGCACGATTCCAAACAAGACCGACCATCCGAGAGCCCCCCATGCAGGACCCGGGCGGACGGAAGGTTCGGGTGAATTAGTCACCCAACACCGGAGGCGGGGTGAAACACTTGATCGTCATGCCTGTGCGCGATGCACCTGGAACGGCGCAGAGCTCTGTGCGACCGGCATCATTTCGATCATGTTGATGTTGACGTGGGCGGGGAGGGAGGTCGCCCACAGGACGCTATCCGCAACATCCTGCGCCGTAAGAGGCTCCATGCCGGCATAAACCGCGTCCGCCTTTTCGGTGTCGCCCTTGAACCGGACCATGGAAAATTCGGTACCACCGCAGATGCCGGGCTCGATGCAGGTGACCCGGACTCCGGTGCCATGAAGATCGCTTCGAAGGTTGAGGCTGAATTGATGCACGAAGGCCTTGGTGGCGGCGTAAACGTTGCCGCCCGGATAGGGATAGGTGGCGGCGACCGAACCGATATTGACCACATGCCCGCGTCCGCGCTCCACCATCCCGGGCAGCAATGCCCTCGTCACATAGACGAGGCCGTTGCAATTGGTGTCGATCACTCGCTCCCAATCGTCCAGGTCAGCTTCCTGTGCCGGGCCCATGCCCAATGCCAGGCCCGCATTGTTGACGAGGCAGTCGATCGCCCGGAATTCCTCCGGCAGGCTCGCCACCGCATGTTCGATCGCCGCGCGATCGGTCACGTCGAGGAAGAGCGGGAAGAGCCTGTCCTCGCCAAGCTCTTTCGCCAGCTCCGCCAATTTGTCGGCGCGGCGGGCGGTAGCGACCACCCGAGCACCGGCGATCACGAAGCTACGGGCGATGGCGGCGCCGAAGCCGGCGCTGGCGCCGGTAACGAGGACGATCTTCTGGGCGGAATCGGTCATATCTTCTTTCGATCATGTGCGGATGCGGAACTTGGCGCAAACACGCCCTAGCGATTGGCGCCGGCCATATCCTCATTCGCCCGATACCGAAATACTATCCTGGTCTTTCACGCTGGTTCCGGCCTCCGCCGGGTAAATGACCAGCCGAGGTTCATTCCCGCAGCCGCTATGAGGATGATGGCAGCACCGACGAATTGCGAGACGTGCAGGCGGACATCGAAGGCGAAGAAATCGACCAGGATCGCGACGACAGGGTAGATGAAGGAAAGCGATCCGGTAAGCGCCGTAGGGAGCTTTTGAATCGCTCCGTAAAGCAGGGTGAACATAAGGCCGGTGTGGACGACGCCGACAATTGCCAATAGGGCCCAGGTGCGGGCGCCCGATGGAAGATCGGAAAGATTTGCGAAGGGCGCCAGCATGATTACCCCGACGCAGACCTGTACGAGGGCGATCAGATGGGGCGGCGTGCCGGTCAGTTTCTTGGTGAGAAGGGCGGCCACCGCGTATAAAAAAGCCGCCCCCAAGGCGAGCAGTATCCCTGACAGATAATCCTGCCCGAGATAAGCGGCCTCCGGCTTTACCTGAACGATCAACACCATGCCGGCAAAGGCCAGAGCGAGCCAGGCAAGTTTGGTCGCGCTCAGCCGTTCGCCCAGGAAAAGCGCGCCCAGCGCGACCAGCATGAACGGCTGCGTGCTGTAGATGGCCGTGGCGATCGATATCGACGCATGCGAAAAGGCACTGAACAGCAATACCCAGTTGAGCACGATGGCAATGCCGCCGAGCGCCGCGACCAGCAAGATTGCGGGCCTGGCAATGCCCCGCAGCAGGCCCATGGCGAGGCAGACGATCAGCAACGCCGCGGCACCGAACAAGCAGCGCCAGAACACAACATCCAGAACCGGTTGACCCGATTGGATCACGAACCACCCAATCGTTCCGGAAATAGTCATCGCGGCCGTCATCTCGGCGGTTCCGCGCATCTTGTCGTTCATAGCCGTCCCCTTTTGATCGTCCCAGACTCATTATCCGCGATGCGGGGTCAGCAATCCATGGTTTAGAAAAGGCTCTGGCCGGAGTATAGCTTATCTTCTAAAGTGATTGCCGTGATCGAACGAGGAAAATGAAATGTTGAGCGAAATGGATGTTCGCATCCTCGAAATCTTGCTGGAGGATTCGCGCATTTCGCTCAAGGATCTGGCTGCGCAGGTGGGGCTTTCGTCGCCCAGCGTTTCGGACCGTCTGCGCCGGCTGGTCGAACGAGGCGTGGTCCGGTCCTTTACCGTCGACATCGATCCCGCGGCTCTGGGATATAAGTTGCAGGCAATCGTCCGGGTCCGTCCCATGCCGGGCAAACAGCATATCGTGCGCAAGATGATCGAGGAAATTCCCGAATTCGGCGAATGCGACAAGGTGACGGGAGATGATTGCTATGTCGCCAGGTTGTTCCTGCGATCGATGGAGCAATTGGACGAAATTCTCGAGAGCATTTCGGACCATGCCGACACCAGCAGCTCGATCGTCAAGATGCAGCCGATCAGGAGGCGCCCACCGCCGCTCCAATAATTTTTGAGGGAGCATGGGCTGGAACAGCAAGCAGGCCGGTAAGTTTCGATGACGAGATGAGCGTCCACGCCAAAAATCGTGACCTTGCCCTTCGCCGGCTTGCGGCCAATCGCGGTCTTCGCCTGGTGAAGTCGAAGCGGCGCAATCCCGACGCGGCTGATTATGGCCGTTATGGATTGCTGGACCCCGACACCAAAGAGAAAGTGTTCGGCTTTGCGAGAACCCGGGTGAAGGCATCGCCCGAGGAGATTGAGGAGTATTTGCGCAACGATGTTCGCGACAGCTGGAAGCGTTCGCTCCGCAAAGTCTGACCCGATCGAAGGTTACGTCTCGGCGAAGCCGACGCGCGGCATTTCACCCCATTCCCGGCTGGAACGCAGATATTGCCAATAGCCGCGCAGGCGCCAGAAATTGTGCAGCTGGCGATAGCCGAAATTTTCGAGGATCGCCGCCGACCCGAGTTCCAGCAAGTGCAGAGGTCGCGGATAGGGACGAAGCTGCATTTCGGCGAGCAGAAGCGAGGCGATGCTGACAAACATCCCGATGCCAAACACGAGCGCGACATAGGCCGCAAAGGATTCGTAGGACAACACCCCGAATGCCCAGAATAAGGGAATGGTGAAATAGCCAAGCACTTCGACCAGAGGCCCCATGAGATCCACGACGATCATCTGTCCGAACCCCAGCATGCCGACGCGGCCGTAACGCGGATTGAGTGCCATTCCGCGATAGCGGAAGAAGCAGTCCAGAGCCCCGTTCTGCCATCGGGCGCGTTGGCGCGCGAGGACGCTCAGAGTCTCCGGGACCTCTGTCCAGCACATCGGCTCCGGTACGAAACCGATCCGGTAGGCCCGATTGGTATCGCGCATGTGGCGGTGAAGGCGGATCACGATGTCCAGATCCTCTCCCATCGATCCGGCGAGATAACCGCCGACTTCCATCACCACATCCTTGCGGAACAGGCCGAAAGCACCCGAAATGATCATCAGGCTGTTGATCTGGCTCCACGCTACTCGGGCCATAAGGAAGGATCGAAGATATTCTACGATCTGGATACGCGGAAGGAGCTTGTGGGGAACTTCGACCTGGCGGACCTGGCCATCCCGGATTGGCGAGCCATTCGCGATCCGAAGCGATCCTCCGACGGCGATCATTCGTTCGGGATCATCGATGAAGGGCTGGACTGCGCGCAGCAAAGCATCTTGCTCCAGCAGGGTATCGCCATCAAGGACACAAAATAGGGGCGTTGAACAAAGATTGACCGCTGCGTTTTGTGCGTCCGCTTTGCCTCCGTTCAACTTGTCGACCACTTGCAGTCGCGGGCAGAGGGTGGAGCGATAAATGGCGCGGATCGGCTGGTGGACAAGCAGGGGTTCGTGAAACGGATTGTCGGCCACCAGCCCGAATTCACGCTTAAGCAAGGCCAGCGTCCCGTCGCTCGACCCGTCATTGACGATAATGATTTCGTAGTCCGGATAACGAAGGGAAAGCATCGATCGCACGCTGCTGACGATCGTCGTCTCTTCGTTGAAGGCGGGCGCGATCAAGGTGACGGGCGGCGCGATCTCGTTATAGCGCTGCCATAAAAGCATCGGGTCGACCACGGGCGGCCGCCGATGCAGCGTCGCCGCGGCAATACAAAGCTGGATGATCTGCAGCAGATTCTGCACGAACCCCGAGGCGAGAACGACCCAGGTTATTGCCTGCGCAGTCCAAATAAGGTCCGCGCGAATTTCGCCGGTCACGCAGCTTCCAGAGGGGAGCTCTCGTGCCGGGTTGGGGACGTGGCCCGGTCCGGATCCAGCTTGTTAGGGCCCAGGACCTGTTGCAGCGCCCTGACGACAGAATAACGCACCAGATCATCCTCGTCGGCCAGCCGTTCCTCGAGCGGGACCTCTAGTTTAGGATCGGCGATTTCTCCCGCAGCTTCAACCGCCGCGCGTCGTACAACCGCGGAATCGTTTTTCAAAAGTTTAACGAGAATTTGGATTGCCCGAGGGTCGGCGTACCCGCCGATCAGTCGTGCAGCGGCCGCCGCGACGGCGGGTGGAGCGCCATCTAAGTCGGATTCAGCGAAAGGGATAAAGGAGAAATCCGATTTTAGCACGAGTGCCTGCAAGGCAGATATTCGCACTTGCGGTTCGCTCAAGGGGTTACGGGCCACTTCGATGACCTCTTGCTGCCGATCAGGAAGGAGTTCCTCAAAAAGCTGAGCAAGCCGGGACGAGCCGCGGGCATCGGGGCCCATCTGGCGAAATACTGTCTGCAACGGCGGCAATTCCTGGCGTTGAGCGAGGCTAATTGCGGCTGCTACCCGGACGGAAGGCGCGCGATCTTTCAATGCTCGGCGGAGGACGCGCAAAGATCGGCGACTTTTCATCGCGCCCAGTATTTCGCAGCATAATAAGCGCTGCCCCTCTGGCGCCCGCCGCATATATCGCTCGGCATCACTATCAAGACCCGCCCGACCCAGAGCGGATATGGTAGATTCGCGGTCCGCGCCTGTCAGCAGCGGCAAGGCGTAAGCGGCTGTTTCGAGTAGTGTACGCGGATCAAATTCGGCAAGCTTGGCATCCAGTTTAGCGCCGTCGCGGGCCTGGCACCACAAGATCCAAAGCAATCCGGCTGCCTTGCGCGGCGCCTGGCGAACCGGGGCCTTTGCCATGAGGGCGCGCCTGACGATGGCCCACAGCCACATCCCAACCGCCGCTGCCACGAAGACGAGCGTCGCGCCCCAAAGAAAATCAAGCATTTCGCAATCCGCCGATTTTCATACTCACCGAAAAGCCGGTCGCAACGCATTCGGGGAGGAGTCGCACCGCCGCGTGCCGCACCGCGGCGATTACCGCGCAGATGAAAGTCAAAATCAAGCCCCTGAAGATTTGTTAATACTCAGGGTGTTGAAACAATGTTTGCGTGCAAATTGTTCCATTTCTTACCGTAATTTTGCGGTATCGACCTTGCCCGTGCTCACAGCGGTAATTATCACGCATCTGATAAGCGTTTTGGATCGAAGGGATGATCAATAGTGGGTGACGACATCCGAAAGCATGTGCTGGTAACCGGCGGGGCCGGATATATTGGAAGCCATGCCGTGTTGGCGTTGCTTGACGCAGGCTGGCACGTCACGGTGATAGACAATTTAACGACCGGTTTTCGCTGGGCCGTTCCGGATGAGGCCAGGTTCGTGCAAGGCGACATTGCCGACCCGCCACTGGTGGCGCGCCTGATCGCGGAACATGACATCCAGGCAATCATGCATTTTGCAGGGTCCATCATCGTTCCGGAATCCGTGGAAAACCCACTCAAATATTATGAAAATAACACGGCGAAGAGCCGCGCGTTGATTGAAAGCGCGGTCAAGGCGGGGGTGAAGCATTTCATCTTTTCATCCACGGCCGCTACCTACGGCATCCCGGCGCAGGTGCCGATCACCGAACATTCGCCTACCCAGCCCATCAACCCTTATGGCTGGTCAAAGCTGATGACCGAGCGAATGCTGGTCGACGTCAGCAACGCGCATCCGATGAATTTCTGCGCGCTACGATATTTCAACGTCGCCGGCGCCGATCCCCAGGGCCGGTCCGGGCAGTCGACGGCGGGTGCGACCCATTTGATCAAGGTCGCGGTCGAGGCCGCGACCGGAAAGCGGGGTCATGTTTCCGTATTCGGCACCGATTATGACACGCCCGACGGAACGGGGGTTCGTGACTATATCCACGTTTCGGACCTGGCGGAGGCCCATGTCCACGCGCTTCAGAAGCTGGTCGAGGAACCCGCCCAAAGCCACATCATGAATTGCGGCTATGGTCGTGGATTTTCGGTGATGCAGGTGCTGGACAGCGTCGACCGGGTTACCAACCTCAAGATCGAACGGAAGATGGAGGCGCGGCGGCCGGGCGATCCGGACGCCCTGGTCGCCGACAACAAGGCCATATTATCGACCCTGGAATGGCGGCCCCGACGCGACGATCTCGACACCATTGTCAGGGACGCTCTGGCCTGGGAGCGCAAGCTCGCCGGAGGTGCGGAAACCTTTGAAATGCGCCCTTAATCTTCAAGCGTGAACGCTTCTCCGAACGGCACGGTGAGAACAGATTGGCCCTTTTCGTCTTGCACTTGGATCCGGTGACGACGGTTGAGCGACCCCTCCCTGATCTCCTGACAGGCAAGCTCGCGAATGCTCGCTATCGCGTAAACCCGTGCCGCCTCGGTATCGGGCAACTCGGTGCCTTCCTCGTCAATGACAGTCAAATCGTCATACAGGTGGAAAAAGAAGCGGGGCATTGACTCCCCAGCGCGATTAAGCCGCAAAAGTTGCCTTATCGCCGACCAGTTACACTTATGTTATGCGATTGGTTGCAGCGGAACTGGACGAAGTTCCGGAAGATCCGATGTAAACCTGCACCTTTGGATGAACTCATATCAGCGCCGATTGTGTGACCCACAGACTTGGAATATAGGGTCCATCCTGGGAACATTAATCCAGATCAAGCGTTGCGCGGGTTCGGCAAGGATCATATTGTCGCAGTGGGGGTCGGCAGGCGTGAATAATCTTACACCGGATGCGATGTTGGAGACCGCGATTGCCGCCGCGAAGAGCGATGGCCTGCCTGCTGCGCTGGATGAACTGCCGACGGCGATCTACGTCACGGACGTGGATGGAACGATCACCTATTTCAATCAAGAGTGCATCAAAATCGCCGGCCGTACCCCCTTGTTGCGGCATGATAAGTGGTGCGTGACCTGGAAACTCTATACTGCCAAGGGCGATTTCCTGCCGCATGACGAATGCCCAATGGCGGTCGCGGTGCGGGAGCGACGATCGATCAGGGACGTGGAAGCGATCGCCGAACGGCCCGACGGGACGCGGATCAACTTCGTACCCTATCCGACCCCGATCTTCGATGCCGACGGACAATTTGTCGGCGCGGTCAACATGCTGATCGATGTGACAGAAAAAAAACAGGCCAGCGCCCTGCGTTCTCAGGCCGCAAGGTGCCGTCGCCTGGCTGCGTCGGTCGCCGACCGCGCGGCAGCGCGCACGCTGAAGCTGATGGCCGTTGAATATGAGCAACAGGCCGATCAGATAGAGCGGCCGAATTAACCCGGCCCGCGTGGCGCCCAGCTTTCAATGGAGAGGTAGAGCAGGTCCGTGGCGGAGTCGCAGACCTGGTGATATCTTGTACCGGCTGAATCCGTTACGACGAGTGCTGTTTCTCAATACCAGCTACTTCCCAACCTCCTCATTTGGGTTCACGTGGGGCAATCCATCATATGTTGGTGCGCAATCTCCAAACATAGACTAAAGCTTCTCGATCACTGGCCTCGATCGCGGCCTACCGGTGCCTGAGAGACATTCGTGCTCCCGTCGAACAGCGGAGCCACCATGTCCATTTCCAGCACCCCTACGCTTCAGCCGATGCTTCGAAAGCTCAGTTACTGGGGCGCCCTCGGTGAAGCAGATAAGGCAGCAGCGCTCGCCCTTCCCTTCAAGCAGAAATTGATCGAAGCGCAGAAATATACCGTCCGCGATGGCGACCAGGCGACGCATTCCTGCGTGCTGCTTTCGGGCTTCGCTTATCGCCACAAGGTGGTTGGTGATGGATCGAGACAAATATTGTCAATTAACATGAAGGGGGATATCGTCGATCTGCAAAACTCGTTGCTGGGAACTGCCGATCACAATGTCCAGGCACTGACCCAGTGCGAGGTCGCCTTCATACCTCGCGACGAAATCAGGCAAATCGCGTTTGAGCGGCCCAATATCGGAATGGCCATGTGGTACGATACCTTGGTCGATGGATCTATTTTCCGGGAGTGGATTGCCAATGTCGGCCGGCGGGACGCGCATACGCGAATGGCCCATCTATTATGCGAATTCGCTTTGCGATTGAAAGTGGCGGGGCTGGGGGAGCGGGACAATTATGTGCTCCCCATGACGCAGGAGCAATTGGCCGACGCCACCGGCCTTACGCCGGTTCACGTGAACAGAACGCTGAGGGCACTCGATGAGGAAGGCCTGATTAGTCGGGACAAACGAGAAGTCCGGATCGCCGACTGGAAGAAGCTGGCCGCCGCGGGAGATTTTCAAAGCGGCTACCTTCATTTGCACGAAGACCAGACGGTAACGTCAGAAGGCTAGGATCTTCGCGCAGTTACCCGAAATTGATGTAGCCTCAGCGCGGGTTTGAAGCTCTGGCTCGGCTTCAACCACATGCACCGGTCGAAACCTAGCGACGTCTGCTTTTCTGGGCGAGCGGCGGCTTGCGGGCGGGTTTCCTCCGGCCAGGCACCGGCTGGGTCCCAAGCGGATTTTCGAGCAAGGCATAAGAGGCGACCAGCGCCTCATTTTGATCTGCAAGGCGGACATGAGCGGCAGCCGCGGCGGGATCGGGCGCTGTAATGGCGGCGCGGCGTTCCTCCTGCGCTCGGCGCATGAAAAAATCGAAATCTTCGTTCACGGAAAATGCCCCGACATTTCGGCGGGTTGTGGCAGCAAATCGCCCTGTTACCAATGACTTGGATCAAGGTGGAGAAATATTCGACTGAGGCGAGCGTTTGCGCCGCGCGTCCAGGCTGGGGCCCCCGGCTTGTGATACATATTATTGGGGTGCCGGCCCAATGCTATCTCTGTAGCTCTCGTCCATATTTTCCCGATAGCCCTGCAGGTCGAAATCGGCGTTGGACAAGGCCTCCGCTCGCTTTCCGCCCCGCTTCACGTCGAGGGCAATCAGCGCCTGGCGAAGCGACGTGGCCTCAGTCTCGCAGGCGCTCTTCACCGCCACCGAAAAGGCGGCGGCCTCCATCCTTTGTTCCAGACTCTTCTTCTTGAAGCTGCTCAGGCACGACGCAAAACTTTTGCGCGGCAATATTGTCGGATCGGCCTGCGCGGCGCCCAGGCTCATCGCGGTAACAAGTGCTAGTGAAATCATAGCCAAGATCCCATGCAAAAGCCCATCAATCCGAAGAGGATGACTCATATAAGCGGATAAGGGAAGACCTTTCCCGGCAGGGCGCCAGCCGTGGTTCCGACGCCAGGGATCGTTACGCGCTGCTAATAGTCTGCCGGCGTCTGGCCCACCCAGAGTTCCAAGGCGCATTTGTGGGCCTGTATTAGCGGGCAGAGGGAAGTCGGGCGCGCAGGATTGCGACGGAGGCCGGAGGCATGCTGGATCGATCGAGCATGTCGGCGCTTATTATCGTTGCCATCCGCTTCCAACCCGAAGCCCGGGCCGCCCGAAAGGTGGGCCACACGTGTCTCGCGTAAAAGCCGACTAAGTTATTCTATAGCAACGATATAGTCGCCGTTTTAAAGTTGTGGGCAGAGGCCATGACCTGCGGCATTAATGTCACACGGGCAGACTGGTTGATAAATTTCGCTTTTGGAGTGCAACTCAAACTTAAACTTATCGTTAGAGGGGTCGTCTGCCATCCTGTCTCGTTTCGTGTTAGTCATGAAGTGAGGCTTTTTGGCAACGAACGCGGGACTTAGGTGCTTGCACCGAAACTTCGCTTACCGTAATGAGTATTGTGTCGTTCCAATGGGAACGCAGTAGAAAGGGGAATTTTATGCGGAAGCTTGCCATCGTAATGGCGCTTTCATCGACCGTCCTCGCTACGCCGGCACTTGCGCGCGATGGCGCCTGGTATGTTGGTGGCGAATTTGGCGCGATGATCGTCGAAGATATGGATATCGATATTGGAACGACGTCCAACATCGATATCGATCATGACTATGGATATGACGGCGCGGTTTTTGCCGGATATGACATGGGCATGTTCCGGGTTGAACTCGAAGCATCGCAGAAAAAGGCGGATGTTGAGAGCTTCCAACAGACCGGCCTGCGGGTACCTGGTTACACTCTCGCCCGTTCTCCGGCGTTTGTAGACCCGGCGGTGGGCTTTACACGCGTCCAAAGCATCATGCTGAACGGCATGCTGGACTTTGGTGACGACGACGCGGACGACGGCACCTCCGGTTTCATCGGAGGCGGTGTCGGTTTAGGCCGCATCAAGCAGGTTGCAGGTTCGTTCTCCAACCAGCCCGGCATCATTGATGATCGTGACTCAGGCTTCGCCTGGCAGGTTATTGCAGGTGTCCGTCAGGCGCTCGGCCCCAATGTTGACGCTCAGTTGAAGTATCGTTTCTTCAACATGGACAACATTGAAATGAATTCGTCGATCAGCGGCCTTCCAGGTACTGATTCGCGTTTTCGCTCGCACAGCCTTCTCGGCGGCCTGATCTTCAACTTCGGCGCGGCTCCGGCTCCTATTCCTCTTCCGCCACCGCCACCGCCGCCTCCTCCTCCTCCCCCGCCGCCACCGCCGCCTCCGCCGGTTCAGGCTGTGGGTCCGTTCATCGTGTTCTTCGACTGGGATAGGTCGGACATCACGCCGCAGGCTGCTGCGATCCTGGACAATGCCGCTGCTGCTTACACGCAGACCGGTCAGGCCCAGGTCGTCCTTGCGGGTCACGCTGACCGTTCCGGTTCGGCTGACTATAACGTAGGCTTGTCGCAGCGCCGTGCAGATGCTGTTCGCAGCTATCTCGCCGGTCGCGGTGTGCCTGATGGCGCCATGACCACCTCGGCATTCGGTGAAAGCCAGCCGCTGGTCGAAACCGCCGATGGTGTCCGCGAGCCGCAGAATCGGCGCGTGGAAATCACCTTCGGTCCGGGTTCGGGCATGTAATCCAATTTCTTCCCGCCTCGGTGGGAAGACTTTGGACGGTGAAAAGAGGGAGCTGGTCCTTAGGGACCGGCTCCTTTTTTATGGGCAATGGCCGGCGCGAAGGCGCCAATGAAATGCCTGGACTTCGCTCCGGCACGCGAGGGTCGTGCAAATCCCTCGGCTGATGCTTGAAATCAACCCGGCGCAACACGCGCAGAAACTGTTTCGTCCCCGGATCGTTTAGCCGGATGAACAGGAGGGACTAAGATGATAAAGCTTCGAATTGGAGCCGTTATGCTTGGGGGGCTCGCCGCCACAGGGTGTGCATCATTCGATGATGGCGAACCGGCCGTTCCGCCGGCGCCCTATGCCGCCAGCGCGGATCTCCGTAACGCCGCGGGCCTTCAGACGGCGACCGCGACCGCCACGCAAGTCGGAAACGATATAAGGGTCCGTGTTGAGGGCGTGAACCTGCCCATGGGAGCACATGGCGTCCACGTCCACATGGTCGGCCTTTGCACCGCCCCCGGGTTCGAAAGTGCTGGCGGCCACTGGAATCCGACCGGTCACAAGCATGGCAAGGACAATCCGGCCGGCATGCACAAGGGCGATCTTCCCAACATTCTCATCGGCACGGATGGGCGCGGAACCCTGGAATATACCATTCCAAATGGGATGGTCGCCGGGGCGAATTCGGCGATGCTGGACGGCGACGGCGCGGCTTTGGTCGTACACGCCAATCCCGACGATCATCGCACCGATCCGTCGGGCAATTCGGGCGGCCGGATCGCCTGCGGGATTTTGCGCTAGATTATCTCGCCGGCCTCACGCGCTCGAACCACCTTGCCAGCCTCGATCGAAGCCAGGCGCCCCGATGCGATCCACAGCATCCCCAATGTGAAGGGCGCCACGATATAAAGCGCGAAGATTCCCGCGCTCAAATTTTGCGTCAGGTCGGCTACCTTGCCCGCATAATAGGGGCCGAGCGCTAGCCCGACCATGGTCGTTCCCAGGATGTAGGTCGCCCCCGCTGTCGCCCGCATCCGTGGCAGCACTACGTCCTGCAGCGTCGCGACGGCGGCCCCTACCCAGGTCGAAGAGAAGAAATGCGCGAAAGGAAATAGCCAGTAAAAGGTTTCCAGTTCGCTGGTGTTGAACATGGCGAAAACGATTGGCGCCGAAAGCATGATCGACAGCATATTCACATATATTCGTCCCGCAGGATGCTTTTGCCGCCAGAGATCCGCGATGATGCCGCCGGTGATAACGCCGGCGGCCGCCGTAACCGCCGCTCCCCAGCCCACGATAGTGGCGACTTCCTGGGCGCCAGACATCCCTGCAATGTAGAAGCCCGGGCCCGTTGGGTCGGGATAGAAGGTTCGCATCACGTAAGGCGGCGTCCAGAAGCTGACGGCGTACACGACGAACGAGATGCTTCCAAAAGCTATCGCCAGCATGACGACAATGGGGTTACCCCAAATAAGACGGTAAGTTGGCAAATCCCGATGTCGTAATGACTGAACCCACGAAAACACGGCATAGACGCCAAAGCCGTAGGCCGCCCATTGAGGAAAGTCGGTCGTCCAATAAGCAAGCCCCGCGGCGGCTGCCCCGATCAGGGCCAACGCGAAGAGATTGGTCTTGAATTCCCCGGGAAGCCGATAGGTGTTGAAAAGCGTAAACGGCGGGATGATCGCGATCAGCTCGCGCCCGAAATCGCGCCACGCATTGGGACGCACGATCGGCTGCGGCAGCCCGTCCGACGCCCCGCGCTGAGGTTCCCGAAGGGACAGAACCCACAAGGCAACGAGCAGGCCGGGTATGCCGACGGCAAGGAACGCCGCCTGCCAACCAGCCAGCCCCAAGGGTGCCTCCGCGGCCACGGGATAGGTTAGGTTCCACCGGCTAAGGACGAAGCCGCCAATCGGAAGGCTCAGGCCGCCGCCAATGTAGAGACCGCTTGAATAGATGGACAGCGCGGTGGCCCGCCGTTCCTTGCGGAAATAGTCCGAAATCATCGAATAAGCGGCGGGGGACGCGCTGGCCTCGCCTATGCCGACCCCGATCCGCGCTACGGCAAGCATTCCGAAGTTCGAAGCAAATCCTGAGAGAGCGGTCATAAAGGACCAGAGCGCCAGCCCGATCGCCATCACTCGTCCGCGATACCAACTGTCTGCGAGGCGGCCGAGCGGTATCCCGAACAAGGCGTAGAAGACGGCAAAAGCCGTGCCGTAGAGAAATCCGATCTGCGCGTCCTCTAGGCCGAGATCCTTCTTTATGTCCTGCGCGAGGATCGAGAGTATCTGCCGATCGATGAAATTTATGGCGTAGACGACGACCAGGACGAACAAGGCATACCAGGCGTAGGCGCCGGCACGAACCTTGGGCGCCTCAGCATTGGATTGATCCCTGTCCATCCGCCTCTCCATCCGCCTCTCCATTTGTGCTGTTCTTTGCTTATGGCTAGCAGAGCGAGAAGCGGTGGCAACAAGGTTTACGAAAATGGGATGTTCGGTACTGTTCGTCTGCCTCGGCAATATCTGCCGTTCGCCCCTTGCTGAAGCCGCGCTAAGGGCTGAAGCGAAGCGCCTTGGACTGGAAGTGGAGATAGACAGCGCCGGCACCGGAGACTGGCATATCGGTCATCCCCCCGACCATCGTGCTGCGGCGGTGGCGCTTCGGAATGGGGTCGATATCTCGGGCCTGCGGGCGCGGCAGGTAACGCCGAAAGATTTTCGTCGTTTCGATCACATTGTCGCGCTCGACGGACAAAATCTCGTCGATTTGCAGCGGATGCGGCCGGCGGATGGAAAGGCGGAGCTGTCGCTGTTGCTGGACCATGTCGAAGGAAAGGAAGGGCAGGCCGTCGCCGACCCTTATTATGGCGAGGCCGAACATTTCGATCAAACCTGGTCGGAAGTGGTCGACGGCGCGAAATCGCTCGCCCGAAAGATCGGCGGCCCGTCGCGGTGACCGCTTTTTCGCGTCAGGTTGCGGAATTGACCGGCGCCCCGGAAGATCGGCTGGAGCGCCTTTCGGGGGGTGACCTGTCGGAAGTCCTGCTGCTGCGACGGCCTGACGGGCGGTGTACAATTGCCAAAGGAGGTCCCGCGGTAGGGACGGAAGCGGCGATGCTTCGGTCGATCGCTGTGGCCGGTATCCCGGCCCCTTCGGTCGAAGGCGAGCACGAAAATGTGCTGCTGATTGAATATATCGAGAATGACGGGCTGTTCAGCATCTCCGCCTGGGCCGATATCGGACGCGTGGTTCGGCAGCTGCACGATAATCTGGGCGAACAATATGGCTGGCCGATCGATTACCGGCTGAACAGCGTCGAGCTGGACAATAAGCCGCGAACCGATTGGGCTTTATTCTGGGCAGAGCAGCGGCTGGTCTCGACCGCCAGGATCCTCGATCGGCCCTGGCGCGAGCGGGTCGACGATCTGGCAGGACGATTACCGCAAATGCTTCCCGGTTCACCTCCGCCGGCGCATCTGCACGGCGATTTGTGGAGCGGAAATATATTGGTCGTCGATGGGAAGCTTGCCGCCCTGATCGATCCGGCCTGCTATCATGGGCATAATGAAGTCGATCTCGCCATGATCAGCCTGTTCGGGACGCCGCCCGAGGAATTCTGGGAAGCTTATGGCCCCTTGGAGGCCGGATGGGAGGAAAGGCGCCTTGTCTACCAGCTCTTCCCGGCCCTGGTTCATTTGCGCCTGTTCGGGACGACCTATGTCGGGATGGTGGACCGCCTGTTGGGCGGGCTTGGCTGCTGACCAGGGTCAGACGAGCAGATAGCGCTCCAGCAATGAATAGGTGGCACCGTCGGGAGTGAGTGCGCTTTCGTACAATTCGAATGACGAAACGGGGAAGGGCGCGCTCTTCAAGGCGCCCGATTGTCCGGTCGCGGCGTCTATCGGTCCGGCCAAGCGCCCCCGGGCTAACGTAATATGCGGGTGATAGGCGCGGCGTTCCGGCTCCAATCCCGCGCGGACGCAGGCCTGGTCGACCTTTTTGTGAAGTGCCTTCAGGGGTTCCTGCGCGGTGAGGCCCGCCCACAAGACCGTGGGCTGGCCGCGCCGATCGAAGCTGCGACGCCATCGAGGCTGATTTCGAAAGGCGCACGGTGAATCGATTGGAGCGATAGAGAAACGTCCTCCGCTTCCGGGCAGGCGACCTCGCCGATGAAGCGCAAGGTGATGTGGAGCTGTTTGTCTGATTGCCACCGAGCGCCGGCTACGCCGCCCATGGCCAGCCGCAACTGGTCGCGAATGGGGCGCGGAGGGCGGATGGCGATGAAAAGGCGCTGCATGGCCTGGCTCCTTAGCCGAACGGCCCGGATACGGGAGCCTGTCCGGTTTTCCTTGAATGCAGGCACGATTCACCCGATATTGCGGCTAACGACAGGCAATGTCGTTTTAGGAGATATGGTGAAATGGCTAATGGATTTGACCCCAGAGCGACTGCAAGGCCGCAGCCCGGCACGGCAGGCATCGGCCGGGAGAGCGTCGCCTATGACGCTGGTCTCAGGTCTTACATGCTGTCGGTCTATAATTACATGGCGTCCGGCGTATTGCTGACCGGCATCGTGGCGATGCTGTTTGCCAATAGCGGGATGGCCGAACAGGTGATCGTCAACGGCGGACCGCTGCGCTGGCTGATCATGCTCGCGCCCTTGGGCTTCATCATGGTGCTGAGCTTCGGCATCACGAAGCTTTCGACCGGTACTGCGCAATTGCTCTTCTGGGCATTCGCTACCGTCATGGGCCTTTCGATGGCGTCGATCTTCCTTGTGTTCACCGGTGCGTCGATCGCACAGACCTTCTTCGCGACGGCCGCGGCTTTTGTCGGCCTCAGCCTGTGGGGCTATACAACCAAGAAGGATCTGTCGGCCTTCGGCACCTTCCTGATTATGGGGGTCGTCGGACTGCTGGTAGCCTCGATCATCAATATCTTCATGCAATCGGGCACGATGCAATTGGTGATCAGCTTTGTCGGCGTGCTGCTGTTCGCGGGCCTCACCGCCTACGACACGCAGCGCATCAAGAGCCTCTACTTCCACGTGGCTGGCACCGACATGATGGGCAAGACGGTGATCATGGGCGCGCTGTCGCTCTATCTGGACTTCGTCAACATGTTCACCTTTCTTCTCCAGTTCATGGGCAGCCGCGACTAGTCGGCTTCCAAAAGGAGAATACGATCAGGCCCGGCGGAAACGCCGGGCCTTTTTCATGAAGCTATCGCTTCAGGCCAAAAGATGGCGCTTGAAGAAATCGATCGTGGCTGTCCAGGCGTCCTCGGCCGCCGCCTTGTTGTAGCGTTCGGCCGACGTATCGTTGTGAAAGGCGTGCTCGACACCCGCATGGGTAATGATTGTCGCGTCCTTGCCCGCAGCCTTCAAGGCCTCCACCCAGGGGAGGGCGGTAGCGTTCACTCGGGTGTCGAGCCCGGCAAGCTGGATCAGCATGGCCGCCTGGACCTGCGCCGCCTCGGTGGGGGTAGGGGCGGGGCCATAAAAGGGAACGCCGGCCGTCAAGCCGGCCCCGGCGGCGACGGCCATACGGTTGACCATCCCTCCGCCCCAACAAAAGCCGACCGCGCCCACCTTGCGCGAGCCGCCCGCTGGTGAGGTCAGCCAATCAATGAACGCGCGGCCGTCGGCGACAGTCGCCGCCAGGTCGAGTTTGCCGATCATGTCGCGCGCCACGTCCTGATCGGTCGGTGTTCCACCGATCGGCGACAGGAAATCGGGCGCCACTGCGGCAAAGCCCGCCAGCGCGACCCGGCGGGCCACGTCCCGTATATGGTCGTTGAGCCCTCTGTTTTCGTGGATCACCAAGACGATCGGGAGGTCGGGCCGCGCATCGGCCGGGGCGGCGCCATAGCCCTTCATCTTGCGGCCGGGGATCAGTTCCCACTGGATGTTCCTCGTTTCGAGGCGCGGATCGTTTTCGGGCACGATCGCAGCGGCCGCCGGGTCGGCGGCGACCCCGGCGAGCAGCAGGCCCGCGGCAGCGCTTCCGCCGGCAAGTTTCGTCAATTCGGCCATGAAGGCGCGGCGGTCCATTCCGTCATGCGTGTAGCGATCATACAGCGCGATCGCGGCGGCCCTGATGTCATCGGTCATTGAGCTTCATCCCTGGCCTTGTTCTGGGCGATCAGCGCATCGTCTATCTCACGGGCGCGGATCGCGGCGGGGCGGGACTGGAGACGCCCGACATAATCGGCAAAGGCAGGGCGCTTGTCGATCGTGCCAAACATCATTCCCCATCCGATTTGCGACCCGAAATAGACATCGGCCGCGGTGAACAAGTCCCCACAAATATATTCGCCCTGCGACACCGCTTTTTCGGCCGCATTCATCGTTTCTTCGAACGTGCCGTAGCCGGCGGTCGCTTTCTTGTCCTCGGGAGCCAGCAGGCCCAGCGCCTTGCCGGTGATGCTCGCCTCGACCGGGCCGGCGGCGAAGAACATCCAGCGATAATAAGCGCCGCGTCGGGGATCGCCGTGCGCGGGCGCGAGGCCTGCCGCGGGGAACATATCCGCAAGATAGGCGCAAATGGCGCCGCCTTCGGTGACGATCGTGTCGCCATGTCTGATCGCCGGCACCTTGCCCATCGGGTTTATCGCAAGATATTCCGGGCTTTTCATGGTCGTCCCATAATCCAGCACCACTGTCTCATAGGGTTCGCCCACTTCCTGGAGCATCCAGCGGGCTATCCGGCCGCGGGACATCGGGTTGGTATAGAAAGTAAGGGCGCCGGCGGTCATGATCTACTCCAATTGCTCTGACGCACCGTAGCTCCCGGGCGCTCTACTAGAAAGGCCCCCTTCCGTCGGAAGGGGGCCTCGGGCCTCATGTCTGTTGTTCGGGCTCTTCTTTGGCCTTGCCGACCTTTTTCCTCTTGGAGGCCTTGGGCGGAGCGCCGATCACTTCGAAAGCGAGCGCATTGTCCTTGATCCTGACCTTCACCTCGCCGCCATGGGCCAGCTTCCCGAACAGGAGCTCTTCAGCCAGCGGCTGCTTGATCTTTTCCTGGATAAGGCGGCCCATCGGCCGCGCGCCGTAAAGCTTGTCATAGCCCCGATCGGTCAGCCATTTCTTCGATTCATCGTCCAGGCTGATATGGACGTTACGATCCGCCAATTGCAGTTCAAGCTGAAGAATGAACTTGTCCACCACGCGCGCCACGACTTCGGGCGGGAGATAGCCGAACGGCACGATCGCATCGAGGCGGTTGCGGAATTCCGGAGTGAACATCCGCTTGATCGCTTCCTCGTCCTCGCCTTCGCGAGTCAGCGCGCCGAAGCCGATTCCCTCGCGCGCCATGTCCGACGCACCGGCATTGGTGGTCATGATCAGCACGACGTTGCGGAAATCGACCGTCTTGCCGTGATGATCGGTGAGCTTCCCATTATCCATTACCTGCAACAAAATGTTGAACAGGTCCGGATGCGCCTTTTCGATCTCGTCCAGCAGAAGCACCGAGTGCGGATGCTGATCGACCGCGTCGGTAAGCAGACCACCCTGGTCGTAGCCAACATAACCCGGAGGGGCACCGATTAGTCGGCTGACCGAATGGCGTTCCATATATTCGGACATGTCGAACCGCTGCAGCGGAATGCCCATGATCGACGCAAGCTGGCGGGCGACCTCGGTCTTGCCGACGCCCGTGGGGCCGGAAAAGAGATAATTGCCGATCGGCTTGTCGGGGTCACGCAGGCCCGCGCGGCTCAGTTTGATGGCCGAGGCAAGTCGATCGATCGCAGCATCCTGACCAAATACGACGCGCTTCAGATCACGGCCCAGATGCTCCAGCGCTTTCTTGTCGTCGCTCGATACGCTTTTTGCCGGAATACGCGCCATGGTCGAAATTACCGCTTCGATTTCCTTGGATGTGATCGTCTTCTTGCGCTTCGAGGGGACGACCAGCATCTGCATGGCGCCGACTTCGTCGATCACGTCGATCGCCTTGTCCGGCAGCTTGCGGTCGTTGATGTAGCGCGCGGAAAGCTCGACCGCCGATTTGATCGCATCGGGCGTATATTTCACATTGTGATGCTGCTCGAATGCGGAGCGGAGCCCGGCGAGGATCTTGATAGTATCCTCCACCGTCGGCTCGTTGACGTCGATCTTCTGGAAGCGACGGAGCAGCGCCCGATCCTTCTCGAAATGGTTACGGAACTCCTTGTAGGTGGTCGAACCGATGCACCGGATCGTGCCGCCTGAAAGCGCGGGCTTCAAAAGGTTCGAAGCGTCCATCGCTCCGCCCGAAGTCGCGCCGGCGCCGATCACCGTGTGGATCTCGTCGATGAAAAGGATGGCGTGGGGGAGCTTCTCCAGCTCGTTCACCACCGCCTTCAGACGCTCCTCGAAATCGCCGCGATACCGGGTGCCGGCCAGCAGCGAGCCCATGTCGAGCGAATAGATCACCGCCGGTTTCAGCACGTCGGGCACGTCGCCCTCGATGATCTTGCGGGCGAGGCCCTCGGCGATGGCGGTCTTGCCGACGCCGGGATCGCCGACATAGAGCGGATTGTTCTTGGATCGGCGGCAGAGGATCTGGATAGTACGGTCGACTTCAGGTCCTCGGCCGATCAAGGGATCGACGCGGCCGTCCTGCGCCTTTTCGTTCAGATTGACGGTGAATTGCTTGAGCGCCGATTCGGACTTTTTCTTTCCATCGTCTTTCTGCGTTTCCTCGGCCCCCTTGACCTCCGGTATCTCGGAAGAGGTTTCGCCCTTGCCCACGCCGTGGCTGATATAGCTTACCGCATCGAGCCGACTCATATCCTGCTGCTGCAGGAAATAGACGGCATAGCTTTCGCGCTCGGAAAAGAGCGCGACCAGAACATTGGCTCCAGTAACCTCGTCCCGGCCCGACGATTGGACATGCAGGATGGCGCGCTGAACCACCCGCTGGAAACCGCTGGTGGGCGAGGGATCGGTGGTCGCTTCGACCTTCAACGCTTCCAGCTCATTGTCGAGATAGAGATGGACGGCTTCGCGCAGATCGTCCAGGTCGACTCCGCAGGCCTGCATGACCTTGGAAGCGTGGACGTCCTCGATCAATGCGAGCAGCAAATGCTCCAGGGTTGCATATTCGTGCCTACGGCCGCTCGCTTCGGACAGGGCCGTATGCAGCGTTTGTTCGAGTTCGCGGGCAAATGACGGCATCGTAGCTCCTTGCTGCCCGCTTCAAAGACTTGACGGGCGTCTTGGACTCAATGTCGGACCTCGATCGCCGATCATCAAGCGGGGGAAGGAAATATCTGGGGAAAACATGCTTTTGCCCCCAGAATAGAGCCGCCCGGACTTCACTTCTTGAATAGCTCATCGGCACTTGCCCTGAAATTAACCGAGGCATCCAGCTTGGCCTTCACGCGCTTTATTTCCTGTTCCAGCGCCTCGATCCGGGCGTGAAGTTCATCGACCGAAAGCGGGTCGAGATCCTGTTTGACGAGCAGTTTGAGCGGGTCACCAGGCTTGTCCGGAAAGAGTTCGTCCAGATCCATGCCCACTAAGGTCTATCGGAGGCGCGCTTGTGTCAACGCCGTCCGGACAATATGGCCCGGAACAAGGGAAAATGTGACCCAATGACCAACATTCCGGCGATCATGATCGCAATCGACGCCGAGGAAGCCGGAGGTCCTGAGGTTCTTAGGCCCGTGGAGCGCCCCGTGCCCACCGCCGGATCCGGTGAGTATCTGATCAAGGTATCTGCGGCCGGCGTGAACCGGCCCGACGTGATGCAGCGTCTCGGCGCGTATCCGCCCCCGCCCGGCGCGCCCTCGATCCTCGGCCTGGAAATTGCCGGTACGATCGTCGCGGCAGGAAAGGGGGCCGACGCCTCGCTGGTCGGCCAGCGGGTTTGCGCCCTGGTCGCGGGCGGCGGCTATGCGCCTTATTGTGCCGCCCCCGCCGGACAATGCCTGATTGTCCCGCCCGCTTTGACTCAGATTGAGGCGGCCGCCCTTCCCGAAACCTTATTCACCGTCTGGACCAATTTGTTCGACCGCGCCGGCGCGGCGCGCGGGGAATGGGTGCTGGTTCATGGTGGCACCGGCGGGATTGGCACGATGGCGATCCAACTGGGGAAGCTGTTTGGCCTGCACATGATCGTAACCGCCGGTTCGGAAAAAAAATGCGCTAAGGCGCTGGAGATCGGGGCCGAGCAGGCGGTCAATTACCGCGCCCTGGATTTTGTCCCGGAAGTGAAGCGGATAACCAATGGCAGAGGGGTGGATATCGTCCTCGACATGGTGGGCGGCGATTATCTGCCCCGCAACCTTGCCTGCCTTGCCGAAGAAGGGCGGCATGTTTCGATCGCCGTGCAGCGCGGCGCCACTGCCGAGATATCCGTCTGGAGCCTCATGGCCAAACGACTGGTGCTGACCGGTTCGACGCTCCGTGCTCGCTCGTCTGAGTTCAAAACCGCGGCGCGCGACGCGATAAGGGAAAGGGTCTGGCCTCATGTCGAGGCCGGGCGCCTGAAGCCCATAATTGACAGCGTCTTCCGTCTCGAACAGGCGGCGGAGGCCCACCACCGAATGGAGAGCGGAGACCATGTCGGGAAGATCGTCCTGGAGGTAGAATGACCGAGAAACTGGTGCTTCACGAATATTCGCCGTCAGGCAATTGCTACAAGATCAGGCTGGTCGCCGCGCATCTCGGGGCGGAACTGGAGCGACGCGAATATGATATATTGAAGGGCGAAACGCGCACTCCCGTATTCCTGGCCCGAGTGAACGCCAATGGGCGAATACCGGTGCTTCAGCTGGGGGACCGCTTCATTCCCGAAAGCAATGCGGCCTGTTTCTATCTCGCCGACGGATCGGATTTGATCCCCGCCGACCGCTTCGGCCGCGCGGACATGCTGCGCTGGATGTTCTTCGAACAATATAGCCATGAGCCCAATGTCGCGACTTTGCGCTATTGGCTTGCCTATGTCGGGGAGGCGCAACTGACCGACGCGCAACGGATGCAGCTACCGGGCAAGTCGGAAGCCGGATACGCTGCCCTGAAGTTGATGGACGAGCATCTGGAAACCCACGATTTCTTCGTCGGCGGCCGGCTTACCTTGGCCGATATCGCTCTTTATCCTTATACAAATATGGCGGAAGAAGGCGGGCTCCACCTTGCCGCCTTTCCCAACGTGCGATCCTGGCTGGAACGCGTCGCCTCCCAGCCAGGACATATCAAAATCGCCGGCTAGCAGGATTGCCTAGTCTGAATTGGTGCAATTGGTTTCCTGGCAGATCACCAGGGCGCCAACCGCGAGGACGGCAAGCGTACCGACCCCAATCAATACCCAGCCTATCGTAGAGACGCCTGCTTTTTGCCCCTTGGGAGCTTCTCCGGGGCGGGACACCAATGTCGCCGACTGGGGGCGCAATAGCCGGCCGGCAATAGAAAAGCCCGCCGTTCCGTTGCCGGAAACGCCCAATTCGACTCCTTGCGAGAAGCGCATGGTTCCGCTGGGCCCATTGCGCTGGATAGTGGTGAGCGCGAAGCCGATCTCGGGCTTCTTCTCCTTTGCGCCGAGCGGCATTCTGAATCTCGCCCCAGCGAACCCCCCGATGCTCCGCTGGCTCGCCATTTGATGATCTTCGATGGTGGCGGCCATGGCGGGCGTTGCTGCGGCGGCAATCTGAGAGGCGACCAGCGCCGCGGTGATTATGGACTTCATTTTTTACATTCCCCCTTTGCTCGCTCCCTCCGTGCGCTTCGTTTCGGGGCCGATTTTAGGCAGAATATGGCAAAGTGAAGAATAAGCAGAAATAGGGCGCCGCACTTTCACTTTATTGGGGAGGGGGAGTGATCGTCCTCAATCGGCTTGCCCCCGACGACCGTGTGGATTAATGAACCACCATCGTTCGGCCGCTCCGTGAGGGGCGGCCCTTTCATTTCTGGAGAATATCGGTGGCCCAGCCGCTCATGCCCCACGCGACCGCTTCCTGGCTGGTCGACAATAGCGCCCTCACCTTTGAACAGATCGCTGCCTTCTGCGGATTGCATATCCTGGAAGTCCAGGCGATCGCCGACGACACCGCCGCGACCAAACTTACCGGCCGCGATCCGCTTCGCGCCGGCGAGCTGACGATGGAAGAGATCGAGCGCGGCCAGAAAGATCCCGAATACAGGCTCCTGATGCAGAAGGAGATTGACGAGGTCCGCCGCACCAAAGGGCCGCGCTACACCCCGGTTTCCAAGCGGCAGGACAAGCCGGACGGCATCGCCTGGATCATCCGCAACCATCCGGAAATCAGTGACGGACAGATTTCGAAGCTGATCGGTACCACGCGCACGACCATCGCGGCGATCCGCGACCGGACCCATTGGAACATCGCCAATATCCAGCCCAAGGACCCGGTTACCCTGGGCCTCACCACCCAGCGCGAACTGGATGCGATCGTTGCCAAGGCGGCCAAGGCCGCGGGTATCGAACAGATCCAGCAGGACGCGACGCTTTCGGAAGATCGTGAGGCGTTGATCACCGAACTTCGCGCGGAGCGCGAGGCCCATGCCCGCGAGGCGGAAGCCGCACTCGCCGCCGAACAGGCGGAGGCCGAGGGCGAGATAGTCAGCGCGCCCTCCGAACCGGACTTTGTCGATCCCTTCAAGCGCTGACCCGCCGGCCCCGGATGCCTCGCTCGCCGATCAAGGCGGGGAGGCCTATAGCCATAAGGGGCTGACTTATCCGCTGGGACGAAATGGCCCGGAGGCAGGCGAGCTGATCCAGCTTGGCAATGGCCTTGGCTGGGCACGCCTTCCCGTGCCGGGGTCGCTGAAGCATATCAATGTCTGGGTCCTGGAGGACGATTCCGAGGTCGATGGCGGCATCGCGCTGGTCGACACCGGTCTTGATATCGCTCCTTCCAGGGAAGCCTGGGAAGCTTTGTTCGCCGGTCCATTGGCCGGAAAAACCGTCACTCGCATCATCTGCACCCATTTCCACCCGGACCATATTGGTCTGGCCGGCTGGCTGACCGCGCGCTTCCAGGTCCCGCTTTGGATGACGCGCGAAGAGTGGCTCTTTGCGCGGATGCTGACCGCCGACATACGCGATGCGCCGCCGCCCGAGGCCTTTCGCTATTGGCGCGCGGCGGGTTGGGACGAGGCAAGGATCGAGGCCGAGGCGGCCAGGGGATGGGGGCGCTTCTCCTCCCTGGTCAGTCCCGTGCCGGTGAGCTTCGTCCGGATGCGGGACGGCGACAGGATTGGCATCGGCCGCCGTGAGTGGCGAATATTAGTGGGTAATGGCCATTGCCCCGAACATGCCTGCCTGATCGACGACGCGGGCGGAATGATGATCGCGGGGGACCAGGTGCTGCCGCGGATCACGTCCAACGTATCTCTGAGCCTTAGCGAGCCCGAGGCGGATCCACTCGGCGACTGGCTTTCTTCCATCGCCAAATTGAAATCGCTCCCCGACAGCCTGCTGGTGCTTCCTTCTCATGGGGAGCCGTTCAACGGGCTTCATGCCCGGCTGGACGCGCTCGATGAAGGTCATCGCGGCCGGCTGGACGCGCTCCACGCGCACCTCGTCGATCCACGGCGCGCCGTGGACTGTTTTCCGATACTGTTCGGGCGCAAGATCGACGACAGCGTTATCGGGCTCGCGACCGGAGAGGCCCTGGCGCATTTGAGACATTTGGAAGTCGAGGGAAAAGCGGTTCGCGAGGTGCAAAGCGGAGTCCACTGGTACCGCGCCTGTTGATCTTGCGGCCCGGGCGCGCGCGCTTTACGTGAACGTAATGTCCGATCCGGTAGATATTTGGCGCAAGGCCTATCAGCATCCAAACTCCTGGGATCAGGATTATCCGCCGCTTAGCCTGCCGGACATGTTCGAACAGACCGCGAGGCGCACGCCTGATGCCTGGTTGATCGATTTCATGGGGCGAAAATATAGTTATGCGGAGACCTTGCACGGCGTCGAACGCGTAGCGGCGGGTCTTGCCCGGATGGGAGTGAAAAAGGGGGATCGGGTAGGCCTCTTTCTTCCCAATGTGCCGCATTATGTCGCCGCTTATTATGGCGGGCTTCGCGCCGGGGCGACGGTGGTCAATTTTTCCCCGCTTTATACGGCGGAGGAGCTGGAGGCGCAGGTCGAAGATAGCGGCACGCGCATCCTTTTCACCCTTTCGGCCAAGGCGTTGCTCCCGACCGCGCTGGAAGTCCTGGAAAATTCAAGCCTCGAGCGGTTGATCGTCGGATCGATCGCCGGAGCGCTGCCGCCGGCCAAGTCGGTCCTCTACCGCCTACTGAAGTCGCGCGACATCGTCGCCCGGCCGGACGATTCCAGGGTCACCTCCTTTTCAGGCCTGATCGCGGATGATGCGCGGCCGGCCCGGGTCGAGATCGACCCGGTGAAGGATGTCGCCTTGATCCAATATACCGGCGGAACGACCGGCATCCCCAAGGGGGCGATGCTGACGCACCAAAATCTCACCGCCAATGCGCGTCAGGTGGATGCGCTGGATCCGCATCCGGAGGCCGAGGACAGAATCATGGGCGTGCTGCCGATGTTCCATGTCTTTGCCAACACCTGCGTCCTCAACCGGACGGTTCGGCGCGGCGGGGAAATCGTGATGCTGCCCAGGTTCGATGCGACACAGACGCTCGCGGCAATCGAGCGGACCAGGGCCACTTCGATGCCGGGCGTGCCGACCATGTACCAGGCGTTGCTCGATCATCCCGGAATCGCGAAAACCGATTTTACCAGCTTGCGCGTCTGCATATCCGGCGGCGCGCCGATGCCGCAGGAGCTCAAGCAAAGATTTGAGGAGCGGACCGGCGCCAAACTTGTCGAGGGATATGGCCTGACCGAAAGTTCGGGAGTCGTTTCGACCAATCCCTATGAGGGCCTCGACAAGACCGGAACCATCGGCCAGCCGCTTCCCGCGACCCAGGTGAAATTGGTCGACAAGGGGGATCCGACACGCCCTCCACCGACGGGCGACCCAGGAGAGTTGATCGTTTCAGGGCCCCAGGTGATGAAGGGTTATTGGAACCGGCCCGAGGCGGACGGGGAGACTTTCATAAATGGCTGGCTTCGTACCGGCGATGTCGGCCTGATCGACGAGGATGGCTATATCGTCATTGTCGACCGGCTGAAGGACATGATCGCGGTCGGGGGATTCAAGGTGTTTCCAAGCCAGATCGAACATCTGCTTTATGGCCATGACGCCGTGAAAGAGGCGCTCGTCATCGGAATTCCCGACGCCTATGCTGGCGAGCGGCCAAAGGCGTTCGTGACCCTTGCCGAGGGCTTGGCGGCCGGCGAGGACGAACTGATGCGCTGGCTGAACGCAAAATTGGGTAAGCATGAGCGTGTGATCGCGGTCGAAATTCGCGACAGCCTGCCTAAAACCATGATCGGCAAATTGAGCCGCAAGGAATTGCAGGCGGAGGAACGGGCGAAAGCACGCGCCTGAATTGTGAATCGCCGGATAGCGCGCTGACAGGCTTCCTGGCCGCTTGACCCTCGCCATGGTCGGGGCCAATGCTTGCCGCATGTCCGATTTGCCTGAAAATATTCAACAACTGTCATTCGAGGCCGCGTTGAAGCGGCTCGAGGAAATCGTCCGAAAGCTCGAGAGCGGGGAGGCGTCGCTCGACGAATCTATCGACCTTTACAGCGAAGGCGACCGACTGAAACAGCAATGCGAGGCAAGGCTGCAGGCTGCACAGGTTCGGATCGAAAAGATCCAGCTTGGCCGCGATGGACAGCCAGGCGGTACGGCCCCCTTTGACGGCGATTGAGGCGAGGGTGGACGTGTCCGCCAGCCTTCCACTGTCCATGGGGCAGATTGGCGACGATATCGATCGGCTGTTCGATGCCTTGCTGTCGGCCCCGCCGGATTCCCGCGCGCGGCTCTACGAAGCCATGCGCCACGCCGCGATCGGCGGGGGCAAGCGACTCCGGCCTCTGCTGGTGGTCGCGGCCTGCGGCCTTTTCAATGTCGATCGCGACCGCGCGCTGCGCGTTGGGCTCGCGGTCGAATGCATCCACGTTTATTCGCTGATCCACGATGATCTGCCCTGCATGGACGATGACGATCTGAGGCGCGGAAAACCCACGGTCCACCGGGCGTTCGATGAGGCCACGGCTATTCTTGCGGGCGATTCCCTTCATGCGTTAGCCTTCGAGGTGCTGGCGGACGGCGCGACCCATGAAGATCCCTCCGTTCGAGCCGAACTGATCGCCGAGCTTGCCCGCGCCGCCGGCCCTTCCGGAATGGCCGGCGGGCAGATGAT
This sequence comes from Sphingosinicella sp., assembly GCA_013816585.1. Lineage (GTDB taxonomy): Bacteria > Pseudomonadota > Alphaproteobacteria > Sphingomonadales > Sphingomonadaceae > Allosphingosinicella. Next base: position 14,665 of record JACDEE010000003.1, on the reverse strand, counting down.
GGATCTAATGGCGGAGGAGGCGACGCTCGACATCGCTTCGATCACGCGCCTGCAGCAGCTGAAAACGGGCGCCTTGATCGGCTTCTGCCTCGAGGCGGCAGCCATTATGGGCCGCATTCCGGCCGATGGCAGGACCCGCCTTCGCGGCTTTGCGCGCGACCTTGGCCTTGCCTTCCAGATCGCCGACGACCTGCTCGATGCGGAAGGCGAAGAGGCGAAGACCGGAAAGCGCGTGGGCAAGGACGGAGTGCGGGGCAAGGAGACCTTCGTCTCGCTGGTAGGGCCGGATCGAGCCAGGCAGCAGGCCGATCTGCTGGCCATGCAGGCGGTGGAGCATTTGCAGCACTTTGGCCCCGAAGCCGATCTGCTTCGCGCCATCGCGCGCTTTGCGGCCGAGCGCGATCATTGATAAGCCTGTCGATCATCGACGCTGACGGGGGAAAGCCATGACACGTACCGGCGTCTATCCGGGGACCTTCGATCCGATCACTCTTGGGCATATGGATATCATCCGCCGCGGCGCGCATCTCGTCGACCGGCTGGTGATCGGGGTCACCACCAATCCGTCCAAATCTCCGATGTTCAGCATTGACGAGCGGATGGCGATGGTGCGGCGCGAGGTCAAGGATTGCGGCGACGGCAAGATAAAGGTCGTCTCGTTCGATTCTCTGCTGATGGATTTTGCGGAACGCGAAGGCGCCGCGATGATCCTTCGGGGTCTGCGAGCCGTCGCGGACTTCGAATATGAATATCAGATGGCGGGAATGAACCAGCAATTGAACGATCGGATCGAAACGGTCTTCCTGATGGCGGACGTGTCGTTGCAGCCCATCGCTTCGCGGCTGGTCAAGGAAATCGCGGTCTACGGCGGAGACATACATAAATTCGTCACGCCCGCCGTCGCGGCGGAAGTGAAGCAGAGAGTGGAAGAGACGGGCCGCAAAGGCTCATGATCCATTCATGCTAGTGGCGGCAGGGGTCAGCCGCTAACAGGTCGGAAATCGGTTGGGGATAGACATGTATTTGAAGTCGTTATTCACGCTTGTCACGGGGTTGTTGTTTGCGGGCGCCGTGGCTGCGCAAACGCCCCCTATTGTGTCGCCGGTCGTACCTCCGCCTGCAGTCCCCGAAAATATCTGGAATCTTGATCTTTCCACGGGCGGCCGCGTCAGCATCCAGTTGCGGCCCGACATCGCCCCCAATCATGTGGAACGTATCAAGACGCTTACCCGGCAGGGTTTCTACAATGGCCATGTCTTTCACCGCGTGATCGAAGGATTCATGGCGCAGACGGGTGATCCCACCGGCACCGGTACGGGCGGATCGCAACTTCCCGACCTTGCCGCCGAATTCAATATTCTCCCGCACGTCCGCGGCACGGTCTCCGCGGCCCGCGCAGACGAAGAAAATAGCGCCAACAGCCAGTTCTTCATCCTGTTCGGCCCGCGCCTGTCGCTCGACCATCATTACACGCCGTTCGGCCGTGTGATCAGCGGCATGAACTTTGTCGATTTGATCGAACGCGGCGAGCCGCCGGCCAGTCCTTCGCGAATCGTCCGGGCGTCGCTTGGGTCGGACAATGTCCCGCCGATGAGCACTGCCGAAATAGCGGCCGCCAATGCAGTGCAGGCTCCTGTCGCTCCGACGGTTCCCGACCTCCAGATCGCCGCGCCCGAACGCGCGGAAGCCGCCCCGCCCCGTTAAGCCGGTTCGATGCGCGTCGACCTATTTGATTTCGACCTTCCGCCCGAAAATATTGCGCTGAGGCCTGCCTCCCCGCGCGATAGCGCGCGGTTGCTTCAGGTCGAGGGCTCGCGCCTCGGCGACCATAAGGTCGGCGACCTGCCGGGCCTGCTCCGAGCGGGGGACATTCTGATATTCAACGACACGCGGGTCATCCCGGCACAGCTTGAGGGCAAGCGGGGCGATGCCAAGATCGGCGCCACCTTGCACAAGCGCGAAGGGCTGCGCGCCTGGCGGGCGTTCATCCGCAACGCCAAAAGGCTACGCGAGGGCGACCGGATCGATTTTGGACAAGGCGTCGCCGCTTTCGCTTCGGAGCGGAACGCCGATGGCAGCTTCCTGCTCCGCTTCGAAGGCGACGAGCCGGTCGAAACGCTTCTGGAAAAAGCGGGCAGGATGCCGCTTCCCCCTTATATAGCGGCTAGGCGCCCGACCGACGAACGCGACGCCGGCGACTATCAGACGATGTTTGCGCGCGAAAAAGGGGCCGTCGCCGCTCCCACCGCTGCTCTGCATTTCACGCCGGAACTGATGCAGGCCCTGGAGGCGGCCGGTGTCGGTCATGAGACGCTGACCTTGCATGTGGGCGCCGGCACCTTCCTGCCGGTCAAGGCGGAAGATACGGACGACCACGTCATGCACAGCGAATGGGGGCGGATCGATGCCGCGACCGCGGCTCGGCTGAACGAAGCGCGAGCGCGGGGTGGCCGCCTGATCTCCATCGGCACTACTTCGCTGCGCTTGCTCGAAAGCTCCGCGGATGAAGACAATATTATCCACGCCTTCGAAGGAGATACCGCCATCTTCATCACGCCGGGCTATCGTTTTCGGGTGATTGACGGCCTTCTCACCAATTTCCACCTGCCGCGATCGACCCTGTTCATGCTGGTTTCGGCGCTGATGGCCCGCGAGACCATGCAGGCGGCCTATGCCCACGCCATTGCCAATGGCTATCGTTTCTATTCCTATGGGGATTCCAGCCTGCTGCTTCCTCAGCGCTAGAGGCTGCCCCGCGCACGGGCTTGCGCTCGGCAGGTGACGCGCTAAGTCCCGCTTATGCCGGAACGCCAGCGCTTTTCCTTTTCGATCGCCGCCACAGACGGCGCCGCACGTACCGGTTTGCTGTCGATGAAGCGTGGCGACATTCGTACGCCGGCTTTCATGCCGGTAGGAACGGCCGCAACGGTGAAGGCGATGAAGCCGCAGGGTGTCCGGGCGAGCGGCGCGGACATCATCCTTGGCAATACCTATCATCTGATGCTTCGGCCCGGCGCGGAGCGGGTGGCGCGCCTTGGCGGGTTGCATGCTTTCATGGGCTGGGACGGCCCGATCCTGACCGATAGCGGCGGCTACCAGGTCATGAGCCTGTCGGAACTTCGCAAGATGAGTGAGGAGGGGGTCGGCTTCAAAAGCCATCTCGACGGATCGGCGCATATGTTGACGCCCGAACGGTCGATGGAGATACAGCGCCTGCTCGGATCCGACATCGTCATGGCGTTCGACGAATGCACCCCGTTTCCCGCCACGCGCGACGAGGCGGCGTCTTCGATGGAACGGTCGATGCGTTGGGCCAAACGCTCGCGCGACGGCTTCGATTCGGGCCTGGACCACGCATCGGTATCGGCCCTGTTCGGGATCCAGCAGGGATCGATGCATGCCGACCTTCGCCAGGTTTCGGCGCAGAAACTGATCGAGATCGGCTTCGACGGCTATGCGGTGGGCGGCCTCGCGGTGGGCGAAGACCAGCAGGAAATGTTCCGGGTGCTGGACTTCGCCGTGGAAATGCTTCCCGCTGACCGGCCGCGCTACCTGATGGGCGTCGGCAAGCCTGACGATATTGTCGGCGCGGTCGAGCGGGGCATCGACATGTTCGATTGCGTGCTTCCGACGCGCTCGGGCCGCACCGGGCAGGCCTTTACGCGCCAAGGACCCATCAACCTCAAAAATGCGCGGTTTGCCGAAGATAAGGGACCGCTCGATCCTTCCTGCTCATGCCCCACCTGCGCGGGCTGGAGCCGCGCTTATCTACACCATCTGATCAAGGCGGGGGAAATATTGGGCGCCATGCTGATGACCGAGCATAACCTCAATTTCTACCAGGCCATGATGGCCGACCTCAGGGCGGCGATCGGTGAAGGGAGACTAACTTCCTTCGCCGATGAATTCCGCCGCCAATATCGATCGATCAGGGACGAAGCGGCCGATTGATCGCTCAGGCGGCCGTGCGAAGGCCGACCAGTTCCTCCAGTTTCATGGTCCGGCAGAATTCGAATCTCAACGTGGCCACATGGGCCGCCTGAATGTCTTCGGCGCTGATCATCCCGCCCTTGCCGTCGGGCAGGTCGAAACAGTCGCACGCCTCCGGCACCAAAATCATATCCCATCCAAGGTTGGCGCCGGTGCGGACGGTGGTCGATACGCACATGTCCGTCGAAATGCCGAAAACCACGACGTGCCGGGCGCCGATGCGCTTCAGCCGAAGCTCCAGATCGGTGCCGATGAAGGCCGAATTCACGCTTTTGGAGACCAAGGGTTCATCTCCCAGCGGGCCAAAGCCGGGCCGGAAGGCGTTTCCCGGTTGGCCGAATGCCAGGCTGGAGGCGGGGGACGCGGAATCGTGCCTCACATGAATGATCGGCCGGGACGCCGCGCGCCAGGCATCCAGCAGCGCGAGGCCGTTCGCATCCACCTCGCTGTTCCAGCGGCGCGGCCAGGATTCGCCGTCGAAAGCGGCCTGCATGTCGATTGGCAGCAACACGGCATTGTCGATGTCGAAATTCATATCGTCTCTCCCTTTCTCGCGTAGCTAGCCATTCCCTGTGCCGGTTTCATTGGGCATGATGCGGGAAAGCGCCGGCATTATGCCGGTTTTGAGGGCCGATATGGACGATCGCGACAAATTGCTGCTCAACCTGCTGAAGCGCGACGCCCGCCGGCCGATCGTGGCGCTCGCCCGCGACCTCAACCTTTCCCGAAGCGCCACCCAGGAACGGCTGGCCAAGCTTCAGTCGTCTGGCATGATTGCGGGCTTCACGATCGTTGAGGGGAGGTCGGAAGGATCGCCCGAAACGGCCTATCTGATGGTGACCTTCGATCCAGGACAAAGATGCGAACAGATTGTCCCGAAACTCAAGCGGATTCCCTCGATCTCAATGATCCATTCGGTGACCGGGCCGGTCGACCTGGTGGTCCGAGTAGACGGCAGGAATGTCGCGGAGATAGAGGCGGGCCGCGCTGCGATCACGGCAATTCCAGGGGTGGCGTCGGTCTCAACTTCGATGGTGCTCGAACGGCATCTCGGCTGAAAAACTAGCCTCCGAAACCGGCGCCCAGGAAGGACGGGATCGGCCCGTTCCATTCCTCATCGGCGTCCTGTGCCACGGCCGCTTCCTCAGTCTCGGCCTGAGCAGGCTTGCGATCCGCCGGCCGGTCTTCCGTCCGTTCAGGGCGCGCTTTGCGCGAACGCTCCGGTCGTTCGAATTGCTCTGGCTGGGCAACCGCTTCGGCCTTCTCGGCCTTCGGCTTGCGGCCGCGTGGCTTGCGGGCGGATTTTTCGGGCTTTGCGGCGCCTTCGGGTGCTTCGTCGGCAGGCTCTGTGCGCGGCGCGGCTTCAGCGGTCCCGCCCAAAGCCTGGATCCTGACCCCTCCGCCCAACTTCTCGATCGCGGCGATCGCATCGGCGTCTGCGCTGGTGACGAGAGTGATGGCCACTCCGGTGGCGCCCGCGCGGCCGGTGCGGCCGATGCGGTGGATATAATCGTCGGGCTGCCACGGCACGTCGAAATTGAAGACGTGGCTGACACCCTTGATGTCGAGCCCGCGCGCGGCGACATCGGAGGCGACCAGGATATTGATCTCTTCCGCCTTGAAGCGTTCGAGTTCCCTGATCCTTTCCGGCTGTTCCATGTCGCCATGGATCTGGCCGACCGCGAAGCCGCTGCGCTTCAGACTGGTGGCGAGTTCGCGCACCGTGGTCTTACGGTTCGAAAAGATGATCGCATTCTTAACATTTTCGGCCCGGAGAAGCTGCGTCAGCGCCTCCTTTTTCTTGCGGGCATCGACCCGGACGACGCGCTGATCGATCAGCGCGTTGGAAGAAGCGGGGCGAGAAACCTCGATCGTCTTGGGATTCGAAAGGAATTTGTCGGCAAGCTTCTTGATCGGCCCCGGCATCGTTGCCGAAAAGAGCAAGGTCTGGCGGTTGGCGGGCAATTTGGTGCAGATTTCCTCGATATCGGGAATGAACCCCATGTCGAGCATCCGGTCCGCCTCGTCGATCACCAGCAGGTTGCAGCCGTTGAGCATGATCTTCCCGCGCCCGAACAGGTCCATCAGCCGGCCGGGCGTGGCAATCAGGACGTCGACGCCCTTTTCCAGCTTCTTGATCTGATCGCTCATATTGGTGCCGCCGATCAGCAGCGCCTTGTTGAGCTTGTGATATTTGCCGTATTTCTCAAAATTCTCGGCGACCTGGGCCGCAAGCTCGCGGGTCGGCTCCAGGATCAGGGAACGCGGCATGCGAGCGCGGCTGCGGCCTTCACCCAATATGTCGATCATCGGCAACACGAAGGCGGCGGTCTTACCTGTTCCGGTCTGTGCGATCCCGATAAGGTCGCGGCCCATCAGAACCGACGGGATCGCTTGCTGCTGAATAGGGGTCGGCTCGTTATAGCCCGACTCGTTTACCGCGCGGAGCAATTCGTCTGAGAGGCCGACATCGGCAAAGGTCATTTAACGGTCCGGAAAATTTGCGCCCATGCGGGCCGCCTTCGCTTTGGGCTTGTGCCCAAGGACAGTGAATTGTCAAGCGAAGCTCAGTCTGCGGGCTCGGGCTTTAGCGATCGAAACCGCTCGATTTCGCACTGGCCGCCCACCCGCGACCTGATCGCGTCGCGGTCCGCGCAGATCATGCCGTCAGGATTGGGGCTGATGTAGAAACCTTGATAATAATCGAGTGCAGGGCAGCTATTTTCCAACTTAGCGCGGATCCGGCTGTTGTTGCGGAGGATCAGATCGACGCTGTCGCGCCCCAGGAGCGTGGTGCCGGCTATGGAGCGAGCCGGAACGCATTTGGGTCCTTTGCCCTCCTTCCATTCCACCTGCCTTGGGGAAGGAGCACCGGGCTTTAGCCGGGCCGGCATGCGGACAATGATCTGCTGCCTGACGACGAGCTGGGCATATTCCACCGGCTCCGGCCGCTCACCTTGCGCGGCGCCGATCGAGGCGAGCAATATCGCTGCTCCCCAAAATATCATTTCAAAAGACCCATTTGGCCGATGCATCGGTGATCGCGATTGAACATGCGATTAATTTGCGCCCACCCTAATTGCCCCGACCCCGGCGCGGAGCTTATAGCCGCGCAGTATCATGTCCAACCCCATGCCCCAATTGCTTGAAAAGCTGTCCGCCCTTCTGGGCCCCAAGGGCTTCACGGCCGACGAGGGTGAAATGGCCCCGTGGCTGGTCGATTGGCGCGGCCGCTATCACGGCGCGGCTGCCGCCATGCTGTCGCCGGCCGCTACACACGAAGTGGCCGATATCGTGCGGCTCTGCGCTGAGGCTCGGGTGCCGATCGTTCCCCAGGGCGGCAACAGCTCGATGGTCGGGGGCGCGACACCGGGAGAAGAGGGCGATGCGCTTTTGCTTTCGATGCGCCGGATGAACCGGCTGCGTTCGCTGTCACCCGAGGACAATCTCGCCACTTGCGAGGCCGGGATGATCCTGGCCGATCTCCACGACGCCGCGGCCATTGTGAAAAGGCGCTTTCCGCTCACTTTGGGTTCCAAGGGATCAGCGACGATCGGAGGCCTGGTTTCGACCAATGCCGGCGGGACGCAGGTGCTCCGCTTCGGAACGATGCGGGGGCTGGTGATGGGGATCGAGGCGGTGCTTCCCGATGGAAGCCTTTATGAGGGCCTTGCCCCGCTCAAGAAGGACAATCGCGGCTATGACCTTCGGCAATTATTGATCGGGGCGGAAGGGACCGTGGGAGTGGTGACGGCCGCGGGCCTGAAGCTCGTGCCGGCGATCCACGAACGCGCCGTGGCGTGGGTGGGGGTGAGCGCGCCAGCCGCGGCGCTGGCCCTCCTCCGCCGGCTGGAAGAAAAGACCGGCGACGCCGTGGAAAGCTTCGAACTCGTCCCACGCGCCGCGCTCGATCTGGTTTTGACCCACATTCCGGGGACGCGGGCTCCGCTCGCGGGGGCCCATGAGTGGAACATATTGATCGAGGCTGTCGCGCCGGAAGGAGCGCCGGGCCCGGGAGACCTGCTCGCCGGATCGCTGGGACAGGCGCTGGAAGTCGGCCTGATCCAAGATGCAACAATTGCCGTGAGCGAAGCCCAGGCGGAGGCCTTCTGGCGAATCCGCGATTCCATTTCCGAGGCCGAGCAGAAGGACGGTCCGGCCGCCAAGCATGATCTGTCGGTGGAAGTGGCAGGCATGCCGGATTTCATCCGCGACGCTACGCAAAGGGTGGAAAGCCGTTTTCCCGGGACGAGAGTTATCGCCTTTGGGCATTTGGGCGACGGCAATGTTCATTTCAACGTTCGCGCGCCGGCCGGCTCTGGCGGGGAATGGCATAAGCAGGACGCACCGGGGGTGATTTCGTTCGTGCATGACCTGGTCACTCAGGCGGGGGGATCGATCTCGGCGGAACATGGTATTGGCCAGATGCGCCTTCAGGAACTTGCCCGCCTGGGCGGTTCGGCGCGGCTGCAAGCGATGCGGGCGATCAAGCAGGCGCTCGATCCGCATGGAATAATGAATCCCGGAAAACTTGTCCCGCTTGCCTAATGGCCGCTTGGCCCATAGACGGTGGCGCTGAAAATCAAGGGCGCTCTTTCCGCCCCTGTCAACAGCTTACGGAGACCATGATGGCCAGCCAGCCGGCGAATCAATTGCCGATCCTGTATAACGATCTGCAGCCCCTTTCCTCGCAGACCCACGCGACGTGGAAGACCCGAACTACCTCGGAAGCGCCGTTTCTCTCCACGGTTCACGCGGTTCCGATCCTCGTCGACGAGTTCGTTTCGGCGCAGCGTTTCTTCCCGATCGTCTTCTCGCTGGGCGACAATCCCGTCCCGCTGGCGCTGATGGGCCTGAATGAGGGCGTCAACGTGTTCGTCGACGACAAGGGCGTGCTTCTCAATCCGACCTACGTGCCGGCTTATTTGCGACGCTACCCTTACATGCTGGCGCGGCTTGACCAGGGCGCGGACAGCCTGTCGCTGTGCTTCGATCCGACGACCGATATGCTCGGCGACTTCGAGGAGGGTAACCCGCTGTTCGACGGGGACAAGCCTAGTCAGACCACCGAGGCCATCATGAAATTCTGCGAAGAATTCGAAATGGGCGCCCAGCGCACCGCCGCCTTCATGGAAGAATTGAACAAGACCGATCTGCTGATCGACGGCGAGGTTTCGATCCAGCTCAACGACCAGACGCAGCCGTCAATCTATCGCGGCTTCAAGATGGTCGATGAAACCAAGTTCCGCGAAATGCGGGGCGACGATCTGCGCAAATTCAACCAGAACGGCATTCTGCAGCTCGTCATGGCGCACCTTTTCTCCCTGCCGCTCAGCCGCGAACTCTATCTTCGCCAGCTCGATCAGGGGAAGGGTCCAACTCCTGCGCCGCTGGAGAATCCCCAGACCGTCGAGGCCTAGGCGCCGATGGCAAGCGCGGGGGATCCGGTCGGACTATCCGCGATGCGTTATTCGCGCGTCGCCATGTGGTTCCACTGGACCATCGCCGCTCTGGCCGTACTAAACATTTTCCTCGGCTTTTATCACGAGGATTTCGGCAAGGCGGCGCGCGCCTGGATGATGTTCATTCACAAGTCCACCGGCGTGACCGTGCTGGGCTTGTCGCTGGCGCGTCTCCTCTGGCGGCTGGGACACCGGCCGCCTCCGTTCGATGCGGTGCTCCGCCCCTGGGAAGCAACGCTCGCGCGGATCACTCATTGGTTATTCTATGGGCTGCTGATCGCTATTCCAATCACGGGATGGATGCTTTCATCGACCAGCGACCGCCCGATCGATTTTTTCGGCCTGTTTGAAATCGGTACCCTTCCGGTTAGCCGCAGCCATGCGATGCACGAGACCATGGAAGAGGTGCATGAACTGCTCGGCAAATTGATGATTGGCCTGATCCTGCTGCACGTGGCGGGGGCGCTGAAGCATCATCTGCAGGAGCATCGCCACTTGATCGGGCGAATGGGGCCCTGGCTTTACCGCGGCAGATAATGCGGCCGCGCTAAGCCCTTGCGGTGGCTCTTGAAAAGCGTTCGACCCTTCCTATTTCTTGGAAGACGACCTCGCATCCCCCCCTTTGCGAGGTGCGTTACGCCCTTTGGGCGTTCCTCCCTGAACCTTGGCCAGCTCGTGCGAAATGCCCGGGCTGGCTTTTTTTACCTATTCAGCCGCAATCGCGAATTTGGAACCGAGAGCCCGGTCGGCAAGCGCCAAAACGATGGCCGCGATCAGTTCTGCCACCCGGTTGAACCCAGGGCCCGGCGAACGGAGGTCTCCATCCAGATAGAGCGCGCGGTCGATTTCGAGCTGAAGGCCGTGGACGGCGGTGGCGGGATCTCCGTGGCGGCTGGTGATATGGCCGCCGGCATAAGGGCTGTTGCAGGCGGCGGTGAAACCGGCCGCCTGCGACGCGGCCAGTGCGGCGTCCAGCAGGTCGGCCGATATCGAAGTTCCATGCCGGTCGCCGAATACCAGGGCAGCCTCGCCGCTATTTTCCGGGTCCCTCGTGGGCATCGAATGGCAATCCAGCAGGATCGCCACTCCAAAGGTCGTCCGCGCCAGCTCCAGCGCCTCTGCGATCGCGGCATGATAGGGACGGTGCACCTCCTCTATCCGGCGGCGGACCTCATCCTGGGGAATGCGGTGTAGCCAGATCGAACCGGCTCCGGCGATCCGCGTCGGGATCAGGCCCAGACCTCCCCTGGTACGCGGCGATTGCAGCACCGAACGGGAGGAGGGTGGGGGGATTATTGTACTGGGGTCGATCTCACGCTCGTCGCGGTTCAAATCTATTTCGGCGCGCGGGCTGCTGGCAACGATCGCCGAAGCCCCGGCAGCGACGGCCCGCCAGATCAGGCGGTCCACCAGCCTGTCTTCCAATATTTCCAGTTTCTCGCGGGGCAGGCGCGAGGCGCGCAGCAAAGCATCGGAATAATGGCGGCCCGCATGCGGCACCGAAAGGACGACCGGAGAGGCGGGAGCCTCGGGCCCGATGCGCCTGAAGGGCGGCTCAGCAGGGGAATCTGGCATCAGCGAATATCAAGGTTAGGGGGCTAAGTCGTTCCCGGCAATCCGCAATAAAACCCTCTGTGGCTCTGCCGCGCCGTTCGCCGCCCCAAAGCACCGCTATGGCTGGAAAATGTTAAGGGCTTCGGGTTAAAGATGCCTATAGGCGGTGCAAAATGGCCGCCCAAGCGTTCCGGAGAGCGATGACCAAGATTTTGTTGGCAGAAGATGACGATTCGATGCGCCTTTATCTCTCAAAGGCGTTGGAACGGGTCGGCTATGTCGTGACCGCCGTGGACCGCGGGACCGCCGCGATTCCGCTGCTCGAATCGGAAAGCTTCGACCTTCTCCTGACTGACATCGTCATGCCCGAAATGGACGGGATAGAGCTTGCCCAGCAGGCGGCGGTAATCGCGCCGGATATGCGGGTGATGTTCATAACCGGCTTCGCCGCTGTGGCACTGAAGGCGAGCAAGGCCGCCCCGACCGCCAAAGTGCTGTCGAAGCCCTTTCATCTGCGCGATCTTGTTGCCGAAGTGGACCGGCTTTTCCAGACCGAGGACCAGCACGGAAGATTGTAGGCCCTGGCGGGTTGCAAGCCGCCGAACCCCTCGCTAAAGCCCCGCCGAGTGGGCGTGTAGCTCAGTGGTAGAGCACTGTGTTGACATCGCAGGGGTCGCAAGTTCAATCCTTGCCACGCCCACCATTTTCTTCCTATGTCATAGGGGCGATAAACCCCCTCAGCTCCCTCTGATTGCTAGGTCTGGGGAGACTTCGGTCTCAGACGGGTGAAGGCTCAGGCTTCTTGTACCTGCTGACATCGAATACGACTGTACGGTCGATGTGCGTGGAAGCAAAGGTGCGGATCATCTTTGACATCGCCGCCCCGCCGGGTTCGACAGTCGAACTCCTGGACGGCGCATCCGCCACGCCCCTCTATCGGTGCCTGATTAGCGAACAGGCCGGGCCATCAAGGCGAATCTGGTATTGGTCGCCGGCGAGCACCGCTTATGGGCAAGAGTTCGTTCCGCGGCTGGAGGGGTGATTGTGATTGGCAACGCTATCACGTCAAAAAGTCGCCTTAACCTATCGCGACGATAGTGAACTCGGCGAATATCAATCCGGCCAAAGGCGCATTTTAGCCCATCATGGACACAAGGGCACCCTCAAACTGCCGTGCGCTTGCGGACCAATTATAACCTGCGGCGTGGGCCGCGCACGGGGACTTATCCTTCGCGAGTGCTCGTTCGATCGCATTGGAAAGGCATTCGTCCATGGCGCCCAGGTCATCGGTTAAAATGTCTGCGGGCCCCGGAACGGGAAAAGCGGCGACCGGCACGCCACTTGCCAACGCTTCGATGATCACGAGACCGAATGTATCCGTCCTGCTTGGAAAGACAAAAACGTCGGCAGCGGTGTAGGCTGAAGCCAGCTCGCTCCCAGTCAGCGCGCCCGGAAAGCGAGCCTGTGGATAGAGTTTCTTGAGTCGCTCAAGTTCCGGCCCGTCGCCGATGACGACCTTGCTTCCCGCGACCTCGCTGGACAGAAACGCCTCCAGATTCTTTTCGACCGCTACCCGGCCGACATACAATTGGATTGGCCGGGGCAGGGCGGCGAGCGTTGGATGGGGCGGCACGTTTGGGTGGAAGCTCGCTAGGTCCACCCCTCGCGTCCACAGACTGGTCTGCGCCAAGCCCTGGGCACAAAGCTGACGGGACAGCGTTTCAGTGGCGACGAGGATGCGCCGGGCCGGCCTGTGAAACCATTGAATGTAGCGCCAGAAAAGCTTCGCGGGGAAACCAGTACGCCTGGAAAGATATTCGGGAAATTGGGTGTGATAGGCGGTCGTGAACGGAAATCCGTTTCGGAGGCACCATCTGCGCGCTGCCACGCCCAAGGGTCCCTCGGTCGAAATATGAACTGCATCGGGGTCGGCCGCCTCCAGATGTTGCCAGATGACGCGGTGGGGCGAGCAGCTAAGTCGGATGTCCGGATAGGTTGGACAGGGCAGTGAGCGAAAGCGATCCGGCGAGATGATGGATACGTCATGCCCGTTGAGCAGCAGCTGATCCCTCACCGCTTCCAGCGTTCGGACCACGCCGTTGACTTGCGGGTGCCAGGCGTCGGTGACGATCGCTATGCGCATCAGGCGGCGACCCTGAGCGCTGGAGTTTCGGCTTTGTCGCGCTTCGCCATTTCGGTGGGCCAATGCAGGATTTCCATTTGCCCGCTAAAATGTTCGACGAGAGCGGTGCAACTTTCAACCCAATCCCCGTCATTATAATAAGTGACCCCGCAAAAATCGCGCTCCTCGGCCGTGTGAATGTGCCCGCAAATGACCCCGTCCACCTTCTTCGATCGCGCTTCATGCGCGACCGTTTCTTCAAATCTGGAAATAAAGGCGACAGCGTTTTTTACCTTGTGCCTGGCATGCTGCGAAAGCGACCAATAAGGGAGATCGAGCAGACGGCGGACATGGTTGACCACGAAGTTCATCTTCATCAAAAATTCGTATGCAGCGTCGCCGGCGAAGGCGAGCCAGCGGTGCGCCATCACCACCGCATCGAATTCATCGCCATGCAACACCAATAAACGCCTGCCGTCAGCGGTGACGTGCACGGCCTTCTTTCTGATCCGGACGCCGCCGAAATTCATTCCCGAAAACTGGCGGAACATCTCGTCGTGATTGCCGGGAATATAAATTACTTCCGTACCGCGTTTGGCGCGCTTCATGATGCGCCGGACGATCGCATTATGTCGTTCTGGCCAATAATATCTCTTCTTCATCCTCCATCCGTCGATAATATCCCCGACCAGATAGAGCGTGTCGCTGTCCACATGGTCGAGGAAATCCAGCAAGAGCTTATCATTGCATCCGCGTGTCCCAAGGTGGACGTCGGATATCCAGATCGTTCGATACTTCCGGCGCAACGCACCGGACGGACCGACCGCCTTGTCCAATTTCGATAATGTCTTCTTGGAAAATCCCGGGGGGTGCTCCTGGCCTGCTTCAATCGCCCTCTGGACCATCGTGAACCTCCCACGCTCGACGACCGGCAGATAGCGGCGAAATATTACAATGCTGCGCAGCAGCCTGGCCGAAACGGTTGAAGGGAACGGTCACCCTGACTTGTCCCTCCTGCGGATCGCTGAACCGTCACACATTTCCCTTATCGGTCGGTCCGAAGCGGAAGGGAGCTCATCATGTTGGGTAACATCGCCAAGGGACTAGGGTCATTCATCGCCTTGTTTGCGATGCTGATTCTCGCGCTCTGCATTGAGTTGATGCACGCTAGGAGAGGTCGCCCGGGGCCTTCGGAGATGCCTCACTCAGCCGAATAGATGCGCCCGGTGGACTCCTGTCAGGGCAGGGTCCTGCGGGGAAATACGGCGAGGTCGCCCCATTCTCGCAACCTCATTGTCGCGAAGCAGTGACAGGGGGTGGTCACAGGGTGAATAAATTGGAGCCAGCCGATGGATGTTCCGCAAGTCCTGCGATTGAGGCCGACCGATAAGGCGCGTCTTCGGATTGTTTTTCTAGGCCATAGACTCATAAGCGCGCAACCACAGGCGCATTGAGGCGAGCTTGACCATGGCGAGGAAGTTGTCGGCGAGCTTGTCGTAGCGCGTGGAGATCCGGCGGAAGTGCTTCAATTTGCTGA
>JACDEE010000020.1 GCA_013816585.1 Sphingosinicella sp. | reverse complement strand
CACGGTCGCCGGCTGAAGACCCTCCGCGGCCTTACACCCTACGAATATGTCGCCCGCGTCTGGACACAAGACCCGGCTCAATTCAAGATCGCTCCGTATCGCCACACAACGGGACTAAACACCTAACAACATGCTCGGGGCGGCTCTGACCGGGGACGAGTTCTCGTTGGCGGCATGACCTGAGCATCCGGACTGCGCGCGACTTCCGGGCGCGCATGACGCCCGCCTAAAGAAACCGCTTCTATCTTACTGATTTTCACGTAATCTATGCGCCACACGTGGCCTCGGGGGGCTGCGACTTTGGGGGTTTTGAAAATGGCTAATCTTTCGCGCGCGTTCCTTTTGACGACGCTCTCCTCTCTTGCGCTCACGGCAATGCCGGCCGCCGCGCAAAATCAGTCGCCGCCCGCCGAGGTAGCGGCCGCCGACGATCCAGGCACCACCAATGAAGAAGTGGCGCCGCAGGACACGATCATCGTCACCGGTACGCGCCGGAGCGACCGAACCGTCGCCGATAGCCCGGTCCCGATCGATGTGCTTTCCAGCGAGGCATTGACCAATAGTGGCACGACCGAAGTCAACAAGCTGCTCAACCAGTTGGTGCCTTCGTTCAACTTCCCGCAGCCGTCGATCGCCGACGGTACCGACGTGCTCCGCCCGGCCACTCTCCGCGGTCTGTCACCGGACCAGACATTGGTACTCGTCAACGGCAAGAGGCGCCACGTCACCTCGCTGATAAACGTCAACGGCACGATCGGACGCGGCAGCGCGGCCGTCGATCTGAATCTCATCCCGACCCTCGCCATCGAGCGGATCGAAGTGCTCCGCGACGGCGCCTCCTCGCAATATGGGTCCGACGCCATTGCCGGCGTGATCAATATCCGCCTCAAGACTTCGGATCATGGCGGCCGCGCCACCGCCACATACGGCAAATATATCACGACGCTGGACGGCGTGGGCGAACTGAGCGGCCTGCAGGCCAATGCCGGCGGGCAGCCCTTCTTCGATCCCACCGACGGTCGGGTCCTCGCCGCCACTTATGATGGAGAGCGCAAGGCACGCGATGGAGAAATCTGGACGATCGGCGCCAATTTGGGCCTTCCGATCGGCACCGGCTTCGTCAATCTGACCGCCGAATATCGCGACCGCAATGCCACCAACCGTTCGGGCTACGATGTCCGTCCCAATTACAACCGGCCGACCGCGGCGTTCGACCCGCGCGAGCTGACCTTCGACCGGCTAAGCTTCATCTATGGCGATGCCGCGACCGAGGATTGGAATTTCTTCGTCAATTCCGGGCTGCCCGTGGGTGAAGTATTCGAACTTTACGCCTTTGGCTCCTATGGCAAGCGCGACGGCCTCAGCGCCGCCAATTACCGCCAGTCGGGCTCCGCCAACAATCGCGATTTCTCGGTCCTGCTGCCCAATCAGTCCGCCAACGCTTCCAATTTCGTGCCGCTGCGGCCGGACGGGTTCCTCCCCTTCATCGGCAGCGATCTTGAGGATTATTCGGGAACGCTCGGTATCCGCGGTGAGGTCGCCGGATGGAAGAGCGATTTTTCGATCGGCTATGGGCATAACAGCTTCGATTACGAAACCCGGAACAGCCTCAACACGTCGTTCGGCCCGCAAAGCCAGTCGAATTTCGATTCAGGTGGCCTTCGTTTCGGGCAATGGCTGGCGAACCTCGATTTCTCGCGTGAATTCGCGGTCGGCTTCGCCGGCCCGCTCTCGGTCGCGGCTGGTGTCGAATATCGGCGCGAGAATTTCGGCATCCGTCCGGGCGAACAGCAATCCTTCGCTGCCGGCCCGCTGTTTCGCGCTTCATTCGCCACCAATGCGGCGAACTGCGCTGCGCAAATCGGAGTCTTTAACGCCGGAACCGGCATTTGCAGCTTCCCGGGCCGGCAGGCCCTGGTGGGAGCGCAGGGATTCCCCGGTTTCCCCACCTCAAGCGCTACGGATGAAAATCGCCACAGCTGGTCGACCTATCTCGAACTCGACGCGGAAGTTGCCGACAACGTCACCGTCACCGCGGCGGGCCGCTACGAACATTATTCGGATTTCGGCGACACAGTGAACGGGAAGCTCGCCGCGCGCTACGAACCGGTGGAAGGAATCGCGATCCGCGGCTCCATATCCAATGGCTTTCGCGCTCCGTCCCTCCACCAGCAATTTTTCACGACTACTTCGACCAACTTCATTGGTGGATTCCCAGTCGACATCAGCACGGTGCCGGTCGACAGCCCGGTCGCCCGCGCTTTAGGCTCCAAAGATCTGGAACCCGAAAAATCGGTCAACATGAGCGCCGGTCTGGTGCTGAATCCTATGCGCGGCCTGACGGTCACCGCCGATTATTATAATATCGAGATCAAGGACCGGATCGTCTTGACCGAAAATCTGGGCGCGGCCGGCACGGGCAGCCAGGCGGTGAGAGACGCCGTAAAGGCGATCCTGGACGCCAACGGATTCCAG
Source organism: Sphingosinicella sp. (assembly GCA_013816585.1). GTDB lineage: Bacteria > Pseudomonadota > Alphaproteobacteria > Sphingomonadales > Sphingomonadaceae > Allosphingosinicella. The sequence goes on along the minus strand of JACDEE010000020.1, from coordinate 48,663 downwards.
AGCGTCGGCGCGGCGCGCTTCTTCATCAACGGCCTTGATACCACGACAAAGGGCTTCGATGTCATCGCCAGCTATCGCTTCGGCGATCCGAGCTACGGCAATTGGACCCTGACCGGCGCCTTCAATTCCAACGAGACCAAGATCGACGAGCGCAAGAATGACCTCGGGCCGCTCGCCGCAATTCCGGGGATCGTCCTGTTCGGCCGGGTCGAAGGCATCCGCTTCACTGACGGCCAGCCCAAGAACAAGATCGTGTTCAGCGCCGATGGCGACATTGGTGATTTCGGCCTGACGGCTCGCACCACGCGCTACGGCAAAGTAGTGGCGCCGGACGCGGCAGTGCCGGCCAGCGATCCCAACAGCCTGACGGCGCTGGGCCCCGACGACCAGGTGCTCAGCCCGAAATGGATCACCGATCTGGAGCTTCGCTACGAACTGATGGACACGGTACAGCTGGCGGTGGGCGCGAATAATCTGTTCGACGTCTATCCCGATCGACGGCCGACCGGCGCCCGTCCGGGCGGCGGCGTCTATCCGGCGAATTTCGTCTATCTGCCCTATACCGGCTTCTCGCCGTTCGGCTTCAACGGCCGCTTCGTCTACGGACGAGTTTCGGTCGGCTTCTGATGGGGCGCCCATGACGGGATGAGCCCTGGCTCACCCGTAATGGGTTGCTGCGAACGCGGGGCTATTAGGCCGATCGTTGCCCCCGGCATCATTCCGTGCCACCTTCCAACGCATGGGATTGATCGAAATCCTCGGCCTTGCCGCCAGCGTGAGCCTGCTCGCAGGTTGGCGCCTATATCTTTGTATCTTCGTGACCGGCCTTGCCATGCGTACCGGCTGGATCGATCTGCCCAGCCATCTGCAGGCGCTTGGCACATTATCCAATCCCTGGGTCCTGGGTGCGGCCCTGATCGGCCTGATCGCCGAATTCTTCGTCGACAAGGTGGCCTGGCTGGATAGCGCCTGGGACAGCATACATTCTGTAATTCGACCGCTTGGCGGCGCCTTGCTCGCTTTATCGATCGTCGATGCGGGTGATCCGGCCTGGCAGGTGATCGCCTACCTGCTCGGCGGAGGCGGTGCGCTGCTGACGCACGGAGCGAAGGCGGGTACGCGCGCTCTGGTCAATGCCAGCCCGGAACCTGTCAGCAATGTCGTGGTATCGGCGGGTGAAGATGTCGCGACGGGGGGCCTGCTCGCTTTGGCCTTCCTCAATCCGGTGGCCGCCCTGGTGGTCGCTTTGCTCGTTCTCGCACTGGCGATCGTCCTGATCATCTACACCAGGCGCGCGCTTCGGGCGATCCTGCGGCTCGGCCGACGACCCCAATCGGTAGAGACTCCCGGAAGCTGAACCTTTTCTGCCGGTTCAGGCGCCCTCCCCCCCTTTACATTTCGCCGGCCAATCGCTAGATAGCGCCCCTCACCACAACCCTTCGGAACAGGTCGCGCCGTCGCGCAGCGCGCTCTACGCATTGATTGGTTGGGGTTTCATAGACGCTGAAGCTGCCGTTTTCTCGAAGAGAACGCGCGGCTTTTTGCGTTTTCTGCGCACCTGTTTTTACAGACGAGGCGAAATTTTTTCATGGCGACCAAGGCAGCTCCGGCGACCGAGACCCGGTCAACCGCGTCCAAGCGCATCCGCAAGATCTTCGGCAACATTCACGAAGTTTCGGAAATGCCGAACCTGATCGAGGTTCAGCGCGAATCCTACGAGCATTTCCTTCGCTCGCGCCCCCAGGACGGATATGTTTCCGGCCTTGAAAAGACGCTTCGCTCGGTCTTCCCGATCCGCGATTTCGCCGGCACCGCCGAGCTGGATTTCGTTCATTACGAGCTCGAAGAGCCCAAATATGACACGGACGAGTGCCGCCAGCGCGGAATGACCTATGCCGCGCCGATGCGCGTGACGCTTCGCCTGATCGTATTCGAGGTCGATCCTGATACCGAAACCCGTTCCGTGCTCGATATCAAGGAGCAGGATGTCTATATGGGCGACATGCCGCTGATGACGAAGAACGGCACGTTCATCGTCAATGGCACCGAGCGCGTGATCGTCAGCCAGATGCACCGTTCGCCGGGTGTCCTGTTCGACCATGACCGCGGCAAGACCCATGCGTCGGGCAAATATCTGTTTGCAGCGCGCGTAATTCCTTATCGCGGCTCGTGGCTCGATTTCGAATTCGACGCCAAGGACATCGTCAACGTCCGCATCGACCGCAAGCGCAAGCTGCCGGTCACGGCTTTGCTCCATGCTCTGGGTCTCACCAGCGAGGAGATCCTCAACGAATTCTACAGGACGGTTGCATTCGTCCGTGGCAAGGGCGGATGGGAGATCCCGTTCGTGCCCGAACAATGGCGCGGACAAAAGCCGATGTTCGACGTGGTCGACGGCAAGTCGGGCGAAGTCATTTTCCCGGCCGGCCAGAAGGTCAGCCCGCGTATCGCCAACAAGGCCGCCAAGGATGGCCTGACCGAGCTGCTCATTCCGACCGAAGAGATTTTCGGCCGCTATTCAGCGTTCGATCTGATCAACGACAAGACTGGCGAGATCTATGTCGAGGCCGGCGACGAAGTGACCCCTGAAAATCTCGAAAAGCTCGACAAGGCCGGCATCGACCGCCTCGAGCTGCTCGACATCGATCATGTCAACACCGGCGCCTGGATGCGCAACACGCTGAAGGCCGACAAGGCCGAGGATCGCGACCAGGCCTTGAGCGACATCTATCGCGTCATGCGCCCCGGCGAGCCGCCGACGCGCGAGACCGCCGATGCCCTGTTCGCTGGCCTGTTCTTCGACCCCGAGCGCTACGACCTTTCGGCCGTGGGCCGGGTCAAGCTCAACATGCGTCTCGACCTCGACGTCGAGGACACGGTCACCACGCTTCGCAAGGAAGATATCCTTGCCGTCGTGAAGACCCTGGTCGACCTGAAGGACGGCCGCGGCGAAATCGACGACATCGACAATCTCGGCAACCGCCGCGTGCGTTCGGTCGGCGAATTGCTGGAAAACCAGTATCGCGTCGGTCTTCTCCGCATGGAGCGCGCCGTGAAGGAGCGCATGTCATCCGTCGACGTATCGACGGTGATGCCGAACGACCTGATCAACGCCAAACCCGCCGTGGCCGCCGTTCGTGAATTCTTCGGCTCCTCGCAGCTTTCGCAGTTCATGGATCAGACCAACCCGCTTTCCGAAGTGACGCACAAGCGCCGCGTTTCGGCGCTCGGGCCCGGTGGTCTGACGCGTGAGCGCGCCGGCTTCGAAGTCCGTGACGTTCACCCGACCCATTATGGCCGCATCTGCCCGATCGAGACTCCTGAAGGGCCGAACATCGGCCTGATCAACTCGCTCGCGAGCTTCAGCCGGGTCAACAAATACGGCTTCATCGAAACGCCGTACCGCAAGGTGATCGACCACAAGGTAACCGACGACGTCGTTTACCTGTCGGCGATGGAAGAGGTTAAGCACACCATCGCGCAAGCCAATGCCGAGCTCGACAAGGTTGGCCATTTCGTCGAGGAAATCGTCTCCAGCCGTCAGGCGGGCGAATTCCTGATGGCGCCGCGCGACCAGATCACCTTGATGGACGTGTCGCCCAAGCAGCTCGTGTCGGTCGCCGCATCGCTCATTCCGTTCCTGGAAAACGATGACGCCAACCGCGCCCTGATGGGATCGAACATGCAGCGTCAGGCGGTTCCCCTGGTCCGCGCCGAGGCGCCGTTCGTCGGCACCGGCATGGAAGAGACGGTGGCCCGCGATTCAGGCGCCGCCATCGCGGCCCGCCGCAGCGGTATCGTCGATCAGGTCGATGCGACCCGTATCGTCATCCGCGCCACCGGCGAAGTCGAAGCCGGCAAGTCGGGCGTCGACATCTACACGCTCATGAAGTTCCAGCGTTCGAACCAGAATACCTGCATCAACCAGCGTCCGCTGGTGAAGGTGGGCGACGTGGTCAATGCGGGCGACGTCATCGCCGATGGTCCTTCGACCGAGTTCGGCGAACTGGCGCTCGGCCGCAACGTGCTGGTCGCGTTCATGCCCTGGAACGGTTATAATTTCGAGGATTCCATCCTGATCTCCGAACGGATCGTGAAAGACGACGTCTTTACCTCGATCCACATCGAAGAGTTCGAAGTGATGGCCCGCGATACGAAGCTTGGGCCTGAGGATATCACCCGCGACATCCCGAACGTTGGCGAGGAAGCGCTTCGGAACCTCGACGAAGCGGGCATCGTCTATATCGGCGCCGAAGTAGAACCCGGCGACATCCTGTGCGGCAAGATCACGCCAAAGGGCGAAAGCCCGATGACTCCGGAGGAAAAGCTTCTCCGCGCCATCTTCGGCGAAAAGGCGTCGGACGTTCGCGACACCTCGCTGCGTTTGCCCCCGGGCGTCGCCGGCACGGTGGTCGAGGTCCGCGTGTTCAACCGTCACGGCATCGATATCGACGACCGTACGCGCGCGATCCAGACCGAAGAAAAGGATCGCCTCCGCAAGGACGCCGAGGACGAACGCACCATCCTGAAGCGCGCAACCTATTCGCGCCTTCGCGAAATGCTGATGGGCCAGACCGCCACTGCGGCTCCCAAGGGCATCAAGAAGGGTGCGGCCGTCGACGCCGACATGCTGGACAGCGTCGAGCGCCACGAATGGTGGAAGTTTGCGGTCAAGGACGACAAGGTCCAGGCCGATCTGGAAGCCGTGAAGACTCAATATGACGATGCCGAAGGCGTCATCAAGGCGAAGCTGGACGATCGTATCGAGAAGCTGGAGCGCGGCGACGAGCTGCCCCCGGGCGTCCTGAAGATGGTCAAGGTGTTCGTCGCGGTGAAGCGCAAGCTGCAGCCGGGCGACAAGATGGCTGGCCGTCACGGCAACAAGGGCGTCATCAGCCGCATCCTGCCGATCGAGGACATGCCGTTCCTGGAAGACGGGACGCATGCCGACATCGTGCTCAATCCGCTGGGCGTGCCGAGCCGGATGAACGTCGGACAGATTTTCGAAACGCATCTGGGCTGGGCCGCACGCGGCCTGGGCAAGCAGATCGGGGCGATGCTGGAAGACATTCATGCCAAGGGCAAGGATATCGATACCAAGGATGTCGGCCTGGTTCGTACCAAGCTGAAGGACATTTACGGCAAGCATTATGATGCCGATATCGACAGCCGCGACGACGATCAGGTGATGGAACTCGCTTCCAACCTCGTTTCGGGCGTTCCGATGGGCACCCCGGTGTTCGACGGAGCCCGCGAGGCGGACGTGTCGTTCATGCTCAAGAAGGCCGGTCTCGACGAGAGCGGCCAGGTGGAATTGTTTGACGGTCGTACCGGCGAGCCTTTCGACCGCAAGGTGACCGTTGGCTACATCTACATGCTGAAGCTGCATCACCTGGTGGACGACAAGATCCACGCACGTTCGATCGGGCCCTACAGCCTCGTCACCCAGCAGCCGCTGGGCGGCAAGGCCCAGTTTGGCGGCCAGAGGTTCGGCGAAATGGAGGTCTGGGCGCTCCAGGCCTACGGCGCGGCCTATACGCTGCAGGAAATGCTGACGGTGAAGTCGGACGACGTGATCGGCCGCACCAAGGTCTACGAGGCGATCGTCAAGGGTGACGACACGTTCGAGGCCGGCATTCCCGAAAGCTTCAACGTGCTGGTCAAGGAAATGCGCTCGCTGGGTCTCAACGTCGAACTCAACACGACGATCGATGAGAATGGCGACGAGATCCAGGCGATTGCGGCGGAATAAGGAGCGGGGCGCCGGCGACGGCGCCCCCTCCCCCTCCGCCACCAATTGAATTCTCCCCCGAAGGGAAACTACAGATGAATGAACTGAGCAACTTCGCAAATCCGGTCGCCAAGCCCGAGACTTTCGACCAGATCCAGATCGGCATCGCGTCGCCGGAGCGTATCCGCTCCTGGTCGTTCGGCGAGATCAAGAAGCCCGAAACCATCAATTACCGCACGTTCAAGCCGGAGCGTGACGGCCTGTTCTGCGCCCGCATCTTCGGTCCGATCAAGGATTACGAATGCCTGTGCGGCAAATATAAGCGAATGAAATACAAGGGTATCGTCTGCGAGAAATGCGGCGTGGAAGTGACCGTTTCAAAGGTCCGCCGCGAACGTATGGGCCATATCGAGCTCGCCGCGCCGGTCGCCCACATCTGGTTCCTGAAGTCGCTGCCGAGCCGCATCGGCCTGCTGCTCGACATGCAGCTGAAGCAGCTGGAGCGCGTGCTCTATTTCGAAGCCTATATCGTGATCGAACCGGGCCTCACCCCGCTTGAGAAGTTCCAGCTTCTGACCGAGGATGAACTGGTCGAAGCGCAGGACGAATATGGCGAGGACGCTTTCTCCGCCGGCATCGGCGCCGAAGCGGTTCGCATCATGCTCGAGCAGCTCGACCTGGAAGGCGAGAAGGAAGAGCTTCTGAAGGAATTGGCCGAGACCAAGTCGGAGCTGAAGCCCAAGAAGATCATCAAGCGCCTCAAGGTGGTCGAAAGCTTCCTTGAATCGGGCAATCGTCCCGAATGGATGATCCTGGAAGTGATTCCGGTGATCCCGCCCGAGCTTCGCCCGCTGGTGCCGCTGGACGGCGGCCGCTTCGCCACGTCGGATCTGAACGACCTCTATCGCCGCGTGATCAACCGCAACAACCGCCTGAAGCGCCTGATGGAGCTTCGCGCTCCCGACATCATCGTGCGCAACGAAAAGCGCATGCTGCAGGAATCGGTCGACGCCTTGTTCGACAATGGCCGCCGCGGCCGCACCATTACGGGCGCCAACAAGCGTCCGCTGAAGTCCTTGAGCGACATGCTGAAGGGCAAGCAGGGCCGTTTCCGCCAGAATCTGCTTGGCAAGCGCGTCGATTATTCGGGCCGTTCGGTCATCGTCACTGGTCCAGAGCTCAAGCTTCACCAGTGCGGGTTGCCCAAGAAGATGGCGCTCGAACTGTTCAAGCCGTTCATCTACTCGCGCCTCGACGCCAAAGGCCTCTCGATGACGCTCAAGCAGGCCAAGAAGTGGGTCGAAAAGGAGCGCAAGGAAGTCTGGGATATATTGGACGAAGTGATCCGCGAGCATCCGGTTCTGCTGAACCGCGCTCCGACGCTTCACCGTCTCGGCATCCAGGCGTTCGAGCCGGTTCTGATCGAAGGCAAGGCTATCCAGCTTCATCCGTTGGTCTGCGCCGCGTTCAACGCCGACTTCGACGGCGACCAGATGGCCGTCCACGTTCCCCTGAGCCTCGAAGCTCAGCTGGAAGCGCGCGTCCTGATGATGTCGACCAACAACATCCTTTCGCCCGCCAACGGCAAGCCGATCATCGTTCCTTCGCAGGACATGGTCCTGGGCCTCTATTACCTCTCGCTCGAGCGCGAAGGCGAGCCCGGCGAAGGCATGATGATTTCGGACATGAGCGAAGTCCATCAGGCGCTGAATGCTAAGGCGGTGACGCTTCATTCGAAGATCATCAGCCGCGTCCCGCAGACGGACGAGCAGGGCAATCAGTATATGAAGCGCTTCGAGACGACGCCGGGCCGCATGCTGCTCGGCGAGACGCTCCCGAAGAGCCACAAGGTGCCGTTCGAAACCGTCAACCGCCTGCTGACCAAGAAGGAGATCGCGGACGTCATCGACACCGTCTATCGCCACACTGGTCAGAAGGAGACGGTGCTGTTCGCCGACGCCATCATGGGGCTCGGCTTCCGCCACGCCTTCAAGGCCGGCATCAGCTTCGGCAAGGATGACATGATCATCCCGCACGAAAAGATCGGCCTGGTGAACGATACGCGCGACCTGGTGAAGGATTACGAGCAGCAATATCAGGACGGGCTGATCACCCAGCAGGAAAAGTACAACAAGGTGATCGACGCCTGGAGCCGTTGCGGCGACCAGGTGGCCAACGCCATGATGGAAAAGATCAAGGCGCAGCCGATCGGCGAAGACGGCCGCATGGCCCCCATCAACTCCATCTACATGATGGCGCATTCGGGTGCCCGTGGTTCGCAGGCGCAGATGAAGCAGCTCGCCGGCATGCGCGGCCTGATGGCCAAGCCGTCGGGCGAGATCATCGAAACCCCGATCATCTCGAACTTCAAGGAAGGCCTCACGGTCCTTGAATATTTCAACTCGACCCACGGCGCCCGAAAGGGCCTCGCGGATACCGCGCTGAAAACCGCCAATTCCGGTTACCTGACCCGTCGTCTCGTCGACGTCAGCCAGGATTGCGTGATCGTCGAGGAAGATTGCAAGACCGCCAACGTGCTCGATATGCGCGCGATCGTTCAGGGCGGTTCCGTTATCGCCTCGCTCGGCGAACGCATTCTCGGCCGCACCCCGGGCGAGGACATTATCGACGACAAGACTGGCGACGTATTGGCCAAGGAAGGCGAGCTGATCGACGAAGCCGCCGCCCTTTTGATCGACGAGATGGGCATCCAGTCGGTGAACATCCGTTCGCCCCTGGTCTGCGAAAGCGAGCATGGCGTCTGCGGCAAATGCTACGGACGCGATCTGGCCCGCGGTACGCCGGTCAATATCGGCGAAGCGGTAGGCGTCATCGCGGCACAGTCGATCGGCGAGCCAGGCACCCAGCTTACGATGCGGACCTTCCACATCGGCGGCGCGGCACAGCTCAACGAAACGTCGAGCCTGGAAGCAGTGGCCGACGGTACGATCGAATTCCGGGATCTGCCGACGATCATCGATGCGCGCGGACGGCGCGTGGCCATGGCCCGCAATGGCGAACTGGCGATCGTCGATATGGACGGCCGCGAGCGTGCCTCGCACCGCATCCCGTACGGCGCGCATCTGATGGCCGATAGCGGCCATATCGTTACCAAGGGCGACCGGATTGCCGAATGGGATCCGTTCATGATGCCGGTGATCACCGAAAAGGGCGGTGTCGTGAAGTTCCAGGATCTGGTCGAGGGCAAGACGCTCACCGAACAGATGGACGAAGCCACGGGCATCGCCCAGCGCGTCGTCACGGAATTTCGCGGCTCGGCCCGATCGAAGGAGGATCTGCGTCCGCGCATCACCCTGCTTGACGACAAGAGCGGCGAAGCGGCCCGTTACATGCTCTCCTCTGGCGCGACCTTGTCGGTCGAAGACGGCCAGACGGTTGCCGCGGGTGAAGTGCTCGCCCGTGTCAGCCGCGAAGCAGCCAAGACCCGCGACATCACCGGCGGTCTGCCGCGGGTGGCGGAGCTGTTCGAGGCACGCAAGCCAAAGGAAAATGCGATCATCGCGAAGGTCTCGGGCCGTGTCGAATTCGGCAAGGATTACAAGGCCAAGCGCAAGATCGGCATTCGTCCCGAGGATGGCGGAGAGCTGGTCGAATATCTGGTTCCAAAGTCGAAGGTCATCGACGTGCAAGAAGGCGATTTCGTCAAGCGCGGCGACAATCTGATCGGCGGTTCGCCCGATCCGCACGACATATTGGAAGTGCTCGGCGTCAAGGCGCTGGCCGAATATCTCGTCTCCGAGATCCAGGAAGTCTATCGATTGCAGGGCGTTAAGATCAACGACAAGCATATCGAGGTGATCGTTCGCCAGATGCTGCAGAAGGTCGAGATCACGGAAAGCGGCGACACCACGTTCCTGGTCGGCGAACAGGTCGATCACCAGGAAATGCGCGAAGCCAATGCGAAGCTCACCGCCAAGCAGCGCAAGGCCGAAGGCAAGCCGGTGCTGCTCGGCATTACCAAGGCGTCGCTGCAGACCCGCAGCTTCATCTCGGCGGCTTCGTTCCAGGAGACGACCCGGGTTCTCACCGAAGCATCGGTGCAGGGCAAGATCGACACGCTGGACGGCCTGAAGGAAAATGTCATCGTCGGCCGGCTTATCCCGGCGGGTACCGGCGCGGGCATGAACCGTATGCGGATCGCCGCTTCCAGCCGTGACGCTGCGCTCCGCGCACAGCACAAAAAGCTGCAGGAGTCGATCGCAGCTACGCAGGAAGCCTTGATCGCGGCCAAATCGGCCGAGGAAGAGCATGCGGCCGAACTGGCCCAGGGTCCGGAAGCGGCGATCGGTGACGATCCGCTCGCGGCCGCCACCCCGACCGGTCACGGCACGGACGCGGACGCCGGCGAATATCTGCAGGACTAAGCGTCAATCCGGCTAAAATAGCGCGCCTCGCCGGACCTTCCGGCGGGGCGCTTTGTTTTCAAGAGGATGGAAGTGAATGAAGAGCCTGATCACCCTCCTCGCCTTGGCCTTGCTGATCCTGCCCATGCTGATCGGCATTCGCCGGATACGAAAACTGCCAAAGTCGGGCGACGACAAAAAGCCCGAATAGAGGTGGATTTGGCCTTTGCAGGGCAAGCGGCTATCGACAAGTCGATGGACGCCTCCGATCTTCGCATCGCGCTGTTTACTGGCAATTACAATTATGTCCGCGACGGTGCGAACCAGGCGCTGAACCGCCTCGTCGCCTATCTGCTGCAGCAGGGCGCGGCGGTACGCATCTATTCCCCAACCGTCGCCAAACCGGCCCTGCCGCCGATGGGCGACATCGTCAGCATTCCAGCCTTGCCGATTCCCGGCCGCGGCGAATACCGGATGCCGATCATGCTCCCGCCCCGCGCCAAACGGGACGTCCAGGCTTTCCGGCCCAACATCATCCACATCGGCAGCCCGGACCTTCTGGGTCACCGTGCAGTTACCCTGGCGCATAAATTGGACATTCCGGCGGTGGCGTCGGTCCATACAAGGTTCGAAACCTATCCGCGTTATTACGGATTTTCTTTCATGGAGCCGGCCGTCGAGGCCGGCCTTCGTCGCCTGTACCGACGGTGCGACGCAATCTTCGCCCCTTCGGAATCGATGGCGCAGCTGCTTCGCGACCAGCGGATGAACTATAATGTTGGAATCTGGACCCGCGGCATCGACCGGGAGATATTCAATCCGGGCCGCCGCAATCTGGAATGGCGGCGCGGCCTCGGCATCGCAGACGACATTCCCGTCATCGGCTTCGTCGGACGGCTGGTGATGGAAAAGGGATTGGATGTCTTTTCCGAGACGATCGCCCGACTGGAACGGCGCGGGGTCACCCACAAAGTGCTCGTGGTCGGCGAAGGGCCCGCCCGCGACTGGTTCGAAGGCGCCTTGCCCAACGGTATCTTCGCCGGTTTTCAAGAAGGTGCGGATTTGGGCCGCGCGGTGGCGTCGATGGACGTGTTGTTCAATCCATCGGTCACCGAGACGTTCGGCAATGTCACGCTGGAAGCTATGGCGACCGGTCTTCCCGTAGTCGCGGCCAGCGCCACTGGAAGCCTTAGCCTGGTCACCGACGGAGTGACCGGCCGGCTGGTCCAGCCCGGTGCGATCGACGCCTTCGCCGACGCGCTTGGCTATTATTGCGCCAACGCGGAAGCCCGCCGCGCGGCCGGCGAGGCGGGCCGCGAGGTCAGCCGCCGATTTGGATGGGATGAGGTCAATCAGGCGCTGGTCGATTCCTACCGCCGCGTCATCCGGCAGCATAAGGGCGGCCACAGACGTTCAAACCCCGCTTCCTCTGCGGATGCGGCCTCGGGGCAAATCGGCTAAGGTCGGCCGATGACCGACCTTTTCCAGGACGAACAGACTCCGCCGCCGGCCGAGCCCAGCGACGGTTCGCCGCTGGCCGACCGGCTACGCCCCAGGGCGCTGGACGAAGTGGTGGGCCAGGAGCATCTGACCGGACCGGAAGGTGCGATCGGCCGAATGGTCACTGCCGGCAAACTGGCCTCGATCATATTGTGGGGGCCACCCGGTACAGGCAAGACCACCATTGCCCGCCTGCTCGCCGATGCTGTGGGAATGCGCTTCGTCGCCATTTCGGCGGTCTTTTCGGGGGTCGCCGACCTCAAGAAGGTATTTGCCGAGGCCAAAGAACATGCCCGCATCGGCAAGCAGACATTATTGTTCGTGGACGAGATCCACCGCTTCAACCGGGCGCAGCAGGATGGTTTCCTGCCGTTCGTCGAAAATGGCACCGTGGTTCTGGTCGGCGCCACGACCGAGAATCCATCATTCGAGCTCAACGCCGCCCTGCTGTCGCGCGCGCAGGTGCTGATCCTCAACCGGCTGGACGCCAGGGCGCTCAGCCAATTGCTCGACCGTGCGGAGGTTTTGATCGAGCGAACACTGCCGCTTACCGCCGAAGCGCGTGACGCCCTGGTTGCGACGGCGGACGGCGACGGACGCTTCCTGCTCAACCAGGCCGAAACGCTCTTTTCCATCGAACTGGCGGAGGCGCTCGACCCGGGTGCGCTCTCTGCTTTACTCCACCGGCGCGTCGCCGTTTATGACAAGGACCGGGAGGGGCATTACAACCTCATTTCCGCCCTTCACAAAAGCCTTCGCGGATCGGACCCGCAGGCGGCGCTTTATTATCTGGCGCGAATGCTGGTCGCGGGAGAAGAGCCGCTCTACCTGCTCCGGCGTATCGTCCGCTTCGCTTCGGAAGATATCGGCCTCGCCGATCCCCAGGCTTTGGTGCAATGCCTTGCGGCGAAGGAAGCCTATGATTTTCTGGGGTCGCCAGAGGGCGAACTCGCCATCGTTCAGGCCTGCCTCTATTGCGCTACCGCACCCAAATCCAACGCCGCTTATGTGGCGCAGAAAGCGGCCTGGCGCTCGGCCCGCGATACGGGCTCGCTGATGCCGCCCAAGAGCATCCTCAATGCGCCTACCAAGCTCATGAAGCAGATCGGCTATGGCAAGGATTATGCCTATGATCATGACGCGCCGGATGGCTTTTCGGGCGACGATTATTGGCCCGAAGAGATGCAGGCGCAGGATTTCTACCGGCCCAGCCCCCGCGGCTTCGAAGCCAAGATACGCGAACGCATCGCCTTCTGGGACGAACGGCGCAAGGAAATGGGCAGGGACTGAGGCGGCAGCCTAAATCTGCGCGAACCCCGTCGTCAGATCGGCGATGATATCTGCCACATCCTCCAGACCCACGGACAGGCGAAGGAGGTCTCCCGTAATCCCGGCCGTCTCCTGGGCCTCTGGCGGCATCCCCCTGTGGGTCATGGTCGAAGGCTTGCAGATCAGGGTCGAAAATCCGCCCAGCGACGATGCCAGGGTAACGAGCCCAAGGCCGCACAGAAACCGGGCGGTAGCATCACTGCCTTGCTTCAACCGAAAACTGACCATGAAGCCGGGCCCGCTTTGCTGGGATGAAGCAAGATCATGCTGCTTGTGGCCGGCGAGGCCGGGAAAATGGATCTCCCGCACCTGCGGATGCTTGGCCAGCCAGGCGGCGATTTCGATGGCGCTCCTTTCCTGCTGGTCGATCCTGAGCGTGAGCGTTCTGAGACCGCGAAGGATCTGGGAGGCGTCCTGGGCCGATCCGGCGAGCCCTGCAGCATTGGCCCACCAGCCGATCCGCTCGGCGAGGACAGGATCCGAGGCCAGCAAGGCCCCGCCGAACAGGTCGCCATGCCCGTTCAGCGATTTCGTGGTCGAGTGCATGACCAGATCGCAGCCGAGCTCCAGCGGCCTTTGCCGGCACGGCGTAGCGAGCGTGTTGTCGGCGATGACGAGCGCGCCCGCTTCTTTCGCCCTTCCGGCAATTCGTCTGATATCTGTGATCCGAAGCAGTGGATTGCTCGGCGTCTCGATCCACACCAAAGCGGCGGGTTCCTTGAGCGCCGCGTTGAAGGCCCGATCGTCGGACATATCGACGAAGACGGCCTTGAGTTTCCCCTGATCCTGAACGGCCTGAATCAGGCGATAAGTGCCACCATAGCAATCATGCGGGGCGACGACGACCGACCCTGCGGGAAGCATGAGAAGCGCCAGGAGCGCGGCCGATTGGCCACTGTTGGTGATCGCGCCCCCCTTCGCGCCTTCCAGCTCGCAAAGCGTGTCCAGAAGCAGATTGCGGTTCGGATTAACCGTCCGGGAATAATCATATTCCGGCTTGGTCTCCGCGTCCGGCCAGCAAAAAGTGTCCGAAGACCATATGGGCGGCGTGACGCTGCCATAGGCCGAATCGGCACCGGGCCGGGCGGCGGCGACTATGGTCGACGGCGTACGAGGCCCGGTCACGATGCGCCCTCCAAAAAGGGCTGGACCAGGCGGCCGACTGCCTCCGATTCCTTGAGGAACATGTCGTGGCCATAAAGGCTTTCGAGAAGATGCATCTCAGTCCTTCCTTGCAAGGCTGCCGCCAAAGCCTGAATCTGACCCGGTGGGACTAACTGATCCGAAAGCGCTCCGATCAAAAGATTGGGAGCCGCTATCCGGGCGGGGTCGATTTCGTGCCGGTCGATCGAGGCCGAAAGACTGAGGAAACGGCCGCACGACATGGCCGCACTGAACGCCTCCCCCCGCGCCCGCAGATAAAGCCCCGGCTCCGACGCGGATAATGGATCATCGCCCGGCAGGCCGCCGCAAAAACGCTGCGCGAATTCCTCGGGAGTTCGATAGGTCAACATCGCAAGGCCCCGGGCTATGGAAAGCGCCTCGTCCGCCGCGCCTTTCAACATGCCAAGGCCGACAATTCGGCGCTGCAATTCGCGGGCCGCGCTTGCCGCCGGATGCGGCTCTGCTGGCGCCGAAATTATCACCAGCCGTTCCGCTCGTGCCGGAAAACTCTCGGCAAAGCTCAAGGCGACCATTCCGCCGTAGGAGGCCCCGACGATGGCGTGCAGGGATTGGATCCCCGCAGCCTCGATCGCACTGCCGAGTACATAGGCTTGATCGCGGGTCGACGGGGCGGCGCGGCCGGTCGGGTCGGCGGCAAAGTCCAGGCCGATGATGCGATATTGGCGGGGATCCACGGCACAATCCTGACCCACCAGCCCGGGCCACCAACCCCCTCCGCCGTCCGTCCCGGTACAGACGAAACGGTTACCGGATATTCCGCCAAGCACCGCAACCGGGGGCCCCCCGACTTTTCCGCTTATCCTGATCATGACCTTCCCGCCGAAGCGGGACAGGTCATCGGGCAGCGGGACCTCCAGATCGCGGCAGGCAAGTGGGCCGGTCAACAGGCGAGATCCAGCACGAGGGAATCTTGCCGCCTTCGCTGTCCCAGAAGCTCGTAAAGGTCGGCGACGATAGCTTCGGCGGTGGCCGCACCACCCGCTCCTCGCCCGACACAGCGATAGATGCGCCCGTCTTCCAGCTTCACCGCGGCACAATTCCATTCGTCGACGATCGCCGGAAGTATTTCGACTTCGCGAAGCGGCTGAAGCACGATGTCGGCGGTGATCGTGCCGGCGGCGTTCGAAATACGGGCTACCTGAACCCAGCGCTCGCCGCTCAAGCGAATCTGCTCTGCCCTCTGCTCGTCCAGACTTTCGCGGCGGATAGTCAGATGGCTGGGTTCGACGCCCAATGCCCGGTGTGCGATCAGGGATAGCTTGGCTGCGGCGTCGGCGCCGCTTAGATCCGCCTCAGGGTTTTCTTCGGCAAATCCTCTTTGCTGCGCCTCGGCCAGAGCATCCCGAAATGCCGCGCCTTGTGCCAGGCGCTGCAGGATGAAATTCACCGTTCCGTTCAACACCCCGACCACTTCGGCGACAACCCCGTGACTACGGGCCTGATCGATCGTTTCGAGAACCGCCGCGCTGCCGCCAACCGCGGCCGAATAGAGTAATTGCGATCCCCCCTGCACTGCGGCGTCGGATAAATTGGCGCGTCCCGAGCTGATCACCCGCTTGCTGGCGCTGACAATGTGGATCCCGAGCGGGAGGACGGTGTCGCACAATATCCTGCCGGTTTTCTCGCAAGACAGGGCATCCACCACGATATCCACCGGACAGGACAGGAACTCGGCCAGGCTATCGGTCGGGGCTATGGGCGGGCTGACAATCCGCGACCGGTTTTTGTCCCGCACCAGAATGGCGGCAAGTTCGAACGCTGGCTCCCGATCAAGCCGCTCCGCCAGCGCCTGGCCTACCACGCCATAACCGGCGACGGCGACACGCAAGGGCGACTGGGCCGCAAAAGCTTCGGGCCGGCCGGTGACCGGGCCGACGCGGCTGGGCGATGCGCTTCCGAGCGCCTCGACTTCGATCGCGAGTTGCTTGCAGGCGGCATATTCCAGCGCCTGGGGCTGGATCAGCGGTCGTGCGATACGAAGCGCATCATCCCAGCTGATTTCCGGGAATCGCCTGGCATCCTCTTTCTGCGCCGGATCTTGCTCGAACACGCCGTCAACGTCCTTGTAGAGCCGGACGCAGGCCACTTCGAGCTCTCCGCCGATGAAAATGGCCGAATAATCGGATCCTCCGCGGCCAAGCAGGGTGCGTCCACCCTGGCTGTCCACCCCGACGAAGCCGGGGACGATCACCACATTATGGGCCGACAATTTCTTGAGGAGAATTTCCGAATGAAGCTTGACCGGGACAGCGCTGAGGCCGTCGCCTCTCGTCTCCAGTCCCAAATCCTCGGCCCGGCAGATTTCGGCGCGAAGCCCGATGCGGTCGCAGCTCAGCCGCAGCAGTGCCGCTGCCCGCTCTTCGCCCAACGACACGAGATCGGGGACGCCCCGACATCGCGACAGGCCGGTCACGGCCGCCGCTTCTCCCAGCAGGCGATCGGTTTCGCCCTCGAGGGCGGAAACGACCGCAATGATCCTCCGGCCGGCCCGCCGTTGACGGTAAATCTCCCCGGCAACGCGCGGAAGATCGGCGGTCGATCGAAGCAGGGAACTGCCGAATTTCAGGACGAACAGCGGTTCAATCGATTGGCGTCCCACCTTTTCCGGGGGTTTCGCGATTACCAGACTCACAAACTTCTCCTTCTTGCTCAGAAGGACGACGCTGGCTTGGGATCCCGCTTGAGTTGCCGGGCCGGCCGCATCGTCCCCTATCAGGGACTGCCACCTTGCCCGGGAGGGCAGGTTGGCGTGGACCATCGGCCCACTCTGGATGCACGATATTCCGGCGTGACGCCGAAAGCTCGATGGGGAGGTCATTATGAGCCGCCCCGGCGCGCGTCAAGCCGGCGGTTCTGTCCGAAGCGCCGGTCTCGACGCTAAGGATGGCGCCCGACGTCAAGGAACTAGGCAAAGGGCGCTACATTTGGCACCATGCGGGATCGCTGAAAAACATAAGGGGATGCGCCATGTACCGGACCAACAATCCCGAGGCCGTTTATTGGCAGAGCCAAATGATGTTATGGGCGCCGCGCATCCTCGGCGCACTCGCCATCCTGATCATCGCCTATGTGCTCGCCCGCGCCGCGCGATGGGCCATCTCCAAGATCGTCGATCGGGTACCGGTGCTGCAGCGGCACAATGCGGCCGAGCCCGGAAAGACGCTTGGCAGCCTGATCGGCGACATCGCTTTCTGGCTGATCCTGCTGGTCGGGATCATGCTCGCATTACAGCCGCTCGAATTTACCGAGGTGCTGGAACCTGTGCGGACGCTCACCACCAATGCGTTCGCCTTCATCCCCAATCTGATAGCGGCCTTCCTTATCTTCTTCATCGGTCTGGTGATCGCCAGGATCGTACGACGGTTGATCGAGGGCGCGCTGATGGCCGCCAATGTCGATCGCTGGCTTCAAAAGAGCGGCTTGGTCGAAACCTCAGGAGGCGCTTCCACCACCCCGGCCGGCACGACCATAGTCGCGAACAAGAGTTCGATCAGCCGATCTATCGGCATGGTGGTCTTCTTCCTGATCATGATTCCGGTCACCATCGCCGCGCTGGAGGCGCTTCGGATCGACGCGATTTCCGGCCCGGCGACCGAAATGCTTCGAACCATATTCGATTCCATTCCTTTGGTGCTGGGCGCCGCGATCCTGCTGGCGATCGGCTATTTCGTCGGCAAGCTCGCCAAGCAGGCGGTCGAGCAGATCCTGCCTTCGATGGGCTTCGACCGCGCGGTGGGCGCGCTCGGCTTCTCCAATAATAGCGCGACGACCACGCCCTCGCGCACGGTCGGGACGATCGTCATGGCGGCGATCCTCATTTTCTTCGCGATCAAGGCGGCAGAATTGCTGCAATCGCCGATCATCGCGGTGATGCTCGCGCAGGTGCTGGAGCTTGGCAGCCGCATCCTGTTCGGCACCGGCATCATCCTTGGCGGTGTCGTGATTGCCCGGATCGTCTCCAATCTTGTGAGCGGCGCGGGGAGCGAGGGCTGGCTTCCGACCATCCTCAAATGGTCGATCATCGCGCTGGCCGTCGCCATGGGCCTTCGATTCATGGGTCTTGCCAACGAAATCGTGATCATCGCCTTCGCCTCGATCATCGGGTCGGCGGCGGTGGCCTGCGCCCTCGCCTTCGGCCTTGGCGGGCGGCCAACGGCGCACAAATTGCTCGAGGAATGGACCGCGGGAAACCGCATCCCCCCGCCGCCTTCACGGCCCGAAATGCCGACGCCTCCGGCACCGCCACCCGCACCGGAAATCAAGGCACCGCCGCGCGAGGTTCGCTACGGCGATGATGATGACGACCTTCCGCCTCTGGTTTGAATTTCCACGAACCGGAAAGGGCGCGTCTCCGGGGGCGCCTTTTTCGTTGATGCCCGTATGAGCCGCTTCGAACGCTTCGCCGCCATCGACTGGTCCGGCGCGAAAGGAAGGCGCCACAAGGGGATTGCGGTCGCTTTGTGCGAGGCGGGGAAAGCCGCTCCGGTTCTAATCGAGCCAGAGCGCGCCTGGTCACGCCAGGAAATACTCGACTGGTTGCTGATCACGGCGCGCGAAGCCCCCACCCTGTTCGGCTTCGACTTCAGCTACGCGCCGCCGATCGTCGAACGAGGTGCCTATCTGCCTGGCGAAGAGGGCGTGCCAGGCGATGCCAGAAGCTTCTGGGCTTATGTCGATTCTCTGTGCGACGATGAAGATATGGGCGCGGCAAGCTTCCTCGAACAGCATCATCGCCGCCATTTCTATTTCGGAGCGGCCGATGGAGTGAAGGCCGATTTCCTTCACCACAGGGTCTGCGAGCATGCCTTCAACGCGATGGGCGGCGGCAAGGCTTCGACCGTTTATGATGCGATCGGGGCAAGCCAGGTCGCCAAGGCCAGCTATGCCGGAATGCGTCTGCTCCACCGGCTGGAAGGCCGTGTGCCGGTGTGGCCAATGATCTCCCGTCCGGAAAACGGAAGCCTGGTGGTGGAAATCTACACCCGCGTTTTTATCCGTATGGCGGGCCTCAGCGGGCGCAAGGTCCGAAGTCTCGAACTGCTCAATCAGGCGCTCGCCAATCTTCAAAGCGAACCCTCGATGCCGCGGCGCCAGCCCAGCGATCATGAAACCGACGTAATTATCGCCGCGGCGGGCCTCCGGTCGATCGCGGCGGATGAGCGCTTTTGGAACCCGCCCGCCCTGACGCCGGACCTTGCCCGCACAGAGGGCTGGACCTTCGGCATCGTCTGACGCATTTAGCGGGCGCGTGCCGGGTTAGCTCAGCTGGTAGAGCAACTGATTTGTAATCAGTAGGTCGTCCGTTCGAGTCGGACACTCGGCACCATTTCGGGTCAAAAACAGGCGCCGGCCTAAAGCCGGGTCATTCCATCACGCCGGAAGTTGCGCGATGAGTGTCTGACCCGGCAGCATTGTCGCGCCACAGCTGCGGGTTCAAGTCGTGGAGAGCTTTGCGTGGTGGTGCGCTCGCCGTGCCGCGGCTCGTGCCGGGCACCATTAACCCACCGACCGTGACCGCGGAGGAAGCGGGCGACGTGATTTCGGGATGCAACGCGACGCGCGTCGAAGCCTAACAAGATGATTAGGTCAATCGTGCTGTTCGTGGCGATGGGGCGAACCACTTTGGTCGCGGTGGCTATGTCCGCCATGGCCTTCGCCGTGCTCGTTCATGGCGGCGATCCGTTGACGCTGCGTCGCCGTGAGTTCCCGGTTCCACGCGGCGTCGAACATGGCCCAGCCATGTTCGCCCATAGCGTTGATCCGGCTCTTGTCGCCGCTCGCCAGCCCCTCGCGCACATGCGCCGCGGCGGTCGCACACGCCGCCCTGATCCGTTTGGTCGTCTCGCCGTTCGCATTCCCAATCCATAGGGCTCCGTTGACGCCGTCCTTACACCCGGTTGAGGTCGCCAGATTAAGCCCCTTGGCCGCCTCGACGCTCGCGCCTTGCGCATGGGCCGCAGGCAGCCCAAGCTTGAGATAGGGTAGCGCCCGATTGTAGTCGGCGAACACGCCGTCGGGGTTGGGCAGCGTCACCCAAGCATGGACCATCGCGATCCGTCCCCGATTGTCGCCCTTGTCGCGATAATTGCGGTTCAGCCACCCATTGGCGAGCCAGCGAAGGACGGGCCGGTCTTGCAGCGCGGCCTTAATCGCGCGCTCAAAGTCGTGGACGTGCCACTTGTCGTTCGGCCCATCGAACCCGGCGGGTACTGGTTCGCTGGGCGCCAGCCGCACAGTAAAGGCCACTCCGGTCAGCACGCGCCTTCCATCGATTTTCGTGTACATGAGATTGGAGGGCTGGGCGAAGTCAATGCGGTCGCCGTGCACATAATCGGGGCCGCCTTCACGAAACCAATGCTCGCCCATTAAGGGTGTGTCCTCACCCGCGAACTGCTTCCATCCTCGCGCGCGCGCTACCTCGAAGTCGCGGTAGGGGGAGATCCCCGCCGCGAGCAGGGCCAGCTGCGCCTCGGCGCGCTTACCGACCCCTTCGCGCTCGTGGTTGCCGCCGATTTGCGCGGACGCAGTCGTCAGCGCGGCGATGCTGGCCGCCAGCGCTACAAATGGAAAAAGTGATTTCATGGCCAGAGAATGTAGGCCGCAGGCTGAACCACCGCTGACGCAAGTCGGTTCGCGTGAGAGGTCGATCTTAGCATGGCTCGACCTTTCACAGGTCGAGATGCTGGTCAGCGGTCTTTAACTGCTCGGCGCCTTCGTCCTCGCCGCACGTTGTCGCGAATTGGTAATCGAAGGCGGCCAAGTTGTACCCGGAGACGTGCTGGTGGGAAAATGGCCGCGATCTTGCCGACGTTCGAAGGGTCGAATGCAACGGGTCGTGGGTCTTCCGATCCGCTGCTCTCGTCTGGGGAAGTCGGGTCGAACGCCACTTCATGTTCCTTCGCGGGAGGAAAGTAGCTTGTACCAAAACGTGGCTGCGACCGCCACAAGTCAGCTGGTCTTGAATCCCTTTCGAGTCATTTGTCCCCAGCCCTGCTTCTTGCGAAGAAATTCCCAGAAGCCGCGGAGCCGCCAGAAATTGGTGATCTGGCGATATCCGAAATTTTCTACGATAGAGATCAGCATCAGGACGACCAGGTCGTGCGCACTTCCAAAACGCCGAAGCTCCACTTCTTCAAGGATGAGGCTCGCCACGCTGACGAAGATCCCGAAGGTGAAAGTGATGGCCAGGAAGGCGAACAGATAATCCACCGCCAGCAGCCCGACGGCCCAAAGCAATGGCATTAGAAAATAGCCCAGCACCTCGACGATCGGCCCGACTACGTCCACGATCAGCACCTGGCCGAAGCCGACGAAGCCGATCCGCCCGTAGCGCGGGTTGAACAGCATGTCGCGATGCTTGAAGAAGGTTTCCAAGGCGCCGCGCTGCCAACGGGCGCGCTGCCGCCCGAGGATCGTCCAGGTGTCCGGTGCTTCGGTCCAACAGACGGGCTCGGGGATGAAATCGACGCGATAGGGCAGCTTTCTGTCGCGCATGTGCCGGTGGAGCTTCACCACCAGCTCCATATCCTCGCCAACCGTACCGTGGCTGTAACCGCCCACCTCGACCACCAACTGCCGGCGGAACAGGCCGAATGCTCCGGAGATGACGGTTAACACCTGCATCCGGCTGAGCGCGAGCCGCGCCATCAGGAAGGCGCGGAGATATTCGACGATCTGCACGAGGGCGAGAAAGTTGCGCGGCAGCTTTACCTCCAGCACCCGCCCGGCGGCGATGGTGCTTCCATTGGCGATTCTGATCGTGCCGCCGACCGCGATCGTCAGGGTCGGCTCTTCGACGAACGGGCGCACGGCCCGAAGGAGGGCATCCGATTCCAGGAGCGAATCCGCGTCGATCGAGCAGAATAAGGGGGAGCGCGCTACATTGATACCGGCATTTAGAGCGTCGGATTTTCCGCCATTCTCCTTGTCGACGACGAGCAAGCGGGGAATTCTGGGCGAGGCATAAAGGCCGCGGATCGGATTATGCTGGACGCTGAGGTCATAGAAACGCTCGACCTGCGCCAGGCCGAAACTGTCGATCATCTGCCGCAGGGTTCCGTCTTTCGAACCGTCGTTGATCACGATCACTTCGAAATCGGGATAATGGAGCGCCAATAGCGAAGTGACGCTTTCGACGATCGTCACCTCCTCATTGTAAGCCGGGGCCAGGACGGCGATCGGGGGGGTGTGGCTGGCATAGCGCCGCCAGAGCAAGGATGCGCGCGCGACGGGCGGCCGCACCGCCAGGGCAATTCCGGCATAGACCAATTGAACGACGTAAAATGCCGTCTGAGCAAGTCCCGTGACGATGACAATCCAGGCCACCACCGAGGCGGCATCGATGGCGAGGGATTGCCAATCGTTCACACCAGACCCCGCTCGGCCAAGGTAAGACGGGCGGCGGAGCAGGCCGGCTCGGATCCGCTTTCGGCGGTTGCGATCAGCAATTCGCGTCCCTCGTCGCCAAGGCGAATCAGTGCCTCGGCGGCGCGAAACCTGACCCACCAGACAGGGTCGGACAGGAGGGTTCGAAGCCGTTCGGCGACATCGTTAAGACCGATCCGACCCGCCGCTTCGGCGGCGGCGGACCTAACCCACCAAAGCTTGCTTCCCAGGGCATGATGGACGGCCCGGGCGGCAGCCGGATGGCCGAAATCGCCCAGCGCGCGCAAGTATCGCGGCAATTCCTCCGCATCGGGATCCGCCGCCAGCACCAGATTGGCGACCAGAGGCACGAGCGAATAATCACCCGAGGCGGACAAGGCCTCTATCGCCGCAGCCTTTACGCGCCCATTGACCTGCTCGCTTTCGATCAGCCCCCTGATTTCGTCGGGGTGTTTGACGGCGATGTCCCGAAACAATCCCACGACCAGCGCCGAATTCTCGCGAGTCCCTATTCCCAATTTCTCGACCAGCTCGACGGCTGGGGGGGCATGGCCCGCCGATGCAAGGGATATTGCGGCGGCCAGCCGCACGTCGGGGTTCGGATCGTCCAGGGCTCCCCGCAGCCTGGCGATCGATTTTTCGTCCTCGAAAAAACCAAGCGCTTCGGCCGCCGCGAGGCGCACTCGCGGCGATCCGCGATCCAGTCGGTGCTGGAGCCTTTCCGGCACCCCCAGACGAGTCGCGCTTTCGATGAAAGCCTCCTTGTCTTCTCCCCGGACCATTTCGATCAATTCGGTGGCTAGATCCGCGAGTAGGTCAGCCGCCTTTTCGACCTGGCCGTAATCGCCTCCGCTCCGCTCGATGCCGAGCAGTAGCGGAATCAGTCGCCGCCTTTCGGCCTCGCGGGAGCGCCCTCGCCTGACGCCGATCCAGCGGGCGATGACGAGACCCATCATTATCAGGACCGCCACGGCGGAAAGCACTAGCGACACAAGCCATAGCTCGCCGAGCGCGCTCAAAACTTCCAGCCTGCTCCAAGCCCGAAATTGAGGCGGTCGGCACCGGTTTTTCGATCTTCGTGGGCGAGCGAGGCGCGAATGTTCATCCGGTCGCTGACGTCGTAGCTGACGCCGCCGAACACACCGAAAGTCTCGACGACCACCCCCTCGTCCGTGTCTGGCGCGTCTGCGGCCCCGGCAAATAGTCGAAGCTTCTCATTCGCCTGAAAGGTGGCTCGTCCAAGCCAACCATCCTGATGATCTCCATCCTGGAAGATGTTGATCCACCTCGCGCTCAGCCAAACGCGGCCGCCTGCCATATATTGATCGATACCTGGCGTCAGCGTCTGGATATCGCCTGACCGATAGCGCGCTTGCGCCGCATCGATGGTCAGCACGGTGGCGCGGGGGCCCGGCGCCAGCCGGAAGTCTGCCCCGGCCCCTATTTGCCATTTCGGCCTGAAATCGGCATTGGGCGTGCCACCCGCGCGGACATTGAAGCTCGTCCCCGGCGACACGCGGCGATCGAGGCGGATTTCTCCAAAAATATCGTCCCTGTTAAATCGGCGCGCAAATTCTGCGCCGGCACTGACTTCGGTGCCCGGCGAAACGATATAAGCGAGCCGGGCCGACGCTTCCTTCCAATCAGGCTGGGGACCGCTGAGCCGGCTATAGCCTCCATCCAGATCGGCCCGCCATCGATAGCCAGGCTTTTCCTGGGCGGGATTCAGTTGCCGGCGCATTTCGGCCGCCTCGATATTGGCCAGGTCGACCGAATCTAGCTCTGCTCGGGCGCCTTTCAGATCGCCCCGGCGCTGCGCGACTCTCGCAAGGCCGATCCGTGCGTCGGCATAATCGGGGGCGATGGAGAGCGTGCGGCGAAATGCGGCTTCGGCCTCGCCCAAGGCCCCTAATGAAAGCTGGGCCAGGCCCAGCTGCAATTGCGCGTCCGCGTTGCGTGGCTCGTCAGCGACCAGCGCGTTCAGCAACCGCACAGCCCCCGCGCTATCGCCGCCCAGGCGTGCCTGCACGGCTGCCTGATATCGATCCTCGACCGTTTGGGCCGCCAGGGGCGTTCCCGTGGCGAGAAACAGGCAGGCGGTTAGTATCCTCATCATTTTCCTTCGAGAAGGCGAGATAATCGTGCTGCCAGCTCCTCAGGGATGAACGGCTTGACCATATAGTCATTGGCCCCGAGTTCGAGCGCGCCAACGATATCACGTTCCTGCTTGCGCGCCGTCAACATAATGACGGGGATATCCGCGGTTTCAGGATTTTCGCGAATGTGCCGGAGCACTTCATATCCATCGATGACCGGCATCATTGCGTCAAGGATGATGGCGTCCGGCCTGTTCTCCTTAAGCCACGCCAGTCCTTCGCCCCCATCGCGCGTCACGGCGACGCCATAACCGCGGCTTGACAGCCGATATTCGAGCAAGTCCACAAGAAGTGGATCATCGTCACAAACAAGGATAGTCTTACGCTCAGTCATATCTCTCCCGTGCCGTAACGATTGGAAAGGTCAAGCGGGTTCCTAAGATTTCGAGGCAAATCCTTTCCGCGGGAGCATTTGGCTGCGATCTGACCTTACGGAAAGCGAACGAAAGGGAGGATGGTTTCTCGAGATCGGCATTTTCGCACTTTCGTTTCCGCCCAGGAAAGCTGCCCTGCGTGCCTTTCGACAAAAAGCCTTTAATGCCGCGAACCGGCGCTCAATCCAATTTATGTCCGGGCGCAACGACAGCAAGTATCTGGCGGGAGTAAGAAAATGAAGAATTTGAGCATGTTTGCCATAGTCGGAGCGATCATGCTGGCGGCATCACAAGGAGCATGCGCGCAGGGGCTGGTCCTGGATGCTGCTGGCGCGCGCGTGGCGGATCAATGGGGCGTAGAGGGAACGATCGGCTACAGGATGGGTATTCTCGGCTTTGCGGTCACCCCGTCGATCGGCGCTTTCGCCACCCGAAGCGACGAAGATCGCTATCTGGAGGAACCCGATCCCACGGGTGGAACACGCTGCCGCGATACCGAGGATGGCGATGTCGATCACGACCTCAGATGTGAAAATGCCGACATTCGCCTGATTGGGCGCGTCGAGGCCACCTACGCCATTCCCCTCATCGCCGAAGCGGGCCTGGGACTACGCGTCGCCAAAGGCGACACCAGTCCTTATGCCACGGTCGCAATGCCGATCTTCCCCATGGCGAAGCTCAAGGGCAATCTGGGCAAGGATTATATGGCTTTGGGGCTGAGGATCGGATTTTAGCAGCGAACCGGTTCGATCTCAGGCGAAGTTGGATGGCGCCAGATCCGCCCGCATCGCGGCCAGCGTCTGGTCGCCCACTTCAATCACGGCGGAGGTGAAAGAGGCGATGGCCGCAAGGACCGCCCCGCGCGGCCCTTCGCGCCATTGGCTGCTGCCGTAAAACGCCTCCTGCGAAGCCTGCCGCTCGGCGACGTTCGGATAAGCGCGGATGAGCACGAACGTGTCTTCTTCGTGCAACGAGACGCCCGCATATATTACGTCGATGCGCCATTCCCGCATCATAGGCCCGACCTGCCGCGTGAATAGCTGCTCGAACTCCGCCTGCCTGCCGGCATGCAATTCATAGCTTCGTATTTCGACACAATGATTCATCGGCTCTCCCTGGCGTTCGCGCCGTAAACTCAATCGAGATAAGAAATGGTAACCTTCGCCGCAGCGCTCATCGCGCGCCGGCGCGCTTCGCTCACATCCAGCCCAGTTGCGAGCGCGACTGCCATTCGGCGATTGGGCCGAGTCACCGGTTTGCCGAAGACGCGTATGTCATCAGCTTCGCCCAATGCTTCGGCCAGGCCGGAGATCGTGAAGTTCGACGATTCACGATCCGCCAGAATGACGGCCGATGCGGACGGCGCCCGCAATTGGATATCGGGGATCGGCAGGCCGAGAATGGCGCGAGCGTGGAGATCGAACTCGCTGAGATCCTGCGAGACGAGCGTGACCATTCCCGTGTCGTGCGGACGAGGGGATAGTTCCGAAAAGATCACGTCGTCGCCCGACACGAAATATTCGACGCCGAAAATGCCGTATCCGCCCAGATTATCGACTATCCTCGCTGCCATTTCCTGCGCATCCGCGAGCGCTTTGGCTGACATAGGCGTGGGCTGCCAGCTTTCGCGGTAATCGCCCTTCTCCTGCCGGTGCCCAATCGGGGGACAGAATTTGACGCCCTCCCTGGTCCGAATCGTGAGCAAGGTGATTTCATAATCGAAGTCGATAAACTGTTCGACGATAACCCGTGGGCGGTCGCCGCGCATATTGGCCACGGCATGTTTCCAGGCTTGCTCCAGCTCGCCGGCGGTGCGGACCAGCGTCTGGCCCTTGCCCGACGAGGACATTACCGGCTTCAGCACGCAGGGAAGGCCGCAATGCTCCGCCCCCGCAATCACCTCGTCCAGGCTTCCGGCGAAACGGTAAAGCGAGGTGCGAAGGCCCAGCTCGCCAGCGGCAAGGTCGCGAATGCTGTCCCGGTTCATCGTCATCTGAGCGGCGCGGGCGGAGGGCACGATTCGATGCCCTTCATCCTCCAGCTGCTGCAGCATTTCGGTGCGGATCGCCTCGATCTCTGGAACGATGAAATCGGGCTGATGCCGTGCCACCGCCTGTCGCAGCAAATCTTCATCGAGCATCGAGAAAATCTCATGCGCGTCAGCTACTTGCATGGCCGGCGCGTCTGCATAGGAATCGCAGGCCACCACATAGGCGCCGAGCCGTTTGGCGGAGATGGTGAATTCCTTGCCCAGCTCGCCTGCGCCGAGCAGGAGGATTTTCGCGGTGAAGGTCATAATGCTTCGCTAGTCGCCGCGCTCGTCCGGCTCAAGACCCCAGCTGACAGAAGCCGGGACGGCGGCTATCGTCGGGAAAAGGGGAAGATGAATGCGCCTGATTACCACCTTGGCTCTGCTGGCTTTTTCCACGCCTGCCGCGGCCCAGCGCCCGGAAAGCGGCTTTACCGTCATCCATGCCGGCACCTTGCTGGACCGCCCCGGCCGCGCGCCGCGGCGCAACGCCAGCGTCATCGTACGCGCGGGGAGAATCGAGGCGGTGCAGGACGGGTTCGTCACTCCCGCCGGAGCCGCGGTAATCGATCTGTCCAACCGCTTCGTGCTTCCGGGCCTGATCGACAGTCATGTTCATCTAAGCTCCGATCGCGCGGGCAATGAAGGGCTGATCGCCGGTTTCACCGAAAGTGCCCAATTAGGTGCCTACGAAGCGCTGTGGAATGCCGGAAAGACACTGAATGCGGGCTTCACCACCGTCCGCAATCTTGGTGACGACGGGGCAACGCTTGCGCTTCGAGACGCGATCGAGCGCGGTTGGGTCGAGGGTCCGCGCATCGTCGATGCGGGGCAGTCCATCTCGACGACCTCAGGTCATATGGACAGCCGGCTGGGCATACGCGACGAGCTTCACGATTCCATTCCGCACGGCAATCTGTGCGATGGGGCGGATGAATGCCGCAAGGCGGTACGGCGCCAGATCGGGCGCGGCGCGGACGTGATCAAGATCGCCACCACGGGCGGAGTCAACAGCCGCATCGGCGCGGGTCTTGGCAAGCAGATGTTCGACGACGAAGCCAAAGCGATTGTCGAGACCGCCCATCTCTACGGCAAGAAAGTCGCGGTGCATGCGCATGGTGCGGACGGAGTCTCGGTCGCGCTTCGCGCGGGCGCCGATTCTATCGAGCATGGTACGTTGATGGACGAAGAAAATATTCGCCTGTTCAAACAAAGCGGGGCTTATTACGTCCCGACGCTTTCTACCGTGAACGGGTATCTTGAGCGTATCGCGGCCAATCCCGACGCCTATCCACCCGATGTACGCGCCAAGATAGACTGGCGGATCGGGGTCACCGGAAAAGCGCTGCAAAAAGCGGTTCCCGCTGGCGTGAAGATCGCCTTCGGTACCGACGCAGGCGTATCCAAGCATGGACGCAATGCCGACGAGTTCGAATTGATGGTGAAGCATGGCATGACGCCCGCGGCCGCAATCCAGGCTGCAACGGTCAACGCGGCGGACCTGCTCGGCCTTTCCGCCGAAATCGGATCCCTGGAGCCAGGAAAAGCGGCAGACATCATCGCCGTGGCCGGAGACCCGCTGAGCGACGTGACGACGTTGAAGCGCGTCGGGTTCGTGATGCGGAACGGCAAGATCCACAAGGACGAGCGCTAGGTGATCGATTGCCCGGCATGACGGATGGTTGGACATTTTCGATAGATCGGGGCGGTACCTTTACCGATATCGTCGCGCGCGCGCCGGACGGGGCGTTGAGCGTACGAAAATTGCTGTCCGAAAATCCGGGCCATTATGATGACGCTGCGGTGGCCGGCATCCGCGCTACCCTTGCCGGGCAGGACGATGCGCGTATCGAAAATGTAAAAATGGGTACGACGGTAGCGACCAATGCCTTGCTGGAACGCAAGGGTGAGGAGGTATTGCTGGCGATCACCGGCGGTTTCGCCGACGCCCTCCGGATCGGCTATCAATCCCGGCCCGACATCTTCGCCCGAAGCATCGTCTTGCCCGAGCCGCTCTACGGCGAAGTGATCGAAATTGACGAGCGAATGACAGCCGAAGGCGAGGCGCTACGTCCGCTCGATCTGGCAAAGGCGTCCGCCGATCTGCAAGCGGCCTATGATCGAGGCTATCGCGCGGTGGCGATCGTGTTGATGCACGGCTGGCGCTGGACCGCCCATGAAGCGAAGCTGGCGGACGAAGCAGAACGGATCGGCTTTACCCAGGTTTCGGCGAGCCATCGGGTCGGGCCGCTCATCAAGCTTGTGGGGCGCGGGGATACGAGCGTTGTCGACGCCTATCTGTCGCCGGTACTTCGACGCTATATCGACCAGATCGTCGGGGTGCTTGGAAGTGAAACCCGCTTGCTGTTCATGCAGTCGAGCGGCGGCCTGACCGATGCGTCGGCTTTCCAGGGCAAGGATGCGATCCTGTCCGGCCCCGCAGGGGGCATCGTTGGAATGGTGAAGACCGCGGGCGAAGCCGGGTATGACAAGATCATCGGGTTCGACATGGGCGGCACGTCGACCGATGTGTCGCATTATGCCGGCAGCTATGAACGGACCAACGAGACGATGGTCGCCGGCGTGCGCGTCCGCGCGCCAATGCTGGAAATCCACACCGTGGCCGCGGGGGGAGGATCGATCTGCCACTATGACGGATCGCGTTTTCGGGTCGGCCCTGATTCGGCAGGCGCGGTACCGGGCCCGGCCTGCTATCGGCGCGGTGGACCGCTGACCGTAACCGACTGCAATGTCGTGCTGGGCAAGATCCGGCCCGACCGGTTTCCTCGACTGTTCGGTCCGAACGGCGATGAACCTATAGATGCTGAGGCCTCATTCAATCTGTGCGCGGCGATCGGCGAGCAGGCAGGCCTTTCCCCCCACAATGTCGCCCGAGGCTTCATCCGCATCGCGGTTGAGAACATGGCCAATGCGATCAAGCGCATCTCGATCGCGCGTGGACATGATGTGACCCGCTACACGCTCGCTTGCTTTGGTGGTGCCGGGGGCCAGCATGCCTGTCTTGTCGCGGACTCGCTGGGCATCGAACGGATCATGATCCACCCGCTGGCCGGAGTGCTGAGCGCTTATGGAATGGGTCTCGCTGACATGAACGAGCTTCGCCAACGGACCCTGGGCGTTCCGCTAGGGGAGGAATTCGAAGCACCGCTCGCAGAACTGGCGCGCGAAGCAAAGGCGGCACTCCAAAGCCAGGGAGCCGACGATTCGATAGAAATTCACCGCCGAGCGGCGCTTCGCTACGAAGGCAGCGACAGCATGCTCGAAGTGACGGTGGCCGATCCCGCATCAATGCGCCACGCATTCGAAGACTTGCACCAGGCCCGCTTCGGCTTTGCGGCACCGACTATGCCGATCGTGATCGAAACAGCCATCGTGGAGGCGATTTTCCGGTCGGCCCTGGCCAGTCAGTCGTTCCTGACCGAAGATCTGGAATCGACCGGACACGCATCGCCCCCGTTCGAAACGGATTGGCCGGTGACCGATCGGGCGGGATTACGCGAGGGCGATACGATAAGCGGGCCGGCGCTGATCGTGGATGCGTCCGCAACCACAATGGTGGAGGAAGGCTGGGCCGCGCAAGTCGATCCGACAGGCAATCTCATTCTCGCGCGCACCACTCCCCGCAAGGTGGAATTTGCGGTCGGGACCGAAGTTGACCCGGTCATGCTGGAAATCTTCAACAATTTGTTCATGGCGGTCGCCGAGGAAATGGGCGTCGCGCTGCAGAATACGGCTTCATCGGTCAACATCAAGGAACGGCTCGATTTCTCCTGCGCTCTGTTCGACCGCGAAGGAGCGCTGATCGCCAACGCGCCACACATTCCGGTCCATTTGGGCTCGATGGGCGACAGCATTCGAACGATCATCGATGCGCGCGGAGAAGATCGCGACGGTCGCGGCATGAAGCCGGGCGACGTCTATGTGCTCAACGCTCCGTACCGGGGCGGGACGCACCTTCCGGACATTACCGTCATCATGCCGGTGTTCGTCGATGATGGGGCGGTGCCCGCCTGGTATGTCGCTGCGCGCGGGCACCATGCCGATATCGGCGGGATCGCGCCGGGATCGATGCCCCCCGACAGCAGGGATGTGCATGAGGAAGGAATCCTCATCGACAATGAATTGCTGGTGGATTCCGGCCGATTTTGCGAGGCCGAAATGCGGGCCTTGCTTGGCTCCGGCGAGTGGCCGGCGCGAAACCCCGACCGCAACATCGCGGATCTGAAAGCACAGGTAGCCGCCTGCGCGCGGGGGGCCGCCGAATTGCAGCGTGTTGCGGCCGAATATGGCCGCGAGGTGATCGACGCTTATATGGCCCATGTCATGGCCAATGCCGAAGAAGCCGTGCGCCGGCTGATCGGCGGGCTGAAGGATGGCCAATTCACCTATGCCATGGATAATGGTGCGAAGATCCAGGTGAGCGTGACGGTGGACAGGGCCAGCCGCTCCGCCGTGATCGACTTTGGCGGAACCAGCGATCAGCAACCCAACAATTTCAACGCGCCTTATTCGATCTGCCGGGCGGCGACGCTCTACGTGTTCCGCACTTTGGTCGACGATGCGATCCCGATGAACGACGGGTGCCTGAGGCCGATCACGCTCAAGGTCCCCAAGGGATCGATGCTCAATCCCCATTATCCGGCCGCTGTGGTCGCCGGGAATGTCGAGACTAGCCAGGTCGTCACCGATGCCTTGTTCGCGGCCTGCAACGCGATCGCGCCCAGTCAGGGAACGATGAACAATTTCACCTTCGGCAATGACGATCATCAATATTATGAAACGATTGCCGGTGGCGCCGGCGCTGGCCCCGATTTCGACGGAGCGAGCGCGGTCCAGACGCACATGACCAACAGCCGCCTCACCGACCCCGAAATATTGGAAACACGCTTTCCCGTTCTGGTCGAACGCTTCGCGATCAGGCGCGGGTCGGGTGGGGCCGGTGCTCATAAGGGCGGTGACGGGGTGGAGCGCGAAATCCGGTTCCGCGAACCCATGCGGGCCGGCATTCTTTCCAACCGCCGCGCGGTTCCGCCGGCCGGTCTTGCCGGCGGCGAGGCCGCCAAGCCGGGAATCAACCGGCTTGTGCGCGCCGATGGAATATTCGAGACATTGGGTGCGACCGCGTCTGCCGACATGGCGCCGGGAGACATGTTCGTGATCCACACACCGGGCGGCGGAGGGTATGGCCGCAAATGAGCCAATATTGGGTCCTGATCGGAATCCTGATCGTCGTGGCTGGCTTCGCGCTGCGGCTGAACCCGATGATCGTGGTGACGGTAGCGGCGATCATCACCGGCCTGGTCGCGGGCATGGACCTGGTCGAGGTCATTTCGACCTTCGGCAAGGCGTTCAACGACAATCGGATTATTGCCATCATCTGGATCGTGCTTCCGGTCATCGGCTTGCTCGAACGGTACGGGCTGCAACAGCGCGCCGCCTCGTTGATCGGTGGAATACGGAATGCGACCACCGGGCGCCTGCTCATCCTCTATCTGGTCTACCGCCAGATCACGGCAGCGGTGGGTCTTCATTCGACTGCAGGGCATGCGCAGACGGTAAGGCCGCTGGTGGCGCCGATGGCGTTGGCCGCAGCCGAAAAGCAAGGCGGTGAGCTCGACGAAGCCACGGCGGACAAGGTCAAAAGCTACGCCGCGGCGACCGATAATGTCGGGTTGTTCTTCGGCGAAGACATATTCTTCGCGATCGGATCGATCGTCCTCATCCAGCAGATACTCGCTACCTACGATTACAACCTTGCCCCGCTGGAACTCGCGATCTGGGCCATCCCCAGCGCGATCATCGCCTTCCTGATCCATGGCAGCCGCCTGTTGCTACTCGACCGCTCGCTCGGGAAAAAGCGGTCATGATCACCATCGAGTGGCTGTTCGTGCTGCTGGGCCTGATGTTCGCCGCTTTCTCGCTGCTGAGCGCATTTGACGCGAGCCATCCAAAGCGGTTCGGCAATGCGGCTTTCTGGGGGCTGATGGCGATCAGCCTCCTTGCCGGAAGCCATCTTGGCGATTTCATCAACGGTCTGCTGGTGCTGGGCCTTGCGGGCCTTGCGGGTTTTGGAATGATCGGCCGTGGCGACCCGGCCACCACCAGCCGGGAGGAGCGTCAATATTGGTCCGACCGGCTGGGTAATAAATTATTCCTGCCGGCCCTCATCATCCCCGCGACAGCCCTGATCGGTACCCTGCTCTATTCTTATACGCCGGTGAAGGATTCCGGGCTCTTCGAGGCGAAGAGGGAAACCTATATCCTGCTCGGGCTTGGCGTGTTGATCGCGCTCGCTACCATTTTCGCCTGGCTTCGACCTCCGGCGGTCGCGCCGCTCCAGGAAGGACGCCGCCTGATCGACGCGATCGGCTGGGCGGCGGTGCTTCCGCAAATGCTGGCGGCGCTGGGCGTATTGTTCGCCGCCGCGGGTGTCGGAACCGTGATCGGCGATTTGACCCGGTCGGTGATACCGGAAGGCAGCATCTTCATCACGACGGCGGTTTTCGCGCTCGGGATGGCATTATTCACGATGATCATGGGCAATGCCTTTGCGGCATTCCCGGTCATGGTCGCCGCGATCGGCGTTCCTCTGCTCATACAGCATTATAATGGCAATCCGGCTGTGATCGGCGCGATCGGGATGCTGGCCGGATTTTGCGGGACTCTGATGACCCCCATGGCCGCCAATTTCAACATTGTCCCCGCTGCCCTGCTCGAGCTCAAGGATCGCAATGGCGTGATCAAGGCGCAGATTGGCACCGCGCTGCCGCTGCTCCTGGCCAATCTCCTCCTCATCTATTTTCTGGCTTTCTAGATGAAACACCCTCTCACTCCGCAAATCGCGGAACGCTTTGCCGAAATTGCGCTGGGCCATGTCACCCAGGAATATCCGCACAAACTGGACCATGTGATGGACGGGCCGGAAGATGTCCGGTCCCCGCGCGACCTGCATCCGATTTTCTTCGGGAGCTTTGACTGGCATAGCTGCGTGCACGGCTATTGGCTGCTGCTCCGGGTAAGGCGACTATTCCCGGACCTGGCCGTGACAAAGCGGATCGACGCGCTGGCCGAAGCGATGCTAACGCCCGAAAATGTAGCGGGCGAACTCGCCTATCTCGACCGCGCTTATTCCGGGAGTTTCGAACGGCCTTATGGCTGGGCCTGGCTGCTGGCGCTGCATCTGGAAGCGCCGATGCTCGAACCCCTGGCGCGCGCCTTTGCCGACAAATTCGCTTCCTACCTTCCACGGCTCACCTATCCGATCCGGGTGGGAACGCATTTCAACACCGCCTTTGCGATGATCCTCGCGCTCGAATGGGCTGAAAAGCATGATGCGAAACTGGCGCTTTTGATCCGCGAGCGAGCGCGTCATTATTATGGCCGCGACCGTGCTTGCTCCGCCTGGGAGCCGGGCGGCGATGAATTCCTCTCTTCCGCCCTGGTGGAGGCGCTCTGCATGCGCCGGGTGATGGACGCGGAAGAATTCGCCGCCTGGTTCCGAGGCTTCCTTCCTGACCTCGATGCCGGTGAGCCCGCCACCTTGTTCGCGCCGGCCTTCGTTTCGGACCGGTCCGACGGCAAGATCGCGCATCTGGACGGTCTGAACCTCAGCCGGGCCTGGTGCTGGCGCGGTATCTCCGATGCCCTCGATCCGGCCTTGGCAGACCTCGCACGCGACACGGCCGCGCTGCATCTCAACGTGAGCCTTCCGCATGTCGCGGGTGAATATATGGGCGAACATTGGCTTGCCACCTTTGCTTTGCTGGCGCTGGAGCCGTCGCCGGTCGAATAATACTTGCATGTTGATGCATAATTATGCATCCGCCCCCGATGATACAGGCAGCGATTCTGGGAGCCTCGGGATTTGTGGGCGCGGAGCTTTTGCGGCTTCTCGCTTTACACCCGCATATCAAGGCGACACGGCTGTTCGGCGACACCCAGGCCGGATTGGATCTGGAGCAGGTGCATCCGCATCTGGCGCTGGCTTATGCTGGCGCCAAGATAGAGCGGTATGAAGAACAGTCGCTCAATGACATAGACCTCGTTTTCGCCGCCCTTCCCCACGGCCACTCGCAAAAGCTGGCCGGTTCCATCCTGGATCGCGGCGTGGCGTTCGTGGATCTTGGGGCCGATTTCCGCCTGCGCGACCCCAAAGCCTACGAACAATGGTATGGCGAGCCGCACCAGGCGCCCGATCTGCTGGACCGCTTCGTCTACGGCATTCCCGAACTGCACCGCGAGGCGATCCGGTCGTCCCGGGCGGTAGCCGCCGCGGGCTGCTACCCGACTGCAGCGATCCTGGCGCTCAAGCCCTTGGTCGATGCCGGGCTGATCGACCCTGACTCGATCGTGGTGGACGCGGTGTCCGGCGTAAGCGGCGCCGGCAAGGGCCTCAAGGACACGACCCACTTCAACACGGTCGCCGAATCCATGTCGGCTTACGGGCTCATCTCGCATCGCCACACGGCAGAGATGGAGGCCAGCCTGGGCGCGCGCTTGCTGTTCACTCCGCATCTGGCGCCGATGAACC
Organism: Sphingosinicella sp.; assembly: GCA_013816585.1. GTDB lineage: Bacteria > Pseudomonadota > Alphaproteobacteria > Sphingomonadales > Sphingomonadaceae > Allosphingosinicella. Next base: position 13,059 of record JACDEE010000020.1, on the reverse strand, counting down.
GCGGCATCCTCGCCACTTGTTATGGCCAGGCGACCGGCGCAATGGACGCCGAGGCGCCGATCGAGGCGTTACGCGCGGCTTATGCCATCGAACCCTTCGTGCACGTCACCGCCGATGCGCCGTCGACCAAATGGACGCTCGGTTCCAACGCGGTGCAGGTAACCGCCCGCTACGATCCCCGGACCGGGCGCGTACTCGCCATCTCCGCCCTCGACAATCTTGTGAAAGGAGCCGCCGGACAGATGATCCAATGCGCCAATCTGATGCTCGGCCTTGAGGAAATGGCCGCGCTCCCCGTTTGCGGTATTTATCCATGAGCATCACCGCCGCAGAGGGATTCGTCGCCTCCGGCTGCCATGCCGGGATCAAACGGCGCCGCTATGATATGGCGATGGTCGCGACCGATGACGGCCAACCGGTCGCCGCCGTGGCGGTCTTCACTCGGAATAAATTCTTCGCGCCGCCGGTCGGTGTGTCGCGACGCAACCTTGCCGGCAATGGCGGCCGCGCCGCCGCGATCATCGTCAATTCGGGCAATGCCAATGCCGGGACGGGGCCGGATGGCTATGCCGACGCCGAGGCGATGTGCATCGCCACCGCAGAAGCCATCGGCATTTCGGCGGCCGACGTCCTGGTGTGTTCGACGGGAATAATCGGCACAAAACTGCCGATGGACAAGATATTGGATGGCGTGCCGAAGCTGGCGAAGAAGCTGTCCGCCGACGGATCCGAGGATGCCGCCAAGGGCATTCTCACCACCGATCACGTGCCAAAGGAGGCCGTGATAAAGGGATCGACCTTTACGCTGGGCGGAATGGCCAAGGGCTGCGGAATGATCGCGCCCAACATGGCGACGATGCTGGCCTTCCTTACCACGGATGCGGATGTACCGCAGGCTGAATTGCAGACGATCCTTCGCGACGCTGCGGACCGCACGTTCAACACGCTCAACGTGGACGGTGCGACTTCCACCAACGACACGGTGTTCCTGCTTGCCAGCGCACGCCGTGGGAGGCCCGACATGGCGGAATTCGCCGACGCGGTGCACAAGCTCTGCGAGGATCTCACCCTGCAGATGGCGCGCGACGCCGAAGGCATGACCAAGATGGTCCGGCTGGCAGTCACGGGCGCCGCAAGCGACACGGAGGCGCGGATAGCCGCCAAGAACATCGCGGAAAATAATCTCGTCAAATGCTCCTGGTACGGTTCGGACCCTTATTGGGGACGCCTGCTGGCGGCGGCCGGATCCTCCGGGGTCGAGTTCGATCCCGACAAGGCCATTGTGGCCTATGGCGGCATCGCCGTTTCGAAGGGCGGCTATGCCTTCGCCCACGATGAAGCCGCGGTGGCCGAGCATATGAAGAATGAACAGATCGATATCGAGGTCGCTCTGGGCCTTGGCTCAGGTGCCGCCCAAGTGATCGGGATCGATCTTGGCCCCGGATACATCAAAGAGAATAGCAAAACGTCATGATGACCCCCAGCCAGACCGCGGCAATCCTCGTCCAGGCTTTGCCCTATATACGGCGCTTTGCGGGCAAGGCGGTGGTGGTGAAGCTGGGCGGTGCTGCGATCGACGCCGAGCTCGACCGCGCCTTGGCGCAGGACGTGCTGCTGCTGCGCAGCGTCGGGGTGCGGTGCGTGCTGGTCCATGGCGGCGGACCCCAGGTGGACAAATTGATGCGGCGGATGGGCAAGGAGCCCGAGTTTCGCGACGGCCTTCGGGTTACCGACGCCGAGACGCTGGAAATCGTTCGCATGGTGCTGGTCGGAAAGATCAACCGCGACCTCGTCGCCACGATCAACCGCGAAGCGCTGGACGAACCGGTCGGCGTGGGCGTGTCGGGCGAAGATGGCGGCCTGCTGACCACCGTCCCCCGCGATCCGGCGCTCGGCTTTGTCGGGGACGTGGCGAGCGTCCGCGCCAATCTGCTGCACCAATTGCTCGACGATGGCTTCACGCCCGTCGTCTCCACCGTGGGCGCGGATTCGAGCGGCCAGCCTTTCAACATCAACGCCGACGAGGCCGCCAAGGCGATCGCGGTGGCGATGGGCGCCGAAAAGATCATCTATCTCACCGCCGCTCCTGGCCTGCTGGAAAATGTCGAGGACCCGTCCAGCCTGGTCCATCGCCTGACGACGGCCGAACTTCGCGATCGGATCGCGCATGACAGCGTCAGCGCCGGCATGATCCCCAAGCTTCGCGCCTGCGCCGATGCGGTCGAAGGGGGCGTGGGTTTCGCGCATATCATCGACGGACGCGTTCCCCACGCCTTGCTGATCGAGCTTCTGACCGATGAAGGCATCGGCACCATGATCACGAAAGAGCCGATCCTATGACCGACATCCTCACCATCGCGGACCTCGGCGCCGAGGCGCTGCACAACATTCTGGCGCTGTCGGAACGTACCGACCTGGGCCGGCCGCTGGAGGGCCAGGGCGTCGCCCTTTTGTTCGAGAAACCCAGCGCGCGGACGCGCAATTCGGCGGAAATGGCGGTCGTCCAGCTGGGCGGTCATCCCCTCTATATCCAGGGCCATGAAGTCGGCCTGGGGGAACGCGAAAGCGCCGAGGACGTCGCCCGCACTCTGGCTTGCTACCATTCACTCATTGCCGCTCGGGTCAAACGCCATTCGACGCTGGAGGCGATGACCGCATCGGTTGGCACGCCGGTTCTGAACCTGCTTTCGGACAGCGACCATCCATTGCAGGCACTGGCCGATCTACTGACGGTCAAGCAGCTGGTTGGGCAGCTGGAAGGCGCCCGCCTCGCTTATGTGGGCGATGCCGACAACAATGTATGCCGCTCGCTTGCGCAAGGCTGTGCACTCGTTGGGGCGACCCTCAATATCGCCAGCCCGAAGACTTATCAGCTTCCCGCTGCCGAGCTTGCCGGGCTGGACGGCGTCCGTCAGCTCGCCGATCCCGCCGAGGCGGTGGAGGGCGCGCAGATCGTCTATACCGACGTCTGGGTGTCGATGGGGCAGGATGGCGAGAAAGCGGAGCGGCACGGGGCTCTTGCTCCCTATCAGGTCAATGCCGCCCTTCTGGCCCATGCGCCCCAAGCGTGGTTCCTTCATTGCCTGCCGGCACGCCGCGGCGAGGAAGTCAGCGCGGATGTGATCGATGGCCCCCGGAGCGCCGTGTGGCGGCAAGCGGAGAACCGCATGCACAGCGCGCGGGGCGCGATGGCGTGGATGCTGGGGATAAGGCCGTGACGGACGTCCGCGCCCGCCGACAGAAGGCGCTGGCGGACTTGATCCGCGCTGCATCGATCGGGAGCCAGGAGGAAGCGACGGCAAAGCTCACCGCGCTCGGTTTCGCGGCGACCCAAGCGACCGTTTCGCGCGACCTCGACCAGCTCGGCGCGGTCAAGGTGAAGCGCGGCGGCGCGCTCGGCTACGCGCTGCCGGATCAGATGGGGGACAATGACTGGGCGGCGACGCGCCTCGCCCGGATTTTTGGCGAATGGGTACAAACGGTCGAGGCGGCGGGCAATCTCATCGTCATCCGAACGCCCCCCGGCTCGGCGCATCTCGTTGGCCTGGCCCTCGATCAGGCCAAGCTTGCGGAGGTTGCCGGCACCGTTTCGGGCGACGACACCTTGTTTCTCGTAATCCGCGACCGTTGCAGCGTCGAAGCCGTCGTCGACCGCTTCCGCGCGCTCAGCGGACAGGCGGCATAAGGAGTGAATATGAAGAAGAACGCGCCCAAGAAGGTGGTTCTCGCTTATTCGGGCGGGCTCGACACCTCGATCATCCTGAAATGGCTGCAGACCGAATATGGCGCGGAGGTCGTGACCTTCACCGCCGATTTGGGCCAGGGGGAGGAAGTCGAACCCGCTCGCCGCAAAGCCGAATTGCTGGGTATCAAGCCGGAAAATATCTTCATCGACGATCTGCGCGAGGAGTTCGTGCGCGATTACGTCTTCCCGATGTTCCGCGCCAACACGCTTTACGAGGGCCAGTATTTGCTCGGCACCTCGATTGCGCGACCGCTTATCGCCAAACGCCAGATCGAGATCGCCCGCGCCGTCGGCGCCGATGCCGTCTGTCACGGGGCGACCGGCAAGGGCAACGACCAGGTCCGTTTCGAACTTGGCTATTATGTGCTGGAGCCCAATATCCGGGTGGTCGCTCCGTGGCGGGAATGGGATTTCAAGAGCCGCGAGCAGCTGATCCATTTCGCCGAACAGAATCAGATCCCGATTTCCAGGGACAAGCGCGGAGAATCGCCCTTCTCGGTCGATGCCAACCTCCTCCACTCGTCTTCCGAAGGAAAAGTACTGGAGGATCCCGCAGTCGAGGCCCCGGAATATGTTCATCAACGTACCATTTCGCCTGAAGAAGCGCCGGACAAGCCGACCATCATCGAAATCGGCTTTGAACGAGGCGACCCCGTCTCGGTCGATGGCGAGTCATTGTCGCCGGCGGCCTTGCTGACCCGGCTCAACCAACTGGGCCATGACAATGGCATCGGCCGCCTCGACCTGGTCGAGAACCGTTTCGTGGGGATGAAGTCGCGCGGAATCTATGAGACCCCGGGCGGGACGATCCTGCTGGCCGCGCATCGCGGAATCGAATCGATCACCCTGGACGCGGGTTCCATGCATCTGAAGGACGATCTGATGCCGCGTTATGCGAGCCTTATCTATAACGGCCTGTGGTTCGCACCCGAGCGCGAAATGCTCCAGGCGCTGATCGACAAGAGCCAGGAGCTTGTCACCGGCAAGGTTCGGATGAAACTCTACAAGGGCAATGCGACCGTCATCGGCCGGGAAAGCCCGATGTCGCTTTACGATCAGGAACTGGTGACCTTCGAGGAAGGAGCGACCGCCTACGACCAGCGTGACGCGGAAGGTTTCATCCGTCTCAATGCGCTGCGGCTTCGCGTGGCGGCGCAGCGAAAATCGAAAATCGAAGGCTGAAGATCAGCTGGCGGGCGTGGCGGCGGGCGCCTCAGCTTTTTTGCCGAAACCTTCGCCCGTAACGCCGCCCGTCATCCCCCAGCGGTAGGAATCGTCGACCTTTTCGCCGGGCTTGGTCTGCTTCGTAACGACGGCGGCGACATCCGACCTTTTCACGGGCTCGAACCGCCGAATGATAGCGCGGTTTAGCGCAGCCGGGTCGTAATTGCCCGCTGCCGCAATGCCTTCGGCGGGCTGGCCAGCGATGACCTCGCCGGCGAGCGGAGCAGCGGCGAGCGCCGCCTGCTGCTCAGGAGTCAGCAATTCGTCGACCGGACCTCCGACGCCGATATAGCGCATCTTGGCGAGAACCGGCTCAGTCCCGGTGTAACGGCTGGTAAAGGCCGGCCCGCGGCCCCAGCCGCCTTCCCAGCGGTAAAAGATATGCGTCCCGACATTGGCCGCCTTGACCAGGCTGGAGCTCCAGTAAGGGACGACCCAATTGGTGTGATAATGGGTCGACCAGCCGACGGGCGCATAGACTGAACCCGACAGGGCGGCCTGCGCGACGGCGCGGGCACGCGCCCAGAAGCCGGCATGGGGCGCACGGGCGATTGATCCGTCGCAAGTGAAGGTGAACTGGCATCCCGTGGCTCGCTCGGATCCCTGAAACACGACGCCGCAGACGCTGTTCGGATAGGCTGGATGGCGCACCCGGTTGAGCACGACCTGTGCAACGGCTCGCTGGCCCTCGGCCGGCTCCGTCGCCGCCTCATAATAAACAGCGGCCGTCAGACATTCGAGCGAACGCTGCTGATCGATCGACGAGGCCCCCGAAAGAATGAAGGGACGCGCCGAGGGGTTGGGTCCTTCGAACACAGGAATCGAGGCGTTAAAGGCCACGGCGTCGTTGGGCTCAACCTGCTTGAACTGCAGGGGCTCGGCCGCCGGGAGCGCAGCCTTCGCGATCTTCTGCGCGGAAAGGTGAGCAACCTTGGCATTCGCCATTCCGTCGGGCCCGGCGATCGATGTGACGCTGATCCCCGCAATCAGGTAAAGCAGGGCTGCGACGGCCAGCATGATGCTGCCGAGCAAATGCTCGCGGGCTGGTTTTCGAAAACGCATGGCGGGCATGCGCAGCGCAACGGTCAGCATTGAAGACTCCGATTGAATGCGAAGGGCCCCTATAGTGCGGCGCAGGTACACTGCCAACCGCTAGCCCGCAGAGGAGCCCTTGGCGGCCCCAACATGAATATTTACTGGCTCTGTATTATTTTCATAGCACAGTCAGGTGATTCGGCCAAATTGCGGGGCGGGCCCTTTCCCCGACTGCCTGCAAGGATTACTACTATCCTATGAGCGAGCTTATCCCTCCCTCCGACACCGCAACTCAGACCGCCCATTGCACGGCTGAGCAGTATGAAGCTCTCTATCGGCGTTCGATCGAGGACCCGCAGGGTTTCTGGGCGGAGCAGGCGGATCGGATCGACTGGATTCAAAAGCCGTCGCGAATTGCCGACTGGTCGTTCGATCCGGTTGAGATCAAATGGTATGAGGATGGAATCCTCAACCTTTGCCACAATTGCGTCGATCGTCACCTGGCCTCGCGCGCTGACCAAACCGCCCTGATCTGGGAAAGCGACACGCCCGGAGCGACCAGGCGCCTCAGTTATGGCGAGCTTTATGGCGAAGTGGTTCGGATGGCCAATTGCCTGAAGGCCCTTGGCGCCGGCAAAGGCGACCGGGTCACCATATATATGCCGATGATCCTAGAGGCGGCGGTTGCGATGCTCGCCTGCGCCCGGATCGGCGCCGTCCATTCGGTGGTATTCGGCGGCTTTTCGCCCGATTCCATTCGCGGAAGGATCGACGATTGCGCCAGCCGCTTCGTCGTCACCGCCGATGGCGGGATGCGCGGCGGCAAGATCGTCCCGCTCAAGGCCAATATCGACCAGGCGGTCGAAGGGACGCAAGCCGATGCCATCTTGGTGGTGCGGCACCTTGGCCAGGATATCGCGATGCAGGAGGGCCGCGACCATTGGTACCACGAGCTCGCGGCCAATGTGCCCGACGAATGCCCGTGCGTACCGATGAACGCCGAAGACCCCTTGTTCATCCTCTACACTTCAGGCTCCACCGGAAAGCCCAAGGGCGTGCTTCACACCATTGGCGGCTATGCGGTCTGGACCAACCTGACCTTCCACTATGTATTCGATTACCGCCCCGGCGAGATATTCTGGTGCACTGCCGACATCGGCTGGGTGACCGGCCATTCCTACGTCGTGTACGGGCCGCTTTCCAACGGCGCGACCAGCCTGATGTTCGAAGGCGTGCCCAATCATCCGGATTCCAGCCGGAACTGGGACATGGTCGAGCGGCACGGCGTCAACATTTTCTATACCGCGCCCACCGCCATCCGCGCCTTGATGCGCGAAGGCGCGGAGCCGGTCAGGAAACATGACCTTTCCTCGCTACGCCTGCTCGGCACGGTGGGCGAGCCGATCAACCCGGAGGCTTGGCGCTGGTATCATGAAACGGTCGGCGGAAAGCGCGTTCCGATAGTCGACACATGGTGGCAGACCGAAACTGGCGGGATCATGATCACCACCCTTCCCGGTGCGCATGGAATGAAGCCGGGATCGGCCGGGCGGCCCTTCTTCGGCGTCGTGCCGGAGCTGATGGATCCGGACGGGGCAATATTGGAGGGCGAAGCTTCGGGAAACCTGTGCATCGCGCGAAGCTGGCCGGGGCAGATGCGCAGCGTCTATGGCGACCATGAACGGTTCGTGCAGACCTATTTTTCAACTTATCGCGGTAAATATTTCACCGGCGACGGATGCCGGAGGGATGAAGATGGCTATTATTGGATCACCGGCCGGGTCGACGACGTACTCAACATATCAGGCCACCGGCTCGGTACCGCGGAAGTCGAAAGCGCCCTGGTCTCGCACCCGCTCGTCGCCGAAGCGGCCGTGGTGGGATATCCGCACGATATAAAGGGCCAGGGGCTTTACTGTTACGTCACCCTCAATGCCGACGTGGATCCTTCCGAAACGCTCGAGGCCGAGCTCAAACAGCATGTTCGCAAGGAAATCGGGCCGATAGCGACGCCAGACCTGATCCATTTCACTTCGGGCCTTCCCAAGACCCGGTCGGGCAAGATCATGCGGCGTATCCTGAGGAAGATCGCCGAGAATGATCATGGCGCCCTGGGCGATATCTCGACGCTCGCTGATCCCGGCCTAGTCGACGGCCTGATTGAGAGACGGAAGAACCTTTAGCCGTCGACCTCCGGAATTCGTGGATCCGGCGCGGGCGTAAGGGAAAATCGAGGCGCCGGCATGGGCTGGATGTCACCTCCGACTGACCGGAACGTTCCGCGTAGGCGAACATGGGGATGGTCGGGCGCCTCGGACATGGACAGGACCGGAGCGAAACAGGCATCCGATCCTTCCAGCAATTCGCACCAATGTCCGCGCGGATGCTGCCGAAAGATCTGGGCAAGTTCGGCCGAAAGCCCCGGATCGAATTGGGATGAAGCGAGCCCCAGCCTCTCCTTCAGCGCGGCGAAGAATTGGGGCTCCAACGCGCCCACCGATACATATTGGCCGTCGGCGCATTCATAGCTGTCGTAAAAGGCCGCTCCCCCATCGAGCAGGTTCACGCCACGTTCGTCCTTCCACATCCCGGCATTAAGCAGCGACCAGGTCTGCGCCGAAAGCAACGCAGCGCCATCCAGCATGGCGCAATCCACGACCTGGCCCTTGCCGGTTGCCCGCGCACTTAGGATGCCTGCCAGCATTCCGAAAGCGAGAAGCATCCCGCCGCCGCCAAAGTCGCCCACCGCGTTGACCGGAGGGGTCGGCTTGCCGCCGGCGCGGCCATAACCGTGCAGATTGCCTGCCAGCGCGATGTAATTGATGTCGTGACCGGGTGCGCCGCTCAGCGGTCCTTCCTGCCCCCAACCAGTCATGCGCCCGTAGACGAGGCGCGGATTGTCTTCCAGCAGCCGCTCCGGCCCAAGTCCCAGCCGCTCCATCACGCCGGGTCGGAATCCCTCGATCAGCCCGTCCGCGTCGCGCGCCAGTTCGCGCACGCGCTCTACGCCCTGCTCGCTCTTCAGATCAACCGTCACCACTTGGCGAGATCGATTGAGAATGTCCTTTTCTGCAGGAATGGGAGGCTGAGATCTTTCGCGCTCCACGCGGATGACGGTAGCGCCATGATCGGCCAGCATCATTCCGGCAAAAGGGGCGGGTCCAAGCCCCGCCATCTCGACGACTTTGATGCCGGCGAGCGCTCCGGGCATCAGATCGGACCCCCGAACCAATCGGGCATCGGTCGGCCGCCAAGCGCTATGTCAACCGCCGCTCGGGCAAGCAGCCGGGTCGAATCCAATATTGGCAGAACCGAGGATTCGGGTGTCACTAGCAGTGGAATTTCGGTGCACACCAGGGCGACGGAATCACAGCCCTTTGCGGCCAGCCTTTCGATAATCCGTCCATATTCGGCGCGGGAATCGTCGATGAATATGCCGACGCAAAGCTCTTCGAAAATGATCCGGTGGACGGTCTCGCGATCCGCAGAATCGGGTATCTCCCAACCCATTTCACGGCGCGCGAAAGCGCCCGGGTAAACGGGCCCCTCCATCGTCCAATTGGTGCCGAGGATCCCGACATGCTTATGCCCCAGTTTCGCCGCCTGATCCGCCAGCACCTCGGCGATATGCAGGCAGGGGATCGGGAAAGGCTCGCCGGGGGCCTCCAGCGCGATGTGGGCGGTGTTGTCCGGAAGCACGAAGAAATCGGCGCCCGCCGCTTGCAGCTTCGCCGCATCGGTCATGAAAGTGGAGCGGATCGCTGACAGGTCGCCCTCCTCCCAGGCGTCCAGCAGATGATGCATCGCAATGCCGGTCATCGTGATTTCAGGATGATTATGGGCGCCCAGACGCCGCCCCCCCTCCATCCAGGCTTCGCGGTAGCATAAAGTTGCGCCTTCGGCGCTGTGCGCAAGGATGCCAATATGCCCGCTCATGCTTATCTTGGCGCCATCCGAATGGCGCCGTCGAGCCTCACATATTCGCCGTTCAGATAAGTATTTTCCGCCATAAATATCGCCAGCCGCGCATATTCGTCCGGCTGGCCGAGGCGTTTGGGGAATGGGACCTGCGCGGCGAGCGCGTCCTTCACTTGTTGCGGCATCATCGCCACCATCGGCGTTTCGAATACGCCAGGAAGGATCGTGTTGACTCGAATGCCCTCGCCCATCAGGTCGCGCGCGATCGGCAGCGCCATTCCGAGTACGCCCGCCTTGGACGCGCTATAGGCGGCCTGGCCGATCTGGCCGTCCTGGGCCGCGACCGATGCGGTGTTGATGATGAGGCCCTTTTCGCCGTCCTCCAGCGGCTCCAGGGGCGCCATCCCGGCGGCCGATTTCGAAAGCACGCGGAAAGTACCGATCAGATTGATCTGGATGACGAGTTCGAACTGCGCGAGCGGATAAGGCTTGATCTCTCCCGTCTGCTTGTCGCGTCCGACCGTCTTCACCGCATTGGCGACCCCGGCGCAATTGACGCAAATCCGTTCCTGCCCGTGCGCCGAGCGCGCCTTGGCGAATGCCGCCTCGATCGAAGCTTCGTCGGTGACATCGGCCTGACAGAATACACCCCCTATCTCGGCGGCGACTTTCTGCCCCTTGTCCGCATCCCGATCGAACAAAGCGACCTTCACACCCTTGGCAGCCAGCGCCCGCGCGGTCGCTTCGCCGAGCCCCGAGGCCGCTCCGGTGACGATTGCGGATATTTCATGGTCGAGTTTCATTCCGGTCTCCCTTTTCCGTCTCCTAACGGGAAGGGCATGTCTTGGACAAGCAGGCAGCCGACCTGAATCGGCGTTTCACTTCGGTTCCGGAGGATCGAATTTGGACGGCAGCGTGAATAAGTTCAGGAATCGCTCTGCGACTTGCCAATCACCGGTCACGATCAGCGACCCATCTTTGACCAGGTCCCTCAGCGGCACGCGGTCATAGACCGCGGTGGCGAGCATCGCCGGTTCGCCAATGAACGTCGCTTCGGCGTTGTCGAGCGGGTCGCGCTTTATCACGATGTCGCCATCGAAGACTTGTCCCAGGAAACATTCCCCGCCGACCCGGAAACCAATTCGTGCCTCCACCCCCTTGGCTCGCTCCGCGTCGATCATGGTTCGGAATGACAGCATCAGCGAAACAGGACTGATCTGCATTGTCGGGTCATGGTCGGGCGACCTTACCGCCCAGCGGCCCAAAGTCTTGATGACTGGCTCCGCTTCATAACCCCATTGGGTGAGCTCATAGACTTGCGCAGAAGAGGGAGGCGGCAGCTTGCGCCGAATCAGTAATCCATTCGCCTCCAGTCCCTCCAGCCGCTGGGTAAGCACATTGGCGCTAATTCCGGGCAGGTCGGCGCGAATGTCACTGAACCGTTTCGGTCCGAGCATAAGTTCGCGCAATATAAGCAGTGCCCACCGCTCACCGATAAGTTCCAGGCCGTGGGCGGTGCCGCAAGCATCATCATAAAAGCGACGCTTTCTAGGAACATTCTGCTCTTTAGTTAGTTTATGTAACTTCATAGTGGCTTTTAATAACTGATTCGCGCATCAGGGTCAAACGGTGATTCGGGGCCAGCGATTGGCACCAGCCTCTTAAGAGCCCGATAGCGCAAGCGATGGATGGCTGTTGATACGGGGCAAGGTCCAACGAGCCTCGACCGTGCCCGGCGCGGCAGGCGATAAGATAAGAGGGAGAGAAATGATGTCCGAGAGAGCGAACACGACGCGAATGCTTGCACCGCATCTGGTTTGCGACGGCGCTGCCGACGCGATCGATTTTTACAAGAAAGCCTTCGGCGCGGAGGAGATGGTTCGCATACCGGGTCCTAGCGGGCGGCTGATGCATGCGGCGGTGACGATCAACGGATCGATGGTCATGCTGGTCGACGAAAATAAGGATTATGGTGCCCTGTCTCCTAAATCGCTCGGCGGCTCACCCGTGACCATCTATCTCAACGTCCCGGATGTGGATGATGCGGTGGCCCGAGCCGAGGCCGCTGGCGCCACGATCAAAATGCCCGTCGCCGACCAATTTTGGGGCGACCGATATGGAATGATCCAGGATCCGTTCGGCCATAATTGGTCCATCGCCACGCCCTTGCGTGATAAGCCCATGAACGAAAGCGAACTGCGCGAAGCCGCACAAAAGGCAATGGCCTGAACCCATCACAGCAGGAGAAGAAGAAATGGCTTATATCGAAGGATTTGTCGCCGCGGTCCCGGCCGCCAACAAGCAGGTCTATCAGCAGCATGCCGAAGAAATTGCGCCTTTGTTCAAGGAATTTGGCGCCACCCGGATCGTTGAAAATTGGGGCGAGGACGTGCCCGACGGAAAGGTCACGGACTTCAAGGGGTCGGTCAACGCCAATGAGGACGAGGTCGTTGTTTTTTCATGGCTCGAATATCCTTCAAAGGAGGTTCGCGACTCCGCGAACGAGAAGCTCCGGAACGACCCGCGGATGAACGATATCAAATTGCCGTTCGACGGGCAGCGCATGATCTTTGGCGGCTTTGCTCCGCTGCTTGAGGAGAAAAGCACCGGCAAAACCGGATTTGCCGACGGGTTCCTGGTGCCCGTCCCCAACGAGAACAAGGAAGCCTATCGTGACATGGCTGCCAAGGCCGCCGCCGTTTTTACCGAATATGGGGCAATTCGCGTCGTGGAAGCCTGGGGCGACGACCTGCCCGACGGTAAGGTCACCGACTATAAGAAGGCGGTGAAGGCCGTTGAAGGCGAGAATATCGTCTATTCCTGGATCGAGTGGCCATCGAAACAGGCCCGGGATGAAGCCTGGCCGAAGATGATGGAAGATGAACGGATGAAACCCGATCACGCCAATATGCCGTTCGATGGCCAGCGCATGATCTATGGCGGGTTCGCTACGATCCTCGACGTATAAGGACCCAAAAACGCCTCTGGCCCGCCGTCGGGCTTCCTGCCTTTCTAGGTCGTGAACCCATAAACAGGATTCCCTTGGCGCGGGTTTTCTGATTCAGGCTCGAGCATGAGCCGATATGATCTGACCGATTTCGAGTGGCGGGTGATCCAGCCGCTGTTGCCCAACAAAC
>JACDEE010000019.1 GCA_013816585.1 Sphingosinicella sp. | reverse complement strand
TTTGTTGGGCAACAGCGGCTGGATCACCCGCCACTCGAAATCGGTCAGATCATATCGGCTCATGCTCGAGCCTGAATCAGAAAACCCGCGCCAAGGGAATCCTGTTTATGGGTTCACGACCTAGATCGTCCCAGTCTCGGATAAGGTTCGCGTCGATGGCCCGCTCCCGAAGCTCCTCCTGGACAACCGGATCGAACGTTAAGGTGCCGAACCAGGTGCGGCATCCCACCGATGTAGCCAATTCAGTCTGATACTTCGCTGCGAGCGCCCAATATCCCCTTCTGGCTAGAAGACAAGGAGGGCAGCTACGGCATCGCACTCGCAGCGAGCCGCTCGTTCTCCGAAGAACGACGGGACGTGCACACTCGTGTTTTCGACTTATCTCCGTCATCAGCAACAGCCAGGAAGAGCTTTGAGGCGTTTGGCAAAGTGGCCCTCAGGCTCAGCGCGGAACGAGCCAGCTTGGCTTCCGGCGATACGACTGTTTCTGGCAATGATGAAGGCAATCAGGCGTTCCTTGTAGAGTAGGTAATCTTGGATAGTGGCCGGAAGTGGAGGAGCATCGAAACCACTAAAGGGGATGAAAAATTTGATAGAGCTGCTATCCTCATACACTAAATCTTGTAACAAGAAAAATTCTACATAGTTTTTGAAGGTGCCAAAAAGCTCGAAGAACGCGCCGTACCTCAAGAGAGTTTCACTCAGGGGACTTTCTTCATTATCGTAGTGCCGCCTTATGCATTCTAGAGTGAGGTCAAACCTGTCTCTGATCTTCCAGTGCATCCCTCGGGCGCCGTTGATAGTGTTTTTCTTATCAATCCTCTGAGACGGAAAGATTACGTACGCGCCTACAGTGCTGGCAATGGAAAAGAACTGATCAAGCTCCTCTTTTGGCATTTGATCGATGATCGGAGCCATTGCTTTGACATAGCGGTAGGTGTGCCCGATCCCGTCGCTCGACAGAAAAAATTCCCCTCGGTGGGACGAGTGGTGGAGGTAAGCCTTAGGATGATCCGTCGAGAGGGTGAACGGAGTGCCATCCGGCAATCGCTTGCTCCATAGCTTTTGGTGGTAACGGCGCAGAGTAGGGCTGTGGCTGTCTGGGTCACGGCCCTCCGGGGTGTCTGAGTAGGCGTCGAAGGCCGTATCAATCGCAATATTCATCTTACCGACCCATCTTTGGCAAAACAGTCGCCGATCTCGCGCTCCGGCTCAATGTCCGTTTTCCACCCATAGCGGGGATTTCCTGTTCGCGCTAAGAAGCCTCGTGTTCAATCGCTTCAGATTGTCGGCTAAGCAAATGGAAGCCGCCACGCGTCTCCAGATCGGTCGTGCCAGCGTCTACTGCGGCTTGGCGGGATGAGGCGTTACATCTGCCCAAACTGCAAACAGAAGACGGGCGTGAAGCTCGTCTACGGCTATCCTGGCGAGGAAATGCGTGAGCAAGCCGAACGGGGTGAAATCGCCTTGGGAGGCTGCTGTCAGCTTCTGGGAGCACCTCAGAGGGAGTGCCTAAGCTGCGAACACCAGTGGAATATCGTCCGCCGAGGGTCGTCCAACTGGATTGAAATCGTCGACTAAGGCGGACCTCACTCCCGACCTGCTCATCAAGCTAAGCCGGGCCAATGAAGGTTTCATCCCGCGTGGCCGCCGGTATAAAGCAACCAGAACGTCACCCTTGCTGGGGCCACTACCCTCACCAGGACGTGGACATCTTCCCCACCAGCCGCCCTAAGCGCCTCCAGCATCTTATAAGGGCTGAACCAATCCGTAGACCTTAACACCTGCCGTGCTGCCTGACGGGCTCCTGATTTCCTTCCAACTCCAATATGGCGCCTTTCGCTCCTCGCGCTATGATGAGGAAAGGGGGGAGATCGTGGCCTTGTTCACCGAGGGTGATTTCATAAGAAAGTGGAAGGCAGTCGAGCTTAAGGAGCGTTCGGCCGCGCAAGAACACTTCTTAGACCTATGCAGGCTGCTCGATGAGCCATCCCCGGCACAGGCCGATCCCACCGGGGACTTCTACTGCTTTGAACGTGGGGCTACAAAGTCGACAGGTGGTGAGGGTTGGGCCGACGTTTGGAAGCGGGGGCATTTTGGCTGGGAGTACAAAGGAAAACGCAAAGATCTGAGTGCGGCATTCGTCCAGCTTCAGCAGTATGCGCTAGCCCTGGAAAACCCACCACTGCTGGTCGTCTGCGATCTGGATCGGTTCGTTATCCAGACAAACTGGACCAACACAGTTAGTGAAAAGCACGAGTTGTCCCTTGAAGACCTGCGAGACCCGCTCAATCTCCAAAAACTCAAATGGGTATTTTCAGACCCCGAGCGCCTTCGGCCTGGACTTACGCGCCAGAAGCTAACGGAAGACGCCGCCGCTGAGTTTGCCGGGTTGACTTACAAGCTGAGGTCAATCGGCAACCACTCTCCGCATCAAGTCGCCCACTTCATCAATCGTCTGGTCTTCTGCATGTTCGCTGAGGACGCTGAGCTCCTACCAAGCAAGATGTTCACGCGCATGTTGGAGGCTGCCCGTGCTGACCCGCGGCAATTCGTAGAACATGCATCAACGCTGTTCAAAGCGATGGCAGATGGCGGCCTAGTCGGGTTCGAGCGGATCCACTGGTTCAACGGCGGCCTCTTTGACAACGCCGAGGCTATTTCGCTTGACGGCGATGATATTGAAGTTTGCTTAAGGGCTGCACGCCTCGACTGGAGCGAGATCGATCCGTCGATTTTCGGAACTCTTTTCGTACGTGGTCTCGACCCGGAGAAGCGAGAGCAGCAAGGATCCGAGTACACAGACCGCGATAAGATAATGATGATCATTGAGCCAGTGATCACCCAGCCGCTGGTAACAGAATGGGCTGAAGTTCGCCAAGGGATAGTAGCCCTGATCGAACCAGCCGGGCAGGCTCTCGAAGAGGCGGTGGCCAGCGCCTCCACGTACCCTGAACTCAATGAGGAAGTTCGAGTAGTACAAGCCCGTTTTGCCGCTCGGCCACAGCTGGAACTGTTCGAGGGCCTCAACAAACAAAGGCGCGTCAGGAAGCTGGATGTAGTGCGTGCGTCACTGCGAGCGGCGGACAAGTCTATGGAGCGGGCACGAGACGAAGCGCAGGCGCTCCTCAGTGCGTTCATGGCGAAGTTGCGCAACTTCAGAGTTCTTGACCCCGCTTGCGGCTCCGGGAACTTCTTGTACCTGGCTCTTACAGAACTGAAAAATCTTGAATGGCGGTTTGCGATAGAGGGCGAACTGCTCGGCTTCGCCCGCGGGTTCCCGTCCATTGGCCCTGAGGCAGTTCTCGGTCTTGAGATTAATCCATACGCTGCGGAACTTGCGCGAGTGTCGGTTTGGATCGGGGAGATACAATGGATGCAGCGCAACGGCTTCAGCATCAGCCGCAAGCCGATACTTGAGCCACTGCGGACCATCGAGTGCCGAAATGCGATCATCAATGATGATGGCACTGCTGCTGAGTGGCCAAATGCCGACGTGATCGTTGGTAATCCGCCATACCTTGGTGCGAAGCTCATGAAGCGCAAGCTCGGCGTAGAAGCCACAGAAGCTATACGAGCGTTGTACGCGGGCGTGCTGCCAGCATTCACGGACTTAGTTTGCTACTGGTTTGAAAATGCGCGGATGCTCATCGAGGTTGGCGCTGTGAAAAGGGTGGGGTTGGTCGCGACTAACTCTATCCGCAAAAACACGAACCTGCCGGTGATGCACAGGATATCGAGAACTACTCGGATATTCGAGGCGTGGCCCGAGGAAAAATGGACGCTAGAAGGGGCTGCAGTTGACGTTTCCTTGATTTGCTTCGGCGACAATGGCGAGGTGCCAGCGAAGCTAAATGGTCTCGCCGTTGACGGTCTCAATCCAGACCTGACCACCGGCCTAAACCTCACCACAGCGCAGGCGCTCCCGGAGAACCGAAACGGAGCCTTCCTAGGCATACAAAAGAGTGGCCCCTTCGATGTTCCTGGGGAGGTCGCCCGCGCATGGATGCAGGAGCCTGCCAATCCAAATGGAAGGCCAAATACCGAGGTTTTGAAGCCGTATTGGAACGGAGACGACGTGACCGGGCGTCCTCGGGACGTATGGCTCATCGATTTGCCCTTAGGGCTGACCAAGGCCGATGCCGCTCTTTTCGAAAGCCCATTCGATCATATAGCGACGACGCCTGATAAAGAGGGGAAGCTGGTAGAAGAATTACGCGAGGATAGCGGCAGCAGCAGCGAGGCGTACCCCTGGTGGGAGCCTTGGCGGCCACGGCCGGAGATGAGATCACGAGTGGAACGGCTCTCTCGCTACATCGTGACGCCAGAGACCGCGCAACACCGGTTATTCGTGTGGCTTTCTTATCCTACTCTGCCGGACAAAAACCTCATCGTTATTCCACGTGAGGACGACCTCATGCTGGGTCTCCTTCATAGCAGATTTCATGAAGCGTGGGCTCTTCGAAAAGGGTCCGACCTGCAGGATCGCCCCCGGTATACTCACACCACTACGTTCGCGACATTTCCATTTCCTCCTGGGATGTCTCCCGCAGATGCGCCGGAGCAAGCTCGCGCATTGCCTGCGGCTGGTGCCATAGAGGCAGCGGCCCGGCGCTTGAGCGAGCTTCGTAACAACTGGCTCTATCCGAGCGATTTAGTACATCGTGTTCCAGAAGTGGACGGGCGATTTCCGGACAGACTGGTGCCGAGGACCAGCGCGGCCGCAAGCGCTTTGGGCGGACGTACGCTAACAGCGCTTTACAATAATCGTCCCCGTTGGCTTCTCGAGGCACATCATGCCCTCGATGATGCTGTTGCTACAGCCTATGGTTGGCCTAGCGACATCGCTGTGGATGATGCGTTGCATCTCCTCCTGCAGGAGAACCGTCAACGATCACACGAAGAGTAGGGGTCCGAAAAATGGCGACCGTAAGACAGAACCTAGGGGCTTTTGGTGAGCAGGTAGTTGCGAAGCAATGTGCCTGCCCGAGATGTAAGCAGCTCCAGACGCTCAAGAGGCTTCCACCGAACTTCAAGTGCGCAGACCTCATATGCGACTTCTGTGGCTTTCTTGCGCAGGTGAAGACTTCCACAACCACCGACGTAAAAACCCTGCCCCGCACCATCTTAGGAGCCGCGTGGGGGCCGCAAAAGGCGAGAATGGATGCGGCGATCTACTTTCCACTGTATCTCGTGCGGACCACTGCTGACCTGGGGCACTACGCTATCTATTATCTGTCGGCGGATTTGCAGCCACCAGAACTTTTCCTCACGCGAAATCCCCTTAAGGAAACGGCCAAACGCGCCGGGTGGACTGGCTTCAACTATAACATAGAAGCCGTTCGGGATCGGTTCGTACGCATCGCTTGAAGCGCATCAGTGAACGGAACGGACTGATCGCTCGGTTGCTGTGCAGACACAAAGCGAGTGCAATTGACTTCACAGGCCAACCTAACATTTTCCGGCGCTACAAGCCCAGTCTAGCTCCGGCCCAATCCTATCCCTTGCACACCTGGAAAGGACGCTATCGACCGTCCTACGCAGTCCTCGCGCCTCTTGTGGCCGATCCTCCTACAAGCTTCTGAAAACGCCTCACAGAACGGCCGCGGGAAACAAATTTTCCGCCTTCTCCTTGCAATCACTTCCACAATCCCAGACGCTCGTTCTAGAAAAATTGGGATGGGAAGAGCCAAATGTCGATGTGGAGCATCTTCAAATCGAACTCGAAGGAGGACAAAGGCAGTGGGACCGCGCCGCGGACCGCGAGCGAGGGTGAGCGTCCTACCGGCACAACGGCAGCGTCAAGTGACAACGAAACGCCTGTTGCCCGGCCGAGGGCGATCACTCTCACTTCATCGTCGAAATTCCGGCCGCTAGCAGCTGAGTTCCTTGTCGACGACCTCTACGTCTCTGCGGTGAACCAATCCATCTTGGGGATCAGCTTCGGTACCAGAAAGCTAATTGTGGGGTCAGCAGGGCGTCCCATCGCATATTCGTTTTCAGACATCATTGAGGTGGAGTTGGTGCGGAACGGCGTAACCTTGACGCAGACAAACCGCGGATCGCAGCTGGTCGGCGCTGCTATTGGAGGTGCTGCGCTGGGAGGCGTCGGTGCGCTCATCGGTGGTGTAACAGGGTCTTCCCGAAGCCGGGAGCGATTGGCCGAACTCTCTTTGAAGATCACCGTGGAAGATAGTGCTGCGCCAGTCCACGTCGTGTCACTGCTTTCTATCAAGGGTAAGGGCATGGACCCCTCGAGCACCAAGGGGCGACAGGCGGTGTCGCGAGTAGAGCAGCTCCATGGTATGCTCCTCGTCGCCATGCGCAAGTCTAGGGCGGACGCTCCAACCGGCGAAGGTGAGCACAACGTGGACAAGCTTGAGCGGTTGTGGAAGCTGCGCGAGAGCGGTGCTGTCACCGACGAAGAGTTTATGGCGCAAAAGGCAAGAATTTTGGGGGGGAGTGCGCCTGAGGCACAAGCCCAGGAAACGCCGGAAGAGTGGGACGAGAAAGCAACTGTCCACATACGGAGCTGGAATGGGAAATCTCCTGGAACCTTCCTTCTCGGCCTACGTGAACTCCTCTCCGTTGAAGACGTGCTGCAACTCGCAGGGCAGGCAAAAAAAGCTCCTTGTGAAATAAAGCTTGGCACGCCGTCTGATGCAACTCGGTTGAAGCAGCTTTTTGCCTCTGGGGGTGTCGATTGCTAGCGTCGCGGGCCCGACGCCCGCGTGCACATTTTTTTGGTACACCCGTAGGTACACACCTTGGTACACACGAACATTCGCATGCCTTCGAAAACAACAACTTAGGTCCAGCGCCTTTGGCACACGTCAAATCCAGCCCTGTCCACCATCCCAACATAGCTAATTACTACACCCCCTACCATTTGGTGCGTCTGGGAGTCGTGCCTCATTTCCATAGGAGTCAAATTGAGAGTTGACACTTATGCTTGGGCCTGACATTTCCATGATCCTCGAAACGAGGAATAGTTTGTGGAAGCAACAACTGCCATTGCTGCTTTGAGTGCGCTTGCTCAGGAACACCGATTAGCGCTGTTTCGGTTGCTAGTTCAGGCCGGCGAGGAAGGGATGGCGGCAGGCGCTATCGCAGATGCCTTGGGCGTGCCCAATTCTTCGCTCTCCTTCCATCTCGCGCAGCTCAACCGCGCCGGCCTCGTTAGGCAGGAGCGGCAACATCGCTCCCTCATCTACCGCGCCGACTATGCCGCGATGAACGGCCTCGTCAGCTACCTCATAGAAAATTGCTGCGCTGGGGCGGGCTGCGGGGCGGATCAAGCCTGTGTCGAAACCGATGCTCGACAGAAAAGGAAATCAGCATGAAGCGTCTGCACGTGCATGTGGGGGTAAACGACCTCGACCAATCCATTGGTTTTTACTCCACCTTGTTCGGGGCGGATCCGATCGTGGTGAAGCCGGACTATGCGAAGTGGATGCTGGAGGATCCGCGCGTCAATTTCGCCATCTCGGTGGGCCAGCATTCGCACAAAGGTATCCAGCATCTCGGGGTGCAGGCCGAAACCGCGGAGGAGCTTAGCGAGGTCTATGGCCGCCTACGGGCCGCTGATCGCCCTGTGCTTGATGAAGGCCGCACCACCTGTTGCTATGCCAAGAGCGAGAAAAGCTGGATCGCCGACCCTGATGGGGTGGTGTGGGAAGCTTTCTTCACCGATGGCGAAGCGACGACCTATGGCGACAGCCCCGCTTTGGGCACGCTTTCGGACAGCCTGTCCGAAGATAAATGCTGCTGCCTCCCGACCGCGATGAAAGCCGCATGATCGCGCGGCCTTACAACGTCCTGTTCCTCTGCACGGGGAACTCGGCCCGCTCGATCCTGGCCGAAGCCCTGCTGAGCCGGGACGGCGAGGGCCGCTTCCGAGCGTTTTCGGCGGGGAGCTTCCCGAAGGGCCAGGTGCACCCGATGGCGCTGGAGGTCTTGCGCGACCTGGACTTCAACACGGATGGGCTGCGATCGAAAAGCTGGGACGAGTTTGCCGGCCCGAACGCGCGGCAATTCGATTTCATATTCACCGTCTGCGACAATGCGGCGGGCGAAATCTGCCCGATCTGGCCCGGCAAGCCGATGACGGCACATTGGGGAATAGAAGATCCCGCGGCGATCGACGGCGAGGGCCAGCGCCGTGCCTTCACCGATGCGCTCCACTACCTCCACAACCGGATTGCATTGTTCCTGTCTCTCCCGCTCGAAAGCCTCGATGCGATGAGCCTCCAGAACCGCCTGCGCGAGATCGGCGAAACCAAGGACATGGAGCCGAAGCGTGGCTGATCGGCCGGCACTGCCGCGGAGGCTGGCGGCGGAAGGCACCGGATCCTTCTTCCTCTTCGCGACCGTCATCGGCTCCGGTATCATGGCGGAGAATCTGTCGCAGGGCAGCGAAGCCGTGGCTCTTCTCGCCAACACCATCGCCACCGGCGCCATGCTCTTCGTTCTCATCACCATGCTGGGGCCTATTTCCGGGGCCCACATGAACCCCGCGGTCAGCCTCGTGGCGGCTTTTCGGCGGGAGCTGACGTGGAAGAACGCCGTCGCTTATATATTCACCCAGGTCAGTTTCGGCGTCCTTGGTGCGTGGGCGGCGCACCTCATGTTCGACCTCCCCACGCTCCAATCATCGGTCAAGGCGCGCACCGGTCTCGGCCAATGGACCGGCGAGGCCATTGCAACCTTCGGGCTGATCCTGACGATCCTGGGAACGGTGCGGCACCGGCCAACCTGGGTCCCGGCCAGCGTGACTTTATACATAATCGCCGCTTATTGGTTCACGTCTTCCACGAGCTTCGCCAACCCGGCGATAACCTTCGCGCGGAGCCTGTCGAACAGCTTTGCCGGGATAGCTCCGGGCGACGTGCCGCCTTTCATCGTTGCGCAGCTGGTGGGCGCGGCGGGCGGAGCTATCCTTTCCCGCTTTCTGTTCGATGATCAGGATTGAGGAGAGATCCGCGAACCACTCTCCCTTGGGTAGCGAGGCGCTTCCCGGAGTGTTTTCAGAAAAATATTTCGACCGCTACGTTGGTCTTCCGTCCCGCGACGCGCCCCGGTGGAGCCCTGCCGTGCCATTCGCTGCCGCTTCAGCTACGGGATAGGCGGCAGAGGAGGATTGCATGCAGATCGCGGTTCTGACGTTCGATGGATTCAATGAACTGGATTCGTTCATTGCGGCAATTCTCAACCGCATGAAGCCCAGCGGATGGGCAGCTTATATCACCTCGCCGACCGAACAGGTGACTTCGATGAACGGAGTCACGGTCCAGCGACAAAAGCCGTTGGAATTTGCCTCGGAGGCCGATGCGGTCCTGATCGGTAGCGGGATCAAGACGCGCGACATCGCGGCAGATGCTGATTTGCTGTCCCGGATACATCTCGACCCGTCGCGCCAGCTTATCGGCGCACAATGTTCGGGGACATTGCTGCTCGCGAAGCTCGGCCTGATCGGCGATTTACCTGCCTGCACCGACCTCACGACCAAGCCCTGGGTGATCGAGGCAGGGGTGAACGTGATCGATGCGCCTTTCGTCGCGCACGGCAATGTGGCGACCGCGGGCGGCTGCCTCGCCTCCCAATATCTGGCCACCTGGATGATTGCGCGTGGCGCTTCCCTGCGCGCGGCGAAGGACGCGATCCATTACGTCGCGCCCGTCGGCGAAAAGGCGCTCTATGTCGATCGTGCATTTGGCGTCGTCGCGCCCTTCGTCAAACCCGAAAGTGCCGAGGCGGCTTAATTCGCCCGTGATCGGCACATTATCATGTAACATTTGAGTTGCATGATAAACGGGAATTGCCCATAGGCCCTCGCATGGAGCTCGAACCCATATTCCAGGCCCTGGCCGACGCCACCCGGCGCCGGCTGATAGACGATTTGGCAGAGCGTGACGGGCAGACCTTGTTCGAACTCCATGTCCGTCTGATCTCCTGTCACGGCCAGAGCCTCTCGCGCCAGGCGCTCTCTAGACATTTGTCGGTGCTGGAAAGCGCCGGGCTGGTTCGCCATGAATGGCGATGGAAATCCAAGCACCATTTTCTGGTCCGGACGCCTCTCAGGCGGCTCACGACCGTCTGGCTGAACCCGCTTTTGAACGAACCCGAACATATAAAGGAGAAGCAGGAATGCGGATCGTAGTGACGAGCATCCTCGTGGATGATCAAGAAAAGGCATTCGCCTTTTACCGGGACAAACTGGGTTTTCTGCCAAGCAAGGATATCCCGCTGGGGGAACACCGCTGGCTGACCCTGACCTCGCCCGAGGATCCCGATGGAGTGGAGCTCCTGCTGGAACCGGACCAGCACCCTGCGGCTAGGCCCTTCAAAACGGCCCTGGTGGCGGACGGGATACCCTATACCTCGCTCGGCGTCGCCGATCTCGAGGCGGAGCATCGCCGGCTCGAGGCGCTCGGCGTCCGCTTCGTCCAGGGCCCGGTCAATATGGGCACAGTCACGACCGCGGTGTTCGACGATACTTGCGGAAACCTGATCCAGATCGCCCAGGTCCATTGATTGAAACGGGCACGACCGCGATATTCCATGCGGATTAGGCTTGTTCGACCTCAACCTTTCGGAGTATCAGCCGCGCGGCGCGGGCGTAGCATAGTGGTAATGCACTAGCCTTCCAAGCTAGCTAGGAGGGTTCGATTCCCTTCGCCCGCTCCAACTCTCGCCTCTTAAGCACCGCTCGGGCATATCGTTTCAGGATATGGGCGCCAGATGATCGTGCAATTTCCGGAGCAACCGGAATAGCTCCGTTCGCTCTTTCGCCGCGAGGGGCGCCAAGGCCCTGTCATGCGCCTTCGTCAGCCGCTCGCTCAGCAAAGCGTAGAGGGTGCGTCCCTTCCTGGTGAGCTCCACAACATTCTGTCGGCGATTATCAGGGTCCGTTTTGCGCGTGACCGCGCCTTCTGTTTCCAGTGCGTTTATGACCATGTTCATGTCGCTTCGGTCCAAGTCGGTCCTGCGGCACAGTTCCGCCTGTGACGAGGCTCCGAAGGCGTCCAGTGTCGCCAGCACGGCATATTGGTGGCGGTGCGAGCCGGCGCCGGTCAGTGCCTCGCCCGTGGCCCTTCCCACTAATAAAGCGGTCTGGCCTAGCAGCCTGGATCCGATTGCTTGCAGCGCAGGCGCCTTGTCCGCCTGATTGGTAATTTCCACCAGCAATCTCCCGTCGATCATTGGCTATGCCAACAATGAATTGTTGACGCCACCCACGATTTCATTATTGTTGGGATTACCAACGATGGAGATACTGAATGCTATATAGGATCGATAATGTGACTCTGCCTGAGGCCGCACGAGCGGAGTTCGAGCAGCAGGCGGGGCGGACCGTCTCCCTGCTTCGTCGGCAGCCGGGATTCGTGCGCGCGGACAGGTTCGAAAAAATTGCCGGGCCAGGTAAGGTAAACGTGATCATCATGGCCGTGTGGAAGGATCAGGAAAGCATCGATGCTGCCGCCACGGCTGTTCAGGCGATGCATGAGGATTCCGGCTTCGATCCTGCCGCCTTTCGACGGGAGCGCGGAATCGTGGGGAGCAATGCCCTTTATGCCCTTCGCTCGTCGGACGCGGCGGAATAAGGCTATTTGTACCTAATGGCCCTGCAGCCAGGTCATCAGTTCCTGGAAGGGGATGACCTGATTGAAGGCGATGCCGCCTTTGCCCTCCTGATACCAGCGGACCATGCCGGGGATTGGTCGCCATTTCTGCAAGGTCAGGACGACATTGTCGCCGATCTTGAGAGGGTGGTCGATTTCCAGCTGCACGCCGCCTTGCGAGATATCGCAGGTATTGATCGGGTAGACCCGGGCGCCGATGCGAAGCTCGCCGAGGCAATCGACCTCGACCCGCGGCATGCGGTGGCGCCAGCCATTGTCGCTGTCGCCCTGCGCGGCCAGTAATTCGGCGACCTCGATGCGCTGGTCGAACTCGATTCCGACGCTGCCGCCCTGCACCCAGTTTATCGTGCCGTTGGTCTGCTGGTTGGTCTTCAGCTCGACCGAGACTTTCTGTCCTTCGGCCACGGGCGAATAGATATGCGCCTTCAGGCCACCGGCGGAAATATTGCGGATGAGGCAAAGCTCGCGCCGGCCATCGATCATGATCGTGCCGACGCGCAAAGTGGTCAGCCGCCGCGGCTGTTCGGGCGTTCCCGGCGGCGGTGTCCTTTCCGAAAAGGAGAAAATCGTCTCCTCCTCGGAATCTTCCGGCAGCAATTTCTTTTCCTGACCCATCGAAACCTGCAATTATTTAGGCTTCGGTCACCATAAGATGCAGGGCTTAAGAAGCGGTTACGTTCGGCTGATTATCCGCCAAACCGCCGAGACCCGTCTCAGAAGCTTTCCTGGCCATAGATGCGGGTCAGATCACCGGCCCATTCGCCCTGATAACGGTCGAGCAGCATTTCGGCGGGAGTCTTCCCGCGCGCCACGATTTCGCGGAGCGGATCGAGGAAGCCGCTTTCATTGTCCCCGGCCGCGTTGAACATGGCCCGCGCGTTGAGGCCGCCCTCCGCGATGTCCAGGACGCGCTTGCCGAGGCCCAGCAAGGTGCCGCCGCCCGGAATGGAGGTGGCCAGGCCCAGCTTCGGCACTTCGTCCCGCAGCCTCTGCCGTTCCTCGATCGTCCAGTACTTCACTTCATCCCAGGCGGCGTCCAGCGCTCCCTGATCGTAAAGCAGGC
The DNA here is from genome assembly GCA_013816585.1 of Sphingosinicella sp. Classification (GTDB taxonomy): domain Bacteria; phylum Pseudomonadota; class Alphaproteobacteria; order Sphingomonadales; family Sphingomonadaceae; genus Allosphingosinicella. The sequence continues at coordinate 39,663 of JACDEE010000019.1, read as the reverse complement.
CGACCCAGAAGGCCGGAAGCGCGCAGATCCGGCTCCACGGTCCGCCATCGGCGCCCCGCATTTCCAGGAAGCTTTTCAGGCGGACTTCGGGAAAGGCGGTCGAAAGATGGTCGATCCAGTCCGACCGGCGCGGTTTTTCGCCCGGTAGAATGGAAAGGCGGCCCTCGAGGAAATCGCGGAAGGAAAGCCCGGCCGCGTCCAGATATTTGCCGTCCCGGAAGACGAAGTACATCGGCACGTCGAGCGCATAGTCAAGATAGCGTTCATAGCCGAAACCCTCGTCAAACACGAAGGGAAGCATGCCCGTGCGGCCGGGGTCGGTATCGGACCAGATATGGCTTCGATAGGAAAGAAAGCCGTTGGGTTTACCTTCCATGAAGGGAGAATTGGCGAACAAGGCGGTGGCGAGCGGTTGTAGGGCAAGCCCCACTCGGAACTTATGAGCCATATCGGCTTCTGATTCATAGTCCAAATTAACCTGTATGGTACAAGTGCGGAGCATCATGTCGAGGCCCATGGTGCCGACCCGCGGCATGTGTTGCAGCATGATCGCATAGCGGCCCTTGGGCATGATCGGCAGCTCCGCGCGGGCCTTGTCCGGCCACATGCCGAGCCCCAGGAAGCCAAGGCCCAGCCGCTCGCCGACCGCTTTCACCTGGTTCAGATGCCGCCCGGCTTCGGCGCAGGTCTGATGGAGATGTTCCAGCGCGGCGCCCGACAGTTCGAATTGTCCGGCGGGTTCGAGACTGACCGCCCCATCGGGTCCGGTCAGGGCGATCACGTTTCCGCCCTCCTCGACGGGCGTCCAGCCATATTCGGTAAGCGCCATCAACAGGTCGCGAATGCCGCCTGGCTCGTCATAGGAGGGAGCGCGATGATCCTCGCGGCGATAGACGAATTTTTCATGTTCGGTGCCGATCCGCCAGGCGGATTTGGGCTTTTCACCGGCGGCAAACGGGGCGAGCAGATCGTCCCGGCTCTCGATCGGCGGATCGAATTTCTCAGATGCGGCGCGCGTCGTCATTTCGGCCCTGTAGCTCCGGTCCGCATTTGCCGCCAGCGTCTATCTGATGGACGCAGCATCCCAGTCGCCGGACGCCCCCATCCAGAGGCTGATTGCTGCCAGCGCCGCCGTGTCGGCGCGCATTATGCGGGGGCCAAGCGATACCGCCACTGCCAGAGGGACCGCGCGGATTGCCGCCCGTTCCTCCTCGGTAAAACCGCCCTCGGGCCCGATCAGGATCGCGGCCGGCCCTGCGCCAGCGGTCTGCGCCAGTGCGCTTCCACCCTGTTCGTCGGCGAAGAACAGGGCGCGGTCGGCGGGCCATTCCCTAAGCAACCGGTCCAGTTTTACCGGCTCGTCCAATTCGGGAAGCGCGGTTCTTTCGCACTGCTCGGCCGCCTCGATCGTATGGGCCCGAAGCCGTTCCAGATTGACCCGGTCCACGATCGTACGGCGGGTCAGCACCGGCACCAGGCGCGCCACGCCCAATTCGGTCGCTTTTTCCACCAGCCAGTCGATCCGTCCCCGCTTGATCGGCGCGAACAGCAGCCAGAGATCGGGCACGGGCTCGCGGGCCTTCAGATGCTGGACGAGGCGCAGCGAGACGCGGCGCTTGCCCGCCTCGACCAATTCGGCCAGCCATTCGCCGGTCTGGTCATCGAACAATTTGACCTGCGCGCCTTCGCCCAGACGCAGCACCGCGCCGAGATAATTGGCGGCTGGCCCGTCGAGGACAAGCTCAAGCCCTTCGGACAGAGGCTGCGCGACATAAAGGCGCGGTAGGCTGGAGGGGGGCCAGGCGGGTGTTGCGGGCATGCGCTTCCCTATCGCCCCGAGGCACGCGAAGTCGAGAGGCGTCCGCAGCGCCGTCTCGACATGGCCGGGCGGTGGCGGCATGGGAAGGGGGTGACCGAGGCCCCGATAGACATTGTTCCCGATAGCGAGCGGCGCGGCCTGATCGGCGCGCTTCCGGCAAGCTTCCGGCCCTATGCTTCGCTGATGCGGCTCGACCGGCCGATCGGCGCCTGGCTGCTCTTCTGGCCTGGCGCCTGGAGCGTGGCGCTTGCCGGGATAAGCGGGCGCGGGCTGATCCTGATCGCCTGGATCGGGCTTGGCGCCTTTGCCATGCGGAGCGCCGGATGCGTCTATAACGACATAATCGACCGGGATATGGATTCGAAGGTCGAACGGACCCGGCTTCGGCCGCTGGCCAGCAAGCGTATCTCTCTCCGGTCGGCATGGATTCTGCTCGTGGCGCTCAGCCTGATCGGGCTATTGGTCCTGCTTCAGCTCAATGTCATTGCCGCCTTGATCGCCCTAACCAGCCTGACCCCGGTCGCCGCCTATCCATTCATGAAACGGATCACCTGGTGGCCGCAGGCCTGGCTTGGGCTGATATTCTCCTGGGGTGCTTTGGTCGGCTGGCCGGCCATGACCGGCCGTTTCGATCTTCCTGCCTTGCTGCTCTGGGCCGGCGCGGTCTTCTGGGTGATCGGCTATGACACCGTGTACGCACTGCAGGACAAGGAAGACGATGCCCTGGTGGGGGTCAAATCTTCAGCGCTGGCCTTGGGACCGTACGCGAAGACGGGCATATTTTCCTTCTATCTCATCGCCCTTTTGCTCTGGTCGGCAACGATCTGGCAAGTAAGGGCGGACCTTCTTGCGCTCGCCGCCTTGCTGCCGGTCGCGGCCCATTTGTCGTGGCAGGTCCTGACCCTTCAGACCGAAGACGGAGCGAATGCGCTGGCCAAATTCCGGTCCAATCGCTTTGCCGGCCTGCTGATGTTCCTGGCGTGCCTGGTGGTGGGCCGCTCGGTCTAGCCAATTTGCTTTTGCCGCCGGGGCGATTAAGCGGCTCCCCATGCTGAACATATCCCAAGCCGAAGCGCGCGCCGCGGACCTCATCGAACTGGCGACGAAGGCGGGCGCCGATTCCGCCGACGTGCTTTACGCCGCCAATGCCTCCACCAGCATCCAGGTGCGCCTAGGCGAGCTCGAGGATGTTGAACGCTCGGAAGGGGAGGAAATCGGCCTTCGGTTCTTCATTGGCACGCAGTCGGCGAGTGTTTCCTCGTCTGATCTTTCGCCGGAAGCGATGCGAAACCTGGTCGAACGCGCGGCGGCCATGGCACGCGAGGCCCCGGAAGATTCCTCTGCCGGCCTCGCGCCCGAGGAAATGTTGCTTCGGGAGCCCGGGCCCGACGTCCAGGGCGACGATGGCCAGGATCCGCTGCCGACCGAATTGAAGGCGCGCGCACTCGCGGTCGAAGAAGCGGCCAGGGCGGTAACCGGGATAAGTAATAGCGAAGGCGCCGGCGTCAGCGCGGGCCGGTCGATCATCGCTCTGGCCACCAGTCATGGCTTTTGCCGCGGCTATTCCACCAGCGGCTACAGCGCCTCGGTGGCCGTGATCGCTGGTTCGGGAAGCGCCATGCAGCGCGATTATGCGAGCCACAGCGCGCGGCATTATATGGATCTGGATAATTCCGAGGATATCGGCACGCTGGCGGGGGAACGGACGATAGCGCGGCTCAGCCCCGTCCGGGTACCAAGCGGGCCAATGCCGATCATTTTCGATCCGCGCGTGGGGTCGAGCCTGCTTGGCCATTTTCTGGGTGCGATCAACGGAGCCGCGATTGCCCGCAAGACCAGCTTCCTCCTGGGACGTGAAGACGAATTGATATTCGCGGAAGGAGTGACGATCCGCGACGATCCGCACCGGGTACGCGGTTTGGCCTCCAAACCCTTTGATGGCGAAGGCCTGCCGACGCGGCCGCGGAACCTGGTGTCTAAAGGACGGCTGACCGGTTGGCTGCTCGACAGCGCGTCGGCGCGTCAATTGGGCCTTCAGCCGACCGGCCACGCAACGCGCGGCATCGGCGGATCGCCCGGCGCCAGCGCGACCAATGTCGACTTGGCTCCGGGCATGATTAGCAAGGACGAACTGATCGGCGATGTCGCCAAAGGCATCTATGTGACCGAATTGATAGGGCACGGCATCAATCCGGTGACCGGCGATTATAGCCGGGGCGCGGGCGGGTTCCTGATCGAAAACGGGAAAATCACGGCGCCTGTCTCCGAAATCACCATTGCCGGCAATTTGATCGAGATGTTCCGGCATTTGACCCCCGCCGACGACCTGAAGCTCCGCCGGTCGATGAACGTGCCCACCTTGCGGATCGACGGGATGACGGTCGCCGGGGCCTGAGGCAGCCCTCTGGAAGCGGGGGTGGAGCTATCGGCGGCTAAGAGCCACCGATCGGCGCTACGCCAAGCCTTGGAATCTCGATCTTCGGGCAGCGATCCATCACCACCTTGAGGCCCGCTGCCTCGGCGCGCGCGGCGGCTTCCTCGTTGATCACGCCGATCTGCATCCAGATTGCCTTGGCTCCGGCAGCGATGGCTTCGTCCACCGCCTCGCCCGCGGCCTGCGGGCGGCGGAATATGTCGACCAGGTCTATCGGTTCGCCGATCTGCGACAGGTCCCGCCAGATATATTCGCCATGCACATGCTCGCCGGTAATCTGCGGATTAACCGGAAGCACCCGATAGCCTTGGCCTTGCAGGAACTTCATCACGCCGTAACTCGCCCGGTCGGGCCGGTCGGAGGCGCCGATCATCGCGATCGTTCGCGTATGGCTAAGAAGGTCGGCTATTTCCTGGTCGGTTTCGAGCGGCATCGGCTTTATCTCCCTATGAAGCGCATCAACCGTCAGGCGGGGCTCAGGTTCATCTGTTCCAGAAGGCGCCGCGCGATTTCAGCGAAAAGGTCGGCCTCATCGCCGCTTCCGGCAGCCGGCGGCACTCCCGCGTCGGAAGCTTCGCGGATCGACATCTTCAGGGGCACCCGGCCCAAAAAAGCTATGTCCATCGCTTTGGCCGCCGCTTCCGCCCCACCGGTGCCGAACGGATCGGATATTTCTCCGCAATGCGGACAGGCATATCCCGCCATATTTTCGACCAGGCCCAGAATGGGGACCTGCATCTTGCGGAACAGGTCGATCGCGCGCGTTGCGTCGATCAGCGCCAGATCCTGGGGAGTCGAGACGATTACCGCCCCCGCCGGCTTCCATTTCTGAAGCAGCGAAAGCTGGACGTCGCCTGTCCCCGGGGGAAGGTCGATCACCAATATCTCGGCATCGCCCCAATCGCCCTCGAGCAATTGTCCGAGCGCACTGGACGCCATGGGGCCGCGCCAGGCCAGCGCGGTTCCAGGATCGACCAACTGTCCGATCGACAACATTTTCACGCCGTGCGTCTCGATCGGAATGATCTGCTTGCCGACCGCTTCGGGTTTTGCCTCATTTCCCATGATGCGGGGCTGTGAGGGGCCGTAAATATCGGCATCGATCAACCCGACCTTTCGGCCGGTTCGCGCCAGTGCGACGGCGAGATTGGCCGATAGGGTGGATTTTCCCACGCCTCCCTTGCCGCTGCCGACCGCGATCAATTTCCGATCGATCTTGTCGGCGGTCATCGCGATCCGGACATCTTCCACACCAGGAAGCGAACGCAAGGCATCGGTGACCCGCCGTTCCAGTTCCGCGCGGGCGCCGGCGCCGAGGCCGGTCACGTCGAGGATGATGCTGACCATCCCGTCGGCGAGGCGCGGCGCCATCACCCGCCCATCGGCGATGCCCGCCAGCGCGTCATTGATAAGGTCCATGCTCATAATGAGGCCGATAGGCCGCTCCACGGAGGATGCCACTGTTTTTCCGCCCGATCCCTTCCTATAAAGGCTGTATGAGCATTTTTTCCGGGTGGGGCGCGCGTTTGGGCGCCGTGATGAGCGAAAATAAGGGCCCCTGGGGCAGTGGAGGCGGTTCCGGCGGAAGCGGGGGCGGTGATGGCGGCACCGGTCCGCGCAATCCCTGGAGTCAGCCGCCGCGCAAGCGCAAGCCCGCCGCAGCCGGCGCCGGCAACGTCACTTCGCTCGACGAATTCCTGAAAAAGAGCAAGGCGCGCTTCGGCGGAGGCTTTCCGGGTCAGGGCGACGGGCGACCCTATTGGCTGTACGGCCTCGGCGTATTCCTGATCCTTTGGCTGCTCTTCACCAGCTTTCATCGCATCGGTCCGCAGGAACGCGGTGTCGTCACCCAGTTGGGCAGCTATCACAGGACGCTTGGGCCGGGCATCGGCATGACGGCCCCGGCGCCGTTCCACCGCGTGGAGAAGGTCGACGTAGAGGCGATCCGCACGATCGATGTCGGATCGACCGACAGCAGCAGCGAAAATCTGATCCTGACCGGCGACCAGAATATCATCGACCTGGCTTATTCGGTGCGCTGGAACATCTCCGATCCGGAGCTTTATTTGTTCCAGATCGCCAATCCCGAGGAAACCATCCGTGAAGTCGCGGAGAGCGCAATGCGCGCGGTGGTCGCGGGCGTATCATTGGACGATGCCATCGGTGCCGGACGCGGCGAGATCGAACAGCGCGTCGAACAGGTGATGCAGCAATTGCTGAATGATTATCGCGCCGGCGTGTCCATTCAGGGCATCGCCATCAAGCAGTCCGATCCTCCCGCGGCGGTCAACGATGCCTTCAAGGAAGTCTCGGCGGCGCAGCAGCAGGCGCAATCCTATATGAACGATGCCCGTGCCTATGCGCTGCAACTTACCGCCAAGGCGCAGGGTGAGGCGGCGGCGTTCGACAAGGTCTACGCCGAATATAAGCTCGCGCCCGAGGTCACCCGGCGGCGCATGTATTATGAAACCATGGAAAAGGTTCTTTCCCGCGTGGACAAGACGATCGTCGAGGCGCCCGGCGTCACGCCCTATCTGGCGCTTCCTGAAATCCAGCGCCGCGCCGCTCCGGCGACGGAAGGAGCGGCCCGATGATCGCCCGCCTTGGCCGCAACCCGATCGCGCTCGGTTTCCTGGCGCTTTTGCTGCTCATTCTGGTCGGCAGCACGATATCGATCGTTCCCGAAACCAAGCAGGCGGTGATCGTCCGCTTCGGTGAGCCGGACCGGATCGTAAACCGTTATCGTCCGGGTGTGCCTTTCGGCCGAACCGGGGCGGGCATCATCGCTCGGATCCCGTTCGTCGAGGAAATCCACTGGATCGACAAGCGCATCCTCAGCGTCGAAATGGATCAGCAGCAGGTGCTTTCGACCGACCAGCTCCGGCTGCAGGTGGACGCCTTCGCGCGTTATCGGATCGTCGATCCGCTCCGCATGTTCATCTCGGCCGGAAGCGAAACACGGGTCAGCGACCAGCTTCGGCCGATCCTGGGCTCGGCGCTTCGCAACGAACTTGGCAAGCGCCCCTTCGCCGCTTTGCTCAGCCCCGAGCGCGGTCAGATGATGGACAATATCCAGAACGCCCTCAACCGCGTCGCCAGCCAATATGGCGCGGAGATCGTGGACGTTCGCATCAAGCGCGCCGATCTTCCCAGCGGCACCCCGCTCGAATCCGCTTATCAGCGGATGCAGACCGCGCGGCAGCAGGAAGCGCGATCGATCCGCGCGCAGGGCCTGAAACAGGCGCAGATCATCCGTGCCGAGGCCGATGCCGAAGCGGCAAGCACTTATGCCGAAGCCTTCAACAAGGATCCGGATTTCTACGATTTCTATCGGGCCATGCAATCCTATGAGGCAAGCTTCGTCGACAATGGTTCGAATGAGGCGATGGGCCGGTCCAGCATCATCCTTTCGCCCCAGAATGATTATCTCAGGGAATTCCGGGGAAGGCGCTGATCTGACCGACGGAACGGCTTCATTCAATCGCCGTTCAGGAGCCGACCATAGCCTAGTGAAATTGAATGATCAGTCCCCGGCTCCAATCCAGGCCGGGTAAAGTTTGAGGAGATCGACACCGTGCGTTACGCTTATGGAATCACCGCAGCATTGCTTCTCGGTGGCACCGCCGCGACGTTGACCTTCCAGCCGAGCTTTGCGCAGACCGCGCAGAACGAGCCCGGCACGATCGCCGCCGCGACCCCGCGTGCGGGCGCGCCGATGAGCTTCGCCGACCTTGCGGGAAGGCTGCAGCCTGCGGTGGTCAATATTTCCACCCGCCAGAGCATCCAGATCAACCGTTCGCGCAACCTGCCGCCCGGCTTCGAGGAATTTTTCCGTCAGTTCGGCGGACAGGTGCCCAATCAGGAAGGCGACGACGTCGTCACCCAGCGCGGCGGTTCCCTGGGTTCGGGCTTCATCATTTCTCCTGACGGCTATGTCGTCACCAACAACCATGTCGTCGCTCCGGCGCGCGACAATGCAACGGTGGAATCGATCACGGTCACCCTTACCGACCGCAAGGAGTATGAGGCGGAGCTGGTCGGGCGCGACACCGCATCGGATCTCGCCTTGCTGAAGATCAAGGCGACGAACCTTCCGTACGTCCAGTTCGGCGATTCGAAGCAGGCAAGGGTCGGCGACTGGGTTGTGGCAATCGGCAATCCGTTCGGTCTTGGCGGCACGGTGACGGCGGGCATCGTCTCCGCGCTTCACCGGAACCTCAATTCCGGAGTCTATGACCGCTATATTCAGACCGACGCCTCGATCAATTCGGGCAATTCGGGCGGCCCGATGTTTGATCTGAACGGCAATGTGATCGGCATCAACACCGCGCTTATTTCGCCCACTGGCGGCAATGTCGGCATTGGCTTCGCTATACCGGCCGAACAGGCACAGCCGGTGATCGAGTCGCTGCGCCGCGGCGTGCGCGTTCAGCGCGGCTATATTGGCGTCAGCCTGCAGACGTTGGACGATGGGGTCGCCGATGCGCTTGGCCTCCCCAAGAATCGCGGCGAGCTCATCCGTTCGGTGACCGCCGGGGGACCGGCCGATCGCGCGGGTATCCAGCAGGGCGATGTCGTCGTCACGGTCAATAATCGCCCGGTTACTCCCGATGAATCCCTGGCCTATATCGTTTCCAGCCTCCCGGTCGGTTCGCGGGCTCCCATTGAAATCATCCGCAACGGGCAGCGCCGCACGGTCACCATAACGGTCGGCGAACGTCCGACCGAGGAAGAACTCGCCCGTATCAGCGGTGTCGAGCAGGAGCAGGAAGTTACCGAACCGGCAGAGGCGGAGCAGTCGACGAGCCAGCGTTCGGCACGCGCCAGCCTGGGCGTTACCGTTCAGACGCTGACGCCCGCCATCGCCCGGTCTTTGCGGCTTAGCGACGCCAATCTGCGCGGCGTCGTGGTGGCAGCGGTGACTTCGTCGAGCGACGCTGCTGCCAAGGATATTCGCCCGGGCGACATCATCCTGTCGATCGACCAGCGCGCTACCCGCACGCCGGAAGAAGCCGCTTCCGTGGTCGAGGCCGCGCGCAAGGCCGGCAAGGCTTCGGTTCTGCTGCTCGTTCGCCGCGGCAACAATGCGCCAATCTATCGCGGGGTCGAACTCGCCAAACCCTGATTCCTGATCCGGCTTGCCGCGGCCGTTCCAATCGGGAATATTGCGGCAAGCTGAGATTCAGGAGATTGGAATGAGCGACGCGGCCCGTACGTCCCCACGCGCCCCTTTGTCGGGCGTGGCGGAACTTACAATCAGATCGATCCTGCTCGGCGCGGCGCTTACGGTCGTTTTCACCGCGGCCAATGTCTATCTGGGGCTGAAGGTCGGGCTGACTTTCGCTACATCGATCCCGGCCGCGGTCATATCGATGGCGGTGCTTCGCTTCTTCTCGTCTTCCAGCATACTCGAAAACAATATCGTCCAGACGGTGGCTTCTGCCGCCGGGACGCTGGCGGCGATCATCTTCGTGCTGCCCGGCCTCGTCATGGTCGGCTGGTGGCAGGGCTTTCCGTTCTGGGAGACCGCCCTCGTCTGTGCCCTGGGCGGCATATTGGGAGTGATGTTCTCGATCCCGCTTCGGCGCGCCTTGGTGATCGATTCCCCGCTTCCTTTTCCCGAAGGAGTGGCCGCGGCCGAAGTGCTCAAGGTCGGCGCGCAGTCGCGCGAAGGAGCCGAGGAAAGCAGTGCAAGCCTCCGCACCATCGTCGTTGCCTCCCTGGCGTCGGCCGGTTTCGCTTTGGTCATCGCCATGCGCTTTGCCCTGGCCGAGGCGAGCACCTTCTTCCGCATCGGCGCTTCGGCCACCGGAATCGCCAGCGGATTGTCGTTCGCGCTGATCGGGGCCGGCCATCTGGTCGGAATCTCCGTGGGCATGGCGATGTTGCTCGGTATGTTTCTGGCCTTTGGAATTGCCACTCCGATCCTCACCGCAATGGCTCCCGTCATGGGCGGCCCGGCCGAAGATTTCGCGCTTGGAGTCTGGGCGACCCAGGTGCGCTTCATGGGCGCGGGCGTGATCGGCGTCGCCGCCATCTGGACCTTGGTCCGCATATTGGGGCCAATCATCGCCGGCATCCGCTCTGCCATCGCGGCGTCCAGGGCGCGGCGCGGGGGCGGCACCATCCTCGATCTGGCCGAACGCGACATGCCGATCGGCATCGTCGCCGGTATATCGATCGCCGCTTTGGTTCCGATCGCGATCCTGCTCTGGAACTTCATTTCGGAAGGCTCTTTGGCGGGAATAGCGGTCCCGCTGATCGCCGGCACCCTGATTTTCGTGCTTGTCATCGGCGCCTTCGTTGCCGCGGTGTGCGGATATATGGCCGGCCTGATCGGCGCTTCGAACAGCCCGGTTTCGGGCGTAGGCATCCTTGCCGTTCTCACCGCGTCTATGCTGCTCGCTGTCGGTGTCGCGCCTATGGTCGAGGACGGAGCCGCCACCGCGCAACTTACCGCCTACGCTTTGTTCGCCACGGCCATCGTGTTCAGCATCGCCACCATATCCAACGACAATCTTCAGGATCTGAAGACGGGGCAACTGGTCGGCGCCACTCCCTGGCGCCAACAGGTGGCCCTGGTGTTCGGCGTGATCTTCGGATCCCTGGTCATTCCGCCCGTGCTCGACCTTCTCAACAATGCTTATGGTTTCGCAGGCACACCGGGCGCCGGCCCGAACGCGCTGCCCGCACCGCAGGCGGCGTTGATTTCGTCGCTCGCCAAGGGCGTGCTCGGCGGCGAACTCGACTGGAGCCTGATCGGCATCGGCGCGGGCGTTGGAGTGCTGGTCATCGCGCTCGACGAATTGCTCGGACGGATGGGCAAGCTGCGATTGCCGCCGCTCGGGGTGGGGCTTGGCATCTATCTGCCCATGGGAACCATCATGACCGTCGTGGTGGGCGCCGTGCTCGGCTATTTCTACGATCGCCGTGCCGAACGGCGCAGCCGCGATCCGGAGGCCGTCAAGCGAATGGGCGTGCTGATGGCGACCGGCCTGATCGTTGGCGAAAGCCTGTTCGGCGTCGGCCTGGCCGCTCTGGTGGTCGGCACCGGCAGCGACACTCCGCTGGCGGTCGCCGGCGACGGCTTTGCGACCGGGGCGGCGATCGTTGGACCTATCGGTTTCGCGCTCTTGATCGCCTGGCTATACCGGCGGGCCGCGCGGTCCGCCGAAGCGAATGCCGCCTAACGAACCTTCGTTTCTAGCCAGCGCGTGAGGTCGGGAAGCCGGGTCTCGCTGACCCGCACCCGATCCTCGATCGAGGCGATTGCTACGTCCGCCGGCCGCCGCGATTGTGGGGTCATATGGCGTTCGGCATAATCCCTGAGCTTGGCGATGGTCGCCCGATTGCTGGAATCGGCGGCAAGGCCCGGGACGAAGCGCGAGCGGGACGACGCATCCACGAGAATTTCGACCTTCTCCCGATTCTGAAGGGCGAAATCGAAGGCAAGGTCGGGATGCACGTCGGCGACCGCGGCAATGATCGCGCTGCTGTTGGTGGCCCCGGGCTCGTCGGTCAGGGCCAACGCGAGCGCATTTCGCGCCAGCGCCTCGTTGCGGGCTGATCCGAGCAAGGTATAAAGTTGCGCGCGGACCAATTGGTTCTTTTCCGCTTTCGCCTGGGCGTGAAGCCGTTCCCAGCCTGGGGCATCCAGATTGGCTGCCACAACCCCCAGGATCGTGGTTCGAAGCGGGCCGCTAGTGGCTGCCGGATCATTGGCCGCGTAAAGCCGATTAGCCTCGCGCACCACGTCGGGGTCGCCGATTTCGCCCAGCATGTCGATCAGTTCGGCGCGAAGCACCGCTTCGTTGCTGAGCTCGCTTGCTTTCCCGGTCCAGCCCAACCGCCGCAATATCGGCGACAATTTGGCGGAGGCGTAACGGGACACCAGGGCCTGACGCTGCGGATCGCCGGCATACATACCGCTGATCTGGCTGAGAATCGAAGCAGCACGCGACCAGAGTTTCGGATTGGCATTGGCCGGAATGGCGTCGATCAGCTCCAGCGCGGTGGCCGCCGATTGATGGCCGGCAAGGCCAAGGCCCCATGTGTCGGCGAGGAGGCCGATCTGATCCACCGGCTGCAATCGCCCGTAGCTGCCGGTCAGCCGCTGGAACATCGCTGGCGTGTAAAGCGTGCGATAGTAGCCGGTCTGCCCGCTATTCACCAAAATCGGCCCGCATCCTGGAAGCGTGACGCTGGCGCGGCCGTTGGTCACGAGGGTCCGCACCTTGCCGCCGCCGACGGTGGAAGCGATTACCGGCACGCGCCAGGAAAGCGGCTGTTTGGCGGGGCGGTCGCGGGTGAATTCACCCTGGCTGAGCACGGCTTCGGTCTTGCCGCCGCTGCAGGTGGAGCTTTCGACCCTGATCAGGGGGACTCCGGGCCGGAGCGTGAAATCATGGGCGATGGCGGTGATCGGCTTGCCAGCCGCTTTCTCCACTTTTTCCCACAGATTGTCGGTGACCGTATTCTTCAGGCGATAGGTCGCGATATAATCCTGAACGCCGCGCCGCCACGCATCCTCGCCCACATAATCCTCCAGCATGGTGATTACCGCCTCGCCCTTGCGATAGGTGATCGCATCGAACGCCTGGCTGATCTGATCCACAGTCGAAATATTCTGGACGATAGGGTGGGTGGTCGTGACGGAATCAAGCCCGATCGCTTCTTCTCGCCCGCCGATCCGGCCGAGCAACGGTTGCCATTCGGGGTGCAGCGCGTCGGTCGACTTGGTCGCCATCCAGGATGCGAAGCCTTCGTTCAGCCAAAGATCGTCCCACCAGGCCATGGTGACCAGATCGCCAAACCATTGGTGGGCGATTTCATGCGCGGCGACCGAGAAGATCGATTGCTTTCGCGCCTCGGTGGTGATCGCCGGATCGACCAGCAAAATGCTCTCGAACGAGAAAATCGCGCCCCAATTTTCCATCGCGCCGAAAAACTGGCTGCTTCCCGGCCCGGCCACATTGTCGAGCTTGGGCAAAGGATAGCGGGTGCCGAAATATTGATTGTAATAAGGGACAACCTGCGCGGACCCTTCCAGGGCGTAACGTCCCTTTTCGCTGTCGCCCTTCTTGGTGACGACGCCGATCTCGGTGTCGCCGGCAAGCGTGGTGATCCGATCGAATTCTCCGACGCCCAGGAACAAAAGGTAGCTCGACATGGCGGGAGTGGTCTGGAAACTGATCGTTTTCGTACCGTTTGGATGGGCTTGCGCGCCCGCCTGCGGCATGTTGCTGACCGCGTCTTCACCGGCCGGAATGGTGACGCTGAGGTTATAGGGCGTTCGGAATTGCGGTTCATCCCAGCCGGGGAAGAAACGCCGGGCATCCGGGGCTTCGAACTGCGTGTAGAGCGCCCTTTTCTTGCCTTCCGGCCCGTCATAATCGAGCGCGAAAAGCCCCGCCGCCTGGGTTTCGATCTTGCCCCTATATCGCGTCGTCAGCCGGTAGCGGCCCGGCGCGAGGATGCGCGGGAAACGGAAAGTCGCAATCTGCTTGTCGGCGTCGATCGCGATGTCGCGCGGATTGAGCGCCACCGGCGCCCCCGGTCCATCGCCGGCATTGCCGATCGAGACTTCGTCAAAAACCAGGTTCGCGGCGTTCAGCGTGATGCTGTCGGTCGCCTCGAGAATTTGAATGTCGATATCCGTCCGCGCCGAAAAGCGGAGATTCTGGGCGTCCGGCGTGGCCGAGATCCGATATTGGAGCGGCCGGACATTGGCCGGAAGCTGGGTCGGCACGGCGCGGCTCGCGGTCGGCGACGCGGTTGCGGTCGCTGGCTGTGATTGCTGGGACACGCTCGTGCAGGCGCTGAGTGAAACAGCCAATGCGAGGGAGGAAACGGCGGGGAGCAGGCGCATTCAGATCGTTCCTTTTCACTCAGTCGAAGCCGTCAGATGCTTCCGATTTTCATAGATGTCCGGGCAGGCTGTCTCAATATCCAAAGCCGGTCGCGCCGCGATGGCCATCAAGGACATAATTGCGAAGATCGCGCGCGCTCCAGATATGTTCGACGCCCGCTTCGCGCTGCTTGATCAGTTCGACGATGGCTTGATTGACCGGCGCCCGGCGGCCGAGGCTTTCCGCCAGTCGTACCACCTCGCCATTCAGATAGTCGATCTCGGTCGGCCGTCCGGCGTCGAAATCGTCGAGCATCGAACCGCGCGCCCTCGGGTCGATCTTCTGGACGCGGAGAAACAGGTTCCTGAAAATGAAATCGGGCGCGGCGATGGCGTGGGGCAGGAGCCTCGGCGGAACCTGTCCGATCCGCGCCGGCTCAATCCCTGCCGCCTGGAGCAGATCGAGCGTCTCGACGATCGCCGCCGCCATCACCCGGCGATAGTCGCGCTGGTTGAGCTCCGCGAGAATGGTCGTGCCCGAAAGCGCGTTGATCGCATTGTTCAGGTTGAACAATAATTTGCCCCACAGCACGCTGCGCATGTCGCCCGAAAGCTGCAGCCGCCCGGGACGATCCCCGATCCTTGCCGCGAGTTTCTCCGTTACCGAATTTCGTTCGGTGGCAAGCTCGCCCCAGGTGGCGCGATGCCAGCGGCCGGGCCCCAGGCGAACCACATTATAGGGGACCATTCCCTGCAGCACCGAAAGCTTGGGGAGTATCTTCCTGATCACTTCGGCGTTGCTGATTCCGTTCTGGAAGCTGATCACCAGGGGTTTGCGCTTGGCATGGACCGCAATCTGCTTCGCCGCCGCCGCGGTGCCGATGCTCTTGGTGCAGAGCAGGATGATGTCGGCCTTGGCGAGTGCCGCGGGCCTGGTCGAAAACCGGACCGCCGCCGCCGGAATATGGGTCTTCCAGCCTTCCTGATCGCTGAGGCTCAGGCCATGAGCGGCAATGTCGTCGGCGACGGATTGACGGCCGATGAAGGAAACCGGAAGCCCCGCCGCCTGCCAGGCCCCGCCGACGAAGCAGCCGACCGAGCCGGCCCCCAGCACCACGATCTCCGGCACTTCATTGGGCTGGGGGGGCTTCCGCGAGAATTTGGAAGAAGAGGATTTAGGCAAGGCTCAGCCGCGCCCGCGATACGAAGGGACATCCTGGCCGGGCACCCAAAGTCCCTTGGGCGGCTCGCCTGTCTGCCAGAATACGTCGATCGGAATTCCGCCGCGCGGATACCAATAGCCTCCGATGCGGAGCCAAATCGGTTTCATTTCCTCGGCCAGCCGATCCCCGATGCCAACCGTCACGTCCTCGTGGAAGCCGGCATGGTTGCGGAACGCGCCCAGGAACAGTTTCAGCGATTTCGATTCGACGATCGTCTCGCCCGGCGCATAATCGATGACCAGATGGGCAAAATCGGGCTGTCGGGTGACGGGACATAGCGACGTGAATTCGGGTGCGGTAAAGCGGACGAGATAGGCCTTGCCGGGGCGCGGGTTGGACACATAATCGAGCTTTGCTTCCGCCGGCGATGCGGGGAGGCTGCTGGCCTGGCCAAGATGGGTGAGGTTCATGCCCCTCGATCTAGGCGATCGTCCGCGCGGCGTGAAGAGGGCGGCTTTGCGTAAGGGAAATGGCGTGCCATAGCTGCCGCCCAAAATGGAGGGGAAGAATGTCGGCGCGTCTGGTTTTAGGGACTTTTTCAATCGCGCTTGGCCTGGCTTTGGCATCGAGCGCAGTGGCGCAAAATGCTCCCGCTCCGGTCGCCGACAAGGAAGCCGCCAAACCCGTCGGGGAGCCGAGCATTTCGGTCACCCGGCACAGCGGCATTTTCGGCGGTCAGAAGATCAATTACACCGCCACCGCGGGCGAGACCTTCCTCAAGGCCGAAGACGGCACTCCGCGCGCCGCGATCTTCACCACTTCCTATGTAAAGGACGGGCGGGATCCCAACCGGCCGGTCACCTTCCTGTTCAACGGCGGTCCCGGATCAGGATCGGTATGGCTGCACATGGGGGCGTTCGGGCCCAAGCGCGTGGCGATCCCCTCGGACGGCACCGACGATGGCGCGCCGCCCTTTCCGATCGTCCACAATCCGGATTCGCTGCTCGACGTCACCGACATCGTCTTCATCGATCCGGTCGGTACCGGCTTCAGCCACGCCTTGGGCAAGACCGATCCCAATGATTTCTGGGGAGTCACCAAGGATGCCGAATCGGTCGCGCAGTTCATCCGATTGTGGCTGAACGAAAACGGACGCTGGAACGCGCCCAAATTCCTGGGCGGCGAAAGCTATGGCACGACGCGGTCCGCCGCGGTGGTGAACCAGCTCGAAGGCGCCTATAACGACGTGTCGCTGAACGGCATCATCCTGATTTCGACCGTACTCGATTTCGCCGCCGGCGCCGACACGCAGGGCAATGAGCTGAGCCCGATGCTCAACCTGCCGTCCATGGCCGCGACCGCGCTTTATCACGGCAAGGCGCAGGCGAGTTCGACCGAGGCTTTCGTCGAAGAGGCGCGCCAATTCGCGATCGGGCCTTACGCCGCCGCCCTGCTGAAGGGACAGAAGATCGGAGCGCAGGAGCGGGCGTCGGTGCGGCGGGAGCTTGCGCGCTTCACCGGGCTATCGGAGGCCTATCTCGATCAGGCGGATCTCCGCGTCGAACCGTCACGCTTCTACAAGGAATTGCTTCGCGACCGGGGTCTCACCGTCGGCCGGCTCGACAGCCGTTATACCGGCCGCGACTATGACAATGCGGGCGAGCAGCCCGATAATGATCCGAGCTTTTACGGGATCGACGCCGGCTTTACGGCGGCGATCAATTCCTACCTTCGCGAGGATCTGAAGGTGAAGAGCGACCGATCCTATGTGACGATCGGCAGCGTCGGCACCTGGGATTGGCGGATCGGCGGACGCGATGCCAATGCCTATCTCAATGTCACCCCCTATATCGGCAAGGCGCTAAGGGAGAATAAGGGCCTGCGCGTCTTCGTCGGCCAGGGCTATTATGATTTCGCCACACCCTTTTACGCCGCCGAATATGCGCTGACCCGCACCGGCATTCCACAGGACCGGATCGAATATCGATATTATGGGTCGGGCCACATGATGTACGTCCGCGACGAAGACCGGGTCAAGCTCAGCCGCGACATCCGGGATTTCATCTCGAGGAGATAGGCATGGATAGGCTGGTATCGACCGATTGGCTTTCCGGCGAGCTTGGAGCGGCCGACCTCCGCGTGATCGACGCCACCATCTTCCTGCCCGGTTCGGGCCGCGACGCGCGCCGGGAATATGAGGCCGAACATATTTCGGGCGCGGTGTTCATGGACCTCGACGAGATCGTCGATACCTCCAATCCGGCACCGCACATGCTTCCGCCCGAGGCCAAATTCGCCAGCCGCATGCAATCTCTGGGGCTGGGGGACGGGAATCGCTTCGTCCTCTACGATAATAGCCCCCTGCACAGTGCGGCGCGCGCCTGGTGGATGCTGAAAAGCTTCGGCGCGCATCATGTCGCGATCCTCGATGGCGGCCTTGGCAAATGGAAAGACGAAGGGAGACCGGTTGTGAGCGGCGTACCCCAGGTCCGGCACGGGCATTTCAGCGCCGCTCTCGACCCGCAAGCGGTGGCTGATTTGAACTATGTAAGTGGCATCGTCCATTCAGACGGCCATGAGATTGTCGATGCGCGGCCCGCGGGGCGTTTCACCGGCGACGAAACGGAGCCAAGGCCGGGTGTGATGCCTGGCCACATTCCAGGATCCAAGAGCCTGCCCCAAAATCTGTTGTTCAATCCGGACAATAAATGGAAGCAAGGCGAGGCGCTCCGCGCCGCGTTCGAGCAAGCCGGTGTCGACCTCGGCAAACCGATGATCACGACCTGTGGATCGGGGGTTACCGCCGCGGTGCTTTCGTTCGGGGCGCATCTGCTCGGCAAGGAGGATGTGAGATTGTACGACGGAAGCTGGGCCGAATGGGGTTCCGACCCCTCGACCCCCAAGGCGGTGGGACGGGAATGAGCGGCAATGGCGAGGGTCCGGGCAAGAAGCCGGACACCAGGATCGTCCAGGCCGGGCGGCGCAAGGAATGGACGGCCGGGATCGTCAATCCCCCGGTGTGGCGCGCCTCGACCATTTTGTTCGACAATATCGCGGCGATGCGCGCCGCCGACCATGCCGGCGACGGAGTGCTGGACTATGGCCGGTTCGGAACACCCACCCAATGGTCGCTCGCGGAAGCGCTGACCGAATTGGAGCCCGGCGCGGCCGGCACGAGATTATTTTCCTCTGGCGTCGCTGCCATCTCCGTCGCGTTGTTGAGCGTCCTGAAGCCAGGCGACGAATTGCTCATAGTCGATAGCGCCTATGGCCCGACGCGCCGCTTTTGCCAGAAGATATTGGCGCGCCAGGGGATCAGGATAACCTATTATGATCCTCTGATCGGTAGCGGGATCGAACAATTGATCGGGGAGAATACGCGCGCGATCCTGCTGGAAAGCCCGGGCTCGCTGACGTTCGAGGTGCAGGATATTCCCGCGATCTGCGCGGTCGCGAAAGCGCGGGGCATTACGACTTTGCTCGACAATAGTTGGGCCACTCCCATATTCTTTCCTGCGATCGCGGCAGGCGTCGATCTGACAATCCTCGCCTGCACCAAATATATAGCGGGCCATTCGGACTTGATGCTCGGGTCGGTGACCGCCGCCCCCGATCATTGGGACGCGCTTTCCGAAACCAGTCTCGCGCTTGGCCAATATGTCGGGCCCGACGATGCCTGGCTCGCCGCGCGGGGACTTCGCACGCTTGGCGTTCGCCTGCGGCAGCATCAGGCAAGCGCGTTGCAAATTGCTTCCTGGCTCGCCGAACAGCCCCAGGTCGGACGAGTGCTACACCCGGCCTTCCCGAATTGCCCCGGTCACGAATTTTGGGCTCGGGATTTCTCAGGTTCGTCGGGGCTTTTCTCTTTCGAGCTGAAGGGCGGCGACGATGCGGCGCGGAGCCGGCTGATCGAAGGACTGACGAATTTCGGGATCGGTTATAGCTGGGGCGGCTTTGAAAGCCTGGTACTGCCGGTCGATCCCAATCGCGGGCGGACCGTGGCGAAGCGGGAGCAGGAGGGGCCGATGGTTCGGTTGAATATCGGCCTGGAGGATCCGGACGATCTGATCGCCGATCTGGAACGGGGCCTGGCTTCATACAAAAGCTAGGGCCGTTGTGCGTTTTGCGGCCATGGTGCGAATGTCCGTTTTCGACGGTGGACTCAGTTGGTCGTTGCAACACTTTTGCCTGAGCAGAGGTGCGCGCGTTCCAGCTCGTCGGCGAGACGAAAGGCGGCGGCGCGGGGCTGGCTGCGGGGTTCCTTGACGGAGGCCAGGGCGTCCAGGCCCGACGCGGCCCAGGCGGAGGTTCTGCGAGCAGGGTATCGAAACGCCGCTGCGCCACGGGACATTCCACCATAGGCCCCGCTCACCTTTGCGCCCTGATCCAGTCCGGTGTCGATCGCCGGGGCCGACTGGGCGGTAATCTGCAGTATCAGCCCAAGCACATGGTGCAGCCTCGCGAAATGGCGTTCGGCATCGGCGGCCAGGGCTTCGTGGAAACTGTGCTGCGCGCCGGTCATTGCGCCCAAAGCCTAAGCGAGGGACGCTAAGGAACGACTGAAGCGGGAAGGACGCGGCGCCTTATTGCGGCGTGGTGACCCGGGTTTCCTGGCCGTCGCCTTCCGGTACCGCGAGGATCGCCTGGGTGGTTGCGCCCTTGTCGATCACATTGGTGTTCGGATCGCCGACCACCGAACGGGCGCCCAAAGCGGCGCGGTCGCGCTCGGCGGCGTTCAAGATCTGGGTTTCCGCGGCGCTGCGGGCGGCAGGCGCCCCGAACAGGGCGCTCACGGCCTGCGCGCGGCTGTCGACGCCCATGGCGGCGCCCGGACCCGGAGGGGCCAGCGCGAAATCGGGCGGGATCACCAAGGGAGCAGCGCGCGTGACGGCGAATTCGTCGGGCCGGTCTCGGCCGAAAATCCCCGCGCCGCCGGTGCATCCGGCCAGCAGCATCGATACGGCCGACGCGGCCAGACCCAGTTTCACGATACGCATGTCACACTTCCTTCCGAGGAATCTTCTTGTCGCGCGTCAACAGCGCCCGGACGACCAATAGCAGAACTCCGATGGTAATGGCAGCGTCGGCGACATTGAAGATCAAAAATGGCCGCCATTCGCCAAAGTGAAGATCGAGAAAGTCCGCGACATAGCCGTAGCGGATGCGGTCGACGATATTGCCGAGCGCCCCGCCGAGAACGAAGGAAAGGGCAACGGTGTCCATTCGGTTCCGCTCGCGCCATATCCAAAGGAATACGCCGATCGAGATCAAGGCGGTCAGCGCCACCAGCAGCCATCGCTGCCATTCGCTACTGGCGGTGAGCAAGCCCATCGAAACGCCCCGATTTTCCACCCAGCGAAGGTCGAAGATGGGCGCGATGTCGATCACACCCTGCCTGGGCAGGCCCAGCGCCGATATGACCACCCATTTGCTGAGTTGATCGGCGATGAAGATCGTGGCGGCTATGCCCAGCGCCATGATTCGGTTGCGGCTCAGCGAAATTTCAGCGGTCTCAGCCATTCACCACCTCTTCGCAGCGCGCGCAGAGCCCGCCGTCTTCGATCACTTCGGGCAGATGCCGCCAGCATCGGCCGCATTTTTCCCGGTCCGTGCGCTCAACCTTGATCCCGTCCTGCTCGCCCGGCGCGGCGGCGAGGCTGGAAACGATGCAAAGCTCGTCGAAATCGACCGAGGCGAGGGTGGAAAGCAGATCCTGTTCGGCAAGAACCAGCTCTACTTCCGCCTCGAGGCTCGACCGGATCACCTTGTCGCGCCGCATCGGCTCGATCGCTTCGGTTACGCGGGTTCGAAGCGCGCGGAGGGCGTCCCATTTCTCGCCCAGCGCTGGATCGCGCCAGCCGGCTTCGATTTCAGGCCAGGTTTCGAAATGGATTGACGCTTCGTTAGGATAGCGGCTGGCCCAGACCTCTTCGGCGGTGAAGACCAGGATCGGACTGACCCAGCGGACCAAGGCGTGGAATACCTGGTCGAGCACGGTGCGGTAGGCGCGCCGCTTCAGCTCGGTCGGCGCATCGCAATAGAGGCTGTCCTTGCGGATATCGAAGAAGAAGGCCGAAAGGTCGTCATTGGCGAAATTGGTAATGAGACGCGCATAGCGGTTGAATTCGTAATTCTCCGCCGCCTGGCGAAGTTCGCCGTCCAGCTCGGCCAGCCGGTGCAGCACCCAGCGTTCCAGCTCGGGCATTTGCGAGGCGTCGACCTGTTCCTCGTCGGTGAAATCGCTGAGCGCGCCCAGCAGATAGCGGAAGCTGTTGCGAAGCTTGCGATAGGTATCGGACGTGCCGGCCAGCACTTCCTTGCCGATGCGGACATCCTCGAAATAATCGGTCGAGGCGACCCACAGGCGCAAGATGTCGGCGCCGGATTCGTCGATGATCTTCAGCGGATCGACCACATTGCCGACGCTCTTGGACATCTTGCGGCCATTCTGATCGAGCGCGAAGCCATGGGTGAGCACGCTCTTGTAAGGCGCACATCCCCGGGTTCCGGCGCTTTCGAGCAAAGAGGATTGGAACCAGCCGCGATGCTGATCCGAACCTTCGACATAGATGTCGGCGCGGACACCTTCGCCATAGGCCTGTTCGATCACGAAGGCGTGGGTCGATCCGCTGTCGAACCAGACATCGAGGATGTCGGTGACGACCTCATAATCGTCGAGCTTATATCGATCGCCCAGCAGGGCCTGATGATCGGCGGTGAACCAGGCGTCGGCGCCGCCCGCCTTGAAGGCCTCGACGATGCGCGCATTGACCGCCTTGTCGACCAGATATTCACCACTCTTGCGATCCACATAGAGCGCGATCGGGACGCCCCAGGCGCGCTGGCGGCTGATCACCCAATCGGGCCGACCCTCGACCATCGCGCGAATGCGGTTTCGGGATTTATCGGGGACCCAACGCGTTTCTTCGATCGCCTGGAGGGCTGTTTCGCGCAAGGTCATGGTGCTGCTATTGTCGCCGCTGCCACGCCCCTCGACTTCGCTCGGGACAAGCCCCTCGACTTCGCTCGGGACAAGCGTATTCGGTGCGGCCACTCCACCGCCGCCTGTCCCGAGCGAAGTCGAGGCGCGTCCGCCACGATCCATTGGGATGAACCATTGCGGAGTGGCGCGGAAGATCACCTTGGCTTTGGACCGCCAGCTATGTGGATAGCTATGCTGGAAATCCTCGGACGCCGCGAGCAAGGCGCCGGCTTCTCGTAGGTCCGTGCAGATCGGCCCGTCGGGCGCATTGAATTTCTTGTTGATCACCGATCCCTGGCCGCCAAGCCAGAGCCAGTCGGGCCGGTATTTGCCGTCGCCCTCCACCGCGAAAACGGTGTCGATGCCATTCGCCTTGCACAGGAGGAAATCGTCCTCGCCATGATCCGGCGCCATATGGACGAGGCCGGTACCCTGATCGGTGGTGACGAAATCGCCAGGCAGGAACGGGCGCGGATTAGCGAAGAAGCCGCCGAGTTTGTGCATCGGATGTTGCACGACAATGCCGGCAAGGTCCGAGCCTTTGATCTTGCGAATTTCGAAGAGAGAGAAGCTAGCTGCGTCCTGCGGCCACGACTGACTTAGGCGGTGCTCAAGATCTGCTCGGAGAAGGCCATTGTCTGCAACTAGCACCCGCTTCTGATTCCAAGCTTTTACAGCAGGACTCTCGAAAACGTCTGTGCCCGAGCTAGCGCTAATCGAAACAGTGATATCGCAGAGAACGTAATCAACATCCGAGCTGTAAGCGATCGCCTGATTGACGGGGATCGTCCAGGGCGTCGTCGTCCATATGACGGCATGGGCGCCAACCAGGTCGGGCGCGTTCGGCGCTTCCACAATCTCGAACGCCACGTCGATCTGGGTCGAGACGATATCTTCATATTCGACCTCGGCCTCGGCCAAAGCGGTCTTTTCGACCGGGCTCCACATGACCGGCTTGGCGCCACGGTAAAGCTGGCCGCTCGCCGCGAACTTGATCAGTTCGGCGACAATAGCGGCTTCGCTTTCGTAGCGCATGGTCAAATAGGGATTGTCCCATTCGCCCATGATTCCGAGCCGCTGAAACTGGGTCCGCTGAACCCCAACCCATTTGTCGGCATAAGCGCGGCATTCGGCGCGGAACTGGGCGACCGGAACCTCATCCTTGTCCAGCTTCTTCTTGCGATACTCCTCCTCGATCTTCCATTCGATCGGAAGGCCGTGGCAATCCCAGCCGGGAATATAGGGCGCATCATACCCGCGAAGGCTCGCCGATCGAACGACGATATCCTTCAGGATCTTGTTCATCGCATGGCCCATATGGATGTCGCCATTGGCATAAGGCGGGCCGTCATGAAGGATGAAGCGCTCGTGATCGGCGCGGCTCTCGCGCAGGCGCTCGTAAAGCTTTTCCTCCGCCCAGCGAGCGAGGATAGCCGGCTCTTTCTGCGCGAGGCCGGCTTTCATGGGGAAATCGGTCCTGGGCAGGAAGACCGTGTCTTTATAATCGGGTTTTTCGGACATGAGGCGGCGGCTTAGGCGAGCGAGGGCGCGGCGGCAAGAAGGCGCTTCGCGTGCGCGCAATCCGCCCCCATCTGCGCCATCAAGGCATCGAGACTTTCGAATTTGGCTTCGGGGCGGATGAAGGAGATGAGCTCGACCTCGATCGTCTTTCCGTAAAGATCCTCATTAAAGTTGAAGAAATAGGGTTCGAGCAATTCCTTGGGCGGATCGAAGGTTGGGCGGATGCCGAGATTGGCCGCGCCGTCCAGCAGTCGTCCATCGGGGAGGCGCCCGCGAACCGCATAGACGCCATAACGCGGCCGCAAATAAGTGCCGAGACTGAGATTGGCGGTCGGATAGCCAAGTTCCCGCCCGCGCTGGTCGCCATGTTCGACCACGCCTTCGATCGCGAACGGGCGCGTAAGGAGGCGCGTGGCCGTCTCGCAATCGCCCGCCTGCAAGGCTTCTCGAATGCGGCTGGAGGAAATCGCCTCGCTTCCGTCGCCCACGGGGGCCACCGCATCGACGCTGAGGCCATAGGCCGCGCCGAGCCCCTGCAGCACCGGCACATTGCCGCCGCGCCCCTTTCCGAAGGTGAAATCCTCGCCGGTTACCGCGCCTGCGGCGCCGATCCGGGTGATCAGCCGGTCGAGGACGAACTGCTCGGCCGAAACGCCCGCAAGCTCGGCATCGAAGCGGAATATCAGCATGGCATCCGCGCCCGCCGCTGCGAACAGGCGCTCGCGCTGGTTGAGGCTGGTCAGGCGAAAGGGGGGAAGGTCGGGCTTGAAGAAGCGTACCGGATGCGGATCGAAGGTCGCGACCAAAGTGGGCCGGCCTTCGGCGCGCGCTCGCTCGACCGCGCGCCCCACCACCGCCTGGTGGCCGCCATGAAATCCATCGAAATTGCCAAGCGCGACGATGCCGCCGCGTAACGCATCCGGAACCGCCGAGCTGCCGTCAAGCCGCTCCATGCGCGCCTCTATAGGAAAGGTGCGGGGCGCCGACAATCGCAGGCCGGACTGGGCTTATGATGCGGCTCCCTCGCCCGCCTTGCGGCGAAGCGTGACGAAGCTGAAGGCAGGCCTGCCTTCCTCGGCCTCATGCCGCTCGCGGTTCGTTTCCTGCCACAGGTCGGGGTCCGGGGCGGGCATGGACACATCGCCTTCCGCGTCCAGATGCACCTCGGTGAGCTCGATCCGCGTCGCCAGCGGCTGGAGGAGAGCGAATATCTCGGCGCCGCCAACTACGGATATGCGCTCGCCATCCGCACGCAGGACGGCTTCTTCGACAGAATGGGCGACCTCGGCCCCCGCCGCATTCCAGTCCGGATCGCGAGTCACGACAATGTGGCGGCGTCCCGGAAGAAGGCCGGGAAGGCTTTCGAAGGTCTTGCGACCCATGATCATCGGCGTGCCCATCGTGACGCGCTTGAAATGCCTGAGGTCTTCGGGAAGGTGCCAGGGAAGCTTGCCGTCCCTGCCGATCACGCCGTTATCGGCGCGCGCGACCACCAGAATGAGTTCGGCCGTCAAATCGCTACCGGCGCTGAGATATGCGGATGCGGATCGTAGCCGCTTATCTCGAAATCTTCATATTCATGGCCGTCGATCGCGTCGGGCCGGCGCTTGATCCTTAGCGTAGGGAGGGGCCTAGTATCGCGGCTGAGCTGAAGGCGCGCCTGGTCAAGATGGTTGGAATAAAGGTGGCAATCGCCGCCGGTCCAGACGAAGTCGCCTGCCTCCAGCCCGCATTGCTGGGCAAGGATGTGGGTCAGCAAGGCGTAGCTCGCAATGTTGAACGGAACGCCCAGGAAGACGTCGCAGCTTCTTTGATAGAGCTGCAGGCTGAGCCGGCCGTTCGCCACATAGGTCTGGAACAGCAAATGGCAGGGGGGCAGCGCCATCTTGCCGATATCGGCCGGGTTCCACGCGGACACGATCTGGCGGCGTGAGCCGGGATTGGAATTGATCATCTCGATCAAAGCGGCGATCTGGTCGAAACGCCTATCGTCGGGCCCGACCCAGTCACGCCACTGCTTGCCGTAGACGGGGCCCAGATCGCCATTCTCGTCAGCCCATTCGTCCCAGATGCTGACCTTATTGTCTTTCAGCCAGGCGATGTTGGTGTCGCCGCGAAGAAACCACAAAAGCTCGATGATGATCGAGCGCAGATGCAGCTTCTTGGTGGTGACCAGGGGAAAACCTTTGGAAAGGTCGAATCGCATCTGATGCCCGAACACCGAAAGCGTGCCGGTGCCGGTGCGGTCGTCCTGTTCCACACCTTCGTCGAGGATGCGGGAAATGAGGTCGAGATAAGGTTGCATGGGTCGCTTATGACGGCTGCGCCGGGGCTTTCCAAGCGGCGATCACGCCTTCAGATGCAGGGCGTCAGGCGGGGCAGTTCAATATGTCCTTGGGCTCGGGCTTTTGCCCCCTGGGCTGGAATTCGGCGAAGAAGGTTTCGCTGTCGGGCAACCGTTCGAAGCGGGTCAGTTCATAGCCGACCGCGGCAAATTCGCAGACCAGCAAGCGGGGCGGGGTTCCGTGCCGGTCGGTCGGCCGGTCCGCGTCCACGACGACCACGCTTCCCTGCTTCTTGAGCGAATCCCAGACGTGCCAGAGGAATTCGCTCGGCCGTTCGATCTCGTGATACATATGGATCATGAATATCCGGTCGAACGAGGCCGCCGGAAGCATGGGGTTATTCGGCTGGCCGAGCTTCACCGCGACATTGTCGAGATTCTCGCGCTGCACACGGCGCGCCAGATTGTCGCGCGTCTCGGACACGATATCCTGCGCCAGCACGCGCCCCTTGGCGCCGACCAATGGCGCCAGCCGCACGGTATAATAGCCTTCGCCCGCGCCGATATCGGCCACCGACATTCCGGCCTGGACGCCGGCAAGTTCCATCACATTCTTGGCTTCGCTGACGCTGTCGCGCGCATCTTCGTCCGAATAACGCGCGGATACGATCGGCGCGACCGGGCGCTGCGGTTCCGGGAAAGGCGATTTCTCCGGCTGCGCCTCGCACGATGCGAGCAGCAACAAGGGCAGGAAGCGCTTAATCGACATCTTCCACTTCGACCTTTTCGCCGGTCACGCGCTGCGACAAAGCCGCCGCCATGAAGCGATCGAGATCGCCGTCCAACACATCGGAGGGCGCGGTTGATGTAACGCCGGTGCGCAGGTCCTTCACCAACTGATAGGGTTGCAGCACATAGGAACGGATCTGGTGGCCCCAGCCGATATCGGTCTTTCCGGCGGCGGTCGCATTGGCCTCCGCTTCGCGGCGCTGCAGCTCGGCTTCGTACAATTTGGCGCGCAGCTGATTATAGGCTTCCGCCTTGTTCTTGTGCTGTGATCTCTGATTCTGGCACTGGACCACGATGCCGCTCGGAAGGTGCGTGATGCGCACCGCCGAATCGGTGGTGTTGATATGCTGCCCGCCCGCGCCCGACGCACGATAGGTGTCGATCCGAAGTTCGCTTTCATTGATTTCGATATCGATATTCTCGTCCACCACCGGATAGACCCAGACGCTGGCGAAGCTGGTATGGCGCCGGGCCGAGCTGTCATAGGGGCTGATCCGAACCAGCCGGTGCACGCCGCTTTCGGTCTTGGCATAGCCATAGGCATTCTCGCCCTTGACCAGCAGGGTCGCGGACTTGATCCCGGCCTGCTCGCCCGAATGCTGGTCGACCAGTTCCACCTTCATCCCGTGCCGCTCCGCCCAGCGCGTATACATGCGCTGCAGCATTCCGGCCCAATCGTTGCTTTCGGTGCCGCCCGCGCCCGAATTGACCTCGATATAAGTGTCGTTGGCGTCGGCTTCGCCGGCGAGCAAGGCGGTCACCTTGTCGCGGTCTGCCCGTTCGGCCAGTGCGGCGAGCGAGGCCACAGCGTCGTCGATCAGCGCTTCGTCGCCTTCCGCTTCGGCCATTTCCATCAGCTCGATCGTGTCATCCAGCTCCGAAGTAATCTTGCGAGTGGCGTTGATCGCTTCATCCAGCCGCCGGCGTTCGCGCATTACCTCCTGCGCGGCCCTTGAATCGTTCCACAAAGCCGGGTCCTCGACCTTGCTATTGAGCTCGTCCAGGCGCCGCAAGGCGCGGTCCCAGTCAAGGAACCGGCGGAGGAGATCGAGTGCGGACCGGATCTGGTCGACATGGGCTTGCGCTTCGGCGCGCATTTATTCGTTCTCCATTCACGTCGCCCCGATGCGGGAGCCTCACTTGGGGAAGATAGATTCCGGCGTTGGCCGGAACGACGAATTTTGCTTTGGCGGTGGACCTAGTAAATCCCGCCCTGGTTTTGCAAGAAATCGCTGTCCTGGCGCTGCGCCGCCGGCCGCGGAGCGGCCTTGGCGGCACGCCGACGGGTGGCGGCCGTCGCAGTCGCCTTGCTGTCGGCCATTTCGTCGCGGCGGACCGCGCGGCGCGGCTCGCTCTCAGGCTTGAATGCTTCCCAGATCACCGCCGCCTTGGGATCCGAAACCGGCCATTCGCCGAACACCTTGCGTCCCGACCGTCGGTCGATCCTGACCATGCGGATGCCCTGCGGCGCCACGAAGGGTTTAATCGGCGCATCCTTCAACGCGACCTTGGCGAATTGTTCGAAGATCGGGGCCGCGATCCGGCCGCCCTGCGCATAGCCGCCCAGCGAACGGGGCTTGTCATAGCCAAGATATATGCCCGCCACGATGTCGGGCGTTCCCCCCACGAACCAGACGTCGTTCGGGCCGGAAGTGGTCCCCGTCTTTCCGAACAAGGGCCGGTTGAGGCTGCGCAGGCGGGTCGCGGTGCCGCGTTCCACCACGCCTTCCAATATATGGACCATCTGATAGGCGGTCATCGGATCCATCAATTGCTTGGTGCGGAGCGGGGGCCGCGGCATCGGCCTTCCGTCCCAATCGGGCATGTTGCAGCGCGGGCCGCAGGGCCGAAGGTCCTGGCGGAAGATCACCTTACCGTTGCGGTCCTGGATATAGTCGATCAACGTCGGCTTCACCTCGCGGCCCTGATTGGCGAGGATCGAGAAGGCGTTGGCCATCTTCAGCACGGTGGTTTCGCCCGCGCCCAGCGACATGGCGAGGAACGGTGCGAACTCGCCGACGCCAAGACGGCGGGCGAGCCGGACCACCTTGTCCATGCCAATCTGGTTGGCGGTGCGGACGGTCATCAGGTTGCGCGATTGCTCGATGCCCCAGCGCATCGTCTGCGGACCAGCATTGCCGCCCGAAAAATTGCGGAAGCATTTGTTGCCGAGGCCCGCACCCTGCCAGATGCAGAAAGGTCCATCGATGATGATCGAGGCTGGGGTCATGCCATTGTCGAGAGCCGCCGAATAAACGATCGGCTTGAAGGTTGATCCCGGCTGCCGTTGTGCCTGGGTGGCGCGGTTGAACGATTCCCCGCCGCCGAGCGCAAAGCCGCCCTGCATAGCCATCACGCGCCCGGTGGCGACTTCCTCTACTACCATTCCGCCGCTTATCTCGGGGACAGAACGAAGGACGTAATTATCGCCTTCGCGCTTCACCGCGATGATCGTGCCGGGCCGGAAATTGTCGAACGCCGCCCCGCCGCCGCCGCGCTTGGGCATGGATGCGGCCGATCGGGGAAGGGTTGCGGTGGTGCCGTCCGAAAATCCGATCGTGGCCACGCCATCCTGCCTGGAAAGCACTGCGGCCGACCGCCAGTCGGGATAGCCCACCCCGTAATTCGCCTGCGAGAGCTGGGTGCGCCAATCCCCGGCCACGTCTACGCTGATACCCGGATCGCGCCAGCCGCGGCCCGCATCGTAGCGCATCAGGCCGTCTCGAAACGCGGCTTCCGCCGCCTGCTGCTTGACCGGGTCGTAGGAGGTGCGGACCCAAAGCCCGCCCGCATAGACGCTGTTGGGGCCATCTTCCATTTTCTCGCCAAAGCGGCCGACCAGAGTCCGGCGCACCTCTTCCATGAAATAACCGCCGACATTCTTGACGCTTTGGCGCGGGCCGCGAACGGTTCCGAGCGGCTCGGCCTGGGCGGCGGCGCGCTGGGCGGGCGTGATGAATTCATTGCGCTCCATCTGACCGAGGATCCAGTTACGCCGGTCGATCGCTCGTTCCGGGTGCCGTTCCGGGCTGTAATTGCTGGGTGCTCTCGGCAATGCGGCGAGATAGGCCATTTCGGGGATCGACAGCTGGTCGACATCCTTGTCGAAATAAGCGCGGGAGGCGGACTGCACGCCATAGGCGTTGCGGCCAAGGAATATCTGGTTGAGATAGAGTTCCAGGATCTGCTGCTTGGTCAACACGCCCTCGATCCGCCGCGACAGGAAGAATTCCCTGATCTTGCGCGTCGCCGAATAATCGTCGCCGAGCAGGAGGTTCTTCGCCACCTGCTGCGTAATAGTGGATCCACCGGCGACGCGGTCGTCGCTGCCGGTGCCAACGCTCAAACCATATTTGAAGACGGCGGTGATGAAGGCCGGATAGTCGATCCCGTCATGGCTGAAGAAGGTCTTGTCCTCGGCCGAAATGAAGGCGTTGATCAGCTGCGGCGGATATTCCTCGAACGACAATTCCACCCGTCGTTCCCGAGCGAAGGTCTGCGCCGGCATCCCGTCGATATCGCGGATGTTGGTCGGAAGCGCGGGCTGGTAAGTGAGCAGGGATTCGGCCGAAGGCAGGCCCGGCACGAAGAACAGCCAGAGCATCGCATAGGCCAGGATCGGCAGGCCCAGCAGGACCATCAAGGCCTTGCCCCAGCGCTTCGCCCAGAGGCGGGCTATCGTGTCGCGCGTCCGCGTCCAGGCGGGGCCGGCCAGGGAGCGAAGCCTTTCCGTGCCCTGGCCAAGGCGCTCGCGATGGACGGTGAAGCGATTGCTGGTGCCGGTTTCCAAAGTCATTGCGCCCAGCCTCTAGCCCAGGATCGTGCAGGGGTGAAGCACGGACCATCGCATTTGCGCGGCCGCCCGCCCGTCAACGATCGGGATGAAGCGCGCGGCGGGCGAAATAGGTTTCGACAGCGCGGGTCACGCCTGCCGCGATCTTCCGCTGTCCCTCGGGCGAATGGATGAAGGCTTCATCCGCCGCGTTGGTGAGATATCCGCATTCGAACAAAATCGACGGGATGTCCGGGGCCTTCAGCACGATCAACGAGGCGAAGCGGTGATAATCGGGCTGGAACAGGAAAAGGGGGGCGGCCTCGCGGTGGAGGAGGCGCGCAAAATCGGTGGAGGCGGCCATTGATTCGCGCTGGGCGAGATCGATCAGGATCCGGCTGACGCCGGGATCGGGGTTGAGATCGGCGCCGCCAATTTGCGCCTTGTTCTCGCGTGCGGCGAGCAAGGCCGCTTCCCGGTCCGAGGCTACTTCCGACAAAGTGTAGATGGTCGCACCGCGCGCCGATTCGTTATGCGGGGCGGCGTCGGCATGGACCGAAATGAACAGGCTCGCGCCCATCCCCCGGGCGATTTCATATCGTTCGGCCAAGGGGATGTTCCGGTCTTCTACGCGGGTGAGCGCGACACGGACACGGGCGGATGCCGCAAGGTCCGCTCCGATCGCCTGGGCGATGGCGAGCGTCACATCCTTTTCGCGCTTGCCCGACGGCGCCGCCGCACCCGGATCGTTCCCGCCATGGCCGGGATCGATCACCACCAGGGGCCTTGCCGGATCGCGCGCGCCGGTAATAAGCGGAAGCGTGTTTGCGACCTCGCCGGCGGGTTCGAGCCCGATCGTAATTCCGGAATCGCCTTGAACGCCCATGGCGTCTTGCGCGTCAGGTGGCTCCCCGGCCTTGCCCCCACAGGCGGCAAGGCCGATCGAGATGGCCAGGATAGGAAGCAACGCCCGCATATTCGCCATATCTGGGGCCTGTGCGCGGCGAGGGTCCAGCGAAAACGTGCGGGGCTTCGTCCTAGGTTAGCGGTTGCTGCCCGAACCCGTGGGTGCTAGCGGTAGGGTCACGGCGCGAAAAGGCCAGGGAAGGAGATCCTTCCTTCGCCAGACCCGCCAGGCATACGAGCCGGCTTATGTACAGCCGGCCATCTAGGTTGACGCTGCATGAGGTATTTTTCCCCGTTTAACATACGCCCCCTTTCGGGTTCAGGCGTTGCTTCGGGGACTTTGCAGCCGGCGAACATGACCGGCCTGCCGCACGCAGCAGAGGCACTTTTCATTTCAACCCGGACATTTACGGCGCGCGCCCCATTGGCCGCGCCTTCGTCCCCATTCGAGCGCGCTGGCCGCGCCGCTTATCGCATAGCGGCACGCGCGTGGAGTAAGTTCAATGACAATGCGCATGTTGATCGACGCGCGCCACCAGGAAGAAACCCGGGTGGCGGTCGTCAAGGGAAACCGGATCGAGGAATTTGATTTCGAATCTGCCGAGCACAAGCAGCTCAAGGGCAATATCTATCTAGCCAAGGTAACCAGGGTCGAACCGTCTTTGCAGGCGGCCTTCATCGATTATGGAGGCAATCGCCACGGCTTCCTGGCCTTCAGCGAAATCCACCCGGATTATTATCAGATTCCCAAGGAAGATCGCGAAGCCCTGCTGCGCGAGGAAGCCGAGCATGCGGCCGAGGAAGAGCGCCTGCGCGCCGCCGACGAATATCATGACGACGACGATCATGACCACGATCACGATCATGAACTGGAAGCGGAAGTCGAACCGGCCGAGGAAATCGGCGCCGCGGGCGAAGAAGGCGGCGAAGGCGAGCATGGCGAGGACGCTCCGCCGCAAGCTGCCGCCGCCAGCGGATCGGAAGAAAATGCCGCCGACGAATTGAGGCGCAAGCGCCAGAATCTGCGCCGCCGCTACAAGATCCAGGACGTGATCCGCCGCCGCCAGGTGCTGCTGGTCCAGGTCGTCAAGGAAGAACGCGGCAACAAGGGTGCGGCGCTCACCACCTATCTTTCGCTCGCCGGCCGTTATTGCGTGCTCATGCCCAATACGTCGCATGGCGGCGGCATCAGCCGGAAGATTTCGAACGGCGCCGACCGCAAGCGGCTGAAGCAGATCATGACCGATCTCGACCTTCCGTCGACCATGGGCTGCATCGTCCGCACCGCGGGCCTTTCGCGCACCAAGACCGAGATCAAGCGCGACTTCGATTATCTCGCGCGCCTTTGGGACGAGATTCGCGAAAAGACTCTGAGCAGCTCCGCCCCGGCGCTGATCTATGGCGACAGCGACCTGATCAAGCGCGCGATACGCGACATCTATAATCGCGACATCGACGAAGTGATCGTCGAGGGGGAGGAAGGCTATAAGGCCGCCCGGTCGTTCATGAAATTGCTGATGCCGAGCCACGTCCGGCGCGTGCAAAGTTATGCCGACACGGTCCCCTTGTTTCAGCGCCACGGAGTCGAGGACCAGCTTGCCGGAATGTACCAGCCCTTGGTGCAGCTGAAATCCGGCGGCTATTTGGTGATCAACCCGACCGAGGCTTTGGTGTCGATCGACATCAATTCGGGCCGGTCGACCCGCGAGCATAATATCGAACAGACCGCCTATGCGACCAACATCGAGGCCGCGCACGAAATCGCCCGACAACTTCGCCTGCGCGACATGGCGGGCCTTGTAGTGATCGATTTCATCGACATGGAATCGAACGGCCATATCCGTAAGGTCGAAAAGGCGATGAAGGACGCGCTTCGCAACGACCGCGCCCGAATCCAGGTCGGCCGCATCTCCTCGTTCGGCTTGCTGGAAATGAGCCGTCAGCGCCTGCGCACCGGCGTGCTCGAAGCTTCGACCAAGCCCTGTCCGCATTGCGAAGGCACCGGTCTGATGCGAACCGCCTCGTCGGCGGGCCTTTCGGCGCTTCGCATGCTCGAGGAAGAGGCTGCGCGCGGACGCGGCAGCCGGATCATCCTTCGTGCCGGACGCGAAGCCGCGGTCTATGTGCTCAACAAGAAGCGCCATGAACTGGGCGAGATCGAAGAGCGTTACGGCGTCATCATCGAAGTGCTGATCGACGAAACATTCGAAGGCGCGAAGATGAGCGTCGAATCGGTCGGCCCGCGGCCCGCCGAACGTCCCCGTCCGATCCAGCTCGCCGAACCGGCGGTCGAAGAGGAAGATCTGATCGACGAGATCGACGAGGAAGAGGAAGAAGACGAGGAAGAGGAAGAAGAACGCGAAACCTCCAGTGAGCCGCGCGAACAGCGCGGCGAGCGCCGGGATCGTGACGACGGCACCGGCGAGG
This sequence comes from Sphingosinicella sp., assembly GCA_013816585.1. Lineage (GTDB taxonomy): Bacteria > Pseudomonadota > Alphaproteobacteria > Sphingomonadales > Sphingomonadaceae > Allosphingosinicella. The sequence continues at coordinate 5,719 of JACDEE010000019.1, read as the reverse complement.
GGCGCAAGCGCCGCCGCCGGCGCGGGCGCCGTGGCGGTCGTCGCAGGGAAGGCCGCGAAGAGGAAGGCGATCGTCCGTCCGAAGAGCGCGTGGCGCAATCGGACCCAGGTGATTCCGAAGCTCCGGCGCCGGTCGAGGCCGCGCTGGAAGCTCCTGAATCCGACGAGGGGGACAAGCCCAGGAAGTCCCGTCGCAGGCCCCGTGCCCGCAAGCGCGGCGAGGGCGAAGCATCGCCTGATATTGGCAATGGTGACGCGGCTCCGGCCGAACCGGTCGCCGAGGTCGTGGAAAATGCCGCTTTGGAAGAACCGGCGCCAAAGCCCAAGCGCACACGCCGCAAGAAGGTCGAGGAACAGGCCGAAGCGCCGGCGATGATCGTCGAGGCGCCAGGTGCTGAGGTGGCTGCCGAGGCCGCTCCGGAGCCCGCCACCCAGGCTGCCAACGACCAGGAAGTGGCCGAAAAGCCCAAGCGCCGCAGCCGCGCCAAAGCGCCGGTGGCTCCGGCCAAGTCGCCCGAGGCTCCAGTGCTGGAGCGACTGGCAAGCTCCGCCGCCGGCCAATCCACCGAGGCGAGCGAAGCCAGTGATGGATCGGACGGGGAATTGGGCCCCGACGGCACTCCTCGACGGGGCTGGTGGCAGCGGACATTCGGCGCCTGATCGCCTTGAAGCTTTCCCGGGCGCCCGCGAAAGCGGGCGTCCGGAGCCTCGTTTCATCTGAGGTTCAGGCGGCGAGACGGATATCGCCGGCCATGGCCACAGCATTAAGACCGCGCCGATCGCCGGCGGCCTTCGCCGTCCGGCTGATGATGCTGCTCGCCTTGAGCTTCACATCCTTGATGCAGCCCGCGGCAGCCCAGTCCATACTCCGCGATGCGGAGACGGAAGCCTTGCTGAACGATATTTCAAAGCCGCTGATCGAGGCGGCCGACCTTCGTCCCGACGATGTCAAGCTGTCCCTGATCCACGACCGGTCAATCAATGCCTTCGTTGCGGGCGGACAGATCGTCTACATCCATTCGGGCCTTATAAATTCCGCCGACAATGCCAATGAAGTTCAGGGCGTGATCGCGCACGAGCTTGGCCATATTACTGGCGGTCATGTCATCCGCTTCGGTGAAGGGGCGAAGGCCGCGACCGGCATCATGCTGCTTTCGCTCATTCTCGGCGCCGCGGCGATAGCCGCCGGCGGGGGCGAAGCCGGCGCTGGCATCATGGCCATGGGCCAGCAGGCGGCGATGGGCAAATTCATCGCCTTCATCAGTACCCAGGAATCCAGCGCCGATCAGGCGGGCGCCACTTTTCTCGGAAAAGCCGGGATCAGCGGAAAGGGATCAATCGCGTTCTTCAAGCGGCTGCAGAACCAGGAAATGCGCTATTCCGTTCCGCAGGACGATTCCTACATGCGCACCCATCCCTTGAACGGCACCCGCATCGCCAGCCTGGAAAATACCTACAAAAAAGATCCCGCCTGGGAAAAGCGCACCGATCCAGCGCTTGAGGCGCGGTTCCAGCGGGTCAAGGCAAAGCTTGCCGGCTTCGTCAACAATCCCAAGCAAACCCTGATCAAATATCCCGAAAGCGACAAGAGCGAGCCCGCCCGCTACGCCCGCGCTTACGCCTGGCACAAAAGCGCCTACCCCGACCGCGCCAATGAAGAGGTGGATGCGCTGCTGAAGGCCGAACCGGACGATCCCTATTTCCTCGAGCTGAAAGGTCAGGTGCTACTTGAATCGGGGCGGCCGAAGGAAGCGCTGGAATCGCTGAGGCGCGCGGTCGCGCTCGCCCCCGATCAGCCGCTCATCTCCGCCCTGTTCGGCCACGCTTTGATCGCGACCGAGGATGACAAGAATTTCAATGAGGCCAAGACGGTGCTGAAATCGGCTGTCGGCCGCGACAACAGCAATCCATTCGCCTGGTATCAACTCGGCATCGTGTACGACCATGAAGGCGATCAGGCCCGCGCGGCGTTAGCGACGGCCGAGCGCTATAACCTTCAGGGCGAGGCCCGGCTGGCTCTGGTCAGCGCCGAGCATGCCATGTCGGGCATTCCGCATGGATCCCCCGACTGGATTCGCGCGCAGGACATTGCCATGGTTTCCCGAACGGAAGTCGAAAAGGGCAAGAAGGGCAATCGCAAAAGGTGATCGATTCGAGAAGCGGGAACCCATGGCTATTCGTTCTGGCGGCGCTGGTGGGCGCAGCCATCGCCTGTGGCATCATGGTTTTGGCCTCAGGGCCCCTCATCCGCAGCTATATTCTGGAACATCCCGACCTCCTCCCTGAGGCGATGCAGAATCTTCAGAATACCGAACTCGCCAAGGCGGTGGCGGACAATAAGACAGCCCTCGAAAAGCCGTTCGGCAACGCCTGGGCCGGCGCGGCGGATGGCGACGTCGTGCTGGTCGAATTCTTCGATTATGCCTGCCCTTATTGCCGAAAGAGCAATTCGGACGTAGCGCGCCTGCTGGCCGAGGACGAGAAATTGAAAATCGTCTGGCGCGATTTGCCCGTATTGGGCGAGCCAAGCGTCGCTGCCGCCGAGGCCAGTCTCTCGGCCGCGAAGCAAGGAAAATTCCACCAGTTCCACGATGCGATGTTTGAAACGGCGCGTCCTACTCCCAATGCCATTGCGGGCGCCCGCGCCGCGGCGGGAGTGACTTCGCCAGCGGGCGCGACTGCGTCGGCGCCACCCGAAATCCGCGCCGAGATACAGCGGAATTACGATCTGGCCTCGGCGGTACGCGCTACCGGAACGCCTTTATTCGTGGTCGGGGACAAGGTGCTGCAGGGCGCCGTGGGCTATGAAGCGTTGAAGCAGGCCGTTGCCGAGGCGCGAGCCCGCTAGGGCCTAAAGTCGTCAGGGATCGCCCCGCCCCTTGAAGCCTTGCGCCACCACATACCATTCGGAAGAGCCCTTGCGGCTCGCGGGCGGCTTGGCGTGCTTCACCGCGGTAAAGCGCCGTTTCAATTCCGCCACCAGTTGATTGTCGCCGCCGCCGGCGAGGATCTTGGCGACGAACGCCCCGCCGGGACGAAGCACTTCCACGGCGAATTCGAGCGCGGCTTCGACCAGCCCCATCGTCCGCAGGTGATCGGTCTGCGGATGCCCAACCGTATTGGCGGCCATGTCCGAAAGCACCAGATCGGCCTCCCCGCCCAGCGCCTCGGACAATAAGGCGGGCGCCTTGTCGTCCATGAAGTCCATCTGCAGGATGATCGCGCCTTCGATCGGGTCGGTCTCCAGGATATCGATACCGACGATGGTGGCGTAAGGGGCCTTCTTGCGTACCACCTGGGTCCAGCCGCCCGGCGTGATGCCGAGGTCGACCACACGTTTGGAGCCCCTGAGGAAGCCGAACCGTTCGTCCAGCTCCAGCAATTTATAGGCTGCGCGCGATCGATAGCCTTCGGCCTTGGCGCGTTTCACATAAGGGTCGTTCAATTGCCGTTCGAGCCATTTGGTCGATCCGACCTTGCGCCCCTTGGCGGTCTTGACCCTTGCGCGGAGACCCTGGCTCTTGCCCGACGCGCTCATATGGCGTGGCCGTCGCGGGCCATGAGCGACCGCAATATGCCTTCGCGGATGCCCCGGTCGGCAACGCCCAGAGTAGTGGCCGGCCAGATGTCCAATATCGCCTCCAATATCGCGCAGCCGGCGACCACCAGGTCGGCCCGGTCCATTCCGATGCAGGGCAATTGCGCGCGTTCCTCGATCGACATGCGCGCCATCATCTGGCTGATCGAGCGCATCGAATCGGACGGAACCATCAGTCCGTCGATCGCACGGCGATCGTAGCTGGGCAGCGCCAGATGGACGCTCGCCAATGTGGTGACGGTGCCGCTGGTGCCGAGCAGCCGGATATTGTCCCGTTCCTTGGGAAGCATTTCGGCAAAGCGGCTGAAGGCATGGCGGACCCGCTCGCGCATTCGGCCATAGGCGGCATAGCGTTCGTCCGCATCCTTGAAGTCGCTGCCTTCGCTTTCGGTGAGCGAGACGACTCCCCAGGGCGCGCTCCACCAGCTCTTGATCTTGGGATTGATCCCGTCCGTATCGATCAGCACTAATTCGGTCGACCCGCCGCCTATATCGAAGATCAGCGCCGGTCCCTCGCCGGGTTCAAGCAGCCGGTGACAGCCCAGCATGGCGAGGCGGGCTTCCTCTTCCGGGGCGATGATGTCCAGCGCTATTCCGGTTTCATTATAGACCCGCTCGACAAAGTGTCGGCCGTTGACCGCCCGCCTGCAAGCCTCGGTCGCGACCGACCGGGCGAGCGACACTCGCCTTCGTCGCAATTTATCCGAGCAGACCGACAAGGCGCTCAGCGCGCGGTCGATCGCGGCGTCGCTGATCCGGCCGCTCGCGGCCAGGCCCTCGCCCAGGCGAACGACCCGCGAAAAGGCGTCGATCACGACGAATCCTTCATCGGCCGGACGAGCGATCAGCAGGCGGCAATTATTGGTGCCGAGATCGAGCGCGCCATAGGTGTGACGATTGGGATACCGCCTCTCGGAAGGGCGGATTGAGGCCGCATGGACCGGAACATGGGCCGGTGCTTGCGGAGCCGTGGCGGCTATTTGCGCCATCTCCAACTACTCTTATATTCTCGTTACAGACGGCGAAAACCGCCCTGACTTGCGTCCAAACTACACGGGCGGGGCGCCGGGGGCAAGCTTGGGCCCGACAGCCCCGGCGGGTCCTGGGCGGCGTTGACAGCTTTGGCCCCGCCGCCTATCTCGCCCGCCTCGCTGCCCCGTCGTCTAATGGTAAGACTACGGATTCTGATTCCGTCTATCGAGGTTCGAATCCTCGCGGGGCATCCAGCTTTTTCTTGATATTTGAAGCGGTTAAGCTTTTCGTCTGGCTGGCGGGAGATGCCCGCGCTTGTTCTCACCATTCCCGCAGATTTCCGCGGGTTTCTCTTGTGTGGTGGCAGTTCCATGCAGCAAGGATGCGTCATGAGGGGTCATGGCGGGGGGCTGTTCCGTTAAGGTCACCCGGCGTCTACAAGGGCGCAGCTGGTCGAACTAAGATGGGGGGACGTTGATTATCAAAGAGCTCACCGAAGGGACCGCCCTATTGCTGAGGTTCCGGCCGGTTGTTGCTTTCAGCTGGGACCGTTCAGGAGCGATTGTTTGCCCATAGACTTGGGCCCCATCCAATTTGATGAGACGTTGGTGCTTCGGCAGCTCCGACGCGATCTCGCTGACGATTGGTTCCCAGACCCGCGCCGATTCGAAGACATGTTGGATCGAGGCCACGTTGAGCAAATCATCTTAGAGAATTTTCAGGAGAACGATGGGGTTTTCAGACCTGGCCACCGAACGGTGCTGAATATCCCGAAAAGTAACTTCACGCTCCGGTATGGCCTTGAGACGAGCTTGGCTGACAGAGCTCTTTATCATGCCCTCACCTCGTTTCTTGTCCCATTTTACGACGCGCTCATGCCATGGAACGTTTTCAGCCATCGAGCAGCGGCGGGTTCGGCATCCGAGAGGTATCTCTTCAGACGACCTGTCCCTGCATGGCAGGACTTCACCGGCGTAGTCCGCAACGCCCTCCAAGATCGGCCCATTCTCCTTTCCACCGATCTGACTAGGCCATAGACTCATAAGCGCGCAACCACAGGCGCATTGAGGCGAGCTTGACCATGGCGAGGAAGTTGTCGGCGAGCTTGTCGTAGCGCGTGGAGATCCGGCGGAAGTGCTTCAATTTGCTG
>JACDEE010000047.1 GCA_013816585.1 Sphingosinicella sp. | reverse complement strand
GTATCGAATTGTTAGCGATCATCAGAAAACGTCTATTTCTGGACTTCCGCCGGGGCGGGTTTGGTTTCAGCGATGCGGCGTAGTTTGATTTGCAGATACTCGAGATAGTTGTCAGGTATCGGATGAGTCAGCAGTTCCTCGATAACAGGCTGGAAGTAAGCCAGTGAGCGTATCGGCGGCAACGGTGGAACCTCCGCGGACCTGACCAGCCTGCGTAGCGAGCCCAGCAGCAGAGCCGATTCGACCAGACGCAACGGGATGGCGCGGTCATGGAGGCGGCGTGCCTGCCAATGATCCTGGATGTTGGCTGACATCGGTGTTTCCGGAAGCTCGCCGTATAAGGTGATGACAGCGGCGATATAACCCGCCTGATCGGGCCCGGAATCGGGCGAGTTCATTTCTTCCTCCGCCTCGCCGCGGTTTCCTGCTCGCTTTCGCGAACGCGATAGCTGTCGCCTTCGATGACTGTCACGTCGGCATGATGAAGCAGGCGATCCAGTAGCGTAGCGATGCAGGTGGCATTGGGAAAGACCTCGTTCCATTCCTTGAACGGCCTGTTGGTTGTAATGATCAGCGGCTTACGTTCATAGCGGCGATTGATGACCTCGTAGAGTAAGTCGGCTGCCTTGTCATCGAAGGACAAGTAACCTACCTCATCGATGCACAAAAGTCCCACGTTGGCATACCCGCGAAGCTTGCGGCGACGCCCTTCCGGAGTCTGACGATGTAGCTCTTCCAACAGCGCGGGCGCGGAACGGAACAAGACCGAGGTACCCGCGAGCACGGCGGCATGGCAGATATTTTGAGCGATCATGGTTTTGCCCAAACCGTTGGCGCCTACCAGCACCAGGTTGCGCGCTTCGCGGAGGAAATCCAGCGTGAGGGCGCGCTCAACGATATCGCGTTCGATTTTGGATGGCCAGGTCCAGTCGAAGTCGGCCATCGGCTTGAAGCCTTTCACCCCGCAGAGTCGAAGCCTCCGCTCGAGACTTCTGCGAGAGCGGTCGGCCGCTTCGTTCTGTGTCAGTTGCTCTAATGTCTGACGAGGCGACCACCGGCCCTTTGTCGCGCGCGCCAGAAAGTCGTCCAGGCCGGCAGACACGGCTCGCAGGCCGATCTGCTGTAGCTGCGCCGACAGGCTATGGATCGGAATCGTCGTCGCGCTTGCGGGCAAGTTCATCGTAGGTCTCCAGATCGTGGTGCCGAACCTCAATCGATTGAGCTTCGGGATGGCGGCTGAGATCGACTGGCGCGGGCGATGGAACGGAACGCTGTTGCCTGCGCAACAGGAAGGCAACCGATGAAGCGCGCGGAGTATTCCGTTCCAGCGCTTCGGCGATGGCGCGGCGCACCGCGACTGGCCCATACAGATCCAGTAACTTCAGCAGTTGGGCGGTCTGGCTGCCCGCCGACTCGCCTTGTTCGAAGGCAAGGTCGATAAGAACTTTGCTCTCGGGCACGGCGATGGCAAGACGGCCGGCAGGTGTCGCATCGAATGCCTTACGTTTTACGTTTGTCAGCGCCTGCAGATGAGCCGGATCCAGCACAAACTGATGACGGTCGTACGTTCGGCGATGGCGGGCTATTTCGGTGGCCCCTTCCAGAATCCGCACTAGCGTGTCGGAGGCGACCAGCGTTAACTGCCGGCCCACGGTTTCGGGCGGAATGGAGTAATCGTTGAGATCGAAACGAACGTAAATCGTTTTTGCCGACCGCACTGGGATGACAAGATCGGTCGGAAAAGGATGAGCGGGCAAAGGCAACAGACGCGGTTGTTCTTCGGCAAAAGCCTGCTCGACGGTGCGGGCGTCGTCTCCGGGCCAGCGGCGCTGATGCGCTAGCTGATCGCGCCAGACGAGCGCCTGCCGGTTGCACTCGGCGAGCGTAGTGAAGGAACGGCCCGCCCAGAAGGATTCACGTACATAGCGAATAGCGCGCTCCACGCGGCCTTTCTGATTGCCGGCCCGGACCTGGCAAGGGCGCGCGACGAAGTGATAATGCGCGCACAGCTCCAGCAGGCGAGGGTTGAAGTGGATCTCGTTGGCGCGCCGCTCAATAACAGCCGACCTGAGATTGTCATACAGAATTACGCGAGGCTGACCCGACCAGGCCTCGAAAGCATGCACATGCCCGCTCAGGAAGTTCTCCATCGTCTGATCGAAAAAGAACTCCAGATACAGAGCGCGCGACCATGAAAGCGTCATCACGAAACAGGACAGCTTCCGGCGCGCGCGACCGACCGCGACCTCGCCAAAGTGCGCCCAGTCAGCCTGCGCCTGTTCAGCGGGGAACATCTGCAGGCGAAGAAAAGGTTCGCGCACTGGCGGGCGCAACTGCGCCACCGCACGCCGCAATTGTACGACGCTGCCGGAATACCCACGCGCGCGGATCATCTGGTAAATGCGCGTGGCGCGCAGCCGCGGATGCTGGTTCAGGGTCTCGCGAACAAACGCCATGTAAGGGTCGGTAATCGAGGGGCGCAGTGCCTGTGTGCGATTGAAGCTATCGGATTCGATGGCCGTGCGAACGGCATCGGGGTGAACGTTCAGCTCCCGCGCGATGGTGCCGATTTTCCAATGCTCGGCGTAAAAGTAATGGCGGATTTGCACACGGGTTTCCGGGTTTGTCATCTGGATCTCTTTTCGAATCGCCGATTTCGTGGGAAGGGATCGACGAACCGGCCGCTCCGGCCGCAAACGATGCAGCGCAGGAACGGAGCACGCCCTTTTTCAGGCCGGCGCTGAGCGAAAACTGCGCCGAAAGCGGGCTGGGCAAATGGCTGCGTCGTTTTCGATGTCCCACACTCGGATAGTGCCGGAGAAGAGATCGAAACGGAACCTTGATCCGTCACGCGCGCTCGCCGGCACCGATATTCCCGCTGGCGATCACGATGATCGAGCTGTCCTTCCGGGCTCCTCTGGTGACGACGATTAGCGGCGCGTCGTTGCTCGCGCCGGGCTTCGGCGCTGCAAGCGGGACTGCAATAGCGATGCCCCCGATCACAGTGTTCGCAGATCCAGAACACGGCGTGACATCTTTTGCCGCAGCAAACTCGTTGGCGGAGAACCGCCTCGCCATGTAGGGCCATTCGCGCCGACAAGGGGGCGCTGGACAATGGCTACCGATCATGGCAAGGTAGAAACCAGCTTTGATTTGTGGTGACCTGCTGAGGTTGCCAGCCAGATACCCGGCCGCTTCCAACGGCCGGGTATCGTGCTCATACCCGCCTTCGACAACGAACTTTACACCTCTGTCAAACGACTGCCTGATGATCGACGGATGATTGCGCCTGCGGCGCGGATGATGTTGAGGGGTTCTACACCGGCGAAAGTTCAGAAAACGACGATTTCAGATGATCGATGACACCGAGTTCTCGCACTTCGGGCAGTCAGCGACTTCAACGCCCTGGAG
>JACDEE010000046.1 GCA_013816585.1 Sphingosinicella sp. | reverse complement strand
CCTCGGTCCAGTGCGGGCTGTGGTGTCAAGGGTCAGTAGGAACTGCCCGGAGACGGACACGAGATCTGCCCGGTGGTGGCCATGGGATCTGCCCAGTGGCGGCCACCTCCGGTGCTGCTGCCCGGTCAGGTGATCGGCATGATGACTTCCTCCTCGGTGAGGTCGGTGAGGGTGAGGGGTTCGTCGCCGTGCGGGCAGGTTCCGCCGGTGCCGACGCGGCGGCAGAACAGGTTGCAGTCGGGGCAGCGCCGCTCGTTGACGTAGCGGGTCTCGCAGTCCGGGCATTCGTAGATCGCGGCGAGTCGCCCGGCGGTGGTGGGGCTCATCGTGGGCTGCCGAGCGGGACGACGCCGCCACCGGCGAGGGCCTGGGACAGGCGCACGGAGTCTCCGGTGGTCTGACAGACGTGGGCGTGGTGCAGGAGCCGGTCGACGGTCGCGGTCGCGAGGGTCTTGGGCATCAGTTCGTCGAACGCGGCTGGGTGCAGGTTGGAGGAGACCGCGACCGAGCGTTTCTCGTAGGCGGCGTCGACGAGGCGGTAGAGGCCCTCGGCGGCGTCCTGGGCCACCGGGAGCAGCCCGATGTCGTCGACCACCACGAGGTCGGCGCGCAACACCCGGGCGATGGCTTTGGTGACGGTGTCGTCGGCGCGGTGGCGCCGTAGCAGCATCCCGAGGTCTTCGAGGGTGAACCAGGCGACCTTGAGCCCGGCCTCGACGGCCTGCTGCCCGAGTGCTTCGAGCAGGAACGTCTTCCCGGTCCCGGACGGGCCGCAGATCACCAGGTTCTCCCGGCGGGAGATCCATTCCAGGGTTCGTAGTGCGGACTGGGTGGGTGCGGGGATCGAGCTGGTGGTGGGCTGCCAGGCGTCGAAGGTCTTCCCGGTCGGGAACGCCGCCGCGGCGCGGCGGGTGGCCAGCGCGGAGCGTTCCCGACCGGCGGCCTCCTCGGTGAGCAGGGCGCGCAGCACCTCGACGGGCTCCCAGCGCTGCGCCTTCGCGGTGGCGATCACCTCGGGGGCGTGGCGGCGGATGTGGGGCAGCCGCAGCCTGCGCAGCAACGCCTCGACGTCGGCGGGCAGCTCCGGCGCGGTCGGGACACCGGCCGTCGGAACGACGGTTGTGGCCACCGGTGCGGCGGGGGCGGTGCGGCTCATGAGGCCACCTCGCCCGCGAGCTCGCGGGCGAGCCCGCTCTCGGGGTCGTCGCGGCCCAGCGCGGCCCAGCCGGCGGTGCCCTGGGTCAGGCTGGCCTGCTCACCGGCCCGATGGATCGGGCTCGCGTCGGCGTCGGCGTGGTGATCACGACCGGCGTGGTGGGCGAGGATCGAGGCCAGGTCGGCCTCGGCGAAACGGGCGTGGACCGCGGCGTGCCCGAGTGCCCAGTTCACCTTGTCGGCACCGACCAGCTTCGCCGTGGTGACCGCGTCGGCCATCTTGACCCGCATCCTGGTGGTGCCCGCGGCGGCGGCCTCGGTCAGCCACAACCGGGCACCCTCGCCCAGGGCGAGGAACTCGGCCTCCGCGGCGGTGCGGGCCTTCGGTGCCCGCTCCAGAGCCCCGGGCGGGGCGGGCGGGAAGTGCGCATCATCGAGGGCGGGGCTGCCCGGGGCGGCGCGGGCGTGGCGAGCGACCTCGACCGGGCCGGTGTCGCCGACATGCACGATGACCACCGCCTCGCCGTCGCCGCGGCCGTGCACCCGCACCCACACCACCTGCCCGAGCAACGTGTGCGGCACCGAGTACTGACCGCCGTCGAAGACCACCATCGGGGACTTCGCCCCCACGGTGCGCGTCACCCCGAACGACACCGTGTGCGGTGTCGCCGGCAGCGGGTGCAGCCGGGCGCGTTCCTCAGCGAGCATCTCCACCGGGGCGCGGCGGGTCACCCGATGCACCCGGGCGTTGACCTCAGTGCAGAACACCTCACACGCCGCCTCCAGCTCGGCGAACGAGGCGTACTCCTCGCGCAGGTTGGTGTCCTTGGGAACCAGGTCTGCCTTGGCGAGTTTCACCGTCGACTCCGACCCGCCCTTGCTCGCCGGGTCCGCCGGCTCACAGGTATGCACCGTCACCCCGTAGAACCGGGCGAAGGCCACCGTCGCCGGGTTGCGCACCGCCATCCCCGCGACGTGCTCGACGGTCACGGTCTTCTCGTTGTCGGTCAGCACATAGGTCGGCGCCCCACCCAGACGGCGCAGCGTCACATCCAGCGCGGCGAACACACTCGGCGCGGTCTTGTCCAACAGCGCCAGCACCACCCGGAACCGGCACCAGGCCAGCCACGCGCAGAACAGGGTCGTCTTGGTCCCGTCGATGACCGGGCCGTCCCCGAAGTCGTACTGCAACCACATGCCCGGCTCGGTCACCCACGGCCGGTGCACCCGCACCCGCCCCGCCCGGTACGCCCGCCGCACCTTCACGACTGCCCGCCGGGTGGTCCGCTCCGATCCGAGGTAGCCCAGAGCGACGAGCTTGTCGTGAGCCTTGTCCGCCCGGATCTTGCCCTTCGAGTGCTCCATCCACTCCTCGACCTTGGACAGGAACTCATCGATCAGCTGCGGACGTGCCACCGGCCGATCACACAGCCCACCCGCGTCGCGGGCCGCGACGTAGTGGGCGACGGTGTGATGCGAGCAGCCCGCGAGCTCCCCGGCGTCACGCAACGACCCGGTCAGGTCGAACGCTTCCAACATTTCCATGATCTCCCCTGCACACTTCACGGTGTCCCTTCTCGGGTGGGCGGCGCTTCAGCACCGCCAGCGCACCCGAGAAGGGGCCCCAACCGCGGGACGCGGCGAGGCAACGGACTTCGTGTTGGGCAGATCCCCTGGCCGTCAGCGGGCAGTTCTCATGTCCGCCAGCGGGCAGCTTCGTGGCCGTCTCCGGGCAGTTTGTCGTGGCCGTCGTCACAACCTGTCGGGCGGTTGTCCCTACAAGCAGTTTACGTGCCCGCCCATCCACCGACGCTTTCGACGTCAGGCGAGTCTGTTTGGAGACTAGGCTCCCATCCGAGATATCAAGGACCCGAATGCCTTGTTTCAAGCGGTATCCTGAGTACTGACTAAGGTCTAAGGTGTAGCACTCACTTCGTTCACCAGCGCGATGAGGATCAGATACGGCTGGATCAATAAGATGAACTAACCGCACCTCCAGTAAACGCGTTAAGATGCCGTACTCATCAGGATTTTGTTCCTTATCTCTGAAGTCAACACGAAAATATGTATAACTGCGGTCATCAAGACAAAAGTTTCGAACGCGCGTTAGTGCATGAACAGTTTGTGCTGAGTATCCCGCGTTGGACGCCAGATCATCTTCGAGTTCTCTAACCTTCGTTCTTGCTGCCTCGCCGGCCGCTTGATTGACGGACGAAATGCCTACCGCCCTCGCTCCTGTGCGGTTTCGATCTATCGAGATGGCCGACGCTGCGAG
>JACDEE010000018.1 GCA_013816585.1 Sphingosinicella sp. | reverse complement strand
CACGGTCGCCGGCTGAAGACCCTCCGCGGCCTTACACCCTACGAATATGTCGCCCGCGTCTGGACACAAGACCCGGCTCAATTCAAGATCGCTCCGTATCGCCACACAACGGGACTAAACACCTAGTGTGCGGATTTTCGCCGCGCCTTGGGGATGGCCGCCGCGTCGCCCAGCGGCACTGCCTTGCAAACCGGGATTGTGAAACAAAAGGCCGTTCCGCCGGGCAGGGGGTCGGCCCAGATGCGGCCCCCATGCCGCTTCACGATCGTGTTGCAGATCGACAGGCCTATTCCTCCCCCTCCGGGCTTGGTGCTCGAAAAGGCCGAGAATAAATGATCACGAAGCTTCGGGGCGATGCCGGCTCCATTGTCTTCGATCCTGATTTCCGTCTCATCGTCCCCCGACAGGGCGGCGGAGACGCGCAGGCTGCGGACGAACTGGCCCTCGGTGGCTTCCATCGCGTTGCGGATCAGATTGGCGAGGACCTGGGCAATCTGCACCGGGTCGCCCATCACCAGCCGGGCGGCGGGATCGATTTCGATCCTTGGCGCCAAATTCCATTTGGGGCCGTAAACTTCCAATACTTCCGCCAGTACGATAGACAGATCGAAGGGTGCCGGATCGAAACGTGTCCTGGCGGTCGCATTCTTCACCTTGCCCATGACCGCACCGCTACGCGCGATGCAGCTCTGGGCGAGTTTGACGGCTTCAAGCCCTTGCTTCTTTGAAATCGGATTCTTGCTGGTCAGCAGCCGTTCGGCGGCGCTTAGATAATTGGCGGCCGCCGTGATCGGTTGGGCCACTTCATGCACAACGATGGCCGCGCTCGTACCAACGGCGCTGACCTTCGATAGATGAACGACAAGTTCCTGGAGTTCTTCGACCTGCGTCTCGCAATCTTCGGCGGGTCGAAGGAGGCGCTTTTCGATTAAACTGATGCTGGGATGCTGGATCATCGATTCCTCCGTTTTATAAGCGGGAGGAACCAATCTTCTCTCAGCCACCGAAATGCTTGTGCACGATCCGGTGATTCTCTACTGATAACATAGGTTAGTGCTTATCCTAATCGGTAAGGCGGCCTGGCAATCGGCGCCATCACCTTTCGCTACGGAGCGCGCCAGCTCCGACATCCCAGGTCGGCCGATTCCCGGCGAGGACTTCAAACTCCATGCCGACAATATCCCAAATTCCCGCGCCGTAACTACCGACGAATAGGTCATATTCTATAATAAGATTAGGTGCTTCGATCAGGAAAGACTAACTAGGGGCCATCACCTGACCCTTCTGGCGCCAGGGTGACTGAGAGAAAAATATTGCTCCCGCCTCGTGGAGCATGATGCATGAAGCAATTTGACAGTATCGTCGATGCGCGGGTGGAAATCCACCACGCCGGTCAGGTCGCCATGCTTCCCAAGGCCGCTTGACCATGCACAAGGCCAAGACCTTCGCGCTGGCCGCGGCCATCATTGTCGGAATCACTACCGTAGGCGCGTGCTCGCTCGGCGAAGCACCAAGACCCTCCGTCGCCTCGGGAGCGCGGCTTTCGCCGCAACAGCAGGCAGCGCAATGCGCGGCGGCCGAACAGGCGCACCAACGAATGTCGGAGCATGACATGGAGGGAACTCAAATGGAGGCGACAATGATGAAGCAACATGGGAAATTATGTCATCCAGGGGATCCGTCATGATCGAACCCTTTATCGATCTTGGCGTGCACCATAAACCGCAGGGCCTTTCCGACCGGGTGGCCTTGGGTTTCACCAAAGTCCTGCGCTGGACCGCCGATACCTTTTTCGCCGAACGATATGGTCATCGCGCCGTCGTCCTGGAAACCGTGGCAGCGGTTCCGGGAATGGTCGGAGCGACGATCAATCACCTGGCCTGCCTCCGCCGGATGGTGGACGATAAGGGGTGGATCAAGACGCTGATGGATGAAGCCGAAAATGAGCGCATGCACCTGATGACGTTCATCGAAATCAGCAAACCGACCGGGTTCGAGCGGGCTGTGATCATCGGAGTGCAGTGGGTTTTCTATCTATTTTTCTTCGCCCTTTACCTGGTGAGTTCGAAAACCGCACATCGGGTCGTCGGCTATTTCGAGGAAGAGGCCGTGATCAGCTATACCCACTATCTGGCCGAGCTCGACGAAGGCCGTTCGCCCAACGTGCCGGCGCCGGCGATCGCAAAACGATATTGGGCGCTTCCCGACGGCGCCACCCTGCGGGACGTCATTCTGGTGGTTCGCGCCGACGAGGCTCACCATCGTGACGTCAATCACGGCTTCGCCAATCAGATTGGTGGCCTTCCCGAGACTTCGGTGGCGCCTTGCCCGCCGCATGTTCCTCTGGAGCCGATCTGGAAACAGGCGGCCTGAGGCCATGATTGAGTGGGCGGCGACTCCCGCCCATCTGTTGGAGCGACATCATCGACATGCGTGATCGGACCCGTTGAGTGATTGCCGAGCTTCTTCTGGCTACCGTCATGGTATTGCTGACGGTAGTGATCCACGCCATCGGCCTCTACGCCGTCGCGCGAACCCTTCGCCTGGAAGAACGCGAAGAAGCCGCGGCGCACGTCCATCCACTTTCGGTGCGGGGCTTCGCCACCACCTTGATCGTCATTCTCAGCCTGATCGCCCTCCACGGTTCTGAGATCTGGCTCTACGCCTTTCTCTATCACTTCATCGGAGCCGTGAGCGGACTTCGCGACTCTGTTTACTTTTCGACCATTACCTATGGCGCCATCGGCTATAGCGACGCGGCCATCGCCGAACGCTGGAGGCTTGTCGCCGCGATCGAGGGAATAAACGGTGTCATCCTGATCGGCTGGTCCACCGCATTCTTCGTCATGATCGTGGCCCGGATGCGCCGCATCGAACACGCTCCAACGCAGGAACATTCATCATCGCGCAAATGAAAGCCGCCATATTCGTCAAAGCGGCATGCCTTGATAAGGGCAGCCACGCCAGGCCCCCACGACGCAACAGGTCGCGAGACAGGCAGACACCTGATGCTTGAAGGTCCAGGCGGGGATAAAGGGCGGGTCCGAGGCGATCGGACCACGCCAAATCCGATGCCGAATTAAAACGGTGGAAAAAAGGAAGGCCGGCCGATCGCGGCCAGCTGCCGCACTTATTGCGGCCGTTCCGTCGAGATCCGTTTCGATCGCGGAACTATTGATGTGGCGAAACGCTATAGCTTCTGCACCGTATTTTTACGGTATCGGGTTGGGGCCCTTTCCCACACCCATTTGGGGGATTTGAATATGAACAAGTTTGTGAAAATTGCTCTCGCCACCACTCTGGTTGCTGGCTTTGCCGCTCCGGCGTTCGCGCAGTCCAACAGCGCGACGGCCAATTCGAGCGTGTCGATCATCATTCCGATTTCGATCACGAAGAGCACCGATCTGCTGTTTGGCACCGTCGCCAAGCCGCTCACCGGTTCCGGCACCGTTGCCGTCAATGCCAGCACGGGCACGCGCACCGTCGGAGGCGGCGTCGTCGGCATGACCAGCACCACGGGCCGCGCCACTTTCACCGTTACCGGCGACACGACCCGCGCCTTCACTGCTACGGTTCCTGCCAACTTCACGCTCGGCAACGGCACCCCTGGCGACAACATCACGGTCGCCCTGACCAGCGACGTTCCTGCCGCACTGACCGCAGGTTCGGCCACGATCGGCGTCGGCGGTTCATTCTCGCTCGCGGCCGCTCAGACAGTCGGCGCCTATACCGGCAGCTTCGCCGTTTCAGTCGCCTACAACTAGAATTGGCTAACTCCCGCCGCGTATGATGCGCGGCGGGACTAATTGCATCGACGCGGCCCGGCGCGTCATGCTCGCTTGGATAGCGTTCCCGGGACAAGATTCTCGGACGTATCAGGGGTCAGTGTCAGAGAACCATAAAATGACACCACGCGATAAGCCGACACGTTCAAACGACAGTGTTAAGTCCGGCGCACTTCAAAACCAGATTGGCCCGTTCATTCCCAGGCAGATGCCCGAGATTTGAGGCGGAGAGAGAGCCTAATTCCCGCGTGATGGCGCGAGCTTCCTGCACCGTGCCCGATGCCAGTTTCCGGATCGACTTCGCGGCGTAGCAATCGGCCCTGCTTTCCGAATTCTGGCGAGCGCTAAGCTGATGATGTGCGCATTCATGGGCAAACCACCATTGCTGTATAAATGGGCTGTAGGCGGCCAGCGCGCCTGGATGGATCTCTATGACCGGGTCGCCATTGCGGTCCAGGGATGCTCTGCCGAGTGTGGCCATCGAAGCATTGGATACGAGTTGTACCGGCTTCCCGGTCGCGGACGTGCACGTCATCGCCGAACCGGCCACGTTCATCTTGTATTTGGTGCTGCTGCTGACCGCGCCGGCGGGGGTGCCCAGGGCGATACATGCTATCATTGCAATCGAGATGAGTTGACGCTTGGACATTGCCGGTCTCCCTGAGAGCCCGACAATGGGACGACTTATTGCAGCCCAATAGATCGCTTAAATACTGCGGTTTTTCTACCGACGTCATTCTACGGCGGTCATTATACCGCAGTTATTATACCGCCGCTATTTTACGGTACGACGAAGTATTAACCATTATTACTCGCCAAAATGGGCCGAAACATGAGCCCGCACGCTTCCAATTACATCGCACAATGGAAGGCCATCTGGCTTTATTCTGCGTGTTTTCGCCGGGACATCAGCTGATCGGGCCCAATATATTTCCTCGCAGCGATGACTTTAGAGAGCCAGGGCTATGCTCCCCGCATTCCGGATACGACCGCGGGGCGATTCTTCAGCAAAGATCCACGAGCTTGCCGGCATCGTTTTGGGCGTCGCCGAGAGTCCTGATATTTACCGGCAGCGTGAAGCGCATGATGGTACCTCCCCCAGGCCGATCTTCGGCGATAATTCGGCCGTGATGAGCTTCGACGATGGTCCTGCTGATCGAGAGGCCAACTCCCATGCCTTCACGTTTCGAAGTTACAAAGGGCGTGAACAATTGCTGCCTTACTTCGGGGGAAAGTCCGGGTCCTCGATCCGCGATCGAAACCTCCGTCATATCCCCCAGCAACTCGGTGCGGATCGATAAGGTTCGCTCCGCACAGCCAGCCATCGCTTCGACGGCGTTTCGCACCAGGTTGAGAACCACCTGCTGGATTTGCACCGAGTCCACCAGCACCTGGATTCCGGGTGAATAATGGATATCGAGGACCAGCTCTTCCCGGTAGTTCACGATGGCCAGCTCAAGGGCATCCTGCACGAGACCCGCCAGTTCCGCCGTCTCCTGTTTGGGATGCCCCTTGATGACCATTTGGCGGGCTCGGCGAATGATCTCGCCCGCGCGCAATGCGTTTTTCTCCCCCTCCTGTAGCGCCGCCCGCACCTGATCCAGGGCGTCGGGGTTTGGATCCTCCAGAAGCCGGATACTCCCTCGAAGATAATTCACCAGCGCCATCAAAGGCTGATTCAGTTCATGGGAGAGGGTGGACGCCATGGCGCCCATGGCGCTCAGCCGAGACATCTGGATCAATTCGTTCTGCAAGTTTCTGCTTCTATCCTGGGCGGCTTCCACTTTTGCGCCAAGCGCCCTTGCAACCTCTTCCAGTCTCTTGCGCTCGATGGCGTAGCGCAGGGCTCGAAGCAGCGACCTCGAATCGATCTGTCCCTTGATCAGATAATCCTGCGCGCCGTCCTGCAACGCTTCGACTGCAACCCGCTCGTCGTCGAGGCCGCTCAAGACGACGATCGGCATGGCCGGCGCTGCCGCATGCGCCCGGCGGACCGCCTCCAATCCGTGGGCGTCGGGCAATCCCAGATCGAGCAGAATGATATCGACATTGTGCGCCGCCAGATGCTTCTCGGCTGCTTCCATGCTGCCGACGAGGGCCATGACAGTCGATCGCGCGCCGTCCTCGTTGAACACCTCGCGGAGCAGCCGGGCGTCGCCCGGATTGTCTTCGACGACCAGCAAGCTGGTGATGCGGTCCTGCGGATGCTTCACTTGATTTTCGGCAGTTTCGCTTTTTCGAACCAGAAGTCGTTGATGCTCCTGACCAGGCCCTCGAACTTGTCGAGCTGCACGGGGCTGCTCAGGTAACTGTTGGCCTGGAGCGAATAGCTTTGGTTGATGTCGGTCGCCGCATCGGAAGTCGTCAGAATAACCGTCGGAATTTCTTTGAGCCTATCGTCGCTCCTTATGTGCCGCAGTACCTCGTGGCCGTCTTTCTTGGGAAGGTTGAGATCCAGCAGAATCAGGTCCGGTCGCGGTGCCCCTGAATGGACCCCTTCCTGTGCCAGGAAAGCGAGCGCCTCCACTCCGTCCATCGCGACATGCAACCTGATGTCGGAATTTGCGCTACGAAAGGCTTCCTGTGTCAGGCGGATATCGCCAGGACTGTCTTCTACCAGCAAGACGTCGATTCCCATGTTCGTGTCTTTCAAGTTCGTGCTCCCCATGAGAAAAGAAAGGTAGACCCTTTACCGGGCTGCGACGTGACGGATAATTCCCCGCCGTTGCGCTCGACAATCTTCCGGCAAATGGCGAGACCTATTCCGGTGCCGGAAAATTCATTGCGGTTGTGCAGGCGCTGAAACATTCCAAAGATCCGCTCATGATATTGCTCCTCGATTCCCAGGCCATTATCCTCGACCGAAAATTCCCACCTGTCATGTCTCCGGACCGCTGAAACGTGGACGTTCGGCGTGTCGGCGCCGCGATATTTGATCCCGTTTCCGATAAGGTTCTGAAACAGTTGAACCAGCTGAGTCTCGTCTGCGCGAACGTTCGGCAGTGGGTCGCGGGTTACCAATGCGCCACTATCCTCGATCGCTCCACTGAGGTTGCTCAGGGCAATGCTCAGCGCCTCTTCGCTTGAGACGAGCGTGACCTCCATCTGGTTGGTGCCTACGCGCGAATAAGCGAGCAGATCCTGGATCAACCGCTGCATTCGCACGGCGCCGTCGACCGCGAAGGCGATGAACTCGTCCGCGTCGCTGTCCAGCTTGCCGACATAGCGTTGGGCCAGCAACTGGGTGTAGCTTGAAACCATCCGCAGCGGCTCCTGCAGATCGTGGGAGGCGATGTAGGCGAACTGGTTCAGCTCCTCATTCGATCGCTTCAATTCCGCGATTTCTCATTGAGGGCCGCTTCAGCGGCTTTGCGGCGACTGATGTCACGGATGGCCGCGGTGACCAGGATGCCCTCGGCGCTTTCGAGCGGACTGAGCATGATTTCGATCGGGAATTCACTTCCGTCCCGGCGCCGCGCCGTGAGTTCCAGCCCCGTGCCGATCACCTGCGCCAGCGCCTCCTCTGGCGACCGCAATTTGTCCGCGACCAGCCTCTCGGCAAACCCGATCGGGATGATATCCACGACCTGGCGGCCGATCAGCTCGTCGCGGCTATAACCGAATTGTTTCTCCGCCTGGACGTTGACCAGGACGATCTGGCCCGACGCGGTGACGACGACGATCGGGTCGGGGGCAGCCTCAAGCAAGCCGCGATAACGTTGTTCGGCGCGCATCATCAAGGCTTCGGCCGCTTTGCGCGTGCTGATGTCCCGGATCGCGGCGGTAACGAGCACACCTTCGGGGCTGCGCAAGGGGCTGAGCATGATTTCGATCGGGAAACGACTGCCGTCCTTGCGGAGCGCGACCAGTTCGATACCGGTCCCGATTTGTTGTGCCAGCGCTTCGGCGGACGACCGGGTGCCGTCGGAAATGATCCG
This sequence comes from Sphingosinicella sp., assembly GCA_013816585.1. Classification (GTDB taxonomy): domain Bacteria; phylum Pseudomonadota; class Alphaproteobacteria; order Sphingomonadales; family Sphingomonadaceae; genus Allosphingosinicella. The sequence goes on along the minus strand of JACDEE010000018.1, from coordinate 46,023 downwards.
CTCGGCAAAGCCGGTCGGGATGATTTCGGTCACCTTTCGGCCGATCAGCTCATCGCGCGGATAGCCGAACTGTTTTTCCGTCTGGACGTTGACGAGAATGATTGAACCGGCTTCATCGACGACCACCATGGCGTCTGGCGCCGCTTCGAGCAGGCCGCGATATTTGGCCTCCGACCGCGCGAATTGCACGTCCGGCTCATAAGCTTCTTCTGTGTGACCAATGGTGCCGCTGCTCACGAATTTTCCTCCGGCCGAGCGAGAGAAATCCAACGTCTCTCAGGAAAGCACAAAACTTCACTGCCTGCCAGCAGACCTCCCCGGCGGGTGATCGAGTAGGCTCGCGTTAGTAAGTGCTGAATGATGAAATCGTCTCCTCACGCTACCCGGTCGAAGGTGAGCTTATCCACCGGCTGAAGCGATGCTGGCCCGACATTGTCATTCATACGCGCCACAAGCCCCTTGGCGGCTTGCCTCGCGGCATCCCACTTCGGATGATCAAGGGCTCGCACGCCCGCTTCAATCGGCCTTTCGGGTTCCGCTATCTGGTTTAATAGCTGTCCCAGTTCCTGAAGCTTGGGCAGTTCATTGGGAAACAACCAGGTTCCGAGGCCCAGGCGTGGATCATGGAAGGCTTCCAGTTCGTCCAATATCGTATCCATCGCCAATCCGATCTGGGCTGGCACGGCACCCTGGCGTGCAATCTCGCTGGCGGCGCTCAGGAGGCTGGTCCGATCCTCGGCCGACCAATCCTGAAGCTCATCGTCGTCCGGCGGGATCATTGGGCGCTGCCGGCAGAGTGTCGGCCAACCCTGGGCCGGGGCGGTGCAGGTTGGCCGGTTTCGACCCAGGGGAGCTCGTCGAAAGGCGGCTGGTAGCCGCGCCAGCGGTATAGGCTTTCACCAATGTCGAACGCGATGCTCCGGTCGTTCACGAACGCGGTGTGGCTGAGCTCATCCGTGCCGCGGGTCCGATATTGTCCGGTTCCGTCCATATGTAAGGGCCTTTGACAGGTTTGAGGGGACGGGGTCGGAGGCGCCAGTAGCCGTTCGCTCGCCCGAGCGTCCCTCCATGGGCGCGCCCTCTTGGCTATTCGTGATCCTGGTTCCTTACGTTGCGGGTTTAAGCTCCAACGAAAGAGCGTGACCTTTCAGGGCCCCGGCATCCTTTATCATGGGTACGTGGCGATGCTCGGCATAAGTGAACGCGACGCGGCGAAATCGAATGGCGTGCTTACGGTGTTCGGATTGACGTTTTGATAAGGTCAGACATTCCTCCATGTCCATCAAGCGGGAGGAAATAACTTCTCTCAGCCACCGGAATGCTCAGTGGGCGCCGGTGATTTCAAGAACTTACCACGTGCGGGGCAATTCGCCTAATCACATCGCCGCGCTTTTTCGCGTCGGTACGAAACGTTTGGACGGGCAACTCGAAACGACTGCGGCTTAACGGATCTTCTGAATTCGCCTGGTTTCCCTAGGCCGCAAAGGCTCATGTCCAGAACGACACTCTACGCCGGGGATACATGCGACATTCGTCCAGGCAAGCCCGCACCGAAGCTCGCGCACCCTCGTAATTCTCGCCGGAAGGACCATATAGGCATTGCTAAAGTCGCATATTGACGGTCTTCGGCGCTTTGCGGCTCCCATTCCTTCTCTCGCTTCTCATAGCGCCAGGGACTGCTTTTGGTCCCGCACCAGGAAGGAATTGATTATGCCGATCGGCAACGTGAAATTTTTCGACATGTCCAAGGGCTATGGCTTCATCACCAACGAGGACGGCGGCAGCGATGCCTTCGTTCACATCAGCGCCGTCGAAGCGGCCGGCATGTCGGGCCTCGAGAAGGAACAGCGCATTTCCTACGAGCTTGAGAATGACAATCGCGGCAAGACCAGCGCGGTCAATCTGAAGGCAGCGTAAGCAGCGACCTCTGCATCAAGCGGAGGAAGAAGGGCGGGTGTCGCAAGCACTCGCCCCTTTTTTCGGATTGGAGATGATGATGACTGCACAACATGAATTCTATCGGGAACGCGCAGCAGAGGCTCGCGCCGGCGCCAGTGCAGCCACGCTCGCCAATGTCCGCGATCGCTGGCTCCGGTCGGAAGTAACCTGGAGCGAAATGGCCGACCGAAGCGCACGTGCCGAAAAGGTTCGCAACAAACTGATTGCCGACAAGGCGAGCGAACGCGCTGCCCTGAAGGCCGCAAGCCAGGCCTGAGAGACATGGGTGAGCCCTGATCGGCCGCGCCTATCCGGGTTCCGGAAGTTACAGCCCGGGACAGATTTTGAGCCAGATCAAGTGGCCGCAGTCAGCGTGACGGAACATCGGAAGATGAACCTTCGCCACCGCATAAAACGTGGAGAGCTGACCAACGGCTCGCAGCCACTACTGGGGTCGGCTTGGTTCATCTAGGCATGCCCGTACGAACTCCCCTGTGACATTCGCCGACACGGAGAAACGAAACCTGGATCAGTTGGTTATGTTATAATCGCTGGAAGAGTCCCTGAGCTTCGGCGGCTGAGAGACACGCGCGCTCCCGCTCGTCGGGAGATAATTATGCATGCCCTGATAATCGAAGACGAGGCTCTGGTCGCGATGGCGATCGAAGACATACTTCGTGACAATGGGTACACCTCATTCGACTTTGCAGTTTCCGTTCCGGATGCCCTGACTTAATAACTTCCGACGTTATGTTGAAGCCAGGCAACGGAATCGATGCCGTGGAGGCGATACGTAAAAAGTCGCTGATCCCCGTGGTTTTTATTACGGGCAACCCCCAACAGATCTCGGATCGATTCCCGGGCTGTCCCGTCGTCCGCAAGCCCTTTTCCGACGCGGACGTCACTGATGCTGTGCGACAGACCGCCGGTTGAACCTTTGCGAGCCGGATTAAGCCGCCAGTTCCTCCAGCAGACTTTCGAGAGGATGCTCATACGGAGTGATCAACTTGCTCACCCGTTCGAGGACTTCGCCGATCATGAAGGGCTTGGTAAGATAGTCGGATGCGCCGTCGCGCAAAGCGTCGATCACATCCTGCTCGGAATCGCGGTGGGTCAGCATCATGACCGGAATCTTGCGCAAGTCCGGCGTCTCCCGGATGCGCTTCAGGACTTCGGTGCCGCTGATAACCGGGATCATAACGGCCAAGATGATAACGGCGGGGATCCGGTGCTCCAGCAGCGCCAGCGCGATCGCGCCATCGGCGGCCCGCACTACCTCATAACCGGCGTTGCAAAGATGATGCTCCAACAGGTCCACAACCAATTCTTCATCGTCGCAAATCATCACCAGCGGCTTTGGCGCTTTTGCGGGCCGCCGAAGGATGAGGGGCACGACCTTACCCAAAGGCCGCAACAGGCGCTTACCAACGTGGTGGAAATTTTCGGCCTTCATCCGGAGGAGCGCCGCCAGGTCAAGATGGATTCTGCGCGTCGCGAGGCTCTCGGCACGGTCCGCCATCTCGATCGAGGCCCTTTCGCGGGCAAACCAATATTTCTGTCCGATGGGTCGCGCTCCACGCAAGTGGAGACGCATGACGCGGTCTCCAATTCTCCCCTTACCGTATTTATACGGTATAAGATAGGGGTTTACTGATATATATCCATATGGCTATATAGCTGTATGGAGATAAACCTCGATCGGGCGTTTGGCGCTCTCAGTGACCCGACGCGGCGGGCCATTCTTGCCCGGCTTGCGCAGGGTGAAGCGACGGTAGGCGAACTGGCGGCGCCATTCCGGCTGTCACAGCCCGCCGTGTCCAAGCATCTGAGGGTCCTGGAGCATGCGGGCCTGATCGACCAGGGGCGCGATGCGCAGCGCCGGCCACGCCGGCTTCGGCCTGAAGCGATCAAAATCGTCGCAGACTGGGCCGAGCCGTTCCGAATCTTGTGGGAACGACGATTCGACAATCTCGAGCGGCATCTCGCCGCCGAAAAAACGGAGAAGAGTTGAAATGCTTCCAACAGACACGAATTCGGTGGCCTTCACCATCGATGAAGTCACGCATACGATCCGCTTCGCGCGCGACCTGGATGCTTCGCCCGAGCGCGTCTTCGACGCCTGGACCCAGCCCGATCAGCTCGCAAACTGGTGGGACGCGATGGGCGACAGGCTGGCCATTTGCGAAATGGACCTGCGGCCGGGCGGTGCGTTCCGGTTCGTCAGTCGGCATCATCCGGACAAGCCGTTTACGGGGACCTACCTGGAAATTTCGCCTCCCGCGCGGCTCGTATTCGATGCCAACGGCGCGACGGGCACGGTCTTGCTCGACGAGGAGTCCGCGGGAACAAGGATGAGGGTGGAAATCGCCTGCAGCTCGGCCGATCATCTGGCGCAGTTCGTGGCGATGGGCGTCGCGGATGGCACCGGCAAGACGCTCAACAATCTTGAAAAATACCTCGAAGCGAATGGCTGATAGGTGGTGATTAATGCTCCGCCGCCGCCTGGCTGCGGCGGAGCATTCGCAAACTTTACGGGCGCGTACCGGTAGTATCGCGGCGATTGTCGACATGAATGTCGGCGTCGTTCCGCTTGCGGCCGAGCAGGCCGGCGAGGCCAAGCAGGCCGAGGAGACCCCAGGGGAAGTCGTTATCATCGTCTTCAGTGGTGGTCGTTGTATAGGTTGCGTCGGTAGTCCCGTTCGCATCTTCGGTCGTGGTCGTCGTGTAGGCGGCGTCTGCGCTATTATTGGCTTCCTGGGCAGCCGCAGGGGCCGCGGCAAGCGCGAGCGATGCTAGCGCGATCGCCGTCATGGATTTCGTGGTCATAAAATTCCTCCTGTTTGAGCCCGCATAGGCGGCGGACCCGTTGCAAACGGCGAAGACTGTATCCTGTTCCAATTCCACACCGGTTGGGCGCAACTATGCCATTGTTCCGGAACGACTTAAGACGCCGCCGGTTGGCCGGTCCAGCGGGGGCGCACAGAAACAGGAGAGAAGAATGTCCCGAACCGTGACCGCCCTTTACGATACCAGGGCCGAAGCCGAGGCAGCCTGCGAACGCTTGAATGCGGGCGTCGACGTGGAAGGCCGGGCAAAGATCGTCGATAAATCGTCAGGCGATTCATCCCATTTCAGCAATATGCCCAACGAAGACCGCCATGCTTTCGGCGAAGGCCTGAATCGCGGCGGCTTCATGCTTTGCGCGGAAGTCGACGGCGATGAAGATGCCGACAAGATCATCGCTCTGCTGGAGGATACCGGAAGCGTGGATCTGGATGAGCGTCAGGACGCCTGGCGGAACGAAGGTTGGCAGCCTTATGCTGCAGGTAGCACTACCGGTATGGAGGCGGGTGGATCAACCTTGGGCCGGGGCGAAAATGTTGCGGAAGAACAGCTTTTCGCCGGCAAGCGCGAAGTCAATCGTGGCGGCGCCCGCGTTCGTTCCTATGTCCAGGAGACGCCGGAGACTGTGGGTAGCGCCCGCCGCACCGAAGTCGAAGTCGATGAGCATTCCGCAGCAGGCGATCGTTCTGCCATGGGCTTTGGACGAGATGCGGGCGCTTCGAACGAAAGCCAGACTGAAAGTTCGTTCGAACGTACTGACCGTGATCGCGGCGCCTAATTCACCAAACGAGAAGGGTGGCCAGCGATTGTGCCGCCCTTTTCATTTCGGGCCCTGGGGAAGTCCAGAGCATTGGGCTGTCCCTGTTAAGGCCGACGCGCAGGCCTCCCGCAGCTACTTTCCAAACAAAAAGGCCGGCGTTTCCGCCGGCCCCATTTGGTCCTGCCTGGGAGCAGAAACTTATTTGGAAAGTTCGACCTGTTCGAATTCCAGCTCGACCGGCGTGGCGCGGCCGAAGATGGAGACCGATACCTTGACGCGGCCGCGGTCGAAATCCAGTTCTTCGACCAGCCCGTTGAACGAGGCGAACGGGCCTTCCAGCACCTTTACATTGTCGCCGATCTCGTAATCGACGCTGACCTTGGTCTTGGGCGCGGCGGCGGCGGCTTCATCCTTGGTGTTAAGGATGCGCGCGGCTTCGGCCTCGGTGATCGGCTGCGGCTTGCCCATGGATCCGAGAAATCCGGTTACCTTGGGCGTGTTCTTGACCAGGTGATAGACGTCGTCGTTCATCGCCAGCTTCGCCAGCACATAGCCGGGGAAGAATTTCTTGTCCGAAGTCACCTTCTTGCCGCGGCGGACCTCGGTCACCTTTTCGGTGGGGACCTCAACGGCCTCGACCAGTTGGTCGAGCCCCATGCGGGTCGCTTCCGCCATGATGGAATCGCGAACCTTGTTCTCGAAACCCGAATAAGCGTGAATGATGTACCAGCGAGACATTTTGATCCTTAGCTCAGCAGGCCCAGCAGCGCCTTGACGATGGCGCTGAATGCCGAATCGACACCGAAGAAGAAGACGCCCAGCAAAGTCGTCATGATCACGACCATGATCCCGGTGGTCACGGTTTCCTTCCGCGTCGGCCATACGACCTTGGCGGTTTCCGCGCGGACCTGCCGGAAGAATTCGCCGGGACTGACTTTTGCCACCGCTTCAATATCCTTCAAACAACATGAAAGAGGCCAAATGCGCCCAAGACCGGCGCCCCTGGCCTCCATATAATTCCCCGGCCCTCATTCCCAGACCCAACGGTAAAGATGGATTGGCAGGAGTGGAGGGACTCGAACCCACGGCCCTCGGTTTTGGAGACCGATGCTCTACCAGCTGAGCTACACTCCTAAGAGCCGGAGAGCGCCGGTCATTAGCTGCGGGCGAGGGGAAGCGCAAGCGTGAAGTCGCCTGCGAAACCACCCGTCAGGCAGCGATGTCGTAGGGCTGGATCTCGCCCGAAAGATAGAGGTTGCGGGCCTTGGCGCGGCTCAGTTTGCCGGAGCTGGTGCGGGGCAAAGTGCGTGGCGGGACCAGCTCGATCACGCAGTTCATTCCGGTAATCGACCGGACGCGCTCGCGTATCTCGTTGCGAAGGCGGCTGCGTTCGGCAGCATCCGAGGTCCGGCACTGGACGAGGACAGCCGGCGTTTCCTCGCCGCCCGGAGTGGTGATCGAGAAAGCGGCGATGTCGCCCGCCTTGAACCCGGGAAGCTGTTCGACCGCCCATTCGATATCCTGCGGCCAATGGTTGCGGCCGTTGATGATGATCATGTCCTTGGCGCGGCCGACGATGTAGATGTAGCCTTCGGACAAATAGCCCATGTCGCCGGTGTCCAGCCAGCCGTCGGGAGTGAGGCAGGCCTTGGTAGCTTCCTCGTCGCGAAAATATCCGGCCATGATCGAGGGGCCGCGCGCATAAATCTTGCCGATCGCGCGGTCGGGAAGGGGCTCCCCTTCCTCGTCGCGGACCGCAATCTCCATGTCGCGCACCGCCTTGCCGCAATTGACGATCGACCGGAAACGCTTGGGCTGGCCGCGCTCAGTCTCGCCGCCGCCTGCCAGCAGATTTTCCTCGACCAGTTCGACCACGATCCCCTCTCCGGGAGGCATGATCGATACGGCCAAAGTCGCTTCGGCCAGGCCGTAGCTTGGCAGGAACGAACGGGCGTTGAAGCCGGCATCGGCAAAGGCGTCGACGAACGACTGCATGACGTCGGGGCGGATCATGTCCGCGCCATTGCCGGCGACGCGCCAGCGCGACAGGTCGAACCGTTCGGAAACATGCGTCTGGCTCGACACGCGGCGCGCGCAGATGTCGTAGCCGAAGGTCGGCGAATAACTGAGCGTCGTGCCCTCGTTACGGCTGATCAGATCCAACCAGGCGAGCGGACGGCGGGCGAAATCCTCCGTCTTCAGATAATCGGTCGAAACCTGGTTCGCCACAACCGACAGGAAGCAGCCGACCAGGCCCATGTCATGATACCAGGGAAGCCATGATACACAGCGGTCAGTGTCGGCAACGTTCATCCCGTGCGCATGGGCGGCGAGGTTGTTGAGGAGGGCCTTGTGGGTCACCGCCACGCCATGGGGGAAGCGGGTCGATCCGCTGGAATATTGCAGATAGGCGATATCGTCCCGGCCGGTTTCGGGAAGCGGGGCCTCATCGGCGGAACGCTGTTCGAAACTTTCCCAATCGACCCCTTCGCAGCCAATCGCCTGCGCCGCTGCGCCGCACATCGAGGCAAGCTCGGCGGGATAGAAGAGCAAGCTCGGGTCGCAGCTTTTGAGCTGGACGGCGAGCTGGTCGATATAGGCGTCGCGCCCGCCGAACGAGGTCGGCAGGGGCAAGGGGACGGGCCAGGCGCCGGCATAGACGACGCCAAAGAACAAGGCCGCGAATTCGGCGCCGGTTTCGGCAATCAGCGCGATCCGGTCACCCGGCTTCACGCCATAAGCGATCAGGCGATAAGCGGATTTCAGCGCGTCCTCGCGCAACTCGCTGAAGGGATAGGGCCGGGTCAGCGCGCCGCGCGGATCGTGGAAATTGAGGCCGCGCTTGCCGGCGGCGGCATAATCGAGCGCATCGCCAAGCGTCGCAAAGTCGGAATAGCGGCGGGGAAGCGCATCCATGGTCACCGTGGGCGCCAAATTGCTCTCCGACTTCTTCGAAGCTTCGCGCATCGGAACTTCACCTTCACCTTGTTGCACTCGGCTGAATCCTCAAAATTCGATCGGAACGCGCACAATATGCGGGTCAGCCTCGGCTAAAGGGAGCAAGGCCCGTTCATAATCGAGCTTGAGTGTGGCACAATCATGGCGCGTGAAAGCTGAACGACACAAAATGCCCCGCCCCCCGCTCGATTCCGAAGCGCTGGAGAGGCTCGCCCTCTTCTATGCCGGGCGCTACGCGACCACTCGCGCGAAGCTTCGATCCTATCTCACCCGCAAGGTTCGCGAACGCGGCTGGGAGGGGGGCGGGCAAGTCCCGATCGAAAGTCTGGTCGAACGCTTTACGGAGCTTGGCTATGTCAACGACCGCGCCTTTGCCACCGCCAAGGGCGCCTCCTTGCAGCGCAAGGGCTTTGGCGAGCGGCGGCTGGATCAGGCGCTGTACGCGGCGGGCATCGAATCGGGCGATGCGGTCGAGGCCAAGGAAAGCGCGCAGGCCGGGGCGTTCGATGCCGCGCTTCGTTTCGCCCAGCGCAAGCGGATCGGGCCCTACGCGACATCCGAACCGGACAGAGCCGTCCGCGCCAGGGCTTTCGCGGCGATGATCCGCGCTGGCCATTCCACCGATCTTGCCCGGAAAATGGTCAATTCTCGCGCCGGAGAGATCCCGGAACCGGACGAAATCTAAAAATCCTTCAGGAACGGTTCACAATCTGGGCGCAGGCGTGATAGTCTCTCTTCGGAATGTGCTACAACTGGGTGTGCGTAGCGATGAGTATGCGTGGGGAAGTGCTGTCGGACCAGGAGCCTCACCATGCTGAGGACGAAGAACCACGCGCCGGCGCGGAAGGGGCCGACGAAACGGTAGGCGCCGACGACCAGGATCTGCTGAAGGTAAGCGGCCGGATGAAGTGGTTCGATGCCACTCGCGGCTTCGGCTTCCTCGTCAGCGACCAGGTGGACAGCGATATACTGGTCCATTTCAGCATTTTGAAGGAGCATGACCGCCGCAGCCTTCCCGAGGGTGCCGTGGTCGAATGCTTGATCGCCGAACAGGGCCGCGGGCTTCAGGCGCGCCGGATATTGTCGATCGACCTCAGCGAGGCCGTGATCCCCGAAGCCGCTTTTTCGCCCGCGCGTGGGGCCGAGCGGGTCGATCCTTCCGCCCTGCTGGACGATGCCGGGGATCTCGAACCCGTTCGGGTGAAATGGTTCAACCGGCTGAAGGGTTACGGATTCCTGGTCCGCGAAGACGATGATTCAGAGGATATCTTTCTTCATATGGAAATCGTGCGCCGCGGGGGCATGACGGATCTGATTCCCGATCAGCCGCTCAGCGCCCGAATTGCGCTTGGCCGCAAAGGCCCGCTTGCGGTAGAGATCGCCCCACGATGATTTTCCGCAGTTTCTTGATCGCCGCCGCACTCACGGCCTCGCTGGGCGCGTGCCGAGCCGAGTCGACGCAGGCTGTGCCGCAGCCGTCGCGCATTTCGAGCCAGGAGGGCCTCGATCGCGTTCCGCTTCGGGTTCGCACCCCGTTGGCGGCCCATGAATTTCAGGTCGAGGTCGCGGCAACCGCCGAACAGCAGGCGACCGGGTTGATGTTCGTCGAACGGCTGAAACCCGATGAAGGAATGGTTTTTCCCTTCGTTCCGCCGCGCCCGGCCTCCTTCTGGATGAAGAACACCTTGATCCCGCTCGACATGATCTTCGTCCGGGCAGATTGTTCGATCGCCCGGATCGCGGTCAACACCATACCCCAATCGCTGGAGCCGGTCGGAACCGAGGAATATGTCGCTGCGGTTCTGGAAATTGCCGGCGGGCGTTCGGTCGAGCTTGGGATCAGCGAAGGCGATTGCGTCAGCTGGCCGGGTGGCCCTGCAGATGGGCGCTAAGGACCTTCGGAAGGGGTGTTCCGAGGCTTAGCAGGCTTGCGTCAGGGCGGCGTTCGGCGCTAGGCGCAGGCCATGGGTTTCTTCAAGAATATGTTCACCTGGTGGGAAGGCGCTGGCCTTGGCACTCACCTGTCGGTGTGGCGGAGCGGCACAAAGGTCGGCTCCGACGATCAGGGAAACCTTTATTATCGCTCCAAAAGCGGGCGGCGCTGGGTCATGTATAATGGCCCCAACGATGCGAGCCGGATCCCGCCCGAATGGCATGCCTGGATGCACCATCAGATTGAAGGCACGCCGGATGAGGCGCTGCCGCCCGCGCCGAAATTCCTGAAGGCTCCGACCGGCAATCAGACGGGCATGCCCGATGCCTATCGTCCGTCGGGTTCGCTCGAACGCGGCGGCCAAAGACAGGCGGCGAGCGGCGATTACGAAGCCTGGACGCCCCAATAAGCCATGCGGCTTGCGCCTCTCGCATCGCTGGCTGCTCTTGGCGCCGTCCTCGGCCTGATCGCGGCCTGCGACCAGCGCCCGGATGACGTTCAGCCGCAAACCAACCAGCAGGTGGAAGCGGAGCCGGACACGGTCGACATCCCGCAAAATGTGGAGGCGCTGGCCGCCGGAACCACACCGATGGCCGATCGTGTGGCGGTGATTGGCCTTTTGAACAAGCGTAACGGCATAGCCCGGGACCTCACTCTGAAGCCGGGACAGGCGGTCAGGATTGGCGACGTGACCGTTCGCCTGCGCGCCTGCGAGACGTCCGCTCCGCATGAGATCCAGCAGCTCACCGGAGCCTTCCTTCAGGTCGACGTGCGCAATCCGCAGAACCAGTTGCAGAGGGTTTTTTCAGGCTGGGTCTACAAGGAAGCGCCATCGCTGAACGTGGTCGAGCATCCGGTCTATGACGTCTGGCCCAAAAGCTGCGCGATGACGCATCCCGAAGCCGGCGCGTCCACAGTTCGCGAAGGATCGGCGCCCAACAATCGGTCGAGCGCCCCGAATTCTGCCCCGACCGCCGCGGCCCCTTCCAGCCCGGCGCCCATTCCCGCCCCCGTCCCTTCCGGCGAACCCGCCGACAATGCGGTATCCAGCAGCGCCAGATAATCCTTCTGGTCGATTTCGACAGCGCCCATACTGCGCAGATGTTCGGTCATGAACTGGCAGTCGAGCAGGCGGTAGCCCCCGACCCGAAGCCGGGCGACCAGCCAGGCCAGGGCTACCTTGGATGCGTCCGTATGCAGGGAAAACATGCTTTCGCCGAAGAAAGCCGCGCCCAGATTGACCCCATATAATCCGCCTACCAGATGCGCTTCATGCCAGCATTCGATCGAATGGGCATTTCCGCGGTCATGGAGCAGATTATAATTGGTTTCGATCTCCGGGTTGATCCAGGTCTCGTCGCGATGCGCGCAAGCGCGCACCACTTCGGCAAATGCTTTATCCCGGGTGACCGTGAAATGGCCCGACCGGACCGTCTTGCGGAGCGAGTGGGACAAGCGAAAACCATCCAGCGGGATGATCGCGCGCTTGCGCGGTTCGACCCAGAAAATGTCCTCCGCATCGCGGCTATCGGCCATCGGGAATACGCCGATCGAATAAGCGCGGAGCAGCAGATCCGGATCGAGAATGGCCATGCGGGAAGGTTGGAGCGCCGGGCGAGTCCGGTCAAGCACGCCAGCCGACCGCCTGTTTACAAAATCTCGCGCACTGTTTCCTGAGGGCGGCAGACGCGGACTCCTTTTTCGGTTTCCACGATCGGCCGCTGGATAAGGATAGGGTTCTCCATCATCGCGTCCAGAATCGCATCCTCGCTGACAGCGCCGTCGATCAGATCAAGATCCTTGGCGAGCGCCTCCTTGTCGCGAAGTCCCTGGCGCGGCGCGATTCCGCAGCGCTCGTAGAGTCGTTGCAATTCTTCGCGGGAGGGCGGCGTCTTCAGATATTCGACGATCGTCACATCGGCACCTTCATGCTGAAGGATTTCAAGCGTCTTGCGCGAGGTGCCACAGGCGGGATTATGGTAGATGGTCGCTTTCATGGCCGCATTCTCCTGCTGGTGAACGAGCCCCCCGAATAGAGATGTCGCGGGCCCGCTGTCCATGGCGCGGAAAAGCTACAGGCCGGATATATCGGGAATCGGCGCCGGCTTCGGACGGGTTTTTGGGTCGCGGTCCTTGATGGCGAAAAAAGGCAGGGTCCGATGAACGATCGGGCCGATGCAAATGGCATAGAGGATCGTGCCGACGCCAACCGTACCGCCCAGCAGCCAGCCGACCGCCAGGACGAATATCTCGATACTGGTCCGGACCAGCCGGACCGATAGCCCGGTGCGTTTCACGATCCCCGTCATCAGGCCGTCTCGCGGACCGGGGCCGAGGCCGGCGCCGATATAGGCGCCGGTCGCGATACCATTCAGGACGATTGCTGCGGCCATAAGGGCGATGCGCAGCGGCAGCGAATGAAGTTCGGGAATAAGCCAGAGCCCGATATCGGCGACGGTGCCGATGACGAGGATGTTGGCGATCGTGCCGATGCCCGGTCTTTGTCGAAGCGGAAGCCACAGCAGGAGCACGAAGGCGCCGACAAGATTGACCATCATGCCGATGCTGATCCCGCTTTCGCTCGCCAGCCCTTGGTGGAACACGTCCCACGGGTCGAGGCCGAGCGCGGCCCGGATCATCAGGGATAACGACAGGCCGTAGAGAGAAAGGCCAAGAAAGAGCTGGATCAGGCGACGGGTCATTTGCGGAATCTAGTTAAAGTGGCATTGATTAAAATAGCCACTTTAACGATACTGGCCCAATGACTGATCTCAAAATGGGGGCCGCCTCGCTGGCTAGGATGCTTGGCGAATGGCGCGCCGTGAATGGGCGAACGCCGGCGCATCGGCAATTGAACGACATTCTCCGGCTGCTAATTCTAGACGGGCGGCTCCCGCTCGGTGCACGTCTTCCGGGCGAGCGCAAATTTGGCGACGTTCTGGGGCTTAGCCGGACCACCGTCAGCGCGGCCTATGCGGCCCTGCGGGCAGAAGGTTATCTGAGCAGCCGTCATGGCTCGGGAAGCTTCACATGCCTTCCCCAGGGCCCCTGGTCCCGTGCCCCGGTTCAGTTGGATGGTGAGGGCGAACCGGGCCATCTCGAATTTTCCGTTGCGACCCTCCCGGCAACCGAGCACGTCCACGCGGCTTATGCCGCCGCCCTCGCGGCCTTACCGGCTCACCTACCCGGCAGCGGCTATGGCGCCTATGGCTTGCCCGAGCTTAGAGCGGTGATTGCCGATCGCTATGAGCGGCGCGGCGTACCGACGTCGCCCGAGCAGATATTCGTTACTCAGGGCGCCCAACATGGATTTGCTCTGATGCTCGGACTGATGGCGCGTCCGGGCGACCGTATCGCGGTCGATCATCCGACCTATGCGCTGGCGCTGGACGCGATCCAGCGCGCTTCCTGCAAGGCGGCGCCCATGCCCTTGTCCGATGCCGGCTGGGATCCCGAGGCGATGGAGGATGTGTTTCGCCGGAGCGAGCCCAAAATGGCTTATCTTCAGGCCGATTTCCACAATCCCACCGGACAGCTCATGACCGACGAGGTACGCGAGGCGATCATAAGGGTCGCCGCCCGCACCAAGACCCTGTTGGTGGTCGATGAGACCATGGCCGATCTGTGGCTGGATCACGCGCCGCCGCCTCCCTTGGCCGGATTCGACTCCTCGGACCGCGTGGTCACGCTGGGCTCGACCTCCAAAACATTCTGGGGCGGGCTTCGGATCGGTTGGGTGAGGGCGGGTGCGCAGATCGTGGCCGGACTTGCTCGGGTGAGGGCCAGTATGGACCTCGGCACGCCGATCCTCGAGCAATTGGCCGGCAGCTTCCTTCTCGCCCACCCGGATTCGATCCTCGACCCCCGACGCGAGGCGCTTCGGCGGCGGCGCGACCATCTTTTGCGGATCGTTGCGTATCTATTGCCGGACTGGCGTCTGTCGCGGCCGGCAGGTGGGCTGGCCGTCTGGGCAGAATTACCAGCTCCGAGAAGCACAATCCTTGCCGCCGCAGCGCAAGCCCGGGGGCTGCGCATTGCACCGGGAACCAGGTTCGGTGTGGATGGAGCCTTTGAGCGCTTCGTCCGCCTTCCATTTTCGTTGCCGGAGGATAAGTTGACCCAGGCCATGCACCGGTTGACCTCTGCCTGGAACGAAATTGGCGAAGTCCCGCCGCGGCGCTCAAGAAGCGAAATCTCCGATCCAAGGCCGGTTATCTAGGTCAACCATCGGCGGTTTGCCGCATCTATTGCAGATATCGTTGCCACCATCGCCATTCGCCGCTCTAACAAGCGGGAATGAAACGTATTCTGATCATAGGGGCGATTCTGCTCGTAGGCGCAGTGGCCTGGTATTTCTGGATCGAGGGGTCTCGCACCGAAATCTATCGCTTCGAAAATGTATCAGGTCCCGACACCGAAACTCCCATCGCGAACCCGGTGCCGGTTAGTCTCCAGGATTTCGACCGCGGCGGGCCTAATAGGCTGGCCGTTCTGGTCACGGATCCCGCATCGGACTGGGTTGGGCTTTTGAGGGGATTCAAGTCCCAGGGCATTTCGGTCACCTTTACAAGGGATCCCGCCAAGGCGCTGCGGCATCAGGTGATAATTGCTTATCCGGGCATTTCCGGCCGCCTCCTGTCCCAAACCGCGATCCGGAGCCTGGCGCGGCATGTGCAGGGCGGAGGAACCTTGCTTACCTTCGACCTTGCGGGGGGCGGGCTGGAAGAATTGTTTGGAATCAGCCGCCAGATACCGAGCCGCGAGCGTAATACAATCCGCTGGAAGGGCGAATCCGCGCCGGAGGAAAGGCTGAGCCGGTTCAGCAGCGGACGCGCCGAGGTGAAGATCGGAAGTATCGGTTTGTTGACCACCAGCGCCGAAACGCTGGCTAGCTTCGAGGATGGAAAAGCGGCCGTCGTCTGTCGTCGCGCGGGAGGCAATGCGTGCCTGCTGGGCGTGGATCCCGGATCGATGGCGCAGCGGGCCATGAATGGCCGGTCCGAACTTTTCTCCCCCGATTTCGTCAATGGCTATCAGCCCAGCCTCGACATCATCTTTCGCTGGATCCGCGACCTGTATGTGGAGGGAGAGGATGACCCGTTCCTGATCGGGACCGCTCCATCGGGTTTCAAGGGAAGCCTGATCCTCACTCATGATGTGGATTTCACTCGCTCGGTGGGAAATTCGGTGGCCTATGCCGATGCCATCCGAAAGCGCGGCGTGTCCGCAACCTTCCTCATCCAAACGAAATATATACGCGATTGGAATGACGACGTCTTTTTCAACCACGCAAACCTTCCCTCGCTCAAACGGGTGGCTCGCGGCATGGAAATCGGAAGCCATAGCGTGTCGCATACGCGGGCCTTCCGGAAGTTCGAAATGGGCAGCGGCGAGGAATATTACCCGAGATATCGGCCCTTCGTCGAAAGTCGGAACAAGGCCCGGGATGGAACTATCCTGGGTGAACTTCGAGTGTCCAAATATCTGATCGAACATCTGGTCGGAGCTCCAGTCCGGTCGTTCCGGCCAGGGCATCTGGCTTTTCCCGAGGCGCTACCCGAAGCATTGGCCGCTACCGGCTATCGCTATTCTTCGACCCTGACCGCCAACAGCGCGCAGACCCATTTTCCGTTCCAGCTGAGTTACAGCCGATCGGCGCGAGGACTGCTTCCGGCCTGGGAATTCCCGGTCACCATTGAGGATGAAAAGCCCCCACGCCTGGGTGACCGGCTGGAAGCGTCGATCACGCTGATCGATAAGATTGCTGCGAATGAGGGTGTCGCGGTGGTGCTGATCCATCCAGACGTGAAGGACCACAAATTGAAATTCGAAGAGCAGCTGATCGATCGGATGAAGGGCAAGGTCTGGATTGGTTCGCTCGGCGCATTCGGCGACTGGTGGAGCGCCCGTGATCAGGCGGATTTCGATTTCGAAGGCGGGATACTTACCGTCAACGCGCCGGCGTCACTTCAAGGCGTCGAAATTCGCTTTCCAAAGGGCCCCAGGGCCAGTTTCTCGCTTCGCGGCGTCAAGGGACGCCAGGCGATCCCCCTGCGCTAATCGTCCAGTCCAGTCCATGCAGCGCGAAGCCGGCAAAGGTGGGCCAGGCGGAGAAGGCTGCGGAGGTGCGAAGCGCCAGCTCCATCATCTTTTCTTCATCGCCGAAGAAGCTGATCCTGTCGCCCCGTACAATTTCCCGTCCCTGTAGTGCAAACATCCGGGCGCCTTCGATCTCCCCGGGCTTCTCCAGCATCACGATGCGGGCCTCAGGCCCGGGCAGGACGGCCAACGTGCCGATCGCCGCTTCGCGATAAACCTGTTCGACCTCATCGGCGATGGGGCCGGCTTCGAGGGCGAGGCGCACCGGTTTTGCCTCCGCCGCGCCCCAGGCCAATAAAGGCTCTGCGATCTGGGCGAGTGATGAGGGTTTCGTTCGGTAAGACATGATCGTCAAACCCCTGGCGGCAGGGCTTATCCGGCGCAGAAATGATTGCCCTTCGCTGCTCCCCGAAACCCAGAAAGGCAGCACAAGATCAATCGGTTCTCCGGCGGCTTTCGACAGTTTCAGGATCGCGTGGGCCCAGCCTTCATAAGTGGCGGCTCCTTCGCCCCATTCGGCAAGAACATACGGCTCGACATCATATTGAATGCCCGCCAGTTTTTCGGCCCCGGCGGCGTTCCGCTGATAATCCGCAAAGGCATTCGCCCGCGCCAGAGCCGCTTCCAGCCCGCCGGGTAGAACCATGCGAGGATCGCCTTCCACCGCCTCGATTTCGAGACCAGCGCGCCTCGCCATGCGTACGAACCGCCGAAGGTCGTCCCGATGCAGGACCTCACCATCATCGACCTCGAGAGTTACGAACAGTCGCCCGATTTTCCGCGCATTGGCCGAGGCGACGAGACCCGCCGGGTTGGTACGCCACAATGACGGCTCCCAGGCCCAGGCCGAAAATGCGATGACCGGGCGGGAGGTCGCGGTGATAAGTTCCAGACGGTTCACCACCAATTCCCCGCCCTCCGGGGGCGCCATGATGACCAATTGGGGTGGGGCGTAACCAGGAAGATCCGGAAGCCTTAAGCTTCCAGTCCCCTGCTTCACGGCCAGGGGTCGATTGGCATCGGCGTCCACACCCGTTACCTCGGCGCGAAACCCCGGGTCCCCTGAAGCCGTCACATGCAAATCTATCGGGGCACCGCGCGGAAGCCTGAATGGGTCGAAAAGCAGACGTATACCGCTGACCGAGGCGCCCGGACGGCAGCGCAGGTGCGGTTTCCCATCGTCGCCGCTCACCTGACATCGACGATCCTTCCCGAAAACATGGGTGGAGCTCAGTTCCAGCAGGTCGGTGAAAAGCGGTAGCGGGGGCGGGACCGTCGGCGCCTTCACGTGCGTCCGAAGCGTCAGTCTTCTTTCCCCACCGCTGGGCGTGACGATCACGATATCCTCGTTCATCCCGGGCTTGCGGGGCAACGTCCCGGCGGGCAATTTTCCGGGAGATTTGGCGGCCGGGGGCGACGCCACGGCAGGCGTGTCAAGAAAAAAGGCGATTAGAATCGCCAGGAAGAGCGCGCACCATGACCCAGCATATCTCATTGGGGGTTCAAACGCTTCAGGATCGAATAGGGCGCTGCCGATGCTTCATTCTTCTTCGCGCGCGAGCCAATCTTCCAGCCATTTGATCGTATATTCGCCGGCGCGGAATTCCGGATCCTCGATAAGAGCGCGGTGTAAGGGAATGGTGGTCTTCATCCCGTCGATCACGAATTCCTCCAGTGCGCGCTTGAGTCGGAGGATGCAGCGTTCGCGGGTCGATCCATAGACGATCAGCTTGGCGATCATCGAATCATAATAAGGCGGGACCTTGTAGCCAACATAGAGCCCGCTATCGACGCGCACATGCATCCCGCCCGGGGCGTGGAAGCCCTTCACCGTGCCCGGGGATGGAGCGAAGGTCCGGGGATCTTCCGCATTGATCCGGCATTCGATCGCGTGGCCGTGAAACTTAATCTGGTCCTGGGTGCAGGAAAGTGGCTGGCCTTCCGCAATCCGGATCTGCTCGCGCACCAGATCCATTCCCGTGATCATCTCGGTCACCGGATGTTCGACCTGCAGGCGCGTATTCATTTCGATGAAATAGAATTCGCCATTTTCGTACAGAAATTCGATCGTGCCCGCGCCGCGATAGCTCATGTCGGCCATCGCCTTGGCAACGATGCCGCCCATACGGTCGCGTTCTTCCGGAGAAATTACGGGGGAGGGCGCTTCTTCAAGCACCTTTTGGTGCCGCCGCTGAAGCGAGCAGTCGCGCTCACCCAGATGTACGGCATGTCCCTTGCCGTCGCCGAACACCTGGAATTCGATGTGGCGCGGATCGCCCAGATATTTTTCGATATAGACGGTGGCGTCGCCGAACGCGGCTTTGGCCTCCGATCCCGCCTGCATCATCAGCGCTTCCAGCTGGTCTTCGGACTGGACCACCTTCATGCCGCGCCCACCGCCGCCCGACGCCGCCTTGATGATCACGGGATAGCCTGCTTCCGCCGCAATGGCCTTGGCTTCCGCGACATCCTCAACCGGGCCATCGGAGCCCGGTACCAGGGGCAGTCCAAGCTTCGCGGCGGTGCGCTTCGCCTCGATCTTGTCGCCCATGGTGCGGATATGTTCGGGCTTGGGGCCGATCCAGATGATGTTGTGCAGTTCGACGATCTCGGCGAATTGCGCATTTTCCGAAAGGAAGCCGTAGCCTGGATGGATCGCGTCGGCATGGGCGATTTCGGCCGCCGAAATGATGTTGGGCACATTCAGATAGGATTCGCCTGCGGGAGGCGGACCAATGCAGATCGCCTCGTCGGCAAGGCGAACGTGCATCGCGTCGGCGTCGGCCGTCGAATGGACCGCGACCGTCTTGATCCCCATTTCGTGACAGGCGCGATGGATGCGAAGCGCGATCTCGCCGCGATTGGCGATCAGGACCTTCTTGATCGACATGCCGCGCCTACTCGATGATCGCGAGCGGCTGGTCGAATTCCACGGGCTGCGCGTTTTCGACCAGTATCTGGCGGACGACGCCGCTCTTCGGCGCGGTGATAGGATTCATCACCTTCATCGCCTCGATGATCACCAATGTGTCGCCGGCGTTGACCTTGGTTCCTGCCGCGACGAACGCCGCAGCGCCTGGTTCGCCCGAGAGATAGACAGTGCCCACCATCGGCGATTTCACCGCGCCCGGATGGTCCGCAGCGCTGACCGCTGGAGTATCGGCGGGCGCGCCGGCCGCCGCGGCCGGAGCCGCGGAAGCGACAGCCGCGGGAGCGATCGCCGCGGCCAAATGCCGCTTGACCATGATCCGGCGGTCGCCGTCCTGAACCTCTATTTCGGTAAGATCGCCCTTGTTGAGCAATTCGGTAAGCTGGCGCACCATGTCGGTGTCGACCCGCATGGCTCCGGACGCTGCCTTGTCAGTTGGCGCTGCCTTGTCGACCATTGAAACCTCTTTTTTCCCCGTTTGGGCTTACTCGAAACCAATTGTTTTCAAGGAAGCTCGGCGGTTCCCTGTCAGAGACGGGCTGCCGCGTCCAGAGCAAGCTGATAGCCCAGCGCGCCCAGCCCGGTGATTGTTCCCCTGGCGACCGGCGACACGAAACTATGATGGCGAAAGGATTCGCGGGCGCAGGGATTGGACAGGTGCACTTCGAATACCGGGACCGAAATGGCCTTTACCGCATCGTGCAGCGCGATCGATGTGTGGGTGAGCGCGCCGGCATTCAGGATCACGGCTTTCGCACCTTTTGCCTGCGCCTCGTGCAGCCAGTCGATCAGATGCCCTTCATGGTTGGATTGGCGCATGTCGATCGCGACGCCGAGTTCGCGGCCGCGATCTTCCAGCTGGCCCGCAATGTCGTCCAGAGTGTCGGAACCATAAACCTCCGGCTCGCGCGTCCCGAGCAGATTGAGATTGGGGCCGTTCAAAACGAAGATCGTCGGTAGCGTCGCCATGGAAGCTTCCTATATGGCGGCTTGGGACAATGCGCAAAGGCAAGAGCTGACATGCATGACGACGGTACGGCTTCGATCAGTGTGAATGGCGAACATCGCCGGGTGAGAGCGGGAATGACCATCGCCGAACTGGCGCTGGAGCTGGGCCTTGAGCCCACGCGCGTAGCGGTCGAGCGTAATCTGGAAGTAGTTCCCCGCTCGACTCTAAACGAGGTGCTGGTCGAGGATGGCGACGATTTCGAAATCGTCACGTTCGTAGGCGGAGGCTGAACCATGATCGACACCTGGACCGTTGCCGGGCGTAGCTTCACCTCGCGGCTTATCGTCGGCACCGGCAAATATAAGAGTTTCGAACAAAATGCCGCCGCGGTCGAAGCCGCCGGCGCGGAGATCGTGACCGTTGCCGTCCGGCGGGTGAATATCGCCGATCCCAAACAGCCGATGCTCAGCGATTTCATCGACCCCAGGAAGATCACCTATCTTCCCAACACGGCGGGCTGCTTCACCGCCGAAGACGCGATCCGAACCTTGCGGCTGGCACGTGAGGCGGGCGGCTGGACGTTGGTGAAGCTGGAAGTTCTGGGGGAGGCCAAGACCTTATATCCCGACATGATCGAGACTTTGCGGGCCACCGAGATATTGGCCAAGGAAGGCTTCGAGCCGATGGTCTATTGCGCCGACGACCCTATCGCCGCCAAGAAACTGGAAGATGCGGGCGCGGTCGCGATCATGCCGCTGGGCGCGCCGATCGGATCGGGTCTTGGTCTGCAGAACAGGGTGATGATCCGGCTGATCGTCGAAAATGCCAAGGTGCCGGTTTTGGTGGATGCAGGGGTCGGCACCGCTTCCGACGCCGCCGTGGCAATGGAACTGGGCTGCGACGGAGTGTTGATGAACACGGCCATCGCCGAAGCGCGGGATCCGATCATGATGGCCCGGGCGATGAAGGCCGGGGTCGAATCGGGCCGCCTTGCCTATCTCGCAGGGCGGATGGGCAAACGAATGTATGCCGATCCATCCAGCCCCCTCGCCGGATTGATTTGATCCGAAAAAGGGAACGCGTCTCGCATTGAAACGGCTTCCTTGTTCATGGCTGATTTTGTCGCGCGGCGCGGAGATGGTCGAGCATGAGGTTGCCGTCCGGGGCATAGCCGAACGGAGACTGCTGGGCGTGATGCGTGTTCGTGCCCGAGCATTTGCTGCAAAGCGCTCGTGACGATGATCTGCTTCGAATCGAACGCCTGAGACGCGCATTGCTTCAGGACTGCGCGATCCATGCCGCACGCCGGCCTTTTGCGACCGGGGTTGGCGTCGATTATGGCAAATTAAAAATTAATTCAGACCCTGGTGGTATCCGCATCACCATGATCCGCTTCAAACCCATACAGCTGGCGAATATTTTCGGCATCGGCGACCGAAACAGCCCGGGAGGACGGGCACTCCTGAGGGAGCGCTACGCGTCCCTGCAGCGGCAGATTCCGCTTCTCTACCTGCTCATCTGCGTCAATTACCTCGGCCTCAGCATGACCATGACGGGGAATCTGTTACCCCCCTTCGACTTCGCGACGGTGATATTCGGGCTGATGCTGATCAGGCTCGTTTATTGGTACCGGCATCGCAATCGAAAATTATCTGATGCCCTCATCTATGTGGAGCTCAGAACCACGTTGTGCCTCGCTGCGGTCATCAGCCTGTCCTTTTGCGCCTTTGCCTTGTTTCTGTTCGACCATGTCGATTCCAGGCAGCAGCACCTGGTGGTCTTCTTCGCGACGCTTGCCTGGATCGGCTGCGGTTACAGCCTGAGCTCCTTTCCCAGCGCGGCGCGGCTCCCGCTGATCCTGATGGGAGTGCCGATTGGCATCCGCCTGCTCGTTTCGGGCAGCGCCACGTTCGTGATCCTGGGCGCCAGTACATTGTTGATCGCGTACCTGACGCTCAGGATGCTGAACGCCCATCATCAAAGCTTCAGGCGTTTGGTCGAATCGAGGTCGGAACAGATTCGCGAACGAGGGAGGGCGCGGGTTGCGGAAGCCGAAGCCAGGAAGGTGGCGGACACCGACCACCTGACCGAAATGCCCAACCGCCGGGCCTTCCTGCGCGAACTCGCGGAGGCGCACAGGCTCCCGCCGTCAGAGTTCATAGCTGTGGCGATGGTCGATCTGGACGGGTTCAAGCCGATCAACGACACTTTCGGTCACGGAGCCGGGGATCTGGTTCTGAAACAGGTCGGCCGGCGGTTGCAGGAAATAGCGGGACCCGACGGGGTCGTCGCTCGAATGGGCGGCGATGAATTCGCATTGCTGCAATATTCGGTCGGTACCCAAGAGGAAGCCGAAAGCCTGGGCCAGCGGATTTGCGGGGCTCTTGGCGAGTCGATACGAATCGAGAAGCGCGATCTGCGCATCTCCGGCTCGTGCGGCATTTCCATTTCGAAGTCGGCCGAGCGCGAGCCTCTGGCGCAGATCGCGGAGGGCGATTCAGCGCTTTACGTCGCGAAGCAGAAGGGCCCCGGCTGCTGGGCCGTTTTCGATCCGGCCATGCAGGAGGAGATGCGGCGCAGATCGCGCCTCGAGCAAATGCTGCGAGATCCGGAAATCGAACAGCAGCTCGAAATGGTCTTTCAGCCCATCTTCCGTCTGGACACGCTGGACGTGATCGCGTTCGAAGCTCTCGCGCGTTGGCACCACCCTATTCTTGGGACCGTATCGCCGGACGAATTCATTCGAGCGGCCGAGCAGATAAATATCGTTGACGACCTCACCAACGCTTTGCTTGCGAAGGCGCTGAGGCAAGCGGGGCGCTGGCCCTCGCCGATAAGCCTTTCATTCAATCTCAGCGCGCGCCAGCTTTGTTCGCGGGGGTCCTCCGCCCGGCTGCTTTCGATCATCCGCGGCGAAGGGTTCGACCCCAACCGGCTGCAGATGGAGATAACCGAGACGGCTTTCCTCGGGGATTTCGAGACAGCCCGCGAGAACCTTCAGGCCTTGCGGGAGAGCGGGATCAGGATCGCGCTGGACGATTTCGGCGCCGGCCATGCGTCGATTTCCTACCTGCGGGAAATGCAGTTCGACTCGATCAAGCTCGACGGATCGTTGCTGCAGACAGCTTCAACCTGCACGAGCAGCCACAGGCTCCTGCGAGGAATCGTCGATCTGTGCCGTTCGATCCGGACCCCCTGCGTCGCCGAACATATCGAATCCGAAGCGCATCTCCGGGTGCTGCAATTGATGAATTGCCCGGAAGGGCAGGGCAATTTCCTGTCCGAGCCTTTGTCGCCCGAAGCCGCGCTGGATTTCCTCGAGCTTCGGGCCACGGCGCGGAGGGGCGCGGCTTCCAAGCGTTTGAACGCGCGGGACGCGGCCTGAGATCAGCCCTTCTTATTTTCCCTGAGTTTGGAAATGGTCGTCGCCGCTGTGATATATTCCACATCGGTCTTTAGGTGGAGCAATCTCACCCCTTTTTCGGATTGGGCTCGCCCTAGAGCCGCGGCGAAATCCTCCGTCCGTTCGACCGTCTCTGCCCAGGCACCATAAGCCCGGGCCAAGGCAGCAAAATCGGGATTGGTGAGGCCGGTGCCGGAAATACGGGCCGGGTAATCGCGCTCCTGATGCATCCGGATGGTGCCGTAGCTTCCATTGTCGACCACCAGCACCAACAGATCGGAGCCGTAGCGGATCGCGGTGGCAAGCTCCTGCCCATTCATCAGGAAATCGCCGTCGCCCGCGACGCAGATCGCCTGGCGGTCGGGAAAGCGCAAAGACGCGGCCACCGCGGCAGGCATGCCATAGCCCATCGACCCGTTGGTCGGCGCAAGCTGGCTCGGGAGCGCCGCATAATGCCAGTATCGGTGCCACCAGCCTGAAAAATTGCCCGCGCCATTGCAGATGATGCTGTCAGCCGGAAGCGCTTCGCGCATGTGCATCACCACCTGGCCCAGATCGAGCGCGACATTTTCGCGTGGGCGAGCACTGCTCCATTCCAGCCATTCCAAATGGGCTTCGGCTCCGGCGGAAAAATCGATCACGTCATCTTCCCAATCGGCGGCGAATTCGGAGAATTCGTGCGGGTCCGCGCAGATCGGGAGGTCGGTACGATAGACGCGGCCAAGCTCGGCCGGGTCTGGGTGGACATGGACCAAAGTCTGGCCCGGATGATCGGGCGTGATCAACGTGTAGCCATCGGTCGTCGCCTCGCCGAGGCGGGCGCCGACCACAAGAAGCAAATCGGCTTCCTTGACCCTTTGCACGAGCTTTGGATGGGGGCCATAACCCAGATTGCCGGCATAGACGGATGAGCTGTTGGGCACGGCATCCTGGCGGCGGAAGGCGGCGGCCACCGGAAGCCCGATCCGTTCGGCGAATTCGGTGAAATAATGGGCGGCGCCTGCATCCCAACCCGCGCCGCCGACGATCGCGACCGGTGCGCAGGCGTCCTTCAGCAAATCCATCAAGGTGGTCATGGCGAGCGCGTCGGCAGCTTGGGGAGGGGAACAGACCAAGGGCCGGTCGACCGCCTCCACTTCGTCGCGAAGCATGTCCTCGGGAAGCGCCAGCACCACCGGTCCCGGGCGTCCCGAAATGGCGGTGGAATAAGCGCGGGCGACATATTCCGGGATCCGTGCCGCCTCGTCGATGCGGGCGACCCATTTGCACAAGGGCCCGAACATCGCGCTGAAATCCACCTCCTGGAATCCTTCGCGGTCCCGGTCGGCACGAGCGACGTCACCGATGAACAGGATCATCGGGGTCGAATCCTGCATCGCGACATGGACCCCGATCGAGGCGTTGGTGGCGCCCGGACCGCGCGTGACGAAGGCGATTCCGGGACGCCCGGTCATCTTTCCGTCGGCCTCGGCCATATAGGCGACGCCGCCTTCCTGCCGGCAGATTATCAGGTCGATCGCAGGCGTATCGTGAAGAGCGTCCAGCGCTGCCAGATAGCTTTCGCCGGGCACGCAGAAGATGCGGTCGCAGCCCTGCGCCACGAGGTTGTCGATCAGAATTCGTCCGCCGGTGCGTGTCTTGGCCATGAACATGCGTCTAACGTCGCGCTTTCGCGGCGTCGAGAGGCGGAAGCTTGACTTGACGTTCACGTAAACTAGGGATGCGAAAAGTCCTGCAGGAGCCCGAAAATGACGAAAAGTGAAATGATCGCCGCCCTTAACGAAAAGAGCGCCTGGCTTCCCGGCAAGCGGGTCAAGATCGACTTTGGCGACGAAGGCGTGGTGATGCTTGACGGTCAGGCGAACAAGGCTAGCGAAGAGGATGGTGCAGCCGACACGACGATCAAGGTGAGCTGGGCCGATTGGGAGGCGCTGGCATCCGGGCAGATAGACGGTATGACCGCCTTCATGCAGGGCAAGCTTAAGGTGGAAGGCGACATGTCCAATGCCATGCAGCTCCAGGGCGTTTTCGCTAAATTGAAGAGCTGATCTGGTAAAGTTGAAAACCAATTCAGGTTTTCTTGACCCAAGCCCCCCGCTCCGCTTAATCGCGGGTTCGTCCAGACGGAGCGGTAGATGCAAAAGATTTATCCCAATGCGGAGGCTGCTTTAGACGGTCTCCTGTTCGACGGAATGACCATTTGCGCAGGCGGTTTCGGCCTGTGCGGCATTCCCGAGCGACTGGTCGATGCGATCCAGGCCAGCGGGGCCAAGGATTTGACCGTCGCTTCCAACAATGCCGGGATCGACAATGAAGGGCTCGGCAAGCTGCTCCGCACCCGCCAGATCCGCAAGATGATCTCTTCCTATGTCGGGGAGAATAAGGAATTCGAGCGGCAGTATCTGGCCGGTGAACTTGAAGTCGAATTCTGCCCCCAGGGAACGCTCGCCGAACGCTGCCGGGCAGGGGGAGCCGGCATCCCAGGCTTCTATACCAAGACAGGCGTAGGGACGCAGGTCGCGGAAGGGAAAGAGCATAAGGAGTTCGACGGGGAAACCTATATCCTCGAACGCGGCATTCGGGCGGATCTCAGCATCATCAAGGGCTGGAAGGCAGACGAGGCCGGAAATCTTATCTTCCGAAAGACCGCGCGCAATTTCAACCAGCCCATGGCCACCGCAGGCAAGGTTTGCGTCGCCGAGGTGGAGGAGATCGTGCCCGTCGGGAGCCTCGATCCCGACTGCGTCCATTTGCCGAGCATCTATGTGAAGCGGCTGATCCTGGGCGCGCCCTATGACAAGAAGATCGAATTCCGACTGACCCGACAGCGGGAAAGCGCATGAAGCGCCTGGCCGCCGCGGCAATTGCCTTGGGGCTTTCGTCCTGCGCCGCCACCCCTTCGGCAACCATATCCACTCCCCCGGCCGCGGCGCCCGTCCAGCCGCCTGCCACGATGCAGTGGCTCTATGGATCAGGCGAGGCTGCCGCGATAAGTGTCCAGGCTTATCATGCGATGCGCGACCATGTGTTGGACGCGGCGCGAAGCCGTCCTTTGGAAAGCATGATCCTGACCGAAGGTTCGACGCTGGCCAGCCCGCGTTTCGAGGCTTGCGGAACGAAGCCGCTGGCGGTCGTGCTGGACGTCGACGAAACCGCTTTGCTCAATCTCGGCTACGAATATGACGAGTCTACCAAAGGCCGAAGCTACGACCAGGCCATCTGGGACAATTGGGAACGGACCGGCGCCGATGCGGTCGGCCCGGTTCCTGGCGCGGTGACCGCGCTGAACGCGATGCGCGAAGCGGGCGTCAAGATTATCTTCAACAGCAATCGCAAGGCTGAAAACGCCGCCTTTACCGAAATGGCGATCAATCAGACGGGGCTCGGTCCAGCGCGGCATCGCGACACCTTGTACCTGCAGGGCGATGTGGGGTCAGGATCGGCCAAGGACGGGCGCCGCGCGCGCATCGCCAGCCGTTTCTGCGTGATTGCCATGGCGGGCGACCAGCTTGGCGATTTTTCGGACCTGTTCAATGCCAAGACGCTGAGCGTCCCTGACCGGCGGCGGGCGAGCGGCAGCGGCATCTTTGCGCAAAAATGGGGTGCGGGTTGGTTCATGCTTCCAAACCCGGTTTACGGCCCGGGCCTCCGCGGAAGTTTCGACGACATATTCCCAGCGGACAAGAGATGGTCCGATCCGGCAAAGGAGAATTGATATGGGCTGGGACCGCAACCAGATGGCGGCACGCGCCGCGAAAGAGCTACAGGACGGCTATTACGTGAACCTCGGCATCGGCATTCCGACCTTGGTCGCCAACAACATTCCAGATGGCATGGAGGTAACGCTCCAGTCCGAAAATGGAATGCTGGGCATCGGGCCGTTCCCGTATGAAGGGGAAGAGGATCCGGACCTTATCAATGCGGGCAAGCAGACCATCTCAGAATTGCCCTCCTCAAGCTATTTCAGCTCATCCGACAGTTTCGCGATGATCCGCGGTGGCCATATCGACCTTACTGTGCTCGGCGCCATGGAAGTGGCGCAGGATGGCGATATCGCCAACTGGATGATCCCGGGAAAGATGATCAAGGGAATGGGCGGCGCGATGGACTTGGTCGCCGGCGTCAAGAAGATCATCGTGGTGATGGAGCACGTGTCGAAGAACGGCGACCCCAAATTCATTCCCGAATGCACCTTGCCGCTGACCGGCAAGAATGTGGTGGATATGATCATCACCGACCTGTGCGTTTTTCAGCGCCCCGACCATTCCAGCCCATTCAGGTTGATCGAATTGGCGCCGGACGTGACGGCCGATGAAGTGGCGGCCAAGACCACGGCACGTTACGAAAGCTGATCGAAATAGGGAGATTCGCAGATGAAGAAGTTATTAGCAGCAACCGCCTTCTTCTTCGCGTTAAGCGCGCTTCAGGCACCGCCGCCGGTGGCGCCCAAACCCACGTCGCTCAAACTTTGGCGGCTGGATTGCGGATCGATCCTAATCAAGGATTACAATGCCTATTTCTCCGATACCTCTGCTTATACCCCGGGCCAGCAGAAAAACCTGACGGCCAGTTGCTATCTGATCCAGGACGCTGGCCGCTACCTGCTTTGGGACACCGGCCTCACCGCAGACCTTCTTGGCAAGCCGGAAGACAGCCCCGCCCAGCGCATGAGCCTCGACAAGAGCATCGGCACGCAACTAGGCGAGATCGGGGTCAGGCCGGATCAGATCGAAATGGTCGGCATCAGTCACTTCCATTTCGACCATATCGGCCAGGCGGCGCAATTCCCGAAAGCCAAGCTGGTAATTGGTGCCGAGGATCTAGCGGCCCTCCGGGCGACGCCCGCGCACCCGTCCCTGAAACCGGAAGCGATCAAGCCGTGGCTTGCCGAGGGCTCCAATGCGCTCGCTGTGCGTGGCGATGTTGATATTTTCAAGGATGGCCGGGTCATCATGCTCAACATGCCCGGGCATACGCCGGGCCATCACTCGTTGCTGGTCAAGCTCGCCAGCGGTCCCATATTGCTGACCGGCGACCTTTATCATTTCAGCGAGCAGGTCCCGATCAAGGGCGTGCCACCCTTCAATACCGACCGCGCCGACACCCTGGCGTCGATGGACCGGTTCGACAAAATGGCGGCGAATCTCGGGGCAAAGGTGATCATCCAGCACGAACGCGCCGACATCGCCAAGCTGCCTGCCTTCCCCTTGGCGGCGGAATGAGGACACTCCTCTCGAGCGCTCCGGGCGGGCCGGACACGCTGGAACTGACCGAGGTTCCTGATCCGGTTCCGGGCAGGGGGCAATTGCTGGTGCGGGTAAAGGCCTGCGCGATCAATTATCCCGACGTGCTGATCATCGAAGACAAATATCAATTCAGGCCCGAACGGCCATTCGCGCCTGGCGGAGAAATAGCGGGCGTGGTCGAGGCGCTCGGCGAAGATGTTGCAGGCTGGTCGGTGGGCGACCGCCTGATCGCGATGCTGGGCCATGGCGGGCTTGCCGAGAAAATAGCGATCGATGCGAAGGCGGCGCTGCCGCTTCCCGCCGAGCGAAGCTTCGAGGACGGGTCCGCCCTGATCCTGACCTATGCAACTTCCATCCACGCCTTGCTCGACCGGGGCCGGTTGCAGGCGGGGCAAACATTGCTCGTTTTGGGGGCCGCCGGCGGCGTGGGCCTGGCCGCGGTTGAATTGGGCAAGGCCTACGGTGCGCGCGTAATTGCCGCTGTCTCCTCTCCGGAAAAGGCCGAAATCGTGCGGCAGGCGGGCGCCGACGATGTTCTGGTCTATCCGACCGGCCCGTTGGATAAGGATGGCTCCAAGGCGCTCGCCGCCATGTTCAAGGATGCGGTCGGACCGAATGGCGCCGATATCATCTACGATCCGGTCGGCGGCGATTATGCCGAACCCGCGCTTCGTTCGATCGCCTGGGAAGGCCGCTATCTGGTGGTGGGTTTTCCCGCCGGCATCCCCCGGCTTCCGCTCAACCTCACCTTGCTCAAAAGCTGCGATGTGTGCGGAGTCTTCTGGGGGGCGTTCGCCGCGCGCGATCCCAAGGCCAATCAAGCGCATATCCAAACCCTGTTTCGCCTGTGGAATGAAGGCCGGATCGCGCCGAAGGTCAGCCGCATTTGGCCTCTTGAACAGGGCGGCGAGGCGATCGCGCACATGGCCGCGCGCAAGGCGGTCGGAAAACTGGTCGTGACCATCGACTAATCCGCCCCTTGTTGCGCACAGGGTCCGCCACGCTTATCTGACAGCTGAAGCACCAATCCAAAGGACCGCCATGACCACCTTCGACGACCGCGAAAGAGCATTCGAAAATATCTATGCCCGCGATCAGGAAATGCAGTTCAAGGTCATCGCCCGGCGCAACCGATTGCTCGGCCAGTGGGCGGCGAATTTGATGGGGCTGACGGCCGAGGAGGCCGATGCCTATGCCAAGGAAGTGGTTCGCGCCGATTTCGAGGAAGCGGGCGATGAGGACGTTATCCGGAAGCTTTTGGGCGATCTAACCTCGGCCGGGGTGGAATGCGATGACGGCCGAATCCGCGAGGCCCTAGAGCATAAGGCGGTTGAGGCACGCCGCCAGTTCATTGAGGGCATGGGATAAGATCATGACGATGGCCGCTGAAGAGATCGAGGCCTTGATCGTTCAGGCTATTCCCGACGCGCAGGTCGAAATCACCGACCTTGCCGGCGACGGCGATCATTATTCAGCAAAGGTTATCTCTGAGTCTTTTAGAGGCGTCCCTCGAATCAAACAGCATCAGCGCGTCTACGAGGCGCTGGGCGGGCGGATGGGCGGAGTGCTTCACGCGCTGCAGCTCAGTACTGCGCCGCCGGAAAAGGAGTAGTTTCAAGTGTCCGATACAAATGATCGCATTTCTGAAATCGTGAATGCGAACGACGTCACCTTGTTCATGAAGGGAACCGCGCTTTTCCCTCAATGTGGCTTTTCCAGCCGGGCGATCGCGATTCTGGATCATCTGGGCGTCGCCTATGAAACGGTGGACGTTCTCCAGGATCCGGAGATCCGCAACGGGGTCAAAGAATTTTCGGATTGGCCGACCATTCCCCAGCTTTATGTGAAGGGGGAGTTCGTCGGCGGATCGGACATCATGATGGAGATGTTCGAGGCCGGCGAACTCCTGCAGCTCCTGGACGAAAAGCAGGTCGCCAAAGCGTCCTAAACCGTCGCGGCGAGGCTTTTCCGTACGCCCAGATATTCCAGCGCCGCGAGCCCGGCGACGGCCACAGCCTGTATTGCGACGAAGGCTTCCCCGATCAAAGTCATGGTCGGCGTGCTGCCGATCAATATCATGCTTTCGGCCGTCCAGAGCAGATTTCCAGCGATGACCGCGTAGACGAACAGGGCCGGCGCGGAAGATCTGGTAGCAATTCCAGCCATGAACAGGCCGACCGGCAGCAGGGCGAATCCCGCACCCTGCACGATAGCCAAATCCAGGCCGAATAGAGGTGATAGCGCGCTCGCGCCGAGCGACAGCATAAGCCCCATTCCAAGGCAGCTTGCGGCGTCCAGCAGAAGCACCCGCTTCAGGAAAATCGAAATTTGCATTGCCTGTCTCCCATTTTGCGCCCGGCTGAGCGCCGGTCGTGCTCCTCAAATCGCTTGTTTGATGAGGCTGGTCGATTACGCCGGAGGTAATGGCTTTGGCGCATCCGGCATCCGAATAGGGGGCAGGGAGATTTGGCGATGGAAATGAGACAGACGGACTTTGGCGAACAGCTTCGCGGTTGGCGGCAACTTCGGCGAATGAGCCAGCTCGATCTCGCGCTCGAGGCGGATATTTCGACACGGCACCTCAGCTTCATCGAAACGGGGCGTTCGCGGCCGTCGAGGGAAATCGTGCTACGTGTCGCGGAACAGCTCGATATCCCGCTTCGAAGCCGGAACCTCCTCCTCCTGGCGGCGGGCCTGGCGCCCGCTTATCCGGAGCGAAGCCTTGATGAGCCCGCCTTGGACCAGGCGCGCAAGGCGATCGACATGATCCTCAAAGGCCACGAGCCCTTTCCGGCGCTGGCCGTCGACCGCCACTGGAATATGATCGCCGCAAACGGGGCTCTGGGCGCGTTTCTGGAAGGAGTTTCCCCGGACTTGCTGCAGCCGCCCGTCAACGTACTGCGGCTTAGCCTTCATCCCGAAGGAGTGGCCCCCAGAATCCTCAACCTGGGTGAATGGAAAGCGCATCTGATCGATCGGCTGCGGGGGCAATATGAAGCGAGCGCCGATCCGGCCCTCGGCGCCTTGTGCGACGAACTGGAGGAATATCCAGCCCCGCCCGCAAGGGCATCGACCGAATATGCCGGCATCCTTGTGCCTTTGATGCTCGATATGGGTGGCCGGCGCCTGTCATTCTTTTCGACGACGACCATTTTTGGCACGCCGGTCGAGGTCACTCTGTCCGAAATAGCGATCGAGGCTTTCTTCCCGGCGGACCCGGAAACGGCTGAAACATTGAGCGGGGATTGGCCCAAAAATAATGGGGCGGACGCGCGAGCCGGAAAGCTGCGTCCGCCCCTTAGTTGGAACGTTGGACGCCCATAGAGATACATAAGCCGTGCCAGACCGGGGGAAGTGCGGAAATCGGCGGCTCTCGATGGTCAATGAAAGATTACCGCAAGCCCGCCGTGTAAAATATGCCGACACTTTATGCCCCCGGCGCTGCCAAGGCTACCCAGGGACCAGAGCGGCGCCTGCTTGGCATTCGCCGCCGGCGATGCCACATGCCATGGATGGAAGATTGGCCCACCGGCAGGATCGAACAGGCAAGCCCGCTGGTGCGCCGGCTGCTGGCGCCCAATCCTTCTCCTTTCACCTATAGCGGCACCCAGACTTATATCGTCGGCCAGGGCGAGGTGGCGGTGATCGATCCAGGACCGGACCTCGACGAACATGTGGCCGCCATTGCCGCCGCGCTGAAGGACGAGCGGGTCAACGCCATCGTCTGCACCCATACGCATCGCGACCACAGCCCCGCCAGCCGTCCGCTCCAGGCATTGACCGGAGCGCCGATAATCGGCTGCGCGCCCTTATCGCTCGAAGATGACGGCCCCCGTGCGGATGCCGCCTTCGATCCCGATTACCGGCCCGACCGAATATTGGAGGGCGGCGACATTTTGAGCGGCGAGGGGTGGACCTTGGAGGCGGTTGCCACGCCGGGCCACACCTCCAATCATTTGTGCCTGGCGCTGCGCGAGGAGCAGGCGTTGTTCACCGGCGATCATGTGATGGGGTGGTCGACAACGGTGGTGTCCCCGCCCGACGGCGACATGGCCGCCTATATGGATAGCCTCAGCCGCCTGCTGGGCCGGGATGACTTCGTTTATTATCCCGCCCATGGCCCGGCCATAGACAAGCCGCAGCGGCTGGTACGGGGCCTGATCGGGCACCGAAAACAGCGCGAAGGCCAGATATTGCGGCATTTGAGGAAGGGTGAGGGGGAAATTCCCGCCATGGTCGCGCAAATGTACAAGGGTATCGACCCCCGCCTTCACCCCGCCGCGGGCCGGTCGGTCCTGGCCCATTTGATCGCCCTCGAGACGCGCGGGATGGTGATCGAGGAGGATGGCCAGTGGCGGATCGCGGCATGAGCCGAAAGGGGTTGATCTTCGGCGCCTTGGCAGCCGGTTTGTTGCTCGGTGCGTTGCTGGTCGGCGCGCTCAGGCTCGGAAACCTGTTTCGCGGCCCCGATCCGGAAACGATCGCCGCGGCCAGCCTTCAATCGGTCCGCGAGCAGGCGCGGCTCACTCCCTTTGCCGCTCGCTTCGTGGCGGTCGTGACCTCCAGTCAGACCCGTTTCGGCTTTCGGGCCGAGAAGACCCTGATCATGCCGGCCATGGTGCGGTACGAGCTCGATCTCGCGAAATTGAGGCAACAGGATCTCGATTGGGACGAGCAAACCAAAACGCTCGGCATCTCGCTTCCGCCGCTTGAAATCGCCGGCCCCGAGATCGATCTAGGGCAGATGCGGGAATATGGGGAGGGCGGCGTTCTGATGGCTCTTTCCAATACCGAGAAGAATCTGGATGCCGCCAATCGTCAACGCGGCCAGCAGGAGCTTTTGCGGCAGGCGCGGGAAAAGCTGCCGATGCAATTGGCGCGGGATGCGGCGAAACGGGCGGTGGCCCGAAGCTTTGCCATGCCGCTGAGAGCCGCGGGGATCGAGGCGAATGTCGAGGTCCGGTTCGCAACGGATGGGAATGGGGACCGCTCTTATCTCGACAGGTCGCGCCGGATCGAGGAAGTACTCAAGGACAAGCAGGCGTCGCAATAAGCGCCCGGGGATATAAGACCATGAATGCATCCAATCTCAGCCTTAAGGGCCTCGACCTAAGGGCGGAAATCGACCGGTTGCGGAGAACACGCAACGCCGTCATCCTTGCCCATTATTATCAAGAGCCGGCGCTGCAGGACATTGCCGACTTCGTTGGCGACAGCCTGGATCTCAGCCGCAAGGCGGAGGCCACCGACGCCGAGGTGATCGCCTTTTGCGGCGTCCGCTTCATGGCGGAGACGGCCAAGATACTTTCGCCGGAAAAGATCGTCGTGCTGCCCGACATGGATGCGGGCTGCAGCCTTGAGGATTCCTGCCCGCCCGACCAGTTCAAGGCGTTTCGCGAAAAACATCCCGACCACATCGCCCTCACTTACATAAATTGCTCGGCGGAAGTGAAGGCGCTGAGCGACATCATCGTCACCAGCTCGTCGGCCGAAATAATCCTGAGTCAGATCCCGCTAGAACAGAAGATCATCTTTGGCCCTGACAAGCATCTGGGCGGCTACCTGGCGCGCAAGACCGGCCGCGATATGCTGTTATGGCCGGGTGTTTGCATCGTTCACGAGGCTTTTTCGGAAATCGAGCTTCTGAAATTGAAGGCGCAATATCCAGGCGCGCCGGTGCTCGCTCATCCGGAATGTCCGCCCCATATAATCGATCATGCCGACCATGTCGGATCGACTTCCTCGATCCTCGATTATGCGCTGCGCAGCCCCGACGAACTGCTGATCGTCGCGACCGAGCCGCGCATCATCCACCAGATGGAGCTGAAAGCGCCGCACAAGAAATTCATCGGGGCGCCCGGCGCGGACGGTAACTGCAATTGCAACATGTGTCCGTACATGGCGCTCAACACGATGGAAAAACTCTATGTGGCGCTCCGCGACCTGCAGCCGCGGGTCGAACTTCCCGACGACGTCCGGATCGGTGCCAAGAAATCGCTCGACCGGATGCTTGATATGGCGGGCCGGACCGTCGGGCAGGGCGATGTGGGAAGGCCGGTCTTCGCCGGCGACTAGCGGCCGATCACTTCGCCTTCGACGATCATCGTCTCGGGGTGATGCTTGTCCAGATAGCGTTTCAGGATCCGCAGATTCCTGGTGTTCGACCTGAACACAAAGTCGAACGCGTCACCCAGGACGGGAATCGCGCCGACTGCCGTATCGACCGCGACATTGCCCGCCATGCGCACGAGCTGGAATTTGGACATACCGAGGTTGCGCGCTTCCCAGACCAGCCAGGCGCCCATCGAGGCGGTAATCAAATCGCCTACTACCGGGATCAGACCGGCGATGGCGTCGAGACCGATCCGGTAATTGGTGCCGGGCACCACCATCGCTCGTTCGAGGATTAATTCCATCGCCTCCAACCGGCGCCGCACCGAGGCGGGATCGCGGCCGATCGGAAGCTGGCTCGCAAATTGTTCGAACTGTTCCTGGCGCGTCGGCATGTCTCGTCTCCGCTATCGTCCCTCTTCAGCTAGGGTGCCTAAGGCCGTGGCGCAATGAGCTCCCCGATATTGTGGCGCCCAAAAACATTGGGCCGGAAGCCGGTCAGCCGCTGGGAAACAAGTGACCAGCGCACCGGTGCGGCCAGGGGAATGAATGGAGTGGTGCCGTTCAAGATGCGATCGGCATTGGCCAGCAGGGCCCGGCGGTTTTCAGGCGTCGGCGCGATTCGTGCCGCCGCCATCATCTCGTCCGCGGATGGATCGCATATGGCGCTCGCGGTGCAGGTGAACTGGCGTAAGTACCAGCTTGCCAGCTCGGCCGGCGCGACCAGGTCCATGAACCGCAGATCGGCGGACCGGGCGTTCGAGGCAACTCGTTCCGCCTTGACGCCAATGGTCTGCCAATCGCGCCGCAAATAAGCGAAAATCAGCCGGTATCCGGGCCCATCAGGCATCGAAATTCGAAGCGAGAGCGGCTTTCCTCCGGTGGCGGAAGCAATCGCCTCCGCTGCCCGGATACGCCGCATGGGCAGCGGTGCACCGGTCCATTCGGGCGCGACGATCTGGGGCAATTCGTCGATGCCGGGCGGAAGCAGGGTCTCGCGCGGCTGCAATTCGGGAACGTCCATTGCCCCGACCAGGGTGGCGCGGTCGATCGACATGCTTAGGGCCTGGCGTACGGCGGGGTTGCCCAGCGGTCCTTCGCGCGACCCGAAGCTTAGGCCGAATAACCCGGCCACCGGATCGAATATCAATGACCCGCGGGGAAGGTCGGCAGCGCGCGCGATGGGCAGATCTCCGGCGGTACCGCCTACCACCAGATCGGCTTCCCGGTTCATGAAGAGGGCCACGGCCAGCCCCGCCCGCTCGCCGCGGAGGCGGATCGCCGTGTCGTGCGTATCTTCTTCCGACGCCGCTACCCCTCCCACTTCCTCATCCTCGCCGGGCAGATGGAGCGACAGCATGCTGCCGGAGGGCGATGCGTGATAAGGACCGGTTCCTTTGTTGCCCTGGATCACCGCCATTTCGGGCTGTGCCAGCAATTGCAGGAAATTGGGCCGGGGCGTGACCAGGCTGATCTCAAGCACTTCGTCGGTCATCGCCTCGATTTCGTCGATCGTCCCCAATAGGGGCTTTAGCGGGTTTCGGCTCGCCGCGCTGGCGGCTGCTCCCAATCGCTGGGCTACCTGCTCGGCGGTGATCTTGCCGCCGCCCGGCCATTGCATGCGCCGGAGGCGGAAGGTGTATCGAAGGCCGTCATCCGACACGATCCAGCTTTGCGCCAGGCCGGGTTCGATCTGGCCAGCGGAATCGAAGCGGACCAGTCCCTGCGCGGTCGCGTGGATCAGCACTTCGGAAGGGGGATCGAGCCGTTCCAGATTGGGGTTCGCAAGGCGCGGCGTGCCGCCGATCGCGCTTATTTCAACGGGGCTGGTATCGGGATCTCCGCAACCGCCGGCGAGCAGGAGGCCAGCCAGCCCCGCGCCCAGCAAGATCGTACGAATCGCCATGGCGGAAGCGATAACCCAGTGGCGCCGGGAGCGCCATTCTGAGGGGCCAATTTCGGCCAGGCGTCGATAAGACGCCCCGGGCGCGCTTTCGAAGGGCAGATCAACCGGCCCGGAGGATCCGAAAGCGACTGGGTTCGGCCGGATCTCTATCAACGACCTGGATTGGCGCCCCCATCCATTGCCACACGCTCATGCCCGGCGCTCGCGAGAATTGTATAGGCCCGCGAGTGCCTTCGGCCCTGATATGCGGCCAAGATTCGGCGAGGCGTGGCCGATGCACTCCGCCAGAACGCAGCATTTCGGCGAGAACGGCGATCGTGTCATAGCCTTCGAAGGCGACGAAAGAGGGCGCTTCGTCCAGGCCTGCACGGAGAGCCGTCTCTACTCGCACACCGAGCGCGCCGAGGCGCTCCGGCAAGTAACGCAAGAACGGGATCGCCGCGCCATCGTCACCCAACACCCGCGCCCATTCAGCAAATTCCGGTTGCCCGGCCGGAGCGCCAATCAAGATATCGGCCAGGCGCGGGTCCTGGCGGACGGACTTGACGATTGACACTGCCGGCTCCGGATAGCCGACGAGCAGAAGGAGGGCCGTTGCGCGACTGTCGACGAGTTCGTCCGGCATAGACCCAGAGGCGAGCGAGCTCATGTCGAGTTCGATGACGGTGCCGCCGCGCGAAGCGAAATGGTCCCGCAAAATGCGCGTGCCGGATGCCCAATAGACACTCGCTTCGGCTGCGACGGCGACTTGCCGATGACCGGCGTCCAGGAGGGAATCTGCATATATCTGCCAGCCACGGGATTGCGGCGGGGCCAGGCGCGCGACCCATTTGGTCGGCTGTTCGGTGAGCGCGTCGATAACAGCCGACGAGCAAAGGAAGGGCAGGCCAAGGGCGTCGGCTCTGGTCGCGGCGGCGCGGGCGGCCACGCTATGATATTCCCCCGCCAATGCGGCGACGCCCAGACGAGCTAATTCATCTACGGCTGCAATGGCCTTGTGGGGATCAGCCGCGGTATCGTGGACCATGAGCTCCAGCGGACTTCCGGCGATCCCGCCGGCCTCGTTGACGTCGCAGACCGCGAGTTCAAGTCCGGCGAGCAAGTGTCGGCCTGCCTCGGCCCAGCCAGGCCGAGTCAGCGGAACCAGGGCGCCGATCCGGATGGCGGTTAGGTCAGCCGGCCTTGCTGAAGATGGTGATGATGGCGTGTTCATGCGTTAGCGCCCGAGAGGTGACCAATTCGTGCGATATGCGCAGATCAGATCATGAAAGTCAGTAGCGCGGATAGCGCCGAACGGTGGGGCCGATAAGGGCATGTAGCCGCCGATCGGGGCTGGTGCGGACGGCGGGACTTGAACCCGCATTCCAGGGTCTGGAAACAGATTTTAAGTCTGCTGCGTCTACCGATTTCGCCACGTCCGCACGTGATCCGGAACAGCCAGTGTCACAGCATTTCGGCGATTGCGAGCGATTTTGCGCGCGACAGCCAAGGGACGCGGCAATGTCGTGAAACGGCGATTGCCGCCCCGAGGAGGCAAGCCTGGACGAACTATCGGGAAAGACGAAGGACCGCCGGAGGTCAGACGTTCAGCCGCTCGCGCATTTCCTTGCCGGGCTTGAAATAAGGGACGCGCTTGGCGGCCACATCCACGGCGTCGCCGGTGCGCGGATTACGGCCCCTGCGGGCATCGCGCTCGCGGGTCGAAAAGGCACCAAAGCCGCGCAATTCGACACGGCCGTCCTTCTGCAGCCGATCGATGATGGAATCGAAGAAGGCGGAAACCACGCGTTCGATCTCCCGGACGGTAAGATCCGGATGATCCTCAGCCAGCTTTTGGACGAGTTCTGATCTGATCAAGGCAAAAAACCCCAAATTACGGCTAGAAAAATGGCTCAATATGAGCCCCCGGTCGCGCCAGCCCCACAACAGGCGCTAATCCAGATTAATCGCACTGAATTGGCGGTAAGGCAAGGGTATCAAGGAGCAAAATTACTCGCCGGCTGAAAACGAAGGGGCGGATACCCGTTTCGGTATCCGCCCCTTCTGATCCCTTTTAGCTGTTCTTTTGCTTCAAAGCCTCGCCCAGGATGTCGCCGAGGCTGGCACCCGAATCGGACGAACCATATTGCGCGACAGCCTGTTTCTCTTCGGCGATCTGCATCGCCTTGATCGAGAAATTGGGCTTCTTGGAGCGGTCGAAGCCGATCACCATCGCGTCGAACTTCTGGCCGGCCTGGAAACGTTCCGGACGCTGCTCGTCGCGGTCGCGGCCAAGATCGGTCCGCTTGATGAAGCCGGTGACTCCGTCGTCGCCAACCTGAACTTCCAGCCCGCCATCACGAACGTCGAGCACGGTGACGGTGACGATTTCGTTCTTACCCACGCCCGATCCGCCGCCTGCGCTCTTGGCGCTTGTGGTTCCGGCCGCGGCAACGCCGCCGCGCTCAAGTTGCTTCATGCCAAGCGAGATGCGCTCCTTCTCCACGTCCACATCGAGCACGACGGCCTTCACCGTTTCGCCCTTGTGGTGCAGATTGAGAGCTTCCTCGCCCGAGGCGCCCCAGGAAATGTCGGACATGTGGACCATTCCATCGACATCGCCATCGAGACCGATGAACAGGCCGAATTCGGTCGAATTCTTGACCTCGCCCTCGACCTCGGTTCCGACCGGATGCGTCTCCGCAAAGGCGGCCCAGGGATTGGCCTGGGCCTGCTTCAGACCAAGGCTGATGCGGCGCTTTTCTTCGTCGACCTCGAGGATCGATACTTCGACTTCCTGACTGGTCGACACGATCTTGCCGGGGTGGACGTTCTTCTTGGTCCAGCTCATTTCGGAAACGTGGACCAGGCCTTCGATGCCGGGTTCAAGTTCGACGAAGGCGCCATATTCGGTGATGTTGGTGACCCGGCCGGTGAACACGCCCTCGAGCGGATATTTGGCAGCGGCGCCTTCCCAAGGATCGCTTTCCAACTGCTTCATGCCAAGCGAGATGCGCTGCGTGTCCTTGTTGATGCGGATGATCTGCACCTTCACCGTGTCGCCGATGTTGATCATTTCCGACGGGTGACCGACGCGCTTGTAGCTGAGATCGGTAACGTGAAGCAGGCCGTCGATGCCGCCCAAGTCGACGAAGGCGCCATAATCGGTGATGTTCTTGACGACACCCTCTATCACCTGGCCTTCAGTGAGCGACAGGATCAGGCCCGAACGCTGCTCGGCGCGGGTTTCTTCCAGGATGGCGCGGCGCGAAACGACGATATTGCCGCGGCGGCGATCCATCTTGAGGATCTGGAAGGGCTGCGGGATGTCCATCAAAGGTCCGACGTCGCGGACCGGGCGGATGTCGACCTGGCTGCCGGGAAGGAAGGCCACGGCGCCGTTGAGGTCGACCGTAAAGCCGCCCTTGACGCGGCCGAAGATCACGCCTTCGACGCGGGCGCTTTCGTTGAATTCGGCTTCCAACTTGTCCCAGGCGGCTTCGCGGCGCGCGCGGTCGCGGCTGAGCATCGCTTCGCCCTGGTGGTTCTCAACCCGGTCGACATACACTTCGACTTCATCGCCAACCTTCAGGTCGGCCTTCTGGCCCGGAGCGGCGAATTCGCGGAGCGCGACGCGGCCTTCTGATTTCAGGCCCACGTCAATCACGGCCATGTCGTTTTCGATGGCGGTGACGGTGCCCTTTACGACGCGGCCTTCAAAGCCTTCATTCTCGCCGCCAAGGGTTTCATTGAGAAGCGCTGCAAAATCGTCGCGCGTCGGATTTGCCGAAGTGGCCATAAAATCTAGTACCTTAAAAATCAGGTTGGCCGCCGGCCGGACGATCTGTCCAAGCCTTCAAGCGGTCTTTGCTGACCCAAATGTTGCCGCTCAGGCCCCATGCCATAAGCAGCGTCCCGCGCACCAAGCCGAGTGAAGCAGATTCAAGCAAAAAGGCGCGTGTAAGCGGGCGTTACCGCCTCGCTCCCC
The DNA here is from genome assembly GCA_013816585.1 of Sphingosinicella sp. Lineage (GTDB taxonomy): Bacteria > Pseudomonadota > Alphaproteobacteria > Sphingomonadales > Sphingomonadaceae > Allosphingosinicella. The sequence goes on along the minus strand of JACDEE010000018.1, from coordinate 4,980 downwards.
ACGCGCTTCGCTCTAACCGAGCCTCCACGAGCCAAGGGCCCGCTGGACGGGCGCGATATAAGGGAATGGTCGTCAGGGAGCAAGCCGGGAGTAATCCCGACAATTTAATCTTACTGGACGATCGATCAAGCGGAAGCGGATGCGGATTGCTAATTCGGCCCGACAACATGGCGGAGTGTTTATGTCAATCACGGACAAGGCCCTTTGGGTGATCGAGCGCAATTCCCACCGGCCGCTCAATCTCGGCGACATTGCGCAGTCATGTGGAGTGTCGCGCTCGCATCTCGCGCTTGCCTTCGGAAGCGCGCTGGGCCTTCCGGTCATGAAATACCTCCGGATGCGGCGCCTCAGCGAAGCGGCGCATGTCCTTGCAGAAGGCGCGCCCGATATCCTCACCGTGGCGCTGGATGCGGGATACGGGTCGCATGAAGCCTTCACCCGAGCCTTTCGCGACCAATTCGGAATGACTCCTGAAAGCGTTCGCGACCGCGGGACCTTGGCCGGACTTCCCGTAACCGATCCGTTGAAATTGAACCCGAAAGCCGCGTTTCGCCTGGATCCGCCGCGTTTCCGGAGAGAAGGGACGATCCGGATCGTGGGGCTGTCAGAACCGTGCTCGTTCGAAACCGTGATCAAGATCCCGGCGCAATGGCAAAGGTTCATGACTTCCTACTATGAGGCGATCCCCGACAAGCTCGACCAGATACCCGCGGGTGTCAGCCAGGTCGGAGACGATGACGGTCAGTTCCAATATCTGAGCGGAGTGGAGGTCGCGCGGTTCGGCGATATTCCCGAAGGCCTGGTCAAGATCGAGCTAGAGCCGAGAAATTATGCATTGTTCGAGCATCGGGGCCATGTAGCGACCATTTACGAGACCTATGCCGCGATTTGGAACGAAGCGCTTCCTGCATGCGGCCGCACCGTTGCCGACGCCCCTACTATCGAACGGCACAATCCCGCATTCGATCCGGGCACGGGCGAAGGCGGCCTGACCTTGTGGATTCCACTGGCCGACTGAGGTTCGAGCCTTTCAGCCAAAAGCTTCAAGGGAGATTTTATGAGCCAGAGCGAACCGGCGAGCGGGAGCATATCAAGCCGGCTGAAAAACCGCCGCACCATAAAGGCCTACGAAGGCTGCGCTCGTGGCTATGCGGAAGCCGTCTCGGGCCCCCAATCGGAGGAAGGCGAGCATTCGCTGAAATGCCTGATAGAGGCGGTCGGGCCGGGCGGACAAATATTGGAGATCGGATCGGGGCCGGGTGGGACGCGGATTTTCTGGAGGCACGCGGCCTCGCGGTTCGGCGCACCGATATCACCAACGCCTTTCTGCAATTCCAGGCCGAGCGGGGCAAATCGGCCGAGAAACTGGACTTGATCGATGACGATCTTGGCGGGCCCTATGACGGCATCATGGCGCTCTATGTACTGCAGCACGTCGGACGGGCGCTTGTCGATGGAGTGCTCCGCAAGATTTCAGGCGCCTTGCATCCCGGGGGCGCTTTCCTGGCGGCGCTTCGGGAGGGCGAGGGCGAATTTTGCGAGGAAGGCAAGGAATCCGGCCTCTATCATATCGTCCTCTGGACGCAGGCCGAGTTCAATGAAAGGCTCGCCGCCGCGGGGCTTCATACCGAGCAGACTGCTTTGGCCACCGACGAGGACGGGAGATGGATGATCTTGCTTGCGCGGAAAAATGCGGTGAAAGACACGGTGCGCATAGATTGAAATTGGAAGGCGGCAGGTAATATCCCGCCGCAGGGGAACATTGAGATGGGGCGGCGGGGATGGGTGCTTTTTCTGGCCTTGGGGCTGATCTGGGGCATGCCCTATCTCCTGATCCGGATCGCGGTTCGGGATCTCGATCCGCTGATAGTGGTCTTTGCCAGGACCACGATAGGTGCGCTGATCCTGTTGCCCTTCGCGCTTCGCGCCAAATCGCTGGCCCAGGCGTTCCGGCATTGGAAATGGCTTGCCGCTTATACCCTCATTGAAATCAGCGTACCCTGGCTGTTGATCGGTTACGCCGAAACCCGGCTGACCAGCTCGACCGCAGGCATCCTCATTTCGACCACACCCCTGCTCGCCGCTTTGGCGGTTGCCGCACGCGGCGGGGAGCCGCTCGGCGGACGCCGGCTGGCCGGTTTGGTGCTAGGGCTGGTTGGCGTAATCCTGCTGATGGGCCTGGATCTGGATGTAGGCGACCTTCCTGCCGCCGCCGCGCTGACCATGAGTGCCATATGCTATGCGATCGGGCCGATGGTGGTCGCCGAAAAGCTAAAGAACGTGCAGCCGATGGGCGTGGTTACAGGTTCGCTGATCTTGGCGGCGGCGCTTTATCTGCCGTTCGCGCCTTTTGTCTGGCCTTCTTCCATCACTCCGGAAGCAGCATGGTCGGTCTTCGGCCTTGCGACCTTGTGCACCGCGCTCGCCTTCATCCTCTTCTTCGCACTGATCGCCGAAGTGGGACCGGCGCGATCGACCGTGATCACCTATATCAATCCAGCGGTCGCGCTGGTTCTGGGGGTGATTGTACTGAGCGAACCTCTGACCATTGGAATGGCGGTCGGGTTTCCATTGATCATCATCGGGTCGATCCTGGGGACTGCCGGAGGCCGCAAGAACGGGACGGCGAGGGCCGAGAAGACGCGGGAAAACGCCTCCTAAGGCGTCAACTCCCTCTACAAGGCAGAGCCGTAGCGCGCTTCACTAGCCTGATCGCTTCAGCGATGGCTGCGTGGACATCCAGATCGCTGGTGTCGAGCAACTCCGCGTCGTCCGCCTTGACCAACGGCGCGGTCGACCGACCGGTGTCGCGTTCATCCCGGGCATGGATGTCGGCCAGGACATCCTCATAATGCACGTTCATGCCAAGCCGCTTCAGCTCGTCATGGCGCCTCCGGGCGCGCACCTCGGGGCTCGCGGTCACAAACAATTTGGCGTCGGCGACCGGGGCGATCACCGTGCCGATGTCGCGCCCGTCCAGAACGGCGCCGCCAGCCTGCGCGGCAAATGCCTTTTGCCGTTCCAGCAGCGCCTGGCGCACCAGCGGATAGGCCGAGATACGCGAGGCTATGCCGCCCACTGTTTCGCTCTTCAGTTCAGGATCGGCGAAGTCGATCTGCGAGATGTCGCAGGCGCGCATGGCGGCGAACTCGCTCGCCGCATCCCCGCCCATCTGCAACAGGTTTAGCGCTACCGCGCGGTAGAGCAGGCCGGTGTCGAGGTGCGGTAAACCGTAATGGCGGGCAAGGGCTCGCGCGATCGTGCCCTTGCCGCTCGCGGCGGGGCCATCGACGGCGATGACGAGCCCGGCCGGGACGGGACCATCGGAAAGAGCACGGTCGGGATTCATCGGGGATTGTCCTAAGGCTATCGGAGGCCATCGACCCGTTTGACAGGCCGTTTCGGCGGTTGGCTTTTGACAGCCGCTCAGCGCTGTGGCAAGGCGCGCGCTTCACGGCCTCGTCCAACGGGCGCGGCCGATTTTTCACTTTATCTGGAGGCTCTCTCACCCATGGTGAAAGCTGAATGGGGCACCAAGCGGACTTGTCCGAAATGCGCGACCCGCTTTTATGATCTCGGCAAGGAAGACCCGCTGACCTGCGTTGAATGCGGCGTCCATTGGGAACCCGAGCCCGTATTGAAGTCGAAGCAGCCCATGCCGTTCGACGCGCCCAAGAAGGAAGCGGTCGAGCCTGAAAAGGAAGATGCGGATCTGGCCGACGATGATCTGGATCTGGACGTCGACGAGGATGCGGAAGAGAATCCGGACGACGAGGTCGATCTCGGCGGCGACGATGACATCGGTGTTGCCGGCGCGGGCGATACGGACGAGGAAATTTAATCATCTTGGCAATCGGCGCCGCCTGACTTAAAGGCGGCGCCCACCAGGACCGCCGGTATCCGCCGGTCCGAAATTGGGGCCGTAGCTCAGCTGGGAGAGCGCTACACTGGCAGTGTAGAGGTCAGGGGTTCGATCCCCCTCGGCTCCACCAAGGTTTCTTAAGCCACTGTAACGGCTAGAAATCACCGGAAAACAGCCACTTTTGCCCAAGCGGGTGTTACATTCGTATAAGGATGTAAACCTATGTGCACCCACCTCTCAAAACGCGGCGCGACCTATTATTTCCGACGCGTAATCCCTGTTGAACTTCGTCCCGCGTTCGACGGGAAGGGGGAGTTCATGCTGAGTTTGCGCACGAAGGACCGGGAGGCGGCAAAGCGGCTTATACCTTCCTACAGGATCGAAACCGACACACGGCTAGACGGGGCACGGGCGAAGCTCTCCGGCGCTCCAGCGGGCTCCAATGCACCTCCTGTGGCGGTATCGCCATGGCTGTCCGAATATGCCCAGGGGCAGTCTGAGGCGGCGCGGCAGGACGAAGCTGAACGGGAGGCACGTTACGAAGCTCGGGAGCCGCTGCGGAAGGCGCTGGAAGCGGCATTTCAGCGCAGCACGCTTCAGATGACGCCGGAGGAAGCCGCCATGCGGGACTTTCTGCGGGAAAAGGAATACGATTTCACGGTCTCCGAAGAGAGACGCGTCATTCGGGGAGCTGAGCGGGCGCTGGAGCGCCGTGGGGAGCCGTTGCCGCTTGCATGCCCCGACACAGATGCGGCTTCCTCAGCGCCCGTGGCCGCGTCTCCCTCGGCAGACCCAACGTGGCCAATGCTAGACACCATCATAATTGATCGTTGGGCGGCGGAGCGAAAGGTTGTCGCTAAGGGCGTGGACACCCATCGGGCCGTGGCTCGCTGGTTTTATGAGCGTATCGGCAGGAAGCCCGTTGGCGAGATTACCCGCAAAGATGTCCTGACGTTTAAGGACAAGCTTGTCGAGGAGGGGCAAACCCCCGCTAGGTGTTTAGTCCCGTTGTGTGGCGATACGGAGCGATCTTGAATTGAGCCGGGTCTTGTGTCCAGACGCGGGCGACATATTCGTAGGGTGTAAGGCCGCGGAGGGTCTTCAGCCGGCGACCGTGA
>JACDEE010000017.1 GCA_013816585.1 Sphingosinicella sp. | reverse complement strand
GCTTATCGCCGCCCCGCCGGATGGTCAGTCGTGCTTTTCGTCATCGGCAGGGCCGCCGTCCTTCCTGGCGAGGATGGCGATGCCGTCGGCGATCAGATCGACGTCGTAGTGGGTGGTGCCGCCTGCCTCATATTGGTTCTGGCGGACGCGACCGGTGATGTGCACGAGGTCGCCCTTGCTGGCGGTCAGACGCTTGGCGAGCTTGTCGAACAGCGTGACACTGTTCCAGTGGGCATCGGTCTTCCAGTCGTCGCCGTCCTTGCGGTTGTAGTTCGAGGCCACCGAAAGATAAGTGACTTTCTCTTTAACCTCGACCTTGCCGATGCGGCCGATGATCCGAAATTCTGCGATGTTCTGCATGGGTCTTACTCCGTCTTGGGTTGCGCAGGTGATTTCCTGACGGTCTTCAAGGGGGCCGCGGAGGAGCCGCGATCCAGCCAAAAAACGGAGGCTCTGCCCCATGCAATGGGGTGGAAACCGTAGGACGCCCCGCCCGCCTTGGCGGGCATTGGGAGGCGTCCGGTTTTTTGCTTGATCGTATGAGGCGACGCGCGCGGCCACGAAACCGGCAAACAAGGAAATCGTTCTGCAACCCCGGACAAGAGAAGCTGCCGATCTTTCGCGCGATTGGTTCTGGCCGTATCGACACCAAGGTCCGCGATGTCACAGCCGGTGCCAGCTCAACCGCCACCTACGGTGCCGCCAGGCCGCGTTCACCTGAATAGTCTCGCCGCCCACCAACACGCACTGCGCGCAGCACCGCGACCTTCAACCGATCCCGGCGATCCGCCACAACCACGGCAGCGGCATCATCAAGAGCGGCGATTGCTTTCGGTTAGGCATGATCCCGACAAGGGCGGCGGAATGACGATCACAGCATGACCGGCTTTCCGGCGGCGAGCTGCGCCATCCGCTTCGGCAACAAGGCAAGTATCGCGCACTGCCGTTCGGCAGTCGCGCCGCCCCATTCGCCGATCTCGGCGATGGTGCGACCGCAGCCGGTGCAAAGCACTGCGCGCGAATCGAGCGCGCAGACCTCAACACAGGGCGATTCAGGAGGCTCGATCACGCCATTCCCCTAAACGCGAAGCGGCTCCCTCGCTATCCTTCGCGCGCAATCGGCACGGCAGCCATAAGCTGCCGTGCCGATTTGAGGCCGGTCGGAACGTCCGGCCTTTGCCCGTCCAGCAGAGACGGGCCGCGCGAACACTTAATTAGGGGAATCGGGAACAAGAAAATGAGGGCGGGCCGCTCGGCCCGCCCTCTCGATTCAAGCCGCTTCTTCCTCCTCGAACTCGACGGCCTCGCCGTCCTCACTGCCTTCATCGTCGTCGAACGCGGCTCGCTCCTGCGCGACCTCGACGGGCGGCTCCGCGATCACAAGCGCGGGCGGCAGCCATCCCTTCCCTGCCATCCGCTCGGCGGCGGCGGCGGCAAGTTCGCCCTTCTTCATCTTCGCGCAATTTTCGGCGGCGGCCTTGCCGAGCACCTCGGTCATGATCTTCCCAATAATAGGCTTTTTGAGCCGGTCGTAAAAAGCGACCGGCGCTTGCCACTTGCCGACCATATCGACGCCACTGGCGAACGCGATCTGGTCGAACCGCTGGTGGCGACGGTCGCGGCGCGAGCCGGACGGCTCGCCGCCGTTGATCTGGCGCGCAACAAGCAACGCCAGCAACCGCCCCTTGGCGTCGGCGTCCATTGCCTGAATGGCCGCGAACCGGTTGACCTCGGGCATGGCGGCGAAGTCGCTGCCGCCGATCTCATCGACCGACGCAATGTCGCCAAGGGTCATCATGTCGTCGGGAACGGCGGCATTGAACCCTTCGAGCCGAAGCGACAGCGGCGAGTAATAGGACGGTTCGCGGTGGATGCCCTGCCCGACAAGACAATCGAGCAAGATGTCGAGCGCAAGCGCGGGATTGGTAGCAACCGCTTCCTGCACGGCGAGCGTCTTGATCTTCGATAGTGTCTCGATCATCGCGCCCGAATAATCGGGCTTGATGGCCGGTGCATCGCCGCTGCCGCCTTTGGCAATCCGCTTGGTGCGGATAGCCTTGGCCTCGACCTCGCCGCTATTGCCGACGAACAGCACCATCGCACTGTCTGCCTTCTGCGCGTCGGCGAACACGCACAGGCGGGTTTCAAGGATGCGGGCTTCGCGCTCCAATCCGTTGAACACCCTGTCGCCCCACTGGTTGCCCTTGCCCAGTTCGGCAAGGCGCACGTCCGCCGCGTCCTGAATACGCGCGCGCTCGACCACTTCGGCGTCGGTGGGCTCGCGCTTCCCTTCGGCGTGGACAGTGACAAGGTTGTAATAGTCGTCGGGTCGTTCAAGCGATGCCCGAACATCGCTCCAGCCGTCGCCGCGATAGCCCACTTCGACCTCGGCCATCTTGGTGGTGGCCAGCGTCTCGATCAATGCGGGGTCGTCTGCATAGCCGTCGCCGCCTTCCGCAAACAGGTCGGCGGTGATCGTGCCGCCCGCTGCGGCATAGGCATCGTGCCCGACAAACAAAAACAGCGGATGGTCGGTGCCGATCTTCTCTTCGGTCAGCATTCGCCGGATTTGGTGCGCGCTGTTGCCAAACCGCTTCAACGCCTCAAGCTGGCGGTCGTGATCGTCGGTCAGGGTCAGTGCCTGTGCCGCCTCCATGCCGATCTGATCGCGCGCGAGACAGGCGAGCGCGTCAGGCTGCAATGCCGACAGGCGCAACACCTTCCTGACGTAAGACAATGCCACGCCAAACCGTGCCGCAATATCCTCGGGCGACTTACCCTCGGCGTGGAGATCGCCATAAGCGATCACTGCATCGGCAACGTGCATGTCCTCGCGGCTCACATTCTCGGCCAAAGACAGTTCGACCGCCTCGGCCTTGTCGCGCACGTCAACACTGACCGGATGGCTGGACGGAATCGCCCTGGCCTTCTCAAGCTGCTTGAAGGCGCGGTAGCGCCGCCCTCCGGCGGCAACCTCGAAGCGATTGCCCTCGGCGTAAACGACAAGGTTCTGCAACTGGCCGTGCGCCAGCATATCGGCGGCAAGCTGGTCGATGGCCTTGGGCTTCACGCGCCGCACGTTAAGCGGCGACAGGCGAAGCTGCGAAAGTTTTACGGTCTGTAGGGTCATTGGAAACACTCCTGAAAATGGTTGAAAACTGGCAAGTCAGAACATCTCGATCTGGTCGCGCATCGGGTTCCAAAACCCGATGTCGAGCGGGCGCTGCTCACGGCGGGGCTGCATCGGCTGCGCGGCAAGCCAGCCAAGCCGTTCGCCCATGCTGACGGGCGCGATGCCCGGAATCATGACCTGATCGGGGGCGGGCGGCGTGACGGCGGGGAGGTCTTTGCGCTTCATGGCCTCGCCTCCGCTCAATATTCATCGGAAAGCATGATGGTCAGGACGCGCCGCGTGACGCGGGGGTCGGCGGCGTCCTCGCTGGCGAACCGCATCGCACGGTCGTAATAATCGAGTTTCCAGAACACCCGTTCGCGCTCATCCTCGCGCAATCGCGGGCGCTCGGTCGTCCAGTGACCATCACCAAGCTGGTAGATCGTCCCGAAATCCCGCTCGCCGTGCGGGTCGTTGTCCTCGGCGAAGGCATCGAACGTCTCGATCAATTCACGGACGCAAGACTGGTCGGCCTCGGGCAGCGACCGGAACCCGGCTGTCGCAACGGCGGTGCAAGCAACCCCCCTCGCGCTGCGGGCAAGGTCGTTCAAACGGGCGATGCGCGCGGTCTGCTCGCGCGCTGTGGCAAGGGCGACGCTCATTGCACACGCCCCCGCCGTCCTTCGCAAATCAGGATCAGCGCCCCGAAATCCTCACGCTCGCCGAGCCGCTCCGCGATTTTCTGAACGCACTCCAACGGCAAGCCATTCTCGTTGGCGACACCGCGCAGATAATCGTCGCGGCACTCCGCGCCGCAAGCACGATAGTTCAACAGCAAATCGGTCATCTGAAACCTTCCTTCCCTCAGGCGAAGCCGCACTGGCTGCGACATGCGGCTCTGCCTTCCGGCGAGGATGGGAGGGGGAGGGAAAGCCGAATCGCCGCCCTTGGCGCGGGCCAGCGGGCGCGCAGCGACCGCCACACGGGGGCGGCTATTCTGCTTTGGGAACGAGAGGGCAAAGCCCTTGGCGTTCCCGCTCGGACAAAGAAACGGATGCGTCAGCCTCCCTCAGCCGCAACGCGGCACAGAAATGGCGCCCTTGCACGGCGCGACGCGGACGGGCGGCGTGACTGCAAGCCGAGCGCGCGACAAGGCTGTTGCGCGACAGCGCAGCGCCGCCAGTCGAAGCGAGCGCGCGTCAGGCCCCCGCCCGGCAAGGAGAGAGGCGAGAGCGCCAGCGGGTCAGCACGAAAACGCCGCGCCCTTAGGAGCGCGCAGCGCGGAACAGAGCGCGTCCCTAAATTCTCCCGCTCAACTTACGGCCGCTCTTCTTTCCTCACGCCATGCGATCGTCACCGACTGGCCGAGACGCCAAAGGCGGCTCGGTGGAGCAAGCCCGCGCAGACGGGGTTGCGCAATAGAGCGCGGTGCGGGCTTCCCCGCAGGCAGGACACGCACTCGTTTACTGGCTCCTGATCTAGTACCCCGCAGCTAGATCGTGCGAGCAAAAGCCAGAAATGTTAGCATGTTTTATTTTATGCTAGCAATAGTGGTCAATAGCTTGCATATGCGAATCATGAACGAGACCAATCCCGGATTGCCGGTAGGGCGCGCAAAGGGCGGCCACGCCAGGATGAAGCTGCTCAACCCAGCCGAGCGCCGTGAAATCGCGAGCAAAGCGGCCAAGGCCCGGTGGGACCGCAAGAAAATGCTAAAGGCCACCCACGGCTCGTCAAATCACCCCCTGAAAATTGGTGACGCCGAACTTCCCTGCTTTGTGTTGGAAGATGGCACCCGAGTGCTCAGCCAAGGTGGTTTCGCCGGCGCACTCGGCATGGCACGGGGGGGGTCGATGATCGCCGGGATGAATCGGCTTGAGCTCTTCGTATCGAGGAAATCAGTAAATCCGTTCATCTCGAACGAAATTGCTGAACGGTTTGCCAATCCGATTTCCTTCATCACGCCGGAAGGCGGGCGAGCTAACGGCTTTGAAGCGACATTGCTTCACGATCTTTGCGAAGCGGTTCTAAAAGCGCGTGAAGCAGGCGCGTTGCAAAAGCAGCAATTGGGTATCGCAGCCAAGTGCGAGATTCTTATCCGAGGCTTCGCCCGTGTCGGTATCGTCGCGCTGGTCGACGAAGCGACCGGCTATCAACGCGACCGCGAGAAGGACGCGCTGTCCAAGATCCTCGAAGCGTTCATCGCGAAGGAACTGCAAGCCTGGATTCAAACGTTCCCGGCCGAATTCTACGAGCAGATGTTCCGTTTGCGTGGGCTGGAATTCTCATCGTCGTCGGTGCAGCGCCCACGGTATTTCGGGATCCTCACAAACGACGTCATCTATAAGCGCCTGGCACCGGGGGTCCTCGCCGAACTTCAGCGGGTAACACCCCGCAATGAGGGAGGCCGCCCGACGGCCAAGTTCTTCCAAAGCCTGACATCCAACATCGGCTATCCCAAGCTCAAGGAGCACCTGGGCGCAACGATCGCGCTCATGAAGGTAAGCAAGAGCTGGGGCGGATTCATGAATTTGCTCAACGAGCACTACCCGCGGCTCGGAGACACACGGATGCTGCCGATGGATTATGATCAGAATACGGATGCCGGGACGGGGCTTTAGCGATCCTTGTCGGCGAAAAGAGGGAACTGATAGAAATGCGAACAATCAGATTGCAAAACCCATCGGCCCACCGACGTCGGCTATCCGAGTGCAAATCGCCTTTCTTCGCTTGGAGAGGCCGTTATGCGCATTGAATTTGTTGAAATCGCGAACTTTCGAAAACTGATTTCAACGCGGATTGGGCTATCCCCTGCAAAGACGGTGTTCGTTGGTGCAAATAACAGTGGAAAGACCTCCGCGATCACGGCGCTGCGTTATTTTTTGGTCGATCGTGAGCGATCTAAATTCTGTTTCAACGACTTTACGCTCTCGCATTGGCCCGCCATCAACACGATGGGGCAGGCCTGGGAAACGGCCCAAGCTGCGCAACAGGAGATGCCGGCGTCGGATTGGGATGCTGTCCTCCCGTTTCTGGACGTGTGGCTGCACGTCGCCGATGATGAAGTTCATTACGTTCAGAACATACTGCCGACGCTGGATTGGGATGGCGGGCGGCTTGGCGTTCGAATGCGCCTTGAGCCCAAAGACGCTGCGGAGTTGCAGAAGGATTATGTTAACGCGCGCGCCGAGACGTTGACGCTGCAAGCCGCTGGTGCGGCACTCGCACAGCAACAGGGTGAAGCCGCCGAGTCATTCCAGGTCTCGATCTGGCCGCAAAACCTTGTCGAATTTCTGAGCCGGCGTCTGACCAGCTTTTTCACGATCAAGTCCTATGTCCTCGATCCAGCCGCCTGCGTTGATCCCGAACACGGGGTCGCGCAGCCCCAACTCTTGAATGGTAGCGAACCGATTGATGGCGACCCTTTTCGGGGTCTAATACGCATCGACGAAATCAGCGCACAGCGAGGTTTCGGCCATGCGGGCGAGGAAGCCGGGCCAGATGAAAATGCGACGACGAGCCCAGCTGGATCGCGTAAGTTGTCTGTCCAACTCAGACAATATTATACGCGGCACCTCGACCCATACGAAAATCCTGACGCCCAAGACTTACTGGCCCTCAAGGCAATCGAGGACGCGCAAAAGGCTTTCAATCTACGGCTGAGTGATGGGTTCAAAAGCCCTCTCAAGGAAATGCACAAACTTGGCTATCCGGGTGTCACCGATCCGAAATTGAATATTTCGACGCGCCTGCGTCCTGTCGAAGGCCTCAATCACGATACGGCCGTGCAGTTTGTCGTGCCGATGGGAGATGGCGAAAACACCGTCGATCTGTTTCTGCCCGAGGATTCAAACGGGCTGGGCTATCAAAATCTGATCTCAATGGTGTTTCGCCTCATGGCATTCCGCGATAGTTGGATGCGCGTGGGCAAAGCCAAGCACAAGGCTGCCGACGACTCGATTATTCCGCCGTTGCATCTTGTCCTAATTGAAGAACCCGAAGTGCATCTGCATACGCAGGTGCAGCAGGTATTTATCCGACAAGCGCACAAAATTCTCAGGAATCATGATGAGCTGGGGGGCGGCACGAATTTCGTCACGCAGATGGTTGTCAGCACGCATTCCAGCCATATCGCTCAAGAATGCGATTTTGACTCGCTGCGCTACTTCCGCCGTTTGCCGGGCGGGGCGAACTCTATCCCCACGGCCTGCGTGGTGAACCTCGAAAACGCCTTCGGCGCCGATCCCGACACCAAACGCTTCGTCACACGCTACCTGAAAGTCACACATTGCGATCTATTCTTCGCGGACGCGGCCGTCCTGATCGAAGGGCCCGCCGAACGTATTTTGGTGCCCAACTTCGTGAATACTCATCCGGAGTTTGCGAATCTCTCCGAAAGCTACATCACTTGGCTAGAGATCGGCGGCAGTCACGCCCACAAGTTGCGCAAACTGATCGAAAAGATCGGCCTTGTGACGCTCATTGTCACGGACATCGATTCTTGTGACGCCGCCGGCAGCAGCGCGGTGCCAATGAGGGGCGCCGGCTACACCACTCGCAATCACACCCTGAAAACTTGGTGGCCCGCCATACTGGCTCTGGACGAGCTGCTCGATAAGGCCGAAGCCGACAAGATCAAGTCTTACGCAGCGGAGAACTTTGCCATCCGCGTTGCATACCAGTGCCCAATTCAAGTCGAATTCAAAGGCGCGACCGTCGAGGCGCTGGCCTATACCCTGGAGGATGCGGTCGTAACCGAGAACTTGGCGCTTTTCGCCACGTTGCCGGGAACCGGCCTGATCGCCAAATTTCGTACCGAGATCGCGAATAGTGCGAACTTCAATGCTCTTGCAACCGCGCTCAAGGCGGCACTCGATAAGGGTAGCAAAGCCGAATTTGCCTTGGATCTTCTCGAGATCGCGGACCCAATCGCGCTCAAGCCACCGACCTACATCCGTGAAGGGTTGCTTTGGCTGGCGGAGAAGCTTGAGCACAAGCAGTTAGAACTTGGCCTTGCCCAAATCGGCAGCGCCGAACAGCTCGCCCTCCCCGACGCAGGTGCAGTAGAGGTCGACGCGTGACGGGAGGTACAGAGACGGGATCAAACATCACGCTCGACGATCACGTCGAAACGGAGCTCGCCGAGCTTTTGAATCTGGAGTGTCCGAAAAGCTTCTTTCTTTTCGCGGGAGCGGGATCGGGGAAAACCCGGTCGCTAGTGAACGCGCTAAAGCATATTGCCTTCCGCTACCGGGATACGCTCCGTCTGCGCGGGCGACAGGTCGCCGTGATCACCTATACCAACGCGGCGTGCGACGAGATCACGCGCCGCACAGAGTTCGATCCGCTCTTCGTGATAAAAACCATTCATAGCTTCGCGTGGTTGCAGATTCAGAGCTTCAACATAGACATTCGTGAATGGCTTCGAACCAATCTTCAACAGGAAATCGCTGAGATCACCGAGGAAGAGCAGAAAGGCCGCGTGGGCACGAAAGCATCTGCTTCGCGGCTTGCTCAGATCGAATCCAAGCAGCGCCGCCTGTCGCGGTTAGATGAGTTCAAGACCTTCACCTATAATCCGAACAGCGACAATCGGGAGCGCAATGCCCTCAATCATAGCGAAGTCATCAAGATATTCTCGACCTTCCTGCTGACGAAGCCGCTGATGCAGCGCATGTTCGTTGAGAAATATCCTTTTGTGCTGATCGATGAGAGCCAGGACACAAACAAGGCGCTGATAGACGCTGTTCTTGCCGTGCAGCAGGCGCACGCGGGCCGGTTCGCGCTGGGGCTTATCGGCGACACGATGCAGCGCATTTACCCGGACGGGAAAGAGCGAATCGAGACCATAATTCCCGAAGATTGGGCGACCCCCGAAAAGAAACTAAACCACCGCAGTCCGCAGCGGATCGTGCGCCTGATCAATCAGATTCGGGATGGCGCCGACAATCACAAGCAGGAACCGCGTGGCGATTCCGCCGAAGGCTGGGCGAGGCTGTTCGTGTTTCCGGTCGATGTCGAAGACAAGCCAGCGATCGAAGATCGTGTCAGGGATTACATGGCCGCGCTCACGGGCGACGGCGACTGGACCGACCGCAGCAAGTGTAAAATTCTGACGCTTGAACACCACATGGCAGCCAAGCGCATGGGCTTCCAAGACTTATTTGAAGCACTTGCATCGGTCGATGAGTTCCGGACGAGCTTTTTGGATGGCAGCTTTGCCGCGACCCGGTTTTTTACTCACAACGTCCTTCCCCTTGTCCAGGCTCAGCAGCGGGACGACAAATTCGCCGCAACCAGACTTGTCCGGGAAAACTCGCCGCTCTTGAGCAAGGAAAGCCTGAAAGGCTCCGAGAAGCCGATAGACCAACTCCGCTCGGCTCAAAGCGCTATCGATGGCTTGATGGCATTATGGGCGGAGGGCGTGCCGACTTGTGCGGCGATCCTCGCTAACGTCGCCAGCAGCAACCTCTTTGTCATACCCGACAGCCTGAAGGCGGCATTGGCCGCCAAAGAAGCGGAGCCCGCCCAATCTCTGCAAGATGAGGAGGAAGACCCTGTCGGCAAAAATCTCGAAGCGCTTCTCAGCTTCCTGAACTGCTCCTTCTCGGTAATCAGACCTTACGCTGCTTACGTCGCGAGAGAGGCATCGTTCGACACGCATCAAGGCGTAAAGGGATTAGAGTTTGATCGCGTTATGGTCTTGATGGATGACGGGGACGCTAGAGGTTTTCTCTTCGGCTATGACAAGCTGCTTGGAGCCAAAGCGCGGAGTGCCGCCGACCAGAAAAACGAACAAGAAGGCCGAGAAACATCACTCGATCGCACGCGGCGGCTGTTTTACGTGACTTGCAGCCGAGCCAAATCGAGCCTTGCTCTTGTCGCTTACTCCTTGGACCCCTCTGCCGTGAGGGCACACGTCGTCGCGAACAACTGGTTTGATGACGAAGAAATCGTGTCAGCGCTGCCTGGGTTTCACGCCGCATAGCGCCCATCCCCCAGCTTCCGTGCTTGACCGATGGCGGTCAGTGCATCGAGCACTGGTGTGACGCTGGCGGCGCGTTTGCCGTCGAAGGCGCGGGCGATGTCGCGGGGGTGTTGGGGAATTGGTGCGGCAGCGAGGATCGCGGCGACGGCGCTGACTTGTTCGGCGAGCGTCTTGGGCCAGGGGATGATGGTTGCGGGTGCGGATGCCGGGGCGTCGCCGAGATTGAGCGTGGCGTTGACTTGCGGAGCGACTGCCCCCAGTGCCTGGAACTCGGGGCGGAGCCAATGGATCACGTCCTTTGCCTCTTCGGCGGCGCGGGTCTTGTTGAGCGCGACCAAGCGGGTGAGGATGTCTTCATCGCTCAATTCGGCGGGCCAAGCATAGGCTTCGGCAACGGCAGTATCTATGGCGTCGTGATGCTGGCGGATTAGCGTCACCAGCCCGCGATCATGGATGTCGCGTTCCTTGTCGGTCAGCGCTCGGCCTGCTTTCAGTGCTTCCAGAACATTATAGAGGCTGGTCAGGGTCAGATCGCCATGCGCGGCCAGCACTTGCTTGCGCAGGCCATCGAGCGCCTCTGCCTCTGCGCGGATGTGGGCCTTGAGTGGTTCGGGGGCGTCTGCCGGGAACGGGAATGGATCAAAGCATCTCTGCTTGTTGTATCTGGGACGTGTTTCCAGCGCGCCCTTCGCGCGCTGCATCCAAACCAAATGAATTTTGCTCGAAAGAATACCGAGGAAGAATGCGTCGGAGCTTGCCACCACCACCAATCCACCTTCTGGGAATTGCGGTGGTTCGAGAAAAACAAAAAAGCGGTGTTTTGCAGTTTCTGTGGTGGCTATGAATCGCTCGCACCCAGCAAGCGCCCCGCGTAATTCCGTATTGCGCCTACCGAATTTCCACCACTGAAGCCTACGGCTATCTTCGTTGTTCTCGTCCCTCTCGGGTTTCACATGGTTGAAAATGTGGCTGTAGAAGGTCGGGTAATCGCTGCGGAGGGCGTCCTCTTCCAAGTGATCGACATCAATTACATACTTCCCTTTCCATCGGTCTGTCACATCTTTGCCCCCGAAATAGGGCTTGAGGACGACAAGCTCCTGCGGTGTGAGCTGTGAAATCCACCGTTGAGCGAGCGCGCCATCAATGATGAAGCCCGCGCCAAAGGTTTTTATCCCCGGCGAGCAAATGCCATCGTTTGCCTTCAACGGCTTCGCTGATTTGACATCATTGCTGATATTCAGTGTCGCGCTGATCGGGCCAGTCTGCTCCGAAAACTGAATGCTGTCGGGAGCGTCGCTTTCATCAACGATTTGCAGCAGTCGACCGTCGGCTTTTCCGGCAGCCCCGACAGTCATGGCTATCCTGACTGCCGCAGAACCCTTTTCATCAACCCACGGATGATCGGCTATCGCATACGATATCGAAAGTCCGCCTTGGACAGCCTCGACATGCTGACGGACGACTTTCGTGTTGAATTGCTGTGTAATCGTTGCGGACGTTATAAAGCCAAAACGCCTCAACTGCTTTGTGCGCGCCAAATTTGCCGCTCGGTCCCACCAGTGCATCACATAGTCGGCCGATAACTTCACTTTTGAAGCTGATTTGAGGGCGGTCAGATATGGACGCCCAAGATACTCAACCGCCCGCTTTCCTTTGCCGATAAAAGGCGGATTCCCGACGATAAAATCCGCTTTGGGCCATTTTTCTGGCCGGGGCTTCACATACCGATAAACCTCGACGCGGGCCTCTTGGTCAGGAACCTCTTTCCCCGTAACGGCGTGTTTTTTCTTCGTCTCACCATCCCAGCGAGTAAGTGGGTTACCTTGCTCGTCGCGTTCTAAGATCTTTTTCTCGCAGTCGATCAACGCATCACCGTTTTTAATGGTCTTCACATCGCGCAGCACCGGTTCGGGCGGAACCTTGCCTTCGCCATTCACGCGGAAATGCCATTGCAGATAACCGATCCACAGCACGAGCTGGGCAATCGCCGCGGCGCGCGGGTTGATCTCGATGCCGAGGAAGTTTTCGGGCGTGATGGTGTGGCCGCTCAGTTCAGCCACCGTCTGCTTTTCACCTTCGGGCGCAAGTTCGGTAAGCCGCCCGATCACTTCGCCCTCCAGCTCCTTCATCCGGGCGAGCGCGACATAAAGGAAATTGCCGGTGCCGCACGCGGGATCAAGCACCTTGGTCTGCGCGAGCTGTGCGTGGAATTTCTCGATCACGTCGTGCGCTTCATCGGCCTTGCCCGCCTCGATCAAATGACCGGCCGCGGCCTGCACCCCGGCCCAATCGGCGCGCAGCGGCTCCATGATCGTCGGCATCACCAACCGTTCGACATAGGCGCGCGGGGTGTAATGCGCGCCGAGCTTGGCGCGTTCCTTCCCATCTAGCGCGCGTTCAAGCAGCGTGCCGAAGATCGCGGGTTCGACATGGTTCCACTTGTGCGATGCCGCTTCGATCAACAGGCCGATCTCGTCGGCATTGAGCGCAATCGCGGTGATATCTTTGAACAGATAGCCATTGAAGCGCAGCACGGTTTCGCCCGCGTCGCCCAGCACCCCGGCCAATCCGCCTTTGTCCATCGCCTGCCACAGCGATGACAGGTTGGGCGCGAAATTCTCAGGGCGAGTCTTCATCCGGGCGAGGAAGTTGGTGAAACTGCCCTCCGGGATCAACTTCACATCCTCGGCAAACATCGTGAACAGGCAGCGCATTAGGAAATCAGCGACGCGGGTGGGGTTTTGCTCGCGCTTTTCGAGGCGTTTGGAAAGTTCGGCCAGATGCCCGGCAATCTCGCGGGTGACGCGGGCGGCTTCCTTTGACGGATCAAGACTGAGCGGGTCGGTCCAGATCGTGGCAAGGCGGGTGCGGACATCTTCTTCGCGCAAATCGTCGAGCGCGATGCGGAAGCGGGCTGCGTCGGGAAACTGTGTGTATTGCTTTCCGGTGCCGCTGAAATCAGCATAGACATCAATGCAGTGGCCGACATCGGTGACGAGCAGGAACGGCGGCCAGCCATGATCTATGGGCAGCGCCTTGGCATAGCGTTCAGCTTGCCCGCGTGCCTCGACCATTGCCTTCGACCAGGTCGGGGTGCCGCGCTTTGCTGTGCCGCGCTTGAAGCGGGTGGCGGCGGTCTGACCGAAAATGTCGAGGTCAGCTTCGCCCTTTTCGGCGGCCTTGCGGTCGGCATCGCTGCCCTGCTTGGCCTCTAGCACGAAGCAATGGCGCTTATAGGCGTCGATACGGCCAAAGCTCTCGGTGCCGTCGGCTTCTTTCTGGAACACGCGGCGCTCGAACACATAGTCGTTGTGGACGTCGTCGGTGCGACTGCCTTTGGGCGCATCGACGCCGATCAGGGCGCACATGCCGTTGACGAAGCTTTGCGTGTTCGCGAGTTCGGAGCCGCCGGTCGGCGCCCATTCGGCGATGAAGGATTCGATTTTATCGTTGTCTGACACGAGTTGGTTCTAGCCATCGAAGGCAATTACCCGCAATCAACAAAGGGCATGGTAGTTTCATTTGGGATCAGAATCCTGATCGACAGCAAGCCGGTAGCGCGCATAGCGGCGCTCGCCAGTGCGGATTAGGGCGCCTTTTTCGACAAGATCGCTCAGATCGCGTGTCGCGGTTGCCAGACTGGCATCGGTGATTGTTCGGTAGTTCCCGGCGCTCAACCCGCCCTCAAATCCATCCGGCCCCTCCTGAAATATGCGAAGCAGGGCCTTCTCCTGCCGCTCGTTAATCGCCCCGCACAAGCGATCGAGCAAGCGCGTCTTGTCGATCAGGAAGCGAATGCGGGTGATTGTCCTTGCCTGCGCCTCGATGACGATATTGGCGAACCATGCCAACCAGGCGTCAATGACGTTGCTCTGGCTCGCGAGCTGAAGTGCGGCGTAATAGGCCTTGCGGTGTCGGTGGATCGTCTCAGCGAGCGCCGTCAGCGTCGGAGCTGCCAAGCATTGCGCCAAAGCCTTCTCGGCAATCGCGCGCCCGATGCGGCCGTTGCCGTCCTCGAACGGGTGGATGCTCTCGAACCACAAATGCGAGATTGCGGCACGGGTGATCGCTGGTAGCGCATTCTGCGACGACGGTGCGCTGTCATTAAACCACGCTATGAGGCGCGACATTTCACTCGGAACGATTGTCGAAGGCGGGGCCTCAAAGTGTACACGCGGCTCGTGAATGGTGCCCGATACAATCTGCATTGCGTCTTCGTGCGTCCGGTAGCGCCCCACATTGGCAATGTCGCGGCGACCGTTCATCAGCATCGCGTGCCACGCGAACAGGGTCCGATCGTGGAGCGGCGAGGCATGGTTATGATAAACATCGGCCATGAGTTCGGCGGCTCCGGCTTCCGCCGCGCTGGCGCGGCGCTGGTCGGCGGCAAAGCCGAGATGCTTTGCAAGCGACGACTGGACGCTGGCGCGGTCGAGGATTTCGCCTTCAATGGCGGAGCTATCGACGACCTCCTGCGAAATTAGTTCGATCGTCAGGCCGTCGCGTTTATCGGCATCGAGGTGGTGCAGCGACCCGATGACGACGCCGGAGCCTTTCAGGAATTGCTCCTCAGCCGAGCGAATGCGCTCCGCGTCGAAGCGAAAATCGGGCCAGTCAGGAAGCTGCCAATTCCAACGCATGATCGATAGGATGCCTTTCTATCAATCACGGTATGCCCGATTATGATTGATAAGGCGATTGCTAATCAATCAACGAGAGCGGGCGCTTCGCGGCGCTAGTTTTTGGCGATGGCCGCATCCCGGACAGGATGCCAAGTGCCAGCATGACAATACCCTTCGATTGTCATTTCGCGCAGCGGAGCGCGGGACGTGCGACCCCAGGCGATCCGCTGATGCAGGCTCCTGCCCCCGTGCGGAGGGCTTTTTAGATCCTGCTTTTATGGATGGTGCCCCAGGCCGGAGTCGAACCGGCACTCCTCTCGGAACAGGATTTTGAATCCAGCGCGTCTACCAATTCCACCACTGGGGCATGGCGACACGCCTATAGCGCCGCCATCAAAACACGCAACGCCAAACATAGAAAACGAAGCTATGATGTTGGCTTCGGCGCCTTCTTCCGGACGGCGGGCGGCTTAGGCCGTACTTTCCGAACGTTGACGGCAGAAGCATCAATGTTGTTCTTCAAATGCCGCCCATAAAACTTCTCGATCATCTCGACACTGGTGCGGCAGTTCTTGGCGACTTGATAAATGTCCGCGCCTTCGAGCAATCGAAGGCAGATATAAGTATGCCGCAAGCTATAACAGGTGCGGACATGGCCATCGCGGTCGAACTTCAGGTTGAGCTCGTCGAGAACGGTGTTCATCAACTCGCGAGGCGACTTCCCGAAAATGCGGTCGGTCGGCTTTAGCTGTTTGCGCTTGCGGACCCGCTCGAAGGGCAGGATCGCACCGGGCATCGACTTGCAGAAACCAACACCGCGCTTGCCGCGCACCTCGATCTCCAGAATGCGCTCACCAGTCGACTCGTCGTTCACGATCTTGACGTCCCGCAGCTCGAGTCGCGCGGACTCATCGGGACGAAGCCCGGTGTTGCCCATGAACAGAACATAATCGTGAAAGGTCTCGCAGACCTCGCGCCACCGAGGCTTTGGCGGGTTCTTCGCCCGTTCGCGCGTCGCTTCATAAAGCATTTTGTATTCCTCGGGCGAGAACCACGCGCGATGCTCCACCTTGCCAGATGTCTTATAGGGCGCGGACATATCCGGGATCGCAGCAATCCAGCCCTTGCGATTGGCGGTCTTCAACACCTGACGAAGCGTGACGATCTCGCCATGCAAAGTCGCGCGGGCGGGTTTCTTCGGCTTGCCGGTTTTCGGGTCGACGCGGGATGTCTGACGATGAAACCTGTATTCCTGCACCTTGCCAGCCGTGATGTCTTCAAGGGCCGTATCGCCAAAGAACGGCAGGAGGTGAACTCGGATGAGATCGGACTTCGACTTCACATATCCGGCATTGCGTTCGCCTAGGGTGATAACCTCGAACTCATTGGTGAAGGCAGTAGCGGCATCCTCGAAGCTGGGGCCGGTTGGCGTTCGCCGACGCCGACCATCGGTCGGCGCGCCGGGTCCGGCGATAAGTGGCTGGACGGCACCGTCCAGCAAGGCAGCGCCACCGCGTCGGCGTTGGCGATCCTCGACGCAACGCTCCATATACCAGTCGCGCGCGAAATCCTTGGCGGCAGCTAGGCTGACCTCCTTGGTTGTCTGCCGATGGTTCTGACTGCCCAGGTAGGTTGCGCACTGCCAGAAGCGGCTGTTCTCACGCCGATAGACGTGAAGCGCTCCGTCCATCAGGAGATGGGTTTCTACCGGCATTGTGAGAACTCCAAAATGTGTAAGACATGTGTAAGTCTTTTTGGAGGTCTCGTCCTTAGCTAAACCATTGGTTTTACGGAGTTTTTGCCTTATTTTTTTAGGCCAAACGCAATTTTGAGTCGAGCGCGTCTACCAATTCCGCCACAGGGGCACGGAGGCAGCGCGCAGTGCCTAGCGAAGCCGCAGGCAGGCTGCAACTTCCACCTGCAGCTTTTTCAGCCAGGCGAAAATTCAGCCCAGTCAGGATTTCGGCCAGGGATCAGGAAGACATCGTTTCTCACGCTTGTATCCGCAAGCCGTTTGAGCCATTTCGCCGCCCCATGACGATCAGCCTCATATGCCTCGATGCCGACGACACGCTTTGGCATAATGAAACCATATTCCGGCGGACTTCCGAGGCTTTTGCCGATTTGCTCG
Source organism: Sphingosinicella sp. (assembly GCA_013816585.1). Classification (GTDB taxonomy): domain Bacteria; phylum Pseudomonadota; class Alphaproteobacteria; order Sphingomonadales; family Sphingomonadaceae; genus Allosphingosinicella. The sequence goes on along the minus strand of JACDEE010000017.1, from coordinate 38,813 downwards.
CGCCCTTCGCCGATGCGGGGACGGTCGCAGAACGGCTCGAAGCGGCCGAGCATCGCAACCTCCCCGCTTATGGCTATGGCGCCAAGGGCTTCGTGCTTTCGATGATCGAGACTGCGCACGAAATCGCGGGCGACAAGCTTCCGCCCGCTACGGTCGCCCGCATCCTCTCCCTCGGCAAGGACATGCTGTCGCACCCGGTCGAGATGCTGGGCGGTGTAGGCGAGGCGCTGGACGCTCTGGCCGAACGCGGCAGCCTCATCCTCCTCACCAAAGGCGATCTCTATCACCAGGAGGCCAAGCTCGCCGCCTCGGGCCTCGGCGAATGTTTCTCCGGCGTCGAAATCGTCAGCGACAAGAAAGCGGACACCTATCGGCGCGTATTCGAACGCTATGGGGCGGCGCCCGAACAGGCGGTGATGGCAGGCAATTCGATGCGTTCCGACATCCTGCCGGCGCTGGAGGCCGGCGCCTATGCCGCTTTCATTCCGTTCGAAATCGTCTGGAGTCACGAAGCGGCCGACGCGCCCGAGGATCATCCGCGCTACCGCGAACTGGCAACGCTCGGCGAGCTCGCCGCCTGGATCGACACGCTCTAATTGCGGGGCGCCTGTCGACGATAGCTGAGCGCCTCGGCGATGTGCACGCGGGTCACGCCTTCGCTTTCGGCAAGATCGGCGATGGTCCGCGCGACACGAAGGATGCGGTGGAAGCCGCGGGCCGAAAGGCGCATGGCCTCGGCCGCCTGGGCCAGCAGCTTGCGGCCGGCTTCCTCCGGCGTGGCGACGGCATCGAGCAGGTCACCGTCCGCTTCGGCATTGGTCCGGATGCCGTGCCCCTTATAACGGGCGGTCTGAACTGCGCGGGCCGACGCCACGCGCATAGCGATTTCGGCAGAGCCTTCGGCCGGGGGCGGAAGGACCAGATCGGCAGCGGATACCGCCGCCACGTCGACATGCAGGTCGATACGATCGAGCAACGGCCCTGACACTTTGGCCTGATAGTCGGCGGCGCAGCGGGGCGCTCGCGAGCAGGCGAGCGCGGGATCGCCCAGATGGCCGCACCGGCAGGGATTCATCGCCGCGATCAGCTGGACTCGCGCGGGAAAGGTCACGTGGGCGTTGGCACGGGCGACGCTCACCTTTCCGGTTTCGAGCGGCTGGCGCAGCGAATCGAGCACCGCGCGTTGAAATTCGGGCAGCTCGTCTAGAAACAGCACTCCGAGGTGCGCCAGGCTCACTTCGCCGGGACGAACTTTGAGCCCGCCGCCCACCAGGGCCGCCATGGATGCGCTGTGATGGGGCGTCCGAAAAGGGCGGGAGCGGACCAGCTTTCCATCGGCCAGCGAGCCCGCGACGCTCGCGATCATCGAAACTTCGAGCGCTTCGGCCGGATTCAGCTCCGGCAAAATTCCCGGCAGGCAGGCCGCGAGCAACGATTTGCCCGAGCCGGGCGGGCCACTCATCAGCAGATTATGTCCTCCGGCCGCGGCGATTTCGATCGCCCGTTTCGCGGTCTCCTGCCCTTTCACCTGGGCGAGGTCGGGACCAAAGCCGGGAGGATCGGCCTCGCCGGGCGAAGGCGGCGACAATATCGAAGTTCCGCGCAAATGGTTGAGCAAGGCGATGAGATCCGGGGCGGCGATGACCTCGACATCCCCCGCCCAGGCCGCTTCCGATCCCTGCGCGGCGGGGCAGATCAGGCCCAGGCCACGAGACGAAGCGTGCATCGCGGCCAGCAGCACGCCGGGCGAAGGCGTCAACCGGCCGTCGAGGCCCAGCTCGCCCACCACCGCATAGCCGGCGAGAGTTTCGGCATCGACTGCCCCCATCGCTCCGAGCAGTCCAAGAGCGATCGGAAGATCATAATGCGACCCCTCCTTGGGCAGATCGGCTGGAGACAGATTGACGGTGATACGTTTAGGCGGGAGCGAAAGGCCGATCGCCGCCAGGGCCGCCCGCACCCGCTCGCGGCTTTCGGCCACAGCCTTGTCGGGCAGTCCGACCATGATAAATGCCGGCAGTCCGCTCGCGATCTGGACCTGAACCTCCACCGCGCGCGCCTCCAGCCCCAGAAACGCCACCGTGGCGACATGCGCGACCATCAATTCAATCCCCCGCCGAAACATTCGTTTTGCAGAGAGCGCCGAAGAAGTCGAGCGCCAGTTAAGTCGCGCGCCAAGCAAGACGAACAGTCAAACGCAGGGCAGTCATTTCGGGTACGCCTCCCGCTTGTTGCTGAAAGTGCGACCGACTTAAAATGTCCAATGCCAGCCGGGGGATGATGATGGCCACTAATCTGCAAAGCCCGATCGAGCAGCGTAACCTACACAATTATTTGTCCGCGAAGGCGGCCTTCAACGCCGGCGATATCCCCACCTGCATCGGTTATTATGCGCTGGATCATCAGATCCGATCCCAGGACCTGGGAAAAGGCCGGGAATTTATCGAACAATTCCTTTCATCCTTTCGGGAAGACTGGCCTGACGTTCAGGTGGTAACCGAACGAACGGTCGTGAAGGACGATTGGCTGGCGGCCTGGTGCTCGACAAGTGCGACGCACGCGAAAACGATCTGGGAAATTCCGCCGACCCACCAGCGCATTACCACGACCTTCTGGGAGATGCACCGCTTTGGGCCTGACGGAATGATCGAGGAATCGTGGAATCTGATCGATGGCCTGTCGATTATGAAGCAGATCGGCTTTCCGTCGGCCGCCGACGGCCGTTGAAGTTCTGCCGTCGCGCCGGACAGCTATTTCCCTAACAAGCCAGCGGGCGAATTCCGGCAGCTGGTTAAAATACGGAGACTTCAACAAGGGCGTTGCGGCTGGCCATGGCCATTTCTCCAATGCGGGTCATCGGGGCCTGGTTTTACCGCATGGCTGCGGCCAATCTTCGACCGCTCCGGTGCGCCACACGAAAAACTCTCCCGATAACGGAATGCTTCAGTCCCTCCCTGAAACGGTCGATAGCTAGCAGGCCTGGATAATGGTCGCTTGATTAGAAGTCCGGTTGCGAAGGGGTTTGGAACTGCCGGAAGTGACCCCGCTAATCGTGAAGCGGCGAAATGCGCTACCATTATCAAATTCCCCGCCGAAACATTCGTTTCGCAGAGAGCGTTGAGAGAAGTCGAGTACCGTAAAAGGCGTCTTGCATGAATAATACACTGTCCCCACATGAGGTCCCATGAATATTCGCGAACGATGGCAATCCCTGAGCGAAATACCGGCGGTGCGAACGACCTTGTTCGTGCTGGGTGTCCTGTTGATGCTGGCGTCGCCGGCGGTGGGAGTGCTTCCCGGCCCCGGCGGGGTGATCGTCTTTGCCGGCGGTCTTGCCCTGACGCTCAAATATAGCGAGTGGGCCAAGCGCCAATATGTCCGCTTCAAGCGCAAGCACCCCAATAAGGGGCGCTGGGCGGATTGGGGCCTCAGGCGGCGAAGCGCCAGGCAGCGGGAGGAAATGCGCAAGCGGCAGCAGGAGCAGATCAAGGCGGGAGACGATTGACTTTGCCGCTTCCTTTCCTTATCCGCGCCCCCAACGAGGCCGCCAATCATATGGCGGCCCTTTTCATTCAAGTTTTCGAGGTATGAGCGATGAAGCGCACCTTCCAGCCAAGCAATCTTGTGCGCAAGCGCCGTCACGGCTTCCGCGCCCGCAAGGCGACCGTGGGCGGCCGCAAGATCCTGGCCGCTCGCCGCGCTCGCGGCCGCAAGTCGCTGTCAGCCTAAATCCTTCCCAGGGGCTGATCACGATCAGCCGCCGCGCGGACTTCCTGGCCGCCAATCGGGCGCCAAGAGCCTCCATGCCCGGATTCGTCCTTCTGGTGCGCGAACGGAAGGACGGCGATCCGACCATGCGCCTAGGAATCACCGTCACCAAGAAAATCGGAAATGCGGTCGTTCGCAACCGAATGAAGCGCCGGTTCCGTCAATTGGCGCGCGCCACGATCCCTGAGCAGGGTCTTCCTGGGGCGGATCATATCCTGATCGGCCGGGCAGGCGGGATCGAGCGGCCTTTCGACCTTCTTTCCGCCGAGCTTTCCAAGGCGTTGAAAAAGATCGGTGCAGCATCGCCCCGCACAGGTGAGGCTCAATGATAGCCAGGCTGCTCATCCTGATCGCCAAGGGTTGGCAAAGGGGCCCATCGCTGGTGCTGCCGCCCACCTGCCGCTACCAGCCAAGCTGCTCGGCCTATGCAATCAATGCCATTGAACGCTATGGCGCGCTCAAAGGCGGCTGGATCGCCGTCAAACGCCTGTTTCGTTGCCACCCCTGGGGGGGATCTGGCTATGACCCAATACCATGAGGGGAATTAAGTGAACGACTCCCGGAACATGATCCTTGCGATCGTCCTGTCGGCGATCGTGCTGTTCGGCTGGAGCTTCCTTTCGGAACGCTATTTTCCGACCGCGAACCCACCCTCGACCGAGATCGTCCGCGGAAAAGAGGTCGTCCTTCCCAATCCGCAGGCGGACCCTGCGGCGGACGCGCCCAAGGCGATCCGCGACCGCCGGATCGTGCTGGCGGAAACGCCGCGGGTCGCCATCAAGACTCCTATCCTCCAGGGCTCGATCAATCTTCGCGGCGCTCAGATCGACGATCTGGTGCTTACCCAGGAACATGAAAGCCTCAACAAGGATACTCCGATCCACCTGCTTTCGCCCGCCGGTTCTTCCAATGCCTATGTGGCTGGATTCGGCTGGAGCGGCGACGGGATCGCCGTGCCCGGCCCCGCAACGGTCTGGACGGCGAGCGGTAAGCAGCTGACACCGGCGACGCCCGTCACGCTCAGCTGGAATAATGGCCAGGGCCAGACGTTCCGGATCCGGATGTCGGTTGACGAACGCTATCTCTTCTCGATCGAACAGAGTGTCGCCAACGCTGGTGCCGGCGCGGTCGCTGCGCGTCCTTATTCGTTGATCAGCCGTGCGGCGGCTTCGGCCGACCCCGACAGCTGGACCACGCATGTCGGACCGGTGGGCGTGTTCAACGGCTCGGCCAATTACGATTGGGATTATGACGATATTACCGAAAGCGGCGATCAGCGCTTCGCATCCCGGGGCGGCTGGCTTGGCTTTTCGGACAAATATTGGCTGGCCGCGATCGTTCCCGACCAGGCCAGCAACGTCGATGCCTCGTTCCGCCGGGGCGGCAATGGCGGCTTCGTAGCCGATTTCTCGCCCGCCCCGGCTATTGTCGCATCGGGCCAGATTTCCACTTATCGCTCGCATCTGTTTGCCGGCGCCAAGGAAATCGAGCTGCTGGAAAATTATTCGACCGAGCTCGGTACCCAGATCGAGCGGGCGATCGACTGGGGCTGGTTCAGATGGTTCATGAAGCCGATCTTCTCCTTGCTCCACTGGCTGTTCGCGGCGATCGGCAATTTCGGCCTGGCGATCATCGGCCTGACCCTGATCGTGCGTGCCCTGATGTTCCCGATCGCGCAGAAGCAATTCAAGTCGATGGCCTCGATGCGCGTCCTGCAGCCCAAGATGAAGGCGCTTCAGGAACGCTACAAGGACGACAAGCCCAAGCTTCAACAGGAGATGCTGAAATTATATCAGGAGGAGAAGGTTAATCCGATGGCGGGTTGCCTGCCAATCGTGGTCCAGATCCCGATCTTCTACGCGCTCTACAAGGTACTGATGCTGTCCGTGGAAATGCGGCACCAGCCGTTCATTCTGTGGATCAAGGATTTGTCGGCTCCCGATCCGCTGACTCCGGTGAATCTGTTCGGATTCCTGAACTTCACCCCTCCGTCCTTTCTGGCGCTCGGCATCCTTCCGATCCTGTTGGGCGTGACGATGTGGCTCCAGTTCAGACTCAATCCGGCGCCGATGGATCCGGTGCAAAAGCAGGTGTTCGCGATCATGCCGTGGGTGCTGATGTTCGTCATGGCGCCATTCGCTGCCGGGCTGCAGCTTTACTGGGTGACCAACAACCTCCTCACCATCGCGCAGCAAAAGTGGCTCTACAGCCGCCATCCGGGCCTGAAAGAGCCCGCCGCCGCGACATGAGCGAGGATGCGCCCGACCTGGACGAAGTAGCGCGGAAGCTCTTTTCCGGGCCGATTTCATTTCTGAAATCGGCGCCGGGACTGGAGCATCTGCCGGCGGCGGAGGTGGACGAAGTCGCCTTTGCGGGCCGTTCCAATGTCGGCAAATCTTCATTGCTCAACAAGCTTACCAATCGCCGCGACCTCGCACGCACTTCCAATACGCCGGGGCGAACGCAGGAACTCAATTTCTTCGAAGTCGGGTCGCCGCTCCGCCTGAGGCTGGTCGATATGCCCGGCTACGGCTTTGCCAAGGCACCCAAGGATATCGCGCGTAAATGGCGCTATCTGGTCAATGATTATCTTCGCGGGCGGCAGGTGTTGAAACGCGCCTTGGTGCTGGTGGATAGCCGGCATGGGCTGAAGGACATCGACCTCGAGATCATGAAGATGCTCGACGACGCGGCGGTAAGCTACCATCTGGTCCTGACCAAGGCCGACAAGATAAAGGCCAGCGAACTTCAGGCCGTGCAGGAAGCGACGGCGGAGAAGGCGCGCAAGCATCCGGCCGCCCATCCCGACATTATCACGACGTCCAGCGAAACCGGTCTGGGCATCGATCAGTTACGCAAGGCAGTGATCGAAGCGATCGGCTAATCGGGGATCGGAATGCTCAAACTCATTATCGGCAACAAGGCCTATTCCTCCTGGTCGTTGCGCGGTTGGCTGGCGGTCAAGCAATCGGGCCTTCCGTTCGAGGAAATAACCGTGCCCATGTTCGACGAGAATTGGGACAAGCGCGCGCAAGGCGACGAATTTGCCCCGTCGGGCGGCAAGGTCCCGGTCCTGTGGGACGACAAGACCGTGATCTGGGACAGTCTGGCCATCGTCGAATGGCTAGCCGACAAGACCGATCGCGCGCGCTACTGGCCCGAAGAGGATGCCGCGCGCGGCATGGCCCGTTCGATGGCCGCCGAGATGCATTCAAGCTATCCGAATTTGCGCCGGGAATTTGGGATGAATGTGCGCAAGCAATTTCCGGCGACCGAGCTTTCAGACGAGGTTCGAACGGAGGTGATCCGCATTCTCGAACTTTGGGCGGAGGCGCGGGCGCGGCATGGCAGCGGCGGTCCCTATCTGTTCGGAACCTTCGGCGCGACGGACATCATGTTCGCGCCGGTCGTGACACGTTTCGTCACTTATTCGATTCCCGTTCCGCGGTTCGCAGCGGCCTATATGGAGGCGATCCTCAACCATCCCTGGATGCGCGAGTGGATCGAGGCTGCGCAGGAGGAGCCCTGGGTGATTGAGGAATATGAGCAGGCCGCTCAATAAAAGCTGCCGTCCTTTCGCGTGAACTTCCCGCCTGGCGCGTCGAAATGCAGGTCGATATCGGAATAATGGCAGCCGGATTGCGCTGGCTTCCCTACCGCCAGGAAGATGCAGGGCCTCGCGCTGCGATTGATCAGATGGTGCCCGTTGGGCACGCCCTTTGGGAAAGCGGCGCAATCGCCCGCGCGCATCACCGTTTCGCCTTCGTCCTGCACCAATATCGCCTCGCCTTCGATAAGGACGATGAATTCATCCTCGCCCTCATGCCAATGGCGCTGGCTGGACATACCGCCGGGTTCCAGGACGACGTGGCTGACCCCGAAATCGGTGAGCCCGGCGGCGGGCGCCAGCCTGCGGAGGTGCCGCCCGGCCGTCGCGGCCGCGAAAGGGGCTGGGTAGCTGGTGCGATTGGTCTGTTCGATGCTGTCGAGATCTAGCTTGGGCATAAGCTCTCCGCTGGGCAAGACGAGGCCGCCTTGCTAGGCGAAGCGGCATGACCAGTCCAATCGATCCCGTCGACCTCGCCTCTCGCCTTATCGCCTGCCGCAGCGTCACGCCCGCTACCGGCGAAGTATTCGACGTACTGGAGGCGGCGCTGACGCCGATCGGCTTCACCGTCCACCGTTTCATATTGGGTGAGGCGCCCGACGGCCCGGTCGAGAATTTGTTCGCGACCAGGGGCAGTGCGGGCACGCATTTCGGCTTTGCCGGGCATCTGGATGTGGTTCCCGCGGGCGAGGGCTGGAACGGCGACCCATTCATCCCGGAGATACGCGGGGGCCTGCTTTATGGCCGCGGCGCGGTCGACATGAAGGGCGGGATCGCGGCCTTTGCCGCGGCAGCCGCGGAGGTTGCTGACCATCAGGGAACGCTAAGCTTTCTAATCACGGGCGACGAGGAGGGTCCCGCGACCTATGGCACCCCTAAGATCATGGAGTGGATGAAGGAGCGCGACATTCGCCCCGACATGATCCTGATCGGGGAACCCACTTCGCAGGACCGTCTCGGCGACATGGCCAAGATCGGGCGGCGCGGATCGGTCAATATGTGGATCACTATTCCCGGAACCCAGGGACATGTCGCCTACCCGCACCGCGCCGATAATCCGATCACCAAGCTCGGCCGGGTGCTGACGGCGCTCGATGTCCTGCATCTCGACGACGGCAATGAAATTTTTCAGCCCTCCAATCTGGAGGTGACCGACGTCGAAACGGCCAATCCCGCGGGCAATGTCATTCCGGGAAACGCGCGAGCCCGGCTCAACATTCGCTTCAACAACGAACATAAGGGCGTCGACCTGGTTGAACTGGTTCGCAATACCGCCGAGGCGGCGGCACCCGGTACGATCGTTGAAGCGAAAATATCGGGCGAAGCCTTCCTCACTCCTCCGGGTCCGCTCTACGATATCGTCACTGAAGCCATTCGCGCCGAAACCGGAGTGGAGGTGGACCTTTCGACCAGCGGCGGAACATCGGACGGCCGTTATCTCATCCAATTATGCCCGGTGGTGGATTTCGGCCTGCCTAATGCCACGATGCACAAACTGGACGAGGCGGTGGCGGTCGAGGATTTGAAAATTCTTCAGGCTATTTATGCGCGGATCATCCGTGCGGCGCTTGGCTGAAGCGAAAGATTACTTGGCGTTCAGGGCGCTTTTCGGCTGCGCAGCGAGGCTGTGCTGTGCGGTCCAGGCAGAAAAACTCCGCTCATCCAACGCTTCGGAGAAAGCGTGCCCCTGAAAAATGTCGCACCCGACCGCTCGAAGTACATCGATCTGCGCCTCATTCTCCACACCTTCGGCAACCACTTCCAGGCCCCGACCATGGATCAGGTGGATGATCGCGGCGACGATCGTTCGGGCGCTTTCGGAAGTCTCCACATCCTTCACCAGGCTGCTGTCCAGTTTCACCCGGTCGAGCGGCATGTCCTTCATTCGGGCAAAATTGGAATAGCCGGAGCCGAAATCGTCGATCGCGATGCAGACGCCGTCGGCGCGCAGCGCGGCAAGTTCGGCGATCACGGCATCGCTGCAGCGCATCGCCATGGTTTCCGTGAATTCCAGCTCCAACAGCCAGGGCGGCGAGCCGGTACGCTGCAGTGCCTCGCGAAGCCGCAGGAAGAAACCCGGACGATCGAGCTGCCCTGGGCTGACATTGAATGAGAGGCGCTGCGTCATTCCCGCGCGCCGCCAACGCCCCAGCGCCTCCACCACGGCGTCGAGCACCCAATCGCCGATCGCGACGATCAGGCTGCTTTCTTCCGCAATCCGGATGAATTCGCCGGGCAATGTCAGTCCGTCGGTCGGGTGATTCCAACGCAACAGAGCTTCGCCCGCTACGATTTCGCCAGTTCGGGCGGAAATCTGGGGCTGGTAAACGAGCGAGAATTCGTCACGTTGAAGGGCCTCGCGCAACGATTTCTCGATCTCGCCCTTTCGGGCAAAGGCGACGGCCAGCTTTTCGTCATACAGACAGACCTGCGAACGGCCGGAAGCCTTCGCATGATACATGGCGATGTCCGCAGCCTTCATCAGGCTGGTGAGATCCGCCGCGTGCGAGGGCCAGCGTGCGACCCCGATCGACGCCCCGACCTGAACGCTTTGCCCGGCGGAATGGAAAGGATTGGCCAGCGAGGACAGGACGTCCTGCGCGATACGCCGAGCTTCCGCCGGTGTTTTCACCATGGGAAACAACATTGTGAATTCGTCTCCGGAGAGCCGGGCGATCACCGGCTGGGAGACACTGTCGGGTTTCATTTCATTTTGGACTACGGCGCGAAGCCGATCCGCGACCATCGTCAGAACCTCGTCGCCCTGAGCATGACCCAAATTGTCGTTCACCTCCTTGAACCCGTCCAGGTCGATGAACAGCAATGCCGCATCGTTGCCGTCGTCGCACGAAGCAAGCGCCTTTTCCCCTTCGCGTTTGAAGTAAAGCCGGTTGGGAAGCGACGTGACCGGATCGTACATCGCCATAGCGTGCACCTTGTCGAGATTGGTGCGAACCTGGTCGAACAAGGTCTCCACGGCATTGGCCAGGGCCGGCATTTCCTGTTTGAGCGCGCGCGGTGCAGGCGAGGTGAAGTCGCCCGAACCTACCGCCAGCAATCTTTTCACCAGGGCGGCAATGGCCCGACCCTGCCGGGTGTTCGGCCGTTCACATGCGATCCAGACGATCAGCAGGGCAAACGTTCCCATCGTGAGGGCAGCCAGGATCTTCTCGTCCAACTGGCGAAGGACAAGCAGAGCCGCCAGCGAGAGCAGGAAGGATGCGATCCCCGCGCAAACCGACAAAACGCCGTTGCTTATTCTTTGCAGTCTTACCTTCATGATCCGCAGTACAGCCGCCCCATCAGCTAGAATGCAGGGCGGCTAGCGCCCAAACAATCCTGCTAATCTGATAGGGTTACCATTTCGTTTGCATTATTTTTTTCGGCGGAGAACGATGTAGAGCGCGCCCGCTCCGCCGTGGCGAGGATGGGCTCCGCGAACGGCGGCGATATCGCCCGCGTGGCGGGAAGCGGCAAGCCAGTCCCCCACAGCCGCCCGTATCCGGCCCCGCGCGATCGGTGGCTCTCCCTGCGGGGGCTTGCCGGTGATCAGCAGGACCATCCTAATGCCTTGCGAAATGGCGCGATCAAGGCGTTCGTCGAGGAGAGAATAAGCCGTGGCGAGATTATGGCCGTGAAGATCGACATTCATTTCGGGCTGAACAAGGCCGCGGGCAAGCCGCCGGTCCCACGTTCCATCAAGCGTGCTGCCTGGCCGAGGCGGCGACCGCAAAGGCGGCGGCTGAGGGCCTGGTTTCGGACCAGGCCTCCTCGCCGCCGTCTTTACTTCGATCGCCGCCTTACCCGTTACGGGTTCGGATTCGGGCGTGGGCGAGTGGAGCGGCCGGACGCTTTCAACGACCTTTGCCCAAAGCGCCTTCTCGTCAGGGTTGAGGCGGCGCGGCATTGGCGGTCAGGCGGGCGACAACGCCCTTGGGAAGCAGGATATAGGCCTGTCCCTTCCCCGACATGCCCCCGGCAATCCTGGCGGCTTCATCGCCCGCTCCCCAAAAGGTATCGAACCGATTGGCGCCCTTGATCGCGCCGCCCGTATCCTGGGCCACCCACAGGCCGTTCGCCTCCGGCCGGTCGAGCGAGAGGAAGACCGGCGCTCCAAGCGGCACGAACTTGGGATCGGCCGCCACTGTCGCCCGGGGCGTCACTGGCAGGCCAAGTGCGCCAAGCGGCCCAGGGCCGGTCAACTCCTTGAAGAAGATATAGCTTTTATTCTCGCGCATGATCGCCCTTCCCTCTTCGGGATTCGCCCGAAGCCAGGCGACGATATGCTGCATGGAAGTGCCGCCGGTCTGAAGGATACCACGTTCGCGCATGATCCGCCCGATCGCGAGATATTCGCGTCCGTTCTGACCGGCATAACCGATCCGCATCACATTTCCATCGGGCAACAAAAGCCGGCCGGAACCTTGGATCTGAAGAAAGAACAGTTCGATCGGATCGGCCGCCCAGGCGATTTCGAGGCCCCTCCCGGCAAGCGCTCCATCCTCGATCGACGCGCGATCATGATAGAGGCCGAACTGGCCATCTTCGCCAAGGCGGCCCCGTCCGCGCTCTCCGGTCAGGGGGTTGGATTCCAGCAAATCGGGCGGGACCGAATATATAGGTACGTCATAACCGGGGAGCTGGATTCGCGAGCCCTTTATCTGCGGCTCATAATAGCCGGTGGCAAAAGCCTGGCCTTCGCCGATCCGGGCCGTTTCGAAATGGGTGGCGAAGAAAGCCGAAGCGCTGGCGTCGGGCCAGGTCGTGGCTGCCGCGCAGGTGGCGCTCCAATCCGGACCCCGGGTGAGGCCCGATGCGTCCGTTCTTCTGATGAGCGAGGGGCAGCTGATACGGAAAGCCGCCAGCGCGCCGGCGGCGGATGCCGGGTTGAGGGCGAGACTGGCAATTTCGGGCCCACGAGCAACCCCGGCCAGCGCCGCATTGTCGGGCACCGCGGGTATGACGGGCACTATGACGGGGGGCGTGACTGGAGGCGGGATTACCGGCGGCGGAGCGACAATCTTCGGCACACAGCCCGCCACGAGGAGCGAAACGGCGAGAATGGAAAGCCGAACTGGGCGGCGCAGCGATTCGAACAGGAACATTCCACCGGCATAGCGCTGGAGGGGAAGGCTAGGAAGTCCGGATGGCCAAGTCGAAAGATTGAGGCCGATGGGTCGAAAGGCGAACCCGTCAGGCCGCTTCGTCGGTATCGACCAGCACCCAATTGGGATCGTCGCCTGCAAGCGTGCGCTGGAAGGTCCAGATGTCGTGAGTTTCGACCGCATCAGTCATCGATCCCGCAACCAGTTCGCCATCCTGGTCTCGCGTCACCGCGGCAATGTCCGCATCGAAGCGAACGTCGATACTCGCAACGCCACCGTCAAGCCGCGCATCTTCGATCACGGCGCGCTCGATCATGATCAACCGATTGTCCAATTTATGCCCAGCGGCCTCCCGAGCCGCGATCGCCTCGGCAAATGAGGCACGGACTTCGTCGCCGACCAGATAGGCGAGCTCTTCCTGGTCGCCCTTCCAATAAGCTTCAAGGATCATCCGGTAGGCGGCCTGCGCGCCCTCAAGGAATCGGGCCACGTCGAACGAGGGATCGGCGGCGATGACCGATCGGATGCCGTTGGCGGCGGCAGCCTCGTAGACCACATTCCCGGGTTCGACGCGATCCATCGGGACATCGGTGACTGGCGTTGGGGTTTCCTGGCCGGGCACGGCGTCCGGCCTGGTCACCGGCTGCTGCTCATGTCCGGTCCGCCGTCCGAGCACGGCGTAAAGCCTCAAGCCCACAAACACGGCCACCATTGCAAGCAGGACAATTTCAACCGTCACCAACCAAACTCCGTGATATTTACAGGCCCTACATAGGCCCGCAGACACAATGATTCAAATTGCGTGCCGCCTGAACGCACGCGCCCTCAGCATTGTTGCGTGAAACCATCACGCCTGCTACCCGCCCGCGGCATGGATCGGCCGATCAGCGCCGAAAAATCTCCACAATATTTTCGAAGGTTGGCGAACATGGCGGAAGAACAGGGCAGTGAAGGAACGAACGAGCAGATCGCCAATGGCGAGGACAGCCTGCCCCAGATCGGAATCATTTCTCAATATGTGAAGGATCTGTCGTTCGAAAATCCCAATTCGCCGGCAGTTTATCAATGGCAGGGCCAGCCGCAGATCGACGTCCAGTTCAACATCGGATCGGCCGTCGTGGCGGACGAGATTTACGAAGTGGCGCTCAAGATCGACATTACCGCGACCGCTGAAGCGGGCACCGCGTTCAAGGTAGACCTTCTCTATGCGGGCCTGTTCGGCATGCGCAATTTCCCGAAGGAGCAGTTGCAGCCCTTCATGCTGGCAGAGGCCCCGCGCCTTCTCTTCCCCTTCGCGCGCCGCGTCATCGCGGACGTGGTTCAGGACGGCGGGTTCCCGCCCCTGATGCTTGATCCGATCGACTTTGGCGCGCTCTATATGCAGCAGGCAGCACAGGCGCAGGCCGAGGGCGGCGAATTCACCGCCCCGGAAATCACCGGCCAGGCGTGACCACGAAGCCGCCCGCTGACGACACGCGCCCAGCCGGACGGCAGGCGGAAGCGTCAGACGCGGCTACGCCGCCGGGCCTTGTCGGCCCGCCGCCGGAGAGTGCGGCCGGCCAGAATAAGGGCATGAACCTGTACGCGGCGCTGGGTTCGATCGGCGGGTTGACAATGGTCTCCCGCGTGCTTGGATTCGTGCGCGAGATGGTCGTGGCCCGCATATTGGGCGCCTCGGCGGCGGCGGACGTGTTCACGCTGGCCTTCCTCATTCCCAATCTCTTCCGCCGCCTTTTTGGCGAGGGCGCGTTCTCAGCGGGATTCGTCCCGCTCTTCAGCCAGCGGCTCAAGGATGACGGCGATACCGACGGGGCCCGGCGGTTCGCCGAAGAGGTATTGTCCGTATTCCTGCCCATCCTGCTGGCGGTTACGGCGATATTCATCGTTTTCATGCCGTTCTTCATCGGCCTGATCGTCCCCAGCGACTGGGGGCAGACCCAGGCAAAGACCGATTTTGCGGTGGCGATGACGCGCATCACCATGCCGTATCTCATATTCATCTGTCTCGTTTCGCTAGTGTCCGGCGTACTCAACTCGATTGGGCGTTTTGCAGCCGCAGCATTTGCGCCGGCGCTCTTGAACGTGGCTTTGGTTATCGCGCTGGTTGTCGTGCCCGACGGGGGCGAACCCACCGTGCGAGCGATGTGCTGGTCCGTCGTGGCCGGCGGAATCGCGCAGCTGGGCCTCACCTGGGCGAACATGGTCCGGGCGGGCATAAAGCTGAGGTTTCGCGCGCCGCGCATCACCCCGGGCGTTCGCGAGTTATTCACGCTTGTTCTCCCCGCGACACTGGCCGGGGGCACCTATTATATCAGCCAGTTCTTCTATGCATACTTCGCGACACGCCTGCCCGAAGGATCGCTGCTGATCCTCGGGCAAGCCGACCGCCTGAACCAGCTTCCGCTCGCGCTCATCGGCTCGGCGCTTGGAGTTGCCATCCTTCCCGCCGTCAGCCGCGCCATCGGCCGCGCCGACGAAGCGGGGGCGGGCCGGGTTCAGGCCCAGGCCATAGAACTTGGGATGCTGCTCACCATTCCCGCCGCAGTGGCACTCGCAGTCACGGCCGGACCGATCGCGACCGTAATCTTCGAAGGCGGTCGTTTCACGGCCGAGGACGCATCGGTCACGGGAGCGGTACTGGCGACGCTGGTGCTCGGACTGCCGGCCTATGTTCTCATCAAGATACTTTCGCCGGGATTTTACGCGCGCCGGGATGTCAAGACTCCGGTAGTGATCGCCGTGGTTACGCTCATCGGCAGCGTGCTTCTCAACTTCCTTCTCGTGCCGCGCCTCGGCATCGTAGCCCTTCCCCTCTCCACCGCCATCGGTGCCTGGGTCAATGCTCTCCTGCTGGCTGGGCTGCTCCATATACGGGGACATTTCAGGGTGCCGGGCTGGCTCGCATCCCGGCTTGTGCGCCAAATTATCGCCGGCATCGCGATGGGCGCGGCCCTCTGGGCGGTACAAGGAATGCTGGCTGATCGTTTCGCGAGCTCGGCGGGGGACCGTTTACTCGGGCTAGGGGCGCTGGTCGCAACCGGCGGAATCATCTATTTTCTGGTCGCCTGGATAATCGGCGCGATGAACCGCGACGACATATTGATCCTGCTACGCAAGAAGAAGGTCGGCTGATGCGTATCGTTTCGGGAATCCAGCCGACCGGCAATCTCCACCTTGGAAATTATCTCGGCGCCATCATCCGCTGGGTAAGGATGCAGGACGAAGCGGAATGCCTGATCTTCCTCGCCGATCTGCATGCGATAACCGTCCCGGGCAACCCGGCCCAGCTTCGCGCAAACGTCCGCGAAATGGCGGCCGCGCTGATCGCCTGCGGGATAGACCCTGATCGAACCATCCTGTTCAACCAGGCCCGGGTCCCCGCCCACCCCGAACTTGCCTGGATCCTCGGATGCACCGCGCGAATCGGGTGGCTGAACCGGATGACGCAGTTCAAGGAAAAATCCGGCAAGAATCGCGAAGGATCGAGCGTCGGGCTCTATACCTATCCGGTCTTGCAGGCGGCGGATGTCCTCCTTTACCAGGCGACCCACGTTCCCGTCGGCGAGGATCAGAAGCAGCATATCGAACTGATGCGGGACATCGCCGCAAAATTTAACGCCGATACCAGTGTCGAGCTGTTCACTCTGCCTGAACCGCTGATCGGTAAGGACGCTGCGCGGATCATGAGCCTGCGCGATGGTTCAGCCAAGATGTCGAAATCGGATTCTTCCGACATGAGCCGGATCAACCTGACCGACGATAGCGATCTGATTGCACAGAAGGTCCGCAAAGCGAAAACGGACGCCGAGCCTATTCCCGAGACCGCGGAGGGGCTGGCCGACCGGCCGGAAGCGACCAACCTTATTGCTATTTATGCGGCGCTGAGCGGCCTGCAGCCTTCCGATATCTTGACGCAATTTGCCGGCAAGGGCTTCGGATCGTTCAAGCCGGCGCTTGCGGACCTTCTCGTGGAGACTCTTCGTCCGGTCCGTGCGCGACTCGGCCAGTGGCGCCAGGATCCTACAGAAATCGACCGGATACTTACCAGCGGATCACAGCGTGCGGCGGCCATGGCCGCCCCGACCCTCGAGGGCGCCTACAAGGCGCTGGGGCTACCGCGCTAAGGCTTTTCGGCACGCCGTCCTTCAGCAACCGTTCAGCGATTTGGCTCTAGGGCCAAGTTGTTGTATATCCTCCATAATATGATTTTTGGTGAAAGGGCGCGTTCCATGTCCGTCTCGAAGATACTTTTGACGCTCGCGGCCCCGGCCGCTTTGCTCTCGCTCAGCGCCTGCGGAACCACGGGCTTTCCGGCCCAGGTTTCGCGCTTCCAGGCGATGCCTGCCCCCCAAGGCCAGAGCTTCGTGATCCAGGCCGCCGATCCGATGGATCGCGGCGGGCTCGAATTCTCGCAATATGCCTCGCTGGTGCGCCAGCATTTGCTCGCACAGGGCTATACCGAGGCTGCTTCGAGACAAGGGGCCAGCCTGATCGTGGCGCTTGATTATGGTGTCGATAATGGCCGAACCGAAGTGGTGAGTTCTCCAGGCTCCTTTAGCCGCTTCGGCGGCTATGGCGGTTTCGGAGGCTATAGCCCTTATTATTCCCGCTTCGGGGGTTATGGGCGCCGTTCACCCTTTTATTATGGATGGAACGACCCCTTCTGGTATTCGCCGTTCGGCTATGGCTATGACGATGTCCGCAGCTATACCTCCTACACCAGCTACCTCGACATGGACATCAAGCGGGCATCCGATGGCCAGTCGGTATTCGAAGGTCTCGCCAAGGCGCGCTCACGGACCGACGATCTGCAGGTGCTGGTGCCGAATCTGGTCGAAGCCATGTTCCAGGGTTTCCCGGGCCGTTCCGGCGAAACCGTGAGGATCACCGTTCCTCCTCCGCCGCGCAATCGCTGATCGCGTAAAGGACAATCTAAGGAAGGGCTGGGAGACCGGCCCTTCTTTTTTGCTAAATTTCAGTGGCTTTCGGAAACTTGCCGGCGTTTCCGTGCGTTCTAACATCAAGCAAGCCAAGGAGAGAAAGCATGACAAATGCTCTTCCGAGGCGATTTGTCCTGGTGTCCCCGCCAAGCGTCCATTCGGCGATTGGTGAGGCGCTCAGAAAGGCCTTTGAACGGCAGGTTCCGGCCCGATTCCTGGAGCGGCTTCTCGCCAAACTCGATCGGTACTGAACTGGATCGCCTCCAATCAGAAGGGGAGGGAAGCCAAGCTTCCCTCCCCTTCTTTTTGTGGCATTTGGCGCTCTAGCTTTCCAGCTGCCGCGTCAGGAGCCTGATATCGGCGTCCAGTTCGGCGTCTAGCGCCCGCAATTTCTCGATCTGACGAACGGCATGGATCACCGTCGTATGATCCCGGCCGCCAAACCGACGACCAATTTCGGGCAGCGAACGCGGCGTCAATTGCTTGGACAGATACATCGCCACCTGGCGCGGACGGGCGACTTCGCGCGCCCTGCGCGCTGAAGTCATTTCCGCCTTACGAATCCGGTAATGGTCCGAAACCTTGCCCTGGATCTCGTCGATCGAAATGCGGCGCTGATTGGCGCGGAGGATATTGGCCAGAACCTCGCTGACGAAATCGAGATCGATCACGCGGCTGGTCATCGCGGCATAAGCGGCAATCCGGTTCAGTGCCCCTTCGAGCTCTCGAACGTTCGAGCTGATCCGCTTGGCCAGGAACATCACCACATCCTGCGGAACCGCCACATCGGGCAACGCCTCCAGTTTCTTGATGATGATATTGAGCCGCAGTTCCAGGTCAGCGGCATTGATGTCCGCCACCAGGCCCCAGGAAAGGCGCGAAAGGATACGAGGCTCAATCCCGTCAAGATCCTGCGGCGCCCGATCCGAGCTGATTACCAACCGCCGCCCGGCCGAGATGATTTCGTTCATCGTATGGAAGAATTCTTCCTGGGTCGATTCCTTGCCGGCGATGAACTGCACGTCGTCGATCATCAGCAGGTCGGCGGAGCGAAGCTGCTGCTTGAAGCGGATGGTCTCGTTGGCGCGCAAGGCCGCCACGAATTCGACCATGAACTTTTCGGCCGACATGTAGATGATGTTGGCATTGGGTCGGCGGGCACGGAATTCATGCCCGATGGCATGCAGCAAATGAGTCTTGCCCCGCCCGGTGCCCCCGTGAAGAAAAAGCGGGTTGAAGGCGACCTTGTCGTTGGCGGCGAGAGTGCGCGCCGCATTGAACGCGACTTCATTAGCCTTGCCGACGACGAAATTGTCTAACCGATAACGCGGCTCCAGCTGCGCCGCATATAGCCCGCCCTTGGATTCGGGAGCGTCCTCAACCAACGGCGGCGCGGGAATATCGACGGCTGTCCGAGGGGAGTTGGCGCCGACGCCGATTTCCACCTGGCGAATCGAGGGCAAGGCGGAACGCCAGGCGAGCGCCAGGCGCTCGGCAAAATGGGTTCGAACCCAATCCGCCATGAATTGCGAAGGAAGTTCGAGGCTGAGAATGCCCGTCCCTGCGTCAAATCCACCAAGCATGATCGGGCGCAGCCATCCGTCGAACGTGCGCGCGCCGCAGTCCCGGCGAAGTCCGGTGCGAATTTGCTCCCAAGCGGCGGTGATCGGATCGGTATCCGCCTTCAAAGCTGCGCCTGTTGCTGGCGACTGGTTCACGCGAGCACCCCCTCATCCTTACCGCTGTCATCGCGGCCATGTTTTGAGCAAACGCTTTCCCCAGACCGCAAACACCCCCGTGCTGCCGATTTTGGATTCGTTATGCTGTGTGCGCCCCGATGGAGCAGATTCGCTGCACCGGAGACGTGTTTTTTGCGAGCTTGGAGCCCGTCAATCAAGGGGCAAAAGTGACATGTTAGTGAAATAAAGCCGTTGACATGGAAATGCGCCAATATGGTCGCTCGGCGCCCAAAACCCCTGAAATCTAATGATTTATGTTAGCAGATACTCTGTCACGGAAATGCAAAGAGCCCGCGAATCGCGGGGAATCCTAGGCTTCTCATTTCGTCGCATCATTGACGCAAAAAACCCGCCGGAATTACTCGGCGGGCTTAAGCATTGACTATTAAGGTCGTTAGCCCAGCGCGGCGACGCGCTTCACCAGGCGAGAGATTTTTCGCGAGGCAGTGTTCTTGTGGATCACGCCCTTGGCAACGCCGCGGGCGACCTCGGGCTGTACTTTCTGCATGGCGGCCTTGGCCTGATCCTTGTCACCGGCGGCAAGGGCGGTCTCAAGCTGCTTCACGAAAGTGCGAATGCGGCTGACGCGCGCGCCATTGATCTCCGCGCGGCGATCGTTGCGACGGATGCGTTTCTTTGCTTGCGGCGTATTCGCCATCTTTAACTGCCTCGTATCGATGAAAAGAAAATGGCGCGGCTCGGCCACGCCAATCAGGGGCGCTCTCTACGCATGAAGTCTGTTTTGGTCAACCGTCTAGCGTTGGCAGGTCGGGCAATAGAAAGTCGAACGCCCGCCGTCGACTCGCCGCCTGACCAGAGCGCCGCAATGACATTCCTCGCCCTCGCGGCCATAGACCCGCCATTCCTTTGAAAAATAACCGAGTTCTCCGTCCGGCCGGGCATAATCTCTGAGCGATGAACCGCCCGCCTCGATGGCTGCCACCAGCACATTCCTGATCGCTTGGACCAAGGCTTCGAGTCGCGGTTTCGATATCCTTCCGCCGGCTGTCCGGGGCGATATGCCGGCCATGTGCAGCGCCTCGCACACATAAATATTGCCGAGGCCCGCCACGATGCGCTGGTCGAGCAGCAGCAGTTTGATCGAGGCGGAGCGGTCTCGCAGCGCGATTTTCAGATAATCGGCGGTAAATGCGTTGCCCAGCGGCTCCGGCCCCATGGCTATGAAGGGCTTGTAAGCCGCGAGCGCCTCGGTACGCACGAGATCGACCGAGCCGAAGCGGCGTGGATCGTTTAGCGCCACCCGGCGGCCATCCTCGGTCTCCATCACGAAATGGTCGTGGGCACCAAGCTCCGCTGGATCGACTCGCCACTTTCCCGACATTCCCAGATGGAAGATCAAAGTATCGCCGCGATCGGTATCGATCAGTCCATATTTGGCGCGGCGCCCAAGCCCGGTGATGAGTGCGCCGGTGAGCCTTTGGCGAAGGTCGGGCGGAAACGGCCAGCGGAGATCCGCGCGGCGCGTTTCCGCGCTTTTTACGCGCTGCCCCTGCAGCACGGGAACAAGTCCGCGTACCGTGGTTTCGACCTCGGGAAGCTCAGGCATGGTTGGTTCTGTTCATGTTGCCCCTTCCCCTGCTAGAGGCACGCGCCATGGACAAGGTTTCTTTCGGCTATGAAGATGTTCCGCCAGAGGAAAAGACGCGCCGGGTCGGCCACGTCTTCTCGCAAGTGGCGTCCCGTTACGACGTGATGAACGATTTCATGTCGGGCGGAATGCACCGGCTTTGGAAGAATCAGTTCGTGCGCCGCATCAAACCCCGAAAGGGTGAAGCCATTCTCGATATGGCAGGCGGCACCGGGGACATAGCCTTTCGAATGGCCCCATCCGGCGCTTCGATCACGGTTGCCGATATCAATGATGAAATGCTCGCTGTCGGGATCGACCGCGCTCAAAGCCAGGGAATAGACGGCCTCGTCTGGGCTGAGGAAAATGCCGAGAAGCTGACATTTCCCGACCGGGCATTCGATGCCTATACGATCGCGTTCGGCATCCGCAACGTGACGGACATACCGGCGGCACTTGCCGAAGCGCACCGTGTGCTGCGCATCGGCGGGCGCTTTTTCTGCCTCGAATTCTCCACTTCCACCTGGCCGGGCTTCAAGCAGGCCTATGATCTCTACAGCCACCGGATCGTGCCGAAGATTGGCCAGGCGGTCGCTGGCGATGAGGATAGCTATCGTTATCTGGTCGAATCGATACGCCGCTTTCCAGACATGCCGACCTTTGCCGCCATGATCGGGAAAGCCGGTTTTGCCCGGGTGTCGGTCCAGCCGATCCTCGGCGGCGCGGTGGCCATTCACAGCGGCTGGAAGATTTGACAGCCTCCGCAGTCCATATCTGGCGGCTCTTGAAATGGGGCCGGGTGCTGGCGCGGCATGGCGCGCTTCGGGGTATCGAACGCGACCCGAATACCCCGCCACCCGTTCGGCGCCTGGCGCGGATCGCGCGTTTCGGCGCGCGCGTCCCAACGGTGCCGACCTATGCTGCCGCGTTTCAGGATATCGGCCCCGCGGCAATCAAGTTCGGGCAGGCCCTGGCGACCCGCCCTGATCTGGTAGGACCCGAGGCCGCGCGAGAATTGCAGCTCCTTCAGGACAGCCTTCCGCCGGAACCGTTCGACAAAATCAAACTCAGCATCGAACAGGCCCTGGAGGGTCCGATCGAGCAATTCTTCACTTCGATAGACCCGGTCGCTGTGGGCGCCGCCTCGATCGCCCAGGTTCATCGCGCCGTTACCACCGATGGTCGCCATGTCGCGATCAAAGTGCTTCGTCCCAATATCGAGGAAGATTTTGCCAAGGCGCTCGACACCTACGAGTGGGCGGCGGCACAGGTCGAAAATATGGGAGGCGGAGCGGCGAGGCTCCGCCCGCGGCTGGTTGTCGCCCACTTCCGCCAATGGACAATGCGCGAACTGGACCTTCGCCGCGAAGCCGCTTCAGCCTCCGAACTTCGCGAAGGTATGATTGCCGAAAGCGGATTCTTCGTTCCCGAGATCGACTGGAGCCGAAGCGCGCGCCGGGTGATGACGATGGAGTGGATCGACGGCATCAAGCTGACCGATCGCGACGCCCTGGTCGCCGCAGGGCACGATTTGAAGGCTCTGGCCGCGACCCTGGTCCGCGCCTTCCTTCGCCAGGCGGTGGTCGATGGTTTTTTTCACGCCGACCTGCACCAGGGCAATTTGTTCGCTCTGCCGGACGGGCGCCTCGCAGCGATCGATTTCGGGATCATGGGCCGGGTCGATCGCCAGGCGCGACTATGGCTCGCAGAGATATTGTATGGCCTGATTACCGGCGACTATCGCCGAGTCGCCGAAATACATTTCGAAGCGCAATATGTGCCTCCGCATCATAGCATCGAAGAATTCGCGACGGCGCTGCGCGCGGTGGGCGAGCCTATACGCGGCCTGCCGGTGAAGGATATTTCCGTCGGGCAGATGCTGGATGGCCTCTTCACCATCACCCGCGATTTCGACATGCCTACCCAACCGCATCTGCTGCTGCTGCAAAAGACGATGGTGATGGAAGAAGGAGTCGCAACCGACCTCGATCCCGACATCAACATGTGGGAGACGTCCGAGCCCTTCCTTCGCGAATGGCTGAGGAGCGAATTGGGGCCGGAGACGCGGCTCGCCGACCAATTGGTGCGGGACTTCCGCACCCTCCGCAAAATCCCCGACCTCATCCGGCGGATCGACCATTATTATCCACCGCCCGGTGCGACGCCGCCGGCCCCACCGCTGCCTGACGTGCTGGTCGTGCGCCCGCGAAGCTTCGGACGGGGGTTATTCACGATCATTGTGTCGGCCGCGGCTGGCGCAGTGGCGACGTACTTCCTAAATTGATCTGGATGAGGGGCAAAAGCATCCTCCTGATCGTCGGTGGCGGCATCGCGGCTTACAAGGCCGCTGAACTGATCCGGCTGGTCAAAAAGGCGGGCGGGGACGTAACCTGTGTGCTGACGTCGGGCGGCGCCCATTTCATTACTGAGATGACCCTCGCGGCCTTGTCAGAGAACAAGGTCTATACCAGCCTGTGGGACCTCAAGGATGAGGTCGAAATGGGGCATATCCAGCTTTCCCGCCAGGCCGACCTGATTGTGGTCGCGCCTGCGACTGCAGACCTTCTGGCAAAGATGAATGCGGGCATGGCCGATGATCTTGCGACCACTCTTCTGCTGGCCACCGACAAGCCTGTTTTGGCGGCGCCCGCGATGAACGTTCGCATGTGGACGCACCCGGCCACGCGCCGCAATGTCGAGCAATTGCGCCGCGACGGCATCCGCATCCTCAATCCTGACGAAGGTGAAATGGCCTGCGGCGAATATGGTCCCGGCCGTTTGCCCGAGCCCCAGGCCCTATTGGAAGCGATCCGCGTGCATTTTGGGAATGATGGCGAGCGCCTGGCAGGGCGGCACATCATCGTGACGGCGGGGCCCACTCATGAACCGATCGATCCCGTTCGAGTCATCGCCAATCGTTCCTCGGGCAAGCAGGGCTTCGCCATTGCTGAAGCGCTCGCCGCCCTGGGCGCCCGGGTCAGCCTCGTCGCCGGCCCGGTTGCCCTCGACACCCCGGCCGGTGTTACCCGAACCAATGTAGGCACCGCAGCCGAGATGGGTCAGGCGATCGTCCAAGCGCTTCCCGCCGATGCCGCGGTGATGGTGGCGGCCGTAGCGGACTGGCGGGTCGAGGCGGCACCGCAGAAGATAAAGAAACAGGGAAAGGTCTCGGCCCTGACCCTGATCGAAAACCCCGACCTACTGGCCGGCCTCGCCGCTTCCCCCGATCGGCCCCGCCTGCTGGTGGGGTTTGCCGCCGAGACCGAGGATGTGATCGAACACGCCCGGTCCAAATTACAGCGCAAAGGTTGTGACTGGATCATTGCCAATGACGTGTCGGGGGACGTGATGGGCGGGGATTCGAACGAAGTGCATCTGATCACGGACAAAGGGGTCGAAAGCTGGGACAAGCTTTCCAAGCGCGAAGTGGCCCGGCGGCTCGCGGGCCGGGTAGCCGACGAATTGCTGGGAGTTCCAGGGCCATTATGATCGAAATTGAACTTAAGCGCCTTGTGCAGGGCGAGGAACTCCCCTTGCCTTCCTATGCGAGCGAAGGCGCGGCTGGCTTGGATGTCGTTGCGGCCGAAAGCCTGACGCTCGCGCCCGGAGCGCGGCATGCGGTCGCCACCGGCTTCGCCGTCGCGATCCCGGAAGGTTATGAAGTGCAGGTGCGTCCGCGCTCCGGCCTGGCGCTGAAGCACGGAATTACCTGTCTCAACACGCCCGGCACAATCGACAGCGACTATCGCGGCGAAGTGAAGATCATCCTCGCCAATCTTGGCTCCGAGCCGTTCGAGATCGTCCGTGGAGAGCGGATTGCACAATTGGTGCCGGCACCCGTCCTGAAGGCGCGCTTCAATCAGGTCGAGGAACTGGATGCCACCGTCAGGGGCAGCGGAGGATTCGGCTCGACCGGGCAATGATGCTGACTGACGAACAGCTTGACCGTTACGCGCGACACATCGTGCTGAAGGAGATTGGCGGCGAGGGACAGCATAAGCTGCTGGGCGCCCGCGTTGCGGTGATCGGCGCCGGCGGTATCGGATCTCCCGTCATCCAATATCTGGCCGCAGCCGGAATAGGCCGGCTTCGCGTGATCGACGATGATCAGGTGAGCCTAGACAATCTGCAGCGTCAAATCCTGTTCGGGACTGGCGACGTCGGACGAGCGAAGATAAAAGTTGCGTCGGACGCCGTCCGACGCCTGAACCCGGACATTGTCTTTGAAGGCGTGCCCCGACGCCTCAATCCCGCTAATGTCCGCGAATTGCTGGAAGGCGTGGATCTGGTGGTGGATGGAAGCGACAATTTCGCCACGCGCCTGGCGGTCTCCGACTATGTCACTGCCGCCCACATCCCGCTGGTCTCCGCCGCGATCGGCCAGTTCCAGGCGCAGATCGGCACCTTTTCCGGATGGGAAGAAGGCAAGCCCTGCTATCGCTGCTTCGTCGGCGACGCTTTCGATGCCGAGGATTGCGACACCTGCTCCGAACTTGGAATAATCGGAGCCATGGCAGGGGTCGCGGGCAGTTGGGCGGCGCTGGAAGCTATCCGGCAAATTATCGGCTTTGGCGGCCCGACCGCCGGGAAACTGCATATTTTCGATGGACTGAAGCCCGAAATGCGGACCATTCGCATCGTCAAGGATCCGGCCTGTTCGGCTTGCGGAGCGGAAGCGCCCAAACTCGCCTAGAAGACGCCCAGGGCGCTTAGCTGCAGCAGGCTGGGCACCGCCAGCGCAAGACCAATGATGATATCGAATGCCCGAACCGGCCGCAGACTCTCGCCGCGCCGATGCAAGATCATGTCGGCGCAGGTGATCATCAGGATCGACATTCCGCAAAAGGCGGCGATCAGGAGCGCCGCGAGGAACGGAACCAGAATGCGTTCTGGGTAGGCGGCATAAGCGGGCCACAGGACCATGGCGGCAAGGCCCGCAATCATCCCGAGGCCCGTGGCGCGACGGATCGTCCAGTTCTTCAACATCACGATGGTGCGGGAATGGCGATCAACTCGATCGTAAAGAGCAAGGTCGCGCCGCCCGGGATGGGACCCTTACCTTTGGGACCGTAGGCTAGATGATAGGGAATCGCGAATTCATACGTGTCGCCAACCTCCATCAGTGGCACCCCTTCCTGCCATCCCTTGATCAGGCGCGGCAGGGGAAAAGTTGCGGGCTCCCCCCGGGTGATCGAGCTGTCAAACTCCTTACCGTCGATGAAGCGGCCGGCATAATGGATCGTGACCGTATCGGTCGGGCCGGGCCTCGCGGTCCCCTCGCCGGCCTTGACCCTGCGATAGCGAAGGCCGCTCGCGGTGGAAGACCAGCCGTCGCTGGTTTTCAACTCGTAGAGATAGAGGAACTGGCGGTTATGGAAATCCGCATCGCGCTCAATGGGCGGCGGCTCCGGTGCCTCCTGCGCCAGGACGGGGACGGACAGGAGGCCCAAAAGCAAAACAGGCCATTTGAACATATTCACCCCTTTTTCTTCTTTGCCGGCGCCTTTTTGGCCGCGGCTTTCTTGGCGGGCGCTTTCTTGCGCCCCTTTTTTGCGGGGCCTTTGGCGGCGCGCTCGTCGATCAGTTGCGCGGCCTCTTCGAGCGTCAGATCATCCTGCGCGATCGTCTTGGGGAGAGTCGCGTTGGTCGTGCCGTCCGTGACATAGGGGCCATAACGGCCCTCCATCAACTTGATCTCCGCCTCGGTGCGCGGGTGGGATCCAAGTATCTTGAGCGGTTCGCGCGATCCCCGGCTTTGGCCCTTCGCGTTGGCGGCGTCGGCAAGCTTGGCGACCGCCGCGTTCATGCCCGTTTCAAAGACCTCCGCGGTGGACCCGAGCTTCGCATATTTACCGTCATGCGAAAGATAGGGGCCATAGCGGCCGATGCTGGCATTGATCGGGTTCCCTGTCTCCGGATGGTCGCCGATGAGCCGCGGCAGCGAGAGCAACTTTATGGCGAGGTCCAGATCAAGCTCTCCTGCATCCTTGGGGATCGACGCACGCTTGGCTTCCTTGCCCTCGCCCATTTCGACATAAGGTCCAAAGCGTCCAGTCTTCTTGCTGATGTCGAGATTGGTTTCCGGATGCTGGCCGAGGACTTCCGGTCCGCTATCGCCGCCTGCCTCCTCGCCGCCTTGCGCGAAACGACGCGTGAATTTACACTCAGGATAATTGGAGCAGGCGACGAATGCTCCGAACCGGCCGCCGCGCAGCGCAAGCCGCCCTTCGCCGCAGGCCGGGCAGATGCGGGGATCGGTTCCGTCCGCTTTTTCAGGAAATAGGAAGGGCGCGAGGAACTCGTCGAGCGCCGCGGTGATCGCCGAAGGCTGTTGCTCCATCACCTCGGCGGTCTTGGGTTTGAAATCCTTCCAAAAGGCTTCGAGCACCTTTTGCCATTGTTCGCGACCGCCCGATATCTCGTCCAGGCTGTCCTCAAGCCCGGCCGTGAAATCATAGGACACGTAACGTTCGAAAAAACGTTCGAGGAAGGCGGTCAGCAGCCGCCCGCTTTCGGCGGGGAAGAAGCGGTTCTTGTCGAGCGTGACATAGTCCCTATCCTTCAGCGTCTGCAGGGTCGCGGCATAAGTGGATGGACGTCCAATGCCCAGCTCCTCCATCTTCTTGACCAGGCTGGCCTCCGAATAACGCGGTGGCGGCTGGGTGAAATGCTGTTCGGAATGAACCGATTTCTTGTGCGGCTGATCGCCTTCGTTGAGGCGCGGAAGACGACGGCTTTCGTCATCCTGCTCATCATCCCGGCCCTCTTCGTAAAGCGCGAGGAAACCTGGAAACAGAACTACCTGGCCGGTAGCCCGAAGCGCGGTCTGTCCGGTACCGTCGGTCATTTCCACGCTCGTCCGCTCCAGCCGCGCCGATGCCATCTGGCTCGCCAGCGCCCGTTTCCAGACGAGGTCGTAAAGGCGGGCATGGTCGCCCGTACCCGCCCGGTCGCGGCCGAAATCCGTGGGCCTGATCGCTTCATGCGCTTCCTGCGCATTCTTGGCCTTGGTCGAATAATGGCGAGGCTGATCCGGCACGTAGCCGGCGTCATAGCGTTCCACCACGGCGCGGCGGGCGGCCGAGATGGCCTCTCCCGCCATCTGCACGCCGTCGGTTCGCATATAGGTGATCGCTCCATCCTCATAGAGCTGCTGCGCGATCCGCATCGTATGGCTCGCTGCAAAGCCAAGCTTGCGCGCCGCTTCCTGCTGCAGCGTGGAAGTCGTGAAGGGTGGCGGCGGATTGCGAGTCAGGGGCTTGGTTTCAACCGACGCCACGGTGAAGCGTCCCGCTTCGACTGCCGCCTTGGCCGCCGCAGCGACACCGGCATCATTGATGCTGAGCCGGTCGATCTTGCCGCCATTGAATCGCACCAATCTCGCCAGAAATTCGGTTCCGTCGGCCTCCATCGTCGCGGAGACGCTCCAATATTCCTGCGCCTTGAAAAGCTCGATCTCGCGTTCGCGGTCCACGATTAGCCGCAGCGAGACGGATTGGACGCGTCCTGCCGATTTGGCCCCCGGCAATTTGCGCCAGAGGACCGGCGAGAGGGTGAAGCCTACCAGATAATCGAGCGCGCGGCGGGCGCGATAGGCATCGATCAGATCCTCGTCCAGCGCGCGCGGATGTTTCATCGCCTCGATCACTGTAGCCTTGGTGATCGCGTTAAACGTCACCCGTTGGACCTCGCTTGGCAGCGCCTTGCGCTTTTGCAGCACTTCCTGAACGTGCCAGCTGATTGCCTCGCCTTCCCGATCTGGATCGGTGGCGAGGATCAGGGTGTCGGCTTTCTTCGCCTCGTCGGTGATCGCCTTCAACTGCCGGGCCTTGTCGGCGTAATTTTCCCATTCCATGGCAAAGCCGTTCTCAGGATCGACGGATCCATCCTTCGGCGGCAAATCGCGGACATGTCCGTAGGAGGCGAGAACGCGATATTCGCCGCCGAGATATTTTTCGATTGTTTTCGCCTTGGCGGGCGATTCGACGACGACAAGCTTCATGAATTTGTTTCAATCCTCGTGTGTATACGCGCGAGGGTGGTAAGGTCGGCATGCGTTCGTCAAGTACAAGCCGCGGCGGCCGTTCCTTGGCGTGCTCCCTCATCGCGCCATTAGACGATTAGGCTCGCCCGTCCCCCCGCATGCCGTTCCAGCCTTCCGCCAAGCTCAAGTTCCAGCAGGATCGTCAGCACGATTGCCGGCGCGAGGCCCGATTGCCGGATCAGTTCGTCCACCGTCACCGCTGTTGGGCTGAGCAAATCTGAAACCAGCCGCCGTCCCTCCTCGGTCGCATCGGCGGACAGATCCGGAGTCGAATAGCCCAATTTGGTCTGGGCAAACGGCCTCAGGTCGAACGGCCGCAGGCCTTCCAGCACGTCCTCGGCATTCTGAACCAGGGTCGCCCCTTCGCGGATAAGCTGGTTGCAGCCCTGCGCGCGCGGATCGAGCGGCGATCCTGGTACGGCCATCACATCCCGCCCGAATTCGGCGGCGTAGCGGGCGGTGATCAACGATCCGGATTTCGGGGCAGCCTCGACCACGACCAGGGCCTGGGCCAATCCGGCGATGATCCGGTTGCGGTAGGGAAAATGGCGCGCCCTCGGTTCTATGCCCGGGGGCTGTTCGGCGATCAGCAGGCCCTGGCCAGCAATTGCATTCTGGCGGTCCGCGTTCTCGGGTGGATAACATATGTCGATCCCGCCTGCGATTACGGCGATCGTTCCATGTTCCAGCGAACCATCATGGGCGGCGGTATCGATGCCGCGGGCGAGGCCGGAAACGATTGCCGGGCCGGCAAGCGTGATGTCCCGGGCCAGCCCGCGGGCAAATCGGCAGGCGGCGGCAGATGCGTTTCGGGCGCCGACGATCGCGACGGCGGGCTTTTCAAGCAGCGACAAATGGCCCTGGACGATCAGGGCAGGCGGCGCATTTTCCAATTGCGCCAGCAACGCTGGATAGAGCCCCTGCCCTCGAAACAGATATCGGGCGCCCAGTTTTTCCACCCGCTCCATTTCCAATTCGACCGCCGACCGCGTCGCCAATTTCGGCGAGCGACCGCCCCCTCGAGCCGCGAGATCGGGGACGGCCTCCAGGGCCGCCGATGCCGAGCCGAAGCGGGCCAGAAGCTGAAAATAGGTGATTGGCCCGATATTGTCGGAGCGTATCAGGCGAAGGCGGGCAATCTGGTCTTCGGTCGCGGACCGATCAAGCATCGGGCGGGCCGCTCTCGCGGCTCCCCACGCGCGGTTCGCTTCCGTCCAGAAGCCGCTCGAGATTTTCCCGGTGCTTCCAGAACACGAGCAGGGCGAAACCGAGATAGAGCAAAGCGAGATCGAATCGACCAAGCGCCGCGGCGCCAACCGGGGCGGCAAGCGCGGCCGTCATTCCCGCTATCGAAGAAAAGCGAGTGACGACGAGGGTCAGGAGCCAGGCCACTGCGTAAACAAGCGCCGACAGCCAGTGCAGGCCGATCATCACGCCCAGGAAAGTGGCGACGCCCTTTCCGCCCCTGAACCGTAGCCAGAGCGGCCACAAATGGCCGACAAAGGCGCCGACTGCCGCAAGTTCTTCGGTACCCGGATAGAAATAGGAGGCCATCAAGACCGCCGCCGTGCCCTTCAGCATGTCGAGCAGCAAAGTCAGCGCGGCGAGGCCCTTGCGGCCGGTTCGAAGAACGTTCGTGGCGCCGATATTACCGGAGCCCACGGCTCTCAGGTCGCCAGCACCCGCCAATCGGGTCAGCAATATCCCGAAGGGTATCGATCCCAGCAGATAGCCGAAGACAAGCGACAACAGAGGCATGGTCCATGGCAATGCGGTCACTATTTCCCCCTCGTTTCGGGAGCCTACCAAATTACGGAGTGCGTGCAACAATTTGGATCGGCGGTTCATATTCTCCGGACGAATTGCAGCGCATCGCGGCGGTGTCTAAGCGGGCGGGATGACGATCTCGCGACCCTTGTTGATCTTCGACTCCGGAATCGGCGGCCTATCGGTGCTTCGCCCGATCACGAAGCTGCTGCCGACCGCGCCGATCGTCTATGTCGCCGATAGCGCCTTCTATCCATATGGCACCAAGAAGCCGTCCGAGATCGAAGCGCGCGTTCCCGTCCTGCTCGCTCGCCTCGCGGAGCGATTCGATCCGGAATTGATCGTGGTTGCCTGCAACACCGCTTCCACCATCGCGCTCGACCAGGTTCGAATCGCCCTCAATCTGCCGGTGGTCGGCACCGTGCCCGCCATAAAGCCCGCGGCCGCGCTGTCCAAAAAGCGGGTGATCGGCGTGCTCGGAACCGAAGCAACGGTGCGGCAACCCTATGTCGACAGGCTTTCGAAGGAATATGCCGCCGACTGCCTCGTGCTGCGCCATGGTTCGGCCGAACTTGTCGGCCTCGCCGAAGCCAAATTGCGGGGAGAGGATACGGACCCCGCCGCTTATCGAGAGATCTTGCGTTGCCTGCTGGACCAGCCGGGCGGCGAGAAAATGGACGTGATCGTCCTTGCCTGCACCCATTTCCCATTGGTCCGCCAGGAGCTGGAAGCCGCCTCGCCGCGCCCGCTCGCCTTTGTAGACGGAAGCGACGGAATAGCCCGCCGCACCGCCTGGCTCACGCGTGATCGGCGCTGGCCGGCCGAGCCTTCCCCCGGCATTGCCTTGTTCACAAGCGACGATCCAGCGCTGGAATCCTATCGCAAGGGTTTGGCCGGATTTGGACTGACGCTGACTGAACCGCTATGATGCGGAGGATTGCGCTGGCTTTGGCGCGGTGAAATCCTTATGGGGCGGCAAGAACCCCGGGGAGCAGGTTTCTTTGGATTATCAGCGTATCTTCGCACAGGCCATCGACCGGCTGCATGCCGAGGGACGGTATCGTGTGTTCATCGATATCTTGCGCAACAAGGGTTCCTATCCGGACGCCCGTTGCTTTGCCGGCCACAATGGTCCCAAGCCAATCACCGTATGGTGTTCGAACGACTATCTCGCCATGGGCCAGAATCCCAAGGTGGTCGCGGCGATGGAGGAAGCGCTGCATGATGTCGGCGCCGGATCGGGGGGAACCCGCAATATCGGCGGAAACACCCATTATCATGTGGAGCTGGAAGCGGAACTTGCCGATCTTCACGGCAAGGAAGCGGGGCTCCTTTTCACCTCGGGCTACATTTCGAACGAGGCCACCCTTTCGACGCTGGGAAAGCTGTTGCCCGGCTGCATCATCTTTTCCGACGCGCTGAACCATGCGTCGATGATTGCCGGAATCCGCAATTCGGGATGCGAAAAGCGGGTCTTTCGCCATAATGATCTCGCTCATCTGGAAGAATTGCTGGCGGCGGTTCCAGCTGACGTCCCCAAGCTGATCGCGTTCGAAAGCGTTTATTCGATGGACGGCGATGTCGCGCCGATCGCCGCGATTTGCGATCTGGCCGACAAATATGACGCCATCACCTATCTCGACGAAGTCCATGCCGTCGGCATGTACGGGGCGCGGGGCGGCGGCATTTCGGAACGCGACGGCGTGGCCGACCGGGTTACCCTCATCGAGGGAACGCTCGGCAAGGCATTCGGAGTCATGGGCGGCTATATCGCCGCGGACAAGAATATCGTCGATGTGGTGCGGAGCTACGCTCCGGGATTCATCTTCACCACGTCGCTGTCGCCCGTATTGGTGGCGGGCGCGCTGGCTAGTGTCAGGCATCTCAAGCAGTCGTCGGAAGAGCGAGATGCGCAACAGGCCGCCGCCCGGAAGCTCAAGCTGATTTTCGAGGAAGCACGCCTGCCGGTCATGCCGTCCATGACGCATATCGTGCCGCTGATGGTGGGCGATCCGGTCAATGCCAAGCGAATCAGTGACATCCTGCTCGCCGAATATGGCGTCTACGTGCAGCCGATCAATTATCCGACGGTCCCGCCCGGTACCGAGCGCCTCCGCTTCACCCCGGGGCCCCAGCATAGCGAACAGATGATGCGGGAACTTGCCCATGCGCTGGTCGAGATCTGGGACCGGATGGAGATAAAGCTGGCGGCGTGATTCTCGTCAGCGACACGTAATCGCTGGTGACAAAAAGCGGTTGCCTGGGCTAGACGAGGGCCTCAACTCACGGTGTGGAGTCCTCCGAATGGCCGATCGTATCGCCATCGCTTCCGATCATGCGGCATTCGAGCTCAAATCAGCGCTCGTCGAGCATCTCCGCGGCCAGGGCCATGACGTGCTGGACCTTGGTCCCGAAGGCGCGCAGCCCGTCGATTATCCGGATTATGGCTACAAGCTGGCCAGCGCCATCGCTTCGGGGGACGCCGCGAGAGGCGTTGCCATTTGCGGCTCAGGCATCGGTATTTCCATCGCCGTCAATCGGAACCCGGCAGCCCGCGCGGCTTTGGTCTCGGAACCGCTTTCGGCTCGCCTCGCCCGCGAGCACAATGACGCCAATGTGATCGCGATGGGCGCGCGCCTGATCGGCATCGAAATGGCAAAGGCCTGCGTCGATACCTTTCTCGCTACCCCGTTCGGGGGCGACCGCCACCTGCGCCGGGTCGAAAAATTATCCAATCCAATATTCACGAAGGAAAGCGCATGAGCAGCCGTCCCGCCAATGATTTGAGCGACGTCCAGCCGGCGGGTTTCTTCACTGAAGGATTACGCGATGCGGACACTTCGGTCGCCGGCGCTATCGCCGCCGAACTCGACCGCCAGCAGAATCAAATCGAACTGATCGCTTCGGAAAATATCGTGTCCAAAGCTGTGTTGGAGGCCCAGGGATCGGTCCTCACCAACAAATATGCCGAAGGCTATCCGGGTCGGCGTTATTATCAGGGTTGCGCGCCATCGGACACGGTTGAGACGCTTGCCATCGAGCGCGCGAAGCAACTCTTCAATTGCGGCTTCGCCAACGTGCAGCCTCATTCGGGTGCTCAGGCCAATGGAGCGGTGATGCTGGCGCTGACCAAGCCCGGCGACACTATTCTAGGCATGTCGCTTGATGCCGGGGGGCACCTCACCCATGGCGCGAAGCCCGCTTTGTCGGGCAAATGGTTCAATGCGGTCCAATATGGAGTTCGTCCAGACGACCATCTGATCGACTTCGATCAGGTCGAAGCACTGGCCGCAGAACATAAACCGCGCCTGATCATCGCTGGGGGCTCGGCCTATCCGCGCCACATCGATTTTGCCCGCTTCCGGGTGATCGCAGACCGTGTCGGCGCGATCTTCATGGTCGACATGGCCCATTTCGCAGGCCTGGTCGCGGCGGGTGAGCACCCGACCCCGTTCGGGCATGCTCATATCGTTACTACCACCACGCACAAGACCTTGCGCGGACCCCGGGGCGGCATGGTCCTGACCAACGACGAGGACATCGCCAAGAAGATCAATTCGGCGGTCTTCCCGGGCCTGCAGGGCGGCCCGCTAATGCATGTCATCGCCGCCAAGGCGGTGGCATTCGGCGAGGCGCTCCAGCCCGATTTCAAAAGCTATGCGCGCGCCGTTATCGCCAACGCGCAGGCGCTGGCGGGAAAGCTTCAGGAGCGCGGAGCGGATCTCGTCGCCGGCGGCACGGACACACACCTTGCCCTGGTTGATCTCCGACCGCTCGGCATTACCGGCAAAGATGCCGATGAGGCGCTGGAGCGTGCCGCGATTACCTGCAACAAGAATGGAATCCCATTCGACCCCCTGCCCCCGCTCAAGACGAGCGGTATCCGGGTCGGATCGCCGGCCGGCACCACGCGCGGCTTCGGCGTGCAGGAGTTTCGCGACATTGGCGACATGATCGCCGACGTGCTTGAAGGTCTTCGCAGCAAGGGCGAACAAGGCGATCCCGAGGTGGAAGCCGCCGTGAAGGTCCGGGTCCGCGAACTCTGCGCGCGCTTCCCGATATATCAGGGGCAATGATGTTCGTAGACCGCGCCGGCCCGCTCCCCCACCCAACCTCCCATAGCCTACACTGTCGGGAGGCTGGGTGGGGGAGCGGGCCGGTGCAGGCTCTGGGCCAATAGATGCGCTGTCCGTTTTGCTCGCATGAAGACAGCCAGGTAAAGGATAGCCGTCCGACCGAGGATGGTGCGTCGATCCGCCGCCGCCGCCAGTGCGAGGATTGCGGTGCGCGCTTCACCACCTTCGAGCGCGTGCAGCTCCGCGAATTGACCGTGGTGAAGTCGGAGAATCGCCGCGAGCCGTTCGACCGCGCCAAGCTCGAACGCTCCGTCGCAATCGCGCTTCGCAAGCGTCCGGTAAGCCCGGAACGGATCGATAAATTGCTCTCTTCAATCCAGCGGCAGCTTGAAACGAGCGGCGAGAGCGAGGTGTCCTCAAGCCAGATAGGCGAGACGGTGATGAACGGTTTGAAGGCGCTGGATTCGGTTGCCTATATCCGCTTCGCCTCGGTCTATAAAGATTTTCGCGAGGCCAAGGATTTCGAGAATTTCGCCGGCAAGGTCAGCGAGGCCGGTCAGGAGTGACGGCCCCCGCGATAGTGCTGGTCCGCCCCCAGCTTGGCGAGAATATCGGCAAGTCAGCGCGAGCAATGCTCAATTTCGGCCTGACCGACCTCAGGCTGGTAAAGCCGCGGGACGGCTGGCCCAATCCAAGCGCGGGCCCTTCGGCGGCCGGCGCCGATACCGTACTTGAAAAGACCCGCGTCTTCGACAGCGTCGCGGAGGCAGTTGCCGACTGCCCCTTCGTCTACGCCACCACCGTTCGCAAGCGCGGCCTGATAGTGCCGGTGGTTACCCCTCAGGAGGCAGCTCAGGAAATCCGGGACCAATCGGGACCATCGGCCATCCTGTTCGGGGCAGAGCGCTCAGGCCTGGAGACAGAGGAAGTTGCGGTCGCGCAAAAGATCCTCACGGTGCCGGTGAACAGCGAATTCCGATCGCTCAATCTGGCTCAGGCGGTGATTCTCGTCGCCTATGAATGGTCGAAGCACGAGGCGCTGGTTATGCCGACCGACGTCGATCCGCCGGAGCCGCGCGCGACGCAGAAACAATTGGAGGGGCTGATCGGCCAGATGGACGAAGCGCTTGAGAATTCGGGCTATTATTTCCCGGCCGACCGGGTTCCTGCGACGCGAAACACGATGCGTACGATCCTGTCCAAGGCAAGCTGGTCGAACCGCGAGATCCAGGCGCTGCGCGGCATGATACGCGCTCTGGTCAATCCTAGGTCCCGATAGCTGCTGCTTGCGATAGAACGGGCCACAGCTCCGCCCTTCGGCAAGTCGGCGGACGAAGCTCAGTTGATGGCGTCGAAACGCCGCAATTCGAAATCGATCGAAGCTTCGACCAAGGTCTCGTAAAGCCCTTCTGCAAGCCGGACGTCTACTCCGGCGCCCTCTGCGGATCGGCGAACCTTTTCCAGAACATCAGCCTTGCGCGCTTCGTCGCGCACCATTTCCCGGCTGGGTTTGATACGGGCGGCCGCTTCCATGTAGCGGAATCGTTCGCCCAGGAGAGCAATGATCTGTCGGTCGACCTCATCCACTCCATGGCGAACCTCGGTCATAGTCCGGCACTCTTGAGGGGAAATTCGCTGGTCTGTCATGAGCGCCTTTTAGCAATTGCCGGTAGTCTGTCGAGCTTCGCCTTCGGTGAGGAATACCGTCGCACCGAGGCGCCTCTGGTTGACTTCGGGGCAATATTTCGACAGAGGCACCGTTCGCAATTGGCTCCGCAACCCTGGTGAAGCGGTGGCCGCGTCGGACGATGGGTCCGGTGGTGCGATCCAGGGCAGATAGTCAGCAAATTGGAGTATGACAGATGTCGAAGCGCTCAAGCGCCAAGTATAAGCTCGACCGCCGTATGGGCGAGAACGTCTTCGGACGTCCCAAGAGCCCCGTCAACAAGCGTGAATATGGCCCCGGCCAGCACGGTCAGCGCCGCAAGGGCAAGGTTTCCGACTTTGGTATTCAGCTTCGCGCCAAGCAGAAGCTGAAGGGCTATTATGGCGACGTTACCGAAAAGCAGTTCAAGCAGACCTTCCAGCAGGCGAGCAAGATAAAGGGCGACGCCTCGCAGAATCTGATCGGCCTGCTCGAGCGCCGTCTGGACATGGTCGTCTACCGCGCCAAATTCGCACCGACCATCTGGTCGGCTCGCCAGATCGTCAATCACGGTCACATCCGCGTCAACGGAGTGAAGTGCAACATCGCCTCGCGCCGGGTGAATGTCGGCGACGTGATCGAGCTTGGACCCAAGGCGCAGGAAATGGCGCTGGTCATGGAAGCCCAGGGTCTCGCCGAGCGCGACATCCCCGAATATGTGGTTCCGGACGGCACGACCAAGGTCACCTTCAACCGCGTCCCGACGCTGGACGAAGTGCCTTATCCGGTGAAGATGGAGCCGAACCTGGTCGTCGAGTTCTACTCGCGCTGATCGGATGGAGATTAGTGAAAAATGCGGCCGTCGGGCCGCCTTTTTTATTTCATCGCTTCAGCTGGGACTCCCCGATTCGGCCTCTCACATCCCCATTGAGGTCCGGAGGAACCGGTCGCTGCGGCGGAGCATGTCTGCGCGAAGCTGCGAATCCGCGATATAATGATCGATCCGCGGATAGATGATCAATTCTTGCTTCTTGCCGGCTTCCTTCAGCCGGTCGGCCATCAGTTGCGATTGGCGGACCTCGACGTTTCGGTCATAATCGCCGTGGAACATCAGGACGGGAGCCTTGAAAGCGGCCACGTTCTG
Source organism: Sphingosinicella sp. (assembly GCA_013816585.1). Lineage (GTDB taxonomy): Bacteria > Pseudomonadota > Alphaproteobacteria > Sphingomonadales > Sphingomonadaceae > Allosphingosinicella. The sequence goes on along the minus strand of JACDEE010000017.1, from coordinate 1,390 downwards.
CAGCGGGGAACCATCGCGGATATGCGGGCCAGTGCCGAAACGTTCGCGCGCCAGCAAATAACTACTCCAACCGCGTGAGGCTTCGATCTTCATCTTGAAGTCAGTCACCGGAGCGATGGCTACCACTGCCTTATAAAGGTCTGGCGCGAGGACGTTCGACTGTAATGCCGCATAGCCACCATAGGACCAGCCGACGACCGCCAACTTGGATGGATCGGCAATACCTTCGGCCACCAGCCACCGCCCGGCATCAACAACATCGCTGACTGCGATCCGCCAGGATTTATACCCATTATTCTGGAACCAGCTGTCGCCATAGCCTGTCGATCCACGAAAATTGGGCTGCAGCACGGCGAACCCGCGATTGGCATAATATTGCACGAGCCAGTCGAAACCCCATTCGTCTCGTGCCTCGGGACCGCCATGAGGCATAACGATCGACGGGAGTCCTTTGCCTTCGCTCCCGCGCGGGAGCGTCAGATATCCGGGTATCATCGTCCCGTCGGAGGCGCGCACCGTGACGTGCTTCATCGGCGCGAGCGGTAGGTCCTGCAGTTCCGGACGGGCGAGCAGAATCTTGTTCAGCCGCTTTGCATTCCTGTCGAAGACATAATAATTGCCTGGATCGACGTCGCTGCCGGCCCAAAGAAGCATTATACTTCCATCCAGACTGGAATCGAGAACGGCGCTTTGCGGCTGGTCCGGAAGCGCCTTGCGGAGAGATGCCTGCATGGCGGCTACCTGCTTATCGAAATAGACGACCTCGCGTTTCTCCGTGGCGAAGGTAGCCCCGACTACTCGCCGATGCCGCCCGACCCGGACGACATTGTCGACATCGACCTCGGGGTGAGCGAAGACTAATTTCGTTTCCAGACCTTGATCGAGCGCCATTGAAAAGAGCGCGTTTCGCCCCGAATGCCGCTTTAGTCCGTAGACGAGATTCGCTTCGGGATCGACGGCTAGTGGGTGAAAGCCGGTATCGTCGGCGAGGTTATAAGTCGCAAGATCCTTCCAATCCTCGGATCCCTTGCCACGGTAGAAATATCTGACTTTTTCCCCTAGGTAACCGTCGCCCTTCTTAGCCTGCGTCCCCATGATCCTGACAATTCCCCGGCCGTCGGAAATATAACGAACCGCCTCTCCATGGGCGGGCTCGACGTTCCGGCGGGTGAGCGTCTTCGTATCGATACGCTCGACCCCTAAGCCGTCGCCCCGCTTTGCGACCAGGCTGCCTATCTTCCCTTCGGGGATATAGTCCCTTGAAACTAGGTCGTGAACCCATAAACAGGATTCCCTTGGCGCGGGTTTTCTGATTCAGGCTCGAGCATGAGCCGATATGATCTGACCGATTTCGAGTGGCGGGTGATCCAGCCGCTGTTGCCCAACAAAC
>JACDEE010000031.1 GCA_013816585.1 Sphingosinicella sp. | reverse complement strand
CTTCAGCAAATTGAAGCACTTCCGCCGGATCTCCACGCGCTACGACAAGCTCGCCGACAACTTCCTCGCCATGGTCAAGCTCGCCTCAATGCGCCTGTGGTTGCGCGCTTATGAGTCTATGGCCTAACCGGACGCTGGTTTTCTGGAACCCTAACCGCTCGTAGAAGGCATGAGCGTCGACCAGAGAAAGGTTGATCGTCACCTCGCAAAGGTGACACCCGCGATTCCGGAGTCGCTCCAAGGCCGCCTCTATCAACGCGCGTCCAACGCCTTGTCCACGCCAACTACTGGTGACTACCAGCATTGAAATACGACCCACGGGAGCCGGGCGATGCAGGACAGGCATGATGTTGTATGTAACGCAGCCGATCACCCCGCCGGCATCGGCGACCATGGGCATGAGACCTTGGCCAGCCAGAGCGGCTAGGTTTTCTTCAAGAAGATCAAAACTGATGTCGAAGCCCAGAGCCTCCACCAGTTCGATAAGGCGGTTAGCATCGGCGTAAACTGCTTCGCGGATTTCAAACACCGTCGTGTGTCCTGCCAGCCTTAGGCGAATTAGAGCACCCCTCAACGACCTGGGGCAGGCCGCCGAGGCGGTGAGGGCGGGCCATCAGCGGCGGCGGGTTCAGCCTCACGATCGCCTTCCCCCTGTAGACAATCACACGCCAGCCATCCCAAGCTGCGTTGGCCTCCGACCATATGATGCACGTCTCCAGAACGCCTCCACCGGCCCTTGTTCGTGTCCGCTCAACCACCATTTCGAAAACAAGAGCTGCGCTGCAAAGATGAGGAGCGCCACACCGTAGAAGGAGACAGGCTCTAACCGGCCAACCAAACCGAAACCGATTCCGTAAAAGAGGATGATCCCGAGAACGGAGTGAGTAAGGTAGTTGGTCAGTGCCATTCTGCCGACCGGGGCAAGGTGCTGGAGGAACGGGCGGCAGTATTTCCAAAGCAGAGTGAAGGCGGCGGCATAAGCAAGCGCCAGCGGCACCGTTCCAATGATGGACGGCCAATCTTGCTGGCCCTGGGCTGGCCGCAGCGCATAAAATAGGCTGACCGGGGCTCCGACTGCCAAGCCCAATAGCATGACCCGGCGCAACAGCCGGCGGTCGTCGATCAAAGTACCGGCAGCCAGCCCGCGGCCCACGACAATCCCGATCAGCATAATGCCGAGTACCTTCGGAATTCGCCAAGTTTCGATGCGCAAGCCCCACGAAAATGGCGTTCCGCTTAAAACCCACGAAAGCCAACCCATGAAATCTTCTCTTCTAAGCCATTCTATTCCCGCGTCTGGAGCGGTGTTCGCGCCCATGTTTTCAGCGATCGCGAAGCTGAGACTGTAAAGATGATCCTGCGGTTTCCAGCCTAGCGATGAGAAAAGCAGAATTCCTCCAAGAGGAACCAGAAATATCAACACCGCCGCGCAGAGCAGAAGGCTGCGATCCCGCCAGCTGTGGAACCAGGGAAGAAGCAACCCCAGGAGCGCGTAGAGCGTCAGAATGTCGCCGTCCCAGATCAGCCAGGAATGCACCAATCCAATCGCAAGTAAAACGAGAATGCGTCGCCGATAAAGACGCATCCCTTCCTCGCCCTTTCTTGTGAGCCGCGAAATCTGCAGGGCGAAGCCGGCACCGAACAACAGCGAAAATATTGTGTAGAACTTCCCATCGACGAAGAGGTGGTGGAACCGGTACTGCCACGTGACGGTGTCGGCGCCGCCAAGTTCCAACCGCTGGCCGTCGGTCATTAGCCCCCAGCCGGACCAGTAGAGAATATTTGCCAGCAAAATCCCAAAGAGGGCAAATCCGCGAAGCGCATCCAATAGTTCGATGCGCTCAGCTCGCCCCGTCGCCCCCGCCATCCGCTTTCCCCTTTGACTTGGGAGGATCATAGCAGCTTATTGGCGCATCCCAAATTCCGCTTGCCACCCAAAGCATACGTTCGCCGGGGATAGCGAAGGCGCGCGGGCCTCCACTACCATAGATCTACGCCCGAATTACGGCCTGCCGCTGGGCCGTCGCCCGATGCTGTAGTCGATCCGGATCCTGACCCAGGATCCGACCTGAGGTCGGCCGCCGAGGCGTGGAGGGCGGACCCGGAACTGCCAGGCGGCGGCGAGCACGGCGCGGTTGATCTGCGATCCGTCCGGAGATTCGTCTAGCCCGACGCAATCCTCGACGCGGTAATCCGCCACGGTGCGGCAGGCGATCAGGCCCCAGCCTGGTCCCCTTGCGGTCGACATGTAGCCGCTCAATTCGTCAGGCCTTGGCTCGCGATACCAGGCGGCCGCATAAAGCGGTTCGCCATTGGGCGCGGTTCCCACGCGCTCCGTATCGCTGGAGGCGGCGGAGCGTCCCCGGTTGGGCGGTCCGTAGACCCGCCCGGGCGAGGGAGCCGGGCGTGCCGGGTTGGGGGGAATGGCCGCCGCCGGCACCTCAGGGAGCGGCGAGGGACGCATGGGAAGCGGGGGTACGGGCTTTGGCTCGGCGGGCGTTGGCTTCTGCATTTGGGGCGGATCGGGCTGTTCCTCCGCCTGTTCCTCGCTTTCAGCTTGTTGGGGTTCGGCCGCCTCGTCCGAAGGCGCTTGCGCCTCGAGGTTCACCACGGTGAATTTGCCCTGCTTGTCGCCCGGAGTCTGTCCCGCGCCCAGCGTCAGCAGCAGGAGCAGCAACAGGGCCTCGACGAGCAAAGCGAAGCCTATGGCGAGCGTACGCCTTCCGGCCCCGGTGCGGAGCCGTTCGAACAAGGTAGGGGCTGAAGCGGGATCTGACTGAAGCAATGGATTTTCGGTGGTGGTGCCCTGAGGGGCAGGTGCCCGAGGCTACAAGCGAGCGGATTAGACCCGCGCCGGGCCTGTGACAAGCGGAACGGATGCTAGTCCGCCGCCCGAACTCTAGAATTAGATCCATTGTGGACATTCGGTGCGCCTGACATCATTAGAATATGTCGCTGGCCCATTCGCCCCCCCTACTGCTGATCGCCGTACTGGTGAATTGCTCTCCAACGCCGCCGAAGGTCTGCGGAGAAACCTTCTGCTTCCCACACGGAACAAAGGTGCTCAGACGAGAGACGCCAGTCGAAGACTTCAACCTTTATCGCGTCGAGGCGCAGGGCGACCAGTTCGTGGTGTATGAAGGTAATGCGCCCCAGCGGAGGAAGGGAGTATCGTCATTTCCTGGGATAAAGACTGGCCCAATTATCTTGAGGTCAACGGCCCCTGCGCTTCGTCTTCCAATTGTGCAGTCAAGTCGTTCGCTGGCGGAATAACGCGCCGCAGAGATAATGCCAATCACAGCGAATGATCACTCGCTTCCTAGGCGCGGCAATGTGCTAGCCCTTCTTACGAGCTGTAATACATGTCATATTCGACCGGGCTGGGGGTGGTTTCCCAGCGCATCACTTCGGCCCATTTCATGTCGACATAAGCGTCGATCTGGTCGTCGGTGAAGACGTCGCCCTTGGTCAGGAAGGCTCTGTCCTTTTGCAGCTCGTTCAACGCTTCGCGGAGCGATCCGGCGACCGTGGGGACATTGACCAGTTCGGCGGGCGGCAGGTCGTAGAGATTCTTGTCCATCGCTTCGCCCGGATGAATCCGGTTCTGGACGCCGTCGAGGCCGGCCATGACCAGGGCCGCATAAGCGAGGTACGGATTGGCGAGCGCGTCGGGGAAGCGGCATTCCACGCGCTTGGCCCTTTCCCCGGTGCCATAGGGAATACGGCACGAAGCAGAGCGGTTGCGGCTGGAATAAGCAAGCAGGACCGGCGCTTCGAAGCCCGGAACCAGGCGCTTGTAGCTGTTGGTGGTCGGGTTGGTGAAGGCGTTGCAGGCCTTGGCATGCTTGATGATCCCGCCGATGAAATAGAGTGCCATTTCGGACAGGCCGGCATAACCGTTGCCGGCGAACAAGGGCTTGCCCTTGTCCCAGATCGACAAATGGGTGTGCATTCCCGATCCGTTATCGTCCTTGATCGGCTTTGGCATGAAGGTCGCGGTCTTGCCGTAGGCGTGGGCGACCATGTGGACGACATATTTATAGACCTGCATGCGGTCGGCGGTTTCGACGATCGTGCCGTAGGTCAGGCCCAATTCGTGCTGGCCGGCGGCGACCTCGTGATGATGCTTGTCCATCGGCAGCCCCATTTCGAGCATGGTCGAAACCATCTCGCCGCGAATATCTACCGCGGAGTCGACCGGGCCCACCGGGAAATAGCCACCCTTTGCGCGGGGGCGGTGCCCCTGATTGCCCATTTCATATTCGCGGCCGGTATTAGTCGGAAGCTCGATATCGTCGATCTTGAAATAGGAAGTGTTGTAGCTGTCTTCGAACCGCACATCGTCGAACATGAAGAATTCGGCCTCGGGGCCGATATAGATGGTGTCGCCAATGCCGGTGGTCTTGAGGTACGCCTCGACCCGCTTGGCGGTTGAACGCGGGTCGCGCGTGTAAAGCTCTCCCGTACCCGGATCGACGATATCGCAGCACAGGATCAGCATCGGCGTGGCGCTGAACGGATCGACATAGACCGCGTCCAGATCCGGCCTCAGGATCATGTCGCTTTCGTTAATCGCCTTCCAGCCTTCGATCGACGATCCGTCGAACATGAAGCCGTCGATCAGTTGATCCTCGTCCACCGCGCCGGCGCACATGGTGAGGTGCTGCCATTTTCCGCGGGGATCGGTGAAACGAAGATCGACCCACTCAATCTCCTGTTCCTTGATCATGCCCAGGATTTTGCCCGCATCGTTCGCCATGAAACCTGTTCCTTGCTGAATATATTGCCGTGCCGTGTTTCGAGAATCGCGAAACGAGCCGACCCCATCCATCCCAGCGGGGAGCCCGCCCGTCCATAGAAGTCAGGCCGCAGGTGAATATTTCACGTTCGGCGCATGATCGCTTCATGCGTCGATCAAGGACTGGTGCCGTCTGACCATTTTCGGGCAGCAAGATAGAAGACGGTGTCGGAAGGCTTGTACCCCGGCGTGGCCCCGACCGGGGAAGCGGGAAGATTGGCTCCCCATGCGGCATCCGGCACGTTCGGCAGAAACACCATTACGTGCGGAGCGGCCGGGCCGATCCCGTCGCCGAGATAACCCTGTTTCGACATCATGATCGCAAAGGATCCGGGCTCCGGATCCGGAACGGGATGCGCCTTTGCCTCGTCGAGAATTCCAGCCAGCGAACGTTTGGCAATCACCCATTTCGTCCGTTCGAGATAGACGGGCAGAACGCTTCGCGCGGCGGCCGCGTTGAGGCAGATCGGCACCCGAATGCGCGGATTCCAGAAATCTGGCTTTTCGTACGCATCGTTCAACGAGCGTTGGACCATGCAGGTCCAGCCATTTTTCCCCGTGACCGCGCGATGGTGACCGGTAGCGTCCAACACGAGAATCTCTGCGTCGCCCGAGATCGAAGCGGGAGCGGCGGAGCGGGCGAGGGCAATTTCGGCGGCTTCGCTTTTTTCCAGATAGGCGTCGAGCGGAAACATGGATGCGTAGGAATTGGCTGGTCCGGGGGGCGGTGTCGGAGCCGAAGGGGGCGCGTGGGCAGCATGGTCCTGCGCGCGGGCCGACCCGGTTGCGGCGACCGAAAACGCGGCCATGCAAATAGCCAGGAGCCGGCCGGCCGCGCTGGATTTCGAAATCTCCGTCTCATCAATCATGCCGTTCATGCCTTGCCCCCAATCCGGTCTGCGTTTTGAAATCAGTAATTACGGCGCTGGGCCGCGATCAGCATTCGGAGCAGCATGGCGACCGGACGCGGAATGCCGACCTTGCCTTCGGTCCAGAGGCTCACTGCCGAACGGCTGACTCCAATCGCCGCCGCGAGGTCCGCCTGGGTCGCATAGCCGAGCGTGCGCATCGCGCGGCGAAGCTCTTCGGGCGACATGGAAGCAAGGCGGGGATCATCCATATGAGCTGTTCCGGGATCCTGTTCAGATCGCGTCGGATCCCCGCTCGCCGGTGCGGATGCGAAGCGCCTCTTCGACCGGCGAGACGAATATCTTGCCGTCGCCGATGCGGCCGGTGCGGGCGGCGGCGGCGATCGCCTCTACCACGCGTTCGGCCAGGCCGTCCTCGACCACCACCTCGACCTTCACCTTGGGCAGGAAATCCACCACATATTCGGCGCCGCGGTAAAGCTCCGTATGGCCCTTCTGCCGGCCAAAGCCCTTGGCCTCGGTAACGGTGATCCCGGATACGCCAAGCTCGGTCAGCGCTTCCTTCACTTCATCCAGCTTGAACGGCTTGATGACGGCCTCGATCTTCTTCACGCGAATCCTCCATTGGCTTGGGCGCGACGATAGACGCGCCCGGCCGGCGTGCAAGGCGGTGCGGCGAACCTAGCGAAGTCAGCGGTCGCGGACGGCCGTCGCCAGGTGCCTGGGAATGGAGGGATTGCGTCCGCGGACGGCGATGGATTGCCGCGGCGCTGTGCGCCTCGCAATGACGATCTAGGGCGACGGGAGCCTCGATCGTTCGTCATTGCGAGCGTCAGCGAAGCAATCCATGGATCAGCACGCCTAGTAAGGCGGCGCATCCAGGCCCTTCGGGCTCTTGGTGAAGATCTCGCAGCCGTCGTCGGTGATCCCGATCGAATGTTCGAACTGGGCCGAAAGGCTGCGGTCGCGGGTTACCGCGGTCCAGCCATCGTCCAGCACCTTGCAGGCCGCCTTGCCGATATTGATCATCGGTTCGACGGTGAAGAACATTCCAGGCTTCAGTTCCGGACCCGTCCCGGGACGTCCGGCATGGACCACCTCGGGCGAGTCATGGAAATTGCGCCCCAAACCGTGGCCGCAGAAATCGCGCACGACGCCATAGCGATGCGCCTCGGCATGGCTTTGGATGGCATGGCTGATATCACCCAGGAAATTGCCCGGCCGCGCCTGTTCGAGGCCAAGCATCAGGCATTCATAGGTGATTTGAACGAGCTTCCTGGCCTTGATCGGCACATTGCCGACGAAATACATTCGGCTGGTGTCGCCATGCCATCCGCCGAGGATCGGAGTGACGTCGATATTGACGATGTCGCCGTCCTTCAATTGCTTGTGGCCGGGAATGCCGTGACAGACGACATGGTTGATCGAGGTGCAGCAACTTTTGGTATAGCCGCGATAGCCCAGGGTCGCCGGGACGCCGCCCGCATCGCGGGTCATTCGATAGACGATATCGTCTATCTCCTGCGTGGTGACGCCGGGCACGACGTGCGGCACCAGCGCGTCGAGTATTTCGGCCGCCAGCCGGCCCGCAGCGCGCATCCCGGCAAAGCCTTCGGGACCGTGCAGCTTGATCGGCCCGGAATAGCCGATGACGGCCGTATCGCGTTCAAGTGTCTCAACCATAAGGGCGATATAGGCGTTCGACCTTCGCTTGGCGAGACCCGCCGGGGAGACTAAGGGCTAAGATATGGCGGACGAACGGATCTGGACGGCCGGGCTTTGCATCATCGGCGACGAGATATTGTCGGGCCGGACGCAGGACCGCAATATCGCGCAGATCGCCGCCTGGCTGAACCTGCAAGGGATAAGGCTGTCCGAAGTCAGGGTTGTCCCCGATGTGGAAGGCCGGATCGCCGAGGCGGTGAATGCCCTTCGAACCGCCAATGACTATCTGTTCACCACAGGCGGCATCGGCCCAACGCATGACGATATCACGGTCGATGCAATCGCCCGAGCGCTTGGCATCGGCGTAGTGGTGCATCCGAAGGCACGGGCGATGCTGGAGGCTTATTATGCTGATCGCGGCGGGATCAACGAGGCGCGGCTCCGGATGGCGCGGGTGCCCGATGGCGCGGAGCTGATCGAAAACAATCTGTCGGGCGCGCCTGGGATTCGCGTCGGCAATATCTTCATCCTGGCCGGAGTGCCGCATATCGCCACCCTGATGCTGGAAGCGCTTTCGGGGAAGATCGAGGGCGGTCGGCCGTTGCTTTCGCGGACGATCGGCTGCTGGGTACCGGAAAGCGAGGTCGCCTTGCTGTTGGGCGAAACGGAGCGGGCGCATGAAGGCTGCCAGATCGGCAGCTATCCGTTTTTCCGAAACGGTCGCGTCGGGGCGAATTTCGTGGTGCGGAGCATCGATGAAAAGGCGCTGGAGGATTGCATCGCCGATCTCGCCACGCGTCTGGAAGAAGAGGGCCGCGAGGTCGTCGGCGCGGAGATTTAGGCCGTAGCCGCGGCGGCCTCGGGCGCTCCGCCTTCTCCACGCAGAAGGACGAAACCGCTGTGCAGGGCGGCGAGCAATTGTTCTTCGGAAAATGGCTTGTCCAGAAACTGGACGGCGCCGTTTTTCACCGCCTGAACCACCGCCGGCACATCGCGCTGGCCGCTCATGAAGATAATAGGCCAATCAAAGCCGCGGCGTTTCAATTCCGTTTGCACTTCGAGCCCATCCATCGCCTCCATCTTGACATCCAGGAGGACACATCCGGGCGTCAGATGGCCGATTTCCGCCAGAAATTCGCGGCCGTTGGCAAATTGGGTGCAGGCGATACCCAGCGCTTGCAAAAGGAAGCAGGACGATTGTCTCAGCGCCGCCTGATCGTCCACGACGTAGACGAAATGTACTTGCTTACGGTCGCCTCCGCCCTGTTCGGCATCGGCTTCCAACGGAGCGTGCAGCATGGCTCATCTCCAAGCTCCCCGCCGCTCAACCTTCCCTTATGAATCGCGAATCCCTGTCATTTTGTTCCCTTCAGGGTCGATAAATCTGAAGGTTATCGAAGGGACGCTACGGCAGGCTCGAGTCTGTCGGGGCCTGCCCGCTTAATTCGGTGGGCCGCCTGTTTTGGACGTCACCGGCAAAACGCTTCTGGGCGACGCGATATTCATCGATCAATTTGCCGGGGAGGAGCGAGCATCGCCACCCGAGGCACCCGATTCCCTCCTGCACGTGGAGGGTGGCTGCTTCTCTCTTTGGGCCGGGGGACCCCCATTTTCCTCCGGCCCAATATTCTTCGATAGGCAGGCTTCCGCGGATCGGGATGATGGCGACCCGCAACTTTCCCGTTGCACCCAGCCAGGCGTTTGCGGCCAGCAGTGCGGGAACGGGCCCCTATTGGGGAAAGGGTTCCGTTCCAACGAGATGCCTCCGGATCCGCGTGAGACTTTTTAACTTTTCGAGTGCAGATTGGCGGGCGGGTAGATTCACGAGGGCAAATCCAAATGACCGAGTCATCAGCAAGCACCATGGCCATCATCTTCGGAGTCGGCGTCTTCTCCATTATCGTGGCGGTCGGTTGGCGCAGCGTTCAGAACCGCCGTATCCTGCGCCTGCAAGGTGCCAACGGCGACGAAACGATCATCGTTGCTCGCGAAGACGATGAGACTACCAGCGTCGTCACAACCGAGACAACGCAACCAGCATCAGCGCCCGCTCCATCCGTCGTCGTTTTGAACACAGGCGTTGCCGATCCAGCGGAAGCACCAGAGCCCGGCCTTGAGGCAGGGCCGAGCGAGGCCGCGACCAACGTCGAAGCCGAGCTTTCGGGACGCGATCGCCTTAGCCGCGTGGTTTCTTCCACCAAATGACAGCGCGTTGCCGGCGCGTCGCAAGATGGGCGCGGCCGGGCCCAAAATGAGAAGCTGAACCCAAGAACCGGGTTTCGGTCAGTTGAACCGTGGAGCGGGTGAGGGGAATCGAACCCCCGTCACTTGCTTGGGAAGCAAGAGCTCTACCATTGAGCTACATCCGCAAATATTTGATATAACACAGTTTTCTTCAGACTTTGGAAAACATTTTACAATGCGTTTTACAATGTGTTCCGAATTCGCTCGCCGATTGCCACAATGGTGCAGGCGCGGTCAACGTAGGCACGGCGGATGCCGGCACCTGCTCAGGCGACCAACCCATTAGATCAGTCACCTCTTGATCAGTGAGCGATTGGCCTGCCACTGAGGCGGCTAGGATGAGCTTCGAGCAGAACGTGCCCCGAAGGTCGTGCAAGTGTTTATTCTTACGTTGGCCCGTCTCCTCGTCGATGTGCACGATGCCCGCTGCATCTCGAATCCGGTTGAAACTCCCGCCAAAGCCCCCGCCGGTCCAAGGCTTGCCCTTGCTGGTGACTAGGACCGTTTCGATGCCCTCGACCCTGGGTCGAAGCCGAAGCTCATTCAAAAGTGTGTTGAGCATGGGGATCCGCAGCATTGTCACCGTAAATCTTCGGCGGCGACTTTGCTTCAGGCCTTTCTTGACCAAAGCAAACTCATGGATCTGAGACCAGGTGAGAGTGACCAGGTCTTGTCGCCGTAATCCGTGAGGGCAGCAAGCCGGACACCATCGACGATATGCGACAGTCCCATCTCAATGGATTTTGCCGTAAAACGGTCAATCTCGTCGTCGGTCCAAATAATGTCTGCCCTGGAACCACCTCGATAAAGCTGAGGTATTCCTTCCGCGACGTTGATCCGGACGTCTCGGTGGAGGCGACCAAATTTCCACAAGCGCTTTAAGACCGTCACTCCGACGTCCGCGGTCCGCGGAGTGGAAGCTCGACTGTCTCGCCATTTAACAACCTTCGATGCCATTCGGGAGTCGCACCAAAGCGCGAGTGCAATATAAGACCACGCCGGCAGGCCAACAGACGAACTCGGCCTTCTTCGGCGGAGCTAAATCAGTGGTATCTTCCATGATGCTTGGATCAGCATCCGTGGCGGCCGAGACAACCTGGATCATCGAGAAACTGACATCAGCCCTGCCCGGCATAGATACCGGCATACCAGATGCCCCCGACTATGGAATGGGCACGACAATCACGGACGTCGGAACGCGGATTTCTTCAATGGTAATCAACGTCCAGACATTGGTTACGGATCTGGCAGCTACCGCGCTGCAAGGATACGTAGATTCGATGACCAATTTCAACGCATCAAACGCCGATCCCCTGCTCACCGTGATTGACGAACATGCGGAAGCCATGCTCGACGATGTCAGCGGAATCGTGGGCGACATCGGGACTATCGGTCATGCTGTGTGGGAAGATCCGCAGCAGATCATCGACTGGCTGGATTCTCCTATCAACATCCCATTCCTGTCCGGCTTTTATGAAGGGCTTGTCGACCACGAGCTAACGATGCTCGACTTTATCGCGCTGGTAGCAGCAATTCCATACTCCATCATCGGACCCAACGATTGGCAGGACGACGCGGAGGAAGGAGATCGTCTGGAAGGGCTCTTTTACACGGTCTTTTCTCTTATGCTTGCTCGCAGTCTGGCGATTGGAATCTCATGCGGGTTGCAGATCCCTGCAGACGATGAGCCTGAAAACAAGAAAATCGCGAAGATGATCGAAATCTCCGATATCGCGGTGTTGCCACCGATCTTCTTGTCGGCATCTTCACCCTTGCTTATGCAGCCCAGGATCGCGAAATATGGGTGGCCTTGGGCATCGCCGATCTGGGCGGATCCGTTGGCAAGGCTCTCCTCACCTGGGCCAATGCAAGGCAGGGGACGAATGTGAAATACGGGACCGCCCTATGCGACGGGTTTGGGATGTACGTCACAGGCCTTAGCTGGCTGTTAGGCGGACTGACATCAGGCATGAGCGCCGAACAGAACGTGTATGCAGCGCTAAGCTTAGTCGGTGATGGTCTGCATCTTGCGGTCGATCAAAAAGCCATTGCCGTCCGAACGCCGCCGGCACGCATAGTATATGGCCTCTTCCAGGGCGGCTTGAATGCCACTCAGGCCACGATGTTCTGGGTTGATCATCATAATAGCAAAATGACAATCGGCCAGAAATCCTAGCAGTAAGGCGATAGCCGTCGCTTCGTCTCATGAACTTTACGTTGTTTCGCCATGGTAACTTCTGATCGAACTTGACCGCTAGCAGACGGTCGGGTTTGCCACTGAACCTCGGCAAAGACAGGCTTCGCTTACAGCTGGCAAGCGCCGGAACTGGCGTGGGGCAAGATCTCAATGTAGCCGGACGGGCCGCAGTCTTACCAACCTGTCGTACTCAATGAGGCGGCACGCAACGGCGGAGGATCAATGAGCTCGCGTATGGATCTGATGCGAGAAGCAATTACGCGCCAGGTGCCGGGAGCGGCAGTTCATTTGAGGTCTATTCCATGACACCGGTAATACGTTTGCAGTGAATTAGACGATCGGTGTTGTGCATGCATTCAAACCGACATTCTTAATCGCTTTGGAACATCGCCCGATCCGCAGCGCTGCTGCGCCCGATTCATGGCTCCATCCCCGATTTAAGCATGAAAGCCGCCACCGTCGCGGCTTGCTCCAGCGGCAGTTTCGCAATGCCACCGTAGACAACTATGCCCATTTGGCATGTCTGGTCTGGGGTCGCAGCCACCTGCGCCGCATCGTCCTCGAGGATTCTCTGGACCATTTTCGAGGGGTCGACCTCTTTGACCTTTTCCATCCAGGCGATAGCGGTCACGTCGTCTAGGTCGTGAACCCATAAACAGGATTCCCTTGGCGCGGGTTTTCTGATTCAGGCTCGAGCATGAGCCGATATGATCTGACCGATTTCGAGTGGCGGGTGATCCAGCCGCTGTTGCCCAACAAACC
>JACDEE010000045.1 GCA_013816585.1 Sphingosinicella sp. | reverse complement strand
TGATGGAAACGATGATATTAATAGTAGTAGTAGTAACAATATATTAATATTTAATGTTATGAATAACAAACTTATTGGTGATATTCCTAATAGTATTTGCAAATTAACATCTCTTATTAGATTGAAACTTGAAAATAATAATTTTACAAATACTATTCCAAATTGTTTATCTAATCTTACTTCATTAATAGAACTTAATCTTATGAATAATGAATTATCAGGAGACTTATCATCATCTTTATATACAAATTCAAATTGGCCTTCACAACTTATTATTTGTCATATTTTCCCACAAAATACCAATTATGAAGGATTTTATTGTGTATCTGGTCCAGTTCATCAAAATTGTTATGTAAATAATATTTGTTTGATGCCCGAAGAACAAAGATTAGCAATGATTGATTTAAGAGATCATTTTACAAATGGAATACCACAAGAATGGATAGATATTAGTGATCCTGTTCATTGTGATTGGCCATTTATTGAATGTAATTCACAACAACAAATAACTAGTATCAATCTTGCAAATAAGAATATTGAAGGTTCTATTTCGAATAGTATTGGTAACTTAACAACCCTTATTTATCTTAATCTTCAATCAAACACTTTAGTAGATGAAATTCCAAATACTATTGGTAATTTAATCAATCTTGAATGGTTAAGTTTATATAACAATAATTTAAATGGAACCATTCCTAGTTCTATAGGTAATTTGATATCACTTTATTATTTGAATCTTGCAAACAATGAATTAAATGGAATCATACCTACTTCATTAGTTAATAATTTGATATTACTTCAAGAGTTACATCTTTCAAATAACAAACTCGATGGAACAATTCCTGAACAAATTGGAAACAGTTTAAGATTATTAATCAAATTACATCTTGAAAATAATTATCTAAATGGATCAATTCCAGATAGTTTAACAAATATTACCAATCTCGTAGAATTATCACTTTATTACAATCAACTATCAGGAAGTATTCCATCTTCAATGATAGGAGATGCTAATTGGGCAAGTTTAGCAATTTGTGAAATTATTCCTCAAAATACAAGTCTTGGATCATTTTATTGTTCAGGAATAGTACATAGTGTTTGTAAAGCACCTTTATTATGTTCAATTCCAAGTGCACAAAATCAAGCTTTACTTGATATAGCTAACAGTATGCATCCACCAAATTGGATAGGAGAACCAGGTTGTAATTGGCCATATATTGTATGTGATCCTGATGGAAAAGTAACAACATTGAATTTGTTTAATCTAGGATTAAGTGGATATATTCCATCGAGTATTGGAAATCTTACATCATTAATTTATTTGAACTTGGCTAATAATCAAATTACGGGAGAAATACCTGAAAGTATAGGTGAAAAATTACATTCTCTTACATATTTAAATGTAAGAAATAATATGTTAAATGGATCCATTCCTGAAAGTATATTTATTGAATTGAGTAATATTACACATTTGATCTTTGAAAACAATATGTTATCTGGTGAACTTCCAAATCAAGTAGGAAATCTAACTGTATTACAACAATTATATTTAAATAATAATAATATTAGTGGATCCATTCCAGAATCCATTTTTACAAATATGATTTCATTAGAAGAAATATATTTTTCATTCAACAATTTCGAAGGATCTATTCCATCAACTATTGGACAACAACTAGGATCTACATTACGTATTTTAGATCTTAGTGTAAATAACTTATCAGGTTCTATTCCAGAAAATATTGGTAATTTAATTGGCCTTACTAATTTAATTCTTAATAACAATTCGTTAAGTAATAATATACCATATAGTATATCAAATTTAACATCATTAATAACTATCAATTTATCTAATAACAAATTAAATGATAGTATTCCTATTGGTATATCAGAATTAACATCTTTGAAAATATTGAACCTCGAAAATAATGAATTAACTAATAGTATACCAGATAGTTTAGGTGCATTAACTTCTTTAATACAACTAAATCTTGTTGGTAATAAATTAACTGGAGAACTTCCACCATCAATGTATACTAATGCTACTTGGCCTTCACTCGTTAGTTGTAATCTTTTACCACAAAAAACAATTTACGGAGGTTTCTATTGTTTATCTCCAGTTCATCAAAAATGTTATACAAAAGGACTTGGAACGATTGATTCTCCTCCTCTTTGTTTGATGCCTGAAGTACAAAGATTAGCAATGGTAGAATTAAGAAATAATATAAATATGGTATCATCATCATCACAAGAATGGTCAACAGATCCAGTTTATTGTAATTGGAATTATATTGTTTGTAATAATCAAGGATATGTAACAACAATTAATCTTGGAGATAAGGGAATAATAGATAGTGGTATCTTAAGTGAAAGTATTGGAAATATTACTACTCTTACTTATTTGAACTTATTAAATTGTAATTTAACAGGTACTATACCAAATAGTATTGACCAATTAGTATCACTTGATTGGTTGAATCTTGAAAATAATAGATTCTATGGAGATATACCAAGTTCAATAGGAAACTTGATCTTACTTTCTTATTTAAATTTGGCGAATAACCAACTGAATGGAACAATACCAGAATCAATCAAAAATATGGTTACATTAAAACATGTGATTATGTATCAAAATAATCTTATGGGTACAATTCCAAATAATCTATTTGATGGTAGTGATAACGATATTAATAGTAAATTTGGTGATAATCTTATTACTTTACAACTTTATAATAATTTGCTTACAGGTCCATTACCAGAAAATATTGTAACGTTATCAAAATTAGAAGACCTAAATGTTGCTAACAATAAGTTAAATTCAACTATTCCAAATAGTATTGGTGAAATGATTTCACTAAAATACTTGAGATTACAACATAATAATTTTACTGGAACTATACCTAATAGTATTACAAACTTAACGCAACTTATTCAATTATCACTTTATGCAAATGAATTAGGAGGTGAAATTCCTACTTCAATGTATAATAATTCTAAATGGATTCATCTTAATCTTTGTGAACTTTTACCACAATATACAGCTAAAGGAGCATTTACATGTCAAGATATAGTTCATACAAAATGTAATACATTGAATTTATGTTTGATACCTGATACACAAACTCAAGTACTTCTTGATTTAAGAGATAGTATGTCTCCATTAGAACAAATATGGTTAGGAGATGAACCAAATTGTATTACATGGAATTATATTGTATGTAATGATGATGGACGTGTAATTTCATTGAAATTGGATTCATTACAATTATTTGGTTATATACCACAAAGTATTGGAAATTTAACTAGCTTAACGTATCTCAATTTTGCAAATAATAATTTGAGTGGAGAAATACCATCAACCATTACTCATCTAACTTCACTTACATTCTTAAACCTTGAAAAGAATCATTTCAATGGTAGTATCCCAACGAATATAGGTAACTTGAAAAATCTTACATTTTTGTTAAGTATTGCAGAAAATCAATTAACAAATACAATACCCGATAGTATTGGAGAACTAACGTTATTACAAAAATTATATCTTAACAAAAATATGTTAAGTGGTTCCATTCCAAATAGTATCGTTAACATGAGTTCATTAATAGAATTACAATTATCACAAAATGAATTATCTGGAACTATACCTCAAGATATTGGTAATAATTTGAATCTTTCTCAAAATTTACAATTATTAGATCTTAGTAATAATAATTTATCAGGAGGATTACCTAATAGTATAAGTAATTTGTTTATAAATGGTGGATCACTTCAATATTTATATCTTTTCAACAATTCATTAGATGGAACAATACCTAATGATATTGGTGGTGGTGGTGATGGAAACGATGATATTAATAGTAGTAGTAGTAACAATATATTAATATTTAATGTTATGAATAACAAACTTATTGGTGATATTCCTAATAGTATTTGCAAATTAACATCTCTTATTAGATTGAAA
>JACDEE010000044.1 GCA_013816585.1 Sphingosinicella sp. | reverse complement strand
ACTCCGCTGTATCGCTCGACGGACTGCCTCAGTCGTCGTGGCGCTGCCGTGTAGAATCTGGCCCATAGCTCCTCCCGCCAAATATGATGATCAATCGTACCACCATACAACGGGATCAAACACCTAGATCGCCATCGCCTTCACCAATGCAGTCATTCCTGTAAGTCAGCCGCCGCTCTACCAGTACATCCTCGACCGCAGCGCCGTGGCCTGTTCGCATTGCCAACCATTTTATCGATGCTGTCGCCCATAGCGTCATTCCTGATCGCGGGATGCCGAGCGCGGCCGCCGCACAATTTAAACCCGATCATGGCCCAACGAGTGGACTCGGCGTTTGGGTGCGTCAGCCGAACCGAGAATATTACCGCCGGCGCTATTTTCTCCCACATCCTGGAATTAGCGCGCAACTAAAGCTGCGCCGGTACTGTCAAATAGCAGTATCTGGCAAAATTCTTCCAGTAAGCGATTAGCATGTAATTCTGTCTGATAACTCCAGCCTGGCTTTACCTCGGAACGAAGTTGCCAATCGCCACAGTTAGGAACCGGGAAGATGGCAGGATAGTTTAAGACCGATCGATGAAAAACTGCTGCAGCTATTTCTCTTGAGCTTTCCGGGCGGCCAACGTCCGAATCTGAAAGCTTTCCGAGAAGTGCCCCCGCGGAGCTCACTCGAAAAGCAACGGGGCGCAAGCGAAGGAAGCATGGAAATGAAGATGATCAAAGGAGCAGCTCTGGCAGGGCTGGCAATGGGCAGCGTCGCTGCCTTGTCGGGATGCAGCACCGCTATGGGCTCGACGGCCGCCACGCAGATGGCCGGCCCAATGAACATGGCGAGCGTCGAGCGGATGGTTTCAGGTTGGCCGGAGGCATCGCGCATGGCTGCGATGGACATGATGAGAAAATATGGTCCGCCTCAGGAGGCAACCGCCTCAATGCTAATGTGGATGAACAATGGCCCGTGGAAGTGGACGAAAGTCTCGCGCGAGACGATCCCGCACAATTTCCCGATGCCGCATCCCGATCTGCTGGAGCAGGCGATCGATTACCGTGTGCCGCTTGGCAGGTATGACGATCTCGCCCGCTATGACGGCAGCGTCATCGCAGAGAGGACAAAGGGAGAGATCTCCGCCCGGTGCGACAAGGAAGGCGCCAATTTTCTCGCGATCAACCTGGCCCACGATGTCGCCACAGGGAAGCGGACGGTGGAGCAGGCCCGCTCTTATTACGCCGCCGCGATGCAACGCTTCATGAAGAGCAAGCAGATGGATCCCTACATGCAGCGCATCCAATTTCAGATGCAAAGCTCAAACAGCGGCGACCCGGACCGCGCCGTAATGTGATGCAGGGAATCGCGGGCGCGGCATGACATCTGCAGCGCCGCGACCCGCGCACGTACTTGGTCTAGGGGAGATGCCTGTGGAGGCCATCTACTCAATGTCGAAAGCGAACTGAAGGGCGGCTTCGGCCGTGCCAAGGCTGAGGATCTTCGTTCCGCCGAATGTCCGCTTGGGTTATAATCGGTTATCGACATTATCAACGGGCAGCACTTTTGCTTAGCCCGCGCAGCAGCGCCTGCGCGGCCGACGGGGCCGCTGGCGTGGCCAGCGGCCCCGTTCGACGTCACGGGCGGCCGTGACGTTCTTGAAGCCTTGCTGGTTCTCAGCCACGAGTACATGTGCGCAGCGACGCGGCCACGCTGCGCGCCTCGCGGAGCTTACGCTGCGCGACAATAGTTAGTTGCCAAGCTTCGCCGTGTCCGCCAGAGCCCGGAAATCAGGCAGAGTCTTATCAAAATAGTGTAGGCGCGGTGCGTCGAAACTTATCATGTAGAGCTTCTTTCCGACCAACGCCGCACGGGCCTCACCTTTTCTCGGCAGGTCATCCCGATCCGTAAATTCATAGGTGAAGTAAACGCCTTCTTGTCTCAAAAAGCGCTCCGGCCTTGACCCAGTAAGTGAGAATCCACCAATCTGTTTGTAGGCGCGGTAGGTGCCTTCCAAGAGTTCTGGAATCTCAATTAGTAGGGTCGATTCAGTAAATTTAGGCAGAGGCTGGCGTTTTTTATCCGGTTCCTTCACTAACGGCCTGCCTGCCTCGACCCCGCTGTAAAATGTGATGTCATTAAGTTGCTCGCCATCGAGGGTCCAAGTTTCCGCGTTTTTTCCCGGACTGGCATCCAGCCGGTTCCAATCCCGAGGAGGCGTAACCGTCATTTTGGAATCGGCGATTTCCGCGACTTTCCCTTTTTCGCGATAGGCGTTGGCGTCGGCCGCACCGGCGCCCACTATGGCAAGGCAAAGCGCCACCGACATCCATGAGCGACGTGCGCTAACGGTCATTGATTTCCCCCAATTGATGCGATGGTCATGCCAATCATTGCTGAGTCCGATGCGTCAGGCTTTAATTCGAGATAGCGCGCCAGCGCCACCCTCCCCTCTTCGGTCCTGCCGGTTTTAACCAAGGATAGCCCAAGCCCGCGGTGAGCTTCGGCGAGCTCCGGCTCAATCGTGATCGCATTCAAGTAAAAATCAGCGGCATGAGCGAGGTCGCGTGGCGCACCGCGGGCCCGAAATAACTCGCCCCTCATTTGCCATAGAGGGGCGGTCCAACCATCTTTGGCGAGAGAATTGATCAGATATTCGCTTCCCCCAAAGTCATTCAGTTTGATCTGGTCATTCAGGAATACAGGTAACCATTTGGCAAGAGCTCGACCGTAGGCTTCGGATCCTTCATCGCGACCATCGCCCTCTGGCATGGCCAGCGCGCCTAAATAATCAGCCCGCTCAGCCTCGGGCGGGTGGCTAGAGAAAAAGGCGACCCTATCGAAACGGGGCTTTTTCAGTCCACGAGCAGCGGCAGACGCTTCAGTCTCGGCCATAAGATTCCGCCATATCTGCGACGCCGCCTGAGGCCGTAGGGTACTACCATTTAGATAACCTATGCCGAGAAGATCAGCTTCACGCTCGTGATCCCTGCTGAAGCGAAGCAAGGAGCCGTAGACCGACATCTCGAGGTCGGCGAAGTTCCTGTGCACACCTGCGCTATTCGACATGGAAGCCAATACGGAGGCCCAACTGAGAAAGTCTGTGCCTTTCCGGTGTGCCTTGAAGCTAGCAAGGGTATGCCGCTTTTCGAAATGACCGAATTCGTGGCCAAGGACAGATGCCAACTCAGCTTCGCTTCGGACTCGGAGGAGCAGGCCACTATAGACTCGCATCGTACCGTTCGGCGACATCGTTGCGTTAAAGCTCGGCTCTCGAACAATATACACGCGCGTTGCGTTGCAGCGATCGAAACCGACTGCAGTGCAAAGGACACTTTTCACGTAGGCTGTTAGTGCCTCATCTTGGATCGCAACTGGCGAATTAGCGAGTTTTTGCTCGCTCTCGTCGTCCTCGCGCCAAATGCCGAGTTCATCCACCCCTTGAGGCTGATACACGCCAACATAGGGTGGGGGTGGAGGCGCAGGCTTCGTCTTAGTGGCGGCCAAGGCCGGGCTCGTCAGGGTCAAAACCGCGCAGAGCGCCATTAGCGCAACCTTCATGGTTGTGCCGCGGTCGGTTTAGCGCTTCCTGGGAAGTCCTCAAGTAACTGTCGAACACGCTTTTCAGCGCCATCGACCTCGCGCACGTCGCCACCGATTGCAAAGTCAGCGTTCAGCCACATCAGATCCCCTGTCTTGAGATCCACCAGCCCCGCGGCGCCCTTATGCTCCCCCGACTTGATCGCAATCCGGGGGCCAAGCAGCGCGACCACCTGAAGGATTTTGCGCCCTGTCGACCCGTACGCGTCCTTGTTGTATATGAACAACGCGTAGTCAGCATCCTTCGCGCCGGGCAGGTCGCGCACGCCTTCACCTAGGCCATAGACTCATAAGCGCGCAACCACAGGCGCATTGAGGCGAGCTTGACCATGGCGAGGAAGTTGTCGGCGAGCTTGTCGTAGCGCGTGGAGATCCGGCGGAAGTGCTTCAATTTGCTGAA
>JACDEE010000016.1 GCA_013816585.1 Sphingosinicella sp. | reverse complement strand
GGTGCGGTCGCGGGCGCTGTCGGTGGTGCGGCGCGCGGCGGTGCCTTCGCCTCCGGCGCAGCGAGCGGCGCCTATGCCTTGGGTTCTGCCGGCAAGACCGGCGGCGCTGCGGTGGCGGGCGGTGCGGCTGGGGTCGGCAAGGCCGCCGTCGGCGCCGCTGTATCGCCGCTGCGCAAGGCTGCCGCCTCGCTCGCCGACAGCTATCGCTCCGGCGGCCGCGCCGCCGTCACCGCCACCGGCGGCACGATCTCGGGCGGCGCGCCGGCCTCACCATCACCGTCATCGTCATCCGGCGCGCCCGCCTGGGCCGCCGGGATGAAGAACCGCCAGACCATGAGCCACGGCGCGACCGTTGCCGCCCACACGCTCCGCTCGGGCGACGGCGGCGGCGGCGGCGCGTCGGTCGATGTCAGCCAGAAGGATTGATCCATGTTCAGACGCCCCTCCATCCGCTACGGCCTAACCCCCGAGCCGACGACCCCATACCAGCGCGCGGCCCAGGCGTGGGACGACCGCATCGGCTCTGCTCGCGTTCAGGCTCAGAACTGGCGGCTCGCCTTCTTCGGCGCGCTGGCCCTTTCGGGCGGCCTTGCAGGCGGCCTGGTTTGGCAATCGACACGCGGGCACATCGTCCCCTGGGTCGTGCAGGTCGATCGGCTGGGCGAGGCTCAGGCCGTCGCGCCGGCTGAGGCCGGCTATCGGCCGACCGATCCGCAGGTCGCGTTCCACCTCGCACGGTTCATCGAACAGGTCAGGAGCATCCCGGCCGATCCGGTCATCGTCCGCCAGAACTGGCTTCGCGCTTACGACTTCACCACCGATCGCGGCGCGCTGGCACTCAATGACTATGCCCGCGCCAACGACCCGTTCGCCAACGTCGGTCGGGTGCAGGTCGCGGTGGACGTGTCGAGCGTCATCCGCGCGTCGCCCGATAGCTTCCGCGTCGCATGGACCGAGCGTCGCTATGAAGACGGCAGCCTCGCCGCGACCGAACGCTGGTCGGCGATCCTTACCATTGCCGTGCAGCTGCCGCGCACCCCCGACGCCCTGCGCAAGAATCCGCTCGGCGTATTCGTCAACGCCCTCAACTGGTCGAAGGAGCTGTCACAATGACCGCCAATCCATTCCGCCGCGCCGCATCGGTGGCGCTGCTCGTCTCCGCTTCCGCGCTCGCCGGCTGCGCCACCACATCGGCAAGGCCGCCCGCCATCACCTATGACGATCCGCCGACGGAAATCGCTGCGACCCCCGCGCCGGAAGCGCCGCGCGCGGTCGAGGTAATAGCGATACCCGAGCCACTGCCACTGCCGGGTCAGTTGAAGCCGTTGGAGGAGACGCCGCGAGCGCCGGAGCGGTCCGATCCCCGCCAGCGCGTCGGTGCGGCGAACGCCGCAGCCCGCATGCAGCCGGTGCGCGACGGCTTCCTCAACGCGATCCAGAAATATCCCTGGACCGATGGCGCGCTTTATCAGGTCTATACCGCGCCGGGCCAAGTGACGGACATCGCCTTGCAGGAAGGCGAGCAACTCGTCGGACCGGGACCGGTCGCGGCCGGCGACACTGTGCGGTGGATCATCGGCGACACGATCAGCGGCACCGGGCTGGCCGCGCGCGTCCATATCCTCGTCAAGCCCACCCGGCCGGACCTTGCGACCAACATCGTCATCAATACCGATCGGCGCACTTATCATCTGGAGCTTCGCGCCACGGCTGCGACCTACATGGCGTCGGTTAGCTGGACCTATCCGCAGGACCAGCTCATCGCTTTGCGGGCGCGCAACGCGGCAGCCACGAGCGCCACACCGGCAGCGACCGGCGTGGATGTGTCGGCGCTCAATTTTCGCTACCGGATCGAAGGCGATCGAGCGCCGTGGCGTCCAGCCCGCGCGTTCGACGACGGCCGGCAGGTGTTCATCGAATTTTCGGCCGGGATCTCGCAGGGCGATATGCCGCCGCTGTTCTTGACCGGCGCGACCGGCGACGCCGAGCTGGTCAACTACCGCGTCCAGGGCCGCTACATGGTGGTAGATCGACTGTTCGCCGCCGCCGAACTGCGCTTGGGCGACCGGCGCAACGAGCGTCGCGTGCGTATAGTGCGCGACGAGGGACGCGGGGGTCGGTCGTGAGCGATCCCGACAACCTGTTCGCCGCCGAGCCGCCCGCGCCGCAGAGCGCGCGACCCGACCCCCGCGCTTTCCAGCTCAGGGGTGAACCACCGCGCGTCATGCGCCTGTCGAGGAAGGTGCTAGCAGTGATCGGTGCCGCCGCTGGCCTCGGCATCGGCGGCTCGTTGATCTACGCCTTGAAGCCGGCCAGCCCGCGCCAAGCCGAAGAACTCTATAACACCGACAGCCGCGCTACGTCGGAGGCTATTACCTCGGGACCGCGCGATTACGCTCAGGTGCCGCGGCTCGGCGCGCCGCTCCCCGGCGATCTCGGCCGCCCGATCGTCTCGGCACAGCAGCGTGGTGATAACGTCCCCCTGCCGCCAGTTAGCGCGCAGGCGGGCCAGCCCGATCCGCGCGCGCAGGCCGCCGAAGCCGCCCGACAACGCGCCCAACAGCAGCGCGACGCGGCCCGCACCAGTTCGGTCTTCCTCGGCAATGGCGGGGGAACCGCCGCCTCCACCCCGGCGGTGGCAAGCCCTGCCGCACCCAGCCCGTCGGCAACCGCGCAGGCCGATGCGGCTCCGCAAGGCGACCAAGCCGCCAAGCGGGCCTTCTTGGCACAGGAAACCAGCCAGCGCACGGTCAGCGTCGAGCGGCTGACACCCCCGGCGTCGCCCAACATCGTTCAGGTTGGCAGCATCATCCTCGCCGCGCTGATTACCGGCGTTCGTTCCGACCTTCCCGGCCAGATCACCGCGCAGGTGACGGCCAATGTCTATGACAGCCCGACCGGGCGCATACTGCTCATTCCGCAGGGCGCGCGGCTGATCGGAGAGTATGATAGCGAAATCGCCGCCGGGCAGACTCGTTTGCTGCTCGCCTGGGATCGCCTGATATTGCCGGACGGGCGCTCGATCGTCCTCGAGCGCCAGCCCGGCGCCGATGCGGCGGGTTTTGCGGGGTTGCAGGATCGCGTGAATCAGCATTGGGGCAACCTGCTCCGAGCCGCTGCAATCTCGACGTTGCTTGGCGTAGGGACCGAGTTGGGGGCGGGCGACGACAGCGACCTTACCCGCGCGCTGCGCCAGGGCACGCAGGACACCATCAACCAGTCCGGCAAGCAGATCGTCGGGCGGCAGCTTGGCGTGCAGCCGACGCTGACCATCCGGCCGGGCCACCCGCTGCGCGTGATCGTGACCCGCGACATCGTTCTCGAACCGATCGGAGCAACGCGATGACGAAGTTGAAGCTCGGGCCGCTCGCCGACGACCGGCCCGTCAAGATGACGGTCGAGTTGCCCGCGGCAGTCCACCGCGATCTCGCCGCCTACGCTGCTGCGCTCGCCGACGAAACGGGCGGGGATGCCATGTCCCCCGAGAAGCTCGTCTCTCCTATGTTGGCAAAATTCATGGCGAGCGACCGGGGATTTTCGCGGCGGCGGGGAGCCGCGAAGGACTAAGCCTACGCGCTGCCGTCAGTTGCCCAAGAACCGCTTGCGGCGCTCTTGGGCCTCGACCTTGATGATCGCTTCCTCGGCGGTGTCGCATTCGCCGCCCCGCACCGAGCCATCGCGGCATCCGGCCACGACCTGCCGTGCCTCATCAATATGCGCCACGAAATACTGTGTGCCGCGCGCCTCGCTTCGTGTCTCATGGAAGGGTGACGGACTGACGACGGCAACTTCCTGCTGCATCGGCGCAATGACGGGACGCAAGACGAATCCGCCCGCAAAGCCGATAACCAAGGTAACGACTGTCTTACCCTGCGACATTGCGCTCAGCTCCGGAAACTGAATGCTCATGTTTACTGGAATCTCGGCAGAATATCAAAAGACAGCGCGTAGCGCGCCTTGATGAAATTTAGGAACCGGCGAAGGGCAGGATTGCCATTGTTATCGCGCCAGTAGCCCGAATAACCGGTCAGAGCTGGACCTTGCTCGCCATGTATCGGCCGATAGACGACATCGGGGTAGCGCGCGCCCGTCGAGCCCTCGCAGACTATGCTTACCCCGGAGCCGCTGCCGAGGATGCTTAGGATCGTCTCGCGGCTGGATTGACGCATCCGTATGTCCGGTTTGGTGCCGGACACCGCCAGCCGCCCGAGCAGCATGTCGCGCAGTTCCAAGCCTGGGTCAGAAACAGGCAAAAAGAAACGTTCCCCTCTGAGATCTGTCCAGTGAACCACGCCGCGCTCAGCGAGGGGATGCGCGGCAGGCAGCGCAACAAGCATTCGCTCGCTCCAGAGCGGCTCGCAGCGATAACCGTCGTGGCTGGCGGCACCCATCAGGATCACGACGTCGATCTCTCCGGTATCGAGTCTGGCGAGCAGGACGCTGCGGTCGGCTTCGACGCACTCGACCTCGACGCCAGGATGTTCATCGTGCCAACCCATCATTGTCGCCCGCAGGTTACCGGCGGAGATCGAGCTGTTGTGACCCAGTATCAATCCGCCCGCGCGGCCTTGGCCGGCGGCCCGCATCATAGCGACCAATTTGTCGGCGCTATCGACCATAGGTTTGGCACCGCTGATGAAGGCGCTGCCTGCCATTGTCATCGAAACGCCCGCCCGTGAGCGATTGAAGATTGGCATTCCAATGGCGCGTTCCAGCTTCAGTATGTTGCGGCTGAGCGTTGATTGCTCTACGTCAAGGAAACGCGCGGCGCGATAGAAGCTGCCGTGGTCAGCCGCGGCAATCGCGTAACGAAGTTGGCGAATCTCAAAGGGCATGTTTTGCGCTTAGATGAACCGGTGTTGCAAGGTGCGCGATCGCCGTAATCAGCGGGACAATGCTTCGCGCGCAACTGCGTCGATCTTGAAGCAGTCGGGGTCGACGACGAAGCAACCGCCGAGACCGGCAGCCCTCACCGATCTTGAGCCCAACGAATAGCGGGTTCGACCCATTCAGGCCGCGCGTTGTAGACAAAGCCGTGGCCCAGACCCGTCGTGAGCCGGATTTCCTCGTATCGCGCAAGGTAGGGCGACGCGTTTCTTCGAACGTTGTCGCAACTCTTGCCGATCTCGTCAGCCGCATCGTAAATCGACAACACATTGCCGCTCAGCCGGGGATTATGTGTCCTGATGAGCCAGTCGTTGCAATTTGCCAGCAGCACGTAGGCGATCTGCGGCTCCTCAAGCCGCGTGGACACCAGCGCTGCGATGACTGCGCCCTTTGACGCGCCGATCACCTTTATGCGCGCAGCCGGGACTCCACGCGCAAGATCGGCTCGGATTTGGTCGACGATGCGGTCGGCGTAAGCGGAAGCGTCAGTGCCCTTGGGTCTAAGTTCGCTGAGTACAGTCACCCCGGGGCTTCGGAGGCTCGCGAGAATACCTCCATAGTCGTAGGCGCCATACTTTGGACTGACCCCGTTCGCGCCTTGCTCTTCAATTATCCCGCCATGAAGATAGTAAATATGGCCTGTCCACGCCATGGGCAGTTTCGTGGAAGCACATGCGATCAGGAGAGCGCAGGCCGCCAAAGCAGTCGTTACATGCCACGCGGCCCGGCCGGTCCGTCGTTTGGTCAAATTTGGTCTCCGTCCCGTTTGTTCGCGCGCCAGCGACTTAAGTTGGCGAAGGTCTAAGAATCGATCGGATCGAAATATTCGCAGCTTCAGCGCATTCTTCGGTTTTAGTCGCGTTCAGGGACACGCCGGTGGCCAAGCTTCGACCTTGTCGGTGGTCGCTAGAACAAACTCGCCCGAGCCGCCGATTGGCAAGTCGGCCGCGCCGAAATCACGTGCGAACAGGATCGCGCGGCCGCTGGGCGAGAAAGTGGGGCCGACTTCGAGCGCGGGAGTGTTGACCTCCTGCCCAAGCTTGATCCGCCCCGACCAGCCGCTCACTGCCCGACTCAGCACGAAGATGTCGCCATCGGCCATCATCACCATGCGACTGCCGTCGGGCGAAATCTCGGCCTCGAATTCGTCACCGGCGCTGTTTACAGCGCTGCCAAGATTCTCGACTTTCCAAACGCCATCCTGCTCGCGCGCTCGGTATATATCGGTGCCGCCGAAACCGCCCGGGCGGTCCGACCCGAAGTAGAGCCACCCGTCCGGAGCGGGCCGCGGAAACCATTCAGCACCAGCAGAATTTACTGGCTTGGGTAGCCGCTCCGGAGGTCCCCACCGGGCATCCGCGTTTTCACGCTTTGCAACGTAGATGTCGAGATCAGCACCAGCCTTTCCGGCATGGGTTCGATTGGAGATGAAATAAATGCTAGTGCCGCCGTCGGACAAGAAGGGGTCGGCTTCGAGACCTTCCGCAGCGAAGGATGGTGATCGGGGCTCAGTCCAGCCACCGTCACCGCATTCGCTTACCTGCAATCGCCACCCCTGAAAGGCTGGAGAGCTTCGCACAAAATAGACCGCCTTCCCAGCCTCGTCAAAGACCGCGTGCGACTCAAACGCCGGACTTGAGATCGGAAGCTGCTGTAGAACCGTGACTTGAAACACTGGATAGGGGGTGGTGATGCCGAGACCTTGAGCGCAGCCGCCGAGGACAGCCAACTCCGCAGCGAGCATCATGGCCAATTTGCCGGACGTAACGACGCCTTGCTTCATTGAGCAACTTGCTCGGCGGGCCCTAGAGCAAGAACGCCCGGCCGCCCTGTCGCTGTTAAGCTTGCGGACTGTGGCCCTATCAAATTGTCTTCCTCATACGCTCGAATGAGCCTTAAAACGTCATTGATGCGCCCTATTCACCCACTATTCAGCGTTCCGTAACACGTTACGCATGTTACTGATGTTTTTGGAGAACGCAATGGCCATCGGACCAAAAACCTCTCTTGAGGGATGTGAGTCGTTCGGCAGACGCAGCACGCTAAAGTCGGCTGGTTTGGCCATCGCCGTGTTGACGATACCTTTGACTCGGCGCGCGTTGGCGCAAGAGCCGCAATCTCGACGTGAC
The DNA here is from genome assembly GCA_013816585.1 of Sphingosinicella sp. Taxonomy (GTDB): domain Bacteria; phylum Pseudomonadota; class Alphaproteobacteria; order Sphingomonadales; family Sphingomonadaceae; genus Allosphingosinicella. The sequence goes on along the minus strand of JACDEE010000016.1, from coordinate 57,787 downwards.
ACATTGCGAGAAGCGGGGCGCCTTCTTCGCCAGCAGTATGTGTCGGCGGACGGCGGTGCGGCCTTGGACGAAGCCTTGAGGCGTCGGGAAGCGGAGTTTCTCGCTGCCGTAGATGATCGATCGTTCGCGGAGATTGTCACGGTTGGGATGCGGAATATTGTTCACGATGCCCATCTCAGGCTGATCGCGCCGGGCGGGCGTCCGCCGATGATCGTTCTGCGACCTAGAGCGGGACCGCCTGACGCCGCCCCTCGGCCTAGCGGTCATGCGGTTGATCCATCTTTACCGACCCCTCGGCCGAGCGGAACGGGATCTGGCCCCCACTTTCCGGTGCCGGTCGTCGATATCCGACTGCTCAATCAGAATATTGGGTACGTCCACGTTTCACCGTTGGTATCAACCGACCAAATGGTCGCCGCCGTTGCTGGCTCAATCAATCAGTTGCGCCGCGCTAAGGCGGTCATTTTCGATGTTCGTGATGTCCCTGGTGGCGACCCTGGAATGGTGACGAGGCTTTGCGGCTATGTGGTCTCGGAGCCAAAGTTGCTTCTCATAAATCAAGTTCGGGGGGGCAACCAGCAACCTCGGTGGACCGTTTCTGATCCGGCGGGGCCGAGACTGGGCGACGTTCCAGTCGCAGTCGTCATGAACGGTCGCACAGCGTCAGCAGGCGAGGCACTTGCGTTCGGACTGAGGGGGATCGGGCGCGCTACGCTGATCGGCGAGCGAACGCGTGGAGCCGGCAATAGTGGGAGCATCGTTCCGCTTCCTGCCGGCTTTTCATTATGGTTACCGACTGGCAGATCGTTCGATCCGAGGACGGGTCAAGGCTGGGAGGGAACGGGTGTTCTGCCGGATATCGTTGTCTCGGGCGACGCCGCGCTGTCTGAGGCGATCAAATTTCTCTCATCGTCACGACCGCGTGCTTAGTGATGGGATGGTATTTCGGGCTTTCTACCGCAATCCTATGTAACGGATAACCTTTAACTGGTTGGCCGGAGGCAGAAGATGCCCGCAAGTGAGGACTTTGTCGTGAAGCTAGGATTGCCGTTCCTAGCGCATAGATTCCGTCGAGCAGGCGAGACGATGCGCGATGGCTATGGCGAATGGTTACCGGAAGCGCATGTCAAGACACCTGCTCGGGGTCTTTCGACAATGCTTCTTCTCGAAGAGCATGGTCCCTGTGGAATAATGGAAATTTCAGAACGTGTGAAGCTTAGCCACCCCCTAATCATCGGGCTCGTAAAAACCCTTGAGCACGAGAAGCTGGTCAAAGTCTCCGACGATCCCGCCGACGGCCGTCGGCGGATTGTGAAGCTGACAGCAAAGGGTCGTGACCAGGTCAATGCAATTCGGCTTGCGTCAGAGACGATCGCCCAGGCCTATCGCGATCTGTCAGATGAGATCGGTGTGGATCTGCTGGCTACGATCGAGCGGCTTGAAGCGGCGATGCGATCAAGAAGCTTTCCAGATCGTTTGCGCGAAATCGGTGTTCCATCTGTGAAGTAGTTTGCGCGACGGTCGATGGTCAAAACGAACCCGTTTGCAAAAGCCAGCCCTTCTTGTTCAGCGCTTTCTCAAGCCGCCACCGTTCAGCCCGCATTCACCTGTTGAGCGGCGATAAACGTAACATATTACGTTACTCTTGACATAGATTGACGGTTAAGGTGGGTGGTTGGTATCGGCCAGGTGAAAGCAGATCGAGCAATTTGACGAGGTTCGCCCTAAAGCGCGCCACGATTGGATAGGTAACATGCTACGGATATCCTGGGAGAACAGACGATGAAATTTCTTGTGTCAGCCATTTCCATGGTGCTTGCTGCTGGCGTTCCTGCGTCGGCTCAGGTTGTTGGTGCGCCGCAAACGGGTACGCAGAAGCCGAGCGAGCCGCAGCCCCGACTGCACCGCGTTCCGGCGCAACCGGGGGAGCGGTCGCCCAGCGCGCCACAGCCCCAAGTCCGCATGGGTGAACCCCAGATGGTCATGCGGATGCGACCGCGTTCGGAGCCCCCGGCCTTTACGGGCAACTCGGGCCAAACGGCACTGACGCACACGGAAGTCTATCCAATAGTCGACGTCGTAATCGCCGGTCGGACCTTCCATTTTATCGTCGATACAGGCGCAATGGGTCACGGCCGCGTAAAGCCGGAGGTTGCCACAGCTCTTGGTTTAGGGGTCAGCGGTACTGTGCAAGCCGGGGATGGTTCGGGCCGGGTTCAAGATCGGCGCCAATTTTCTGTTCCCGTACTCACCGTTGCCGGCGTTGAGTTCCGAAATCTCGACATGGCGGAGTATGTATCGCCGCCAGGCCGCGCAACGCACTTCGATGGCGTGTTAGGGCTGGGAATGTTCGTCGGCCACACGCTCACGCTAGACTATAGCCGCGGCCAACTACGGCTGAGTCAGGACCCACTCCCCGCAACGGCAGTCACTTACGATAATTCGCGAGGCCCGATCCTGATGCCACTTATGATCGGCGCCACTGCGCTACCTACCGTCCTCGATACCGGCAATGCGATCGCGGGACTCATCGTGCCGGCAGATGTCGCATCTGGACTACCGAAGCGGGGTGAGCCTCGCGCAGCGGGTCGTGGCGGCACGGCCTACTCGACGGTTGAGTTCTTCGAAATTGATCTTGCTGCGCCTGTGACTCTCGGCGGATCGCAATTGCCGATCACTCGGGCGTCATACCCGAGTCTCGGTCCCGTGGGGAACATGGGTTCCAAGGCGCTCCAATCGGGCTCTGTGACGATCGATCAAAGAAATAGTCGAATCCAAGTCACGCAGTCGGGTTCGTAGGCGGCTCGATGTCAAATATTTTGCATCGTCTGCAAGTCCGGTGTTCGGGAAGTCGGGCAAGTTTCAGCACGTCGGCCAAGCGCCGTCGCCAAGGCGAAGTATCGGCGTGAGCGGCGGTTACGACCTACCGATCAGCGAACGGAAATTTGCAGTGAGACGAGCAATTGCCGTGATGATCGGAACAGTTCTGTTCTCGATAGTCGCACCGGTAGCGGCACAGACGGGCGATCGCAGCGTCCGAGAGGAAATTCAACACCGCCTGAACGAAGGAGCATTGGCCACCCAGTCTGGAGATATCGGGGCGTCAGAAACGCGCTTCTCCGGCCAAAGCGTCGCCAGCACGCAACGCCACGAAGAACAGTGGCGACGGCGTGATAGCCGGTGGGAAGGCTATCAAATCAGGGAGCTCGGAGGCGACCTCTTTGTCGTTGGGCTAAAGCAGGAAATGCCGCCTCCACAGCCGACCCCTGTCCGGTCGGCCGACGTCCGAAGCGAATCCGAGCGTCAAGTGATGGAGCTCGAGAGACGCTGGCTCGACGCCTACGAGCGCAGCGACGTTCCAGCGATGAACCGGATCTTGGCCGATGGCTTCGTCCTGACGGACGGGCGAGGAAATTTGAGCGACCGAGCCGCCATTCTGGCGCAGCTCAGCTCGACGCGAGTTGGGACGCCGACCTTTCGATTCTGCACCGTGGATGTGTCACCCCAATCGTATTCTGCGACCGTTGTCCTTAGAGGTGTTGTGATCACAGAGGCCGTGCGTGGCGAGAACGTATCGCGCTCAGCTGATCGCTACACCGACACTTACGTCCAACTTGGCGATAGCTGGCGAGTGGCGGCGTCGCAGCTCACTCGGATCCCAACGCCGGAAGGGGCAGGCTGCCGTCGTTGACTCACCAACAGGCTGACTCAGTTTCGCAGAAGCCGCCCGTGCATCGAAGCAAACCCAGTTTGATGGAAACTGCATCCGCAGTCTCACAATTTGAAGGATGAAACCAATGAAAATACGAGCCTGCGCAGCACTTTTTGTCCTCGTCGCACCGGGCTATGCCAGTGCCCAGTCTCTCAGTGGATTCCGCGTCGAAGCCCACACTGGCGTTGATCGGGTCGAAACGGACGTTGACGACACCGGCGTTCTTTACGGCATAGGACTTGGATACGATTTCGCGATTGGTTCTTCGACGTTCGCTGGCGTGGAGGTCAATCTCGACGGGACGAACGCGGGGCGGTGCGAAAGCGGTCGGATTATCGCCGGCGACCTGCTCTGCTCGGAGTCAGCGCAAGACATCAGCGTCCTCGCAAGGCTTGGTACTCGCGTCTCGGATCGCGGAAAAATCTATGCGGCGCTGGGCTACAGTAGTTTCCAGGTCGATGTGGATTACACTGCTGGCGGCGTGACGCGCTCGAGCGACCAAACACTCGAGGGCATACGAGCCGCAGTTGGTTACCAGCACAATCTTAGCGAGCGGTTCTACCTCAAGGGAGAGTACCGTTACACAGGCTATGGGAGCGGCGAGCGGCGACATCAGGGCGTCGTTGGCTTTGGCATTTCGTTCTGAGGTAGCAGATCTCTACTTCAAGCGCGCTCCCGCATCCGTTACACGTTACGGACCCGCCAAAGGTTTCGCAATCGGCATGGGTGCGCCAAATACCGCCGTCAGCCGCCGTTTCCTGTCCTAGCGCCACCTCGGTTACGCCGGCGAAGTATGGTGGGCGATTATGGCGGAGTCGGTGTCTGAATTCTCGGGTCGAAGGTCGGCACGCAAATGAACGGTTCGACCCGATCGCGCAGGAATAGATCGGCGACGTGATGGCCAGATCCTTCGGCAAGGCTCCTCGCCATCAACGGCAGTTCGTCGAGTGATCGTCGCACGTCGTCGAGAGCGATTGGATTTGAGGACTCCGGCGGGTCGATCCTCACCACGTTCGGCTTGCCGACCAACAGATAGGCTTGGCCGAGTGCGTTCAACGATTGCGCGCGCGCCGCGGCCGTAAAGGCGCGCAGAAACGCCCAATGACCTACACCGCCTTGCCGGACGGTGTCATCCACCGTGAATGCGGCGTCCCCCGTGCCGAGGCTCAGGACGCGAATGTTCTCCCTGGGAACGTCATAGCAAGCGAGGACATCGACCACGGCGTTCATGATAGGATTGTTGGCCCAGACGCCGCCATCGATCATGACATAGCCGTCGTCTTCGACGCCGGGGTAATAGGTCGGTGCCGCGGTGGTGTGCAGCGCGACATGCGCGAACTTGCGATGTCGATCCTTCTGGTAATCCGGATGATGAGGTGTCTTGTAGAGGAAAGGCTCCCCGTGCCGGCCTTCGAAGCTCGGCACGACCAGCCTGATGCTGGCATCGTCGATCAGCTTGTCACCGAACACGCTCAACAGTTCGGCCTTCAGGGCCGCCTGATCGTGCTTCGGCCGCCAGATCCAGCGCAGCAGCCGTCGCCACTTTCGCCAACCTGACAGGCGCGGAAAGATGCGCTCGCCGCGCTCGACGTAAATCTGCAGCGCTTGCGATGCGCTCATGCCGTCGGCGAGCGCAAGCGCGATTATGCTACCGGTAGACGTCCCTGCCACCATGTCGAAATAACGGCCAATCGGCTGCCCGCCGAGGAAGCGCCGTTCGAGCTCGGCGAGATAAGCTGCCGGGAATACGCCGCGGATCCCGCCGCCATCGATTGAGAGGATGCGGAACAATCGATTTTTGGGCCAAGCCTGCTTGATCCTGGCAGGCTGAATGGTCCCGTCGGACCGGCGAGGCGGAATGTAGGTCAAGAGGCCAGATCCAGAAAGGGCACGGCGCTGCCGTGCCGCCCGCCGCCCGTCCATCGGCCGGTCATGAGCCACATCTCGTAACAGGCGATCCAGTCGAATGCCCACGGCACCGTCGTTTCAGCGAGCGCCATCGTCGGATCCCATTGGCTGAGCGCCGGGTCAAAAAGACAAAGGGTAGGATCGTCAGCCGGAGGGTAGACATGCGGGAGCTCGCCCTCCACATTTTCAGGCAGACGCACCAGCGCGGGTTGCAGCACGCGAACGTCCGGGAAATCGCCGACCCGATAGCGGAGTTCCAGCGTGAACCGCGCGAACTGCGGCCGAACCTCGCCAACCCAGCGCGCCGATTGAGCGGCGCGGTCAAGCGCGCGTGCCGCGAACATCGGCCATCCTGATCTCATGCGATCGCGCTGCTCGTCGATCGTGAGCGCGCGACCCGTCATCAGATCGGGAGGCCGTAGAAGCTGTGCGGTCGGGCGTTGGCGATAGCGGGGCTCGCCACCGCCGCGACAACGCCGGCCGTGGGGAGGAGCAGGCCGCCTTTGCGGGTGTAACGCTGCTCGGCCGCCTGAACGCCCCTGCCGATCTCGTCCGCCATCCGGTCCGCCGCCTTCGTTACCACGCGATCGCCGAAGCGGCCGCGGAGCCATTCCATCAGCCGATCTGCGAAAAGGTCGCCGCGTTTGACCGACTCCAGTCCGGCGACCAGCTCCTTCAAATGACCGGCGAACTCGTCCTGCTGCGCAATGTTCTCGGGCCAGCGATCGGTGAAGACGTCGTCCGGGCAGACGGGATTGGCGACGTGGAGCTTGCGCCCATAGAGGCTCGCCTTCTCGATCTCGCCGATGATCCACTTGGCCTGCCGGATCAGCATGTCCGACAAAGTCATGTCGGGCTGCGCGGCCAACCCGGCAAAGTAGGAGAGCATCACGGAGGGCGCGATACGGCCATCATAGGTCGCATACCGGATGTTGCGGAAGCGCTTGAGCAGCTGCAACGCCAGCGTCGCCGTGTTCTTGACGATGAAGTCGCACTGGTCCGGCACCTCGTCGACTTCGGCATCGGCGCGGATCGCGTTCTTTTCGAGGCGGAGCCAGCGCTCGTGAACCGCCTTGGCCATGCGGAGTTCGAGCGGCGTGCGATCGCAATACCAGCGCGCGAAGCCGTAGGCGTTCATGTCGACAAAGCGATCGTCGGCTGAGCTGCGAGGGCCTTTGGCGTGGGTGATGAAACTCTCGCGGTCGAACGTGCCATACGCGCGCAACGCGGGCGTGACGTCGAGATGCATGCGATCCGCATAGTAAAGCGTGACGCACCGCGTCTGGCGGACGATCTTTTGGACAGGATAATCGGCGAGCGCGCGTTCGAGCTCGAGCAGAATCGCGAGCGGGTCCATAGTACGGAAGCGACCACCCAGCTGCGAAATGATGTCGAGATCGTACTCGTCGTCGGTGCCGCGGTTCGAAATGGTGGCGTCGATCGCCATCGAGCCTTGCGGGTAGAAATGCTCGATCTGATTTTCGAACGCGGCGTCTGCCTCCAAGTGCTTGCGGACCGCGGCATAGCGGCCGCCGGCCTGCCGGTGAAGCGAGGGCGGAAGCTGGGCGCTCAGCGCGATTTCAGCTAGAATGCGGTCGAGCGGATCGTCGAACGGATTGCGGCCTTGTAGCTGGAATGGCGCGTTCACTGTGACCTCCGTTCGGGCATCGCCCGCGTTCTGTGCGTGGATAACCTGAGTATCGCTACTCCGAACATGGAAATGGGGCGCTTGTTATCCGGTGTCAAGGGCTGTAATGTTACGCTACTCCGAACGGCACGGATCATCATCGATGCAAATAAAGTTCGGCGACCGGATCAAAGAGCGCCGGCTCGCCTCAAAGATGACGCTCGATCAGCTCGCGCAGGCCACTTCCTCGTCGAAGAGCTACATTTGGGAGTTGGAGAACAAGAATCCGCCGCGACCGTCAGCGGAGAAGCTGGCCATCATCGCGCAAGCGCTGGAGGTCACGGTAGACTATCTGCTGGGTAGCGATGAGCAGACGCTCGAAGAGGCCGAGGACAAGGCCTTCTATAGATCCTACAGTGGTTTGCCTTCCGAAACCCGGCGCCAGCTCCGCGACATGGCTAAGATCCTGGGAGCCCAGAAAGGGCGATGACGGGAATCGCGCCGGCTCGCCCGCACAAAGAGGCCGCGCGCATCACCAAGATGCTGGACATGGTGCTCGGGGTTGATCGATTTGACCGCGCGCCGGTCGATGTCGCGACGCTTGCAATGGAATACTCGGCCAATGTTGCGCCCGAGGGTCCGATTCACCGCGTGGAGGAAGCCGACATTACCGGATGCGTCGGAGCGCTGGTTTGCAGTCCCCAAGCGCCGCGACAATGGGCGATCATGTACAATCGCGGACAATCGGACGGACGGCGCGCGTTCACCATCGGGCACGAATTCGGGCATTTCGTTCTCCACCGCGGCCTCATCGAGAGTGATCCGAATTACGAGCTCGCGATCTACTGCGACGAGGAGGCCGTCGTGCAGCGCGGCGGCACCGGGATCGAGGCGGAGGCTGACACCTTTGCCGCAGACCTCTTGATGCCGTTGCACGATTTCAGGGCACATTTGCCGCCGAAGACGCAGCCCGACTTCGGAATGCTGAGCAAGCTCGCGCAGCGCTATGGCGTATCGCTAACCGCCGCCATCCTCCGGTGGCTCGAATACACCGAGACCCGCGCCATGCTCGTCGTCTCGAACGAAGGGTTCGCGCACTGGGCAAAGTCGAGCAAGCCAGCCTTTCGGTCAGGGCGCTTCCTTCGCACCAGGAATGAGGTTTACGAGTTGCCAGGCGTGGCGACGGCCGTCACGCGTTCGTTCTCCGACGAAGCGAGGGCGGGCATCTCGCAAGATAGCGGGATCTGGTTTCCTGAGCCCGTCATCGAAATGTGCTTGCGCTCAGATCGCTACGATCAAGAACTCACGCTGTTACATTTTGAGCGTCGGCAGGCGTGGAACGATGACGAGGAACCTGTTGTCGATGCCTTTGACCGCTTCACGACGGGCTAGGCCAAACCAAGAACCTACTGCTGCCAGGCTTCGTCAAATAGTCTGACTCATTCCATCGGTCATACTACCGGGTTTTTCGCATCCGCTTTTGCCGCGAACGCGCCGAGGCCATCAGGCCGTCATCGCTGATTTTGCGCGTCATAGGATCAGCGGCATCGCGATGCGGAGCAGGCCGGTAGCTGGCGCTATGCGGCGGTTCTATAGTAGTACGAACGGCGAAACATATTCGTTATGTTTATCCGGCGCGGGGCGCCATTTCCTTCGTTTGGCATTGAAGTCTGCTCGTCGCGCTTCAATGCTTCGCGCTTATGATGCGCTTCTCGCTTCCTTCGTTCGTGCGGTTCCAGGTCTTGCCTTCGTCGAAGGATTCATATTTCTTCGAATCGGATATTATTCAAGTCGACGATGAAATTCTCGACCCGCGACCAGGGTCCGGTGAGGCCCGCCGCCGGTTTGTCGAGATATGTCCAATGATTGCCGCTCGCGGTGAAGTTGCCCCGCCCGCCGGCAAGGCCGTTTGGCGCGATAATACGGGTGTTGAACTGTCCAGGACCGTCCGCCAGCGTAAACACAATCAGCGCCTGGGGCTTGGCGTTCACCGTCTGCTCGCAAGCAAGATAGAGCGTGTACCTTTTGCACTGGCTTACCAGATCATCGACCGCTCCCGGTGCTAACCCACTCCACGGTTTGGAGGCGCGAACCTCCCAATGACCGTCATAAATCATCAAGCCGTCGAGCGCCGTCTTGCCGGTGTCAGGCAGGGCAGAAACGCCGGATGCGGCCAGCGGCGAGGCAAGGAGAAAGCAGAAGATTGCGCTGGGCTTGAACATACAATTTCCTCGGATTTTGATCGGCCACGCGCACTTCATTATCCGCTGGCGATCACTGTTTGGTTGATCAGAAGGATCAAAGCGTTTCGCGGCGCAGAATTTTTTCGAGGTCGGTGACCAGGACCGCTACGGACCAGCCGATGAGAAGAAAGCCTGCAAGACCCTCAAGCGCTCCCAGAACGCGCCATTCCGCGGGGAATCCGACTTCGGGCTGGCCAAGCGTGACATAGGCGCCGGCCGAATAGAATATGGATTCCTCGAACGTACCGATGGCGCCAACCATTATGTAGAACAGCGCGAAGATGGCGATTTCGATTACGTGCAGGACGAATAAAGCGAGGGCAAGCGAGGCCATCAGCCCCATTCTCTCGACATCCAGCCTCCGTCCCTTGAGGGCCCGTTCCTCGATGTGAAGCAGGTTTGAGACGCCAACGATCCCAATCGCGTGCACGAGTGTTAGGACGACCATGAGCACGGCAGAAGCAACAAGCTGGATCGTCAGGGCCATGGCACCTTATTCGACAATCGAGCGCCGTGTGGCAAGCGACGCTTCGGCGAAGCCGGTCGCGCGGTGGCGCTCCCTGGGGTTCGAGAGATCAGCACGAGCCGACTACTCAAAGGTTGGACGATTGGCGCGGTCCGACTGCTTTGCGCCAACGCCCACCGTTCAGGGTCCAGTTTATCAACGCAAAACCTGATATCGACGGTCAACCAGGCCGCCTGTCTGCGATGGGCAGCGAAAAGCAAAAGTTCGAACCGTGGCTGTCACTTTTTTCAAGCCAGATATTGCCGCCGTGCGCTTCCACGATGGTGCGGCAGATCGACAGACCAATTCCCATGCCCTCGGGCTTTGTGGTTTCCAATCCGTCGAACAGCGAACGGGCGACGTCCGAAACTACTCCCGGTCCATCGTCTTTCACCGACACGATTACGCGATTGCCTTTTACAATTGTGGAAACCGATACGTGCCCTGTCTTCTGGGGCTGGACGGCCTCACAGCCATTCCTGGCAAGATTCATTATGACCTGCTGGATCTGAACGCGATCGGCATCCACATCGACACCGGACTTGCTCTCATCTTGGATCCGCACGCCCTCGCAAGCGCCAATCCTGATGAGCGCCACGGACTCGCTGACAGCATCTTTCAGATCAAACACTTCATGCTGTGTTTTTCCGCGCTTGGTCATGTCCCTTAGTCTGCTAATGATCGCGCCTGCGCGCGCGGAACTTTCGCCGATCGCCTTCAGGCCATGGTCAAGCGCTGTTGCGTTGCTGGCGGTGGGGTCAAGGATCCGGCGGCATCCGGCCATGTAATTGGAGATCGCGGCCAGCGGCTGATTCAATTCATGTGCGAGGGTGGTGGCCATTGTCCCCATCGCGCTGACACGCGACAGATGGACCAATTCGCTCTGGAGTGTGAGCACTTCGTCCATCGCGCGCTTCTGCTCAGTGACGTCATGCCCCTCGCAGAAAAGCCCCGTGATCTGATCTTCTGCGTCGCGCACGGGATGGTAAATAAAATCGATGTAGCGCAGATCCGGAGGTGATCCGGCGGTGCGCTGTAGCCGGATCGGGATGCCTTCGCCAATATAGGGTTGTCCGGTGGAATATACCGTGTCCAGCAGGCCGACGAAATCCTGATCGACAATCTCCGGAAGCGCTTCGGCCACTGTCTTGCCCACCACATCGCGATCGCCAACTAACTGCTTATAGGAAGCGTTTACAAAGGTTATGCAATGCTCCGGCCCGTCGGTGGTCGCGATAAATCCGGGGGCACGTTGATAGAGGGCATGAAGCGCGTCGCGCTCCTTCTGCAACCGTTTACTGTGCGCCGTCAGATCGACGAAGGATGCAAAATGCTGCACGATCTGATCGCGATCGTCGCGGACTGGGCTGATATAAATCGCGGCGAGGAATTCTTGCCCATTTTTGCGTCGGCACTCGATTTCCATCGTCTGCCCGGACGGGTTGTCCAACCCGGCTCGGATGCTCGCGAACGCATCCACATCTTTTGCATTTGCGCCAAGAAATCCAAAGCTCTGGCCGAGCACTTCTTCCCGCGAATAGCCGGTCAGCTTCAGGAAGCTGTCATTCGCAAATATGATAGGGGTATCGTGCTCTTTGGCGTTGGTAAAAACCATCGCCATCCTCGTCGTTTCGGCAGCCACCACGAACGGCCCGAGATCCTTGCGAAAACCTTCAACTTCGGCCTCAGCGACGGCCTGTCTTGCGTCGGATTTTCGCACAGCAAGCTCCTCCCCTGGATGGAACTGGCAAGGATTGTGCGCTTACGCACAGCTTATGGCAACAAGCAGGCGATGTGAAAGCCGGCGGTCTCGTTTCGGGTTGTTCCCGCGCAAATCTCGACGGATGCGCCAAACGGACAAGCAAAAATTAACGGCCGCCAAAAAAGGTGGGATTTTACCTTCGATTTTTATCGGCGGAACTGAAGCTCGATTCCAAAACTTGGCTCGCATGAATTTCCGAAGACACAATACGTAATTGATCAGGTGTATCGCTAAGGCCTTGGCGAGGGTCGTCTCGCACCGATTTTTCGAAGCGATTGTTGGTTGCATCGACGATGAAATTTTCGACGCGACCAAGGTCCGGTCAGACCGGCCGCCAGTTTGTCGAGATATGTCTAATAATATCCGTCCATGGTGAAACTCCGCTGGTGGAAAGCCTGCCGTCAGCGCCGCGCACGACCGGGATCGAGATACGGACGGTCAGCGAGGCGAGCCAGCCAGATTCTGCTTGATCGCCGCCCTGACAAGCGCCTTCAGGGCCTCCGCATCGATCGCGTCGCCCTCGCGCAGATCGATGGCGCGCCTGACATTCCCGTCCAGGCTGGAATTGAACAGGCGTGACGGATCGTCGAGTGCGGCCCCCTTGGCGAAGGTCATCTTGACCTTGTCCCGATAAGTTTCGCCGGTGCAGATTATCCCGCCGTGCGACCAGGTGGGAACACCCAGCATGTTTGACGGCTTCCTCCATTTGACCTCTTCCACTACTTGTGGATCGGCCTGATTGATCAGGGCCCGTATTCGGGACAGCATTTCGCCGCGCCAGTCGCCCAGCGCCTCGATCTTCGCGTCGATCAACCGGGAAGCAGATTCCGCTTCCCCGGAGATTGCTTCTTCCAGTTTCATATTCACGTCCCTTCCGTTCACATTTTCTCGCCGGGCAATCGGCTGGCCTGCTTCACCCAGTCTGCGAATTGAGCTTCGTCAAGGCAGCTCTCATGGATGTCGAGATAGCGCACATTTTCATATTTGGACTTGCCCGAGGGAGCAGGGTCAAGCTGCGCACCGCGGAAGAAGGTCACTTTCACGTATTTCGTGAAACAGTGGAAACTCAGAAACCAGGCACCCTCCTCCACTCCGTAGAAAGGGGAGTTCCATTTCACCGCCTTGCGCACGTTCTGGACCGCGCCTTCGATCAGCGCATCAAGGCGCCGGCCGACGTCACATTTCCAGCCGGGCATGGCCGCGATATAGGCCTGGACGGGCGTATCGCCATACCCCTTCGCGATCTGCGGATTGCCGCCTGAAAGGAGCATCGTTTTGCCGGACCGCGGCTTCGCCGATGTGGCGGATGCCTTCCGGGCCAATCCACTCACTCCCGCCCGAAACTGGGTTTCCCACTGCACCTGGCGACATAGGGAAGAACGAACAGATACAGGCCCGTGAGCAGGAGCAAGGCCAGCGGGACCAGGGCCAGCAGATAGACCCAGAAAGCGGGTTGCGCCTGTCCCGTCCCCTGCAGCCTGGCGATGGCCACGATGTTGGCGATCACCCCGCCGATAAAGGCCAGGGCCACCCATCGGTGGAATTGCCGAATCCCCATGTTCATTGCTACCTCCTTTGAAGTCGAACCACGCCGGTCGAGCACTTTGCGCCGGAAAGGTCAGTCTCCCCGCGCCAAAAGCTCTTCCAGATTTCCAAAAAATTTCGTCCAACCCAGCCTGGCGCCGCCAGAGGCCTGCTTCTGGTCCGGCCGGAATCCCTGCTGATCCATGCGCAGGAGGGTCCCGCCCCCTTTGGGCACGAGAGTGAAGGTCACCACGCTCTCCAAGGCGAAAGCAGGATCATCATGCGCAAAATTCCAGGTGTAAGAAAGCCTGGCGTTCGGCTCGATCGCGAGCACTTCGCAGTCCAGCACGCCGCCCCAATCGCCGCTGAGATTGAAATGGTGGCCCACTTCCGGTTTGAAATCATTTTTCATCAGCCACTCCTGAATCAAATGCGGCTGCGTGAGCGCGCGCCAGATCTTTTCCGGAGGGTGAGAAATTTCCCGTTCGACAGTGACGGTGACGGTTTCGGCCAAAGCATCATTCATTGATCCATCCTTTTCAGCAAATCTTCGAGGTCATCGAACCTTCTCTCCCAAAAGCCGGCCATCTGGCTTGCCCAGTCGATCAGCGGAGCCAGGCCGCCGAGCTGCGCGCTATAATGCGTCTGCCGGCCTTGATGGCGGTCGAGCACCAGCCCGGCCCCCTTGAGAATTCCGAGATGTTTGGAAACGGCCGGTTGCGATATGCCAGCCTGATCAGTGAGGGCGCCTACCGTCTGCTCGCCTTCACGACACAGCCGTTCGAAAATGGCGCGGCGGGTCGGATCGGCGAGCGTTTTGAAAAGCAAATTCTGACCAGGCGACATGGAAATACATAACCCTTTAGTTATGATTTGATCCATAGCCCTGGAGTTATGAGTGAGTCAACACCTGGTCCGCTCGCTGGCGAAGCCGCTGCAAATATTCAGCAGGGCTTTCGATAGATCAGGAATTCCGATTGCTGCGCGATCTGGTCATAAAGGCGCCTGGCCTGCGCGTTGCCCTCATGCGTTTGCCAATAGATGCTGTCAGAGCCCGCTCGCCGGGCGTTGGCGCAGACGGCTTCGACCAGCTTTTGGCCGACGCCCCTGCCGCGTTGATCCCCGATGGTGAAGAGATCCCGCAAATAGCAAGCTGGCGCCAAATCGGTGGTGCTGGGGTGGAACAGATAATGGGCAATGCCGACGAGCCGCTGGTCGCTGAGCGCGACGAGCGCCCACATCGGTTTGGCCGGGTCCAAGAGGCGCTTCCATGTCGCCATATTGATGTCGGGGTGAAGCGCCGTGTCACCGGAACGGCCGTAAAATTCATTATAGCCAAGCCAGAGCGGCAGCCATTGGTCATGATCCGCGGTTTGGGCGAAGCGAATTTCTATCATCGACGCTTCTGCCGCCCTTTCGTTCGTCGTGCCGGTCTTCATCGCTCGAAAGTCGAAATCCAGTTCACTTCCCAGGTCTTTCCCGCATCGGCGGAAAAAGCCTGCTCGATCCGCAAACTTGTCTGGCTGATGTCGGAAAATTGGAAGCGAACGAAAATCTGGCGCCCGTCCAAAACATCCTCATTGTAGAATTCGCCGCGCCCCTTGCCGTCGAACTGGCCAATCATCGCGGGCGTGATCGCCCCATCGCCGGCATTCGCCCAGCTGATCTTCCACTGCCGGGATTGGGGATCGTAAAGCCGAAGGCTGAGGCCCTGAATTTTGCCCGCAGGCCCTTTGACGTCCAGTTCGCCCAGATTGGCCTTGCCGCCCCAGACCGGCCGGACGACCGAGCTGCCTTTATATTCCACCCATTCGTTCGATCCGGTGAGCGGCCGCAGGCGCCGTGAAATATGCGCCTTCCACGATCCTGTTTCGAAGTCGAAATCGCGGCTGCCGTCGCGCAGTTGGGCCGCGACCAGGGGCGCCGGATAGGTGACAGGTCCGCTCGCCTGGGCCTGGACGGGCAGGAGCGCGAGCAGGGCAGCCGCGGTCCAGACCGCGAAGGAATATCCAGCCATCTTCGAATCCGATCCGTTGTGATATTTGAGGCCTGTCGGACCGGGTTGATGCGAGCTAGAATGGTCTGCCACAATAGCCACTATCGGACATATGTTGATGACCACTTTGCAGCGAATTCAACCAGAGAAGGGCTGCTTCTTCCCTCCGTTCAAGGTGGATTTTACAAGGTCGATACCGATCCACCGCCAGCTTTACGACTGGTATCAGGCGGCGGTCGCCGATGGTCGTCTGCGCCCGGGACAACGAGTGCCCTCTACCCGGAGCCTGGCGGCCGAACTTGGCGTTTCCCGTGCGCCTGTGCTGGCGGCGTTCGAACAATTGCTGGCCGAAGGATATTTCGAGGCAATCATCGGTGCGGGCACGCGCATTTCGGATACCATTCCCGAAATGCCTGCCGCCCCGGTGGCCGATCGGTCTCGTTCGCGGCCGGCAAAAGCCGGCGCCAGGTCTGGCTCCAAATTTGCCGCCGGCCTGACGGCGGGCAATGGGCCCTGGTGGAATAATGAAGGTATCTTTCGTGCCAACCTCCCGGCACTCGATCATTTCCCGGCGCGAACCTGGGCCTCTTTATTGTCGCGCCACGCTTCCAGAACCACCAATTCGATGATGGCCTATGGCGATGTCATGGGTCATTTGCCGCTGCGCGAAGCAATCGCCCGATATCTGGGCGCGGCGCGTGCGGTGTGCTGCAAAGCTTCGCAGATCATGATCGTATCCGGATCGCAGCACGGACTTCAGATCACCGCGCGCGCCTTGCTGGATGCAGGCGACCAGGTCTGGATGGAAGAGCCCGGCTATCCGGGTGCGCATGCGGCCTTCGCCATGGCCGGCGCCCGGATGGCCCCGGTCCCGGTGGACCAGGCCGGAATGAAGATCGAGCACGGGGTCGCCCACTTTCCCGAGGCCCGGCTCGCTTATGTCACTCCTTCGCATCACTATCCGCTGGGCACCGGGATGAGCGCGGCGCGGCGCATGCAATTGCTGAGCTGGGCCGCCCGGCGCGGCGCCTGGATCGTCGAAGATGATTATGATTCCGAATACCGGTTCGGCGCCCACCCGATGCCGGCGCTGCAGGGACTCGATACCGACGAACGAGTCATCTACCTCGGGACGTTCAGCAAGGTCATGTTTCCAGGCATCCGCCTCGGCTACATCATCATTCCCGAAGACCTGATCCCTTCCTTTCGAGCGGTGCGGGAGGCGACCGACATCTTCGCCCCTCCCCTTGCCCAGGCAGCGCTGGCGGACTTCATCGCCGAGGGCCATTTTTCCCGCCATCTGCGCAAGATGCGGACCCTCTATATGCGCCGCCGCGCGGCGCTCGCGGAGGCGATGCATAGGCGGGTCGGCGATTCCTTTCGCATCATCGGGATAGACGCCGGCATGCACCTTACGGGGTTCCTTCCCGAACAGGCCGATGATGTCCACATTGCCAATCGCGCCGGCGCTATGGGGGTTTCGGCCATACCTTTATCCACCTGTTACCTTGCCGAGTCTTCGCCGGGTCTGATCCTTGGATATGGCAATGCCAGTGAGACCCAGATCGAACGGGGCACGGCCTTGCTGGCCGGGGTGATCGAAGCCGCCGGAGGATCCCGCTGAAGCGCAACTTGATAGGACTCGCAATGGTCATGCTTCCGCCGCCGAAAGTGGCTATTGGAGCGATCCATTTCGTGAAATACAGCCTGCTGAAGAGGCGCTTGCAGAATCCGCAATTAGCTTGATGGGCAGGCCGCCGGGGCCGTGAAAGAGGCCTGCGTCGCAAGCAGGCCATCGCCGCGATTAAACGATAAGCCGAGGGGGCCCTGAAACGTGCGATATCTGTCGACAATATCCGCTATGGGCCTTGCGCTTTCTCCGATGGCGGCGCTCGCACAGGAAGCGGCCGCGATCGACCCGCCTGTCACTTTGGAGAGGCCGAGAGCCTCGTCCGACGATGCCTGGTGGACGGGACCGATGCTGGCCAATTCGGCGGCGACCCTTCCGAAAGGGCACGCGCTGGTGGAAACCTACGCCTTCCACCAGATTCAGAAGGATTCCAGCCTCTACGGCTCGCTCACCTACCTCCTTTACGGGATCACCGACAAATTCACGATCGGCCTGAAGCCGATGTTCGGGATGACTTCTTCCGGCGGAGATACGTCACGCGTGGGTTTTGGCGACCTGACCCTCCACACTCAATATCGCCTGACCTCGCTGGATGCGGCCCCGGACCAGCCCGCGATATCGGTTTCGCTCCAGCATGCTCTTCCAACCGGACGTTACGATCAGCTGGATACGCGGCCGGCGCCGGGCCTCGGCAGCGGATCGCACGCCACCATCGTCGCGCTTTATGGCCAGCAATATTTCTGGCTGGCCAATGGCAGGCCGTTCCGCACCCGCCTCAACATCTCCTCGACCTTTTCCAGGGAAGCCAAGATCAAGGGCGGCAGCATCTATGGCACCCATTCCGGGTTTCGCGGCCGCGCCAAACCGGGCGACCTGCTGAGCCTGGGCGTGTCCGGCGAATATAGCGTGAACCGAAGCTGGGTGCTCGCGCTCGACCTGATCTTCAATCATGCCGGCACGACGCGGGTAAAGGGGTTCGATCCGCCGGTGGCGGTGGGCGGCCTCCCGGTCCCCGTCCAGTATAGCCTTGGATCCAGCCAATGGGTGTCGATCGCTCCGGCGGTCGAATATAGCTGGACGCCCAATCTTGGAGTCCTTTTCGGAACGCGCTTCAACCCGCGCGGCCGCAACAATCCCGCCTCGATCACGCCCGCCGTGGCCATCAATTACGTCTATTGATCGAAGCCCCGCCGCATCAACATAAGGCGGCGCCCCTAATTGGCAGGACGGTTGTCGCCAACCCGGCTTTGTGATCAACCTGATCCGGAACAAGGTTTAGGGAGCGCAGGATGTCGGGTTTCAGGGAGTTTATCGCCAGAGGCAACGTCCTCGACCTCGCGGTCGCGGTGATTATCGGCGCCGCGGTGGCGACGATCATCTCCTCGCTGACTGACGATATCATCATGCCTCTGGTGGGCGCGATTTTCGGCGGCGCGGACTTTTCGAATCACTTCATGATCCTGGGCTCGGTTCCCGCCGGCTATGAAGGCCCGATAACCTATGCCGCGCTGAAGGCAGCGGGCGTTCCGATATTGGGCTATGGCCAGTTCGTCACGACGATCGTAAACTTCCTGATACTCGCCTTCATCATCTATCAAATCGTCAGGCTGGCTTCGCGATTGAAAAGGCCTGCCGAAGAGACCGCGCCGGCGCCGAGCGATGAATTGCTGGTCCTTCGCGAAATCAGGGACGCGCTTCGGAAACGCCCCTGACCCGGGTCAGCTTCGTATCGGATCATTCTGCCAGCCGCCGCCAAGCGCGCGGAACAGATCGATCTGCAAGGTCGCGACCCGCGCCGTGGACCGGGCAAGATCGGCGTCGGCATCGGCGAGGGTCCGTTCGGCATCGAGCACCGCCAGGGCATCGGCCCGGCCTTCGCGCAACTGTATCCGAGTGACCCGCGCAGCGGCCTCCGCCTGTTGGCGGCTTTCCACCAGAGCGGCTCGCCGGTCGAGCTCGCGCGCATAAGCCGACAGGGCCGTTTCGGTTTCCTGAAGCGCGCGGAGCACGACTCCGTCGAAATTCGCCAGCGCCCCCGCCGCCGAGGCTTCGGCCTGTTCGATTCGCGCCCGCGGCACTCTCTGGTTGGGGAAGGTCCAATTGAGCAGCGGGCCCAATATCCAGCTGATCGGCCCGCCCGTGAAAAGGTCCGAGATCGAGGGAGCGGCCGAACCGATCGATCCACCGAAAGTGATGCGCGGGTAAAGGTCTGCGGTCGCGACGCCGATCCGCGCGGTTTCGGCCGCGAGCTGGCGTTCGGCCTGCCGGATGTCGGGCCTCCGGGCGAGCAATGCCTGGCCGTCTCCGACGGGGATGGCCTTGTCCAGGCGCAATATGGTCTTGCGATCATCGGCAAGCGGGCTGAGTTCCGCCGGCGGCTTGCCGGTCAGCACCGCCAATCGAAACAAGGCGGCCTTCCGCTCTGCAGCGAGACCTGGGGCCGTCGCGGCCGTTCTCGCCCGCAAGGAAGCGACACGCGCCACGTCCAGCCGGGTACCGCGGCCGGCGTCGAAACGCTTGTTGGTGATCGACAGCGTCTTGTCGATCAGCGCCACCGATTCCTGCGCGATCGACAATTGCTCGGCCGCTGCAGACGCATCCGCATACGCGCGCGCGGTTTCCGCAGCGACCATCACGCGAACGGCGTCGCGCTCCGCCTCCGCCGCCGCCGCATCGCCTCGCGCCGCTTCGATCGCGCGGCTGACGCGGCCGAACAGGTCGACTTCATAGGCGACGTTCAGCCCGACGCTGAATGCAGTGTCGGTCCGGTCACGGCCCGCAGGGGTTTCGCCCTCGCCTGCCCGGCCATAGGTTGCGCCGGCGCCGATCCCGGTTTGCGGGAGCCGCGCGCCGCCGGCTTCGCGAAGCAGAGCCCGCACGCGCTGAAGGTTGGCGGTAGCGACGCGCAGGTCGGTATTATGTGTCAGCGCGTCGTCTACCAATCCGTCGAGCACGGGATCTTCGTACAGCCGCCACCAATCCGGCTGGATTTCGGACGACGAATAAGCGGCGTTGCCGGCACCGATGAAGGCGCCCGACGAAGCGGCCGGGACCGGCGGGGCAACATGGTTCGGGCCGACCGCGCAGGCCGCGAGGACCATCAGGCTGGCGAAAGCGAAGGCATTTTTGATCTTCATGACTTGGTTCCTATTCGGCAGGCTGCAGCACAGGCGCTTGATGCCGCCGCCACGGCTTCCAGCCGCGCATGTTGCGCAAGGCTACGTAGAATACGGGAGTGAAGATAAGGCCGAACAAGGTTACGCCGATCATTCCTGCGAACACCGCTGTTCCCAAGGCCTGGCGATGCTCAAATCCGGGACCCGACGCCGTCACCATGGGCAGCACGCCCAGAATGAAGGCGAAGCTGGTCATCAGGATCGGCCGCAGGCGTGACTGGGCGGCTTCCACCGCCGCCTCGATGGCAGTCGCCCCGCGTTCCTCTGCCTGCTTGGCGAATTCGACGATCAGGATCGCGTTCTTGGCAGCCAGCGCGATGAGCACGATCAGGCCGATCTGGGTCAGGATATTATTATCCATCCCCCGAAGATTGACCCCGGCCAGGGCCGCCAGGATCGTCATCGGGACGATCAGGATGATGGCCAGAGGAAGCATGACGCTTTCGAACTGGGCCGCCAGAACCAGGAAAACGAAGATCACGGCCAGCGAGAATACCAGCGCCGCGACACTGCCCGCAGCCTTCTGTTCAAAGGCGATGCCGGTCCATTCGGCGTTGAAGCCGGGCGCAAGATCTTTGGAAATTACCTCCATTTTGCCAAGCGCCTGGCCAGTCGAATAGCCTTTCGCCGTCTCGCCATCGACTTCCACCGCCGGGAATAGATTGTAACGAGTTACCCGGTAAGGCCCGGTCTTGTCGTCAAATGTCGCGACCGCCCCGATCGGCACCATCGCACCGGAAGAGGATCGCGCTTTCAACTGCGCAATGTCGCTTGGTTCGTCGCGGAACGAAGCGTCGGCCTGGGCCGTCACCCGGAAGGTGCGGCCAAGCAAGTTGAAATCATTGACGTAGGACGAACCAAGATAAACCTGCAGCGCTTCGAATATTTCGGAAGGAGCGACCCCCAGCGATTCCGCCTTGGCCCGGTCGATGTCCGCATAGACACGCGGAGTCGCCGTGTTGAACAAGGTGTATATCTGGGCGAGCCCCGGCGTCTGGTTCGCCTTTCCAATGACCCCGCCCGCAGCCTGTTCGAGCGCTGCATATCCCTCGCCATTCCGGTCCTGGATCATCATCCTGTAGCCGCCGCCATTGCCGATGCCCTGAATGACCGGCGGCGGAATGACGAACACCATGCGTCGGTCAAATCGGCCACGGCCGCACGCATGTCGGCAACGATATCGGCTTCCTTGCGCCCTGTTTTACTTCGTTCGTCGAATGGCTTGAACGTGACATAGGCGGCCCCGGCATTGGGTGCCTGTGTTCCCGATGCTCCATCGAAGCCGGCGAACATGACTGCCGCTTCGGTCCCGGGAACCTTGAGCAACTTCTTCGCCATAACCTTGAGCACGCGGTCGGTTTCCTGGACCGAAGAACCTGGCGGCAGCTGGACGGCGGCTAGAGCATAGCCCTGATCCTGGGCCGGTACGAAGCCTGCTGGAGTGGTCCAGAACAAGACAGCCGCGGCGATCACCAGCCCGGCATAGGTTGCGAACATCGCGCGCGGAGCCGACGCAACGCGCCTTGTGAAGCTGCCATACCATAAGCTCAACCGGTCGAAGTTCCGATTGAACCAGTGGCTGGCCTGACCAATCGAACGCCGCCAGCCACTCTGCGGCAATTGTTCGCTCCGTGCCTGCAATAGCCGCGCGGCGAGCGCGGGCGAAAGGGTGAGGGAGAGCAAAAGCGAGATCAAAGTCGCGGAGGCGATCGTCACCGCGAACTGGCGATAAAATTCACCGGATATGCCAGTCAGGAAGGTGGTCGGAACGAAAACCGCGCAAAGCACGAGTACGATCGCCACCAGGGCCGCGGACACTTCGTCCATTGACCTGTGCGCCGCGTCTTTGGGGCTCAACCCTTTTTCAAGATTCCGTTCGACGTTTTCGACCACCACGATCGCATCATCGACCACAATGCCGATCGCAAGCACGAGCCCGAACAGGGACAGGGTGTTGAGCGAATAACCGAAGGCGGCGAGTACAGCGAAGGTGCCTATAAGGGAAACCGGAATGGCGATGATCGGGATGATCGCCGCCCGCCAGCTTTGCAGGAAGATGAGGATCACGAGCACGACCAGCAGCATCGCTTCCAGAAGCGTTTCTTGAACCGCTTCCGACGACTCGCTGATAAATTCGGTCGGGTTCCAGATGATCTTGTAATCCAGACCCTTGGGGAAATTGGCCTTGGCTGCTTCCAGCTCTGCCTTAACGCCCTCGGCGGTCGCCAGCGCGTTGGTGCCGGGGCGCTGGGTGATGCCCATGATGATCGAATCGGCGCCTGACAGATAAGCGTTCACGCCATAATCTTCGGCCCCGAGTTCGACGCGAGCCACATCGCGGACGCGGATGATCGCGCCCGTATCATCGGTGCGAACGATGATACTCCCAAATTCTTCGGGCGTCTTGAATCGGCCCTGCGCTTCTACGTTGAGCTGCTTCATGCTGCCCGTGTCGAAAGGCGGTTGTCCGATCGTACCAGCGGCGACCTGTACGTTCTGGGACCGAAGCGCGGCGACTATGTCGCCAGCGGTCAAGCCCAGCGCGGATGTCCGGCCAGGATCCACCCATACGCGCATGGCGTAATCGCGCGCACCGAACACCTGGACGTCGCCGATGCCGTCGACGCGGGTCAGTCGATCCTTGAGCTGCGTCAGCGCGTAATTGGAGACATAGCCGCGATCGAGCGAATTGTCGGGCGAAAGCACGTTCACAGCCATCAGCCAGGATGGCGAAGTCTTTCGAACCACAACGCCTTGTCGCCGAACCTCCTCAGGCAGACTGGGCTCGGCCAGCGAAACGCGATTCTGTACCAGCACCTGCGAATCGTCGAGATCACTCCCCAGCTTGAACGTCACAGTGATCGTCAGGCGGCCGTCGCCGGTCGATTGCGATGACATATACAGCATGTTGTCGACGCCATTAATTTGCTGTTCCAGCGGCGCGGCGACCGTGTCGGCCACAGTTTCCGCCGACGCCCCGGGATAATTGGCGCTGACCGTGACAGTGGGCGGAACCACTTCGGGATATTGCGCAACCGGAAGGCCGAAAGAGGCGACGGCACCGACGATCGTTATGATGATGGCGATCACCGCGGCAAAAATCGGCCGCCGGATGAAGAAATGACTGAAGCCCATATTAGGTACTTTCCTGGAAGAAGGGCGGATTAGCGGGCGGCCAGAGTCGCCTGCGACGCCGGAGCGGCTTCACTTGGGAGGATCGTGGCCGGTGCCGGCGGGCTGATACGCCCCGGGCGGACATTTACCTTGGATCCCGGCATCGCGAACTGGACTCCGCTGATCACCACCTTGTCGTTCGGGCGGAGCCCGGATTTGATGCTGCGCAGACCGTTGACCAACGGCCCCGCCTGGATCGGCCTTGCCATCACCGTGCCGTCGGGAGCGACGACCAGTACAATTTTTCGCGCCTGGTCGGTCCTGACCGCGCCGTCGGGGACGAGCAACGCGTTGGTTTGCGCGCCCGAAGTAAGCCGCATGTTGCCGAACATGCCGGCGGCCAGGAAATGCTGCGGATTGCGCACCACGGCGCGCCCGCGCATCGTTCCGGAACGGGGATCGATACCATTGTCGGTGAAATCGACCTGCCCCTTCCAGCTATAACCCGCTTCATCCTGAAGCTTGATTTCCACCTGCTGACCGCTTTGCCCGCTCTGACGCGCACGAAGTGCCTTCAGATAAAGGGCTTCGGAGCCGTCGAAAGTGAAGTGAATGGGATCGAGTGAATGGATCGTCGTCAGCGGCGTTTCATTGCCGGCCACGATATTCCCGACATCGATGCGGCGGTCGGAAATCCGGCCCGAAATGGGCGCCCGCACCCGGGTAAATTCCAGGTCGAGCGCGCGCTGCTGGACGATGGCTTGGGCTGCGCCGACGCCCGCCTCGGCGGAACGAAGCGCGGCGCGAAGCGAATCGACCTCCTCGCGGCTGACAGCTTCGTCGTCGACGAGCCGGGCGGCACGGGCATATTCGCTTCGGGCGAGCGCGACGGCGGTGAGCGCCGCCGCCGCTCGCGCACGGGCCTCGTTCAGCTGTGCGACAAAAGGCCTCGGATCGACCGTGAACAGCAATTGTCCCTTGCTGACGAAGTCACCATCGCGAAAGTGAATACCGACCAGCTGGCCCGAAACGCGCGGGCGGATTTCGACCGCCTGGCTGGCTTCGAAACGGCCGGTATATTCATCCCATTCGACGATCGAGCGCTGCAGCGGCTGGCTAACGACCACCGTCGGCATCGGCGGGGGGCCGGCCTGCGCATCGCCGCCGCCGAGCAAGGTCGCTCCGCCAATGCCCACCACAGCCACGGCGAGACCAGCGAGGCCGAGCTGAACCCTGCGGGGAAGCCGACGCAGATGATCGGCGGGAGTGGCGGGCTGGAGTTGCTCGCCGCGGACGGGGTCGGCTTCGCCCTTGGGAAAGGAATGATACATTTGCGGACGCCTTTTAGTTGAGCGGTGATTTGAGAAGATCGAGAGCTGCTGGCGAGAAACCGGCGTCGAGAAAGCGCCGCTCGTCAGCGTTGCGAGCCTGGCCAGCGAGGGCGAGCATGGCGAAGCCGCGCAATGCCTCCAGCCGCTGGTTGGCGAGAGGTGTAGAACGCCGCATGGCAAAGAGTCGGGCCAGGAAAACGGCCAGGCGCGAAGAGGCGCGCGCACTACCTCGGCTATCGAGGCGCGCTATCGCGATCACGCTCCATTCCACCGGGGTGAATGGCGATATTTGCGGACCTTTTGTCGCGGCCACGCGCTGCGGCCCGGCGGCAGCCACAGGCTGCCACTCTTCGAAGGCTCGATAGGCCATCGGTCGTCTCCCTGAATTTCCCTGTTCCGGTGATTGTTACTGACCGGTACGGACAGGGAAATACGTACCCTTCGGTAACATTGCAAGCACCTGAGCGCCTTTTGTTCCGCTTGCGTGCGTCGATTCTCAACGCGGAATGAGCTTAAATACTAGATTATTCAAATGGTTATCTGATTGAGAGCCATGGCGAAAAATTTTTCCGCCGCTGAGCTTTACGCCGCGCGTGATCGCAGGTTGGTTGCATTTTGTAACCGACTTGTTACATGGTGATCAAACAGGGCTTGAGTATTCATCCCATGAAGATTCGAAATAGCTGCGCGGAACCCGATAGTTGCGGCAAACCAGGCCGGAAAGGCGCCGCCCTGCGTATCCTGGAAACGGCTTGCGAGCTTTTCTACAAGCGCGGCATCCGCGCGGTCGGAGTCGATGAGATCGTTTCCCAGGCCGGCGTCACCAAGCCAAGCCTCTATCGAAGCTTCGGTTCGAAGGACGAGCTCGTCACCGCCTGCCTCGAAAAATATGCCGAGGATAGCGCTTTAGGCGTCGAAGCGGCGCTGGCCGCGGCGGGCGACGATCCCCGATCTCAATTGCGCGCCTATGTCGCTTATCATGCGGAGCAGATGTCGGCGCCCGGCTTCCGCGGCTGCCCGATGTCGAACCTTGCGGTGGAATTTCCCGAATCCGGTCAGTCGGCCAGGATCGTCGCTGAAGGATGCAAGGTAGAGCTGCGCGAACGCCTTGCCCTGCTGGCGCGCCAAATGCCGGTCCGCGAGCCGGAAGCGCTTGCCGATGGGATATTGCTCTTGATGGAGGGAGCGGCGAGCACCCATCATATTTTCGGCAGCCAGGGACCCGCGCAATGCTTGATCCGCGCGGCAGACGCGCTCATCGAATCCCATCTGATACGCTGAGGCGAAGCCCGCGGTCAGTCAGCCTTCGGATCGTCGAAGGGCAGGCGCCACATCACGCTTTGCGACATCGGGGTCCAGATGCCGGTGCGAATCCCGGCGGTGCGAAGGACCTCCCCGCTCCATTCATTGCAGGTGCGCCGCGCGTCATAGCGGCCCTTGGCCTCGTAAAAGACATCGGACGGACCATAGCCGCGGCCTAATAAGGGGACGGGCCGGCCGGCGGCGTCCAGCACGAAGCTTTCACGGATATGGGCGGCAAGCCGCCGATACTGCCCAGCACTGATCCGGATCGGCTGCTGATATTCGCCGGGGCGCGGGTTCCAGACATGATCGACATGGACCAAAGCCGGGCCGCGTCCAAAGGCCGCCGCGAACACGGTCGAAAGACTGAGGTCAGACCAGGTGGGCGTGTTCAGATAGAAATCCCGATTGCCGAACCCGAAGGCGACATAGTCGCCCCTTCCATAACGCTGATCCTTTATATGACGCGGATCGGCGAGCGGGCGCCAATCGACTCCCTCCGCGACCTTCGGAGTCAATATCCAGGTGTGGACGCCGTTGGTGCGAACGAAGATCGTCACTCCCCGCTGGTCCGGCTCCCGCCAACCGGCATTGGCGGGGATGAGCGACCCGAATGCCGCGGCCAGGAAGTAAAGCAAGGGGATGCTGACCAGAAGGAGGAGGCCCTTCAGCAATCTTCGTATCCAGCGTCGGCTTGCCGTCTTCGCCATATCCGATGATAGACCGCTGAACCGCGGGCATGGAACAGCAATATGAGCGAATGGACGATCGGGATTATCGGTGGGTCCGGCCTCTATGAGGTCGAGGGGCTGGAAGACGCGCAATGGATCGCTGTCGATACGCCATGGGGCAGGCCTTCCGACGAATTGCTGGTGGGCCGCCTTTCAGGCGTTAAATTCCTGTTCCTGCCGCGCCACGGACGCGGACACCGCATTCCGCCGACCAAGGTCAATGCACGCGCCAATATCGACGCACTGAAGCGGGCCGGCTGTACCGACCTGGTCGCGATCAGCGCGATCGGATCCTTGCGCGAGGAATTGCCGCCCGGCCGCTTCGTAATCATCGACCAGTTTATCGACCGCACCTTCGATCGCGAAAAGAGCTTCTTTGGCGAAGGAATGGTGGCGCACGTGTCGATGGCCGAACCAATATGCGAACGAATGTCAGGCCTCGCCGCCGCCGCCGCCGAGAGCGTCGGGATCGAAATTGCCAAGGGCGGCTGCTACCTGGCGATGGAGGGCCCTCAATTCTCGACCCGCGCAGAAAGCGAGCTTTATCGGTTATGGGGATGCGACGTGATCGGCATGACGGCAATGCCCGAGGCGAAACTCGCCCGCGAAGCTGAGCTTCCTTATGCCCTGGTTGGAATGGTCACCGACTATGATTGCTGGCGCCCCGCTACCAAAGCCGTCGAGGTGGCGGCCATCATCGCCCAATTATCGGCCAATGCGGAAAATGCGCGCAATCTGGTGGCGGCTCTGGCGCGAATGCTTCCCGCCGAACGAAGTCCCTCCCCGATCGACAAGGTGCTGGACAGCGCGCTTATCACCGCCCCCGCCGCGCGCGACCCGGTGATGCTGGCGCGGCTGGACGCGGTCTGCGGCCGGGCGCTGAAGGCTCAGCGGTAGAGCGAGGCTAACTTGGCCGGCGACATTCCAAGCCGGTAGAGGATGAGCAAGGCAAGATTGCTGGCAGAACGGCGAAACCAGCCGTCGCGCAGCCAGCGTCCGGCCGAGGTCGTGGCGATCGCCCCCAACACATGCAGGCGCGCTGGGCCGAGGCGTCGGACGAAGTCCACATCCTCCATCAATGGCAACGGCCTGTAGCCGCCGACTTCCTCGTAGAGGGACCGGGATATGAGCAATCCCTGGTCGCCGTAAGGAAGGCCCAGCAGCCTGGATCTGGCCATGACTCCGCGTTCGATCAGTCGCGCCTGCCAGACGGCGGCGTCCAGGCGAAAGCGGAAGCAGGCCGCCTTGCCGGGGCTGGCCGCGATATGGCGATCCACTTCGGTCCGCCAGCCCTCGGCCAGCCGTGTGTCGGCATGGAGGAAAAGGAACCAGTCGCCATCGGCGGCATCGGCTCCCGCGCATAATTGATGACCACGTCCGGTGGCGGCGCACAGCAAACGGGCACCGCGCCGTTCCGCTATCTCGATCGTGTAATCGCTGGACCCGCCATCCACGACAACCAGTTCGTCCGCCTCCTTCAACGCATCCAGGCAGGCCCCCAAATGGGCCTCGGCGTTGAGCGCGGGGATGATCGCCGAAAGCAAATCAGCCCGAACAGCTTGCGCCGCCAAGGACGCAGAAACGCGCGCAATGCGGATGGTTGAGCCTGACCGTGCCGCCGGCGCCCGCCAGCTTCGTGCCGAGCGCGAATTGCGGATCGTAGGGAAGAAGGGTGCAGGCGACGACATGGGGGCCATCCGCCCCTTTTCGCTTCACCACCATCCGGCTGGTGGCGCACATCATCGCGCCCGGCGCCACATCCAATATTCCCCAGCAGGCTTCGCTTATTTCCGGCACGTCGGCCGCTGAGTCCATCTCCGGAAACAATATCAGCCCCGCGTCGATCTTGACCCCGAGTTGGGAGAGTAAAAGCGAGTAACCGGCCCGCGCTTCGGCCTCCGTTTCGAAACCCAGCTTCCGGCCGGCTACCGCCAGGCGAAATCCGTGGGCGGATAGCCATTGCAGGCCCTCGACCGCTTTGTCCCAAGTCCGGGCGCCGCGTTCCGCCTCATGCACCGCCTGCGTGTAATGATCGAGACTGACGCGCAGCGTCAGGGCCGGGCAGGCGAGAGGCTGCAACGCCACTTCGAAGCGCCGCATCGGGCGCATCGCATTGGTCAGGACCAGAACATCGAAGCCGCGGTCGAGAGCCGAGCGCAGCATCGCGATAATATCCGGGTTCATGAAGGGCTCGCCGCCGGTGAAACCGATTTCCCGAGTGCCGAGCGCCTCCGCCTGGTCGAGATAATCATCCACCTCGGCCAGGGTCATATAGACCAGGGCGTCGTTGACCGGAGAGCTTTCGATATAGCAGCTCTTGCAGGCCAGATTGCACAGAGTGCCCGTGTTGATCCAGAGCGTTTCGAGGCGGTCCAGTTCGACATGGGCGCGGCGGTCGCCTTTGGCGGTCCGCAGCGGGTCGCGAAACTTGGCCGGGTCCAGCGGACGAGCGGCGGGATCCAGAAAAGGTGACGTTTCTGCGAGCAGTGCGGTTTCTATCACTTCTCTCCCATCGACTTACCCGATACGAGCTTATCGAGCGGCGCAAAAGGGGCAGCGGAAATGAAGCGGGTCGGTTTGGGCAAAGTCGGCGTGCTGCTGCTCGTCATGACGGCGATCGCTGCCTTTTTCTGGTTCGGCCTCGGCGACTTTCTAACGCTCGATACCTTGAAGGCCCGACAGGCCGATCTGGCCCGATTGCTGGACGAGCGGCCGGCCTTCGTGATCGGCGCTTTCGTCCTTTTCTATGTCGCTGTTACGGCACTTTCGCTTCCCGGCGCGGCCTTGATGACGCTGGCGGCGGGCGCGATATTCGGCGTGGTGGCGGGAACGATCATCGTGTCCTTCGCCTCCACGATCGGTGCGAGCCTCGCCTTTCTGACTTCGCGCTATTTGCTGCGCGATTGGGTGAAGGCCAAATTTGCCCGGGGCGTCGAATCGATCGACCGAGGCATCGCGAAGGACGGGTCCTTTTACCTGCTCACCCTTCGCCTGATCCCGCTTTTCCCCTTCTTCGTGATCAATCTGGCGATGGGTTTGACGGCCATGCGTCTCCTGACCTTCGCTCTGGTCAGTCAGGCGGGGATGCTGATCGGGACGATCGTGTTCGTGAATGCGGGGACGCAGCTCGCGCGGGTCCAGGAACTGGGGGACGTGTTATCCCCGGCCCTGATTGGCTCGTTCGTCCTGCTCGGCATCTTTCCGATCATCGCGAAATTCGTGCTGGGGGCGATCCGCAGGCGACGGATCTACGGCAAATTCCGCCGGCCCAGGACTTATGACCGCAATCTGATCGTGATCGGCGCCGGCGCGGGCGGGCTGGTCACCGCCTATATCGCCGCGACCGTGCGGGCGAAGGTCACCCTGATCGAGGCGCACAAGATGGGCGGGGACTGTCTCAACACTGGCTGCATTCCTTCCAAGGCGCTGATCCGAAGCGCGCGGCTGGCGCACGAAATCAGGACAGCGGGTGATTATGGGTTGGACCCGTCGGCGCCGCAGTTCAATTTCAGGACATTGATGCGGCGCGTCCGGACCGTGATCGAAACCATCGAACCCGCCGACAGTGTCGAACGCTATACCGGGCTCGGCGTCGATGTCCGGCTGGGCCATGCAAGGATCTTGGATCCCTGGACGGTGGAGATAGACGGGGGCGACCGACTGACGACCCGATCGATCGTCATTGCGGCGGGCGCAGAGCCCTTTGTTCCGCCGATCCCGGGACTGGACAAATCGGGCTATCTCACCAGCGACACCCTATGGGACGCACTCGTCGAGCGCGACGGGCCACCAGAAAAGCTGGTCATTCTTGGCGGCGGTCCGATCGGGGTCGAGATGGC
Source organism: Sphingosinicella sp. (assembly GCA_013816585.1). Lineage (GTDB taxonomy): Bacteria > Pseudomonadota > Alphaproteobacteria > Sphingomonadales > Sphingomonadaceae > Allosphingosinicella. Next base: position 27,387 of record JACDEE010000016.1, on the reverse strand, counting down.
GCAGGCCTTCGCCCGACTGGGATCGGCCGTCACTTTAGTCGAGGCCGATGCTCGCATACTGTCGAAGGAGGATCCGGAGGTTTCCGAATTCATCAGCGCGCGGCTTCGCGGCGAAGGCGTGGACGTTCGCACCGGGACCGAAGCGATCGGCTGCGAACCCAAAATTCTGGTCACGCGATCGAACGGGGTCGAAGCACGCATTCCATTCGACGATCTGATCGTTGCCGTTGGGCGGAAGGCACGGCTCAGCGGCTACGGGCTGGAGGAACTCGGCATCGAAGCCGACAAGAATCTCGCTACCAACGAATATCTTGAAACCGTCTATCCCAACATCCTTGCCGCGGGCGATGTCGCAGGCCCCTACCAATTGACCCATGCCGCGGCGCATCAAGCCTGGTTTGCGGCGGTGAACGCCCTGTTCGGTTCGTTCCGGAAATTCCGAGCCGACTATTCCGTGCTCCCCTGGACGACTTTCACCGATCCCGAAGTGGCGCATGTCGGGCATAACGAGCAGAGCGCCAAGGCCGCCGGCATGCATTACGAGATCGTCCGCTATGACCTCGACCACCTCGACCGTGCCGTCGCCGAAGGCGCGAACCGGGGCTTCGTCAAATTGCTCGTAGCCCCGGGCACCGACCGAATTCTGGGCGCGACCATCGTCGCCGCCAATGCCGGCGAGACGATCACCGAATATGTGCTGGCAATGAAGCACAAGATCGGCCTCAACAAGATATTGGGAACGATCCATTCCTATCCGACCATGGCCGAAGCCAATAAATATGCGGCCGGGGAGTGGAAGAAGGCGCACAAGCCGGAACGGCTGCTGGCGTGGGTCGAGCGCTATCATGCATGGCGGCGCGGATGATGCGCATCGTCATTTTCGCCAAGGCTCCCGTGCCCGGCAAGGTCAAGACGCGCCTGATCCCCGCCTTGGGCGCCGAAGGCGCGGCGGGCCTTGCCAAGCAAATGCTCTTCACTACCTGCCGGGAGGCTCTCCTCGCCGGCATCGGCAAGGTCGAGCTTTGCTTCGCCCACGATCCCGCGTGGAGCGGGGATCTGCCTTCCGGGGTGAAAGTTACCGATCAGGGGCCCGGCCATTTGGGCGAAAGGCTGACGCGCGCCGCATCGCGGGTAACCTCCGAAGGCGACGGCATCATCTTCATCGGCACCGATTGTCCTTCGCTCGATGCGCGCCGTATCGCCAATGCCTGCCACGCGCTGGATTCGAATGACGCGGTGCTGCTTCCTACCTTCGACGGCGGCTACGCGCTCGTCGGTATCAATCGCTTCGATCCTTCGATTTTCGACGGCATCGCCTGGAGCACGTCTTCGGTCGCCACCGATACGATCGCGCGCTTCCGCGCCTTGGGCTGGTCGCTGCATATTGGCGACATGCTCCGGGACATTGACGAGCCGGAAGATCTTTCGCATCTCGCCCGTTCGAGCGAAGAGGCCTGATGATGAACCTCCCTCCTTATGCAGAATTGCTCGGCATCAGCACGATGCGCGGTGACGGCATCAATGATGGCGACGACCTGATCTGGGTGATGCCCTTTCGTGAGGAAGTGATCGGACGGCCTGGATTTCTGCATGGCGGTGCAATCGCCGGCCTGCTCGAATTCGCCGCGCTCGGCACCTTATACGACGCGCTGGGCGACGAGGACGTTACCGCAAAGCCGATCAACGTGACGGTCGATTTCATGCGCGGCGGGGCCGATCACGAAACCTATGCGACGGCGGCCGTCACCCGGCTTGGAAAGCGTGTCGCCAATGTCGAAAGCCATGCCTGGCAGCAGGACCGGAGCAAACCCATCGCCGCCGCTCGGATCAATCTGTTGCTGAAGCGGAATCCCAAAGGCTGAGGCCTCCCTGGATTCAATAGCCCTTCATCCGGGCAAGCTTGTCCGCATGGTAATTGGGGTCGCCGAACAATTCGTTCAGGACGCGGTCGCGCTTCATATAGAGGCCGATATCATATTCATCGGTCATGCCGATGCCGCCGTGCATCTGCACGCCTTCCTGCACCGCCAGGGTCGAAACGCTGCCCGTCTTGGCCTTGGCCACCGAGATCATCGCCTCCGCCTCCTCGGATCCCTCGTCCAGCAATTGCTGCGCCTTAAGGGTCGCGGCGCGGGCTATTTCCAGCTCCGAATATAGGTGTGCGGAACGATGCTGAAGCACCTGAAATTCGCCGATCAGTTTTCCGAATTGCTTGCGCTGGCGAAGATATTCGACGGTCATCCCCATCGCCGCTGATCCGAGGCCCACCATCTCCGACGCCGCACCCACGCGGCCCGCCCCCAGCATGCGCGACAAGATGGCCGCGCCTTCACCGACCTCGCCCAGCACCGCATCGGAATCGACCTCTACATTATCGAATTCGATCCGGGCGCCGATACTGGCGTCCGCCAACCGAACACCTTCAACGCTGAGGCCCTTCAAATCCTTTTCGACGGCGAACAAGGTCAGCCCCTCGCCGCTATGGGCGGCGACTACGAAGAAATCGGCCGACGCCCCCTGCACGACGAATTGCTTTCGGCCGCTGAGACGAAATCCGTTGCCCGATCGATCCGCCTTCATGGCGATCGTTTCAGGCCGGTGCTTGGGTCCTTCGTCCACCGCCAGGGTCGCCACCGTTTCGCCGGACAATATTCCCGGAAGCCATTTTTCCCGAAGTGCCGTGCCCCTAAGCGCTTCGACCACCGCCACGGCAGTCATAAGGAAAGGCGACGGCGTGAGGTTTCGCCCGATCTCCTCCAGCACGATCCCCACCTCGACATGGCCAAGCCCAAGGCCGCCGTCGGCCTCGTCCACCAAAATGCCGGTAAAGCCCATTTCACCGAACTGCTTCCACAGGGCATGGCCGAAACCATCAGAGCAATTAGAGTCGCGATAATGGCGTAATTGCTGCTTGATCGAGCCCTCGCCGGCCATGAAATCGCGCGCGCTGTCCCGCAGCATCATTTGATCATCAGTCAGATAGAGCGGCATCAGGCCCCCGGAAGTTGAAGTATGTGCTTGGCGACGATGCCGAGCTGGATTTCGCTGGTCCCGCCCTCGATCGAATTGGCTTTGGTCCGAAGCCATTCGCGCGCGGCCTTGCCGCCTTTCGAGGAGTCGCTTTCCCATTCGAGCGCGTTGGATCCGCCAGCGGCCATGACCAGTTCGTGGCGGTCCTTGTTCAATTCGGTGCCCGCATATTTCATCATCGAAGGCAAAGCGGGATGCCCCTGTCCCGCCTTCAATTCGTCGATGAAGCGTTCGGACATGGCGCGAAAGGCCATCGAATCCACGTCGAAGCGGGCAAGATCGGCGCGAAGCAGCGGGTCGGCTAGGCGGCCGCTATCGTCACGGCCAAGCCGTTCGGCCAGCGCCGCGCCGAGGCTCTCGCCGTTGCCGCCAAGCCCCATGCCGCTGATCATCTCGCGTTCGTGGCCAAGCAAATATTTGGCGACATCCCAGCCCTTGTTCAGTTCGCCGACAAGCTGGGCCTTGGGCACTTGCACATCGTCGAAGAAGGTCTCGCAAAAGGGCGAATTACCGGAAATGAGCAGAATCGGCCTGGTCGAAACCCCTGGCGAGGCCATATCGAACAACAGGAAACTGATGCCCTTATGCTTGGGCGCCTGCGGGTCCGTGCGCACCAGGCAGAATATCCAGTCCGCCTGGTCAGCATAGCTGGTCCAGACCTTCTGGCCATTCACCAGCCAATGATCGCCCTTATCCTCGCATCGAGTCTGAAGCGAGGCGAGATCGGAGCCCGCGCCGGGTTCGGAATAGCCTTGGCACCAGCGTATTTCGCCGCGAGCGATTTCGGGGAGAAAGAGTTTCTTCTGCTCCTCGGTCCCATATTTGAGAAGCGCCGGCCCGAGCATCGATATGCCAAAGCTCATCAGCGGATTGCGAGCGCCGATCGCCGCCATTTCCTGGCGCACGACCTTGGTTTCGGCCGGCGAAAGGCCGCCGCCGCCATAATCACCCGGCCAATCGGGAACGGTCCAGCCCCGCGAAGCCATGGCGTCCATCCACTTTTTCTGCGCATCATTCTTAAAGACGGGATTGCGGCCGCCCCAGACGGCGTCGCTCTCGTCCCGCATTGGCTCGCGCATTTCCGGCGGGCAGTTCGCCTCAAGCCAGGCGCGCGTCGCTTGCCGGAAGGCGTCCAGATCAGTCATGCTCTTGTCTCCGCCGCCTGTGCGTTCTAGCGCGATGATAGGTTGACGGAAACGTAAAGCAAGCGAGAGGGCAAGGATGGATTTTACCCTTACGGAACGCGAGGCTTTCTACCGCGACCGAGTGCGGGACTTCATCGAGACTCACATCCGGCCGCGTCAGCGCGACTATAAAGAGCAGATCGCCGCCGGCGACCGCTGGCAGCCCGTCGGGGTGATCGAGGAATTGAAACCGAGGGCCAAGGCAGCCGGGCTCTGGAATCTGTTCATGCCTCCCGCGCCTGCGCTTCCCCATGTCGACGACAGTTTCGAATTTGAAGGAACGCAGCTCACCAATTTGGAATATGCGCTTTGCGCCGAGGAAATGGGTCGGATCCTGTGGTCGGCGGAGGTCTTCAATTGCTCGGCGCCCGATACCGGCAACATGGAGGTGCTGCACCGCTACGGGACGCGCGAGCAGAAGGATCAGTGGCTGAAGCCGCTGATGGAGGGCGAGATACGGTCGGCATTCCTGATGACCGAACCGGCGGTTGCCTCGTCCGATGCCACCAATATCGAAACCGAAATCCGCCGCGACGGCGACGATTATGTGATCAACGGCCGCAAATGGTGGTCGTCGGGTGCGGGCGACCCGCGCTGCAAGGTCGCCATATTGATGGGCAAGACCGACACCTCCGCGCATCGCCATCAGCAGCAGTCGATGGTGCTGGTGCCGCTCGATGCGCCGCGAGTGACGGTCGAGCGCGCGCTCACCGTTTATGGTTATGACGATGCTCCGCATGGCCATATGGAAATCGAGCTAAATGATGTCCGCATCCCCGCGTCCAATCTGTTGCTCGGCGAAGGGCGCGGTTTTGAAATCGCGCAGGGGCGGTTGGGCCCAGGGCGGATCCACCATTGCATGCGTACCATCGGCGCCGCCGAAGAAGCGCTGAAGGCTATGGTGCTCCGCCTGCAGAGCCGGGTCGCGTTCGGCAAGAAATTGATGGAACATAGCATCTGGGAGCAGCGCGTGGCCCGGGCCCGGATCGACATCGACATGTCGCGGCTGCTCTGCCTCAAGGCCGCGGACATGATGGACAAGGCCGGCAACAAGGCGGCGCAGGCGGAAATCGCGATGATCAAGGTCTATGCGCCCAACATGGCGCTTCAGGTCATCGACGATGCGGTGCAGGCGCATGGCGCGGCCGGCGTCGGCCAGGATTTCGGCCTGGCGGCGAGCTGGGCCGGGATCAGGACGCTGCGGCTGGCCGACGGACCGGACGAGGTCCACAATCGCGCCATCGCCCGGCTGGAATTCGCCAAGCACCCGCCGCAATGATCCAGCCACGGAGCGCCGGAATATGAGCCTGTTCGATCTCAGCAATAAGGTCGCGATCATCACCGGATCGTCGCGCGGCATCGGTCGCGCGATCGCCGAGGCGATAGCCGATCAGGGGGCGAAGGTCGTCATTTCCAGCCGCAGGGCCGAGGCTTGCGCTGAGGTAGCCGACACGATCAACGGCAATCATGGCGCCGGACGGGCGATCGTGATCCCGGCCAATATCTCGTCCAAGCAGGATCTTCAGAACCTGGCCGACGAGACGCGGCGGCAATTTGGGCGGATCGACATCCTGGTCTGCAATGCCGCTTCCAATCCTTATTACGGGCCGATGGCGGGGATCAGCGACGATCAGTTCCGCAAGATCCTGGACAATAATGTCATCGCCAATCACTGGCTGATTTCGATGGTCGCGCCCGAAATGGTCGAGCGCAAGGAAGGGTCGATCATAATCGTATCGTCGATCGGCGGGCTGACCGGTTCGACCATGATCGGCGCCTATAATATCTCCAAGGCCGCGGATTTCCAGCTGGCGCGCAATCTGGCGTCGGAATTCGGGCCCTCCGGCGTGCGCGTCAATTGCATTGCGCCGGGCCTCATCAGGACCGATTTTGCCCGCGCGCTTTGGGAAAATCCCGATACGCTAAAGGCGGTCACCCGCGGAACGCCGATGCAGCGGATCGGCGAGCCGCACGAAATTGCCGGCGCCGCCGTGTATCTCGCCTCGCCGGCCTCCACCTTCATGACCGGCCAGACCATAATCATCGATGGCGGCTCGACCGTGGGGGTGGGCCTGTGAGGCTGAAGGACAAGATCGCCATCGTCACCGGCGGCGGCTCCGGCATCGGCCGGGCTTCTGCCGAATTGTTCGCGGCCCACGGCGCCAATGTAATCGTCTGCGACCTCAAGGGAGCCGAGGAGACGGCAGCCTTGATCGGCGACGCGGCGATGGCTGTCACTGGAGACGCCGGCCGCAAGGAAGATGTGGCGGGCCTCGTACGTGCCGCCGTCGACCGTTTTGGCGGCCTTGATATCTTCTTTGCCAATGCAGGCGTTTCCGGGGGCCTCAAGAGCATTTTCGAGCAGGATGCGGAGGATTGGTCTGAGATATTGCGGGTAAATCTGATCGGACCCGCGCTCGCCATCAAATATGCCGGGCCGGTGATGAAAGAACGCGGCAGCGGGTCGATCATCTGCACCGCCAGCGTCGCGGGGCTGCGCTCGGGGGCCGGAAGCGGCGCTTATTCCGCCTCCAAGGCCGGAGTGATCAGCCTGGTGAAGACGGCGGCGCAGCAGATGAGCGGCTCGAATGTCCGGGTCAACGCCATCTGCCCCGGCCTGATCGAAACCGGGATGACCGAATTCATCTATGACCGCGCCCGCGCCAAGGGGCAGGAGGACAAACTGGGCCATCTCAATCCGCTGAAGCGCGGCGGGGAGCCGATAGAGATCGCCCAGGCCGCCTTGTTCCTCGCCTCCGATGATTCTTCCTACGTCAACGGCCACGCTCTGGTCGTGGACGGAGGGCTTTCTTCCTCGCACCCTTTCAACCATCAAAACTACGGCCGCACGGCCATTTAACGGAGACCAAGATGAGCCCCATTTCCACCCAGCGCCACGGCGACATCCTGATCGTCACCTCCAACAATCCGCCGGTGAATACGCTGGGACACGCTGTCCGCGAAGGGCTGGTGAAGGCGATCGAGGAAGCCGATGCGGACGAAGCGATCAAGGCCGTGGTGATACGCTGCGACGGGCAGACCTTCTTCGCCGGCGCCGATATTTCCGAATTCGGGAAGCCGATGCAGATGCCGATGCTGCCGATGGTGGTCGACCGGATTGAAGAATGCACCAAGCCTGTGGTGGCGGCGATTCACGGCACGGCCTTGGGCGGCGGGCTCGAAGTGGCGCTGGCCTGCCATTATCGCGTGGCCGTTCCATCGGCCAAGCTGGGGGTGCCGGAAGTAAAATTGGGGCTGCTCCCCGGCGCCGGTGGGACGCAGCGCCTGCCGCGCGTGGTCGGTGTGCCCAAGGCGCTGGAAATGACCACCAGCGGCAATCCGATCGGCGCCGAGGAAGCCTTTGACCTTGGCCTGGTCGATCGGCTGATCGAAGGCGATCTGGCACAGCATGCGGTCGCCTATGCCGAGGAGGTCAGCGACGTGCGCCCGATCCGCAAGAGCAGCGAGTTGGACGAAAAACTGGCCGAGGCCCGCGCCAATCCGGGCATGTTCGACGAATTCCGCAAGGCCAATGCGCGCAAGATGAAAGGCTTCGATGCGCCCGAGGCCAATATCAAGGCCGTGCAGGCCGCGGTGGCAAAACCTTATCAGGAAGGCGTGCTCGACGAGCGGCGCCTGTTCATGGAGCTGATGACCGGGACCCAGGCCCGCGCGCAGCAATATTTCTTCTTTGCCGAGCGCAAGGCATCCAAGATTGACGGGCTGCCCGAAGATACCAAACCCCGGGACATAAAACGGGTCGGCGTAATCGGCGCGGGCACCATGGGCGGAGGCATTTCGATGAACTTCCTCTCCGCCGGGATCCCGGTGACGATCGTCGAGATGGCGCAGGATGCCCTGGACCGCGGAACCGGCACGATGCGCAAGAATTATGAGGCGACCGCCGCAAAAGGACGGATGACGGCCGAAGAGGTCGAAGGGGCGATGGGCCTGTTGAAGCCCACTCTGGCGCTTGAAGACCTTGGCGATTGCGATCTCATTATCGAGGCCGTGTTTGAAAATATGGAAGTGAAGAAGGATATTTTCGGCAAGCTGGACAAGATCGCCAAGCCGGGCGCGATCCTGGCGTCCAACACTTCCTACCTCAATGTAGACGAGATCGCGGCGTCGACGTCCCGTCCCCAGGATGTGGTAGGCCTCCATTTCTTCTCGCCCGCCAATATCATGAAGTTGCTGGAGGTGGTGCGCGGTGCCAGGACCGCGCCCGATGTGCTGGTAACCGCGATGCAGCTCGCCAAGAAGATCCGCAAAGTGGCCGTAGTCGCGGGCGTTTGCCACGGCTTCATTGGCAACCGGATGCTGATGCCGCGTCAGATCGAAGCGACCAAATTATTGCTCGAAGGCGCGACGCCCGAACAGATTGACCGGGTCCATGTCGAATTCGGAATGCCGATGGGTCCTTTCCAGATGGCCGACCTTGCCGGCGTCGATATCGGCTGGCACCGCGATCCCAGCCGGATCGAAAATCTGCGCGACAAACTGGCGGCCGAAGGGCGGTGGGGCCAGAAAAAGGGCGCTGGCTTCTACGATTATGATGAAAAGAGGCGGCCGAGCCCCTCCCCTGTCGTCCAGACCTATATCGACGAGTTCGCGGCCAAGGAGGGCATTCAGCGCCGGGAGATTAGCGACGAAGAGATTATGGAGCGCACCATCTACACGATGGTCAATGAAGGCGCGAAGATCCTGGAAGAGGGAATGGCCCAGCGCGCGTCCGACGTGGATGTGGTCTGGGTCTATGGCTATGGCTGGCCCGTCTATCGCGGCGGCCCGATGTTCTGGGCAGACACGGTCGGCCTCGCCACCATTGTCGAAGGCCTGAAGCGGCAGCAGGAACGGCTCGGAAGCGAGTTCAGCCTGTCAGAAATGCTGGTGAAGAAGGCCGAGGCGGGCGAGAAATTCACCCGCTGAGGAAAGGAGGCGGCGGGCCCTGAGGCCCGCCGCGCTCTTTGGTCAGGGGCTGGCGGGTTCGTCGTCGCTTCCGCCCTTGATCAGCGAGTAGACGAGAGCGCCGAACGCGGCACCGGCGCCGAACACGATGGCCACGCCGATGAAGCCCGAATCCATGATAGCGGATTCGTCGTCGGTCGATGCCGACGCACGCTGGATCGACGAAAGGCTGAGCTTGCTTACGGCCGGGGCCGCAATCACGGCGCTCGAGGCCAGCATGAGAGAGGTTGCCGCGGCGATGGCGGCCAGATTTTTCATACGCATTGTTACGCTTCCCGAACAAATTGAGGGGAGACGCTCAATTGCGGCGCCTCCTGGATCGAGCAAGTAGCGCAAAATCCCCTCCAGACCAAATGCCGATCCGCTATGGGATCAGCGGAAGGGCGGTTCGTTGAAGGCACGAAGCTTGCGGCTGTGCAGCCGGCGGCTGTTCGCCCGCATGAGATCGCAGGCGACAATGCCGATGCGCAGATGCTCGTCGATCGCCCGTTCGTAGAAACGGTTCGCCTGGCCGGGAAGCTTGATCTCGCCATGCAGCGGCTTGTCTGAAATGCAGAGCAAGGTGCCATAGGGCACGCGGAAACGATAACCCTGCGCGGCGATCGTGGCCGATTCCATGTCGATCGCGACCGCCCGGCTCTGGTTGAACAGGAAGGCGGAGGTTGAATAGCGAAGCTCCCAATTGCGGTCGTCGGTGGTGACCACGGTACCGGTGCGAAGGCGATGGCGGAGCGCCTCTTCATCCTCCCCCGACACCATCAGGGCGGCTTCCTGCAGCGCCTGCTGTACTTCGGCGATCGGCGGGATCGGCACATTGGGCGAAAGCACCGCGTCGAGCACATGGTCGTCGCGGAGATAGGCGTGGGCGAGGATGTAATCGCCGATCTTCTGGCTTTCCCTCAGACCCCCGCAATGGCCGATCATCAGCCAGGATTCGGGGCGAAGCACGGCCAGGTGATCGGTGATCGTCTTGGCGTTCGACGGCCCCACGCCTATATTGACCAGCGTGATCCCGGTGCCGTTTTCCGCCACCAGATGGTAAGCCGGCATTTGCAGCCGCCGCCACATATCTTCCGCCAGCGCCTGTTCGGGATCCGCGTCTGCGGCGGTGATGTACATGCCGCTGGGTCCCGCCAAGGCGGTATAGCGGCTGTCCGGATCACGCACCTGTTCCACCGCCCAGCGAACGAAGCTGTCAACATAACGCTGGTAATTGGTGAACAGCATGTAGCGCTGGAAATGTTCGGGCTCGGTGCCGGTATAATGGCGGAGGCGCGCCAGCGAAAAATCCACGCGCAGGGCGTCGAACAATGCCAGAGGCTGCGCGGCACCGTCGATCGCGATCCAGGATCCGTCGGCTATCTCGTCGCCGATATGCGCCAGTTCGGGCGCGGGGAACCAGCGGGCGAGCTCGATCGCCGCGACGTCGGCCACATCCACCCCCTCCCCCAGCACATAAGCGAACGGAATTTCCTGGCTGCTTCGGCCGATCTCGATCTCGATCTCGTAATTACGGAGCAGGAAGTCCAGTTGCTCGCCCAGATAATCGGCGAACAAGGTGGGACGAGTGACGCTCATCGCGTAGCGGCCTGGAGTCGTCAGGCGACCATAAGCGCGGCCGACGGCGGATTTGGCGGGATCGCCACGATAGTCGATCCGAATTTCGGGATAGGCAAATGCCCCCGAGGCGCGCCATTCGGGATCGGGCACCTTGCCATTCCGGATGAAGCTTTGCAGCGCGGAGCGCAGATTACCGACGGATTCGGCGAAGATCGTTTCAAGCTCTTCGATATAGCGAGCGGATTTATGTTCGGTCATTCGAACACCTTGTCTGGCAAGGCGGGAAACAGCGCAAGCGCGAAAAGGCGATCCGGGTCCACTCGAAGGGCAGCCCGAATCTTTCCTGGGCGTTATAGAGGGCCATGAACGCCGAACAGCTCAGCCTGCTTGAAATGCCGCAAACCGGTCCGGAAGGGCTCGCTTATGATCCGGAATTCTTGTCCGTAGCCGAGGAAGGCGAACTGGCGGCCGCGTTCCGCGCCCTGCCGTTCAAGGAATTCGAATTTCACGGTTTCCTGGGCAAGCGGCGGACAATATCGTTCGGCTATCATTATGCGTTTGACGGCTCCGGCCTTCGCCATGCCGACCCATTCCCTGATTTCCTTTTGGACGTGCGCGATCGGGCAGCGGCGTTTGCGGGTCGCGATCCGGACGCGCTGCAGCATCTGCTGATCATCGAATATGCCCCGGGCGCGGGAATCGGATGGCACCGCGACCGCCCCTCCTTCAGCGATGTGATCGGAATCTCGTTGCTCGCGGAGGCGCGCCTCCGCTTCCGGCGCAAAAAGGGCGAAAAACGGGAAAGGTGCGCTTTGATGGCCGCTCCGCGATCGGCCTATCTGCTGCGAGGCCCGGCGCGAACCGAATGGGAGCATAGTATACCGGCGATGGAACAGCTTCGCTATTCGATCACGTTCCGCACGCTCCGCGAGGTCGGGACATAGCGAAAAGGGGCCGGGTCATTGCTGATCGGCCCCTCGCTTGCACCCCTTGCAAAGCTTAGCTGTAGAAAATGTGGAGGCCGACCTTCTTCTCGCGGTCGAGGCGCTTGCCCCAGCTCGGCGCGACATAATCGGCATGATACCAAAGCACGTCTTCCGGAACTTCGGCGGCGAGCTTGTCCAGCGCTATCCTGGAAATGGCGACGGCCTTCTTCCAGGAGGCCGAGCTTCGGTCGGCGGCCGGAATGATTCCGTCGCGGACGAATGAAAATTGCCAGGGCTGGGTCACGACCTCGCAGATCGTGTCCGGATATTTTTTCGACGCGACCCGGTTCAGGACGACGTCGGCAACCGCCAACTGGCCGTCGATCGGCTCGCCGCGGGCTTCGAAATAGACGGCATTGGCAAGGCAATCCTGCTCCGCGTCGGGAATTTCGGTCGCGACATAAGCCGGAACGAGTTCGCCGAGGGCGCGGGGACGGGGAACGGCGGCTTCGGCGGCCTGCATCAGGCTGGCGGCGATGACGGCAGGGTTGTACGCCTGGTTCAGGGCGGTCGCGCTGCCGTCGATCATTGCCGACCCATGATCGAGGTAGCTGGCCGCCGAAGGGGCCGCGATCTGGGTCGCATTGGAAGGATCGGCGAAGGTTGCGGTGGCGGCGAGCGCCAGCGCAGCCGCGGCAATGCCGCCGGCGCGGACAAATTTGATCATCAACTCTCTTGTCTATGCGGTCGGCTTATCCCCCGGGGACGCGAGAACCGCATCCGAGATAGCCCCCCGACTTGCATGGTCGCCGCGCTGTCGCGTTCGGTGACCCCCGCTCTTGGGATGGATCGTTAATGATGTTTTTGATCCGCAAGGTCAAATGAATGCGGCCGGTTGAGCGATGAGGCGTGGTGATGCTGAGATAAAGGGCGGAACTTTGCCAATTTATCCATAATCTCAACTATTTAGATTGTGGATTAAAGGGCATTTTCCGTTGTCGAATCAACCTGTTGGGCCGGAATCGTCTGGGCAGTGAGTTTCACGAACGGACTGGACACCCAGCCCGACTTGCAAGGTCCGTCATAGGCGCGGCGTGATGCGATCGGGCTCGAAACCCCGCAAGTTTGCGCCTTGTCCCCCTCGGCATAAACGATTCCGAACCATTTCTGGTCGTGCGATCGGGTGCACACGAAAAAGCGCTGGCCCGCCGGGATCCTGCCGCTCTCTTTCGCGGTGTCGAAAGGCGCGGTGCGCACTCCCAATGCCGCTCCAGCCTCGACATTGCGAGGAGTCCCGGCCGCGTTGCAGGCGGGAAAATTGGGGCCGAGTTCGCCGATCCGCACCGCAACCGCTTCGGTGGTGACCGGAGGCGATTTGGTGCGTTCCTGATGAATGTCGTCGGCAAAATGATTGTCGTCGACGGCTTCACCGCAACTGGGAAGAAACAGGGCAAGCAAGAGGAGGAAACGCCGCATCCTCCTTCTTTGCCGCGGGCGAGGGCAAAAAGCTATCCCGTGCCGCAACCCTGGGGTAAGTTGATAGCGCGACCACAGCCATTGTCCTCCACGAGCCGAAAGCGGACGAAATGGCTGGCCGGTTGCGGGTAGCGCGCGATGCCCGTGCTGCTATCCTCGCGGCGGCAGGGGCACATGACCACGACCAACGGCACAATTTCGAGATCTATTGCCGCGTTGACGGCGGCCGCAGCTTGGGTCGGCCTCGGGACGCAGTTGGTCGCCAGTTACGACCTTACCGGCTCCATGTCTGAGAGTCTGTGGGTGATGATTCGTTATTTCACCGTGATTACAAACTTGATCGTGGCGGCGGTCTTCACTGGGGTCGCGTTGGAAATCCGTCCTGCAAGCCCCCCTGTCGTGGGCGGTGTAATCCTGGCAATCCTGCTTGTAGGCGTCGTCTACGGCTTATTGCTTCGAGGCCTCGTGGAGCTCAGCGGCGGAGCGCTGGCCGCGGATTGGTTGCTTCATAAAGCGACGCCCGTGCTCGCGCTCGCATATTGGATTCCATTCGCTCCCAAGGGGCATCTCCGGCAAATTCATCCGCCCCTCTGGACAATTTTCCCGCTCCTTTATTTCGTCTATGCTTTAATCCGCGGGAAATTGGATGGGCATTATCCTTACCCTTTCATGGACGCAGGCCAAATTGGATGGCCGGCAACTGCCGCCAACGGGGCATTCATAGCTGCTGGATTCTTGCTGGCCGGCTCCGCCCTGGTTTGGGTCGACGGGCAAATAGCAGCGAGACGAGTTTCGGCTTAGCTCGTTCGATCCTGAACCTCAGGCGCTTGACGAGCTGGGCGACCAGTTTCCACAATGAGTTGATATTCGACACGATACGAGGAGCAGATATGGCCTATTGGCTGATGAAGTCGGAGCCCGATGTTTATAGCTGGGAGGATCTGGTTCGGGACGGAAGCACCGAATGGGACGGCGTCCGCAACAATGCGGCGCGCCTTCACCTCCGCGCGATGAAAGCCGGTGACGAGGCCTTTTTCTATCATAGCGGCGAGGTTCGCGCGGTCGTCGGCATCATGCGCATCAAGCGCGAGGGCCGGCCGGACGGGGAAGACGGAAGCTGGGTCTCGGTAGGAGTCGAGCCGGTAAAGGCCCTGACGCCGGTTACGCTGAAGGACATCAAGGCCCAGCCGACGCTGGCGGCAATGGAGCTGGTCCGCCAATCGCGCCTTTCCGTCTCGCCGGTGCGCGAGGAGGAATGGGCGGCGATCGTGAAGATGGCCTTCTAGGCCGTAGCGCCCTTACGCGATTCGCGCTTCCTCTGGTTCGGATCCAGATAGCGCTTCCGAAGCCGGATCGACTTCGGAGTGACCTCGACCAGTTCGTCGTCCTGAATATAGGCGATCGCCTGTTCCAGGGTCAGCCGCTTGGGCGGAGTAAGACGGACGGTATCGTCCTTGCCGCCGGATGCCCGGAAGTTGGTCAGCTGCTTGGTCTTCATCGGGTTGACCTCGAGATCCTCAGGCTTGGCATTCTCGCCGATGATCATGCCCTCATAAACGGGTTCCTGCGGCCCCACCATCAGGATACCGCGATCCTCAAGGGGACCCAGAGCGTAAGTCACAGTTTCGCCGGAGCCGTTGGATATCAGCACTCCGTTCTGCCGGCCCTCGATCTTGCCCTTGTGCGGTCCATAACGTTCGAACAGGCGGTTCATGATCCCCGTGCCGCGCGTGTCGGACAGGAATTCGCCATGATAGCCGATCAGGCCGCGCGAGGGGCCGGAGAAGGTGATGCGGGTCTTGCCGCCGCCCGAAGGCCGCATGTCGACCAATTCGGCCTTACGCTGCGCCATCTTTTCGACGACCGTTCCCGAATATTCATCGTCCACATCGATCACGACCTGCTCATACGGCTCTTCGCGGCCATCGGGTCCGTCGCGATACAATACGCGCGGGCGGCTGATGGTCAGTTCGAACCCTTCGCGGCGCATTGTCTCGATCAGCACGCCCAGCTGAAGCTCGCCGCGGCCGGCGACTTCGAAGCTGTCCTTGTCGGCGCTTTCAGTGATCTTGAAGGACACATTGCCTTCTGCTTCGCGCTCCAGGCGGTCGCGGATCATTCTGCTGGTGACCTTCGATCCCTCGCGGCCCGCCATAGGCGAATCGTTGACGGTGAAGGTCATTGCCAAGGTCGGCGGGTCGATCTTCTGCGCATGGAGCGGCTCGGTGACCGAGGGCTCAACTATCGAATTGGACACGGTCGCCTTGGTAAGGCCCGCAATGGCAACGATGTCGCCCGCGCCGGCTTCCTCGACCGGAACGCGCTCCAGCCCGCGGAACGCCATGATCTTGGTGGCGCGCCCTTCCTCGACCACATTACCCTCGTCGTCGATCGCCTTGATCGGCATGTTGACCTTCAGCTTGCCGCTGGCGATCCGGCCGGTGAGGACGCGGCCGACGAAATTGTCGCGGTCCAGCAAGGTGGCGAGCATCTTGAACGGGCCGTCCGGATCGGCGTCCGGTGCGGGCACATGCTTGACGATCGTTGCAAACATCGGATCCAACGTCCCCGACCGGACGTCGTCCGAAACGCCGGCATAGCCGTTGCGGCCGCTGGCATAGAGCGTCGGGAAATCGAGCTGCTCGTCATTGGCGTCGAGGCTGAGGAACAGTTCGAAACATTCGTCCAGCACTTCGGCGGCGCGCGCATCGGGGCGGTCGATCTTGTTGACGACGACGATCGGCTTCAGGCCCAGCGCCAGCGCCTTGCCGGTGACGAACTTGGTCTGCGGCATCGGGCCTTCCGCGGCATCGACCAGCAGGATCACGCCGTCGACCATCGACAGGATGCGCTCCACCTCAGCGCCGAAATCGGCATGGCCGGGCGTGTCGACGATGTTGATGTGCGTGCCATTCCATTCGACCGACGTGCATTTCGCCAGGATAGTGATCCCGCGCTCTTTTTCGAGGTCGTTCGAATCCATCGCCCGTTCTTCGACGCGCTGATTATCGCGGAAGGTGCCGGACTGGCGGAACAGCTGGTCGACCAAAGTGGTCTTGCCATGATCGACGTGCGCAATGATCGCCACGTTGCGGAGGCTCATTTAATCAACTCTCAGGTGAGGAATGTAGCCGCGCCCATAGCCACAATATTGCGTCGCAACAAGGGCAGCCGCGGACGCAAGGTTACCAATGCCGGCCTAAAGCAGCCACCAGCGGATCAGAAGGGAGGCCGCGCCTACCGCCGCCACTCCCGCCGCCCAAAGGCCGACGAACCATGCGAATTGCCTGGCGCGGGTCAATGATAGCCCTCGCCCACCTTGCCGCGGAACACCCAATAGGCCCAGGCGGTGTAGCCAAGGATGATCGGGATCAGGATCGACGCGCCCACCAGCATGAAGGCCTGGCTGCTATGCGGCGCGGCAGCCTGCCAGATCGTCACCCTCCCCGGGATGACGTCCGGCCACATCGAGATGGCGAGCCCCGCCATCGACAGCAGGAATAAAGAAAGCGCCCAGAGAAACGGGTGGGCATCGCGGTCGCGCTTGAGGCTGCGCCACAAAGCAAAGGAGGCTACCCCGACCAGCAGCGGCATGGGAATAGTCACGAACAAGCCCGGGATTTCGAACCAGCGTTGATAATATTGAGCTTCGAGGAAAGGGGTCGCGAGGCTGACCATGGCCAAAGCGGCGATCAGGGCGGGAAGCAGCCATTTGGCCATGCGGCGCGCATCCTGCTGGATCTCGCCTTCGGTCTTCCAGATCAGCCAGGCCGCGCCCAGCAAGGCGTAGCCGACCAGCAGGCTGGCGCCGGTCAGCAGGCTGAAGGGGCTCAGCCATTCCCACCAGCCGCCGGCATAAGCGCGACCTTCGATTGTAATACCCTGAAGCAAGGCGCCGAGCGTGATCCCTTGCGCGAAGGTCGCGACCATTGATCCTATGCAGAAGGCCGCATCCCACCAGGGCCGGTGGGCTGCATCGCGCCAGCGAAATTCGAACGCCACGCCGCGGAAGACGAGGCCGAGCAGCATGGCGATCAGGGGGGCGTAAAGCGCGGGAAGGATGATCGCATAAGCCAGCGGGAAAGCCGCCATCAGCCCGCCGCCGCCCAATACCAGCCAGGTTTCGTTGCCGTCCCAGACGGGCGCGATCGCATTCATTGCCTGGTCGCGTTCCTTGCCGACGCGGAAGGCCGGGAACAGGATGCCGATGCCAAGATCGAAGCCGTCCATCACCACATAAGCGGCGACCGCAAAGGCGATCAGGAAGGCCCAGACGATCGTCAGATCCATCAGTCCGCCCCTTCGCTCTGGTCCGGCCGGGGGTCGGCGCCTCTCCGGCCCACGGACGGCCCGGGAGTGATTCCGGCGCTGCGGATGGGAGCCCTGGCGAGCTGCGGCTCACCGATTTCGGGACCCCGTGCCATCAGCTTCAATATGTAAATCGTGCCGATTCCGAAGACGATGAAATAGACGATCACGAAGGCCGCCAGCGAGGTGGCGACCGCCGGAACGGCGATCGGCGCGATCGCATGCCGGGTACGAAGCAGATTGTAGATTACCCAGGGCTGGCGCCCGACCTCTGCCGTGATCCAGCCCGCGATCACCGCGACAAACCCGGCCGGACCCATGATCAGGGCGAAACGGTGCAGTGAAGGCCAGTCGTAAAGGCGCCGCCTAACGCGGGCGATCAGGCTCCACAGACCGAGGCCAAGCATCAGGAAACCAAGCCCGACCATGATCCGGAACGACCAGAAGATTATTTCGGCGGGAGGACGATCTTCCCTGGGGAAGCTCTTCAGCCCTTCCAGCGGCGCGTCCGGATCATGCTTCAATATAAGGGACGACGCTTTTGGTATTTCCAGCAGGACATGGGTCTTCTCCGCCTTGCTGTCGGGCATTCCGATCAGGATCAAAGGCGCTCCGTTCGGATAGCTTTCGAAATGCCCTTCCATCGCCATGACCTTGGCGGGTTGGTGCTCCAGCGTGTTGAGGCCGTGCAGATCGCCGACGAATATCTGCACCGGCGCAACCAGAGCGGCCATCCACATCGCCATCGAGAACATCTTGCGGACGGCCTCGTCCGATGACGGCGCGTTCTGGCTTCCGTCGGTCGGCGCCACCATGCCTGCCCTCCGGCGCTTCAGCAGGTGCCATGCACCCACCGCGCCCACCACCAGAGCGGTGGTAAGATAGGCGGCGGTCACCGTGTGGATGAGGCGGTAGGGAAAGCTTGGGTTGAAGATGATATTGAGCCAGCTTCCCCCGGGGACGAACTGCCCCTGCGCGTTGATCGCCCAGCCCGTAGGCGTCTGCATCCAGCTGTTTACCGACAGGATCCAGAATGCCGAAATGAAGGTGCCGATCGCGACCATCAAGGTGGCGACGAAATGCAGCCCCTTCCCTACTTTCTCCATCCCGAAAAGCATCACGCCCAGGAACCCCGCTTCGAGGAAGAAGGCAGTCAGCACTTCATAGGCCATGAGCGGACCGATGATCGGCCCCGCACGGTCGGAGAAGACCGACCAATTGGTCCCGAATTGGTAGGACATCACGATCCCGGACACGACACCCATGCCGAAGGCGATGGCAAAGATCTTCAGCCAGTAGCGAAACAGGGCGAGATAGACCGCCTTCCCGGTCTTCAGCCACAGGCCTTCTAGCACCGCCAGATAGGAAGCGAGGCCGATCGAGAAGGAAGGGAATATGAAATGGAATGAGATGGTGAAGGCGAACTGGATGCGCGCCAGCAGCAATGCGGTATCAGCGTCCGTCACTTTGCACCTTCGCGATCGCAATAGACGAAAGGCCGTCTAGACCAATGCCCCGGGGAATCCCACCTGCTAAGGCTTTTTCACCAGATGCATCCTTTGCATGTGCCGCTCTTCCGCGGCCTTATATGGTTAACGGTGCGGTAGCAATTTTTGGCCGTTTGACGTATGATAAAAGGGACTCGGAGCTGGGGCAGCTTAGGGTTATCAGGCCTCGCCTGGCGTTACTCCCTTTTCGCTGGCGGGGCCTTTTTCGTCAGGCAAATACCGACCAGCCGGTCCGCTCCACCAATTTCTCCAGCGCGATCGCTCCCGCCAAAGATGTGCCCGCGGCGTTCAGTCCGGGCGACCATACGCAGGCCGTGCCGACCCCGGGAATGACCGTCAGGATGCCGCCGCCTACTCCGCTTTTGCCCGGAAGGCCGATCCGGAACGCGAAGTCGCCGCTATTGTCATAATGGCCGCAGGTCAGCATCAGCGCGTTGACGCGTCGCGCGCGGGTGGGGAGCAGGACTGACTCCCCGGTACGGCAATCGCTTCCATCGCAGGCAAGATATTGCGCCGCCAGAGCGAGCTGGCGGCAGCTCATCGCGATCGAACATTGGCGGAAATAGACCGAAAGCACTTCCTCCACCGGATTCTGCAAATTGCCAAAGGCCGCGACGAAATGGGCCAGGCTCCGGTTGAGGTGGCCGGCCTGCGATTCCGACATCGCCACCTGCTCGTCGACATTGATGTCTTTCTCGCCGCTTCGGGTGCGCAGGAAATCCAGCAGTTCCTCGAGCGTCGTATCGGCGCCGCGGCGCCCCATCAATTGATCGCATACCACGATCGCGCCCGCATTGATCAACGGGTTGCGCGGTTTGCCCTTTTCCGATTCCAGCTGCACGATCGAATTAAACGGCGACCCGGAAGGCTCACGTCCGACATGGTTCCAAAGAGCCGGCCCCACGCGCTGAAGCGCGAGCGACAGGCTGAAGACCTTGCAGATGCTTTGGGCGGAAAAAGGCTCGTTGGCGTCGCCGGCGCAAAAGACGCTGCCGTCGCGCAACGCCAGCGCTATGCCGAGCTTGTTCGGGTTCACCTGCGCCAGCGCCGGGATGTAAGTCGCGACATCCCCATGGCCTCGATAGACTTCTGCATCCGCCAGCACGGCATCGACGATCGCCTGATAGTCGAGCCCCGGATTCTCCTTACGGTCGAAATCCGCCACAATCAGACCCTCTCCGGATAATCGGGCTGGATGTCGGTCGGGATGGCCGCGCTGCCCGCAAGCACGGCGCGCGCCTGATCGTCCAGCCGCGCGTAGCGATCGAAAAATGCCTTGGTGCCTGCGTAATCGCCATTGCCCTGCAGGCGCACCAGATCGGCGGTAAGGTCGCTTAGCCCTTTGGCGAGCCGCGAATGTTCGATCCGGAATCGGCGCTGGGAAGGCACCCATTCCAACGCGCCCTTTTCTTTCAGATAGGAATATTGAAGCGCCGCGCCGCGCCCATGTGCTTCATCGATGCCGAAGCGAACCGCTCGGAAAATTCCGGCGACATAGGTGGCAAGCGCCTGCTCGCGCTCGGCCGCGGGAAGCTCCCCGCGATCCATCATATATAATATGTTGTGCATCCCCATCACGTCTGCCTTGGCTTCCTCGGACGCCGAATAGAGATCCTTCAGCTCCGCATTAACCGTCGTCTGCCGCCCATTGAGGCTGATCGTGCCGGGCCCAAGGCTGTGCGAAAGCTCGTGGAACAAGGTCTCGTTGGTCATATATTTCTTGCTGACCAGCCGCGCCTGATCGGGGACCAGCGCCAGATTGGCGATCGGCGCGAGGATGCGATCATATTTGGCGCCCAGCACATTGGCGAGGATCACCTTCTTGGCGCCTTTGGCCTCGCGCACCCGTTCGTCATTGGGCAGGTTGAAAGCCACCGTCTGAACGCCGGGGACATTGTCGCCGCCGCCGCGCACCTGGTCGGCGACCAGGATCGGTGAATTGAACGGCCGGCTGAAATTCTTGTACCTGTCCTCGACTGGCAGGTTGCGCTCCATGTCGGCCAGCAGATTCTTATAGTGGGACAAGGAACCGCTTTCCTTCGGGTCCTGGACCGTCACGAAGGATTCAAAGGCGGTCTTGGTGCCGTAGAGCGTGTCGGTATAGACTTCATAAGGACCGATCACGACTTCGATAGGAGTGCCCGAAACGTCCATCCAGGCCAGTTCGGATTCATAATAATCGTTGGTGCGGAACGCCCTGGCCCGAAGGTTCAGGAATTTCCTGAGGCTGGTATTGCTGGTCGTCCGCGCCGCCTGCTCCAGCAATTTCCCCGCCGGCTCCAGCCATTGCCCATATTCCTGGGAATAAGGAATGGCGACCAGCCGTTCGCCGCGGCGGCGCACTACGCTATAGGGACTGACCAGCGCCTCGCGCTCGGCCGGATGAGCGGCAAGATAGGCGTCAAACGCCTCCTTCGTCAGGTCCTCCGGGTAAAAGCCTCCCCCGGCGGGCATCTGTTCGCCGCCGTAAAAGGGATGGTTTTCGGCGAGCGTGTCCCATGGCCCGAAATGCAGGTCGAACATGTCGAGCAAAGTCGTCTTTTGCGGATGCTGACTTCGTGCGATTTCGGCGCGGATTGTCGGATTTTCGGTCGAACGCTGGTGAAGATAGATAGGGTTCATCAGATCGGCCGCCCGGATCAGCAGGTTCACGACCTTGCGTTCCTGGGCGTTGAGGAAGCTTGTATTGGCAGCCATGGCGATACGCGCGATCTTGGCCCGCTGCGCGGCCAGATCGTAATCGGAGGCCGCGCCCTGCTCCAACCTGGGCGGCTCGATTGGGCTGGAGGCGCAGGCGCTCGTCATCAGCAAGGCGGCCAAAATCGCTGTACGCATCCCATGCTCCTTTGAAATTGCATCCTGCCAGGTCGCCATTTGGAACGGCTGCGGCACGGCTTTTCAAGCGCAATAACGCGGCGCTGGAGGATTGGGTGCAAGAAGGGAGGATACAGCCCGAACTCGAGCGCGAAATAATCCAGACACAGGAAAGGTTAGGGCACATTGCCCTATCACGCACCATCTGCTGACCGCAGCCTCAGGCTGAATTTTCCTCGAGACTTTCGCGCGGGAGCGTGAAATAAAAAATGGTACCTTCAGGGCTGCTGCGGGCCCAGATTTTTCCGTCCTGGCTCTCGATGATCGTGCGGCAGATGGAGAGTCCAACACCCATTCCGTCGCTCTTGGTCGAAACGAAAGCGGTAAACAATTGAGCCTTTACCTCCGGGTCGAGGCCAGGGCCGTTATCTGCGACCGAAAGCATCGCAAATTGCTCGTCCAACAGCGAGGCCCGTACCGAAATTTTCCCTCCAATCGACGACATCGCCTCCGCGGCGTTCCGAAGCAGGTTGAATATTACCTGCTGCACCATGAGCGGGTCTGCGAACACGCGATCGGCTTCCGGATCGATCACGACATCGATCGAGACCCCGCTTAAGGGTCCGTTCGGAAGGGCCAACGACGCCGTTTCGTTCACGATGGTAGCAAGGCTGGTGATTTGCCGCTGCATCGGCTGTTTCAGCGACATAGCTCGAAGGCGCCTGATGAGCTCCGCCGCGCGCATTGTGTTGGCGGAGGCAAGTTCGAGAGCCTCCAGGGCTTTGCCGAAATCGGCTCCCAGATCGTTCTTGAGCAAGCTTTTCGCTGCCGACAGGTAATTGGCCACAGCGGTCAGCGGTTGGTTGAGCTCATGGCCGAGGCTGGAGGCCATGGCACCGAGCGAACCCAGTCGCGACAGGTGGGCGAGTTCCGCCTGGGTTTCAAACAGCCGCCGCTCCGTCTGTTTACGGCTCGTTACATCGATGTTCACGCCGACCCGGCGGGTGTTCTTCCCGGCCGCATCGTAGAAGAAACGCGCGGAGGCCTCGACGTGGCGGATCTCTCCGTCCCTGCGGCGGATTCGGTAATTATAGGCAAGTTCCGAAGCCCGCGCGGCGATCGCCGTGTCGAACTGCTTGGTTACCCGGTCAAGATCGGCTGGAATGACATGCAAGCGCCAGGCCTCGATGGTCGCAGCGAACTCTCCGGGCCCGTAGCCGTAAATTCGCTCCAGCTCCGGGTCCCAATAAACCTTCGCACACGTTACATCGGTGTCGAAAATCCCGATTGAATGGGTCCGTACGGCCAGGTTCAGGCGCTCGGTGACCTCGGAAATTCTAGCGTCCGCCTCTTTGCGTTGACTGATGTCCCTGATGAACCCAAGGAATAGCCGCTCGCCGTTATGATGCACCTCCGTAGAAGAAAGTTCGGTAGCGAAGCGTCGACCCGCGCGGTCGACCGCTATTACTTCGACATGCCTGCCGAGGTACCTCGGCACTCCGGTTTCGAGGTACCGTTTCAGCCCCGCAGCATGGCTCGGCCTGAATTCGGGCGGTATGATCACTTCACTGACCAGTTTGCCGTGAACCTCGGCGAACGTCCAACCGAAGGTTCGTTCGGCAACATGGTTCCACCGCGCGATGCTGCCATCCTCTTTCATGGCTATTGCAGCATCCAGCGCGGTCGACAAAACCGCGTCGAGCGTTTCGTGGAGGTCGGACGTAGATCGCATTGCTTCTCCCGGAGTCGCATTGTGACAATCTAATTGTCGTCAAATCAACTAGATAATGTCAGGAGCGGCGGGGCGCCGGGGTCCCTTAGGCCTCGTAGAGTGCGCAGGCCATTCTGGTCCCGCCATTTGCTCGCCGCGCTGGCCGTCGCCTGGGCTTGGGGACAGGCGACGCCTTTGTCTCCGTAGCGGTTCAGCACATTCTCCGTCTTCACCCATAGGAGTTAAGACGTCCCTGCGGCCGGAGCCGGAAGCCCCCTAACTTTCGCAACCGCTCGACGCGAAGACGAGCGCTTTCGATGATCTGACAGGAAGCTGGATGCCCCGCGAGGATTCGAACCTCGATAGACGGAATCAGAATCCGTTTTTGCCGACGGATTTCTGCGGCGTTCAAGCTTCTTGTTGCAGCTGTGTTGCATCGACGGCGCCAAATACTTCCCGCTCAACGGCAGCCATGACCGCTGCGTCTGCATCGGCTTGGTCGAACAGATGCCCATAAACATCAAAAGTCATTTGGATTGAGGAATGGCCAATCCATTTTTGAATGCGCTTCGGGTTTACTCGCTGCTCAATCCACAGGGATGCTGCACAATGACGCAGCGCGTGCGTGGAGTACCGTGCGGCCTTTTTGATAGCCCCCTTATTGTCGATAACCGGGTCCCCCGCGCTGTCTAGCTTGGGATCACAGATGCCTGCCGTCACCTGCACTGGCCAAAGATGCATCTTGTGCAACGAGGCGTGCGACAATGGCTTCCCACGAGGAGATGGGAATACCAGATCGAGATCTGTTGCAGGGCAGCGAAGCCGCCACTTTCGAAGAGATGAAACCACACAATCGGCAAGCGGGACAATCCTCCGACCAGCTGAGGATTTGGGCGGTCCTATCAGCAGCCTCGAATCTGCTCGTTGCTCGATGTGTAGCGTGCCAGCTCTCAAATCGACGCTGCGCCAAGGGAGGCCGCGGAGCTCTGAAGCGCGGAGACCTTGAAAGACGCAAGTAAGCACCAGGGGAGCATCCATCGGATTATCTGACGCTTTGGCAGCATCTACCATCGCACGCATCTCGACTTTGCTTGGAATTTCGATCCTTCGCTGGTCACGATTAGCACGGCGCACGGCCACGCCATGTGCAACGTTCTGCGCGATATATCCACGGCGTTCCGCTTCACCAATCAGCGACCGCAGCGAGCGCATAACGCGGGCTGCCATGGGCCGTGATCGAGTTTCGATTAAAATATCTCTGAATGCCTCGATCGCGGGTTTGGTCAGTTGGCTGAGTTTCCTATGTCCCAGCAGCGGAACAATGTGCAGTCGAAGGTGCTGCTCGTAGGCAGCGATGGTGGTATGCTCCAGTTGATCGCGCCGAGCTCGCGCAAGCCATAGCTCCCCAGCCGAGATTACTGTGATGCTTTGGCTGTCGGGTGTGTGTGGCCCTTGGGTTACGTGCCATGCGGTTTTGATCAACCATGCGTCCGCCTCCTTCTTACGAACGAACTGCTTGGCACGTCGCTTTCCAGCCGAGTCTTTATAATCAACTACCCACCGGGTCTTCTCCTCGCCGTTCGGTGAGGTCCACGTCCGCTTACGAACCGAGGACATTGGCATTCGCCCATTGCTCGAAGTCTGCGACCACCGCCGCCTCATCGATTTGATGATACATGGAAATCATCTTCATCGCGCTGATGAGGCGCTTCCCGATGTTAATGACACTTTCAGCGACTGCGTAGGGGCTTTCGTCCCTTATGATTTCAATAACGTTCGGTCCGGCCATAACGTTGAGCCTTGGTCCCGGCGAAGCTTCTGAGCCCGCCAGGTTGGAAAGCGCTTGTGCGGCGGTGACGAGGAAGACGCTTTTGCTGAACGGCAACGTCTCTTCGCGAACAGCCTTTAGCAAAGTTGCGGACGTCATGAGCACGCCAATAGATGCCGCACCAGCTCGTATTTTCTCTAGGTGCATCCGCACCACTGCTTTTGCAGGCTCTGGGGAGAGTCCGAGATCAATGAGATCCAACGCGACGCTCAGCTGAATAAGCTGATCCCACCCATAAATAGCCTTATGCCCTTTGCCTGTGTTCACTCCGTCAGGAAAGGACCCGCGCTGCAAGTGTTGAAGCCTTCCTCGGAACGCCCCTGCCCGCGCAGGCTCAATGCCGTAGCGGGTGCTCAGAATATCTTCGATTTGTTTGAGCGTTAGCTCCATCTGTTTTGCCTTGAACAAGAAGGTTATTGTTTTTCTCTTGACGGAAGGGAACTCCCGCGTCAAGGAGGGCATTCGCAGGAACAATAACGTTCTTGTTATCATTCTAAGGAACTTTGATGCTGACTCACGATCTAATCGAAGGAGCCGATGATGCGGCTGCTTTCACCGGCCTCTCCCGGCGAAAAATCTACCGCTTGGCCGAAGAGGGCCACGTCCCTGTCATTCGCAAGGGTCGCCGCCTTTATTTTAGGAAGTCGGAGTTGGAGTATGCATTTCGTGCTCTAGAACGGACCGCTCTGTGATGAGTCCGGCATCCTTAGGGGCAGCGGTGAACACCCCATGCGTGCGCCAGCTGGATGAGCTCAGCTACCGCGAAAAAACTAGATATTGGACCCAGGAAAATCCTTGGAATCCTCGTGGTGCGCGACTTCGCTTCAAGAACTCAACGATAACCGGCTCGGGTGTCCTTATGAGGGACGGCCACATTGATGCGATGCCTCTGCTGGTCGGGCGCCCTTGCTTTGGCATCCTGACGGCGTTCCTCCGCTACAGAGATGCGATGAAAGTGGTGAAAGGGCGTGGACTTCAACCGGCGTCCCGTTGCGGAAGCTGCAAAGTTCGCACCGAATGTGAACGGGTGGTCAGAAATCGCCTGATGGCGGCGCCTGCCCTCCGGCAAGCGCACGAAGAGTGGCTCTTGGCCGAGGGACCAACAAGCTTCGCACGTCCCAGCTGGAAAGGATCTCATGCCTATCGGGCCTGGGGACGCCTTTGCAGCGTCGCATATCAGACCCCATTCACAAGCGTGAACGATAGAGCAGTCGCGGATTATTACGGTCAAGCAGATCAAGAAGCTTTGCGTAAGGATCGCCAGAGGCAGCAACGCGTCCGGCGAAAGCAGAGACGAGCAGGAATTTTGGACGAGTGGGACGTCTTCGAGATACAAGTCGGCGCAGCGTATCGCAGCGATGACCTGGTAGATGCAATTAGCGACCCGGACGCGCCACGGATCCTGAGGCAACTGCCCACCGAGTCCCTCGTCGAACTGCTGGAGGTCTGGATTTGGCGCGAAGTTCTGAAGGCAGAAAGGGCAAAGGTCACCGCGGCTGGCATTGCCAGATTAATAGTTCAGATGGGCTGGCGGAATGCGAGCGCCAATTTTGCCGCACTTAGCACTAGGGTGTCGCGAGATTTGGCTCGAATCGAACGCTTTGAGAAGCTGCCATGGAGGGGATGGGTTCTCCTTCCGCCCTTTGACCCGCAGCTGGAGTTCAGCTCGTGACGCAGTTGTCAGCGCGGGGACCCCCTGGAATTTACCCGCACTGGATTTGGAGGCACCCCGTCGGTTTTATCTGTTGAGAGGCCGCCGCAAAGCCAATGTCACGCCGCAGGGGAGATTATATTTCCTTTTAGAGTCGTTAGTTTAGCACCCTTGGAAATCTGTCCAAGATTAATTGGTGAGATTACTTCGAGTAAACTCTCTCACCAGCAATAGGTCAGTCCTCCCCAACAAATGAAACCATGATCCGCTCGGAGTGATGAAACGGATTCAGGTCAGCTAGGTCGTGAACCCATAAACAGGATTCCCTTGGCGCGGGTTTTCTGATTCAGGCTCGAGCATGAGCCGATATGATCTGACCGATTTCGAGTGGCGGGTGATCCAGCCGCTGTTGCCCAACAAACC
>JACDEE010000015.1 GCA_013816585.1 Sphingosinicella sp. | reverse complement strand
TGGTTTGTTGGGCAACAGCGGCTGGATCACCCGCCACTCGAAATCGGTCAGATCATATCGGCTCATGCTCGAGCCTGAATCAGAAAACCCGCGCCAAGGGAATCCTGTTTATGGGTTCACGACCTAAAGAGGCCCGAAGCAACATATTCCGCGGCATCCGAGGAGGGCGCTTCTCGACGAATCGATCCGCGACGAATGCACGGGCCCGGGATTTTTCCTTGTTCAATGTAACCAGAGCCGGTTTCTGGCGCGTCGGGATCTACCGAAAGTTAGCAAATAACCGCCCTCGACGGTTGCAAGCGCCATTTTTACGCCAGCGCGCAATGCGTCTGAATCCGCGATGATGTGATCGCTGGGCATCACCAGTCACAGGTCCGACGGCTCAACCCGGATGGCCGCAAGGGCAATCGAGGCAGCGGTGTTACGGCCAACAGGCTCGAAAATCAGGCTGGCGTCAGAAACTCCAATCGCCGCTGCACCTGGTCGGCATCCGCGCGCTCGCGATGATCAACGGCGGCACGAATCAACACGTCCGATCGTGCGCTGCAACAAGGTGAGATCATCGGTCAGGGCGAGCAGCTGCTTGGGTTGCTTTCCGTCGAAATCGGCCAGAGCCGGGTTCCGGCGCCACCCGAAAGTATGACGGTCGAATGCGCCTGAACCGGGTTCATGGATTTCTCCGCCGTACCGTTCGGACGCCGAGCATAAAAAAAGCGCCCCAGACTCGCTGGAGCGCTTTCTTCAAATCTTCAATCCCGATTATGGGCTGCTTGGCAGATCAGCATCGTCGTCGTCAATTACAACGAGAACGAGTGCAGCAACCAGGGCGAGGCCGATAAGAGCGGCCCAAATGCCGCCGCCAGCAAGTTCATTCGCTCCGTCGAGTTCAGCTCCGGCACGCGAAAACTGAGCGCCACTGAGAGACTGGGCGGATGGTTGTGCCATCGCCGGAGTCGTCGCAACGACCAAAGATGCAGCTGCGAGCATCGCAAGCTTCTTGGAAAACATATACCCTCCTTTGAACTAACTGGATTTCTTTGAACGCCTAAGGCAACAATTTGGTCCCCAAGTCAAGTCTTGCCGGGCACAACCTACCTTTACCACTAAAATTGGCAGGCTATTTGGCCAATCCCGGCTCATCTTCAAGATCCCATTTGCCTGAAGCGCGCCTACCCTCCTGATGTAGCGCCCGGCCCGGCATTCAGGGGTCAAGATGTAGCGTCAATGCTCCGAGTGCGGCGGCGTCGGCCTTTAGTTTCAATCGCTTAATGAGGTCTGTTTTCAAATGTTCAACTGTCGGCGACTGGCATGTATCGAGAAGCGCCCTATATGCGCTGCTATCCCAATCTCGAAATAAGGGCCCATGGTTTTAAAGCGCCTCTTCAGCAGGTCGAAGCGATCTTCGACCCCACATTCCCTGCCCGATGGCCAGCGTGTCTATGCCGTGGGCGATATACATGGCCGGCTGGACTTGCTCGACCGAATCATTGAATCCATCCGGGAGGACGACGAGCGCCGGGGGCGTGCAAACACGCGCCTGATCTTCCTCGGCGATCTGGTTGATCGCGGTCCCGATTCGAAAGGGGTGATCGACCGATTGATACAGCTTAGAAACAGCGGCGTTGTGGCGACCTTCCTGCTTGGCAATCATGACGAGATATTTCTCAAAGCCCTCGCAGGCGATATCAAAGCGGCCCGTATGCTGACCCGAATCGGCGGGCGCGAGACGATACTCAGCTACGGGATGAGCCTCGAAGAGTATCAGGCCTACGATTTCCACGAGTTAGTGAGGGTCCTCGGGCGCCTGGTGCCGTCCGGCCACGTCGAATTTCTGTCGACTTTCGAGGATTATGCAGAAGTCGGAGATTTTCTATTCGTGCACGCGGGGGTTCGCCCCGGAATCCCTATCGATGAACAGGTGCCAACCGATTTGCGCTGGATCCGCCGAGAATTTCTCAATTCTCGCCTGGCCCACGACAGGATGGTTGTGCACGGTCATTCGATCAGCGATGAAATCGATGTGCGTTCGAATCGCATCGGAATAGACACCGGCGCCTTCGCCTCAGGCCGGTTGACCGCCTTGGGACTCGAGGGCCAGGATATTTGGTTCCTTACCGCTACAGGTGCCGTAGATCCCAAGTGGGAAGGGATTACGGACTGAATCCGCAGCCATTGGCGGTGTCGGCCGGGCCTTTATGCGGCTTGGGCCCCGCACAGCTTATCTCGGAACTGCGGCTTGAAAAGGCCGCAAATACTGTTGTGTTCAAGCAACAACTCAAAAGTTCAGGGGCCAAGCTGCTGCTTTAGGGCTTGAACAGGTAGGTACGCTGTGGCAGGCAGCGAAGTGTATTTGAGAGTGACGTAAGGGAGTTGATAATGGGTTTCGGTAAAGTCTCAATGGCGGCGATTGTCGCACTTTCGATGACGAGCGCTCCGGCGTTCGCCAACGCCACTCCGGGGAGCAGCCTCTCAGTTTCGCAGGCTCGCGCCAGCGCTAGCCTGGAAGACGAAGGCCAGCTCGGCGGCGGTTTCATCATTCCGCTTCTGGCACTCGCCGCAATCATTGCGGGCATCCTGGTAGTGATTGACGACGGTGACGACGATCCCACCAGCCCGTAAGGGTATCGAGTTTCGTTTAGTGAGAAAATAGCGGCCTCTGTGCCGCTATTTTTTTGCTGGGGAATGAATTGCGCCATGCCCGGCGTCAGCTTGCGCCGTAACTTCACGCCGGGCGATTTACTCTTGGCAAGCGAACGCGCGAATGGATGAACTCTCGACTATTTTAGATTTTCGCGAATCTTAAGCCGCGAGTTCAGGCCAACTCCGGCGTTATGGCCGATCGGGCGAGGCGAAGAGCGCCGGCGGGATCCAGATCCACCGTTCGCGGGCCGCCTACGCCTACGCTGGGCAGCAATCACCTGATTATCGGAAGTCGATTGTCGCGTCTTCTCGCTCGCTGCCGAGCGGGTAGAAACTCTCTACGGAACAGAAGAACGGCGTGAGGCACGGCGGCTAATAGCAAGATCGCCCAACGCCTCAGTCAACGGGTGGCTCGTTTCACCATATGCGGTTGACAAAGGCGCAGGAGGTGTAGCGGTACGAACCCTTCCAAACGACCTGCGCGGGCTCCAGGGCGCTGTTCACATTGCGCGCCTTTAGATTTTACGGGCCACGAGAAAGACTTCATTGCCGCCCTTCAACAATTCTTGCACCTTGCGCAGCGGAGCCGTGAAGGTTCTAAACGCCGAAATGGCTCGTGCTGCAGTCGGGCTTACCTCCTTGGCATATTCACCGCCTGTGGCATTTTCGTCCTGGCCGCGCAGGCGGCGCAAGATTTTTGTAAAGATACGGAGCCACGCGATCGCATAGGACGGGGTCCGCAGCTCTATAATCTCCCAACCATGAGCACCTAAATAATTCTCGAGCGCGCGTGCCGAGAACAACTGGAAGTGCGACGAGTCATTATTCGGGGAGAGTTGGAATGGCAGCCGCTGTTCCCAGCCCCCCGCATTGGGAGTGGCGATGAAAGCTAGACCGCCAGGCTTGACGCGATCTCGGGCGATATCGAGATGATGCTGGAAGTTCACTACATGCTCAATGACATGGAATGAGCAATAGGCATCGAAGCTTTCGCTAGACGAAGGGTGATCGACGAAATCGCCGTTGAACACGGGGATGTCACGAAGCAGGCGCAAGCGATCGGCGAGAGTTTTGGAATGCTCTGCTGCAGCCGTGGAATAACCAAGGTCAGTTAACACCAGAAGTACATCGCCCGCCCCAGGACCCGCTTCAATCAGGCTCGCTCCGGGCTGAAGGCGGGAGCGGATTGTCGAGATACGGCGATCGGTGATTTCCTTGGTCACTGTCGTTAAGGTCGGCGAGACCACGACGGTGTCCTCGGCGTAGAATTTATCCTGCTCCCGAAGAAAGGCCTCGATGCGATCTTCGCCGTCGCTCCGGACTTGGATGTGGTAGTCGCAGGCTTGGCATGCGCGATACCCTATTTGCCGTGTGTACGGCACCGGCCGCCAGGAATTTGTTCCGCAACAGGGGCAAGCTTCCGAATCTAAGGAAAGGTGATCAGGCATGGGGAAAGCCTTCCGAATAGGGCCCGCTTCGGTCTTTAGGCAAGTCACTGATCAAGCCGATAAATTCTTCCAAGGTCAAGATCCGCTCACATTTGTCGAATGCGATTTCCGGATGAACCAGATCACCTCTTAGCAAAAATTTGCGTCCTTTGAACGTTGGGTTGATCTGACAAGTGGAAAATTGAGAAACGAACACGGTCCCGGGCCTTCCGTTCACTTCCGAAAGATTGCTGAGCGTTCGGAAGCCGGCGGGGGGCGGGCGGTCTCCCTGCGTCGGATGCGGCTTGAACCGAAGCTCCACCATTGGATCTGTCGCGAATTTCGCGACAAGGCGCCGGATGATCTTGTCCTCGTGGTCGCGGACGATGCCCGTCAAGCCGGGGAAAGTCTGGCTTAGCAAAACCAACTGTATCTTCTGCAGATCGGGCACCGGGTCGATCGGACTGGCAGCCGGATAAAGGTCGTTCAATTGTCGGCGCTCATATCGGCAGGGAAGCACTGGAATGTAATATTCCTGTTGAAGATCTGTCAGAGTGTAGAATGTCCGGTACGCATGAACCGGCAAGTATTTGCCGACTCCGTGCGCGCTATTCACCGTAACAATACCGCAGCGATCGAGTGCACGCGCGAACTCCAGGCTGCCCAGACTGAACTCGTCCGACAACTGGACCGTCGTGTAGCCCGATTTAGCGATCTCGTACGCATGTGCCAATTGAGAACGCGCCTCCATCCTCATTAACGAACGGACGTCCCGGTGCCGCAACAGGCGCACAAAATCTCCAGACCGGTACCGGTGACCAGCAAAGCGAAAGCGCCGTCCTTCGGCAAACAGGCGACTAATATATCTGATTTGCCGGCGTATACTGAGCGGGAACGGATATACGGCACGCAGAGTGTCTGACGCCTCTGGGTCAAACACGAGTTCGATATCGTCGACATAGCATTTGCGATAGACTCTCGCCCGGAGCGCACGGGGAAGCCTCGCCTGAAACATGCCGACCCACGCGAAGATGCGATGGGCCAGAACCTTGAGTGCGACCGCGGCGATTGCCGGGATTGCAAGCTTCTTCTGAAAGACGTCTTCAAGGTGCGGAGTCGCGATCATATCCCCGGCGAGGTAAGCCGCGCTGTCCTGGACGAAGAGCGCTGCCTCGGTTGAGTAAAACCCATCGGCATAGCGATGCGACCAATTGATGCGGCGGTGCGTAGCGTAACGTGATTCACCGTAAGATTGAGCGGCTCGCGCAAGCCGAGCGGAATAGGAAACGGATTCTCTGAGAAGCGGGATTTCCAGGTTAGCAGGCGGCGCTCGCCTGCCTGGCGGGTCGCCCAGAAGGATAGACTCGAGCGGGGCAGAGGGCGCGACACCAACCTCGTTTCGGTTCTCCTCTTTACGCGTTATCGACGATGTTCCTGCGCCGGTCTCCGGCTGGAGGCGTGCTGGTCCGGAGCCTCTCTCGCTCGCCTCGCGGTTCATGAGCATCGTCCCGCCGTTTCCGTCAGCAAGCATGGTCGCTCCGACCCAAAGCCGGATTGCCTCGAATGGTCTATACCAGGAGTCCACAAAACGGTGCGCCGCGTAGAGTTGTCGTCGTCGTTCGAGCCCATGGCGACGGGCTATATCCGTTAACCGTCGGATTTCCACTCTCCTTTCGCGCACGACGGACCGCCGCGACAGGCGCGGCTTGGGCTGCATCGACGCGGTCCTCCCCAAGTAGCGGAGCGTTATTCGCAACCGGCGGCGCGGGAGACGGAGGGGGGATCGCGCCTCTCATGTTCGAGAGCGAGCAGAATTCCATCGCGAAACTCGATTGGGATGGCCCCTTCCGGCACGACACCCGTATCCGTCACTGTCGCGCGCCAGACCACCAACGCGCCATCCTGAAGCTCAACGAATGCACCGGGGTAAGGACGGGTGACCGCCCGAACCAGCCGCTCGGCTTCCCAAACCGACCCTTCAAGATCAAGCCGCCCGTCTTCAGGGGTACGCCCTTCCCAAACGGTGGCGGCTTCATGATTTTGCGGGCGGGGCTCGATGACGCCCTCGACCAGCTTGGGGTAGGCGGACTTGATCAGCGCGATATGCGCGTCGTTCACAGCCGCATAGAGTTCGCCTGCGGTTGCATTCGGAGTCACAGGAATTTCGACCTGATCTAGAATATCTCCGGTATCGACCCCGGTATCGAGCTTGAAGAGAGTCACCCCGGTGCGAGGCAATTGCTTCAGGATTGCCCACGGTACGGCCGCCCGCCCACGGCCTTCCGGCAAGAGCGTTGGGTGCATACCCAGAACGCCGAGGCGCGGCGCCGCGAGGACCCGTTCTTTCGCGATTTGCGACCAGCCGACAATGAACAGCCAATCGAGCCCAGCCGAACGAAGGGCTTCCCCCACAGCCTCGTCGTTGATGTTGCGCGACTTCAGGAGAGGGATGCCCTTTTCGGCGCAGAACGCATCAAGATATATTCGCCCAGACTTGGTCCTCGCCTGCTCATCCTGAAGCGTCACGGCAAGATGGAGTGTGCCGCCTACCTCGTAGATCGCTTCCATGCATGAAAGCCCTAACTGAACGCACGTAACGAATCCGAATTTCATGGCGTCCTCAATATTTGGGCGGAGGCTTCAGTAAATAGCCGAAAGTAGCCAGCACGATGGAAACGTCCTCCCGCAGCGACATGCGGGCGGCATATCGACCGTCCAGTTCCGCCTTCGAAGCCACACTCATCCCGTCATAGGAACTGACTTGTGCCAAGCCAGTGAGGCCGGGTCGGCAGTCCAACGCGCCATTGGCGCGCCGAAGCTCGATCAACTCGATCTGGTTGGGTAGCGGCGGCCTCGGCCCGACCAGCGACATGTCCCCCTTCATGATATTCCACAGCTGCGGCAGCTCATCGACATTCGTGCGCCGAATGAAGCGGCCCACGGTGGTCATCTTGACCTCCCCTAGCCGGTCGGAAGGGATGTCACCGGTATTCATCGGCATGCTTCGAAATTTGTAAAATGTGAATTGGCGACCTCCCGCACCCGTGCGTTGCTGCCGGAAGATCACAGGCCCCGGGTCGCCAATCTTGATCAGGAGGGCTACGGCCAGCATCAGCGGCGACAGGATGACGAGCGCCATGCCAGCCATCGCCAAATCCATTGGACGTTTTGACCGATAAAACATTGCTCTGGCTCGCCTCAGCCTAGATTTCGCCGGTAAATGGTCTGAAATGCTTCTGCGTATAGCATGCCGGCCTGCGCGCCCCGAACGGTTGCCAGGCCGCGCAACGCCTCCAGGCTGCGCGAATGGGGGGGGGCGCGCACTACGCCGCGGTAGCAACCCAGCGCTTCCAGCTTGGCCTCCAAATGCGGTCCAATGTCCACGAAAGTGTCGGGCTTGAACGGCTCCGCCTCTGCACCTCCGTACCCCCAATCGGTGGACGAAGGTACCTCCATCAGCAGCAACTCCTCGACGGGCGGAAGCTCTGGCCGCCGCTGAGACAATCGAGCGGCCACCAAGGTGGCCCGGAATACGATCCTATGATCGTCGTTCAGGTCCGAGGGGTGATGTGTAATCAGCCGCCGCGGAGAGAAGCGCTCCACTTGGGATTCGACGAAGCGCACGACATCGAGATGATCGACGTTGTTCATCCGTATGTTGGGGAAGTCGCCGAGTATTGGTTCGCGGAACCCGAGGCGCTTTGTAGCAGCGATCATGTCGTCCAGAAGTTCTTGATCCGCGGGCCGTCGCGTGCGTGCATCCGCTTTTCCGGAAAGAATAATCGGCTGGACCGTCTCACCCTCGGCCACCAGCCTGGCGCCTGTTCCTCC
Organism: Sphingosinicella sp.; assembly: GCA_013816585.1. Lineage (GTDB taxonomy): Bacteria > Pseudomonadota > Alphaproteobacteria > Sphingomonadales > Sphingomonadaceae > Allosphingosinicella. The sequence goes on along the minus strand of JACDEE010000015.1, from coordinate 57,997 downwards.
AAAGCCCAGGATCTCATCGTCAGGGTGGGCTACGATGACAAGATTGACGTGGTTTCGCGGCATAATAACCTTCGGCAGACGTTGAACCGCAACGCATTAGCGGTGCCCTTGCTCTCTGGCCATAGCTCTTCGCCCAAGCTTCCTCGAGGGTATGACGTGGAGCGACGGGACATGGACTGAGCGTCCGCCCGGTGTTAGCGACTTGCATTTTAGCGGGGGCAGCAATGAAAGCGGCGGTGGTTGGCGCGGGCGGATTTGTCGGTCGCGCCTTGACAACTCGCCTTCGGGCAGAGGACCATTTTGTTCTGCCGGTTGTTCGCAGCCCCGCAGGTATTTCCGGCGAGCTAAGCATAGACGACCTCTCCACTGCGGATTGGCCAGCAATATTCGCGGGCGTAGAGGTAGTCGTTCTTACAGCTGCGAGGGTTCATATCATGAACGACCCCTCGACTGACCCACTTGCCGAGTTCCGCCGAGTGAATCGCGACGGCTCCCTGGCCGTTCTTCGCGGGGCTATCGAAGCAGGAGCCCGCCGTTTTCTGTTCGTTAGCACCGTGAAGGTCAACGGAGAGGAGACTTCGGCTGATCAGCCGTTCAGGGCTGATGACCTCCCTGCGCCAAACGATCCATACGGTGTCTCCAAGTTCGAAGCGGAGCAGGCGCTAAAATTACTGGCCGCGGAAAGCGATATCGAGCTGACCATCGTGCGACCCACGCTGGTTTATGGGCCCGGAGTCGGCGCCAACTTCGAGACCATGATGCGCTGGGTTTCGCGAGGCCTTCCAATTCCGTTGGGTGCCATCACAAATAACCGCAGAAGCATCGTCGGAATCGATAATCTCGTTGATTTGCTCGCGCTGTGCCTCAGCGCTCCGGCGGCCGCAAACCAGACCTTCATGGCCGCCGACGGTCGAGACCTTTCGACCGCTGAACTCTTGCGCGAAGTCGGCGGGGCCCTCGGCCGCCCGGCGCGGCTTTTGTCGGTCCCCAAGGGCTTGATCGATTTCGCCGCGCGACTACTGGGAAAGGGTGCCGCAGTCCGGCGCCTCACGGGAAGCCTTCAGGTTGACATCACCAAGACCCGAGACATGCTTGGATGGTCGCCACCCGAGAGCATTGAGGAGGGGATGCGCCGCACCGCGGACGCGTTTTTGGGATCGAAAGCGTGACCCCGGCCGGGGAGCATGCCTTACGGCACGACGGCCTTGGCCGCTGTAGCAGGGGCTATTTGACTGAACGGCCGGTTTCAACCCAGCGCCCGCCCAGATCCGATGGAAGCCTGCGCAGGACCAAGACCGTATCCGTAGTCGCGGCCAAAGCCTGACCATCCTGAAGATGTATCCTGTCGCGAGCGATTCCGTTGGCAAGAACGGAGTTTCCGTCGAGGAAATGAAGGGTCAGCACCTGCCCGTCATTTCCGCCAAGGAGCCGCTCAATCGTTTGCTTGGAGTTGCTGGCGACAAACAACAGGCTCTGCCCGGTAACATTGATGGATCCGGAACCCACTTTCGCCGTCGCGCCGGTGACCGACATTTGCGTGACCACGAGGCCGCGCGAAGAATCGAACTGCACGATGGGTGTGGCATAATCCCGGCCGTCCACCACTGACAGGCCGCTTGTTGCACTGGCTCGCAATGCGGGCACCGCCACTTCGGTGCCGAGGCGATCGGTTGGCAGCAACTTGCTCAGCACATCTCCGGAAGGCCCTGAAGCGGCCCATTCGGAAACATTGTTTCCCGGCTGGAAAAGCGAGACCTTGTGGCGGAAGGTGGCAGAGAAATCTCCGAGGCCGAAGAGAACTCTCCCCTCTTCGCTAATCCGCATGATCGAGCGATCTGTTGAGTCGATGAAGCGCCAGGTCACCGTTCCATCCGCCACGGTCTGTCCATAACTGGCGGCGGGCGCAGCGCGGCCTGTAACGCCGCCCGTTGCCGATACGAGCATAGCCTGACCGGTCGAGCGAAAGACGCCCGGTCCAGCGATTCTCTCGCCCGGTGCCCACATTTCGTAGCCCCCTGCGATCGCGCGCCAGGGGGCCAGCGACCGCAAGCTAAGCGACCAATCCTGACGGCCGGTTTCGCGTCCGAACTGCAATATGCCTGCGCCGCGGTAGCCAGTCTTCGAGGCACCGTTGAGAAAATCACCGACGCTCCACAACAGGGATGCGCGACGAGCCGAAGAGCTGTCGGTGTCCGAAGCGCCGAAGTTATTCAAGTTGAGGACCGGGTGATGCCCGCTGCCGATGAGCCACTGAGTATCGTTCGTTGCTGAATCTTTAGAGAGAACCCCTAAGCTCTTCGTTGTCTCACCCTCAGAAGCGAAGCCGTTGATTATCGAGAGGTCGAGGATAATCGCGTCCGGGGGTAGTTGGCTCAGCAATGTGGTCCGGCTGAAAAGGCATCCCGAAGGAACGATCACAAGGCCTGTTGCCGAGCGCGCAGCAGCAGCAATCGCCACGGTGTCGTCGGTAGACCCGTCACATCGGGCACCATGTGCCGCCGGTTGCGACGACGACTGCTCCGAGGTGAAGGGAACGGTAAACCCCGGTGAAGAGGCGATGACGGCTACTGAGGCAATCCCGAATGCGGCGGCAAAGCGTAACATTTTCATGCGATTACTCCGGCGGTGAGGCAGTGTATTTTGTGGAGACCAATGCAGTCAGCCTTGGCGTTGACCCCTGCGCTCAGCAGCCTTCGCCGTGAACGAAATGAGATCGTCGGCCATCTCTCTCATGATCTGGTCCCGCGCGAATCTTTTCTTGAATTCGGAACGGTCCTGGGGTCCCGCGCGCGCGACACGCTCAAACCCGGTCATCATCGAATCAACGTCGCAAGGATCGAAGACCGCGGCATCGGGCAGTTCGCGTTCCACAAAATCGGCACTGACGCCCGCCAGACCGGCGAGGATAGGATGCCCTAGCGCGCCGTATTCAAATAATTTCGAGGGGAGCACCTTCAGAAACGCAGGTTGGTCGTTGAGGTGGAGAAACAAGATATCGGCCTGAGCATATTCCGCCAACAACTGTTCGCGAGGCACGGGCACCCTTAACTCGACATTGTCGAGTTCCGCGACTCCCTCGCGAAGCTGAGCCAGTCGGCCGCCGTTCCCAATGATCCGAAAGCGAGCCCGGCCCGCCAAGCGGCGCGCGGCCTCGGGCAGAATGTTGTGCAGCCCCTGAGATTCCCCAATGTTGCCGGCATAGAGAATTACTGGCGGGCCATCTTCATTGGGACGCGCCATGTGTGCCGGTAGCGCCAGGAATTCGTCATCGATTCCGTTGGTGAAAGTGCGCAGCGTGGCTGTGGGCGCAACTTGCCTCATGTGATCTAGGAAACCCGGAGAAACCACGTTGATCGTCTCGGCGCGTGAAAAGGTCGCCTTCTCGATACGCTCGATGGCCGGCAGCACCGCGCGAACGCGGCTCCCCTTCAAGACGCCTGACATTGTCTCCGGGAACAGGTCGCGTATGTCGAGGTAGAGAGGAGCCCCGGTTCGTTTCGACAGCCAGGCCCCCAGCGCCGCGGTCATAAGGCGGGAGGAAGTAGCGAAAATCGCATCGTGGGGCCCACTTCGCCTGGCGATGGCCAGCGCCTTCCTGCCGAAAGTCACGAAGGAGCGCGCTTGGTCCGCCATGCCGCTGTCGTGTTGCGGCAGGTCAATTCGATGGATCCGCACGCTTCCATGCTGCTCGATCGCCGGGGCTTGGGGAATCGTGCCCTTGTACCGGTTTGGCTGGGTCGTCACCACATCGACTGACATGCCATCCGGCATCGAACGCTGGAGCGCCTCCACGAGCGCGCCGCATCGGAAGGAGCCAGCGCAAAGGTCGGGGGGGAAGTAGAAACTGAAAATCAGCAGCTTCATATGTGACACCCTTCGTCGGTCAGACCGGCTGAGCCAGCGCACCGCAGAAATCGAGCACCGTCTTCCCGGCGAGGCGATCCGAAAAGCCCGGATCGAGGAATTGGCGATGCCGCACGAGGATCACTACGATGTCGGCCTGCTCAAGGGCTTCGTCGATTGTCACCAGGCTCAAGTCGGGATGTTGCGACAGGTTCGGCTCGACATTGAGCGTCTCCAGGCCTTCTTCGGCGAGCGCCAGGGCGACTTCCATCGCAGGCGATTCACGCAAGTCGTCAATGTCCGGCTTGAAGGCTAAGCCGAGGCAGGCGATCTTCGCACCCTGTTGTGCTTGCGCGGCTTCCCGTACCTTAGCCACCACCCAGTCGGTCTTGCCATCATTTACCAGGCGCGCCTGGCGGATGAGGCGCGCGTTCTGCGGATCGCGCGCGACTATGAACCACGGGTCGACCGCGATGCAATGCCCGCCCACCCCCGGCCCGGGCTGGAGGATGTTCACCCGCGGATGACAGTTGGCCAGCGCGATGAGTTTCCAGACGTCGATATCCTGGTTGTCACAAATCACCGACAGCTCGTTGGCGAACGCGATGTTCAGGTCTCTGAAGCTGTTCTCGGTAAGCTTGCACATCTCCGCAGTCCGGGCGTCGGTTTCGAGCACGCGGCCGCGCACGAAATGGCGGTAGAAGCTGCCAACCGCACTCGCCGCCGCCTCCGTAAGCCCACCCACGATTCGGTCGTTTTCGACCAGCTCAGTGAGGATCTTTCCCGGAAGCACCCGTTCCGGACAATAGGCGATATGGACCTGCCCGATGTCGACACCCGCTGCTTGCAGTTCTTCGGCGATGCGCTCGGTGGTTCCGACCGGTGACGTGGATTCAAGAATCACCAGGTTGCCCGGGCGCACGAGCGGGGCGATCGCGCGCGTCGCGGCCAGCACATAGTCGATATTCGGCTGTGGATCCCCTTCGCCATCGTGAAACGGTGTCGGCACGCAAAGCATGAACACGTCCGCCGGCTGGGCGGTCGTTGCTGCGCTCAGCGAACCTTCGGCGACCACTTTGTGGACAATCCCGTCGAGATCGGGCTCGACGATGTGGATGAGGCCCTGGTTGATCGTGGCGACCACTCGCTCGTCGATATCTGCGCCGAGAACGCGGAAGCCCGATGCCGCCAAAAGCGCCGCAGTCGGCAAGCCGATATAGCCTAGGCCGACGACGCAAACCTGTTCGATCATCACCATGTTTTTCCCAGAATTTCGACGATACGGGAGCAGGCATTGCCGTCTCCGTAAGGATTATGTGCCCGCGCCATTGCCTGATAGGCGACGGGATCGTCGAGCAGGCGCGCCGCCTCCTCGACGATGCGTGTGTAGTCAGCGCCGACCAAACGAACGGTCCCCGCATCGACGGCCTCGGGACGCTCCGTCACCTCACGCATGACGAGAACGGGCTTGCCGAGCCCCGGAGCCTCTTCCTGGATGCCCCCGCTGTCGGTCAACACCAAGTGGGCACTCCGCAACAGGAAGACGAAGGATTGGTACCCCAGCGGTTCGATCAGATGGATGTTTGGCTTGCCGCCCAGCAGGGACATGACCGGGCCCTGGACGTTCGGGTTGAGGTGTACAGGGTAGACGAAATGTCTTTCTGGATAGCGTTCGGCCAAAAGGCCGATGGCGCGGCAGATATTGAGGAACCCTTCCCCAAAATTCTCGCGCCGATGCCCGGTGATGAGAACGAAGCCTCCCTCTCGCCAAGGAAAATTACAGGCTTGGTCGAGCTCGCCTTCCACCCGACCCTTTAGAGTTTGGTCGCCGTCGATTCGTGCCACCATCCCGTGCAAGGCATCGATCACCGTATTGCCGGTGACATGGATGTGGTCATCATGCACCCCTTCGCGCAGCAGGTTCGCGCGGCTGATCAGGGTCGGTGCGAAGTGCCAGCGGGCTACCTTGCTGGTAACCTGCCGGTTGAATTCCTCAGGGAACGGCGAATGCAAGTCGAAGGTGCGCAGGCCGGCCTCAACATGGCCAATCGGCACGCCAGCATAGAATCCGGCCATTGCCGTTGCGAGCGTCGTAGTGGTGTCGCCGTGAACGAGAATGGCGTCGGGTTGCCGCGACCTGATGATCCCGCGCATCCCCGTTAGCACCGCGCTGGTCACGTCGGATAGGTCCTGCCCCGCGGTCATGATGTCGAGATCGTGATCCGGCGAGAGATCGAATACTGACAGAACCTGGTCGAGCATCTGGCGATGCTGCGCCGTCACGCAGACTTCCACGTCGAAGCGGCCGTCCTGCTTCAGCGCATGACACAAGGGTGCCATCTTGATCGCCTCGGGACGAGTACCGAAAACCGGTATGATGCGTTTGCGCATGGGCTGGAGAATTTCCGAGGTCTTACCAAGCCAGCTTTACGCGCGATCGTCCGTCTTCCAGCGTGATGCAAGCGGCTTCGGTGGAGCGCTTGCCGGCGAACCGTGCACTATGGAACGCGGGAGCACGACGAAGTGCCCCTGTTTCGACCTCCAGATGGACCGGGCCTAGCTGGAGCGAACCTTCACCGGCATTCTCAAACGCAATGTCGGGATGTGCAATGAAGCGACCCATGGCAGGACACGCCGGCGTGACCCTATCGACAACTTCGAGCGAACGGCCCGAAATCCGCCATGCCCGGCTATGCACTGGAGACCGTGGGAGGCGCTTATAGCCGTCATGGGACGCGGCGATCATGGCAATCCCCTTATCAACCTCTATGGAAATATCAAACGGACGGGCCCGCCTAGCGACGCGGAATCCCCCCCAAACTTCCGACGAGTTGCAACCATCGATCATCACCGTGCTGTGTGCTGCGGTCCCCCGTTCCGCAATTCGCTCCGCACCCGAACCATAGCGGGAGGTTCCGCCGTTGACGATGACGCGGCGCCCCTTGACCGACAGCTCGAACGAGAGGGTATCGGCATGGCCGTGAGCCGGCAGGTAGTCCGGTCCGAGCGGTGCGACATCGCAGAACAGTACAGCATCGTCCGTCTCGGCACGTACGTAGCCGCTTTCGCGCAGCCAAATGACGCCGTCCCCCACCTGCTCGACGCCCTTGGCCGGCGCGACCGAAACGTTGAGTTCTTCCGCATAGCGCGCCAATTCCGCGGGACTTGGAGCGATGCCGATGGCGGCGTCGTTAAAATGGGCGATTTCACCGTCCGGATGACACATTGCCGCGAGCCAGAAGCGCATGTTCGAGGCAGTCTGCCGCCACGATTCAACACTGGACGGATCGATCCGGGCGGGCCTCGCGGTCGCCAGATTGACGAGATCCAGCATATCCTCGAGGCAGAGTGCATGGTACATCGGACTGCGCTCGAAGTTGCCGCCGTCGCTAAGGATCTGTTCGGATAATTCGCGCGCCAGAATCCGTAAACCCGTGCGCAGCCACTTGTCCGCCTCCTGCCCCTCGAACATCGAGCCCACAAAGACCAGCGCCTTCGCGTTGGCCAGTAAGTGGTTGCCGAGCACATGATATTCGAGGTTGCCCGAGAGGAAGCGCGCCTGCACCGCCATGGAGGCAACCTGCCCCGGCATTGGTTCGGCGCCGGACATCAGCCACTTGCACCAGTTCACCAGCCGCAGCGACGTTGGGTAGGGATCCCAGCCGGGGCGGCTCGCAGGCAGGTTCCCGGCCAACCAGCGTGCGATGAGCGTCCGGTGTGAATCGCTTCGCGTAGCGGCGCCGAATGCCGAAAGATCGTCGAAATAATGCTGATTGTAGCGCCACAGGAGTTCGGCGCCGGGGCCGCTCCAGCCGAGCTCGTCCAGCTTGCCCGAAGCGCCGACGAAGGTCATGGTGCCGGCATCGCTGAGGCTAGGTTCGCGCCGGGCGGGCAATGTCCACCCGAGTTCCCGTCCGGCACGCCAGGACGGCGCGGCAGAAAGGTTGGGCCGCGGCCGCGGCAGGCGCCGCTTGAGTTGGAACCACACCTGTCGGCCACGCAGGTGGCGCAAGGTGTGGAAATATCGCGACAGCGCGGCCATCGGCCTCAGCGCTGGTTGGCGAGGGCGATCGAGACGGCAGCAACCTCGAAGATTTGATCCATCGGAATAGGCGGAGGACCGCCCTCCGAAATGGCCTGCACGAACGCCGCCGCGCATGCCTTCTGCCCTTTGTCCTGTCGCATCAGGCGATGGCTCCGCACGTTCTTCCAACCGAACGAGCGCAGCTTCCGGAAGTTGTCGAGCTGCAGGATCCCGCCTGCAGCGAAAACTTCCAGCCTCTCCTTGGGGAAAGTCTTGGACCCGTTCGCGAAATATTGAATGGTGCCGATCGAGCCGTCCGCAAACCCAAGCGTGATCGACGCTGTGTCTCTAGTCTCGTCGTCCAGATACGCGATGCGGGCATCCTCGATCTTGCTATCGGCGAGATCTCGCAGCAGGTCGATGAAGTGGCAGGCTTCGCCGACGATCCTGCCGCCACCAAGAGTCCGATCCTGCGTCCAGTGTTCGGCCGGAATAGCTCCCGCGTTGACAGTCATCGTGAATGCCTTGGGGCCATTGACGGCGCGCAGAGCCTCGCGGACAGTTTTTACGTGCGGGGCGAACCGCCGGTTGAAGCCCACCGTGAGGATGGGGGCAGGATGGCCGCCACCGATCTCTTCGTAAGCTTCCCGAATAGCCTCGAGCTGATCGTGCGTCAGGCAAAGCGGCTTCTCGACGAAAAGATGCTTGCCAGCGCGAAGGGCGCGCAGGGCAAGCTCAGAATGCGTATCGTGGCGGGTGGAGACGACCAGCGCATCGATTTCGGAGTTCGTGAACAAGCTTTCGGTATCGGTAGTGCTCTCGGCGAACCCATGCTTGCGGGCGATCTGAAACGCCGTCAGTCCTCGCGCGGAAGCGACGCTAGTGAGCCGCGCGCCGCCCTCGGCAAAGGCCGGCGCCAGTACGGCATTGGCGTAGTTGCCGGCTCCTATAAACGCGACGGCCGGGCGGCTCGCGCCGGCTGAAACCCTCTGCCGGACCGGTTGCGCCGTCTGTACGTTGCGCGTGGCATGTTCGGGTGATTTGTTGGGATAGGTTAAAATGACGCCGAGTGCCGGCCGTCCTTGGGCAATGAGATCGTATGCCTCGATCGCGCTATCTATCGGGAAGCGATGTGAAATCAACGGTTCAATAGCAATCCGTCCCTCCGCCATCAGGCCGAGAACCGCTTCGAAGTTCCGTTGCTCGGTCCAGCGCACGAAAGGCAGCGGATAATCCCTGCCACCCTCCTCATAGGCGGGGTCGTAGCGGCCGGGCCCGTACGAACAGGAGACCTGAAAGGTCAGTTCCTTTTCGTAGAATTCAGCTCGGGACAATTCCAGCCCTGTGACCCCGACAAGAACGATCCGCCCACGCTTCCGGCACATCCGCGCGGCCTGGCTTACCGGATCGCTGCTTCTCGTCGAGGCGCAGATCAGGACCGCGTCGACGCCGCGTTGCCCAGTAAGCGAAAGAGCTCCGGCGACGGGATCCTGGCCGGAAGCGAGATCAATCGTTTCGGCGCCAAATTGTCTAGCCAGGGCGAGTTTATCTGGATCGAAGTCGAGGCCGATCACGCGGCAGCCATTGGCCTTGAGCAACTGCACTCCAAGCAGGCCGATCAGACCCAAGCCGATCACCACGACTGTTTCGCCCAATGTCGGTTCGGCGAGGCGAATACCCTGCAGGCCGATTGCCCCCAGAACGGTGAAGGCAGCATGCTCGTCGGAAACAGCGTCGGGGATGCGCGCCGTCAGGTTGATTGGAACCGATGCGTATTCCGCATGCGCTCCGTTGCTCACCACCCTCTCGCCGGGAGCAAATCCGTGAATCGCGGAGCCGCTCTCCACTACGTGCCCGACGTTACAATATCCCAGCGGGAGCGCCTGATCGAGCTTGTTGCGGACCGCCTCGACAGTCGGCAGGAGCCCGTCGGTCCTGACCTTCTCGAGCACCATCCGCACTTTGTCGGGTTGCTGTCTGGCTTTGCTGATCCAGCCGGCTTTCCCAAAATCGATCAGCATTCGCTCCGTACCAACCGACACAAGGCTGCGGGAGGTTTGGATCAGGACGTGGCGCGCGCCCACGCTGGGCACAGGAACCTCCGCAAGCTCCGTCCGCCCATTTTTGAGGCCCTGAAGTATCTGCTTCAATGCGTCTCTCCGTCCTGCCCGAGCTGCGCCTTCTGCTCTGGGGTGGGATAGTTGATAAGCACCGCGCGGTACTTACCTTTGAATACGAACAGGCTGCCGGCCGCCGCGCCGATAATCGGATACCTTCCAATCAGCTCGTCCAGGTCTGAAAGCTTCCCAGCTCCGCCGAGTACGGTCAACGGCACTGAGGTAGAATCGCGCACCTGCTCAACTAGTTCGAGATCATAGCCTTGCATCTCGCCATCCCTGTCGATCGAATTGATTACGATTTCGCCGACACCCGATTTTTCGAGTTTGGCTGCCAAGTCGGCCGGCGACAGCCCAGTTTTCTTCGAGCCGTTATGAGTGAAAACTTCATATCGCCGCATCAATCCCGATTTTCGGACGTCGAGCACAGCGACAACGCTTTGGCTTCCAACGCGGGCCACTACCTCGCCGATGAGCCTTTCGCCATCAATGGCGGCGGTGCCGATAGCGACCTTTTCGACCCCAAGACTTACTATGCGATCGAATTGATCGGCAGTCGTCACGCCGCCAGCGTAGCACAGCGGCATGCGGCATTCCGCAGCGAGGCTGCGGATCAGGTCGTAATTGGGTTCGCGGTTCTCGATGCTCGCATCAATGTCCGCGACGAACAGCTCGTCGACTTCTTTCTCATTGAAGATGCGGACGGCATTGATCGGATCGCCTACATATTTTGGATCAGCGAAGCGTCGCGTCTTCACCAGTCCACCCTTGTGGACAAGCAGGCACGGAATGATGCGCGGTCGAAGCAAAGTCAGATTTTCGCAAAGTTAGCCAGCAGGGAAACGCCCCAGCGATGACTCTTCTCGGGATGGAATTGCGTACCGAAGATCTTTCCGCGACGCAGAGCGCTGGCGAAGGTTGCGCCATAGGTGGTTTTTGCCAAAATATCCGCTTCGGCGGCGGGCGCGTAATGATATGAATGCAGAAAATAGAATTTTGGGCTCTCTACTCCGGCGAATAGCGCCTCATCGACACAAGGCTCAACGTCGTTCCAGCCCATGTGTGGCAGGTGCGTCCGGTGGTTGAAATTCTTCTCGTCGAAGCGCACTACGTCGCCGGCAATCCAGCCTAGCCCAGGCCGCTTTCCTTCCTCGCTGCGATCAGCCATCATTTGCATCCCGACGCAAACACCTAACACTGGCTTGCCATCGACTTGGACGAGCTTATCGAGCGCATCCCGCATCCCCGACTGCTGAAGGCGCTCCATAGCGTGGTCGAACGCTCCTACTCCGGGCAGGATGATCCGCTCGGCGACCGCCAACTCTTCGGCCGTGCGAGCACTAGCTGCCGGAATGTTTAGCCGTTTGTAAATATTGATGAAGGCATGAACGTTGCCTAGGCCATAGTCGACAATCGCTATCAACGCTTGCCTCCGACCTCAAGACCGAGAGCTTTCGCGGTCTTCGCACCAACGTCGTAGATCCACATCTGAGAGCGGTAATCGCGGAAGCTCTTGTTGGGCGCTTTAAGATATCCGTTTAGTTCGTCCACGGATATTCCGAGTTTTGTGGCAACATACTCAACGTCCTGATGGATGGTATCGGGATCAAAGGCGGGGGTTGAGAGTCGCTCCAAGGCCTCATCCCGCGTCATCTGCCCGGTGAGGATTAGACTCGAATACTGGACTTTGCGTGTATCGTAGCCGAATTTCTCCGGAAGCCAGTAGGATTCGTAGAATCTCGTGAAGCGAGACTCGAAATGCTTCTGCGGATACGGCTGCCACCCGAAACGCTCCGACAGCAATTTGACGGCATCTTCTTTAACGTAACTTATGTGGTTCAGCGGCCGCCAGGAGCGGATGCCCTTCACGTATGGCAACCAAAGTTTGTGCCATAGGATCGAGGTAATTGGAAAGTTGCGCAGCGGTCGCGTGCCGAACCTGGAGTGAATATCTCGCAGCTGGCTTGAGTCCGACTGGTAATACATCCATTCGATCGGATTACGTACGCACTCGGTCGACAGGTTTGCACCCGTCAGAATATCGCGGACATCATATTCGGACGAAAATTTGTACATCGTGGCAAAGAAAGCGTGATCTTGTGGTGTATCAATGTGCGGCACACCGGATTTGAAAAACGCCAGCTGCAAGTCCTTCATCTCTTCCCAGTCGATCACCTCGGTGTGGAGATCGAGCCCAAGGCCATCGACGAGTTGCTCGATATTGTTGACCGCGATCTGCGAGTTCCAACCAGCGTCGACATGGAACACGAGAGGGCGCAGGCCGAACAATTCCTTGGCAGCATAAACGAGATATGAGCTGTCGATGCCGCCGCTCATGCCGATGATGCAGTCGAAATCGCGCCCCTTCCCGTGCTTGCGGATGCGCTCGATCATCCGTTCCAGCTCAACCTTTCCCGCCTCGCCGCTCCGCCAGTTGGGCAACGTGTGTTCGTAAAAAGAGCGACAATGGTCGCACACGCCGTTCTCATCGAAGGTTATCTTCGTGTCGGTCGTATCCATCACGCAATTGGTGCAGATTCTTAGCATGGCCATCACGCCTCCGCCCTTGGGCGAAGGAACTCCTCTACATTGTCGAAGGTGACTGTCACCCGTCGCAGTTCGCTACCCGGCAGTTCTCACCCTTTTCGGGACAGCAAGCGCCCGGAAAATGCCGGCTTACCGCGGGTAACTTGGCTTGGCCGGGTAACACGTCAGCGCATAGTGCGGCACGTCTCTCATGGCAACCGCAACTGTCCACGCGGCCTACGATTTTGAGCAGCCTCGTGGCGAGGCACCACGCTCGCAATCAGGCATATTGCACTTCGCTGGCCTTTTTGGCGCGGAAGTACACAAAGATCATCAGGAAATAGAAGACGTCAAGCAGCGTCGGAAACAAGATCGGCTCGGTTCCTGCGCGGATAACGGCTAGACTGATGAAGAAAAAGACCGGCATTTTGAGCGACCACGGTGCGCGCGAAAAAAACACCAATAACGGGCTTAGCAGTGCCATCAGCATGACGAATATACCAAAAAATGAGTGTGTTCTAATGTAGCTAATGTGCGGATTCCCCTTATACTGAATATCTATGATGGTCCCCTGATACTCCGAGCCGAAGAAGAACGTGTACGGTGTTATACTTGCCATATAACCCGCCAGAATCTGCTTGCGGTTTTCATCCGCGATACCGACGCTTAGTTTTGTGAAACGGGCCACGTAATCATAAACTTCCTCGGCATGAACCGCCAGTTGCACCATTGCGATGAGGGATACCGCGAAGACTGTGGCTCGAAATATAAAGGACCCATGTCGCGGGAATAGGTTTATGATGAGGCTGCCAATGACCAAAAGCGAGCCGACCACGAGCGAGCCGCGACCGCTCCCGACAAATGCGATGAGAAAGGTTACCACAGGTGTGAGGACCGGCGCCCGCCCGGTCATGACGAAGCAGGTGACACTCAATAGGAGCTGGACAATGATCATATAGGAGGGGATTGCGTTGGTGCTTGATCCCTCGACAACTTGTTCAAACGGGGTGGGCGACCCCCAGTTCATGGCAAGAATTACACCGAGTGCCATTGCAAGCGCCCAGTAAATGATCGTAGCGGCGCGATGGATTGCCGCGGCCGAGAAGCGTGAAATGACATAGGCGGTGGCGAAACTAACTGCCGTCGAAAAAACGTAGAAGACCGGCGAGATACCATGACCAGGCTTGAACAGTGCCGGGGTGAACAGCACCAGAATTAGCAGTCCGCGCGTCACTACCCCCGGATCGACGGTTAGCAACTTACGATACCGGATGAGGAAGAACAAACACAGCGCGGTTCCGCTAACGAATGTGGTAGTAGATTGGAGGGCGAACGCGATTGTGATCGCTACCCCTAAAAGGGCGATTTCGATCGCTCCTCTGGTGTCGTGTCCTTTGACAGCTTCCCCAGTCGCAGGGGTATCCAGCAAGGTCGCCACGGTCAGATCCGCCATCCGCAGGCAGTGTGAGCTGGCAGTCGACTGACAATCCTGCCGGGCCCGCCAGATGCGCCTCCTGGACCAATAGGGCTATGCCGTTCCTGAATCATTTGTTGGCCCCTCCCGGGCAAAACCACGGCATGTCCACAACCTTCCTAGACAGGTGCCAAACCGCAAAGAACAGGGCGGCGTTGGTAAGCATGAATGATAGGCTCGCGCCCGCGAGGCCGAAATGCGAGACGAGAAAATAAGAGGAGAGGACCCCCAGGGAAACGGTAGCGCTCGAAACCAAGGAGAGCCGCGCGGTCGCCTCGGCATAGAAGATGTAATTTACCACTCCGTAGTACATTCCTTGAAAAGTCATACCTATCGCCACGGGCAAAACGAGCAACTTGGCAGCCGAATAGTCCCGGGTGAACGCGTAGTCGAACACAAGGATGAATGCGCCAGCGGAAAGTAGTGCGATCATGAACAGGCCCGCGAAAATTCCGTAGGTCCAACGAACGATCTTGTCCCTATCCCCCTCCCCTGGGGCTGCCAATCGCTCAAACAACCAAGGGGCAAGAGCTCGATTCAAAGGCTCGATGACGAGGCTCAGGGCCATCCCTAGCTGAGATGCGACCATGAAGATGCCGAGTTCTTTCACCCCGAGCAGGTAGGAAACCATGAGGCGGTCGAGATTGCTCAGCAACTGACCAGCCAGCACGTGCGGGACCATGGGCACCCCGAAGCGAAGCACGTCACCGACACTGCTTCGGTCGGGCGAGCGCCCTAGAAAACCCTGCGCCGCGATGAATGCGATCGCGCAAAAGGCGCTGGCTCCCGCCGCGGCGCCGTACGAAATGATGCGAACGTCAGGCGTGGCGGCGAGGAGTCTAAGCAGCAAGAGGCAGCCGCCGATTTCCACCGCCGACTGCAACATGCGTAGAGACAGATAGAGCCCAGGCCGATTGCTGACCTGCATCAGCGCTAAGCCGGCGAGATTCAAGCTGATCACCATTGCCACGGCGGCCGCACCGATCGAATAACGCGCCGGCAAATGGGTAAACCCCGAAAACAGGTCTGGACCGATGAGCATATACAAAACGAGTGCGGCGTGAACCGCCATCACCACGGCCAGGGCGGTAGAAATGAGCCTGCGGAGCCTTTCCCGGTCCAGTTTAAAGAACCGGACGCTGATCAGCCCGTGCGTGGTGAGCCCGCATACATTGGCGATCATGGCCGAGAGAATGATCCAAGAGGCTGCCTGGCCGAATTCAGCCGGATCGAGCTGACGTGTCAGAACAGGCAGGAGGACGAAAGGCGTGAGCCCGGCGAACACGAACGCGAGCGCGTAAAGCATGATGGAGCGGCCGGTCGGCGACCGCAGACCCGCCAGGCCGGCCTTTCGCAGCGATTTGATGCTCGCAGATCTGATCATTCATCGATCCTCGCTGCGTTCAGCGATGTACATTCACTGCGCTAAGAACCGGCCCAGGACTCCCAGGCCGGCAACGCCGCTTTTTTCCGGGTGGCATTGAAACCCGGTTATGTTGTCATGCATGACCGCGGCGCAGATCGGAAATCCGGAATAATCCGCCTCCGCAAGGATGGATGACGGACTGTCTGGAATGCAGCTGAACGAATGGACGAAATAGAACGAGCTGCGGCCAGGGTCGCAACCTTCAAGGATCGTATTACCCCAGCTTTCGCGCGTAGCTGGGTGGGACAGGGGGCTCCAGCCGATGTGGGGTACTTTGCGGCGCACCGTACCATCAGTTTCCGGGATCGGCGCGACGTGGCCGCTTACCAGGCCGAGACCCTCATGCTTCCCAAATTCCAGGCTATAATCGAATAATAGCTGCATGCCGACGCAAATGCCAAGGAACGGGCGACCCGTTGCGGCGAAGTCCCTCACTGCGTCGGCCAGGCCCATTTCCCTTAACGTTCTCGCGCAGTGCTCGAAAGCGCCCACGCCCGGCAAGAGAATGCGCTCCGCACTGCGTACGTCGGCGACATTAGAGGCGAACCTCGGTGCTCCGCCAGCCGCTTCGATCCCGCGCGCAACGGAAAGGAGGTTGCCGACACCATAGTCAATGATGGTGACTGGTTTGGACATCAGGCGGCGCCCGCATCTTCGCGAACGCCCATCCCAGCCGCAATTGCTGCGGCTCGGATCTCGGGCAGCGTGACGCGCCCGTAATGAAGCATGTCAGCGATGGCGATCGCGTCGGCGCCGTGCGTGTAAGCGCCGACCATGTGGTCAATCGACCCCATTCCTCCACTGGCGATCACCGGAATTGGCACAACCTGCGAAACAGCCTCGATCAGCGCATTGTCGAAACCCTTGCGTGTTCCCTCCTGATCGACTGACGTAAGCAGGATCTCGCCGGCACCAAGCTCGTAGCCCTTACGGCACCACTCGACCACATCGATTCCGGTATATTCTCGCCCGTTGTCGGTGAAACACTCCCATTTTCCTTCGGAAGTTCGTTTAGCTTCGACGCCCAAAACCATGCACTGGGAGCCGAATACCTGAGCGATCTCACTAATGAGTTCGGGACGGCGAATTGCGGCAGTGTTGATGGCGCATTTGTCGGCACCCTCGCGCAGCATGGCGCCCACGTCTTCTATCGAACGAATGCCGCCGCCGACCGTGAGGGGCACGAAGATGTCAGCAGTCGCGCGGCGGACGATTTCGTGCAGCGAATTGCGGCCGTAAAGGCTGGCCACAATATCGATATAGATCAGTTCATCCGCACCCTGATGATAATAGCGGCGGGCAAATTCCTGTGGATCTCCGATTACGCGCAGTCCCTCTAGATGGATCCCTTTGATTAAATTGGGGCCCTTCACGTCCAGCCGAGCGATCAGCCGAGCATTTCTCATGCGCGAGCGTCCGTTCGGTCCCAGGGAGTGTGCCGCAGCTTCCATTCGCCATCCACCACGTGCCAGAGATGCGGTGAGCGGAAGCAGTCGATCGTCTCGAACAATTCCTCGCGGGTCATACCGACATAATCGAGGAATTCACTCTCGTAGCGCGCTGGATATTCACCCTCGTAGCGCTCCATTAATGACAGGCCTTCTTCCTTGGTAATGTGGTGGTTCCGGATTTCCTGCGCTGAATCCATCATCGCGCGCCCGACCCCGAACTTTATCCAGCGGGTGTAATAGAAGAAACCGTCAACCTTGTCGTCGAGACTGTTATACTTGGAATAAGTGCCTTCCGTCCGAACCGGATTGGCCTCGAATCCGGTATGCTCGACCGCATAATAATATGCCTCTTGTGGCACCCACCGCGTGTAATAGCCTAAATATTTCCAATCGATGCCTTTTCTGACCAGTACTTCGGGATCCAGAGGAAGATAGCTCTTTAGGTCGGCAAGCGGCACGCCCTCGTCCAGATATTCGCCGATCGGCTTCCCGCCCAACAATATGTCCCGCAGATCGCGGCCGCCGAAATAATCGAGCTGGAAACCTTCGCTTTCCACGGACTCATTGCTTGCCGCGTAGCTCGACGTTTTGTGGCTGATTTGCTCGCCATATTCACCCGGCATCTCACCGTAGAAGATCAGAGGGATATTCAGCTGCGCCGCCATTTTGGCTACGAACGTCTTCTGGCCAAGGATGAACGGTTGGAAGGGGTGCAGGATGTTGATCGTCGCGTTGCGCGTCAGCAGCCGATGAATTTTGCCGTTGGGCGTATAAAGGTAATTGTCGAAGCCACCGACGTGCAGCCACTTCTGGAAATTCTTCCAACCGATATCTGTGTAGAGGTGCGGCGACCAGGTTACGGTCAGCGGGTGCATGCCGTATTTGTACTTGAGTAGGTGCGACTGCATCGCGCTGTCCTTGCCCCCGCTGCCGCCCACGATGCAGTCGTAGCTGCCGTCATCCTTCCGGTATTGATTGCACAGCTCGATCAGCTCCCGCTCGCGTTCGTCCCAATCGATCTCGGCGCTATTTTCCTTCAGCTCGTTGAAACGGCAAGCGTGGCAGACGCCTTCCGTGTCGAAGCTTAGTGTGGTCTTGGTAGAATTCGTGCCGTGTGCATATTCATTGGACGACATCGGCTGCTGGTTTGACATGTTGCATTTCGCGCAGAAGCGGACGTCACGCGGCAATCCATAAAGTACTTCCAGTTCGTCCTCAGGACGCGCGAAACGTGTAAGGTCGACGCTGGAACTGGGACCGATCTTCATTGATATCCTCTTTCAAACTTAATAATTCAGGCGGGAGCGGGAGTATAGGCGTTCCGTGCCTGCTGCAGATCGTCCGGGCGTCCGACGTCGAGCCATGGTTCGTGCATGGGATAGACAATCGTGCGCGCCGAAGCAGCCTGCAGCCGCTCGAAGAAATTCGGCATGTCACAACTCTCCCCTCTGTCGAGCGTGTCGAGGGCGCTCGGCTCTATCACATAGATGCCGGCATTTACGTGGCTCCGGAATACCGGCTTTTCCTCGAATCCGGTGATTTCTACGCCGCGGGTGTGAACGACACCGAATGGATGCTGCCACTCGTAAGATCGAACCGCCATAGTGGCCGTCGCGATATGGCGATCGTGAAAGTCGACGATTTCGGAATAACGAAGGTCCGTCAATACGTCTCCGTTGGTAACGACGAATGCCCCCTCGGGTCTGGGATCGAGCAGTCCGAGCGCACCTGCGGTCCCAAGAGGCGACTCTTCGCGCAGGTAGGAGATATCCACGCCGAATCGGCTACCATCCCCAAAATACTCCTCGATCATGTGCCCGAGGTGATGAATCGCAAGAACGAACCGGTGGAAGCCGTCGGCTCGCGCACGCTCGATGATGTGTTCAAGCATCGGTTTGCCTCCGACCGGGAGCAACGGCTTTGGGCAATCTTGGGTTTCTGCTCCAAGCCGAGTGCCTCTGCCGCCCGCCATTATCATCATAATGTTCGGGCGGGCCGTCGGCGCCTGCAGATCTTCCCACACGTGAAGCCCAATGACACGGCGGCGCTCATCAACGATCGGCAACTGGACGATCTTGTTCGCCCGCATGAGATGCAGAACCGCTTCGACGCTAAGCTGAGGCGGCACGATCAACGGATCCCGATGAACTATTTCGGCGACAGCGGCATTAAGCCCAAGCCCTCGCAAGAGGCCCCGCCTGATATCTCCATCCGATACAGTTCCGAGCAAAGCGCCGTCATCATCAACGATCAGCACAATCTTCAGCCCGGATTGATCCAGGCTGCAGACTGCATCCTGCATGGAAGCGCCGGCGGTAAGCAGCGATTTACGCCAATGCTCTTCACCCATTGAGGGGGCCCAAGGCGGCTGGTGGTACTGGCAAGTCGAAAAAGCTTTTCTTCAAAAGGCCTTGTAGGGGATGGGTGCGGAGGACATTTAATATGCGGTCGGTGGCACCCCCGTCACCGTACGGGTTGTGGACATGAACTAGACTCGCGCGGAAATGTTCTGAAAATAGTTGCTTCAGCGCCCCTTCTATGCCCTCTTTTGTTGGCAAACAATCGATAACGCTCTCCGCCTTTAATCGGCCTGCTTGCCGATCCCCGATGTTGATGGTTCCGACGCCAAAGCTGGGGGCTTCCGCAAGTCCGCTTGAAGAGTTTCCGACTACACCGTCCACGACCGAAAGTGCAGACAAGTAGCGATGCTGGCCGAGTGAGGGCACGGCGCAAACATTCGCCCGGCCAACAGCAAACTGATTGATCCGTTCGATGAGCGCCCGCCCGCCCGTGTCGGCGTTCGGCAGGGTGAAGAGAAGGTGGGTTTCGGGACCGAGCGTCGCAAGTGCAGCAAGGAGCTCATCAAGTTGTGTGACAGGGTTCCCCGTCTCAAGCGTGGGCGAATGGTACGTGACCAGGAGGTTGCTTCGTCCGAAACGGAAACCGATGCTTTCTTCGAGCTCGGTGCGGCTCATGCGCCGCACTCGGCGGATTGCATCTATGCCAAGCCCGCCGACAAGGAACACGCGGTCCGGGTGCTCGCCCAATTGCACGACGCGGTCACGATACGGCGGTGCTGCAACGAAGTGCAAATGCGCCATTTTGGTGAGAGAATGGCGAATGGCTTCGTCAAACGCGCCCTCGGTCGTTTCACCTCCGTGAATGTGCGCTATCGGAATTCCAGCGACCAGCGCGGCGGCACCGGCCGCCAAAATTTCGAACCGATCGCCGAGTACAACAACTATGTCCGGGGCTAAGCGCGCGAGCGCATCAGCAAAACCGATCATCCCGAGCCCCATTGCCTTTGCCACTCCGACGGGGGAGTCGGAACTCAACAAAATCTCGATCCGGTCGGCGAGTGAAAATCCGTCTTGCTCGATCTCGCGCGCGGTCAAGCCGAATTCCGGGGAGAGATGCATGCCCGTGACGACGAGCTGCAAGTCCAGATCGGCGGATGATCGAATGCCCTCTAACAAAGCCTTCAGCAGACCATATTCGGCTCGGCTGCCAGAGATAACGCAAATCTTACGCTTCATATCTCGATCAATTCATCTATGTCGAAATCTCTAATAGCGCGTGTTCCGATTATCTCGTCCCATCGCATGGGCGAAATGCCGGTCCCCGGGCGCTTTGCCGCAAGATGATGGGGTTCGTACGGCTCTCCGGCATGAATCGGACGGACGGCGACAAGAGATTTCCGAGCGATCTCGCGGTTGCGTAGTTCACTTGCACTCGGTCGCTTGATCCCGTCGCCCGAAAGGGCAGCCTCGACGTTACGGATCGCGCGCACCATCGCAGCGAGCTCGTCAGGATCCAAGCTGGCCTGATGATCGGGCCCAGAAAGATTTCGGTCGAGAGTGAAGTGCTTTTCTATCACTGTGGCACCCAATGCCACGGCAGCGACGGGAATCTCTATACCGAGAGTATGGTCGGAATAACCGATCTCTACCTGGAGCGCCTGAGCGATGTTGAGCATGGCGTGGAGGTTAACGTCCTCCATAGGGGTCGGATACTCGGTGTTGCAATGCAGCACTGTTATGCGTTCCTTCGGAATGCCGCTCGACAGGAACACCGCAACTGCATCTTCTATTTCGCGAAGATCTGCCATGCCAGTGGAAAGAATGATTGGCAGCCCCTTACTCGATATGTGACGAAGGAGAGGAAGGTTGGTAATCTCTCCAGAAGGCACTTTGAGGCGATCGATGCCCATCCCAACTAAGAAATCGATGCTCTCGGTATCGAACCCCGTCGAAAAGAAGCGAATACCTGCACGCAGACATTCTTCGAGCAGCTCATAATGATCCGCCTCAGATAGTTCGAGTTTCCGTATCATTTCGAATTGCGACTCGTCACTTGCGGTGCTGTTCAGTTGATATTGAGCTTTAGGGGCGTAGCGGGTGACGCTTAACTCGGTACGAAATGTTTGAAACTTGACGAAATCTGCCCCCGCCCGTGCGGCAGCGTGCACCAGCGCTTTTGCTTGCTCTAGATCGCCGTTATGGTTCACGCCGGCTTCCGCGATGATTACCGCTGTCAACGGATCTTCTCCGCAGGGGCGCCCACGTACACCGACGCGGGATCGCAATCTCTCACAACGACGGAGCCGGATCCCACTGTGGTTCCCGCACCTACCGTAAGCATCCGTCCGTCCTTCCCCTGGTTCACGGCTGCTCCGGTACCGATCAAGACCCCTTCCGATAGACGAACGCTGCCCGATATATTCGCGCCTGGTGCTACGTTGACGAAGTCCTCCACGACCACATCGTGGCCGACAGTCGAATTGAGATTGAAAATGCAGAAATCGCCAACCGCGATGCCGTTCGTGAACCGAACTCCGGCGCAAACGATCACACCCCGCCGAGACAGGACAGGCTCGCGCTGTCCTTTACCGAAGCTTGCAGTCGGGTGAATAAGGCTGGGAAAGTGAAGGCGGTCCGCATAGCGCTCGGCTACCTTCCGCCTCACAACGTTATCTCCGATGCCGATCGCGAAGTCTTCGCCGGAATAGCGCTCCAGTTCGTCTTCAACGATGATTGGATCCTCGCTAGACCATTGTTCCCGTTCAAGCGCCGAGGATGCGACGAAGATCGCTTCGTATCCCAACTCCCAAGCGACATCAGCGACCTCACGGGCGAAGCCGGAGGTGCCGAAAATCAACATTCTGTTCATTGATCGCTAACTCCCCTACGGGTTGCGGCGTTACTCGACCGAAGTCTGCGTATCCAGAAGCAATTCTGCAACCTTCCAATCCAGGGGTCCGTCGCAGTCGATCGAAGGCTCTCCGCTCCTCAGCCGCCCGACTGTACCAACCGCGTCTATCCGAGGGCGCTGGCCCCGCCAATGCCGGCCTCGGCATGAATAGGGCCTGGGATTGAGGCCTTCCGGGCCAGATTTACGGTCGATGTGGGAGCGGCCGCGATTACGCCAATCCCAGAGACCGCGAATGACGAATACGGGCTGGCAAGCCAGAGCGGCTCGATATCCGCCACCTCGCGTGACTGCCGCCGTTCCCCAAGATGAAAAGCGGTTTCACGGGAAAATAGTGCCGTTTCGCTTGGCGAGCAAGATTTCAGCCAAGCTCCAGTCCAGCGGCCCGTCTATATCGACTGAATCCTCGGCAGACATAGGGTAGCCGACCGTGCCCTCTCCCAAGAAGGAGCGTTGTGCCCGAAGCCATTGCGTGCGCCCGAAATACATGGCGCCATTCAGAGAAAAGACTTTGGGAAGATCCTGTCTTCGATCCACGTTTTCCCCCGGAAACAATCGGTGTAGGTTCCCACCCGCGCCTAGTCGGTACATCCACGCGGGGTGATCTTCCGCTTCGCACACTGACACGATCGCCTGCGCGTGCGTCTCGCCGGCAAGAGCCAGGATGCCATCTATGTCCGCTGTCGTGCGCAAGGGCGATGTCGGCTGGAGGAGGAGCACAGCGTCATAGGCCGGCAGCATGTCTATTGCGTGCAAGGTCGGTTCTATGCCGGGGGTATCGTCCGCCGATAGCTCTACGGGCCGCATGAACGGCACCTCCGCCCCAGCATTTCGAGCGACTTCGGCTATTTCCTCATCCTCCGTGCTGACCACTACGGCATCGATTCGGGCCGAGGCCAATGCTGCTTGGATCGACCAAGCGATAAGCGGCTGGCCCGCCAGCATGCGGACGTTCTTGCGCGGGATTCCTTTGGAGCCGCCCCGAGCAGGGATTAACGCGAGAGTGGACATGCTCGGCCGCCCTATCAATCCGCGAGCCGGGGGCTGCTGGGCAGATTTATCACCGTGTCCGCCAGAGTCTCCGCCGTGTTCAGCTTGGCGCGCGGACAGTCGGTATACATCGGAAGCCTGTGCATCAGCGTCCAGAGCGGCCTCGACATATAGTTGGAGTCGTTCAGCAAGCCGAGCACCCCCTCGTGCTGTCGACTATAAGCAGGGTCGAGTACGATCGTATTCAGCCAATAATTGCTGGTCGTTCCTGCAGGCTCCCGCAGGAAGCGAACGCCTGGAACGTCGTCAAATGCCTGGGCATAGCGCTCCGCCAATCGCCGCTTTCGAGCAAGCATGCCAGGAAGCTGCTCCAGTTGCGCACATCCCAGCGCTGCGTTCAAATTAGGTAGGCGATAATTATACCCTATTTCATCGTGCACGAAGTTCCACCGGTGCGGCACGCGCGCCGTGGTGGTCAGATGCTTGGCGCGTCGTCCAAGTTCGGGGTCGTTGGTCAAGATTGCGCCGCCGCCGCCGGTCGTCAGCACTTTGTTGCCGTTGAAACTCAGCGCGGCTACGCGCCCAAATCCCCCAGTATGAAGGCCATTGTAGCGGGAACCCAGCGATTCAGCAGCGTCTTCTATCAGGACAAGCTTCCATCGCTCGGCCAACGCCACCAGCGCATTCAGATCGCAAGGATGGCCAAAGGCGTGCATTACCATCAATGCGCGGATCACGGCGCCGCTTTTGCGATTCACGCACCGGCCGTCTGCCACCTCGGCAACCTGTTGCAAATGACGCTCGAGAGCTTCGGCATCCACGCCGAGAGAGACAGATTCCGAATCCACGAAGTGCGGAATGGCGCCTGTGTAGGAAACGGCATTGGCCGTTGCGATAAAGGTAAGGGTGGGAATCAACACTTCATCACCGCGCTGAACGCCTGCGAGAACAAGGCAGATATGAAGCGCCGCTGTTCCATTGGCGGTCGCGACAGCGTGTGTGGTTCCGGTATAATCGGCCAAATCGCGTTCGAAGCGGTCGACGAAGGATCCAACCGAAGACACCCATCCGGTGTCGATACATTCCTTTACGAATGCCCATTCGTTGCCGGCAAATTCTGGCTCGTGAAGAGCCGTCATTTCATTAGGCGTCCCAAGCACAGACCGGACCGCTGCCACGACGTCCGTCGCGACTTCAGGCGCCGAATGACTGTTGTTCGCCAGCACGATTAATCCTCACATGTTATACGCGCCGGCCTTGTAGCGGCGCAGGTTGGTGGGTTCGGTGAACCAGGCGATCGTTTCGTCGAGGCCCCGTCCAAAGCCGGCGCGGTCCCCATATTCCGGCGCCCATCCGGTTAGTTCGAATGCTTTCCGATTATCGGCCCAGAGTCGTTCAACCTCGCTGCCGGCAGGGCGAAGGCGCTGGTCGTCGCTGACAATCACCACTTCGCGGCCCATTTGCTCGGCTATCAGCGCAGCTGTATCCCCGATCGATATCTCGTAGTTGCTCCCTATATTGACGACCTCGCCTATGGCCGCATCCGCTTCGGCGACGGCCACGAAGCCGCGAACGGTGTCTCGCACATAGTTGAAGTCGCGAGTAGGGTGCGTAGCGCCCAATTTTATCTCTCCGGCACCGGCCGCGATCTGCGTGATGATAGTTGGGATGACCGCACGCGCGGACTGGCGCGGCCCATAGGTGTTGAACGGGCGGATAGTCGCCACCGGCGTCCCGAATGAGTGAAAGAAGCTCTGGGCAATTTGGTCGGCTCCCGTCTTGCTTGCAGAGTAAGGCGATTGTCCTTGCAGCGGATGCTCTTCGGTTATCGGCACGAATCGAGCTGAGCCGTACACCTCGCTTGTGGAGGTATGAACCACCCGTTCGATACCCAGGTCGCGAGCCGCCTGCACGACGTTCAGCGTGCCTTTAACATTTGTATCTATGTAGGTGTCGGGAGAATGGTATGAATAGGGAATAGCGATCAATGCGGCGAGGTGCATCACCACGTCGCAATTGGCCATCGCTGATCGAACGCCGTTCGGATCGCGAATGTCTCCAGAAAAAACGTCCAGGGATGCGCGTATGTTTGGATCGGCCTCATCCAGCCAGCCCCAACTGTTGAAGCTGTTATAATAGACGAAGGCCCTAACTTCGGCGCCCAGATGAATAAGGTGTTCGGTGAGGTGGGAGCCGATAAAGCCGTCGGCGCCGGTGACTAGAACGCGCTTGCCATTAAGTCTCAATTTTCAAACCTCGTTGCAAGGGGCGCAGGATCTGGAGATCCACATTCTCCCCACAAATGAGCCACGCATGACCAAATAGGCCCGCGCGCCCACCTTCTCGGAAAAACCCTTCTGCGGCCCGGTTGTGGCACTTATACGCCGAAGGCCGCTCTCGCAACGGAAACCTCATATGCTGTCAAGACCGGCTCAGGTGCAGATGGGCCCTTGGAAACTAGCCCCCGATTAAGGAACAAGGCTTTTATCCGGGCAATCGGTTATATCGACTACCGGCGGATCAGCGCGACGCTGTCCACTATCAGCTGTTCATAACTCGCCTCGTCGTCCTGCGTGACGATCAGCTGAATTAGCTGCGCCGGGCAGTCTGCCGAAATGGGCACCGAAGCGCCTCTCGCTTTGTTTAAGGTCAGCCGGGTTTGCCGGTCACCAAGGCAATGAATGATCCAGCTGGATGAAATCTTGCTCTCTGGACTGATGGCCCGTTGTTCGGCCGAAAAGACATAATTGCCAGCTGGCATGAACAAAATCCGGCCAAGCGCTACAGATGAGTCGCCTGGACCTATATCCATCATCACAATGCGAGTCCCGGACGTCTTCCCACTGACAACTCGCGCAGTAAGCGCCGGGGTTTCGCCTATCTGCCAACCAAACGAGCCGATCTCGGGATCGAGCGTGGCTGCATTCAGTCCAGGGTCCGAAAGAACGGACGAGCGCTTGCCTGGCAGCGCAGCGAGCATCTTGCGAGCCTCATCAAACTGCCCCTCATCTATCAGCCGCGTAATCGTGCGCGCGCCAAGCGTTGGGGCGAGGAACGCGCGCGTACGCGGGTCAAGATTGCGGAACAATTCAGAAACATTGGCCGCTGCCCCGCCTTCGTCCACTGCATAGATCAAAAATTTTGATGCCCACTCGTCTCTGCGGTCAATAACTGGGGCTAGGCCACGCCTGAACTGCGCAATTTTCAGCCCTTCCTTTACGGCTGGAAACAGCATTGACTGGTGCCTCTCGTCTGCCGTGCGCATGGCGATGCTAAGATGGTCCAGGGCCTGCGACAGATTGTTTTTCAGCAGCGCGTTTTGGAACAGTAATAGCTGAGCG
Organism: Sphingosinicella sp.; assembly: GCA_013816585.1. Classification (GTDB taxonomy): domain Bacteria; phylum Pseudomonadota; class Alphaproteobacteria; order Sphingomonadales; family Sphingomonadaceae; genus Allosphingosinicella. The sequence goes on along the minus strand of JACDEE010000015.1, from coordinate 31,597 downwards.
CCGAAGGCGCGGCGGCTCAGCCGCTCGGCGAGTCTGGCGAGGCGCACAGACCCGGCCCTGTCGCCCGCCTGGCTCTCCGCCGCAGCAATTACCAGCAGAGCTTGGGGGTTGAGCGGCTGAAAGCGCAGAGCCCCCCTGGCTGCGGAAACAGGTCTTGCATCCCCTTGCTTTATCTGCCCCGCGCCGACCACCATCATTGTGCGGTTAAGGTGCGCCCGCGCCCGATTGCCCAGGCCCATCTGCTCCACGACAGCCGGATTGGATCTCACGAAGACTTCGCCGACAGATACGGAGAATGACAACGCGGCCAACATGAGCGTCGCAACCAAGATCGACGCTATGCGAGCAATCTTATAGCCTCGGCCGGCGCCGCTGCCATTCATGGGTTAGGGGCACTCGCAGACTTACCTTCGACTTCGTCGCCGTATCCATATCCGTATCCGTATCCGTATCCGTATGTACTGGAGCGCTTGTGAAGCTTGGTCAGGATAAGGCCAAGGACGTTTGCCTGAACGGCCTTTAGCCGGGCAATAGAAGCACGGATCTCGCGAATCGGAGCGCTTTCTACTTCTGCGACATAGATGCAGCCTTCGACCTGCCGTGCAAGAAGCGGTGCGTCAGCCAACCCTAGGACCGGCGGCGCGTCGATTATCACAGTGTCGAATTCTGCTGCTAATTTCTGCACGAGATCGGCCAGTCGACTGGAGCTGAGCAGCTCGGCCGCACTTGGCGGCTTTGGCCCTGCAGCCAGCAGGCTGAGGTTCGAATTGTTCGTATTCAGCAAGAGAGAGCGCCAATCATCGTCGCCCGTCAGGAAATTCGACAAGCCGCGCTTATTCTCGTGACCGAAAAGCACATTCAGGGATGGCGAACGCATGTCTCCGTCGACGAGGACTACCCTCTTTCCGGTTCGAGCTACAGCGAGAGCGATCGCGATCGCAGAGGTACTCTTCCCTTCCGCTGGTCGCGTGCTGGTAATGGCAAGCGTCCGCGGCATCCCGTGGTCCGTCGAGAACGCCAAATTAGACCAGATACTGAGGTAAGCCTCAGAGAGCACAGATTTGGGATCTTCCAAGGTGGCAACGCCGACCTCGTCTTCTGTATCCGGCACCCCGCCCAACAGCGGCTCATGCAAGACTTTCGCCACGTCGCCTGGGTCTTTGATCCCCTCATCAATCTGTTCGAGCGCAAAAACCGTGCCGCCGGAAAGAATCAGACCCGCCAGCAAAGCCAAGGCCAAGTTAAGGGGCAAATTCGGCGAAGACGGCACATCTGGCGTGCGCGCGAGATCGACGATTGCGATGTTGGCTATACCCACACCTGCTACGCCAATCTCTTTGTATCGTTGAAGCAGCCCGTTGTAGAGTTCGCGGTTAGTATCCACATCCCGTTTATAGATATTGTATTGGATCCCGGCGCGGCGTTGTGCTTCCAACTGCCGCTTCAAATCTTCAACCCGCGCGCGAAGGGTGTTCTCGCGGCGCGAGGCCTCTCCATATTCCTCAGATCGTACCGTCGTGCGGGTGGCCTGCACCCTGCCTTCTTCTCGTTGGATGCCTGCATCCAGAGCGCGCAGCTGTTTTTCAACAGCATCAAGCGCCGGGTAGCCCGGCTCGAACTGGGAAGAAAGGCGCGCATATTCCGCAGCGGCCTCGCCCCGCTTTTGGCGAAGCGCGGTTATCGCGTTGTTGCCCAGGGCCTCGAAGCTGAGCTGGCCCGTGCGAAGCCGGCTTTCCGCCCCGACGCGATCCGCAATCGCTTTCGCGAGCGACTGATTTAACGCATCCAGATCACTCGACACGAGCGTTCTTTCTACCTCCGGATCTCCGGCGGTGCCCCCTGTCACAATCGTGACAATTCCCTCGCGGGCCGCGTAGTTGACCAGTGTACGCTCCGACTGTTCCAATCTCGTACGAAGATTGGCCAGGCGGCTCTCGAGGAACTCCCTTGCTGCGCTGGCTGAGGAAAAACGCCGATCCATGCCCGTCGCAATGAACTCCTGCGCCCAGGCATCGGAAATCTGGACCGACAAATCCGGTGACGACGACGTGTATGCGACATCGATCAGAGCCGAGCCGCGCAATGGGCGAACGCTCAAATGCTCGAGTAGAAGCTCTTGAACCTGTTTCTCTCGTTCGGCGCGCTGGTCTGCGGTAAGGATACCGGCTGCGCCCTCTAATACATCGCCATCTTCGGGGCTCTCCCCATGAGCCTCGAAGAAGCGTTCGTTTGCAGCAAGTTTCAAGCGCCGAGATACGCGTTGGGCCAAGGACGGCGATTCAAGAAGGGCGTACTGAGTTTGGTAGAATTCAAGATCCCGGCTCGCGTCTGCGGATTCGAGGCTTTCTCCAGCGGTGACCTGTTGTTTTTCACGACTTATCTCGAGTCGCGTAATGGCCGTGTATTGACGTGTCATCAGCAGCGTTACGACCAGTCCAAGGACGACACAGCCAGTTACTACCCCGGCGACGACCCATTTCCATTTTTTCAGAATGGCCCAGTATCGTAAGAGCGCGGGAGCAGCCGACCGGCTCTCCTGTTCCGGGCGAACTAAGGCCGAGTCAGCGCCGAACTGCGTCAAATTGCCGCCTGGTAAATTCGAGATCAGCATTGGACGAGGACTCACTGCAAAAGTATAACGAGAGGGCTGAGCAAGGCGGCACCTTCGATCAGTGTTTTGAATATCCTCCGCTTCGGAGAATCGCCAACGACGATGAGGTCATCGGCAAAAACTTGCGGATCGTTATAGGTCCCACTCCTCAGAGCGCGCAGGTCATAAACTCCGACAAGCCGCTGCCCCGCAACCGTCCTAAAAATGAGAACCTCATTGGTTCGCGCGAACTCAGTCGGGCCCTCCGCCTTTGCGATGGCGCGCAGCAGAGACATGCGGCCCTCCATCCGGAACAGGCCGGGCTGCTTCACCTCACCCTCTACCGCGACCAACTGGCTGACAATCTCCGCCATAGAGACGGTAACTCGAGGATCGCGCACCTTTTTGGCCCGAAGGCCCTCCGCGATGATCGTAGCCAGCTCCGTAGGCGAAAGGCCGCCCGCGTGGACGGTGCCAACAAGTGGCACGCCGAGGTTCCCACCGGCATCGACAAGAATTTCGTCCCGCGAAAGCTCCTCAAGCCCAAGTACGCTAATGCTAAGCTTGTCGAGCGGTCCGATTACGTAGTCTACCGAGCTCGCCGCGGTATCACTCCTTGACGGCGCCGGGAGGGCCTTGCCGCGCACCACTGCAAGCTCAGGGCTCGCCTGTACAGCCCCCCCCCCCGGCACAGGCGGCCAGCGGCAAAAGCAGACCTGCCACAAGCAATCTTTGCATAGCGGTAAATTTCATGAATCGACCGATCTTGGCGGATGATGAGTTGAAAAGATTACGGACTGTCACCGATCGGTTGTCCGGTCATGCCTGAGGCATACCGCCGCCAGAATGAAGATGCAAGCGATCGACGGTGTGCGCAAAGGATAGTCGACGAGGCTTCCGATGGCCAGCATAACCACGACGGCCGCGCCCATACGATTGAGCGGAGAAATCTCTGAATCGACATATCGGGACCGGGCTGTTCGGACCAGGGACCGTGCGAGGGAAGCCGAAGCCACACATATGATTGCCAGACCAGCCACACCAGCAGTTAAGCACACTTCAAGCAAGTCATTGTGCGCGTGGTTCAGATACGTGGCGCGGAGCAGCTCGGTTGGTTCATAAATCCTGTATACCTCGGCGAACGATCCCAACCCGGATCCGAACGGGAAGAAAACCCAGGTTGCTTCCATGATTGGCTGCCAGACCCTGAAGCGAATGTCCGTCAGCGCGTCCGAAGCGTCCGTGAAGCGTCCGAATACTGAAACCTGAGCCAACAGGGCCGTTATGACAACCAGTCCTATCACGGCGGTCGCCACGATCAGGGGGGTGTAGTTCCTTGGCTTGGATTCCCGGCGTTTCACGCTCGGCGTATCGGGAGCTCGATAAACCCAGCGAGCTGCAAGGATTCCAAGAGCACCGAGCCCCACCCCCAATCTCGAACCAGTTATAAGCAAAAGGGGGATTAGTGCGACGCCAGCCAGCAAAACGAGGACCAGGCGCATCTTCGCATTTGATGCCAATTTGGCCGGGAAAGACGCAAAGGCGGCAAGCATAGGAAAAAGACAAGCTAAAACAACCGCCTGGTGATTGCGGTTGGCGAAAAGGCCAACCGCAAAACTCTGATTCGTTATTCGGTAGAAGTAAAGGCCGCCCCCACGAGGCCCAACCGCTTGGGCAATCCCAATAATTGCGCTGAAAAGCCCGAGGAAAATCAAAATTACCACCAGCCGCCGGACTCCCGCCGTGTCCAGCTTCGCCACATGGACGAGCAATGCTGCGGGCACCAACAACGACAGCAAGGCATTCAGCGTGCCATTTGGGGCTAAACTAATCGGGCGCCACACCCCGCCGAGCCCCAGCGCTGCGTCGATGTCGCGCACAATCTGATGGCCGGGAAGCTGATGCCAGAGGGCGGGCGGCAACGGAATTAGCTGAACAAGCGCAAGGACTCCAACTGCCACCAAGCAACCGAAAAGCATCCGATGCCGCTCGATATCGTCGCGGCGCAAATTGAGGATGCCGACCCCGAGAAAAAGTGCAGCTAAAGGGCGCAGGAAGACGAGTGACGTGATGTCGGCTCGCGCTCCCCCGCCGAGCGTAAATGTAACCACGAGGAACAGCGGCGCTAGCCAGACCGCAGGCTTACGCCACTTCATCGCCTTAGACACTTGGTTACCCACCTCGAAGCGCTGGTCCCGAGTAATCAATCGTCCGGCACCGATCGCTCCGATTAGCGATTTTGGACTGCTTTGCAAGCATCGCGGCGGCACCATGGAGGACGCGAAAACCGATGGGCCCCTTCCGAAGAGGCGGCCACGCGTGCTGCGCGGCGTTTTTGCCGGAGCCGGCCAACCAAGCGTCCCGGGCCGACTAGGACTTGCCACCCAGGCGGCGGATCCGACAGCTGCTCAACATCCGTCCGGCACTCGGCGCGTAATGCGTTCCCGAGCAGTGGAACAATCCACGATGCGCCTGCCTGGAAGGCGCCCGCCCCTTGACAGGTACTATGGTAGATTCGCATCCTTTTCGAATGCAGTCGAGTCTGAGGCAATCCTCGTAGACCGGCTTAACCACAACGCTATTTGTGCGCCTACGGGAGATTATAGTATTCTTGCCAGTTGCGAGTAATCGGCCCACAGGCCTTGCCGCCGCAGCGGCCGGCCTTAATTTCAGATTTGCATTGCGTAAGGGAAGCTAGCGAGTGCGTATTATCAACGGTGATATTGTCAGCACAATACTCAACCGCCTCGCCGATCTAGGCCGGCTGGAAAAGCGTGTGCTCGTCACAATCTTCGATGTGGCTCTCTGCATCGCTGCGACGTGGATCGCTTTCTCACTCCGGCTCGGCGAGTGGATGCTGTCGAGCGCGCCGGTGCGGACCTACATGATCGCCGCGGTTCTTCTTTGGCTGCCAATCGCCTATTTCAGGGGAGTCTACCGCGCCATTTTCCGAGTGGCCGGCGCGGGGACGATGATTGGGTTGGCGCGAGCCTGCGGGCTGCTTGCCGCGCCTTTGACGTTGCTATTCGTGCTTTTCCCAGTGCCGGACTTGCCACGCACCATTTCGGTTTTGCAGCCACTAATCTTTTTTGTCCTGCTCTGCCTCAGTCGAATTACCGCCCGATACCTCTTCATAGAGGTGCGTGGTCAGCGGCTTTACGATGGAGTCCAGAAACGAGTGCTGATTTACGGCGCTGGCGCCGCGGGCCAGCAACTAGCAGCGTCAATCCGGCATGAGCCGAGTATGTCCTTATCCGCCTATATAGACGATGACGGGCGCTTAGACGGACAGGTGTTGGACGGCATCCCAATCTATCATTCGGCGAAGCTTGGCCGGACAGTGGAAAGGTTGGAAATAAGCGACGTGCTGCTGGCTATTCCCGCGGCAGGAAGAAGTAAGCGAAAGAAGATAGTTCGTGGACTCGAGGACTATCCTGTGCACGTGCAAACGCTTCCAAACATGCGCGCCATTATGGACGGCCGAGTGTCGATTAACGACCTTCGGGAGCTTAAAGTCGAAGATCTGCTTGGCCGTGATCCGGTCGCCCCTAACCAACTCTTGCTGGGCAGGACGATCGTTGGAAAAACTGTGCTAGTTACTGGGGCGGGGGGTTCAATCGGGGGTGAGCTATGCCGACAGATAATTAAGCTGCAACCGAAAACTTTGATCCTGTTGGAGATGTCGGAATATGCGCTTTATTCAATAGAGCAAGAGCTGCGCGAGCAGCTCAGCGAAAATCAGTTCTCCAATCCACCTGAGATCCTGCCTTATATTGCCAATGCGACTGACGCATCTCGTATCCGGACCATCTTTGCACGATGTCAGCCGGCCACCGTATTTCATGCGGCCGCTTACAAACACGTGCCGTTGGTTGAAGCCAATCCGACCGAAGGCCTACGAAATAATGTTGTAGGAACGTTGATAGCCGCCAAGGAAGCCGAGCGCGCAGGAGTTAAAAACTTCATCCTGATCAGCACAGATAAGGCTGTGCGTCCGACAAACATCATGGGGGCCAGCAAGCGTCTTTGCGAATTGATCCTTCAAGCCTTGGCCGCCCGCGGCAGTACCACCAAATTCGCGATGGTGCGCTTCGGGAATGTGCTAGGCTCCAGCGGCTCAGTCGTCCCTCAGTTCGAGCGGCAAATCCAAGCGGGCGGGCCGATAACGCTTACTCACAAGGACATCACTCGTTACTTCATGACCATCCCTGAAGCAGCTCAACTGGTCATCCAATCGGGCGCCATGGCTATCGGCGGTGAGGTCTACGTCCTCGACATGGGAACGCCTGTGAAGATCTCCGAACTTGCTAAAACGATGGTGCGGCTTGCCGGCCTAACGGTTCGGGACGCCGAGCATCCCGATGGCGATATCGAAATCGTCGAGATTGGGCTCAGGCAGGGCGAGAAGCTCTACGAAGAGCTCCTAATAGGCGGAAATCCGCAGCCGACGAAACACCAGCGAATTATGCGGGCCGATGAAGCATTCATCCCTTGGGGAGAGCTGGAAGAACGCCTGCAGCGCCTTCAGCTGGCGTTGCAGGACGGCGACGAGCTCCAGGCCATTGCGCTGCTGAGCGATGCTGTTCCGGAATTTAAGCCGCAAACGGCAACTTTGACCGCGAAGTCGGCCTGAGTTTAACGATACCCTAATGCAATTGTACGTTGAGCGGCGTTTAAATCCTCGTCCTGAGCGACCAAAGCTCTGGAAAGGCTCGTTTTCCGACGGTCGACTGCAGATAGACCACCCCAGCAGTGCCACCCGTGCCCCGCTTCAGGCCAATGATCCGCTCTACTGTCAGGACATGCTTGTGGCGCCAGGTGGCAAGCGAATCGTCTATATCGACCAGTTTCTCGGCTAACTGATAGAGCGGCCACCAGTGAGCCGTATCGCGATAGACTTCGGCCCAGGCATCTTCCACGCCTTCACTGGGCCGATAAGTCTCAGTCCAGTCGCGCTCCATCGCCTCGGCCGGCAGCTTGAAGCCGGCGCGCGCCAGCGCCCGATTGGCTTCGTCCCAGAGGCTTGGCTGCCGTAGCGCCGCGCCCAGCGCCGGATATTGCGCGGATCCTTCCTCCTGATGGCGAAGGTGCGTCCCGTCCTTGATACCCAGCAAATATTCCATCTGCCTGAATTGGGCCGACTGAAACCCGGAACTTGCACCCAGCACGTCCCTGAAACTGCTGTAATCGGCCGGGGTCATTGTGGCCAGCACATCCCAGCTTAATGTCATCACCGCCTGGATACGCGACACGCGCGACAAGCTTTTGTGGACCTGGACCAGTTGGTCGCCGCGGATCAATTCGCGCGACAATATAAGCTCGTGAATAATTTGCTTCAGCCACAGCTCCTTGGCCTGGTGGATGATGACGAACAGCATCTCGTCATGCAGGTCCGAAATCGGATGCTGGGCCGAAAGCAATTGGTCGAGGGCGAGGTAGCCCCCATAGGTCATCGATGCGGGCGTGTCGGTCATGATGCGTCAGATAGGCTAGAGCCGCTCCGCCGTCGATACCACGTCGGTGGCGCGGAGCGCGGCAAGGATGCGCATCAGATGCTGCAGATCGTGGACTTCGATATCCAGATTGAATGTGTGGAAGCTGCCGTCGCGGCTAACCTGCTCCATGCCGACGATATTGGCGCCGTGACTTCCAAGTATGCCGGCAATCACCGCCAGCGATCCCGGCTCGTTCTTGATCACCACGCAAAGCCGCGCGGCGCCGCCGTCGGATTCATCGCCCCAGGCCAGATCGACCCAATCCGCGTCGATACCATCCGCCAATTGGTCGCAGCCGATCGTATGGACCTCGATCCCCTCGCCCTCGCGCCTTAATCCCACGATCCGGTCCCCCGGTATGGGATGACAGCAGGTCGCGAGCTGGAAGGCGACGCCCGGTGTGAGGCCCTTGATCGAAATCGCTTGTCGCTGCGGCGGGGGTTTGACCCCCTTCTTCAGGGCCGACCCCGGCATCAACGCTTCCATCACCGCGACATCATCGACGCGTTTGAGGGCGATCGCCTCCATCAATGCCTCGTCGTCGTGCAGGTTGAGGCGTTTCAGGGCCTCGGCAATCGCCTCCCACCCAAGCGGAGCCGGGAGGCGCTCGACGATTTCGTCGAAAATCTTCTTGCCCAACGCCACCGTCTCCTCGCGCTCCTTCGACTTCACGAAGCGGCGGATTTTGGCGCGTGCCTTGCCCGTCACCACGAAGCTCAGCCAGGCGGGCTGCGGATGCTGGGCCTTGGATACGAGGATCTCGACCTGGTCGCCATTGTCGAGCGGCGTTCGGAGCGGCATTACCCGCCCGTTGACCTTGGCCCCGACCGTCTGGTCGCCAAGGTCGGTATGGACCGCATAAGCGAAATCGACCGGGGTCGCACCCTTGGGCAATTGGATCAGTTCGCCCTTCGGCGTGAAGGCGAAGATCCGGTCTTGATACATCGCCATTCTTGTATGTTCGAGCAGTTCCTCCGGGCTTCCGGCATGCTCGAGGATCTCGATCAGATCGTTGATCCAGGGATGTTCCGCCTCTGCCGCCTCGCGGCCCTCCTTATAGGCCCAGTGGGCAGCCAGGCCGTGTTCGGCCTGCGCATGCATTCCCTTGGTTCGGATCTGGATTTCGATCCGCATATTCTCGTCGTGAATGATGGTGGTGTGGAGCGATCGATATCCGTTGCGCTTTGGGGTCGAGATGAAATCCTTGAAGCGCCCGGGCACCATCGGCCAGCGCTGATGGATGATGCCCAATGTCCGGTAGCAATCTTCGACATTGTCGACGACCGCGCGGAACGCCATCACGTCAGACAATTGTTCGAAACTGACATGCCGCTCCGCCATCTTGCGCCAGATCGAAAAGGGATGCTTTTGCCGTCCCTGAACCTCGGCCTCGATCCCGCTAGCCTCCAGATGCGCGGTGAGCCCGCGGCCGATCCGTTCGATCAGATCATCGCCGCCCCCTTTGTGAAGTTGCTCGAGCCGCTTGGAGATCGAGGCGTAGGCATCGGGTTCGACCTCCCTGAAGGCCAAAGTCTGCATTTCGGTCATGAATTCGTACATGCCGATCCGCTCGGCAAGCGGCGCATATATATCCATCGTTTCGCGGGCGATGCGGCGCCTTTTCTCCTCGCTGCCGATGAAATGGAGCGTGCGCATATTGTGCAGGCGGTCGGCGAGCTTCACTAAAAGAACGCGAATGTCGCCCGACATGGCGAGCAGGAACTTGCGCAGATTTTCGGCCGCGCGCTGGCTTTCGCTCTGCGCTTCGATCTTCGACAATTTGGTGACGCCGTCGACCAGCCGGGCGACGTTGGGACCGAAGAGCCTTTCGACTTCCTCCGGGGTCGCGACGGTATCCTCGATCGTATCGTGCAATATCGCGGTGACGATGGTCTCGTCATCGAGATGAAGGTCGGTGAGGATGCCCGCCACCTCTATCGGATGGCTGTAATAAGGGTCACCCGAAGCGCGTTTCTGGCTGCCATGCGCCTTCATCGAAAATACGTAGGCGCGGTTGATCATCGCCTCGTCGGCGTCGGGGTCGTAGGCCCTTATTTTTTCCAGAAGTTCATATTGCCTCAGCACCGCACCAACATGGGGTGCGGTGCCGCGGCGTTGCAACGTAAAAAGCCATTAACTGGCCTTGGCGTTGCACTTTTCGAGGTCCTCGGACGAAAGCGGCACGCCAGCCACGCTGAAACTGCGCAGCGCGCCAACCTTTTTCACCAGGGCAGAGCAGACCACCGCCGGGCGGCTGTTGCTCTTGGTGGCGGCACAGCCGTCGTCGCCGCATTTCCACAGAATGTCCTTGATGACGATACGGGCCTCGGCCGGACTCGCCGGCTTGGCGACATAATGGGACGAAGCCAAAGCGGGCGTCGCCGCGAAGGCCAATGCGATAATGGCGGTTCTAAACATGATGCGCTCCCAGATTAGTTTTGGAACGCAACCTATATTAAAGTCAGTTTCTTTTTGCAACTAATTACGAACAGGTGCATGGATTTCTGGTCAAAAGAGCGTAGGGTTGGATAAGAATGCTGAATCTTGAACGACATCGGCAGATGCTGCAGCAATGTTCCATCGTGGCCGCGCTGGAGGTGATCGGTGAACGCTGGTCGTTCCTGATCGTGCGGGGTGCGTTCAACGGGCTTTCCCATTTCGAGGAATTCCAATCCACTTTGGGGATCGCGCGCAACATCCTTTCTAATCGGCTCGCGGGCCTCGTCGAACATGAAATCCTGGAGCGCGAGCCGGATGCCACCGACCGGCGCAAGGTCGCCTATAAACTGACCGACAAGGGTCGCGAACTGCTTCCGGTGCTGATTTCGCTTCGCCAATGGGGCGAACGCTGGGTTTCGTCGGAGCCGAGCAATCCGGTGCTGGTCGACCGCCAGAACCTTCAGCCTATCGCCCCGATGGCGGTTCGTTCGGCCGATGGAAGGCCGCTATCTTTAGGCGACCTTGAATGGATCGATCGGCCCGATGGCCTCTGGAGCGGACGGCCCCAGGCCGAACCGCAGCCCACGGATCGCGCGCCCGTCTCGCTCAAGCTGGCCTAGGCCCGGGAGCCACGCTCCACTCCAGTTCATCGAACAGCATGGGATGGTCGCCGCGCCTGGCGCGCTCGATCCGAAGCATTTTGAGCTTCGTGGCTGCCCCGCCCGGCGCGGAAAATCCGCCGGACTTGCCATCCGACGCCAGTACGCGGTGGCAGGGGATGATGATCGGGATCGGATTGTGCCCCAGCGCCCGGCCAACAGCCCGCGCTGCACCCGGGGCGCCGAGTTGCCTGGCAATATCGCCATAGGTGCGAGTCTCGCCGGGGGGTATGGCGAAACAGGCCTCCAGCACGCGGCGATCGAATTCGGGCACGGCGCTCAAATCAAATTGAATTCCGGCAAAATCCTCGCGCTCGCCGCTGAGCAGCCTGACCACGGCCTCGATCGCCGCAGCGATGACGGGCGGTGGGTCTTCCGCACGAGCTTCGGGAAAGCGCCGGCGAAGAGCCTGGCGCATTTTCTGGTCGTCGGCTTCAGCGAGGGATGCCCCAATGACAAGGGCGCCGCGCCACAGGATGGCGCAGCGCCCGATCGGCGTATCGAACAGGGTGAAAGCGGCATTGGTCATCCCGCCGCTCCCCAATCTGACTTATTCGTAGTCGCCGGCCAGGTTGGTGTTGCGCGGCGGCGCGGCGGCAGTCAGGCGAAGCGCCTCGGCCGATGCGCTGAGCGAACCCACTTCATCCGGCGCATCGTCATCGTCGACCTGAACGCGCTGCAGATTGCTGACGACTGCCTCTTCGAGATGCTTGGGCTTCACGGTCTGCTCGGCGATTTCGCGCAGCGCCACGACCGGATTCTTGTCGCGGTCGCGATCGATGGTGAGATCGGCGCCGCCGGAAATCTGCCGTGCCCGCTGCGCCGAAAGCAGCACCAGGTCAAAACGGTTGGGGATCTTGTCGACACAATCTTCGACGGTAACGCGCGCCATGAAGCAGCTCCGCTTGGATAAGGCTGATGGGAAAGGCGGGGAGGTAGCGACCGCCCTGGCGAATGTCAACATTTTCGGGGGGTTGCGCTCGACCGCACGGGGCCGCATGGACGCCTTTATGGCTGAGCAAAATCCGCCGAAATTGAACATCTTGCCGGCCGATGTGGATGGCAATCGTCTGACGCTGCTTGCCGACGGGCCGGAGCGGCTGGACGCCCTCGTGGCGCTGATCGACGGCGCGGAGCGAACTCTGCGCCTGCTCTATTACATGTTCGACGCCGATCATTCCGGGACCCGTGTCCGGGATGCGTTGCTGGCCGCGGTGGCGCGCGGTGTGAAGGTTTCGTTGCTGGTGGATGGGTTTGGGACGGACGCCGACGACGCCCTTTTCTTCAAGCCCCTGATCGATGGACCCAGTCAATTTTGCCGATTCCAGCCGCGCTGGGGACGCCGTTATTTGCTCCGCAATCATCAAAAACTGGCACTGGCCGACGAAAAATCGGTGATGGTGGGCGGCTTCAACGTGACCGATGAATATTTTGGCCGACTGGGAGAGAATTCGTGGCGCGACCTGGGATTGCAGGTCGACGGACCGGGGGTCGCCTGTCTTGCCAATTATTTCGACAACCTATTGCGCTGGGCGAAGAATCCCCATTCGCGGCTGCGCCAATTGCGTTCGATGATCGGCGAGCACAGCGTTGATGATGGCCCATTCCGCTGGCTGTTCGGCGGCCCGACACGGCGGCTTAGCCCCTGGGCACGCTCGGTCAAAAATGACATGCTGCGGGCCACGCGCCTCGACATGATCGCCGCTTATTTTTCGCCAAGCCGAACGATGCTGAGGCGAATTTACGCGATCGCCCAACGAGGCCGGGCGCGGGTCGTGACCGCTTCGAAATCCGACAATAACACCACCATCGGCGCGGCCCGTCACACTTATTGGCGCCTATTGAAGCGCGGCGCCGAAATATATGAATATCAGCCGTCGAAACTGCACACCAAACTGATCGTTATCGACGATGTCGTGCATATCGGATCGGCGAATTTCGACATGCGCAGCCTCTATCTCAACATGGAAATGATGCTGCGGATCGACGACCCCGCCTTCGCGGCGCAAATGCGGCAGTTCATCGACCATGAAATCGCGGACAGCAAACGGATAACCCGCGAAGAACATCGCGCACATCGCGGCTGGTTCAACCGGCTGAAATGGAGTGCCGCCCATTTCCTGGTGGCAACGATGGACTATAATGTGACCCGCCGCCTTAATTTCGGGCTGAACGGCCGCTAATCCTTCCACGCCCAGAATAATGTCGCAGGGGGAATGTTGCGCCATTCGAACCCGCGATCGATCCGGGTGAAGTGAGGCGCGATGAAGTCGCGGACCTTCGGCGAGAATTGATAAACCAGAAACGCCCCGTCGGGTCGCAGGGCCGCAGCGGTTTCCTCCGCGATCGTCGCCCCCACGCCTGGCGGCAAGGTGGAAAAAGGCAGCCCCGACAGGATGAAGTCGGCGCGGTCGAACCCGGCGTCGGCCATGATCTCGCCCACGTCGGCGGCCGATCCGGTAACCGCGATAAGGCGCGAATCCCTTATCTTTCGGCCGAGATATTCGGTGAAATCGGGATTGGTATCGATCGTGAGCAAGGTCGCATCCGGAGTGAGCCGGTCGAGGATATGCTGAGTGAAGGTGCCGACGCCCGGACCATATTCGACGAATAATTTGCAATTGGCCCAATCGACCGGTTCCAGCATCTTCTCGATCAGGATGCGGGATGACGGGATTATCGACCCCACCATCACTGGATGCTTCAGAAATCCGCGCAGGAAGGCCAGAGCGGGGCCGCCATTGGCGCGGGGCGCAAAGGCTCCATCCTGTCGGGCTTGATCGGCCGAAACTGTCATTATCGATCCCGTAAAGTTTCTGAAGCTATGCGTGTGCGTTGGCAAATCAACGCCGTAATGGCAAGGGCGAGACATCGCGAAACCCCAAATGCGCCGGTTTCGGGACAAGCCGCTTCTTTTCCGGGACCTTCGCATGAATTCGGCCGAAAAGATCGACCTTGCAGCCTCGTCCGCCTTGCCGCGCGGCCGCTTCGCCTTGCTGTTCGCGGTGATGCTGGTCGCGGCGTCGGGAAATACGGCGATGCAATCGCTTATGCCGTCGATCGGACGCCAGCTTGGGATACCCGATCTTTGGGTGGTGATCGCCTTCAGCCTATCGGCCGTTATCTGGGTGATGACCGCGCCGCATTGGGCGCGGCGATCCGACCGGCGCGGGCGCCGGGCGCTGATGCGGCTGGGGCTTTATGGCTTCATCACTTCGATGCTGGTCTGCGGCGGGGTGCTGGCGGCGGGCCTTGCTGGAATGCTCGCGCCCATGACCGTATTCGTGATCTTTATCTTCGGGCGCGCCATCTATGGCGGGCTGGGATCGGCGTCTCCGCCGGCCGTCCAGGCCTATATCGCCGCGCGAACGGAAGGCGTGCAACGGACCAACGGGCTGGCGGCCATCGCCTCTTCGTTCGGCCTTGGAACGATCATCGGGCCCGCCATCGCACCCTTGTTCATTTTCTATCCTCTCGGGCTTTCCGGACCTTTGATCGTCTTTGCCGGGATTGGCCTGATCGTCCTTTGGGCGGTCGTCTTTCGCCTGCCGGACGACACGCCGCGTCATTCCGCACGGGGCCAGATCGTCGAATATCCATCGACCGGAGGCTATGGCGGCGGAGCGGAGCCCAGGCCTTCGGAACAGGTTGCGGCCAAGCTCAGCTGGACCGACCCGCGCATCCTCGCCTGGCACCTGATCGGCGTGGTCGGCGGGCATGGCCATGCGGCGATGCTGGGAGTGATCGGCTTTCATGTGATCGATCGACTGTCGCTCCCCCTCAGCGATGCCCAACATTGGATCGCTCTGGTGCTGATCGCCGGCGCCGCGGCCACTTTGCTCGCCCAATGGTGGCTGATCCCCCAGCTGAAGCTCAGCCCGAGGCTTCTGGTCTTCTGGGGCTCCGTCCTTGCGACCGCCGGATCCGTGATGACGGGCCTGTCGTCGGGGGTCTACGGCATGACCTGCGGGTTCGCGCTGGCCTCGCTTGGTTTCGGTTTTTTCAGGCCCGGTTTCACCAGTGGCGCTTCGCTGTCGGTCGAACCCGAAGAGCAGAATGAAGTCGCCGGAATGGTGACCTCGGTGAACGGGGTCGCCTACATAATGGCGCCTGCGCTGGGCGTGGCGGCCTATGGCCTCTGGATGCCGCTTCCCTTCTTAGTAACCGGGGCATTGATGCTGGGCCTGGCCCTATGGACCAGGCTTCGCTTCAACCCTTCGGGCCCCGCGGCGTAAGCATCCCGGGCGAAATGAATCCGATCCCGCCACTGCTCATCGCCTCCTGCTTTATCTTGGATCTAATCTCTTCATAGTCCCGTTCCATTTCGGGAGTGACGGACGCCCGTGTTTCCTTGAGCGCCGCTTCAAAATGCGCGCCCGTCACGACCGTTGCGCCCAGCGATTCGCGAAGCGCGAACAGGCCCGCGCGGCGGACGAGATCTTCCAGGTCCGCGCCGGTGAAACGGTCGGTGCGCGCCGCCATGTCCGCCAGGTCGACGTCCTCGGCGAGCGGCATATCCTTGGTATGGATGCCAAGAATACGAAGGCGCCCGCCTTCATCGGGGACTGGGACATAGATCAGCTCGTCGAAACGGCCCGGACGGAGCAAAGCGGGGTCGATCAGATTGGGCCGGTTTGTCGCGCCGATCACCACCACCGATTGCAATTCTTCCAGGCCGTCCATTTCCGCGAGGATCGTATTCACCACCCGTTCGGTGACCTGCGGCTCGCCCATGCCGCCGCCCCGCGCCGGCACCAGGCTGTCCAGTTCGTCGATGAAGATGACGGTCGGCGCCACCTGCCGCGCCCGCGCGAACAGGCGGGCGATCTGCTGTTCGGATTCGCCATACCATTTGGACAATAGATCCGACGATTTGGTGGCGATGAAATTTGCCTCCGCCTCGCGCGCGGTGGCTTTGGCGAGCAGGGTCTTGCCGGTGCCCGGGGGACCGTAAAGCAGGAACCCCTTGGCCGGCCGGATGCCCAGCCGCTTGAACGCTTCCGGATCCTTTAACGGAAGCTCGACGCCTTCGCGAAGACGCTCGCGCGCATCGTCCAGACCGCCAATATCGTCCCAGCTGACATTGGGCGCCTGGACCATCACTTCGCGCATTGCCGACGGTTGCACGCGCTTCAGCGCTTCCTCGAAATCCGACGCGGTGACAGACAGGTTCTCCAGCACTTCCGGTGGGATCGTGCCTTCCTCCAGGTTGATCTTGGGCATGATCCGTCGGACCGCCTCGATCGCAGCCTCGCGCGTGAGGGCGGCAAGGTCGGCGCCGACAAAGCCGTAAGTGCGCCGTGCAAGGCCCGTCAGATCGACAGCGCTGTCCAGCGGCATGCCGCGCGTATGGATACCCAAAATCTCGCGCCGGCCATTTTCGTCGGGGACGCCGATCACGATTTCGCGGTCGAAGCGGCCCGGACGGCGGAGCGCCTCGTCGATCGCTTCCGGCCTATTGGTGGCGGCGATCACTACCACATTCTGACGCGGCTCGAGCCCGTCCAGCAAGGTTAACAACTGCGCGACCAGCCTCTTTTCGGTTTCCCCCGAAACCTGCGCGCGCTTGGGGGCGATGGAATCGATCTCGTCGATGAAGATGATCGAAGGCGCGGCCCCGGCCGCCTCTTCAAACAATTCGCGAAGCTTCTTTTCGCTCTCGCCATAGGCCGACCCCATGATCTCGGGACCCGCAATATGAAAGAAATTGGCGTCGCTTTCATTGGCGACGGCGCGCGCCAGCCGGGTCTTGCCGGTGCCCGGCGGGCCATGCAGCAAGACGCCCTTTGGCGGATCGACGCCCAGCCGTTCGAAGATTTCGGGATAACGAAGCGGCAGTTCGACCATCTCGCGCAATTGGTCGATCGTGCTGCCGATGCCGCCCAGATCGTCATAAGTGACGTCGGCGCGGCGCTGATCCTTGGCTTCGGTATATTCGGCGCGAAGCTCGACCTCGGTATTCTGGTCGATATGGACGATGCCCTTGGGCGTAGTGGAGACGACGTTGAGGCGTATCTCCTGCAGCGCATAAGCTGGCGCGTTGAACATCTGCCGAAGCTCGGGCGGAATGTCGCCGCGCGAAACCTGCTGCTGGCCGGTCGTGGAGACCACGTCGCCGGCGGTTACGGGCTTCATCCCAAAGCTTCGTTTGAGCGCCTGCGCTGAACCCTGCAGCCGCAGATTCTTTTGTGCGGGGGCGAAAATCACGCGCTGGGCGGCCTTTGATTCCGCCTTGCGGATCGTCACGAAATCGCCCGATCCGATTTCGGCATTGGCACGCTGAAGACCGTCCAGGCGAATGATGTCGAGACCTTCATCCTCGGGATAGGGAAGCAGCGCCCGGGCGGGGGTCGAACGCTTGCCGGTCAGCTCGATGACGTCGCCTTCATTGATGCCCAAGGCGTCCAACATGGCCCGGGGAACGCGCGCCACGCCACGGCCGCTATCGTCGGGTCGCATGTTCGCGACTTGCAGCCGCCTCGGCTCTGCTTCTTCGTCCGCCATGAAATTCGTCTCCTCTTGCCCCGAAAGGAACAGATAGGAAGAGACAACGGCGCTTCCACTCCCATGGGCTCGCGAAGGTCAAAAAAAAGGCCAGCCCCGAAGGACTGGCCGTGAAAGTTTTAGGAGAGGATGCCTGAAAGGCACCTCTTTTTCGAACTGCAACACTTATTGTGCAAGTGCGAACAAATATGTTACGCATGCACGAGACGCACTTGGAAAAGCCTGACGGAGCGCGGTTTGCGAGCGCATTGATGGACTTTTGCACTGCGACATCAAGGACCTAATCATGCGCAGGCTCCCTCCGTTGACCGCGATCGAAGCTTTCGTCCAGGTGGCGCGGCTCGGTTCGGTCAAGTCGGCGGCCGAGGCGCTGGCGCTCTCCTCCCCCGCGCTTAGCCGCAGAATCCAGTCGCTCGAACGCCATATCGGCCACCCTTTGTTTGAGCGGCGTCACCAGTCGATCCATCTCAATCCGGACGGAGAGCGGCTGCTGGCGGAACTAGGGCCCTCGCTCGATGCGTTGGCACGCGCCATGGAACGCGCTGCCGGTGATGGCGACCTGATGCGCCTCCGTCTGGCCGTACTCCCCCTGTTCGCCTCGCAGCGACTGATGCCTCATCTTGGCGGGCTCAGGACGCTCCACCCCGAGTTGCACATCGATATCGATACGGGAGCGCACGGGCTCGCCAGGCTCGACGAGGGCCTGGACGCGGCGATCGCGATGGCCACCGAAGTCGACCCCCATCTTTATTCGCGTCGGATCGACAGCAACAAGGTGATTGCCATCGGTGCACGGGGGCTTCGCGAAGGTCCGGAAGCGATCACCCATCCCTCGCAGCTCGCGGACGCCACGATCTTCCTCCATCGCGACCTTCCCGACACGTTCAAATATTGGAAGGAGGCGGTCGGAATGCCCGATCTCCAGCCTGCGGCGGAGGACCATTTCGATTCCGGGCAATTGATCCTCGACGCAGCGGCGCAGGGGCTTGGAGTCGCCTTCATGCTGGAAAGCCATTTGAAGGAATCGCACGACGAACGGCTGGTGCAATTGTTCGATATCGCGGTCGAAAGCCCTTACAGTTACTGGTTCGCTTGCCGGCGGTCGTCGCTTTCCAGGCGGCCAGTGAAGATTTTCCACGACTGGCTGTTTGACAATCTGCTCGCAGAACAGGCCGACTAGAGCTTCAGCGCAGCCACGATCCGCCGCACCAGCGCGCGAGGAAGGAAGCGGTTCGATTGCGCACTGATCTTGTTGGTGAGGCCGGGGATCGCGACCGCCCGATTGGCCTCCAGTCCTTTGAGCCCCGCCGAAACCACCCCGCCGGCGCCTGCGGCAAGGCGGTCGAATCGTTCGCCCCTCGCGCCCGCGACGGCGCCGAATTCGGTTCGCGTCGGTCCTGGGCACAAGGCGCTCACTCGGACGCCCGAGCCCTTCAACTCCTGGTGCAGGGCTTCGGTAAAGGAAAGCACATAGGCCTTGGTCGCGAAATACACGCCGAAGCCGGGTCCTGCCTGAAACGCGCCGGTCGAGGCAATATTGAGGATCCCGCCGCTCCGCCGCGCGATCATCCCGGGCAGCACCAGATGGGTGAGCTCGGTCAGCGCCTTTATATTGAGGTCGATCATCTCGCTTTGGCGTTCGAGCGGGAGTTCCGCAAAGGTGCCGGCGAGGCCAAAGCCCGCATTGTTGATCAATATCTCTACGCTGAAGCCCCGGCGCTCAATCTCCGACAGCAAGCGGGCCGAGGCGCCGGTGGTCGCAAGATCGGCGACAAGGACGTGGGCCTTGCCGCCAAGCTCCGCGGCCAGCTTTTCCAGGCGGTCCTGCCGCCGGGCGACGAGCAATATTTCGTCGCCACGCCGTGCGCATTGGCGGGCAAACTCCGCGCCAAGGCCCGATGAAGCGCCGGTGATCAGGGTGACCGGCTTTGGCATGTCACCCGCGAAGCGTGGCCTTCAATATCTTGCCGGGCTCCTTCGGCGGCTCTCCCTTGGGAAGTGCGTCGACATGTTCCATGCCTTCGATCACCTCACCCCAGACAGTATATTGGCCGTCGAGGAAGCGCGCATCGTCTAAGCAGATGAAGAACTGGCTGTTGGCACTGTTCGGATTTTGCGACCGCGCCATCGAAGCGACACCGCGCACATGCGGCTCCTTGCTGAATTCGGCCTTCAGATCAGGCCGATCGGACCCGCCCATGCCGGTACCCGTCGGGTCGCCCCCCTGGGCCATGAAGCCGGCGATTACGCGGTGGAAGACAACATTGTCGTAAAAGCCTTCGCCGGCCAGTTCCTTGATCCGGTCGACATGGCCGGGCGCGAGATCGGAGCGCAGACGGATTACGACATCGCCTCCGCGGTCGAGCGTGAGAACCAGTTCATTGCCTTCGTCTGCCATAATCTTCTCCTTCAAAGAGTCGGCCCGGCACTTAGGAGGCGGACGGCCGCAATGCCAGTCCCGCGCTTTACAAATGTCGACATGAAGGCGCGGCCCGCCTAGGGAAGGGCGCGACCACGCGGCTTTTTGGGGAGAGGGCGATGAGCGAGAGCGAATTCGAAGCGCCCGGCGAGACCCTGGCAAGCACTTCCAACGACAGGCTGGACGAAGACGACCGGCTGAAGCCGCAATTCGTCCGCCAGGTAATGGAGCGCGTCGAGGCTGGGGATACCGAGGGCGCGCGAGCGCTGGTCGACCCGCTCCATCCCGCAGACGTCGCCGATCTGTTCGAAATCGTCGATCGCGACGAACGACGCGCATTGGCTTCAGCCATCGCCGACCTTTTGGATGGCGAAGTGTTTGCCGAGATGAATGATTGGGTCCGCGAGGAACTGATCGACGCGCTAGAGCCACATCAGGTCGCCGAAATTGCCGGCGAGCTCGAAACCGACGATGCGGTCGCGATCATCGAGGATATGGAGGAGGATGATCAGCGTGCGGTACTGCGCGCGCTGGATCCCGACGATCGGGCGGCAATCGAGGAAGCGCTGACCTTCCCCGAGGAATCGGCCGGCCGATTGATGCAGCGCGATCTGATCGCGGTGCCTCAGCATTGGACCCTGGGCCAGGTGATCGATTATCTGCGGCGCGAGGAAAATCTCACCACGGATTTCTGGGAAGTCTATGTGGTGGATCCCCAGCACAAGCCGGTTGGCTCCGTGCTGTTGAGCTGGATCCTGCGTACCCCCCGCAGCTTTGCCATCGCCGACCTGATGCAGCGCGAACAAACCCTGATCCCGGTCGATATGGATCAGGAAGAGGTTGGGCTTCGCTTCCAGAAATACGGCCTTATCTCGGCCGCCGTGGTCGATCAGGCCGGCCGGCTGGTCGGAATGATCACGGTCGATGACATCGTTCACATCATCCAGGAGGAAGCCAGCGAAGACGCCCTGTTGATGTCGGGCGCGGGCGATGAAGGCGACATCAACCAGCCGCTCGGGGATTCCTATCGCGCTCGCATCCGCTGGTTGATTGCCAATCTCTTCACCGCTTTGGTCGCCTCCAGCATAATCGCCTTGTTCGGCGCCGCGATTGAAGAAATGGTCGCGCTCGCCGTATTGATGCCGATCGTAGCCTCGATCGGCGGCAATGCCGGTACCCAGACCATGGCGGTCGCGGTGCGAGCACTCGCCATGAACCAGCTCACCCAGTCCAACACGATGCGCACCATCTCGCGAGAGGTAAGGCTGGCGCTGCTCAATGGCCTGACCATCGCAATCCTCATCGGGGCGGGCGCCGCTTTGGTCTTTTCCAATGCGGCGCTGGGCGGGGTGATCGCGGCCGCGATGCTGATCAACATCGCCATAGCCGGCCTTGCCGGCGTGCTCGTGCCGGTCCTCCTCGAACGGCTCGACCAGGATCCGGCGGTCGCCTCATCGGTGTTCGTCACGATGATCACCGATTCAATGGGGTTTTTCGCCTTCCTCGGCCTCGCGGTTGCCTCGGGCCTCGCCGGATAGAGGCAAACCATTGATCTGATGCTATGAAATGGGCAAAGGATCGATCCATGCCCCTTAATATGAGCAAGGTCGCGGTCGGCTGCGCCAGCCTCGACACGTTGAAGCGCCGCCAGGAAGCGCGGCTGTCGGACGGTGTAGTGCCGGTCGTCACCCGTTTCCGGCCCAAGCGGGCGGACGAACTGATCGGGGGTTCGATCTACTGGATCGTCAAACACCGGCTGGCGGCGCGTCAGACGATCCTGGGTTTCGCCGACGGCAGCGATCGGCGGACGATCATTCGGCTGGATCCGCTGCTGGTGCCGGTGCGGGCGATCCCGAAGCGCGCACATCAGGGCTGGCGCTATCTCGATGCTGCCGACGCGCCCCGGGATTTCGACGGCGAAGATGAAGGGCTGGCGGCCTTGCCGCCCGGCCTGATGGTCAAGCTTTCGGCGCTGGCGCTGATTTAGTCACCGCATTGCACCCGGCCGGAGCCGAGCGCCTCGACCGTGCAGGCCGCCTCTCCCGCGACCAGGGTATCGCCCTGGCCGGTGGCCCTGATTTTGGCGGTTCGGCGCGCCGTCAATTCGACGGTTCCCGTCGTCTCCGCAATGATCACCGCGTCATCCACCGACAATTTCCGTCCATCCAGATTGCCCGATCCCTGGACCGAGGCGCGAAGCGACTTCGCCTTTCCGCCAACCTCCATGCCTCCCGACCCAACCAGGCCCAGCACCAGAACATCGGCCTCCACACTGCCAAGGGCGACCTGGCCGCTTCCGGATAGCGAAATATCGAAGCGCATCGCCTTGACCTTGTCGATCGTGAGGCGGCCGGAACCCGCAACCGACGCCGAACGCAATCCCGGAGTCGTTATGATGACCCGCGGCGCGGCATTGGTTTCGCCGGGATAACCACCCCAGGCGGAGCGGTTGAGGCGTATTTTCAGAATCCGGCCCTGGACCTCGACCGCGACATTTTCAATCGCGCGGGCATTTCCGGTGACGTGCGCGGAGGGCGCCTTGCCACTGGTAAGGGCGACTTCATACGGGCCTTCGACCTGGATGCGGTCGAAATCGGTGATCGTGAAATGCTTGTCGGCGGCCCAGGCGGGCGCCGATCCCGCCGCAAAAAGCAAGGCGGGCAAAAGCAAAGCGGGCATGATCCTTTTCATGGAAGGACCATGCCCGCTTGATGGTTAATTAGGCGATAAGATCGGGAAGGTCAGCCGCAGCGGACTTCGCCCGAGCCTCGCTTGCTGATTGTGCATTTCGCGCCGCCGGCGATGGAGACGTCGCCCGACCCCATGATCGATATGTCGGCGGTCTCGCTGGCCTGGGCCTGGACTCCGCCCGAGCCCACGATCGAGACATTAGCCTGCCGGGATTGCACGCCAGCAAGATCGACGTCGCCCGAACCCGCGATCGATACCTTTGCGTTTCCTGCGCTGCCGGTCGCCTTTATGTCTCCAGACCCCGCGACCGAGAAGTCGGCCTCGTCCACGCGAATGGACGCGATTTCCAGGTCGCCCGATCCTGCAATGGAGGCATCGAAACTTTTGCCCTCCACCTTGTCGACACGCATGTCGCCGGAGCCGGCCACCGCGGCGGAGGAAATGCTCGGCATCGAGACATAGATCGTAACCGGCGCGCGGTTTCGCATGAAACCTACCGACCAATTGGTCCCCTTCTTGGTGCCGACCCGCAAGGTGCCGTTTTCGACCCGGATGTCGAGTTTCTCGATAATCTCGGCATCTCCCTCGGCGCGGACCGCGCTGGCGCCGCCGACGGTCACGACCACATCATGCGATCCGGCCAGCGCGACGCCTTCGAAGGCGCCGATGTTGAAATCCTGTTTCGTCACGCGGCCCGTTCCCTCGCCTTCCTGCGCGTCCGCGGACATGCCGCAAGCTGCGATGGCGAGCGTCGATACCAAAATCATCGGGAAGCGCATGGCAATTTCCTTTCACTGTGTTATGGACGCAATACACATTGAAGAAAGAGTCCGCAAACGAAAAAGGCGGCGTCCTTTCGGAAGCGCCGCCTTTCGCATCGAATGATAAGCTCAAAGCTTATTTTTCGAGGATCTTGTCCTTGTTGTAGATGGCCGCGGCCTTGTTGAGGATCTCCAGGATCTTCTCCAATGCCTTCGGCTCGTCCACTTGCTCCATGGCTGCGAGCTCGCGCGCCAGGCGGCTGGACGCCGCCTCGAAAATCTGGCGTTCGGAATAGCTCTGCTCCGGCTGATCGTCGGCACGGAACAGGTCGCGGGTCACTTCGGCGATCGAAACGAGATCGCCCGAATTGATCTTGGCTTCATATTCCTGTGCGCGGCGCGACCACATGGTGCGCTTCACACGGGGCTTGCCCTTCAAGGTGGCAAGCGCTTCCTGCATCGTCTTGTCGGACGACAATTTGCGCATGCCGACGCTCTCGGCCTTGTTGGTCGGGACGCGCAAGGTCATGCGCTCCTTTTCGAAACGGAGGACGTAGAGTTCCAGCTCCATGCCCGCAATGTCGGTGCTTTGCAGCTCAATGACACGGCCGACGCCATGCTTGGGGTATACTACATAATCGCCAACGTCGAAGTTCAACGCCTTCGTTGCCATTTACCAGACCTTCCCGTGGAAATAGCCGCCAATGCCGGGCCCAAGCTGCACCGCCCCAAAGATGCAGTTTCAGTCGCGTGAATTAGCGGCGATTAATGTCGATCAAAAATACGGATGCAAACGCGCAGCCGTTTCGATGACGAGTATGTATCACAAAAATGACGCAAAAGCCAGCGCAGCGAATGCCTTGCCCGGAATGCCTTTAGTCGCCCTGGCCGGGATCGGCGGAGAAATACTTCTCGAACTTGCCTTCCTCGCCCTTATGTTCGTCGGCATCCACCGGGGATTCGCGCTTGCGGGTAAGGTTCGGCCATTCCGCCGAATAAGTGGCATTTACCTCCAGCCATTTTTCGAGCCCGGGTTCGGTATCGGGCAGGATCGCTTCGGCCGGGCATTCGGGCTCGCAGACGCCGCAATCGATGCATTCGCTGGGATTTATCACCAGCATATTATCGCCTTCATAGAAGCAATCCACCGGACAGACTTCCACGCAATCCATATATTTGCAGCGGATACAGGCTTCAGTGACGACGTAGGTCATGTCCCAAACTTCTCCCGGAGGTCATGAATCCCTAGTCACTCTCGCCTTGGGTCGTCAACGCCCCTTCGGCATTTCGCTATAGAGCATCCTGGCCTCGGTCGGCGGCCCGCGCCGCACCGGCAGCGCCTCGACCTTCAAAATCCGGACGCTTCCGCGCATTGCGAAGGTCAGGACATCGCCGACGCGCACCGGCAAATGGGCGCGCTCGACCCGCCGGCCCCCGACCCGCAAATGACCCTGCTCCGCCAGCGCCTGGGCCTGGCGGCGCGATTTGACGATGCGCGCGAAGCACAGAAATTTGTCGAGACGCAGATGATCGGCTTCAGCCACGCTTGAGCTCCGCGAGTGCGGCAAATACTCCGCTGGGAAGAGGGGCGGCACTGGTCCGTTGCGACAGGCGGCCCTTCCAGATCCAGCCGGCTTCGGTGGCCGCAGGCCTGAAGCCGATGTCGCGCATCAGCCTGGCCACCGTCTCGGGCTTGAGGTCGAGCGAGGTGATCAAGGCCTGGTCCACCACCTTGGCCTGCTTTCCGGTCCTGGCTTCGTGCGCGTGGCGGGCCAGCCGTTCCACCATGTCGACGCGCAGCCATTGCGGCCCGGCCGCCCTGAAGCCCAGCCGACTGAGCAGTATGCGGTCGTGGGGGTCGGTGGGCGCCGGCAGCGCGACGCTGGACTGCGGCGGAAGCGCCGGCATCGTCTCGCCCGCCGCCACCGCCTTCAGCGCCGCCCGCCATCGGCGCGCCTCCGGCTTCAATATGTCCGGGATGAACAGATCGAGGGCGCCGATCCGGACGCGCAATCTGGTGATCGCGCGGCGCTGGTCGCGATCCAGCGCGGCCAATGGGCTTGCCACGGCTTCGCGCTTTATGACCCCGCCCTCGTCCACCAGCAGGGCCAGAATCGATCGGACCTCCGGGGACGTCTTGGGGTCCTGGGCAGCAAGCCCCGCGGCGCGGAGCGGCCCCAAAGATCGTTCCGCCTGCCCCCGCAGCCAGCGCTTCAGCCGTTCGATCACGGCCTCGCGTCCGCGCTCCGACACCCGGTCAATACGGCGGTCGAGATGGACCCGCGGGCTGAGCAGATTTTTGCCCCGGCCGAGCCGCGCCACCTCGTGCCCCCGCCATGTTATGGCGACGGGCTGGTCGGGCTCGGTTCGAAGATCGAAATGCGCATCGGTATCCGCGACCAGCGCGCCCGCCCTTTTTTCATATTCGCCGCCCAGCCGCCTTTCGGCGGTGGCCAACAGCATCTTGCGGTCCGAATGCCGAGCCGCCGGGTCCACTTCGAAATGGAAGCCTTCAAGCCGCCCGATCGGATAGGTGCCGACGGAGACTTCGCCTTGTTCGTCGACGATCACTGGAAATTCCGAGGCGCCCTTGCCGCCGACATCGCGCATCAGCACCGCGGTACGCCGGTCGACGAAGCGCTGGGTCAGCCGTTCGTGCAGCGCGTCGGAAAGCTTTTCCTCGACCGTCCGGGTGCGCTCCGCCATCCCCTGCGGATCCGCCAACCAGTCCGCGCGGTGCGCGATATAGGCCCAGGTTCTGACCCCGGCGATACGGTCGGCCAGGGTGTCGATGTCGCCCTGGACATTTTCGAGCCGCGCCACCTCCGCGGCATACCAATCCGCGGGAATCCGCCCACTGCCCTCGCTAAGGTGCAGATAGATGCGCGCGACCAGCCGGGCATGATGTTCGGGGCCTGTTTTCCGAAAATCGGGAAGCCCGCAGGCCGCCCACAACCTTTGCACTCGTTCCAGGCCCCTTGCCCGGGCCTGGATTTCGGGGTCGAGCGCCAGCCGTTTCAAAACCGCCAGATCTACGGCCTCCGGCGCAGCTCTGAGGCCCGGCCGATCCGGCCGCCGTTCTAACGATCGGACCAGCCCGTCGACGCTTCGGAAATCGGGTGCGCCTTCGCGCCAGAACAGATGGTCCAGCGGCGCGAAAAGATGCTCCTCTATCGCCTCGATCTCTTCGGGCCGGAACTCCGCCCCATGTTCGCCCTCCAGCACCAGTGATCCGAAGGTCCCGTCGCGTTGGTGGCGCCCGGCGCGGCCGGCGATCTGCGCCATTTCGGCAGGCGTAAGCCGTCTCCGCTTCCGCCCGTCGAATTTGGCAAGGCCGGCAAAGGCGACATGGGTTACATCCATGTTGAGCCCCATACCGATCGCGTCGGTCGCGACCAGATAATCGACCTCACCGGCCTGGAACATATCGACCTGAGCGTTGCGGGTCCGCGGGCTGAGCGCACCCATCACCACTGCCGCGCCGCCGCGCATCCGGCGCAGCATTTCGGCCACCGCGTAAACCTGCTCCGCCGAAAAGGCGACGATCGCCGAGCGCGGCGGAAGGCGCGACAATTTGGTGGCTCCGGCATAGCTCAAAGTCGAAAAGCGAGGCCGGCGGATTATCTCCGCCTTGGGCAGCAAGGACCGGACCATCGGCGCGAGACTTTCGGATCCGAGGATCATCGTTTCCTCGCGGCCCCGCGCGTGCAGCAGGCGGTCGGTGAAAACGTGGCCCCGTTCCAAATCGGATCCCAGCTGCGCTTCATCCAGCGCCACGAAAGCGAAATCTCGTTCCATCGGCATGGATTCCGCGGTGCAAAGAAACCAGCGCGCTTCCCTGGGAAGGATCTTTTCCTCGCCGGTAATCAGGGCGACCTGGTTGACGCCCTTCAATTTCACCACGCGATCATAAACTTCGCGCGCCAGCAATCGCAGCGGAAAGCCGATCATCCCGCTGGAATGCGCACACATACGCTCAACCGCCAAATGGGTCTTACCGGTGTTGGTAGGCCCCAATATCGCCATCAGGGGCGCGCGGGCGAAATCGCTCATGCCCGATAAGTCGGTGCTCCAGACGCCCAGCGCAACAAGCTGGACTGGTTCGGGCGAGTTTTTTCCATTCGTCGCCAGGACCGCTCAATTCGTCGCAGCTACAAATGCTTAAGTCCTGGCTTCATTTGACTTTAACCCTTTTTATTCACAACCCTCCCCACCTGCCGACCGACCGCCGGCGGGGGTTTCAAGCGGTTTTTCGAGGGGGCAGTTCGCCTTGTATCAATTCGGGCAGATGGAGGCCGGCAACGGTGGCGGAGCCATAACGCTCGGCCCTGGGAATATTCATGCCCGCCCTTCCATCTCGCGTGGGTTCGGGCAACGCGTCGAAGACCTCCAGCGCGCCGCCGACATTGATCTTTTGGTCGATCTGGGTGTCCGGATCGGCAGCGCGGAATGGTTCCGCGGCGCTCTTACTATCCTGGCGCTTTGCTATGCGGCCGTCAGTCTCGCTCCGGGCCTTGAGCCCGTCGCCGGCGCCGTCCCCGCGGCGCTGACCGAAGCGCAGCTGGACGAGGCTCGCGCTTTCTCCTTCGGACCGCTCGCTTATGGCGCCGACACCGGGCGCCGCATGGCAGCAACCGACGCGGTCCGTCCGCTTACCGATACTCCCGAACGCCCGATCATAGAGCTGACCGCGATGGTCGGCAGAGGCGACGGTTTCGCGCGCGTTCTGCAGCGGGCCGGCGTTTCCACCGAAGAGGCTGGCCGGCTTGAAGCGCTGATCGGCGGCTCGATCGAATTTTCCGACATCAAGGAGGGAACTCCGGTGGCGCTGACTCTTGGTCGGCGTGCCGATCGCAATGTCGCCCGCCCGCTGGAAGCGCTCACCTTCCGCGCCCGCTTCGATCTGAAGATCGAAGTGAACCGTGCCGAAGGACGGCTGGCGCTTGCGCGAATTCCGATCGCGGTCGACGACACGCCGCTTCGCATCCAGGGCCAGGTCGGCTCCAGCCTATACAGCGCCGCACGCGCTTCCGGAGCGCCGGCCAGCGCGGTGCAGTCGTATTTGCGGGCGATCGCATCGCAAGTGAATGTCGGTAGCCTTGGTGCGGGCGACCATTTCGACATCATCATCGAACATCGACGCGCCGAAACGGGAGAGACGGAAACGGGCAAGCTGCTTTACGCCGGCCTCGAACGCTCCGGCGGTAAGAAGATCCAGATGATGCAGTGGAACCAAGGCGCCGGGCAGCAATGGTTCGAAGCATCCGGCGTCGGCAAGCAGAGCGGAATGCTGCAACGCCCCGTACCAGGATCGGTATCTTCCAACTTCGGGATGCGCCGTCACCCGATCCTTGGTTATTCGAGGATGCACAAGGGAATGGATTTCCGCGCAGGCTACGGAACGCCGATCCTCGCCGCGACCGACGGGCGCGTCGCGCGCGCCGGCTGGGCCGGCGGGTACGGCAAGCAGGTTCGCATCAGCCACCGCGGCGGCCTTACCACTTCTTATTCGCATATGAGCCGGATCGTCGCCGCGCCCGGACAATCGGTTCGCCAGGGCCAGGTGATCGGCTATGTCGGCTCGACCGGCCTTTCGACCGGCCCGCACCTCCATTACGAACTTTACCGGAACGGGACTCCTGTGAATCCCAATTTGGTGAAATTCACCCAGCGTGCCCAGCCAAGCGGCTCCGACCTCGCCAGCTTCCGCTCGAAGCTTCGCGGACTGCTGGGCGTGCCGCTGGGCTCTGCCAAAGCACAGGTACGGGATGCGGAGGCGAAAACTGCGGCCAAATCCATCAAGGCATAGAGCCGCTCGAAGAGACTGCACAAGGCTTCAAATCTTGGGTCCAGGGGAGGCATAAACTGCGACCCAAGCCGTGCCGCTATTGGATTGTGGACGCGCTACCCGCGTGTCGGGGACCCAAGTTCCTCCTCGCATCCCTAAGCGGCAGGAACCTGCCGTTTATGGCGTCAGAAAGCGCGGAACCCGCCGGCACAGTTTCCGCTGTCGATCGTATTTGTCCCAACGCAGCGCCGTCCCGCTGCGGATCATGGCACAATTCAATTCCAGGCCGTCCCGTCGCCAGCACCAGGCCGTCATTCGCGCGTAGCTCGTCCCGGTAGCCTCGCACCGAAGCGTCTGCCCGAGAGCAAACCTTTGCAGCGCCCGTTTAGCCTCGGCACCGGACGCCGAAGGGCAGGGGTGGCCAGCGGTGCAGGTTTCGTCAATCTCGCGCGCCGCTATTGCGTGAAGGCGGATTTTCTGGCCCTCAGCGCAATGGATCGGCCCGTCGCCATCCCAGACGCTGGTGACGGTGCAGATGAACATAGTGCCGGCAATGGCGGCCGCGATCAAAATCGATCAGCCATCGCAGGCGCAACCTTTGCCCCTGCTGCAGGCCTTATCGACCGCGATGCAGCTGTCTCCGCATGCTTTGCCTTTCCGGCAAGTCTTGCAGCAGCCGTAGCCACTGGCGGCCCATCCAGGCGCGGCGCAGGTAATAGATGCTGGCCCGATCGCTAGCGTCGAGGCTGCCAAAATAAGGCTCAGTGTTTTCATCATAAAATTCCCCCCCCGCTCTCTAGTGCAGTTGATTCGACGTGATCTGCAAATCCTTATTCAAAAAGGCTTTTACGTCGGCAAGCGGCGCCTTTACAA
The DNA here is from genome assembly GCA_013816585.1 of Sphingosinicella sp. Lineage (GTDB taxonomy): Bacteria > Pseudomonadota > Alphaproteobacteria > Sphingomonadales > Sphingomonadaceae > Allosphingosinicella. Next base: position 1,378 of record JACDEE010000015.1, on the reverse strand, counting down.
TCACATAGACGTCTGATCGTCCCGGAACCGACCCAGGCTTGATATTTGATGTCTCGACGGTACCGACGGTACCGACGGCCACGACGGCCACGACGGCTTTCGCGGCAAGCCAGATCTGCGCGGCCGGCGCATCCGCGTTGGGAATGTTCCCGACCGTGATCGAGTAGCAGTCGCCATGCTCGTGCAGCACGATTGGGCGCTGCTCCGGGTGCTCGAGCCGAACGATGGTCATGCGTCGCTGGCCAGGATCGGATCATCGTCGGGGAAAGCAGTCGTTCCTCCTCCTCGTCCATCTTCCTGCCGTGGAAATCGGACATCGCCATAGCTCGAATGGGAGAGGTTTTTCGCGTAACCCGACGTTCTGCGGTCAATACGGTAATACTGCTCGACTCCTCATGCTTCGCCAGATAACCAGCGGCATCCGGGGGGGTAGCGGTATGGGGAATTACACAATCGTGCGGGAATGTCCTGGGGGGACCTGTTCGTCCGACGAACATTCCTTCGATGACGATGCGAGCGCGATCGAGCATGCAGCAGGATCTGCGGCAGGCACGAGCGTTCAGGTGTGGCGGGACGACACCGTTACCTCCTGTTTCGATCACCCCGTTGCCTGAGCCATCGGCCTAACTGGCTGTTGAAAATAGACCGTGGGATTATCAACAGGCGTTATCGTTGGCGCGGCTTTCGATCTGATCTGTGCAAGCGTCAGCCCTCACTGGGGATCTCGCTTTCTGGCCGATGCATCAACACATCACTTCCGAGTTGATACAGTCGCCGCCACTTGGTGCGAGGGCGCGTGCGAAGAGATAATGCCACTAGTCGGCTCCTCGGCCGTCATCACGGTGATAACCATTTTCGATGGCCCTGAACTAAAGTCACGACGCTCGATCAGCCGAGAAATTGGCCCGACAGTGGATCATCGAGAAGGTCGGGAAGTAAGAGCGGGAGAAGGCTGTCAGGTCGTGCCTTTTTTCGGGGCACCCGAAACCAAAATCCAACTAACGCATTTGCTTCGGACATGCGAACTGCAATGCGCCTCAGCTACGAAGCGAGGGCGAGTCGGATTGTATCCCGCTGAAAGTCCGCAATGGGTTGCCGATTCAGCCGGTCATTGCAACACATGCTTCAAAACGCTCTGCCGGGGTTTTGTAGCCCAGCGTCTTGCGCGGCCGCTGATTAAGTTGCCTCGCGATCTCGTCCAGGCGCTCTTGTGAGTGCACCGACAGGTTGGTGCCCTTAGGGAAGTACTGTCTCAAAAGGCGATTGGTGTTCTCGTTGGAGCCGCGCTGCCACGGGCTCTGCGGATCGCAGAAGTAGACCATGGCGTCGGTCGCCAGCGTGAACCTCTTATGCTCCGCCATCTCCTTGCCGCGATCCC
>JACDEE010000043.1 GCA_013816585.1 Sphingosinicella sp. | reverse complement strand
GTAGGCAGCCTGTCGTTGGGGCTGTCGAACGTGTGTTCCATCAATCGTCCATGGGCTACCCTTTGATAACGGGACGGGCTATGAAAGCCCGGGAGAGCCCCCGCAAGGGCTCAGAAGAGCACAGAAAGTTAACCTTCCAGGGGCGGGCTGTCCAGCACACCCGCCCGACGAAGGAGCCGGAGGTAGTCATGCCCGACGTCGGTCGTCGCACGCTCGCCGGCCTGTCGGACCTTCTCGAGGAGCAACTTTCTCAGTGGCTCCCGGTGGGTCTCCGGCGTGGACTCAGCCAGCGCGTTCGCGAGCTCTTCCGCCAGGGTGTGAATCTCCCAGGTCCGAAGGTGCGTCACTTCATGGACGACGAGCTCCTGCAGATCGTCCCCGGTCTGCAGCTTGTCGGGGTCGATTTTTATAACGACATCGAGGTACTCCGGCTGGGCGATACAGCAGGCCCGCGCATCCTCGAGCGGCTCGCTCACCGTCTGGATCTGCCACCGATCGAGCCCGAGCGGCTCGCGGATCTTATCGACGATCTCCGAGACCGTCTCGAGGATAGTCACCTCGGAGGCTTCTGGTGGTGCTGCAGGTGGTACAGCTTACGCTCCCAGAAGGTGAAGAGGTCGCGCCGACCGTCAGCCGGTGTGAGGGAGCTGAGTAACTGGTTGATGACCACAAGCCGGCGCAGCTCCCGCTCGGCCTCGTGGCGGTACAGCTTCACGTCAGGGCCGTCGAAAAAACTATCGTAGTCGCGTGGGCCATATTCGAAGTCGTGCATTTTCATACGATCCCGAGGATAACCCGCTTGAGTGGCTCTTTCCGGCTCATCGGCTCGGCCGGCTGGCCGGATGCCGTGACGGCCTCACTCGCGAAGGTGTACCAGAAGGCATCACCCCGGTTCGGCGAGGGCTTCTTCGTCCGCTTCATGGTCTCTCGCTTCCCCTCGACCTTGACCTTGCCGAGCGCCGTAGGCTGGTAGGTCGGTCGCACCAGCTCCTCAGCCAGCTTGTCATCCCCGCAGAGGTTGCAGTCCCTCTTCTGGAACCACTCACGGGCCTTCCACCCTAATTCATCTCGGAGCCGCATGAATTGTTCGTTCATCGCCGCCGATTCGGAGACGTTCACCGTACGCGCCGGGAGCCCGAGCTCCATGAGCCGCCAGGTGACGCCGACGCCCATCCCGATCGAATCGATGTTGATGTCCTGGGGCCGATCTGACGGGAGCGTCCGATCCCAATGGGCCTTGACCCAGGCCACGACGCGCATCGGATCCTCGTCAGCCTTGAATTCCTCTGTCGGCTCGAGGAGGACATTGCCCTGACGCTTGGCGATCGCGCTGGCATCATGCGAGAGCCCGACATCGACCCCCCAGATCGGACGGACGGGGAGCGGCTTGACGTCACGCCCCTTCGCCGACTCGACCAGATCGAAGGGGATCAGGGCGTTCGCCTCAGAAAGGGGAAATTCACCCAGGACACGGACCCGGTATGCGTTCGAGCCCTCGCCGTAGGTGTTCTTGACCTGCTCCATGAAGTCGGGCGTGACATTCGGGTGCCCCTCACAGGTGGTATGGAGCCGGACCCACGAGGCCGCCATCTCCGGCTTATTGAAGACATCGAAGAAGAGACCGCTGGTGCGGACGGGGTTCCCCGTGAGAATCGTGCAAGCATTATGGCCCGACATCGAACCCACCGCAGCTTCATAGATTGCCTCGGGGATACCCGATGCCTCGTCCGCGATGAGCAGAACCCACTCAGAGTGGACGCCCGCGAGGGCCTCCGGCTTCTCCGGCGAGCTGGTGCGGAACGAGATGAACGACTCGGTCGATGCCTCACGGAGCTCGATCGATTCGCTCTTGATCTCGAAGAGATCCTGAATCGCCCTCGGGAGCCGCCGGAACCACGTCACCGTCTCGGCGTAGAGGGCATCGAAGAGCTGCTTACTGGTCGGCGCGGTACAGACAGACTTCTGGGGGAATCGGCAGACGGCGTGGTGGACGAGGATCCAGGCATCCGTGGTGGTCTTCCCTACCCCGTGTCCCGTCCGCTTGGCGATCCGGCGCTCCCGGCGGCCGTAGGCCTCGAGGAGCTCCATCTGGTCAGGATACGGGTCGCCGCCCAGCACCTCGCGAACGAAGAGCGTTGGATCCTCGGCGTATCTGGCAAGGAAATCGAGCCAGACATTCGGAGTGCTACCGCACGTCACACAGTCCCCTGATGTAATTCATCGAGGACGTGATGTCGTCACGCAGGAGGTACGGGTTCGCGCTCCCGTCAGCATCCCACTCCCACATCTGGAAGTTGCCGGTCGACGCAGGCACCAGGATAGCCCCATAGTCCTTCAGCTCCTGGGCGCCCATCTTGAATTTGCCGACTATACCACCGGCGATGCCGCTGGAGCCGTCGCCCCCGTCGATGATATTCAGGCCATACGCGGAATTCAGGGGGATGTTAATGCTCGCACGAGCGGCCTGCTCGGCGTCGGTATAGGCCTGGCAGTCCGCGATGCGCCACTGCTGGGCAGTCATGCCGCCCTGGCTGACGCCACCCCGCCCGAACAGGTAGATCGAGGTGCAACCCTGGAGCATCGTGTAGCTGTACCCAGAGAGCTGGGTGAACCGCGCCCGGGCCCATGCCGGGAGATCCGGCCACCGGCTCCGGCTGTGGGCCGCCATCTCCTCCACCTCGGCTTTGGTAATCAGCCGGCCCCAACGGTTGCCGGATTGGATGTCGTCGATGATGTCGAAGTACGGGATGTTCTTGGCCAGGGCCTCGCCGTTGATGAAATCGCGGAGCGTGACGTCGGTGTAGAAGCGGTCCACGGACGCCTTCCAGAGGTTGATGTCAAACACGCCTGCATTGAGACAGGCGGCGGTGCTATACAGCCGTACGGCAGCCTTGAGACCCGCCGCCTTGAAGGCGTTGATGGTGGACACGCAGTTGTTCGGGGTCAGCCCGCCGATCTGGGCCCCATTCCACCAGGGGAAGGAGCTGATGTCCGAGGGGGAGCCCGCGCCGCGTACCACGAACGTGATACCCCCCTGGCTGGCCGGGGCGTAGACGGTCACCGCCTGCGTGCCGCTATCGAAGAGGGCATTCCCATCGGTGACGGTCAGCGTGACGGAATAGCTGCCGGCGGTGGCATAGACGTGGGTCGGGAACTGAGCGGTGGACGCCGCCGTGCCATCGCCAAAATTCCAGAGCCACTCCACGATAGGCGCGGTGCCGGCGACTGAGGTGTCGGTGAAGGCGACTGAGAGATTGGTCTTCACTGAGGTGAAGGCGGCCGATGGCGGGGTGGGCGCTACGGCGGGGGCGGGAGCGGACTCGAGGAGGAGGATCCGCGACTCGAGCTCGGCGACGGCCTGGGCGATCACCCGGCGGGCGTTGTCTTCGTTGGACTTGCTGTACTTCTGGGGCGCTACGGGGAGACGAAAAGACACTGCGTCAGGTTCCGGGGGCCCTCCTTTGGAAAATCGGCTATGAGCCGGGTGTTTCGCCCGTACAAGCGGGCCGAATGCTGCAAAATATCATCGGCGGGGGGTGGCCGCAATGGTCAGGCCCGATTTTCGTAAGTCCTTATGTTATAATTTTTTCTGGAGGACGTGGGTCCAGCCCGAATAACCAGGCCCTTGCCACGCCACCCCGCCCCCCGCGCAAAGGGGGGGGGTATCGAAGCTGGCCGCCTGGACGCCTGGCCCCCTCCCCTCAGCTCAACCCCCGATGGTACGCCGAACGTCGCATAATAACATATTATGTTAAGTACGATGTATACTATAACTCATTATAACACCTTGAGTTACATATATATTATGCATGAATGTTACAAACCAAGATGTATACCCAGCTCGAGCGCGCCAACCTGGCAGTCTGCCAATGTGCATGGTGTGGCGACAGTGCCACAATAGTGTAGCATCTTCGCCACAGTACATGGTACGCGCATGCGCGATGCAGAGCGCGCCGCCCAGGTTTCCGTTCACATGGCCATGCTAACTAAAGCGAACTGTACTTGGCTTTAGCTAAGACCAGCCATCGGCCAGATCAGCTTGAGGGCATAGATCGCCAGGACAACGACGGCAACAACGGTCACGAGCATCTTGATGGTCGCATCGATCGGGAGCCGGTTGAGGACATAGAGCACGGCGCCGACGACGATCGCGATGAGGAGCAGGTTGAGCAGCAAGCAAACACCCTCCTTGGGGTTGAGCGGTTCGACTACAGTGAGCCGGTGCCAGGCACCGGAGGATCAGG
>JACDEE010000014.1 GCA_013816585.1 Sphingosinicella sp. | reverse complement strand
GGTTTGTTGGGCAACAGCGGCTGGATCACCCGCCACTCGAAATCGGTCAGATCATATCGGCTCATGCTCGAGCCTGAATCAGAAAACCCGCGCCAAGGGAATCCTGTTTATGGGTTCACGACCTAGTGACCAATCGAAAATACCCGCTTTGTTGTCACGTTTTTTTGGGCAATTATATACTTTACTTAGCAGCCGTCTTGCCGCATAAGGTTCCTACAAACAGGGACCGCAGCCATGAACGTCAACATCACCGACCCCATCTTTCACAACGAAGAAGCCGCTCTGGCACATGCCGAAGCATCACGTTGGGGCAGCGAGCCTTCATGCCCGCACTGTGGTTCGCTCCGCGTCCGTCGCATGGGCGGCAAGACGCAAGCCGGTATGTTCCTTTGCAACGATTGCCGTGACAAGTTCACCGTCCGCACAGGCTCAATCATGGAGCGTTCGCACGTTCCGCTGCATAAGTGGCTTCTCGCCTTCCATCTGCTCGCCGCGTCCAAGAAGGGCATGAGCGCCAAGCAAATCGAGCGCATGTTAGGCGTCACCTACAAGACGGCTTGGTTCCTCTGTCACCGTATCCGTGAAGCTATGGACGGTGCCACTGGTAATGGCCCGCTCGGCGGTCCCGACGCCGTTGTAGAGGCCGACGAAACCTACGTAGGCGGCAAGGCCCGCAATCGCGCCCATCGCAAGCCTGCGCCCAAGAAGCCCGTTCTTGCCCTTGTCGAGCGTGACGGCCATGTTCGCAGCTTCCATGTCGCCAACGTGACCGCAAAACAGCTTCGCGGCCTGATCGTGACCAACGTCGATCGCGCCTCGCATCTCATGACGGACGAAGCGCCCGTTTACACCGTCCTGGGCCGCGAGTTTAACGGTCACAGCGTCGTCAATCACAGCGCGAAGCAATATGTTACCACCGGCGGTTTCAAGCACAGCAACACCGCCGAAAACTTCTTTTCGATCTTCAAGCGCGGCGTGATCGGCACCTACCACCACATGAGCGAAGCCCACTTGGGTCGCTACTGCTCCGAGTTCGATTTCCGTTACAACACTCGTTCCATGACGGACGGCGAGCGCGCCGCGCTGGCGCTCAAGGGTGGCGAGGGTAAGCGCCTCACCTATCGGCGGACTGATAAACTCGCCGCCTAAGATGGCCAAGCCGGTCAAGCAAATTGGCGAGCAACGCAAGAGATGGTCTCGCTAGGACTCGACTCTAGAACAAAACGAACCCACCACCACATTGAGCGAGGCGAACTCTGGCGCGGCACGCCAGACGACACAAATCGCTCATACGCCACCCCGGCAAAGGTGGGCGGCCCGGACAAGCCAATGCGCACCCGATACGCCGCTTAGACCCGAGCCGGGACGCCAGTGGCGACTGCTTGATCCAAAGCGCTTTGGTGATGGTGGGTCCATGATCCGGTGAACGGGGATTAATCCGTTCGTCCGGGGCCAACACCGCAACCTCAAGGTCGCGGCGCGCCGTGGCCGGGGAATCAGCGATGAAAACCCGATCCACGAAAAGTGTAACGCTCACGGTCAATGTTGACCTTGCAAAGTGCCTATGGCCCTTAGTTTGGTTAGCCGCTTGGCTTCTGGCGTGAACGGCGACGGGAAGGCGTTTCGGCGCCTTCCCCAAGCTTAGCGTGCGGCTTGTGCGGCGTGGCGAACGCCTGCTTTAACGCCGCCTCACGCCGTTCCACCGTCTCCGCTTCGGAATAGGTGTCATTCTTGGAAGATTTGTCAGACATGCCGCAGCCTTTATCACGGGTGAAGCCAGATGCCGAGATCGACGTGGGTGTCGGCGCTTTAGGGCGAATGCCCCAATTCGTGCCGCAGATAATGCGCGTTATAGCATACTGGGCCCATATCGACGGGGATCTGGCGACTAACTTCTCGCACTTTCTTCGGACGGACATAGAAGTCGGGACCGCAGTCTATCAGGCCTTCAGTGGTGTGGAGGCTCGGCGGGTTGCGCTTTTCGCCGCCGCCGCGAAGGCGTTGCCGGAGTGGCAACAGATCGCCCTTAGCGCGGTCTGGAACGCGACCGGAAGAGGTTGGCTGCAAGTTCCGTGCTGCCCATGTGATCAAGGATGTTCGCCTTGGTCGGAAGGCGCTTGTAGTCTTTGATCTCCTCAACCCCGCGAACACCGTAAAGCCCCTGATAGCCCCTGTTCTGGAACTTGCCGAAGTCCTTCCCGGTATGAACGCCCGCCGCCATCGCCGCGCTTGCTAGCCGCTTGTTTTCGGCCACCACCTGGTTTCGCAGATAAAGCCTCTTCTGATTTTCGGAGAGAGTGTCGAAGTCTACGCCATCGCGATCCGCCAACTCTTGCCGGCGCGTCTGGATCGCAAAGTAGGTTTGAGCGAACGCGACCGCCTTCAAACGCGAGGATGCGTTCTGAGCAATAAGATAGCTAGCGTAGCGTGAAAGCTCGTAATTCTTGGCGGGCCTTCCGCCCTCAGGGTTTTTCCGTGCGGACGGAAAAACCTCCTGAAAGTGATCAGCGGGGTTATGGCCAGCATTTTGGCAGGCGGTCTCAGCGCGGCGAATGACCCCCTCAAAGTCCTCCCATTTCTTATAGCCAAGCAATGCTTGCAGATCGCGGGCAAACCAGCACTTGTCGCCTTGGCCATTATCGTGGCCAGCTTCTTCGAAGCGATCAATTAGCGCTTCGATCCCACCAAGGGGGGCGGTGGCGTTTACCAAGTCTGTGACCTCATTCGGATTGGTCTGAGCGACTCGTTGCAGAGCGCAAGGACTTTGATCGGGCGGCGGAGGAAGCCGGAGCGGCTTCTTTCCTAGTATCGCTTCTCCACTTCGCTATCGGACAAAATTGGAACGAAGTAGGGCGGCGACAGCTATGGAACGAGCCTCGATTTCAACGAGCCGTTCAACCGCTGATCCGCGAAAGAAGTCCAGAAGTTCAAGCTCAAATGCGTCCACCAGGAGACGGGCCTCCGGCGAAAGGGATTTCTGAACATTGGGACCACATTCTGAAGCGTGATCACTAGCGCCGGCCTGTCCCGACTCATGTAAGCCTGCCATTTCGCTAACTCAAGTATATAATTGCCTTTTTTTGTGGGCAGGCGATTGCCCTTGAAAAACTGATAGGTGACGACTGCTTGGGCAACGGCGTCGAACAAATTTGTATACTCTTCGACTAGCCTAGCGTGATCACCGTATCCTTCGGGCGCCGATACGATAACGTTTCCAAGATCCACCTGCCGCTTCACCAGCGCTGCCTGGATATTGACCCTAGCTTGATCCGTCCACTCGGCCCTTGGTTCGAATAAGCCCCCGGTGGATTGAGCGCCGACGCTCACCTTTGGCCGGAATACTAAAATTCTTTTTTCGCTATTCGCCGGGAGGGCAAAGCCTTCTTTGATAGCGCTTCGCTCTTGGGCCGTGGCCGCACTCGCGGCAGTAAGCGCTAGCAGCGCGGCCGCTGCCATTCGGTTCATCTTATTCATCGCTGCCCCATCCAAACGGCCCCCGCCGATAGGCGTACAATGCCAAGTGATTCCGCAAACGCAAGAGCAAAAATCGCTCTTTCCCCTCCGGTTCATCTTCCGAACGCGTGCTGCAAAATCTCCGTCACGGGCGGCCGTGACGTCGAACGGGTTCGGCGGGCATCGCCCGCAGCCCCGCTGGCCAAGTGGCCCGTCTACCGCCGCTGCTAACGATCGCTTCGCGCTCGCCACGCTGCGGCAGGGCGGAGTCAGTTCTTGACAACACATACACAATCACACATATGCATCTTCATGCATATAGACACATTCCAGACCTTGGCCGACCCCACCCGCCGCCGAGTGCTCGACGCCCTCAGCCAGGGCGAGCGCCAGGTGAACGACCTGGTCGATGAGGTCGGCATCCACCAATCCGGCGTTTCCCGGCACCTCCGGATCCTGCACGAGGCCGGGTTCGTCGCCATGCGACCCGATGGGCAGCGGCGGCTCTACTCACTGAAACCGGATCCGTTCCGGGAGCTCGAAGGGTGGCTCGGCAAATATCGCGAGCTTTGGGAGGCGCGGCTCGATCGCTTTGGCGCCGCACTCGAGGCCAGGCAAAATCAGAAGTCCGATAAAGGGAGTGACAAGAGATGATTGATCAAATCGAAGCGAGCCTCGTCGTTGAGCGCAGCTACAAGGCCGACAGCAAGGAGCTTTGGGAGCTTTGGGCGACCAAGGACGGGTTTGAATCCTGGTGGGGTCCGCAGGGCTTTCGGGTCGACGTGCACACGATCGAAGCCCGGCCGGATGGTGCCCTGCAATACGACATGATTGCCGCCACCCCCGAGATGCAGGCCGCCATGGTAAAAATGGGCCAGCCGGCATCGACTCTCTGCAAAGGAAAATTCACTGAATTCCGGCCCGAAGAACATCTGACCCTGACCCAGATGATCGATTTCCTGCCCGACGTGCCCGCTCATGAGAGCCGGATCGACGTCGATTTCATCCCGGCCGCGGACGGGCATGTGCGGATGATCGTTACGATGGGCCAATTGTACGATGCGAAGACCAGTGGAATGCAGCAGCAGGGCTTTGCGAGCCAGCTTACCAAGTTGGATAAGCGGTTTGGTTGGGAAGGCTGAGGGTTTTGGGGGTGGCGGCTTCGGTCGCCACCCTGATCCTGTCGTTAGCCTGTAAGAGAGAACGCCACGGGCGGCCGTGACGTCGAACGGGTTCGGCTGGATGTCCAGCCGCCCCGTCGGCCGGCTGGCGCTGGGTGCGGGCCACTCAAGATTGCTTCGCAATCCCTGCGTGGCCGCGCCGCGCGCTCAGCGTGACGTCGAAAGGGTTCTGCTGGATGTCCAGCCGCCCCGTCGGCCGGCTGGCGCTGGTGCGCGGGCCATGCGCCATTTGCTTTGCAAATTGCCGCCGGGCCGCGCCGCCCGCTCAGCTTGCCCGCTGGGCGCACCCTCCCCGATGTGGCATAAGGGAGGTGGGAATAGGGAATGTTAGTGAGCATATGTCGCCGGCCCAGAGCGGAGCTTCGTCCGTTCGTCTCCCTGCTTTGGGCTACCGACGGGGGACCGACGCCGGCGGCCGGCGCCTGCCATGAGCTGGTTCTTCCCTCCGGCGCCATGCACCTCTCCATCAGGTTGGGCGACAGCCCTGTCCGCCTGTTCAAGGGATCCGATCAGAGAGCGACCGACCTCGGAACGGCTGTGATTGGCGGCGTCCGCGAATCCGCCTTTCGCAAGGAAGTGGCGGGACAGCGGGGGAGCGTCGGAGCCATGCTCTGGCCCGGTGTCGCCGAACTGCTGTCGAACACGCCGGCAGGCGCGCTGGCGCACCGGCACACGCGCCTGGACGATATCTGGGACCATTCCTGGCTCGCGGAAGTGAAGGAACGCCTGGAAGCAACCTCAACGTCCGAGAATCGTATGCTCGTGCTGGAGGAGGTGCTCGCCCGGCGGTTGCCGAGGGTGCGGGGTGTCGACGCTCTGATCGCACACATGCTCGCCCGGCTTGACCAGGGTTCAAGGGTGTCAGACATCGTCCGGGAAAGCGGTTTCAGTCACCGGTATCTTGCGCGGACATTCACTCAAGCCGTGGGGATCCCGCCGAAATCCTACCAGCGGCTCCGGCGCTTCAACCGCGCGCTGGATCATCTCCATCGCAGCGCGACCATGAGCCTGGCCGAAGTGGCTGCGGCACATCGCTATGCCGACCAGGCGCATATGAGCCGCGAGTTCCTTCGGTTCACCGGATTAACCCCCGGCAATTACCGGCGCATTGCACCGGCGGACGCACGCCACGTGGTTATCCCGAATGACGTCGTCGGCGGTCAACTTTGTTCAATACGAGACGGCACGCGTAGGGCAGACCGCCCTGGCAACAACCAGGAGAACAGCCTTGTCCGTCCATGAAGTCTTTCCGTATCTGCGAGCGGCCTGTGCGCAAGATGCGATTGCATTTTATGCCAAGGCGTTCGGCGCGACCGAAAAATTTCGCCTCGTCGAGCCTTCAGGTCGCATCGGCCACGCCGAATTGCTGTTCGGAAGCGCCACGATCATGATCTCCGATGCGTTTCCGGAATTCGGTATCCATCCGCTCGATCCCAACGGCCCCAGCGCCTGCTATATTCACCTGCATGTCGACGATGCCGATAAAATGATCTCAGACGCCGTCGATGCCGGGGCGAAGATCGTGCGGCCCGCGCAGGACCAGTTTTACGGCGAACGATCGGGCACCGTGCGCGACCCTTTCGGCTACGACTGGCTGATCGGTCACTCAATCGAGGAAGTCGAGCCCGACGAGATGCAGATGCGGTACACCGCGATGCTATCGGGGAAATGAGCCAGGCGCTAACTGCTCATCCGTCAGATCGAAAGAACGTCACGGGCGGCCGCTCCTAGCTGCAACAGGGGCGGACTGGGCGGATGAACGCGGCTGGCTTGCTGCCAGCCGCCCGGCCAGCCGGTCTGATCGGACTCTCGCCGCTGCTAACGAGCGCGGTGCGCTCGCTTCGCTGCCGCTTGGCCGATCAGACTAGCCGGCTTTGCTTCACCGCTGCTTCTATGAATGAAGCAAACAACGGATGCGGATCGAAGGGCTTGCTCTTCAGTTCGGGATGAAATTGCACCCCGACGAACCAGGGGTGATCCGGCCGTTCGACGATTTCCGGCAAGGCACCATCCGGACTCATTCCGGAGAAGATCAGCCCACCTTTTTCCAGGGCCTGCTTGTAGTGGATATTCACTTCATAGCGGTGGCGGTGGCGTTCGCTGATTTTGGTCCCGCCGTAGATGGCGGCGACGTGGCTGTTTCCGGCCAGAGTGGCGTCGTAGGCGCCAAGGCGCATCGTGCCGCCCAGATCGCCATGGGCTTCGCGCTTTTGCAGCCCTTCCGCCGTCATCCATTCGGTGATGAGGCCGACGACCGGCTCGGTGGTTTCGCCGAATTCGGTCGTGCTGGCGGCGCCCATGCCGGCGGTGTTCCGGGCGCCTTCGATGCAGGCCATCTGCATTCCGAGGCAAATGCCGAAAAAGGGCACGTTGCGTTCGCGGGCGAACTGGACACTGGCGATCTTGCCCTCGCTGCCGCGCTCGCCGAAACCGCCGGGGACCAGGATGCCGTGCACCGGCTCCAGCATCGGGGCTACCCCCCCACCCTCTTCCGAAAAAAGCTCCGCATCCAGCCAGTTGATCCGGACCTTCACCCGGTTGGCGAGGCCGCCATGAACCAGCGCCTCGGTCAGCGACTTATAGGCGTCTTGAAGCCCGACATATTTGCCGACCACGCCGATCGTGACCTCGCCTTCGAAATTCTCCATCCGGTCCATGATGTCGTCCCAGCGGGCAAGATCGGGTTCCGGAGCGTCGGTGATTCCGAAGGCGCGAAGCACTTCGGCGTCCAGCCCTTCGTGATGATATTGCAAGGGGACCGCATAGATGCTCTTGGCATCTAGAGCGGGAATGACCGCTTCCTTCCGGACGTTGCAGAATTGGGCGATCTTGGCGCGTTCGGTCTCGGGCAGCGTCCGATCGACCCGGCAAAGCAACAGATCGGGCTGAATGCCCAGGCTGGTAAGGTCACGGACGCTATGCTGCGTAGGCTTGGTCTTCAGCTCCCCCGCCGCCGCAATATAGGGAATCAAGGTGGTGTGGATCGAAACCGTGTTCTTGCGGCCGCGATCGTCGGCGCCCAGATCGTTTCGAAGCTGGCGGATGGCTTCGATGAAGGGCAGAGATTCGATGTCGCCGACGGTGCCGCCAATCTCGCAGATCAGGAAATCGAGATCGCCCAAATCCGCGCGGGCGAATTCCTTGATCTCGTTGGTGACGTGGGGAATGACCTGGACGGTGGCGCCCAGATAATCGCCGCGCCGTTCCTTGGCGATGATGTCGCGGTAAATCCGCCCGGTGGTGATATTGTCCGACTGGCGGGCGGCGACTCCGGAGAATCGCTCATAATGGCCGAGATCCAGATCGGTCTCCGCCCCATCGTCGGTCACATAGACTTCGCCATGCTGATAGGGCGACATGGTGCCTGGATCGACGTTCAGATAGGGATCGAATTTGCGGATGCGGACCTTGTAGCCCCGCGCCTGGAGGAGGGCGGCGAGCGAGGCGGCCATAAGGCCTTTACCCAAGGATGAGACCACGCCGCCGGTGATGAAAATGAACCGGGCCATGGGAGGAAAGGTTTAACGGGCCGAGGGCCTGTTGTGCAAGCCGCCAAATCGCGGCGAGCGCATTTTTTAAGGTTATCGCGTCTGGTTGGAAGCCGGTGCGGCCGTGTTCGCGAGCGGATCGGCGGCAGGTGCGGCGCCGGTCGCGGCCCCATTGCCCGCAGCAGGCGCCGCCAGCGGAGTGCCGGCCAGCGGATCGGCCGTAAGCGGGCCGTTCGTGGGCGCCTGGGCCGGAGCCGGGGTTTCAGCCAGCGACGTGTCGATCGTGCGGGGCGCGCGGTCGACCGCGGCGAGGCCGGCGAGGCCGATCGAAAGGACGACGAACAGGAATCCCAGGATGGTGGTGGCCCTGGTCAGGAAATCGGCCGCTCCGCGCGCCGTCATGAGCCCCGAGGAGCTGCCGCCTACGCCAAGCCCGCCGCCTTCGGAACGCTGCATCAGGATGACGATGACGAGCGATGCGGCGACGATCGTCTGGACGATCAGGATAAAGGTGAACATGGCGGTATCGGGCTTTCGGGAAATTGGGTTGGGCGCGATCTAGTCTATCGGTGCGAAAGGTTCAACCGGCGGCCTGGATGATCGGCACGAACAAAGCGGCGGTCAGGCTGGCGCCGCCGACCAGAGCGCCATCCACGTCGGGGACGGCAAACAGCTCGGCCGCATTGTCGGCCTTTACCGAACCGCCATAGAGAATCCGGATCGCTTCGGCGCGTTCGCCGAACGAGGAACGCAAGGCGGCGCGGATCGCCGCGTGCATTTCGGCGACATCGTCCGGAGTGGCGGTCCGTCCCGTGCCGATCGCCCAGATGGGTTCATAGGCGATCACCAATTCCCCCTCCCCCGCGTCCGCCGGAAGCGAGGCCGCGAGCTGGCGGGTGACGACATCGACATGCCGTCCCGCCTCGCGCTCCGCCTCGCTCTCCCCGACGCAGACGATGGTGGTCAGGCCCTGGGCCAGCGCGGCGCAGGCCTTGGCGCGAACCTCTCCATCTTTTTCATGCTGGTCGGCGCGCCGTTCCGAATGGCCGACGATGACCAGACTGGCCCCGCCTTCCTTCAGCATGGGCACGGAGATGCAGCCGGTATGAGCCCCCTTGTCGGTGGAGTGGCAATCCTGCGCGCCGATCGCGAGGGTGCCCCTATTCTCGGCGACACGCTGCACGGCGGCGGAGATCAAAGTGAAAGGCGGGCAGATGGCGACGTCGGCGGACGGGGTGGCGGCGGCGGCGGCCGCGATGGAATCGAGCTCGGCCAGGCCCGCGAGCGATCCGTTCATTTTCCAGTTTCCGGCGATCAGCTTGCGGCGCACTTCTAAATATCCCTTTTTCGATCTTCCGCTTGCAGGGCGGCTCTGACGCCAGCACCCGGCAAGGCCCCACGCGGCTTTCATGCTGCGCCTAGCAAGGGATGGCCG
Source organism: Sphingosinicella sp. (assembly GCA_013816585.1). Taxonomy (GTDB): domain Bacteria; phylum Pseudomonadota; class Alphaproteobacteria; order Sphingomonadales; family Sphingomonadaceae; genus Allosphingosinicella. The sequence goes on along the minus strand of JACDEE010000014.1, from coordinate 57,634 downwards.
CGCCGCCAAGCTTGCCGCCATGCCCCGCCGCTTCTATGAAAGCCGCAATTCCTCCTCCTGGCTTGTGGACCCTAGATAAATGTTCTCTTTTTTCCGCCGTGGCCTCACCGCCAAGATCATGCTTGGTGTCCTCGGGCTCGGCCTGCTGGCCATCGTCGTCACCGGATTTGGAACGGGCGGAAGCGGGCTTGGCGGTTTGGGCGGTGCCGGGGGCAACACGCTGGCCGTGGCCGGCGATGAAAAAGTGACTTCGGTCGAGGCCGCGAGCTTTGCGGAGCGGGAACTCAACAATGCCCGCCAGCAGGATCCTGAACTCGACATGGGCCGCTTCCTCAGCGGCGGAATCTATGAATCGATCGTCAACCAACTCATTTCCACCAAGGCCTTGCTGTCGTTCGGACGGGATGCGGGGCTTGGGGTATCGAAGCGACTGATCGACGGGCAGATTGCGAGCCTTCCGGATTTTCGTAATGTTGCCGGCCAGTTTGACGAGATGACGTTCCGATCCGTACTGGCAAGCCAGCAGATGTCGGAAGTCGAGTTTCGCGAACGCGTAGAAACCTCCTTGATCGAACAGCAGATTCTGCTCCCGGTCGAATCCGGTGCGCGCGTTCCCCAGGGCATCGCGCTGCAATATGCGTCATTGCTGCTCGAACGGCGCACTGGGTCGGTGGGCCTCGTCCCCGCCGCGGTCATGCCGCAGGGCCCCGAGCCGACCACCGCCGAGGTAGCGGCTTATTATCAGCAGCAGCGCAGCCGCTACACCATCCCCGAGCGCCGTATATTGCGCTATGCCGCGATCGGCCCGGAGCAAGTGGCGAATGCCGCCCGTCCGACCGAACAGGAAATCCAGGCTTTCTACACCGCCAATGCCGCCAAATATGGCGCGCAGGAAACGCGGGATCTGAGCCAGGTGGTGCTGCCGAGCCAGCAGGCCGCCCAGCAATTCGCCGCCAAACTCGCGCGCGGCACTGCTTTTGCCCAGGCCGCAGCCGAAGCCGGCTTTGGCGCCGGCGATACCCGCCAGGCCGGACGCAGCCGGGCGCAATTTGCGGGAGTGACTTCCGCGTCGGTCGCCACCGCTGCTTTCTCCGCGGCTGAGGGCGCGGTGACCCCGCCGCTCCAGTCCGAATTCGGTTGGCACCTCGTCAAGGTCGACAAGATCAATCGCAGCGCCGGGCGCGGCCTGGACTCGGTCCGGGCCGAGATTGCCGGGCAGCTTGGCACGCAGAAGACGCAGCAGGCGCTACAGGACCTCGTCACGCGCATCGAAGACGCCATCGGCGAAGGATCAAGCTATGCCGAGGTGGCCCGCCAATTTGGCCTGGGCGTCCAGCAGACGCCCCCCGTTACGGGCGCCGGAGCCTCGGCAAGTGCGCAGCTTCCCCCCGAGGCCGCGCCGTTGCTCAAGGCCGGGTTCGAAATGGAAGCGGACGAAGATCCGGTCGTTGAGACCCTGGGCCCCAACAATTATGCCTTGCTCCAGGTTGCAAGCATCATTCCGGCCGCACCGCCGCCGCTGGCGCAGATCGCCGGCCAGGTGAAGACCGATCTGATCGCCAAGCGCCGCGCCGACCGCGCGCGCACCATGGCCGCCGCGATCGTTGCCAAAATCAATGCCGGAACGCCCGTAGCGCAGGCCTTCACGCAAGGCGGGGTCGGCCTTCCGCCGGTGCAGCCGGTCAACGCCCGCCGCCTGGAAATCTCGCAAGGGGGCGATCGGGTGCCCCCGCCGCTGGCGATGATGTTCAGCATGAAACGGGGCACCGCCAAGGTTCTGGAAGCTCCCAACGGAGCGGGCTGGTTCGTAGTTCACCTCGCCACCACCGAGACCGGCGATGCCAGCAAGGAGCCGGGGCTGGTCCGGTCGACGCGCCAGGAATTCGGCCGGGTGCTGGGGCAGGAATATTCCAGGCAATTCAGCAATGCGGTCGAAAAGCAATTGAAGGTGAAGCGCAACAGCGACGCCATTGCCGCCGGGCGCAAGCAATTGCTGGGACCGGGTGCGCAATAACGCGCCCTTATCGCCCTCTTCGTGACGCGGCTTCATGCTGCTGATCCTCGACAATTATGACAGCTTCACCTGGAACCTCGTCCATTATCTGAAAATGCTCGGCGCCGAGGTCGAGGTCGCGCGCAACGATGCGCTTACCGCCGACGAGGCGATCGCCAGCGGGGCCGAGGCATTCCTGATCTCGCCAGGGCCGGGCACGCCCGATCATGCCGGCATTTCGCTGGACCTCGTCGGAGCCTGCGTGCACGCACGGAAACCCTTGCTCGGCGTCTGTCTCGGCCATCAGGCTATCGGCCAGTATTTTGGTGGCCGCGTCGAGCGCGCGGGACAATTGATGCACGGCAAGACCAGCCCGGTGGCGCATGATGGCAGCGGGGTCTTTACCGGGCTGCCCTCCCCGTTCACCGCCACCCGTTACCATTCGCTGGACGTGGCATTGGGGGATCTGCCCGATGCCCTGCAAGTGAACGCCACCGCACCCGATGGATCGATCATGGGAATGCGGCACCGTACCTTGCCGATCCACGGCGTCCAGTTTCACCCGGAAAGCATCGCCAGCGAATATGGGCGCGACCTTCTTGAAAATTTCCTGAAACTATCGCGAGTCGCGGCCGCAGCTGCCGCTTGACAGCATCCGTAACGTTTCATACACGTTCTGCATTCGTTCCAATGGGAGCTCGGGTAATGCTAACGCGCAAGCAACATGAGCTTCTTCGCTACATCCATCACCATCTGTCCGATCAGGGGGTGTCGCCTTCGTTCGAAGAGATGAAGGAGGCGCTCGACCTCAAGTCGAAATCGGGAGTGCACCGGCTAATCTCCGCGCTCGAGGAGCGTGGCTTCATCCGGCGCCTTGCCAATCGCGCGCGCGCGCTGGAAGTATTGAAGATGCCCGACACGGCGGGCGCGAAGGCCGACAATGTCTCTGCGTTTCCAACCCCTCCCAAGACCATGCCGATCGCGGCCAACGACATAATCGAGCTTCCGCTGCACGGAAAGATCGCCGCGGGAACGCCGATCGAAGCCTTACAAGGGACGGAAAGCCTAGCCGTGCCCGCTGCCTTGCTGGGCCCCGGCGAACATTATGCGCTGGAAGTCGCCGGGGATTCGATGGTCGAAGAAGGCATATTGGACGGCGATTATGCCCTGATCCGCAAGACCGACACCGCGCGCGACGGAGAGATTGTCGTGGCGCTGATCGACAATGCCGAAGCGACGCTCAAGACTTTCCGCCGCGAAGGTTCGATGATCCGCCTGGACCCCGCCAATCGCCATTACGATCCGCAGCGTTACCGGCCCGAGCAGGTCGTGGTGCAGGGCAAATTGTCGGGCCTGCTGCGGCGTTATTGAATAGGCCCGCCCTTTAGCCCTCCCCCTTGATGGGGGAGGGTTTGGGTGGGGGTGACTGCAAGAGCCGGCACATCTGGAGCCAACACATGGTACGGTTTCGCCCGCCAGTGGGCACCACACGCAAGGCCAGGCATCTTAGGCTCATTGCAACCGACGCCGAGAAGCACATGTGGAGACTCCTCCGGGAAAACTTTCCTGATGCCCGTTTCAGGCGGCAGGTTCTGATCCGCCGCTTCTTCGCCGATTTCGCAAGTCACCGGGCAAAACTCATTATCGAGATTGACGGCGGACAGCATGATGAGGAGCGCGACGCGGATCGAACGAGCCTGATCGAAGCAGAGGGCTATCGGGTGGTCCGGTTCTGGAACAATGATGTGCTTGGAAATGAAGGCGGTGTAGCGATGGCCATTGCGAAAACGATCGAAGGGCTTTCACCCCCACCCAACCATCGGGGGCGCAGGTCGTCCCCCGGATCAACCCAAGGGCGACCCCGATCCCATCAAGGGGGAGGGCTTAGAAAGGAGATTATCAATGGCACGTTTTAATTATGTCGAATTACCGGTTGCCGACATCGGACCGTCAAAAGCCTTTTACGAAGGCGCCTTTGGCTGGTCCCTGACCGAATTCGGCCCGACCTATGCAGCGACCCTCACTGGGGATACCGATGTCGGATTGCAGGCGGATATTTCCGAGGCGACCAAGGCCCCGCTGCCGGTGATCGAAGTGGACGATCTGGAGGCGGCGCTCGATTCCGTGATTCAGGCAGGCGGCAAGATCGTCCGCCCCATCTTTGCTTTTCCGGGCGGACGCCGCTTTCAATTCACGGACCCTAGCGGCAACGAAATTGCCTGCGTGAAATCGGGCTGAAGCCGGCGTTCAGTAAGGCCGTCCGTCCTTGTGGGTGAAGGCCCATTTGCCGTCGATCATAACCGCTTTAAGATCGTCCTCGGGGTAGAAGGCTTCATCTCCCGGTCGTCGGTCGCCGACCTCCAGATAGACGACGTCCGTATTCGTTCGGTTGACGAGATGGTGGGCCAAACCTCCGGCGGGGAAGCCGGCGCACATTCCAGGCGCGAGCTCCATTTCCCCCTCTTCCGTTACGAGGCTGGGATTTCCTTCGAGGATATAGACGAACTCATCCTGCTTGCTGTGCCGGTGCAGCAGCGCGGATTCCCCACCGGGCGCAAGACGGGTCAGGTTTACGCCTAAATTGGATAATCCAAGGAAATCCCCAAGCGCGCGCTTCTCCCGCTTCGACATTCGCGACGCGAAGGGTTCGGGATAGACGGAAGGTCTGGCGCGCGGCGGTAGCGTAGCCGCGTTCACCGCCGTCAGGCTCGGCTTGGTTTCTTCGGTCACGACCTCTCCCCACCCCACGGTTCGGGCAATCTAGTAACAGGCAGGAAGCCTTTTTCAATCTGGAGGAGAGGCGCGCAAGCGCGCCGGCCTCTCGAACGTAAATGCCGCAACCGCGCATTAAGCCGCCTTTAGTGACAGATGGACAAAGCTCTGAGACGGGAAAAGGGGGCGATTCCAATGCATTCAACCTTAGACTCCACTTCAGAGAGTCGCCGCGACCCCCGGCATAAGGTGCTCCTTCGTGCGACCATGAGGGCGGGCTTCCTGCCGACCGAAATCTGCATCAGGGACGTGTCGACCCGCGGGCTGCTCCTGCAATGCGCGAATGCGCCGCCGCCGGGGACGATCGTCGAGATCTGCGCCGGCCGCCATATCATCATGGGACGGGTCCGCTGGGCGCAGGACCGCAGGTTCGGAATCGTCACAGGGTCTCCGCTGAACCTCGGGGATTTGTTGAGTTCTGGCGGAAACCACGCACCGACCTCACGTTCCGCTATTCATGAACGGGGCGCCGGGGCGCGTCTTCGAACGAGGACAAGCGCCCCGGACCCGGAGAAGGGGCGCCAGGCCAGTGCCAGGCTCCAATGGGCGGTCATGGTGGTCGTTATCGCAGGCTGGTCGATCTGGATGACCATGTCACTTCAGGCGCAAGCGCAAAAAACTTCGAACGAGCTGGTGCAGGCGCTGCATTCAGGACGCTAAAGCGCTTAAGGTTCAAGGCCTGCCGGATCGGCCTTTCTCGCCAGCTGGCCGACCAGGGGTTCTGCCCATTCGGGATGATCGTCGGCAGTCCCGAATGCCTGATGGAGCAGGAAGCGCATCCGATCCTTGGGCCGGAAGGCGTGTTTCCCGCGAGTGGCGTGCCGCGCATATTTTATCCGTTCAGGACGAAGCCGGAACACGATTTGCCAGGCCATATAGGCCATCATCACGATGGTCGCGAAAGCGAGGAAATAAACCATCAATGCTCAACGGGTTGGCGCAATCTCGGTTCCGGCCGATTTTACTTCCGAGTGCCTGGATGCTGCACCCAGGGATGATCGCCCACCCGGCCGGCGACGCTGATGACACTTGGTTCACGCCCAAGCACGATCGAAAGGCCGCCGCTCCTGGAAAGGAAATCCCGGTCGGCCTTCAGCCAGCGGGGGACACAGGTTCGGGGCAGCCGCCGTTCGGAAACCACGATGTCGGCTTCCGCACACGCCTTTGCGAGGGGCCCGAAATCAACATAGCGGATGGAGCGCGTGGCGAGGAGGCGCCACTTGCGGCCCTCGCGAACGATGTCGGTGGCGCAAAGGTCGGCGCTGCAGGCCGCCGCGGGAAGATCCTCGATCGCCAGCAATTCGCCCTCATAACCGGAAGCTTCGGACAGAGTATCGCGAATATAGTCGCCGGCGCGGCCGCGCAGGAGGGCAAAGCCGCCATCCCTAGTCCTGACGGCAAGATGGCGTCCGTCGCCGGAGATGATCAGATCCGGAGTCGGGATCGATATCGCCCAGGCGGCGCCGATCGCGACCGCCACCAATCCTCCGACCCGCCAACGGGTGCGCCACAGGCAGGTCCATATGCCGCCAAGGACCATTAGGGCGAACGCCCCGCGCGGCATGCTGGGCAGCAGGGCCACCGCTCCAGGAGCCGCGGCGGTAACGTGCGCCAGGCGGAGGAGCAGCGACAAGGATTGCTCCGTCAGCCACCAGAAGGGAGCGCCGAGACCAACCAGGTCGAGCAGGAGCGCCAGCGCCTCCAGCGGCATCACCACGAAGGTTGTGAGCGGGATCGCCACGATGTTGGCGAGCGCGCCGTAAAAGCCTGCCTTGTGGAAATGGTAGAGAGCGATCGGCGCCAGCGCGATTTCGACCGCCAGGCCGGTGAGGATGAGCCCCAGGACCAAGCGGCCCGCCTTGGCGCCGAACCCTTCATCGCGCCGGGCCAGCAGCGCTTTGACGCGCGGATGTTCGTGCAGGGCCACGATCGCACCAATGGCGGCAAAGCTTAGCTGGAAACTCGCGCCCGCCATGGATTCCGGCCAGAGAAGTAGGATGATCAGGGCGCCTACGGCCAGCAACCGCATGGTGAAGGCTTCGCGGCCCAGCGCCACCCCCAACAGGATCAGCAGGGATGCCACGCAGGCGCGGACCGTTGGAACTTCGGCGCCGGTAAGCAAGGTGTAGGCGATACCCGCCAGCGCGCCTGCCGCCGCCGCTATCAGCGTCAGGCGCCAGCGAAGCGCAAGCGTCGGGCTGAGCGCCAGCAATTTAAGCGTGAGCAGCATCACCGCGCCGACCGCCGCGGTCAAATGCAGGCCGCTGACCGACAGCAGATGGGCAAGGCCCGATCGGCGCATCGCTTCGGCATCCTCTTCGGGGATCGCACCCTGGTCGCCGGTCGCGAGCGCCGTGGCGATGCCGGCCGCGCCGGCCTGCAGGCGGGCGCCGATATGGTCGGCCAGCTGCTGCCGCCAGGAGGCGAGCCGGGCGCGCCAGCTCTGGCTTTCGGCGGCCTCGACGACCTGGATTTCCCCAAGCGCCCGGCCGGTGCCGCCCAACCCCTGAAACCAGGCGACGCGGGCGAAATCATAGGAGCCCGGGACCGCCATGGACGGAGGGGGCATCAGCCAGGCCTTGAGGCGGATCTTCGCCCCCGGCGCCACGGCTAGCGCCTTGTCTTCGTCGACATTGATTCGAAGGAGAGTCGGCAAAGCAGGCGCGTCGATCGGCTTTACTACCAGCCGCACCGATTCCTTTGCCGGGAGGCGCTGGAAGCTTTCAACCGATGCCGTGAACTCGGCTACTTTCGGAAAGGCCAGGCGCGGCGCCGCAACGCGCTCCGCTTTGGTCCAGATCAGGCCGCAGCCGCAGGCCGCCGCGAGGCAGAAAATCGCGATTGACCGGCCCCAGCGCGTGCCCCGTCCGACTGCCAGCGACCCGGCCACCGCGCCGGCAGCGGCCAGCAGGAAACCTATCCAGGCGCTTTCCCGCGGCAGCGCGAACCAGGCGGCGATGCCGAGCCCGAGGCCCACCGGAAGCCAGAGCGGGAGCTGGTCGCGCTCCGCGTCGAACAGGGCCTCCAGGCGCGCGCCGGCCCGCGCCCACACGCCGGTTTGAAGCGGCTCGACCGCTATGCTAGTGGCGCTTGCTTCACCGGCCTGCATCTTCCCTATCCTTGGAGAATCCGCGCGTGAGCGCAAGCATTGCACCCATCGTCACCCGCTTCGCGCCCTCCCCCACCGGTTTCCTTCATATCGGCGGCGCGCGCACGGCCTTGTTCAACTGGCTTTTTGCCCGGCGCCATGGCGGCAAGTTCTTGTTGCGGATCGAAGATACCGACAAGGCGCGTTCAACCCAGGCGGCGATCGACGCGATCATCGATGGAATGGGCTGGTTGGGCCTCGACTGGGACGGGGAAGTCTATTTCCAGTCGCATTTCGCCGCCCGGCACGCTCAGGTGGCCATGGACCTGCTGGAATCAGGCCACGCCTATCGCTGCTATATGAGCAGCGAAGAATTGGCCGCGGCTCGGGCGGACGCGGAGCGCGAACGGCGCCCCTTCCGCCTCGAAAGTCCGTGGCGCGACTGTTCGCCCGATGCTCCGACGCCCGATGCGCCCGCGGTGATCCGGCTGAAAGCGCCCCGGCATGGCGAAACGATCATCGAGGATGAGGTGCAGGGGCGAGTCGTGGTCCAGAATGCGGAACTGGACGACATGATCCTGCTCAGATCCGATGGCTCGCCCACCTATATGCTCGCGGTCGTGGTCGACGACCATGATATGGGCGTCACCCACGTGATCCGCGGCGACGACCATTTGAACAATGCGTTCCGCCAGCTTGGGATCATCAAGGCGATGGGCTGGCCGGAACCGACCTATGCCCATGTTCCCCTGATCCACGGCCCCGATGGCGCCAAAATGTCCAAACGCCACGGCGCGATCGGCGTCGAAGCCTATCGCGACGAAATGGGCGTGCTTCCGGAGGCGCTCAGCAATTACCTTCTTCGGCTAGGCTGGGGCCATGGCGATGACGAGATCATCAGCCGCGACGAGGCGACCCAGTGGTTCGACCTCGCCCATGTCGGCCGATCGCCCTCGCGCTTCGACCTGAAGAAGTTGGAAAATCTCAACGGTCATTATATCCGCGAGGCCTCCAATGGAACGCTGGCCGGCCTGGCCGCGCCGCGGATCGAAACCCTGCTGGGAACGACGCTCAACAATGCGGCCCTGGTCCAGCTGACCGAGGCGATGGAGAGCCTGAAGCCCCGCGCCAAGAATGTGGACGAATTGGCCGAAGGCGGCGTTTTTCTTTTCAAGACCATGCCTCTGGACATGGACGAGCGCGCCGAAGCCTTGCTAGAGGGCGAGGCACCCGACTTGCTCGCTTTTCTGCACGCGTCCCTTGCCAAGGTGACGGACTGGTCGGCGGAAGCGACAGAGCAAGCGGTAAGAGAGGTGGCGGAAGGCCGAGGGATCAAGCTGGGCCAGGTGGCGCAGCCGCTGCGTGCGGTGCTTACCGGCCGGGCCACCTCGCCGGGAATATTCGATGTTCTGGTCCTGCTGGGCCGCGACGAAAGTCTCGCGCGGATAGCTGACCGGATGACGACATAAGGAGCTTATATTATGGCCGACACCAACGCCTCTCTCCAAATCGGCGGGAAAAGCTTCGATTATCCCGTTCGATCGGGGACGGTCGGCCCGGACGTGATCGATATCCGCACCCTTTACGGAAAGACGGGCGCCTTCACCTTCGATCCCGGCTTCACCTCTACCGCGAGCTGCGAGAGCCAGATCACTTATATTGACGGCGATGAGGGCATTTTGCTCCACCGCGGCTATCCGATCGATCAGCTCGCCGAACAATCGAGTTTCATGGAAGTCGCCTATTTGCTGCTGCACGGCGACCTGCCGAACAAGAGCGAGCTGGAAACCTTTGTCTACACGATCACCCGCCACACCATGCTGCACGAGCAGCTGGCACAATTCTATCGGGGCTTCCGACGCGACGCGCATCCGATGGCCATCATGTGCGGCGTGGTCGGCGCGCTTTCCGCTTTCTACCACGATTCCACCGACATCACCGATCCCAAGCAGCGGATGATCGCCAGCCACAGGCTGATCGCCAAGATGCCGACTATTGCGGCGATGGCCTATAAATATTCGGTAGGTCAGCCGTTCGTCTATCCGGACAACAAACTGTCCTACACGGGCAATTTCCTGCGCATGACGTTCGGCGTTCCGGCCGAACCCTTTGAGGTCAACCCGATCGTCGAACAGGCGATGCGGACCATCTTCATCCTCCATGCCGATCACGAACAAAATGCCTCGACCTCGACCGTCCGCCTTGCCGGATCGTCGGGCGCAAACCCGTTCGCCTGTATCGCCGCGGGCATCGCCTGCCTCTGGGGTCCGGCCCATGGCGGCGCCAACGAGGCGGCGCTCAACATGCTTCGCGAAATCGGCACTCCGGACCGGATTCCCGAATATATCGCCCGCGCCAAGGACAAGGATGATCCGTTCCGCCTGATGGGTTTCGGCCACCGTGTGTACAAGAATTACGATCCGCGCGCGAAGGTGATGCAGAAGACGGCCGAAGCGGTGCTGAAGGAACTGGGGGTAAGCGACCCCGTGTTCGACGTCGCCCGGGAGCTGGAACAGATCGCGCTCAACGACGAATATTTCATCGAGAAGAAGCTGTATCCGAACGTCGATTTTTATTCCGGTGTGATCCTGTCGGCGATCGGTTTCCCAACGTCGATGTTCACCGCCCTGTTCGCGCTCGCCCGCACGGTCGGCTGGGTCGCGCAGTGGAACGAGATGATTTCCGATCCCGATCAGAAGATCGGCCGCCCACGCCAGCTTTATACCGGCCAGGCGCAGCGCGATTACGTTCCCGTCGGGCAGCGATAAGAGAGCGGCCTCCTAGCGGCCCTTAAACAGGCCGCCGAGCAGGCCGCGGATCAACGCGCCCGCGACCCGATTCGAAACCTGGCGCTGGAGCGACTTGCCGACTTGCCGGGCCATTTCCTCGTGGATTGGACGGTTGGCGCGCTTCTCTCGTTCCAGCCTCGCTTGCTCCCTTTGTGCGGCGACTTGCTCGCGAGCCTCCAGTTTGGCGCGTTCGGCCGCCGCTTTCGCATCGGCCGCCTCGGCCGTCGCCGACGCCGCAGCTGCAGCCGCTTCCGCACCGCGAGCGTTCAAAATTTCTTCGGCGCTCTCGCGGTCGATTTCGGCCTCATATTTCCGGTCGATCGGCGAGATGGAGCGGAGGATGGCGCGTTCCTTTTCAGAAAGCGGTCCCAGGCGCGAGCGCGGCGGCCGGATCAGGGTCCGCTCAACCGGCGTCGGCGCTCCGTCTTCCAGAAGCATTGATACCAAGGCCTCGCCGACCTTCAGCTCGGTGATCGCGGTCGCCGTATCGAGCGCCGGATTAGCCCTGAAAGTCTCCGCGGCGGCCGCGATCACCTTTTGGTCACGCGGCGTATAGGCGCGGAGCGCATGCTGGATCCGGTTGCCGAGTTGGCCCGCGACATCCTGTGCAATATCAATCGGGTTCTGGGTCACGAAATAGATGCCGACCCCCTTGGACCGGATCAGCCGCACCACCTGCTCGATCTTTTCCGCGAGTGGCGCGGGCGCATCCTCGAACAGCAAATGGGCTTCGTCGAAGAAGAAGACCAGTTTGGGCTTGGGCAGGTCGCCTACCTCGGGCAGCTCTTCGAACAGTTCGGAAAGCAGCCACAAGAGGAAGGTCGCGTAAAGCCTCGGGCTGGTCATCAGCCGGTCGGCGGCAAGAATGTTGACGTAGCCTCGCCCCCGATCATCCAGTTGCAGGAAATCCTGTATGTCGAGCGCGGGCTCTCCGAAAAAGCGGGCGCCGCCCTGGGAATCGAGTTGCAGAAGCTGGCGTTGAATGGCGCCGATCGTGGGCTTGGCGACATTGCCGTAGCGCGCGGTAAGGTCCGCGGCATTTTCGGCGCAATCGACCAGCATCGCATGCAGATCGTCCAGGTTGAGCAACAACAGCCCCTGTTCGTCCGCGACCCGAAAGGCGATGTTGAGCACACCCTCTTGCACTTCGTTGAGGCTCAGCAACCTGGCGAGAAGCAATGGCCCCATTTCCGAAACGGTGGTCCGGATCGGGTGGCCCTGTTCGCCGAACAAATCCCAGAAAATCGCCGGATTGTCCGAATAGGAATAATCGGTCAGCCCGATTTCGGCGGCGCGGGCCGTGAGCGGCCCATGCGCCTTGTCGGTCGGCGATCCCGCCATCGCGATCCCGGCAAGATCGCCCTTCACGTCAGCCACGAACACAGGGACTCCCGCAGCGGAGAAGCTTTCGGCCAGGCCCTGGAGGGTCACCGTCTTCCCCGTTCCGGTTGCCCCGGCAATCAGCCCATGCCGATTGGCGCGGCTGAGGGTCAGATATTGGGGCGCATCCCCCGCCATGCCGATGAAAAGCTGCTTTTCGCTATCGCGCCTCGCGTCGTCGGTCATGGCCGGCCCTGTCCCTTTCTCATCGTCTGGAAGGTGACGTTACAGGATTCGGCGCGGGCGCCAAATTCCTATCGGTGCTTCCAACCGTTCAGTCCCGGGCCGGCAGAGTGAAAGTGAAGCTGGCGCCTTCCCCCGGGCTGCTATCGGCAATCAAGTTGCCCCCCATGGCGCGCGCGAGGCGTCTCGCAATGTAGAGGCCAAGGCCGGTGCCGCCAGGCTCCAGCGGATCAACGCGTTCGAACTTGTCAAAAATCCGATCCCTATCCGCCTTGGCGATGCCCTTGCCACGGTCGATCACGCTGACCGCGGCGAACGCGCCCGATCGAGCGGCGGAAATCCGGATCACTCCACCTTCCGGCGAGTAACGGATCGCATTGGTGAGAAGGTTCATCAAAACCTGGAGTGCGCGGCGATATTCGCCCGTGGCGGGAAGCTTAACATCCCCGGCCGGCCCCTCGATCCTTATCCCGCGCTCGGAGGCACGCATGCCGAGCAGGCCTGCCGCCTGATGCGCCACATGAGCGAGGTCGATGGCTTCTTGCGCCGGGGCGAAATCGGGCCTCTCGACCGCCTGAAGATCGACGAGATCGTCGACCAGCGAGAGCAAATGACGCCCCGCCGAGGCGATATCCGCGGCGTAGCCCGCATAATTGCTCTGCAAGGGACCGTCCGACTGGATTCCCATGGTTTCGGCATGGGTGATGATGTGGTCGAGCGGATCTCGCAGGGCCTTGTCGAGCCGCTCGCCGAAAACGGAAGGATCCTGCGACACATCGGGTTCAATTTGAACTGCCGCCGCAGAGCCCCGGAATCCTGCGAAGCGGCCCACACCGTCGATCAGCGGCACCCCGGCAATCAAATAAGCTTCGTCGCCCGGGCGAAGCTCGGCCGGCTGGTCCTGAAAGCTCCGCCGCTCGGCCAGGGCCGTAAGGATCGGCAGCGAGCCGTCCGATTGCTCGACCAGGCGAAACAGGCTGGTAAGCTGCTGCCCGAGCAGTTCGGAAGCAGGCCCTCCGATCGCCGGCCCGGCGCCGGAAATCAATGTGAGACGCAGGCCTTCGTCTGTTTCCCATACCCAATCGGCGGCGGCCCGTGCGAAGTCGCTCTCGCGCTGGACGGAAGTGGCGACCGAAGGATTGTGCGCGGGCCTCTCGTTCCAGCCGCTGATCGAAAGCTCCACCCCGTCAGGGCCCGGTTCGGCGCGAACCCATAATTCCACATCCTGATCGCCATCGGCGGCCACCGCGGCGCGTGACACGATGATGCCCAGCCGCCGCGCCAGCCGGGCCAGCGCTGCAACCTGAGGAACGGCAAGCATTCCTCCCTCCCGCCCCCCTGAACGCCGATGAAGATCGGCCAGCGGAGGATCGGCCTCGATCAGGCGGCCTTCCAGATCGAGACGGGCCTTGACCATTATCAAGTCGGGCGCAGGGTTGGTCCTCATGGCCTGACGCTCATGGCAGCGCGGGTCGCTGGCGGGTCGAAAGCCGCGCGATAGCGGCGCGGTATCCAGGATCCACCTGCCAGAGCCGGATAATCTCCAGTCCCTCAGGCTCGGTCATTCCGTCGAACAGGTCGAGCTGGGCGGCGGCCGCATCGCCGTCTGCCCCGGAAAATAGGCGGCCGCGCGAATTGAGCATGAGCAGGATCCACGCGGCGGAGTCGCGGTCGATCCGCCCGGAACGCAGGAGCAGGGCCGAGCCTCTTCCCTCCGGGTCGGACAATATCTCCCAGGCGGCGGCATGATCCAGCGAACAGCGCACCGCAAGCGCAGCGACGAACAAGGGAAGCTGGCCCTCATCGAGCATCCGGGCGAGGTCCACCCCTTCCAGCCGTCCCGCATTCTGCAAGGCTCGAGCCAGCCGCATGCAGCCGGCTTCAAGATTATGCCCCTCGTCGCATGAGGCGATCAGATCAGTTGCCGCAGCCGAAATGGCGGCATCCGCTTTTCCCGAGGGGATCCGATGATGCTGGACCATATATTGGCGAAGCGCGGCGGCGATCATCCAGACCAGCCGATGCTGAAGCTCCGCCGGCAGATCCGCCTGACCCATCAAGGGTTCCTGAAAACGATCGAAGCGCCGGCTGCGGGCCACAAGGAGTCCCATGGCCTCGCGGGCAATGGCTTCATCATTGTCGCGAACCAGTTCGGCGAGCAAATCGTCGCCCCCTGAAGCCGCATATTCCTTCCAATAACGATGTTCTTCGACGCGGCGAACCAGGACCGTCCCCAATTCGGGATCTCTCAGCATCTGCGCCCGCTCTAGCAAGGGAAGCGCGATCTCGATCCGGTCAGAGCCCAAAGCCGCGTGCAGCGCTTCCTCCCCGCGGAAATCCTCCGCCAGACACACTCGCAAACTATCTTCCACGCTGCGGACGAGGCGAAGCAGCAGGGCGGAAGCCGTGACCCGCTGCCATTCGCTCAGGCGGGCCTGTTCGGGCAGTAAAAGATCCGCGGCGGCCAGGGACGAGCGCTCGCGCGAAGCGGCCAGCAACAGCCGCGCCGCATCGCCCATGGCCTCAGGCCTGGTGGAAAGCCGCTCAAACATCGCACCCGCTATAATAGGATTGAGGTTAAGCTGTCTTTAATCCTGTTTTAGCGGCGAGTGGTGGACCTGATACTGGGCCCAGAAGAAGGATCCAGCCGCATAAAGCGCCAGAGCGCCGAGCCCGATCGTCCACTGACCGGCAATGGCGAATGGGAGCATCAGCCAGGCCATTCCCTTCGGTTCGGCGAGCAATATTCCGCCGGGAATTTCGGTTCTGCGCCCTTCCCCATTCAAGGCGGCGGTAAAGGCGATCACCGTGGCGCCAAGGACCAGATGGCCCCAGCCATCGAGCAGGAACAAGGTATAACTCAACGCGACCAGGGCAGCCCCGGCGGCAAAGGGGGTTAGCCGGACCAGCCAGCCGTCGGGGCGCGCTCCCCGCATCCTCAATCGCGCCAAACGCTCGCCGATCCCGCCCAAGGGTGTCGCCAGCAGGAAAAGCGCAAGGCCCGCCCAGAGCCAGCCGCGCGACAGGGCGAAACCCGCGCCCCCGATCAACAGCAGGACACCGAGCCAAAGCTGGGTCGGATTGACGGCCGTCGGCATCAGATGCCGGGTGGCGAGATGTTCGATGGGCGCCAGTAGGTAACGCGATACCCAATCGCTCTGATAGGCGCTGGCACCCTCCAGGATCGAGCTTTCGAGTTCGGCGAGATCGCCCGCCGTCTCGGCGACGATCAGGCGGGCCTTCGCAGGATCGCCGGCAAGTCCGATCTGACGGGCACCGCCCTGCACGGCACGGCGAAGCAAGGTCGACTGGAGATCCCAATCCTGCAGCATCGCCGCCGTATGCTTCAGGGTCTGGCCGTCGATCATGGCGAGCCCTCCCCAACGCGATTCCGCGTCGATGCGCTCGAACCTGTCGTCGAAGCGCAGATCGGGGACGGTCAGCAGCGACGCGCCCTCGGTCTCGACGATCCGTTCGACCTGCGTATCGTCCGCCAGAAGGCCGTCCGCCATCAGCAGAATTCGGTCCGTCGGCTGAACCGCCTTTGCGGCCTCCGCCGCATTTCTGGCGACCAATATGTCGAGCCCCTCGGCACGGAGGCGCGCGAACGCGGCGAGCAGTTCGGGCGGCTGCCCATCGACCACGACCACGATCGGTCTCGCGCCTGCTTCGCCGGCCAGTCGTGCCTGGCGCTCGATCAGGGTTCGTCCCGCCAGCGGAAGGGTGGCGCGAAGGCCGTCGCCCGCGTCGGACGATTCGTGATAAGCGCCGATCAGCGCGGTTAGCGACATTTTCGGTGAATCCCTCCCCATTCCCCCTGGATAGGCCGCCGCGCGCAGCCTTGGGAAGACCGGAGCCGGCGGAGTTGAGGGCGCTTGGCGCGCCAGACCAACCTTCTGTCTATCTCTCTTCCCCGCGGCCCCAAAGATGGTAGAGTGCGAACAGCAAGGGATGGGCCACATGATGCGGGTACAGCGCACCGATACGCAAGCGGATACGACCGAAATGGAGCCGGCCGCACTGGAGCTTGAAGAAAATCTCCAGGAAAATTGGATGGGGCCGGCCGACCTTGGCGATCCTGGTTCCGAATGGGGCGAAGCGGAGGCGGTTTCGAGCCGGACCACGGTGCTCGGATGGTTGATGGCTCTGCTGGCCATTGCCTGGCTGAGCATATCGATCTGGACGGTGTCGCAGACCCTTACTCCGACCTTGCCTGCCATGGTCGCCGCCATCGCTTTGGTATCGGGGCCCTTGATCCTGATCGGTATCGGATGGCTGATCTTTGGCCGAAGCTCCCGGCGGGAAACCCAGCGCTTTAGTAAAGCGGTGGCGGAAATGCAGCGCGAGACTTCGGCGCTGGAAAGCATATTGGCGATCGTGGCAGGGCGGCTGGAAGAAAATTACGCCAAGCTCACTGGTGAATCGGCCAAATTGATGACGCTGGGCGACGAGGCCTCCGACCGTCTGGGACGAGTGGCGCATTATCTGTCCAAGGAAACGGCGACGCTCGACCGCAAGGCAGAGCAATTGGAAAACGCGGCCAATGCGGCGCGGGTCGATATCGGCGTGCTGCTGGCCGATCTTCCCCGCGCCGAAGAGCAAGCACGTCTGTTCGCGGAGTCGATGAAACAAGCCGGCCTTGTGGCGTTGGGCGAAGCGGGACAGCTTGAAAGCCAGCTTTCGGCCATGGTCGTCCGCGGGCGCGAAGCCGACGAAGTGGTGGGCGGCACCGCACAGCGGCTGGCCGCGCATCTGGCGAGGATCGAAAGCAGCACGGCTGCCGCCAAGGCGCAGCTCGACGATGCTACCGGCAGCATGACCAGTGCCGTTGACGAAAGCATGACGCGCACGGCCGACGCCGTCGCCGCGGCAAGGTCCAGCCTGCAGGCGCAGGGCGAGGCCATGCTGGCGATGATCGAACAGAGCCGGATCGCGCTGGAGACGGCGGGCGAAGCTTCGGGACGAAGCCTTGCGCAGCGGCTCGAGCAGGTCAGCGGCCAGATCGAACGGCTGGCCGACCATCTCGCCGCGCAGGATGCGGCAAGCCAGACTTTGGTGTCGCGCCTGGGCCGCGACCTTGCCGACCTTGACGAGAGGTTCGTGACGCTGGGTCAGACCGGCAATGCCAATGGCGACCAATTGAACGGATCGATCGAAATGATCCGGGCCCGCGTCCAGGACCTTTATCAGGAAGTCAGCGGAGGCCAGGAACGGGCTGCCGAACTGATCGGCCGGGCACGCGAGATGGCCGAAGCGCTGGCGCAGGTCACCGACCATCTGCAAGGGCCTCTGCCCTCCGCCCTAGCGGCGGTGGAGGCGCAGGCGCTGCAGACCCGGAATGCCGCCGAGGCGCTCGCCCCTATCGTGGAGGCCGTGCAGGTCGCCGCTTGCGACGCCGCCAGCCAGGCCGCCGCCGCGGAAGCCAGCATCGAACGCCAGCAAGGGGCGCTCGATATCCTGCTGGGCAGGCTCCGCGAGAATGTCAGCGGCGCAGAGCAGCAATTGCGCGCTCTGGGCGAAGCCGCCGAAAATGCGGATGCCGCCGCCGGCAAGATCGCCAGCACTACGGGTCCCGAACTGATCGAAGCCCTAGTGCGCGTGCGCGAGGCGGCGACGCAAGCAGCGGAGCGGGCGCGGGAAACGATCGCCGCGGTAATCCCGCAAGCCGCCGCCGAGCTTGGAGAGGCCGGCCAGAAGGCATTGAGCAACAGCATCGCCCGCACGGTCGAGTTGCAGATCAACGAATTGTCGCTCCTGTCCGAGCGGGCGGTGGCGACCGCGCGCGGCGCCTCGGAGCGGCTGACCCGGCAGATGCTCGCCATCGGTGAATCGGCCGCCGCGGTGGAAGCACGGATCGACGACGCGATCGAACAAGAACGGGAACGCGACGGCGAGAATTTCTCTCGCCGGGTGGCCTTATTGATCGAATCGCTAAATTCGACCGCGATCGACGTCACCAAGATATTGTCCAATGAAGTCACCGACAGTTCGT
The DNA here is from genome assembly GCA_013816585.1 of Sphingosinicella sp. Classification (GTDB taxonomy): domain Bacteria; phylum Pseudomonadota; class Alphaproteobacteria; order Sphingomonadales; family Sphingomonadaceae; genus Allosphingosinicella. Next base: position 39,437 of record JACDEE010000014.1, on the reverse strand, counting down.
GGGCCGCTTATCTCAAGGGCGATCGCGGCGTGTTCACCCGGCGCGCCGTAAGACTGCTGGACAATTCAGAGGCGAAAGAGATCGCCCAGCATTATGAATCGGACCGCGAGTTCCGCGAGCAGGTAAGCCGCTACATTCACGATTTCGAAGCGATGCTGCGCCGGGTGCTCGGGGAGCGCGAAGGATCGGCCCTGGGGGTGACACTGCTCTCATCCGACATGGGCAAGCTTTATGTCGCCCTCGCTCAAGCGATCGAGCGCCTGCGTAACTAGTTTTGGGGCGGAGCGGCCCAGTCGAATATTTCGACGCCCAGCCAGCCATAGACGTAATTGGCGTAGAACAGGCCGAACAAGGGTACCGACAATAAAGTAGCCCGAAGCGCCGTGCGCCCGAAGCTGAACCCGTGCGGTGAACTGTCGGCATGGCCGGGCATCCGTTCCACCCCGGCTTCTTCGTCGGTGCGAACGCCGATCGGCAGCATGACGAAGAAGCTGATCACCCAGAATAGGGCGTAGATCGCCAGGATGGATCCGGTCTTCAAGGCGTCAGACGCGAACGATGAGGACGTGGACGACCGGTTTCTTGCCGGTCCATTCGGTGGCGCAGCGACGAACCGCGAGGCGCACCGCTTCGCGTAATTTGTCTTCCTTGCCCTGATGGCCTCGGGCGGCCTGAGCCGCGGCGTCGCACGCTTCGCCCAGGAAGGCGTCGCGATCTTCTTCGACCGGCACCCCCTCCAGGCCGATCTGGATATCGCCCTGCACCCGATCGTCACGATCCAGCGCCACCGCGACCGAGATGATTCCGAAGCTCGCAAGCTTGCGCCGCTCGTTCATGGTCGACCCGTCGGCGGCGAGGATCACGTCGCCATCCAAAATAAGGCGGCCCACCCGCTCTCGTCCGAGCAATTTGGGGCCTTCCGGCGACAGGCGGATGAGGTCGCCATTGGTCTGCACGATCCCGCGCGGAACCTGGCACTGCTCGGCAAAGCGCTTATGTTCCGCCAGGTGCCGCATCTCGCCATGGACCGGGACGATGATCTTCGGCCGGATCCACGAATACATGGACGCCAGTTCGGGGCGGCCCGGATGGCCCGATACGTGAACCTCCGCCTGACGATCGGTGACCATTTCGATTCCCTTGGATGCCAATTCATTCTGGATGCGGCCGATCGCAATTTCGTTGCCGGGAATCTGCTTGGACGAGAAAACGACCAGATCGCCCTCCGTGATCTTCAGCTTGTGGCTGTCGAAGGCGATCCGGGCGAGCGCCGCGCGACTTTCGCCCTGGCCGCCGGTGGCGATGATCATCACATCCCGGCGGGGCAGCTTCATCGCGGTTTCGAAATCCACCGTCTCGGGAAAATCGGTCAGATAGCCGACGCTCTTGGCGACGCGCAGGATTCGGTCGAGCGATCTTCCCGCCACACAGACCGTGCGGCCGGTGTCGCGGGCGACCTGACCCAAAGTCTTCAGGCGCGCGGCGTTGGAGGCAAAGGTGGTGACGAGTACGCGGCCCGTGGCTTCGCCGATCACCTTGTCCAGACCCACCCGCACGGTCGCTTCCGAGCCGGAGGCCTCTTCATTGAAGACGTTGGTGGAATCGCAGACCAAGGCGAGGATGCCTTTGTCGCCGATCGCGCTCAACTGGGCCGCGGTGGCCGGGTCGCCGAGCTGGGGCGCATCGTCCAGCTTCCAGTCGCCGGTATGGAATATCTTGCCGTAAGGCGTATCGATCAGCAGCGCGTTGCCTTCGGGGATCGAATGAGCAAGCGGGATATAGCGGAAACCGAACGGACCCAATTGGAAGTCGCCCCCAAGATCGATGATATTGAGCTGGACCTGGTTCAGCAGGCCTTCTTCCTCCAGCTTTCCGGCGATCAGCCCGGCTGTGAAGGGCGTGGCATATAGGGGCACGCCAAGGTCCGCCGCGAGATAGGGTATCGCGCCGATATGATCCTCATGACCGTGGGTGAGGACAATGCCCAGCAGGTCTTTCTTTCGCTCCTCGATAAAGGCCAGATCGGGAAGGATCAGGTCGACGCCCGGATAGGCCGGATCGGCGAAGGTGATGCCCAGGTCCACCATCACCCATTTGCCGTCGCAGCCGTAGAGATTGACGTTCATGCCAATCTCGCCCGAGCCGCCAAGCGCGAGGAAGAGAAGTTCTTTGCCGGGTTTCATAAAGTGGGTTCCAATATCGTCATCCCGGCGAAAGCGGGAAGCTTGTTTTGAGTTCCGAACGAGCCGGAGTTCGCGGCGCGCCGATAGATCAGGCAGCGGCCCGGCATCGCTCGTACAGCAAACCGAGGCCGGTGATGGTAAGATCCGGCTCGATCGCGTCGAACACCGATGTGTGGTCGTTCAGCAAGATCGCAAGGCCTCCGGTGGAAACCACCTTCACCGGACGGCCGATTTCCGCCCGCATCCGCGCCACCAGCCCCTCGATCATGGTCACATAGCCCCAGAAGATGCCGATCTGCATCTGATCTTCGGTGGTCCGTCCAATGAAGCTCTTGCCGCGGGGCGCTTCAATCGCGATGCGCGGCAATTTGGCGGCGGCGCTGACCAGGGCATCCAGCGAAAGGTTGATACCGGGTGCGATGATGCCGCCTTTATAGGCGCCTGAAAAATCGACGACGTCGAAGGTGGTCGCGGTACCGAAATCGATAACGATCACATCGCCTGGATGCAGCGCGTGGACAGCGATCGCGTTGAGCGCCCTATCCGCCCCCACTGTCTTGGGCTCCACAACGTCCAGCTCGATCCCGTATTCCGCACCATCCTGGCCGGCGACCAGAGCTTCCACACCGAAATACTTGCTCGCCAGCACCTGGAGATTATGTAGCGCGCGGGGAACGACGGTCCCGATTATCACGGCATCGACCGCATCCCGGCCCAGCCCCTGCAATTGGAGAAGCTGGTGCAGCCAGACCGCATATTCATCGGCGGTGCGGCGGGGATCCGTTGCGATCCGCCAACGCGCCTTGATCTCGCGCCCTTCGAGCAAGGCGAAGACCAGGTTGGTGTTTCCAGCGTCGATGGCGAGCAGCATATTTTTTCCCGATCAGTCGACGATGAACAGACGCGCGCCGACAGAAGTCGAGGAGCGATGCGCCGGGTCGCCATTGTCCGAAACATGGTAGCTCATACCGGGCTTCAGGTGAAATGTGCGTCCGTCCTTCAACTCACTGTCCAGTTCGCCCTCAATCACGAACAGGACGTGGCCCCGGTCGCACCAATGATCGGCCAGATAGCCGGGCGAATATTCCACCAGGCGGACCCGCATTTCGCCGACCATTCTGGTGCGCCAGATTGCCTTCCCCGTGGCCCCACTATGTTCGACTGCAGGCTCGTCCATCCATGAAACACTCTCGAAGGTGGAGGTCGGCAATTTCAATTCTTCGTCCCCGTTCAGATCAGAAGCACGTCGCCCGCGTGAATGACACGCGCAGAGCCGTCCGCCAAGCGAAGCCGTAGGGCGCCGTTCTCATCCAGACCATCGAACAGGCCATCTCCCTGCGCGGTGGACAGGGCGGTGCCGAGCGGATGCGCCGCCAGCATCCAGCTCTTGCGGATCGGTGCAATTCCTTCCGAGCGCCAGATCCCGAGCCAGCGGGCAAAGCTTTGGCTCAGCGTTTCCAGGAACGCGTCCACATCGGGAGCGCTCCCCATCAACGCGGCGAGGCTGGTGACAGGGCGGTCCAGCCCTTCGGGATGCCGCGCCAGATTGACGCCAAAGCCGATGACGACCGCATCTTCGGCCCGCTCCAAAAGGATTCCGCTAAGTTTCGCGCCGCCGACAAGCAGGTCGTTGGGCCATTTGATCCTTACATCGTGGCCCGGAGCAAATGCCTGCACCACTTCGTGCAGCGCGACGGCGGCAACCAGCGCCAATGTTGGCGGCGGCGGGTCACCCGGCCTCAGCCGCACGAGCGTGCTCGCGTAAAGATTGCCGGGGGGCGAATGCCAGCCCCTGCCCTGTCGGCCCCGGCCGCCGGTCTGGCGTTCGGCGCGAAGCCAAAGGCCTTCGGCCGCGCCGTCGCGCGCCAACGCCGTTAAATCATCATTGGTTGAACCGGTCTCTTCGACAAAGCGGATCAGAAGAGAGCCCCCGCCGCATTTTGCGACACCTGGCTGAGAGGACCGATCAGGAAATAGCCGAGCGGGGAGACGAACAGGGCCGACAGCAGGATGAGCGCGCTTTCGACGCCGAAACCGCTTCGTTCGTAGGCCGGAGCTGGGTCGTCGAAATACATGATCTTGACGATCTTGATGTAATAATAAGCCCCGATCACGGATGTGGCGATACCGACCGCGGCCAGCCAGGTGAGGTCAGCCTGCACCGCGGCTTCGAACACGAAGAATTTGGGCCAGAAGCCAAGCAATGGCGGAATGCCGGCAAGGCTGAACATGAACAAAGCCATGGCCAAGGCCAGGCCCGGCCGGGTCCGCGAAAGGCCAGACAGGCTCGCGATCGTTTCGACCGGCTGACCTGCTTCGTCGCGCATCTTCATGACGACGAAGAAGGAACCGAGCGTCATGACGACATAGACCGCCATGTAGAACAGCACCGAGGCGATGCCCGCCTGCGTACCGGCGGCGAGGCCAATAAGCGCGAAGCCTACATTGTTGATCGAGCTGTAGGCGAGCAATCGCTTGATGTTCGCCTGCCCGATCGCCGCAACGCCGCCCAATATGGTGGAGGCCAGCGCCATGAAGATGACGATCTGGCGCCATTCGAAGGTGGCCGGGCCCATCGCCTCGACGCAGACGCGGGCGAGCATCGCCATCGCAGCCACTTTCGGCGCGCTGGCGAAGAAGGCGGTGACCGGCGTCGGCGCGCCTTCATAGACGTCGGGGGTCCACATGTGGAACGGCACGGCGCTGACCTTGAAGGCTATCCCCGCCAGGACGAAGACGATGCCGAACAATTCTCCGGTCGAAACGCCCTCGCTGAGTCCCTGCGCTATTCCGGCAAACAAAGTCGTTCCGGTGAAGCCGTAGAGCAGCGAAACGCCGTAGAGCAGGATGCCGGAGGCCAGGGCGCCGAGAACGAAATATTTGAGACCAGCCTCGGCGGAACGATTGTCGCGCCGCTGGAAAGAGGCGAGCACATAAGCGGCCAGGCTCTGCAGCTCCAGGCCCACATAGAGGGTAAGGAGGTCACCGGCCGAGACCATCATTCCCATGCCGATTGCTGACAGGAGAATCAGCACCGGATATTCGGCGCGATAGTCGCGGTCACGGCCGAACCAACCCATGGCGCCCAGCATCGCCGCAGCGGCCGAAACGTAGATAAGTATCTTCGAGAAAGCGGCAAAGCTGTCGGCGATGAAGAGGCCGTCAAAGGCCGTGGCGCCGACATCCGTCACCCCGGGGATGACGAACCCGGCAACGACAAACGCCAGGACTGCAAGCCAGGTGACGAGCCGGCCAGAACGATCGCCCGCAAAGGCGGTGATCATCAGCAGGATCAGGGAAGCGCCGCTGAGAATCAGCTCCGGAAGCGTGAGTTGCAGCGAATAGCCCATCAATGCGCGCTCCCATGTTCCGCGTCGGCAGGCGTTGCAGGCGCGGCTGTCCGGGCCAGCTGTGAATCGCTGGAAGGCGCCGCCCGTTCGATCCGGGCAAGCAATAGACCAACATCGTTGCTCATCGGGGCAAGGAAGCTTTCGGGATAGACGCCCATCCACAGCACGACGGCCGCGATCGGGGCGAGGATGGCCATTTCGCGCCGATTAAGATCGGGCATGGCCGCAGCATCCGCATTGCGCTGAACCCCATAAACGACGCGCCAATAGAGGTAGAGCATATAGGCCGCGCCCAAGATGATGCCGGTCGTGGCAATTGCGGCGACGAAACTATTCGCCTCATAGGCGCCGACTAGGCTCAGGAACTCGCCGACGAAGCCGCTTGTCCCTGGAAGACCCACCGACGCCATGGTGAAAAGCATGAACAGGATCGCATAACCGGGCATGTTGGTCGCCAGACCCCCATAGCGGTCGATCTCGCGCGTGTGCAGCCGGTCGTAAATGACGCCGACGCAAAGGAACAGCGCGCCGGAAACGAGGCCGTGGCTGAGCATGACGATCAAGGCGCCCTCAAGCCCCTGCCGGTTGAAGGCGAACAGGCCGATCGTGACGAACGCCATATGAGCCACGGACGAATAAGCGATCAGTTTCTTCATGTCCTGCTGCACCAGTGCCACCAGCGAAGTGTAGACAATGGCGACGAGGCTGAGGCCCATGACCAGCCAGAAAAGCTGCGCCGAAGCTTCGGGGAACATCGGAAGCGAGAAGCGGATGAAGCCGTATCCGCCCATCTTCAGGAGCACGCCGGCAAGGATCACGGAACCGGCGGTGGGCGCCTGGACGTGCGCATCGGGAAGCCAGGTATGGACCGGCCACATCGGCATCTTGACCGCAAAGGAGGCGAAGAAGGCGAGGAACAGCCAGGTCTGCGCGTCCGGCGGAAAATCATAGGCCATCAAGGTGGGGATGTCGGCGGTGCCGGCGACATTCACCATCCACAGCATGGCGATCAGCATCAGCACCGAACCGAGCAAGGTGTAGAGGAAGAATTTGTAGCTGGCATAAATACGGTTGGCGCCGCCCCAGATGCCGATGATCAGATACATCGGGATCAGACCCGCCTCGAAGAACAGGTAGAAAAGGTAGAGATCCTGCGCGACGAAGACGCCGACCATCAGCGTCTCCATCAGCAGGAAGCTCGCCATATATTCGGGCACGCGGCGATCTATGGCCGTCCATGAGGCCGCGATGCAGACCGGCATCAGAAAGACCGAGAGCAGGATCAGCATCAAGGCGATCCCATCGATGCCGAGCGCCCAGGCAAAGGGCCCGAAAATCTCGGCCCGCTCGACGAATTGCCATTGCGGTCCACCAATCTGGTAGGCGTCCCATAAAAAGATACCGAGCGCGAGATTGGCGAACGTCGCCAACAGTGCGATCCATCGCGCTCCATTGGCGCTCGAGAACAGACAGGCGAGGCCGGCGACGAAGGGCACCGCCAGCATCAGGCTGAGGATTGGAAAGCCGAGGGAATTCATCGCGCCATGGCCCAGGTCGCTGCCGCGGCGAGGCCGAGCAGCATCACCAATGCATAAGTGTAAAGATAGCCGGACTGAAGCCGGGCGGTGAGGACGTTGCCGCCCCTGATCAGGGCCGCCGCGCCGTTGGGGCCGAAGCGGTCGATCGTGCCCTCATCACCGCGTTTCCAGAACAAGCGGCCGAACCAGAATGAAGGGCGCACGAGCAGAACATGGTAGATTTCGTCGAAATACCATTTGTTCAACAAGAAGCGGTGCAACACTCCAAACTGGCCGACGAAGCGCGCCGGGATCGTCGTGTTGCGGATATAGGCCTGCAATGCGATCAGGAATCCGATGATCATCACAATGCCGGGAAGCAATTTCACCCAGAGCGGCACATGATGGATTTCCTCCATCAGATGCTCGTCGAAGGCGAGGCTCCCCATCCAGAAGGCAGCGCCTTCATGCGCATCGATGAACGGCCCGTGAAACAGGAACCCGGCGAAAATCGCGCCAATCGAAAGCACGCCCAACGGCACGAGCATCGTCCAGGGGCTTTCGTGCGGATGATAGCCGCCGGTGCCTTCGGGAGCATGGACCTTGGCGTGAGAGCTGTCGCCATGCTCGTCGGCCGGGCGATCATGATGATTGTCGTGCAAAGCGTGCTGGATATGCTCGGACGCGGCCCAGCGCGGCTTGCCCCAGAAGGTCAGGAACATCAGGCGCCAGCTGTAGAAGCTGGTCAGCAAGGCGGCGACGATACCGACCATGAAGGCGATGCCGCCCGCATTGCTGCCCGACGCATAGGCGCTCTCGATGATTGCGTCCTTCGAATAGAAGCCAGCGAGACCGAATCCTGAAAAGCCGGCAATTTGAATGATGCCGACGCCGGTAATGGCCAAAGTACCGGCCAGCATCGCCCAGAAGGTCAACGGGATTTCGCGCCGGAGGGCACCGTAATAACGCATGTCCTGTTCGTGGTGCATGGCATGGATCACCGATCCGGCGCCGAGGAAAAGCAATGCCTTGAAGAATGCATGAGTGAAAAGGTGGAACATCGCCGCGCCATAGGCGCCGACCCCGGCCGCGAAGAACATGTAGCCCAATTGAGAGCAGGTCGAATAGGCGATCACCCGCTTGATGTCGTTCTGCACCGTGCCGACGGTGGCGGCGAACAAAGCGGTAGCGGCGCCGACGAAGGTGACGAGCGTCAGCGCCGTCTCCGACGTTTCAAACATGGGCGACAGACGGCAAACCATGAACACACCAGCGGTCACCATGGTCGCGGCATGGATCAGCGCGGAAACCGGCGTCGGACCCTCCATCGCGTCCGGAAGCCAGGTGTGAAGTCCAAGCTGCGCCGACTTGCCCATCGCGCCGATGAATAGCAGGATGCAGAGCAAGGTCATTGTATCGGCCCGCATGCCCAGGAACCCGATGGTGGATCCGGCCATTCCTGGAGCGGCCTCGAGAATGGCGGGGATGGAGACGGTTCCGAACACCAAAAAGGTGCCGAAAATACCGAGGCTGAAGCCGAAATCGCCCACCCGGTTCACCACGAACGCCTTTATCGCAGCGGCGTTGGCGGACGGCTTTTTATACCAGAAGCCGATCAGCAGATAGGAAGCGAGACCGACGCCTTCCCAGCCGAAGAACATCTGGACCAGATTGTCGGCGGTCACCAGCATCAGCATGGCAAAGGTGAAGAGCGACAGATAAGCGAAGAAGCGCGGCTGGTCCGGATCCTCTTCCATATAGCCCCAGCTATAGAGGTGGACGAGGCTGGAGACGGTGGTGACGACGACCAGCATGACCGCGGTCAGCGCATCGATCCGAAGCGACCAGTCCACGATCATGTTGCCCGACCGGATCCAGGGCAAGACGTTGACCACATAAGGCGAAATGTCGCCGGTCATGAAGCCGAGGAAGATCGGCCAGCTCAGCGCCGCCGAGGCGAATAGAGCGCCGGTGGTAATGAACTTGGCGGGAAGGTTCCCCAGCAGCCGATTGCCGAGCCCTGCGACAAGGGCCGCCAGCAAAGGCAGGAAGACGATGAGCTGGACGTTCATATCAGCCCTTCATCTGGTTGATGTCGTCGACCGCGATCGTGCCGCGGCCGCGGAAATAGATGACCAGAATGGCAAGCCCGATCGCGGCCTCGCCTGCCGCGACGGTCAGTACGAACATGGCGAAGACCTGCCCCACCATGTCACCCAGATAGGCGGAAAAGGCGACGAGGTTGATGTTCACGCTCAATAGGATGAGCTCGATCGCCATCAGAATGACGATGACGTTCTTCCGGTTGAGGAAGATGCCGAACACACCCATCACGAACAGGACGGCGCCGACCGCGAGATAATGGCCCAAGCCGATCATGATCGGCGTCCCTCGGATACGTGCCCGATCATGATCGGCATCCGTTCGAAATATGGCCGATCACAATTGCACTCCCTGCCCCGAAGGCTGGTCGACATTGCGGGTGGCGTCCTGCGGACGACGGCGGATCTGCTGCGAGACGTTCTGCGGCCGGGTGCCGCTCCTGACCCGGTGGGTGAGCACGATCGCGCCGATCATGGCGACCAGCAGCACAAGGCCGGCGGCCTCGAAAATGAACAGGTAGCGGGTGAACAGGATTGTCCCCAGCGCCTGAATATTGGGGATGCTGGTATCGGTCGGCGCCGCACGGACCCCGTTGTCGATCCCGCCGATATTCCACGCAGCGATAGCGAAGATGATCTCGGCGAGCAGAACCAGCGCCAGCAGCGTGCCGAAAGGAAGATAACGAGCGAAACCTGCCCGCAGCGCCGCGAAATCCACGTCCAGCATCATCACGACGAACAGGAAGAGGACCGCGACGGCGCCGACATAGACGATGATCAGCAACAGGGCGATGAACTCGGCACCGAGCAGCAACATCAGGCCCGCGCCATTGAAGAAGGCGAGGATCAGCCAAAGCACGCTGTGCACCGGGTTACGCGCAACGATCGTCATCGCAGCCGATGCGATGACGAGAGTAGCGAACAGGTAAAAGACGAAGGTTTGAATCAATGCCAACAATCCATCTTTCGTCCCGAGCGCAGTCGAGGGGCGTGGTTCCGTGCAAACGCCCCTCGACTACGCTCGGGACGAGCGCGGCGGGGGGCACGAAGGGGGAGTGAGCAGCCCATTACCGATAGGGTGCGTCGGCGGCAAGGTTCGCGGCCAATGTCCGCTCCCACTTGTCGCCATTTTCGAGCAGCTTCGCCTTGTCGTACAAAAGCTCCTCACGCGTTTCGGTCGAAAATTCGAAATTAGGTCCTTCGACGATCGCATCCACCGGGCAGGCTTCCTGACAGAAACCGCAATAGATGCACTTGGTCATATCAATGTCGTAGCGGGTCGTGCGGCGGCTGCCGTCCTCGCGAGGTTCGGCCTCGATCGTGATGGCCAGCGCGGGGCAGACCGCCTCGCACAATTTGCAGGCGATGCACCGTTCCTCACCATTGGGATAGCGGCGAAGCGCATGTTCACCGCGAAAGCGGGGCGAAATCGGGTTCTTTTCGAACGGATAATTGATCGTCGCCTTGGCCTTGAAGAAATATTTCAAGGTGAGCCAATGCGCCTTCACGAACTCCCACAGGAGGAAGGATTTGATCCAATGCGCGATCATGACAGCGCTCCATAGCGGAAGACCATGAGGTAGCCGGACACCAGGAACACCCACAGCAACGAGATTGGCAGGAATATCTTCCAACCCAGCCGCATCAGCTGATCGTAGCGGAAGCGCGGTACCGTCGCCTTCACCCACGAGAAGATGAAGAAAAAGGCGAATATCTTGAGGAAAAGCCAGAAAATGCCCGGAATCCAGTAGAGCGGTTCCCAATCGATCGGCGGGAGCCATCCGCCCCAGAACAAGGTGGCGTTCAGTGCGCACATCAACAGCACATTGCCATATTCGCCGAGCCAGAAGAGCGCGAAGCTCATCGAACTATATTCGGTCTGATATCCGGCGACGAGTTCGCTCTCGGCCTCGGTCAGATCGAAGGGAGCGCGCGCGGTTTCCGCCATGGCGGAAATGAGGAAGATCACCGCCATCGGGAACAGCAAGGGGTTGAACCCGAAGCCGTTGAGGAAGAACACGTGGCTTCTCTGAGCCTCGATGATCCCGCCGAGATTGAAGGTACCCGCCCATAGGACGACCGGGATCAGCACGAAGCCTATCGATACCTCGTAGCTCACCATTTGCGCCGCCGCACGAAGGGCGGAGTAGAAGGGATATTTGGAATTGGATGCCCAGCCGGCGATGATGATCCCGTAAACGCCGAGCGACGATATCGCGAGCAGGAACAACAAACCCGCATTGATATTGCTCAGCACCATTCCCGGACCGAACGGGATCACCGCCCAGGCCAGCATCGCCAAAGTGAAGGTGATAACCGGCGCGATGATGAACAGGCCGCGATTGGCCGAGGAAGGTATGATGGTTTCCTTCAGGAACACCTTCAATCCGTCGGCAAAGCTTTGCAGGAGGCCGAACGGGCCCACCACATTAGGCCCGCGGCGAAGCGCCATCGCCGCCCAGATCTTGCGGTCGGCATAAATGATCATCGCCACCGCCAGCATCAACGGCAGCGCGATCATCAGAATGAGAGCGGTGGTGGCGAACAGCCAGCCAAATCCGTAGCCCATCCAGCTATCCTGGAAATATTGGGTCATTCCGCGGCCTCCAGAAATTCCTGGCCGTGCAATATCTCCGCCGAGCAACGCTGCAGCGTTGGCGACGAGCGGGCAATCGGATTGGTGAGATAGAAATCCCTGATCGGATAAAAGATCGCCCGGTTTTTCTCGATCTTCGCCGTGGGCAGCGCTGGCGGGGCCCATTCATACGTGACCAGACCCGGCCGCGCGAAGGCCGGAAATTCCGAATAAAGCGCAGCGCGAAGCTGCGCAAAATTGTCGAACGGCAATGGCTGGCCGGTCAATTGGGACAGCGCCCGGAAAATCGACCAGTCTTCACGGGCATCGCCCGGCGGGTCGACGGCGCGTTCCGAAAGCTGCACGCGGCCCTCGATATTTACGTAAAGGCCGTGCTTCTCGCTATAGGCCGCCCCCGGAAGGATGACGTCCGCTTCCGAAGCGCCGCGGTCGCCATGATGGCCGACATAGACCTTGAAGCTATTGGCGAACGGACCGAGATCGGCCTCGTCGGCGCCGAGCAGGAACAACAATTTGGGAGCGGCGGTTGCCAGCGCGGCCATCCCGCCGGGTTGAGCATAGCCCAGCATTAGCCCGCCCATCCGCGCTGCGGCGGTGTGAAGGACATTATAGCCGTTCCACGCGCCTCCGCCCGAGTCTGGCCGAACGAGATTGAACTGATCGACCAGGGCCAGGCTCGCCGCCTGGGCCCCCTCGATCTTCAAGGCTCCCGCGCCGATGATGATGGCCGGACGGAGCGCATCCTTCAACAGGCTTGCCGCCGCCTTGGGCAGTTTCGAAAGCAGCGAAAGATCGTCACCCAGCCATTCGACCGGGTAAGTGAGATCGATTTCGGGGCCAATGCCGAACACCTTGGCGCCAGCTTTGACCGCCTTGCGGATGCGGGTGTTGACCAAAGTCGCTTCCCACCGCGGGTTGGTACCCACCAGCAGGATTACATCGGCCGTTTCGATTCCGGCAATGGTGGAATTGAAATTGACCGCCGCCAGATTGGAAGTGTCATAGGATAGGCCGGTCTGCCGCCCTTCCAGCAGGGTCGACCCGAGCGACTGGACGAATTTCTTCGCCGCATACATCGTCTCGACGTCGAGCAAGTCGCCCGCGACCGCCGCGACGCTGCTTCCGGCCGATTTCGCAACCTCGGAGATGGCCTTGAACGCCTCATCCCAGCTGGCCTGCTCCAGCTTGCCGTCTCGGCGCACCCAGGGCCGGTCGAGCCGGTTGCGCAGCAGGCCATCGACCGCGTGGCGCGTCTTGTCGTGCGCCCATTCCTCATTCACATCCTCGTTGATGCGGGGAAGCGCCCGCATGACCTCGCGCATTCGCGCGTCGAGGCGGATGTTGGTACCGACGCCGTCCATGACGTCGATCGCCGGGACCTTGCGAAGCTCCCAGGGACGCGCCTCGAAGCTATAGGGTTTCGACACCAGCGCTCCGACCGGGCACAGATCGACCACATTGCCCGAAAGCTCGGACGTGATGGCGCCTTCGAGATAGGAAGTGATCTCCATATTCTCGCCGCGCCCAATTGCGCCGATTTCCTCGACCCCGGCGACTTCTTCCGCAAAGCGGATGCAGCGCGTGCATTGGATACAGCGGGTCATGATCGTCTTGACCACCGGACCCATATATTTTTCGGTCACCGCGCGCTTATTCTCGGCGAACCGCGAATGGCCACGTCCGTAAGCGATTGCCTGATCCTGCAGATCGCATTCGCCACCCTGATCGCAGATGGGGCAGTCGAGCGGGTGGTTGATGAGCAGGAATTCCATCACCCCTTCGCGCGCCTTCTTGACCATCGGCGACATGGTGATAATTTCCTGACCTTCTCCGACCGGAAGGGCGCAAGAAGCCTGCGGCTTGGGCGGTCCCGGCTTCACCTCCACCAGACACATGCGGCAATTGCCGGCGATGCTCAGCCGCTCGTGATAGCAGAAGCGTGGGATTTCCTTCCCCGCCAGCTCACACGCCTGCAGGATGGTAGCGCCAGCCGGAACCTCGATGTCGACGCCATCTACTTTTACGTTTGGCATTAATGCATTCCCACGAAGGCCACGGGGGCGCCGATGATGCTTGGCAGAAACCTCATTCCGCCGCCTCCAACGCCTGACCCTGCTTCTCAATAATGCGCCGTTCCATCTCAGGGCGAAAATGGCGGATCAGGCCCTGGATCGGCCAGGCGGCGGCATCGCCGAGCGCACAGATGGTATGGCCTTCGACCTGCTTGGTAACATCCCAGAGCGTGTCGATCTCGCTTATGTCGGCATTGCCTTCGCGAAGCCGTTCCATCACGCGCCACATCCAGCCAGTACCCTCTCGGCAGGGCGTGCACTGGCCGCAGCTTTCATGCTTGTAGAAATAGGAAATGCGGCTGATCGCGCGGACGATGTCGGTCGATTTGTCCATCACGATTACGGCGGCGGTGCCAAGGCCCGATTGAAGGTCGCGAAGCCCGTCAAAATCCATCGGCGCGTCGATAATCTCATGCGCGGGGACGAGCGGTACGGACGACCCACCCGGAATGACCGCAAGCAGATTGTCGAAGTCATCGGGATTCTTGGCTCCGCGAATGCCGCCCGCGTGCTTGGCGATCAGCTCGCGGAACGGGATCGACATGGCTTCCTCGACCACGCACGGCTTGTTCACATGGCCAGTTAGCTGGAAAAGCTTGGTGCCTTCATTTTTCTCGCGGCCGAAGCTCTTGAACCAGTTGGCGCCGCGCCGAAGAATGGTCGGGACGACAGCGATGCTTTCGACATTATTGACCGTGGTCGGGCAGCCATAGAGGCCCGCGCCTGCAGGAAATGGAGGCTTGAGGCGGGGCATGCCCTTCTTGCCTTCAAGACTTTCGAGCAATGCGGTTTCTTCGCCACAAATATAGGCGCCGGCGCCGCGGTGGACGAACACGTCGAAATCATAGCCAGATTTGGCGGCATTCTTGCCGATCAGGCCGGCATCATAAGCCTCCTGGACGGCAGCGAAGAGCGTCTCCGCCTCGCGGATGAATTCGCCGCGTATGTAAATGTAGCAGGCGCGGGCACGCATGGCGTAGCCGGCGATCAGCGCGCCTTCGATCAATTTGTGCGGATCATGGCGGATGATCTCGCGGTCCTTGCACGATCCGGGTTCGGATTCGTCCGCGTTTATGACCAGGAAATTGGGGCGGCCGTCCTTGGATTCCTTGGGCATGAACGACCATTTCATGCCGGTCGGGAAGCCGGCGCCGCCGCGTCCGCGAAGGCCCGAATTCTTGATTTCCTCGATGATCTGGTCCTGGCCGACCGCCATAAGATTCTTCGTGGCGTCCCAATCGCCGCGCTTTTGCGCCGCCTTCAGACCCCAGGGTTGGAAGCCATAAAGATTGGTGAAGATGCGGTCCTTGTCCTGAAGGCTCATATGCCGGCCCCCAGCAGGAACCAGGCGGCGGCCGCAAGAACGGCGATGACGACCACCAGCTTGATCATTCCGGTCAGGAATTTGAAAGCGAGGAAGGCGACGATCAGCGCGATGATTATGGCGGCGATGCTCATGCCCATGTCCCCCGATAATCGTGATTTTCGTTCACCATTTCAGGCAAAGTCAGCGGGCCGTCCAACGGCGCGCTGGTCTGCCGTTTCACCTGGGGACCCGGCGGCGGGGTCTCCCCCTTGGCGAGCGCATTGAGGATGGCTGTCATGCTTTTCAGCGTCAGATCCTCATAATTATCGTCGTTGATCTGGACCATCGGCGCGTTGGCGCAGGCCCCGAGGCATTCCACTTCGCTCAACGTAAACAGCCCGTCCGGAGTGGTCTCTCCTTTTTTCAGGCCCTTCTTGTAGCAAGCCTGGAGCACATCGTCCGATCCGCGGAGCATGCAGGGCGTCGTTCCGCAAACCTGGACATGATAACGGCCGACGGGCGCGAGGTTGAACATCGTATAGAAGGTCGCGACCTCGTAGGCGCGCATATAGGGCATCCCGAGATAGGCGGCGACATATTCGATCACCGGGACCGGCAGCCAACCCTGGGTGTTGGTTTCGGCGCCGATCTGCCGCTGGGCGAGATCGAACAGGGGAATGATCGCGCTATGCTGACGCCCCGGCGGGTAGCGGCCGATGACGACCTTGGCCTGTTTTTCATTCTCGCTGGTGAAGGCAAAGGCGCCCCAGCGGGCGCGAAGCTCTTCGATGCTCGGCAAGCTGTTGGGAAGATGGTCTGCCATCAAATATCCTTGAGCGCCGTGCGCGTATATTCGGACGGCTGCCCCCCCGTATTGGGCTCACCTTCGCGATCGATCATCAAAATGTGGCATTCGCCGTCCGCGACCGGCCGATGCTCCACGCCTTTGGGTACGACCACCATTTCGCCCGGCCCGAAGCGGCGCATGCCATCGCGAAACTCGATACCGAAGTCGCCCGCAATGACCAGGAACAGTTCGTCGCTATTTTCGTGACTGTGCCAGGTGAATTCGCCCTCGACCTTGGCGATCCGGATCTCGTTGCCGTTATAGCGGCCGATGATCCTCGGGTCCCAATGATCGGAAAAGGTCGCGAGCTTTTCGGCGATGTTTACAGGCATCGGCGCGTTCATCGGTCGCATTCCCCGAAGACGATATCCATCGCGCCGAGGATCGCTGTGGTGTCGGCAAGCATGTGGCCGCGGGACATGAAATCCATCGCCTGCAAATGGCTGAAAGCGGTCGGGCGGATCTTGACGCGATAGGGTTTGTTCGAACCATCAGATACGATGTAGATGCCGAATTCGCCCTTGGGGCTTTCGGTCGCCACGTAAACCTCGCCCGCAGGCACATGGAAGCCCTCGGTATAGAGTTTGAAATGATGGATCAGCGCCTCCATCGACTGCTTCATCTCGCTCCGCTTGGGCGGGACCACCTTGCGGTCGAGCGATGCGATCGGGCCGTCCGGCATCTCGTTCAGGCATTGCTTCATGATGCGCGCCGATTGGCGCACTTCCTCAACCCGGACCATCATCCGGTCGTAGCAATCGCCCTTGGTGCCAACCGGAATTTCAAAGTCCATCCGATCGTAGACGTCATAGGGTTGCGACTTGCGGATATCCCACGGGATGCCCGCGCCGCGGATCATCGGTCCGGAAAAGCCCCAGGCAAGGGCATCTTCCTTCGACACAATGGCGATATCGACGTTGCGCTGCTTGAAGATCCTGTTGTCCGCGACAAGGCTGATCGCGTCGTCGAACAGGCCGAACAGCCTATTGTCCAGCCAGTCCGCGATATCGGTAAGCAATTTCAGCGGCACATCCTGATGCACCCCGCCCGGGCGGAAATAGGCAGCGTGCATACGCGCCCCGCTGGCGCGCTCGTAGAAGTTCATTATGTCTTCGCGAAGCTCGAACAGCCACAGGTTCGGGGTCATCGCGCCCACGTCCATGACATGCGACCCGATGTTGAGCAGGTGGTTCTTGATGCGGGTCAGTTCGGCGAAGAAAACGCGAAGATATTGCGCGCGGAGCGGTACTTCGAGGTCGAGCAATTTTTCGATCGCGAGCACATAGCTGTGCTCCATCGACATGGGCGACACGTAATCGAGGCGATCCATATAAGGGAGTGCCTGGAGATAGGTTTTATATTCGCACAATTTTTCGGTGCCGCGATGCAGGAGGCCGATATGCGGATCGACCCGCTCGATGATTTCGCCGTCCAGCTCCAGCACCAGGCGGAGCACCCCGTGCGCGGCCGGATGCTGCGGGCCGAAATTGATCGTGTAATTGGCGATTTCCGATTGCGCGCCGCCGTTCCGGGCGAGCTCCTCTTCGGAGCCGACGATGGAGTTTGAGGTGGTCATTTCTTCGCCTCTGCCGGCTTGGCCCCGGCCGCTGTCGGCGTGGGGGCGCCAGGCGCTTCGCCTTCAACCTTCTCATCGCCGGGCAGAATATATTCGGCGCCTTCCCAGGGGCTCATGAAGTCGAAGTCGCGGAAATCCTGGGCAAGCCGAACGGGTTCGTACACCACCCGCTTTTGTTCTTCCGAATAGCGCATCTCGACATAGCCGGTCAGCGGGAAATCCTTGCGGAACGGGTGCCCGCGGAAGCCGTAATCGGTGAGGATCCGCCGAAGATCGTCATTGCCGTCAAACTGCACGCCGTACAGGTCGAATATCTCGCGCTCTAGCCAGCCGGCGACGGGCCACAACCCGGTCACAGAGGGCACCGCCTTGTCCTCGTCGGTCGTGACCCGGATTCGGATCCGATGGTTCTTCGTCACCGACAGGAGGTGATAGACGACATCGAACCGCTCAGCGCGGCCCGGATAATCGACGCCCGCCATCTCCATCAATTGCTGGTATTGAAACTCGTCGCGCAAGGTGCGGCAGACATCTACGATGGCCTCACGCCGAACGGTGATCGAAATTTCCTGGACCGCGTCCTTGGCCTCGATGAACGCCTTGCCGATTGCTACTTTGATTGCGTCGATCAAGCCCTCTTGCGGGGCGATCCTGGGTGCCGGGCTGACCATGGGATCAACGCTCTATCGTGCCGATGCGGCGGATTTTTCGCTGCAGCTGCATAATCCCGTAAAGCAGCGCCTCGGCCGTCGGCGGACAGCCCGGAACATAGATGTCGACCGGCACGATACGGTCACAGCCGCGGACGACCGAATAGCTGTAATGATAATAGCCGCCGCCATTGGCGCAGCTTCCCATCGAGATCACGTAGCGCGGTTCCGACATCTGGTCGTACACGCGGCGCAACGCCGGGGCCATCTTGTTGCAAAGGGTTCCGGCGACGATCATCACGTCCGACTGGCGCGGACTGGCGCGGGGTGCGGCGCCAAAGCGTTCAAGGTCATAGCGCGGCATGTTGACATGGATCATCTCGACCGCGCAGCAGGCGAGGCCAAAGGTCATCCACCACAGGGATCCGGTGCGGGCCCATTGGAACAGATCTTCGGTCGAGGTGACCAGGAAGCCTTTGTCCGATACTTCACTCTGAAGATCGGTATAGAATTGCGGGTCCGGCTGCTGAAGATCGGCCGGGCGCTGATTTTCGTGGCGCGGGTCGAGGATCACTCCCATTCCAACGCTCCCTTCTTCCACGCATAGACGAAGCCGATCGTGAGTTCGGCCAGGAAGACCATCATCGCGGCCCAACCGGCAATCCCGATCGAGCCGAGCGACACCGCCCAAGGAAAGAGAAAGGCAGCTTCGAGGTCGAAAATGATGAAAAGGATGGCCACCAAGTAAAAACGGACGTCGAACTGAGCCCGGCTATCCTCAAAGGCGGGGAAACCGCATTCATATTCGGAGAGCTTGTCCGGATAGGGATTGCTGGCCCCCGTAAATCGCGAGGCGATCATCGGCAGGAATACGAAGGACGCGGACAATGCCAGCGCCACTCCAAGAAACAGCAGAATGGGCAGATATTCGGCGGCGGAGGACGCCATCGAGACTCTCCAGGGCACTAGGGTTGGGGCGGCTTCTAGGCCAGCAGGCGGGCTATCGCAACCGCCTTGGATGGGGTCGGAGCCTTTGACGGTAAGACCCCCAGGTTTCGGCGCCAAAAGCGACGGCTCAAGATCATGTTTATGAACGCTGGCGAGAGACGGGTTTCCCGAGCTTGACCTTGCGGATCAAGGTAGGACGGAGCCTTTCGCTGCCCCTGACCGTCCCGCCTTTATCGAACCGCTCCCACTGGGCGTCGGAAACGTAGATCAGCGCCTTCGCGCGTTGATCGACATAGCCGTTGGTCGGCTCCCCCCAAGAATGATGATTCTGCTCGATAACATGCAAGTTGGAAATCCCTGTCCCGGCACGGTCGAGCTGAAGCGCGACGATGCGTCGCGGACTGGTCCCATTCTGGATGGCGATGAGACCGCCTCCATAGGCGTAGAGTCCGTCAATGCCGTTCAGCATCATCGGCTTTGCCGCAGCAAGCCGCGAAACATGACCCGAGGCAAGATCCACGATCGCGATCCCGTTATCATAATCCGCAACATACAGATGTTTGCCGTTGCGAGACAGGACCAGCCCCTGTGGGCTTCGTAAATGCCCCGCCGGCAACAGCACGGAAAGGCGGGTGACGCCCGGCCGGCCGACCATGATCGCGCCGGTCCCGGAATCACTGGCATAAATCGTCCCATCGGGAGCCGCCAGGATATCGCCTGGAAACATTTCAGGACTGGGCACCTCAATCCGGCGCACGATTTTATTTTCCTTCAAACTCATCGCAATGAGCCCGCGAAAAGCCGTGCCCGGCAAAGGAGTCTGACGGACTGCTCCCGAGGCCATCCACAATAGCCGGCGCGTCTCGTCGACAGCGAGGCCGGTGAGGCTACCGGAATCGATGCCCGGCACTGGCGCCCATTGCTTGTCGAACATCCAAAGCTCTCGGCCGACCACGGAAGAGGCAAAGAGCCTTCCGGTTGGCGCGTCGCGCACCACGCCCTCGATCAGACGCCCCTCGATCGGGACGAAGGAAAGATTAGAGCTGGCCTCCACGGGCCGGCCATACCCTTCGAAGCGCGCCCGCAACTCGGCGACTTCGGAATCTGTCAGGTGAACGGCGACCTGTTCAAACGAAGCGTTGCTGACCGCATAGCCCATCAAGTCCAGGCGGCGCAGTTGGGCCCGCACGACTTCCTTGTCTCCGGACTTGTGCGCCGCGGTGAGCAAACGCAACTGGACTGCCGCGCTCTCGGGAAATTGGTCTGCGAGCGGTCGCAGATCGGCAAGCGACTGAAGCCTATTTGTCGCCGCGCCGACATTGGACCAGGCCGGAGCGACGGTAGGGGGCGGCAGCGTTGCACAGGCAGGAAGGAGCAGCACCAGAAGCGCCGGCAGGATAATGGATTTCATTGCAATCTCCCCTAAAGGGAGATGATCAGCTTCGCAGAGCGCTTGCAACCAGCTTGTGCAGTTTCGAATGGATCTGGTCGTTGGCGGCAAGCACCTGACCGGTGGTCAATGCCCGGTCGCCGCCGCGGAAATCGGTGACGAACCCGCCCGCTTCCCGAACCAGCAGGATTCCAGCGGCAATATCCCATTGCTGCAGGTCTTCCTCCCAAAAGCCGTCATAGCGGCCGGCGGCCACCCAGGCGAGATCGAGTGCCGCGGAGCCGAAGCGGCGGATGCCCGCCACTTCCGGAGCGACAGCCTGCATGATCCGGTCGAAGCGGTCCAGATCGCCATGCCCCTTGTAAGGAATTCCGGTGGCGATCAGGGCATCGGCAAGGTCGCGGCGCGACGATACGCGAAGACGCCGTTCGTTGTGCCACGATCCCCTGCCCTTTTCGGCCCAGAAACTTTCGTCGGTCAGCGGCTGATAGACCAGGCCCTGGGTGACCTCTCCCCAACCGCCGCCATATTTGGGCTCCTGCACTGCGATCGAGATGGCGAAATGCGGAATGCCGTGGAGAAAGTTTGAAGTGCCGTCGATCGGATCGATGATCCAGCGCGGCTTTGACGGACTGCCTTCGACGGTCCCCCCTTCTTCCAGCAGGAACCCCCAATCGGGCCGGGCATGGCGAAGTTCTTCCAGCAAGGTGGCCTCGGCCTGCTTGTCGGCCATGGATACGAAATCGGCCGGTCCCTTGCGACTGACCTGAAGCTGTTCGACCTCGTTAAAGTCGCGGCGAAGGCGCGGCGCTGCCTTGCGGGCCGCGCGCTGCATGACGGTAATAAGGCCGGAATGGGAAACCATTTTCTATCCTAATAGGCGCGCGAAGGCACAGGATCAGTCCGCGCGGCGGACATATTCCTGTTCGTAAACGTCGACCACGATCCGGGTACCGGCGCCGATATGCGGCGGCACCATCACGCGCACGCCGTTTTCCAATATAGCCGGCTTGTAGCTGGACGAAGCGGTCTGCCCCTTCACCACGGCGTCAGCCTCGACGATCAGTACCTCGATCGTATCGGGAAGCTGCACCGATATCGGCCGTTCGTTGTAAAGCTCCATCACCACATCCATCCCGTCCTGCAGGAAGGCCGCGGCATCGCCGAGCAGGTCGCGGGGAAGCGAAACCTGTTCGTAGCTGTTCTTGTCCATGAAGGTCAGCATGTCGCCTTCGGCAAACAAAAATTGGAAATCCGTGGTGTCGAGACGAACCCGCTCGACCGATTCAGCCGACCGGAAGCGGACATTGTTCTTGCGCCCGTCGATCAGATTTTTCAGCTCCACCTGCATATAGGCGCCGCCCTTGCCGGGCTGGGTGTGCTGAATCTTGACCGCGCGCCAGATGCCGCCTTCATATTCGATGATGTTGCCGGGACGGATGTCCACGCCGCTGATCTTCATGGATTTCTCACTTTTGTTCGAAGCGCGGTGCCAGCCCTCTCCCCCACCCAGCCTCTTGATCGAGCGTGACCATGTCGGGAGGCTGGGTGGGAGGGCTGGCACCGCGAAAAATTGTGCGAGCCCCTTAGCCCGCAGGCCGGTTCCCGGCAAGCAACGGATAGGGGTTGATGGCCGTCCCCTCGTGCCAATCATCCTCCGGTCGCATGCGATGGATGGCAAAATGAAGATGCGGCCCGGCGGGATTGGCATTGCCGGTGCTGCCGACCCGCCCGATCGGCGCGCCGCGTCCCAATTTCTGCCCTTCCTTCAGGCCCGGCGCATAATCCTGGAGATGCGCGTAATAATAGATCCAGCGCCCATCGTCGGATCGGACATAAGCGGTAATCCCGCCACCGCCTTGGCTGAAAAACAGTTTTTCCACCGTCCCTGGAGCGGCCGCCATGACGGGAGTGCCCGCGGGGGCCATGATGTCGATCGCATCATGCACCCTCGCGCCGCCAGCGCGCGCCTGGGTGTAGGTGTCGATAAGCTGCGATGCCTCCAGACCGGAAACCGGAATGGCAAGCCCGGTCGGCCCCAGGATGATTTCGGATGGCGCTTCCGCAGTCGCTGCCGCCTTCTCCGCTCGCTCCGCCAGCGGCTCCACCGGAGCAGTGGCGGAATTTCCGCCATAGACGCCATACCAATAGATACTGACCACCCCAGCCGTGACGGCCGCAGTGACGAGATGCGTCATGATTTGCCTGAAGATATTCAAGCCTGGAAAACTACCTGCATGCCGTCTTCTATCATCTGCGAAAGCCGGGCGGCATCCCAATTCGTCAGGCGCACGCAACCATGGCTTTCAGCCCGCTTGATCGTTTCGGGCGAATTGGTGCCGTGGATACCGATATGCTCCTTGTTGAGGTCGATCCAGATCACGCCGACAGGTCCGTTTGGACCCGGCGGAAGCAATTGCTCTTCCTCACTATCCTTCACATCCCAGAATAATTGCGGCTGATATTTGAAGGGCGGATTGAAGGCGACACTGTTTACCTTCCAATTGCCTAGTGGAAGCGGATCCCGGGCGCTGCCCATGGTCGCCGGAAATTGCGCAATAAGCTTATCGCCTTCGCCCAATACCCGGACCACCTTGTCGGATTTGTCCACGACCACGCGACTGGCCTTGGGCTGGCTGCCGCTGATATTGAGGTCGCTGAGCAGGCGCGCTTCTTCGCTTTGCACTCCCTCATAGCTGCGCGAAGATGGAAGCACGTTGGGCAGGACCAGGACGGTCCCCGCCTTCAATATTTGTCTCGGATCATTGAGCGCGATGATCGTGGCGGGCGACGTGTGGAATTTTTCGGCCAACTTTTCGAGCAGGTTGCGATAGCCGAGCCGCTTCATCTTGGCCTGTTCCGCCGGCTTCTTGGGAATGGTGCCCACAAACGGTCCGGCGGCGTCGCTTTCGTCGATGCGCAGGCGACGGACCGAAGGCGAACGATCCTGGAGCAGCGCCTGGCGGGTCGCCTGGTCCAGTTCGCCCGAAACCTTCAGGCCGCGCGCCTCCTGAAAACCTTTCACCGCCCAAGTGAAGGAAATGCCTTTTTCGCCATCGATCACTCCGGGAGAAAATCCGGCGCGGTCGAGCAGTACCTGCGCGTGGAAGATCGTGCCATCTATCTTCGCCTGTTGCGGAGCGTCTTGCTTCGCAGACTGAGCCCTTTGCTGTGGCGGCTGTTGCGCCATTGCGGCCCCTGCCACGGCGATGGCCATCGTCCCGATCAGGAACCCGTTGATCAATTTGCTGTCTGGCACTTCACGCTCCAATGTTGGTTCTTTGGTGTCGAAACGAGAAAGCGGGAACTTCTATCCATGGCAGGCCAAATCCGCATCGGCTGCTCCGGATGGAATTACCGGCACTGGCGCGAACTCTTCTTCTTCAAAGGGCTGCCGGCGAAGGCTGGTTCGAACATTGTTTGGGCGTGTTCGACACGGTCAAACTCAACACAAGTTTCTACGCCCTGCCCAAGCCCTAGACGTTCGAAAAATGGCGCGGCCAGGCGCCTCCAGGCTTTCGCTACGCCGTCACGGGGCCGGGTTTCAAGGTCCAGCTTGGCGGCCGCGATGTATGGGCCTATTTCAACAATGATATCGACGCGCACGCCATCCACGATGCGCTGACCTTGCGGGCGATGGTCGCGCCGACGGCGTGACGGGGCGGGCGTTTAGATGTTGGTCACTAGTCATACATTACGGTACGACGGATGCGCCAATATTGGACCAATGCGGTTTTAGCCCTCATCGCCCTGACGGCAGGACAACCATTGCAGGCCTGCCTAATCAGCGTCCCTCTCAAACTTGAGGATATTCAGTACGCAGACCTCGTCGTAACAGGACGCATATCCGGCTACCGAATTATCCCGGATATGGAGGCAAGACGCAGGCAGCAGGAATTGCCGCCTCGGCTTCGGCAATACTTAACGAACCAAGATTCGTTTCTTGGCGACTATGCTCGGTTCGACATCGTCGTTGACGAGGTGTGGTTAGGAAATGCTCCGAAGGCCCTGACGGTGACGTGGCAAAATTCGACGTTCGCCTTGCCCAGCACAATGCCCGAAGGGCGTTATCTCTTCGGGCTGCGCAATCCGAAGTCGCAGGCACCGCCGCTTCGAGGCCCAAGCGCAGTTTTCATGCCTAATCCTGCGCCAGAATTTCTGGCCCTCCTGCAAGCGCCTTGCGCAGCACCGTTCATGTTTGAAATCGATAGCGATAGGGCAGCCGCCATTCGGCAGATTTTGTCCAAGAGCGAATAAGGCCTAATCAGAGCCTCTCGTTCGTGACTGTCAAATAATCCGTGGAACGCCAGACCCGGTAGCTTTCGTTCAGGCGGCGTTCGACTGCCTTCAGACTACATATCCCCGATGTTTCGCCTCGCCGCCTTGCTGCTCGTAGCCTCCGCCTGCTCATCTGCGCCGTCGCAGCCGGTCGAGCCGGAATCGGCCTCACCCGACCTGCGGGGCCAGTGGCGGATTATTGCGCTGGATGGCCGGGCGGCGATTGCGGGGCGTGAAGCCAGACCGCTTACAATCACCTTCTACGATCATGGCTATGGCGGCTTCGCCGGGTGCAACGGATTTGGTGGGCAGGGACTTGCGCACGAGGGGCGGTTCTACGGCGGCTTCGCCATGTCCACCGCCATGGCCTGTGGGCAGCCATTGGACGGACAGGAGGCGTCGGTTCAGCGCCTGCTGGGCACAGCCCCGCGCATCGAGTGGCGTGGCGCCGATCGGGTCGCACTCGTCGCTGGCGATCGGCGGATCGAGTTTGAGCGTAATGCCCCGCTCCCCCGCGACCGCTCCGTCATTCCGACCATCCCGCTGATCGGCACGGCCTTGAGCTTCGGAGCGCTCGATGGCCGGGCGATCGAAATGCCTGGTGCCCGCTCCGGACCGACCCTGACCGTGGAAGGCGAACGCTTCACGCTTGAGACGCCGTGCCTCAGGCAAGAAGGAAGCTGGACCCAGACCGGCCCGGACGCAGTGAACTTGGCCCCCGAACGCCCCACCTCGCGCGCCTGCGGCTCCGCCTCACGCGGACAGAGCGAGGCCTGGGCTCAGGCGATGCGCGGGCCCTTGCGCTACCGCACGGGACCCAATGGCGAAGTCCTGCTGGCTGGCGGCGGACATTGGATGGTCGGCGACCTCGTCCGCCGCGGCAGCAGCGACGCTGCCTCGCTCGCGGGCCGCTACGAGGTCGAGGGCGGCCCCACCGCCGCACAGCGCAATGGCGCCAGGCCGGCCGAGCTGATCCTCACCAGAAATGCTTATTATCTCTGGGATGGCTGCAACCGCACCGAGGGCCTCGCGATCGCATTCGAGCGGCAGCTATTCCTTCATGGCAGCGGGGTAACCACCCTCGCATATTGCCAGCCGGGACGCGATGAGGAGCGCTTCAAGCAGATCATTCTGTCCGAGCCTCGGATCGGCCGCATCCCGAACGGCCTTTTGCTCTCGTCCCCGGCCGGCACTCTCCGCTTGCGGCGCACGGGCGATGCTCTGCCCGGCACCGGCGGAGTCACCACGCGCTTGATAGCCGGAATGCGCTTCACCCTCCTCGGCCAGCAGGGCGGCACGCTGGCGATCCTGCCCGGAAACCGCTTCCGCCTGACCCAGGCCTGTGGAGTGACGGACGGGAGCTGGCGGTCAGCGCCGGGTGAGCGGGACGGCGCGGTTCGCTTCGGCCCGGGCCGGCCCGCGCCAGCTTGCGAGCGCAACCTTGCCGCCCGCCCCCTGCAGAACGCCTTTTTAGGGAATGTCGACCTGGTGATCGGCCCCAACCGCGACATCGCCCTGTTCGCCGGCCGCTTCGGCGCCCTGCGAGCCCGAATGGAGCGCTGGCGCTGAACTGAGGACAGCGGGTTTTTCGGCTTCCTGCGCTGGGCCGGCACGAATTCTCTGAAACGTAATTAGGTTTGTGTCCCAGGAACTGCGGCAGAGAATACCTAATTTGCAAAGCCAGCGCCGAAGCCCTGAACCCGGGCGCCGGGCAACGCTCTGCTTGATGTTGGCTAAAGGTTATACCAGGCTGGGAAGACCGGAGGGTAAATGCCGTATTATTTATGGAAAGCGGTCCTAGGACGAACACCCAAGATCGAAATCACGAAGGAAGAGCACGACGCGATCATCGTGGCGTGGCGGTCCATCGTCGCCGTTGTCGCGATTGAGGAAGAATGGGACAGCCTCATTCGAAATTACATCGAATTGGAAATGGAACTGCTCAAATCTGCGATGCATTCCATAGTGCTGAACCACGAATCCTATCATGAGATGCAGCAAGAGCGCTTGGAGTTTTCCCGGCGATTATCGAATCTACTTCAAACCTGCCGATCCTACATCGACCATGCGCCGCATCATCTGGGCAAGCTAGACGATGGCGCGTTCAAAGCCGCTTTCGATGGCCTGCGAAAGACGGCCCACGCCGCTCATTTTGGTTACAGGTTCATGGATGCCATGCGTAATTATGCGCAGCATCGGGGTGTTCCATTGCACGGCTCCACTTACAACGCACAGTGGACGGGCGATCTCGTCGATGACGCAAAAGGGCTGCTCCAGCATTCGGTCGCGGCGAGCGTTAATCTCGATAAAATCCGAGAGGACAGGAATTTCAACGCCAAGGTGCGCGGCGAGCTGGAGGGCGTGGACAAGCTCGATGTTGCGACACTGACGCGCGAATATATCGAAGCGCTCGGCTCGATCCAAACCGCATTGCGCGCCCGATTGAAGGAATCCCTCACCAATTGGAAGGGCACGGTGCGTGCGGCAATGGAGCAATATGCGGCGGTGAATAAGGGGGACGTCGTCGGCCTTTCGGTTGCCGAGTTTTCGACCGATGACCGGCTCATTGCGGCGGTCAATATCTTTGACGAACTGCTTGAACGTCAGGAACGGTTAGTCCGCCGCAATGGCAGTCTGGTCAATCTCCGGCGGCGTTACGTTACCAACGAAATCCTGCCACCAAAAAGATCCCGCGCTAAGAATGCTAAATAGGTTTTGGCGATGCTTGCGAAACAACTTGCCAACATTTTGACCGAACTCTGTCGTGCCAGTGACGTGACGACGGATACACCGCTGGACATGGAGCAGCGGTTTGAAACGCTGCGCGGATATGGTCGGCTACCACGAGGACGCGAGAATCGGGGTCGCGGGCTGACCAACGAACAGATCGTTACCGCGCTGCTTGGATTGGTTGCGGCGCAACCAGGTTGGGCAGGTCACATTGCGGCGATCATTGCCAAGTTGAAGCCAGTCGGCGG
Organism: Sphingosinicella sp.; assembly: GCA_013816585.1. Lineage (GTDB taxonomy): Bacteria > Pseudomonadota > Alphaproteobacteria > Sphingomonadales > Sphingomonadaceae > Allosphingosinicella. The sequence goes on along the minus strand of JACDEE010000014.1, from coordinate 11,644 downwards.
CAAGACCGATGCATTGGGCGGTGCGGCGACATTGACCGACGCGCTCAGCAACGTGCTCACGGATGAGACGATACGTGCGAGTATCATCTCTGTGAGGCTTTCGGTGGCGGAAGCCGGGACCAACAGTCATGGGCTGGCGGTTATTAACTATGAGCACGATGGCGCACGGCGCCAATTGTCGTTCGTGCGCGATGAGGCGGTATCGCTTCTGCAGCCCGGAGCAACCTTTGACGCCGAGTTGCGTAATGCGCCGGTCAGCCGTGAGTTGGTATTCAACCAGCGGTTCTTTGAACGGCTGGCGCGGAAGATCAAGGGTGCCCGCGCCTACCCATCACCGCCGATTGGCGATGGGTCCGAATATGACAAGGAAGACGCCGAAAAGGTGCGCCGCGAACGATTGGGGGCAACATCCTCATCCCACTTCTTAAACATCGGCGTCGATAATCAGGTCACATGGCCGCGTGAGGTAATGTTGATCAAGTTTGATCGATACAAGCTTGTGCTGATGCCGAAGACTAGGGAGCATGTGCAGTCCATTCATATCGATCTGCACGCCAACAAGGTGAGCATGGAGGAAGCGCGAACGGTCATCAATCGCTTCCTGAGCTTGATGACATGGTGCGACGATCAATACGCAATTGCGCAGGATGGCTGGTCGGGCAATCCCGTGCCGGTTGCGGTGCCCAAGCGCAATCTTGCCTTCACCACCACCTATTATTGGGTCTTTAACCGCAGTATTCCGACTTCGGAGGAGGTGCTGCGTGCACTGGCGCTCTATCGCGAAGCGCGCAACGCCGAGCAGAATTTCATGATTGGCTACGCGGTGCTCAGCTACTTCAAGGTGCTCGAAGTCCGATATCCCGAAGGCAAGGACATTCGGCCGTGGATCGCCCGCACATTCCCTCTCATGCAAGGAGACCACGATGCCGGCCGCGTGGATGCAGTCCTAGAAGCGTGTGGCAGCGAGGCTATTGAAGACTATCTATGGAAAGCGTGCCGTGTGGCAGTCGCTCATGTACGTGAAAAACACCCCTCCGATCCCGACAGTGCTCTTGAATTGCGTCGCCTGCATCACGCGGCGGGCGTTATGCGCTGGCTGGCCCGATATTTGATCCGGGAGGAGCTGGGAGTTTCGGAAAGTCCATTCCAACCGATGGCCGAGACGCCGCTCCCTACAGCCGAGGCATTATGAGCCTATGATTTCCGCCGCCACTTCCGCGGCGATCAACTCGGCGCTCCCCATCTAGCGCCGCGCTTGTTCTCCGCAGCTCGCCCGGCGCGGTACCTATCTCACGATGATGGACGGGTCCCAGATGAGGCCTTGATGGCGGTTCACCCGTTTCTGGAGCGAAGGAGCCAATGTCCGTCGAACTGGTGAGAAGATCCAGTGTGACTGTCTCCCGCTGAAGTATCTGGGCCAGGTAGGCGCAAGACAAGAAGACAGGCCACGAGTTGGACCGACACGATGTCGAGGCATCGCGCCGGTCGAGAGGTTACCCGTCAAGTAGCGGGCTGCACGCGGTACGCCATTCGCCAGCAGTGCCGAGGCCAGCTAAAAGAGCTTCCGCGTCAGTTCCCAGCGGCACCTCGACGCGTAAGCCGTCGCCGCTCTCCCATGGAATCATACCCAACTGCCACAGCAACCGCTCGACGTGAATGGTGAAGGCAAGGAACTCGTCGAACGATCGCCAATGCCCTAATTGCTGGCGATGACGTTCCAAGTCTGCAAAGAAGCGTGGAAGCCAGGCGTGCAGGCCGGTCCGGCGAAGCGCCATCTCAAGGTCGCTACCTGCACTGACCGCTTCGAGACCAAGCGCTGCGCAGTGTCCAAGCAGATCTGCGGCAAAAAGCAGCACATGCCGGATCGTTGGCTCGCAACCGCTAATAATCGATCCAGATCGCCATCATAGCGGTACACGAGACGGGCGGGCAGCACGGTCTCCCGCATACGGTCCAGCGCTTGCCGCAGTAGCTCGCGAAACCCTTCGGCTAACTCCTCAGCATCTCCGAATCCTGCGCTGATGTGAGACGCCATATAGCCATCCACTGCCGCCCCCACGGCACCATACAGCCACCCGCCGAGCGGGCCTTCAATCGGCCGCAAGATAGTGCCAGGCAGGCGAGTATCGAAGATTTCGGTCAGTGCGACGAGCGATAGTTGGCGGGTGAGAACGCTAATGGCCCAATCTACGTCCTTCTCGTCGTCACTTATCAGCGAATGACCGATCCACCCTGCGAGGACAATACGACATTTCACTACGTCATTCCGCATGACATTGACGGTTTGCGCGATACCCGTCCCTACGATCGAATCGATTGTAGTAGGCGGTTCAGGCCCGAGAACTCCGCGTTCGACCGTCTGGAGGGCTGCCGGATAGTCCGCCGCAAATGTAATCCCGTCCAAACGACTTAGCGGTAGGGAGTGCCCGAGAGTATCAACCAGTTGCTTGACCGCGTTGCTGATCTCGCGGGCCGTATCTTCGTCTGCGGATCCGAGAAACGACAACTCGTATCCGCATCTGCTTGTAGCGGGGACATCCCAAGCATCGGCCGCTTCCGACTCATGGTCGGCTTCTTTCTTACCCGTAGTACTTTTCGGGATGTAGTTCTCGAAAGCGCTATCGACCGCGGCATTGATCAAGCCCGATGCGCGGTCGTCGACGAAGGGCTGTAGAGATCGAATCGGTGGTCCATCTGAGCTCGCGAGGAAGAACCGGTGGCTCGCGCGCGCCGCCTCGACGTTGAAAGCAATGTTGCTGGGCAGGCTTTGCCCAGCAACATTTCCTTGGAGCAGCACAGCGCTGTTTAGCGGCATGAGGACGACAGCGACCTCTTCCAAGTCCGCCAGCATCAACGGCGCCGACGACCCATCTTGATCGATGGCAATGGCCACGCAGTCCGGCAGTATCGCTCCTTCAGGAGCGGCTCCAACGATCTGCCAGTTCAAGGTCGTGAAGAAATCAAACCGCGCATTTGGCCCGCCTCGCTTCGCGAGGGCGTTGTTATGTCCAGTTCGTACCCAAGTACCGGCCGCCGCATTCCAATGGTGAAAAAGGCGACGGAATTCCGGGATTGTCACATCTGCCGTTGCCTCAAACTGGTCCTTGGCTACGTGAAACGCCATACGCTCGATCACTTGGTCCGGAAGGCCTAATTCTTGTATTGCCTCGTTGGAGCGTAATTCTTCCGCGACCCGCGTCGGGAAGACCTCGTTTGGTTCAGCCTGGTCCAAGCCCAATAGGGCGATGAGCGCGTCTTTCGAGGTGAATAATTTCATTGCGCCAGTGATGAGTTGACGCATTCCCTGCTCGATCGTCTGACGGAAATGGGCAGTCCGAGGCACTAAGTGATTGACGAGCGTTGCTGCGTCCGAAGCCCCGACCTGCGACTCAAGCTCAAGATTACGGACGGAGGATAGGAGCGCGAAGATTGGCCTCTCCTCATCGGTGATTGCATTGTCGAGGGTCCGAGAACCATCCACCGGAGCGTCTGAGTAGAACCAATCCTCTGAAGCGGTGCTGCGGATTGATCGAGGTCGGCGCGGCAGACGCTCACGCTCGAACCGCCAGATCCGAAGCTCATTACTGCCCGGAACCGCAAAGCCGCGCTGGAGAAACTGAGGAATGTGATGTTGATTCCTGCCTGCCATAACTGCGAATTAGCTTCGATGCGGCGAGAATGAAAGGTGAACGCCCCTCTTTTTAGTCGTGGTGTCGAGTTTAGATGTTGCGTCCACAACCGGACACGGTGAAGCATAGGAAGGATCAATCGCTCGATTAAGTAATGGCGCTTCAGGAAGGATTTTTGTGCTTCAACGCCCTGCATTGGCGCAATGCGACCGTCATTCAGGCGCTCAATATATCCTGGAAGGCTGCAACCACGGCCCCCGCCCGCCCTTCATGCCTCCACACCGCACTGCACACGGCCAGGAAATCGGCCCCTGCCTCCACGAGCGGGCGGCCGTTTTGCGGTGTAATTCCGCCTATCGCCACCGAGGGAAGTTCAAACAGGGTTGACCACCAGCCAAGGATCGAGACCTCCGGAACATAGAGAACCTCCTTGGTCTTGGTCGGATAGAAAGCGCCAAATGCGACATAATCGGCCCCCGCCTCGCCGGCCTCCATGGCGAGGTGGCGGCTATCGTGACAGGTGACCCCGATCTGGACCGAGGGCCCCAGCAGCGCCCTCGCCTCTCTCGGATCACCATCGCCCTGGCCCAGGTGGACTCCGTCCGCGCCAAGCCGTTTGGCGAGCGCCATGCTGTCATTGATGATGAAGGCGACATCGCGGTCGGCGCAGAGGCGCTGCAATGGCTCCGCGAGCCGTGCCACGGCGTGATCTTCCAGGCCCTTGAGCCGGAGCTGGAACGCCGCCACGGGGCCGCCGTCCAACGCTTTGGCCAAGGTATCCGCGAAATCGTCCCCGATCCGCTCCGGGGATATCAGATAGAGTTCGGAGCCCCGCCGCCGGCGCCCGTCGAAGCGGGAGGCAAATTCGGGATCCAGGCGCAGTTCATCATCTTCATCTTCGATCATCATGTTCCCGCCTTTGCATCAACAAGCTTTCCGCTCAAGCAGAGGAAATCGCCGAGCCGGGAGTCGACGCCGCTTGAAACCTCGACGCAAGCAAATCCCGTGTCGGCGAACCAGCTTCGTATCTGGTCCGTCTCGTAAGCCTCAAAGCCGAAAGCATGACCGGGCCAGCGCCGGACCTGATCGGCCGATTGAAAACAGAGCAAGAGCCGCCCGCCCCGGCGAAGAACGCGCGCAAATTCAGCCATCACCGCACCAGGCTCGCGCCAGAAATAGAGAGTATTTGCGCTACAGACCTTGTCGACCGAACGGTCTTCGACCGGCAGATTTTCCGCGGAGCCCTGAAATATGAGCATCGTGCCGGCGGCGATCTCCCTTCCAAAGCGGCGCCTGGCGCTGGCGACCATGGCGCTGAAATATCCACCCCGGTACACCGCGCGCCGGCTTTCCCCATCAAGGCCAGCAGGTCGCCGCCTCCAAAGCCGACTTCCAGCACATGGTCGCCCGAATGCACGTCGAGCCGTTCGAGCGCGGCGCAATTCATGTCCCGGCTGAGCCGGTTCAGATAGGATGCTATGAACCAGCGGCCAATCCATCCCGACGGACGCGTAAACTGCCCGGCGAGCCAGCGACGAACCATGTCAGGATTTGACGGTGGAGGCCTGATAGATTTCGTCGATCGCCTTGCCGAGCACTAGGTCGAATTCCTCATCGCTCTGGTCGGCGCGAAGATCCGAAAGCAAGGCACGCGAGAAGCTCGCGATCACGCCCTCATTCTGGGCAAGCTTGGTGCAGGCGTCCTGACGCGAAAAGCCGCCCGAAAGCGCGACCACGCGCGCAACGCGCGGATGTTTAGTGAGCGGAGCGTACAAATTCGCCTCTGCGGGGATGGTGAGCTTCAGCATCACCTCGCGCCCCTCGGGCAATTTGTCGAGCGCCTTGGTCAGCTCGGCTAGCAGGATCGCTTCGGCTTCCGCCCGGTCCGGAATCGAAATTGAGACTTCGGGTTCGATGATCGGAACCAGCCCCTGGGCGGCGATCTGCTCGGCCACTTCGAATTGCTGACGGACGATCGCGGCAATCCCAGTCGGCGACGCACGATCGATCACCGAGCGCATCTTGGTGCCGAACACCCCCGCTTTGACGCCCCGCTCCAGCAGCGCGTCGAGGTCGGGCATGGGCTTCATCAGGCGAACGCCGTCCGCTTCGTCCTCCAGACCCTTGTCTACTTTCAGGAAGGGAACGACGCCCCGATCCCAAAGCGCCTGCGGCACAGGCTTTCCGTCGGCCTGGCCGTCCATCGTGCGTTCGAACAGGATGGCACCGACCACCTTGTCGCCGCTGAAGGAGGGGGAGGTGATGATTCGCGACCGCATATCGTGAATGCGGGCGTACATTTCCTCGTCTCCCGAATAGGCGTCGGGCCCAATGCCATATCCCTTAAGCGCGCCGGGCGTCGATCCGCCGCTCTGGTCGAGCGCGGCAATGAAGCCGTTTCCATTCTTGATCTGGTCCATCATCTTGGGGTCGGTCATCGCAGAAATCCTCAATCTTCTAATCGGCGTACGGGCATGTATCAGCTTGTAGGTATTGGCGCCCAGGGCGGGCCTTTCAGCTCCAGAGCATTTCCCTCTGGATCCGAAAGGTAAATGGAGGGGCCGTCGCCCTCCGCGCCGTAGCGCGAAACGATTTCGGCCTCGATGCCATATTCTTGTAGCTCGGCAAGGATCGCCTCGCCATTCCACGGCAATACTCGAAAGCAGATGTGATCGACATTACGGCCTTCCGCTCCCGGAGCGGCGCCGCCAAGGCTGCCTAGCTTGCCCTGGACGGGCACGAGGTCGATCAACGCGTTGCCGATCCGCAATTGATAATGCCCGATCACTTCCTGATGCTTTTCAAAACGAGCGCCGAGTATTTCGGTATAAAGCGCGCCATCCTGTCCAGGTCCACGACCCGCAACACGACATGATCGATGGCCTGGATTGCGATCATGCCCGTAAAAGCGCCTTCACGCCGGGCAGTTCCTTCCCTTCCATCCATTCGAGGAACGCGCCGCCCGCGGTCGAAACGAAGGTGAACCGATCGGCGACGCCCGCATGGTTGAGCGCGGCGACGGTATCGCCCCCACCGGCGACCGAAACGAGCGAACCGCTCTGGGTAAGCGCCGCCGCGGTCTGCGCGAGATCGACAGTCGCCTTGTCGAAGGGGGGAGTTTCGAAGGCGCCCAGCGGCCCGTTCCAGACAAGGGTCCGGCAGGTCTTGATCGCATCCGCCAGCGCCTCGACGGCGGCGGGACCGACGTCGAGGATCATTTCATCCGGCTCGACTTCATGGACATTCGCGATGCGGGTCGGCGGGTTGGGCGCAAATTCCCTTGCCACCACCACGTCATACGGAAGGTGGACGATGCAATTCGCCTTGTCCGCGGCCTCGAGGATTTCCAGCGCGGTCGAGGCAAGATCATGCTCGCAAAGCGATTTGCCCACGTCGATGCCACGCGCGGCCAGGAAGGTATTGGCCATTCCTCCGCCGATGATCAGATGATCCACCTTGGTCACCAGATGGCGAAGTACTTCCAGCTTGCTGGATACCTTGGCGCCGCCGACCACCGCTGCCACCGGCCGCTCCGGGTTGCCGAGCGCCGCTTCCAGCGCCTTCAATTCCTTTTCCATCGCCCTGCCAGCATAAGATGGCAGTAGATGGGCTAGTCCCTCGGTGGACGCATGGGCTCGATGCGCGGCAGAAAAGGCATCGTTGACGTAGAAATCGCCATTTTCCGCCATCACCCGCGCGAGTTCGGGATCGTTCTTTTCCTCGCCCGCATAGAAACGGGTATTTTCCAATATGGCGATGTCGCCGGGCCCCATGGTGGCGATGGCCTCTGCCACTGCGGGCCCCGCGCTTTCATCGACGAAGCGGACCGGCCGGCCCAAGGTCTCACCATATTGGCGGGTGACGAGCGACAGCGACATGTCGGGGCTTTGAATACCCTTGGGCCTTCCGAAATGGGCCAACAGAAGCACGATAGCTCCGCGGCCCGACAACTCGTTCACAGTCTCCAGCGTCGCTCGAAAACGCGTATCGTCGGTGACTTCCAGATCGTTCATCGGGACATTGAGGTCCACGCGCACGAGCGCGCGCTTCCCCTCTACGTCCCCAAGATCGTCGAGCGTGTGGAACGAGGCCATGGTCAGATGAGCTTCGCCATCGCGCCAGCGGTATCGACCATGCGGTTCGAGAAACCCCATTCATTGTCATACCAGGAAACGACGCGAACCAATTTGCCTTCCAACACCGCGGTCTCGAGGCTGTCCACCGTCGACGAGGACGGATTGTGGTTGAGGTCGATCGAGACCAAAGGCTCGTCGGTATAGGTAAGGATGCCCTTCAGCGGCCCGCTTTCGGAAGCCGCCTTCAGGATCGAATTCACCTCTTCCAAACTGGTATCGCGCTTGGGCGTGAAAGTCAGGTCGATCAGGCTGACATTGGGCGTCGGAACGCGAATGGCGGACCCGTCCAGCTTGCCCTTCAGTTCCGGAAGCACTTCACCCACGGCGCGCGCAGCACCCGTGGTGGTCGGAATGATCGACATGGCGGCGGCGCGGGCGCGGCGCATGTCGGGATGGATCTGGTCCAGGATCTTCTGGTCGTTGGTATAGGCATGGACCGTGGTCATCAGGCCGCGCTCGATGCCGATCGAATCGTTCAGCACCTTGGCCACGGGGGCCAGGCAGTTGGTCGTGCACGAGGCGTTGGAAACGATGGTGTGTTCGGCGGTCAATTTGTCATGGTTGACGCCATAGACGACGGTCAGGTCGACACCCTTGGCGGGCGCGGAGATCAGCACGCGCTTGGCGCCGGCGTCGAGATGCTTTTGCGCACTCTCGCGGTCCGTAAAGAATCCGGTGCATTCGAGCGCGATGTCGATCTGATTTGCGGCGTGCGGCAGATTGGCAGGATCGCGCTCGGCGGTCACCTTGATCCGCTTGCCGTCGATGATCAGGTCGTTGCCCTCGGCCGACACTTCGCCGGGATAGGGACCATGGACGCTATCGCGCTTGAACAGCATGGCGTTCGACTTGGCGTCGGCGAGGTCGTTGATCGCGACCAGTTCCAGGCCGCTATCCTTTTTCTCGAGGATCGCGCGTGCCACCAGGCGGCCGATCCGCCCGAAACCGTTGATCGCAACTCTGGTCGCCATGTCACTTATCTCCTGAATTGAGGGCCGCGACGATTTGCGGCGCGATTTTATCGGCGGTGAAGCCGAAGCGTTCGAAAAGATCTTCCGCCGGGGCGGACGCGCCGAACCGGTCAAGGCCAATGCGAAGGCCCTTGAGCCCGGTATAGCGCTCCCAGCCAAAGGTGGTGCCGGCCTCGATCGAAACAACCAGGACGCCATCGGGAAGCAGGTCGCGCCGATAAGCTTCGTCCTGCGCGTCGAAGGCGCTCCAGGAGGGCATCGAAACTATGTCCGCGCCGATCCCCTGCGCTTCAAGCTTGTCGGCGGTGGCGACAGCGGTTTCGACTTCTGAGCCAGTGGCGAGGATGACCACCCGCCGATCCGCTTTGGCGGGGCGAAGCCGGTAAGCGCCTCTGGCGGACAGATTGGCGCTACGTTCGGTACGAAGCTGCGGCAAATTCTGGCGCGTCAGGCAAAGCAAGGAAGGGCCATCTGCGCGGGCCAGCGCCAATTCCCAGCATTCCGCCGTCTCGACCGCATCGGCGGGCCGATAGACATCGAGATTGGGAATCATCCGAAGGCTCATCACATGTTCGACCGGCTGGTGGGTCGGGCCATCCTCGCCAAGGCCGATACTGTCATGGGTCATTACATAGATGACGCGGGCATTTTGCAGCGCCGACAGACGGATCGCCGGCCGGCAATAATCGGAAAAGACCAGGAAGGTGCCGCCATAGGGAATGACCCCTCCATGCAGCGCCATGCCATTCATCGCCGCCGCCATCCCGAACTCGCGAATGCCATAATATAGATAGCGTCCCGAATAATCGTCGGCGGTCAGCGGCGTCTGCGACTTGGTCTTGGTATTGTTCGATCCGGTAAGATCAGCGGAGCCGCCGATCGTTTCAGGCAAATCGGCGTTGATCGCCTCCAGCGCCATTTCCGACGCCTTGCGGGTCGCGACCTTCTGCGGATTGGCGGCAAGCCCGTCGAGATAATCAGACCGCGCCGTTCCATCTGGAAGCCGACCTTCCATACGTCGTTCGAACTCGCCACGCTGCGGATTGGCCGCGAGGCGCGCATTCCATTCGGCGCGCACCTGGGCGCCGCGTCCGCCTGCTTCGCGCCATCCCCGGATAATCGGCTCGGGAATATCGAACGGCTCGCTGTCCCAGACCAATTGCTTTCGCGCTGCCGCCACTTCGTCATTCCCGAGCGCGGCGCCATGGGTCGCGGACGTGCCCTGCTTGTTGGGCGCACCCCAGCCGATGATGGTCTGGCAATCAATCAAGGAAGGACGCGGGTCAGACACGGCTTCGTCCAGAGCGCGGCGAATGCTGTCGAAATCATGCCCGTCGCACGACACGACGTGCCAGCCGCTGGCCCTGTATCGCGCCGGGATGTCTTCGGACGTCGAGAGCGCGGTCGAGCCATCGATCGTGATCTTGTTATTGTCCCACAGGACGTTGAGGCGGCCGAGCTTCAAATGACCGGCAAGGCCGACGGCCTCGTGGTTGATCCCTTCCATCAGGCAGCCGTCGCCGGCAATCGCCCAGGTGTGGTGATCGACCAGATCGTCGCCGAACACCGCGTTCAAATGACGTTCGGCTATCGCCATCCCAACCGCCATGGCGAAACCCTGGCCCAGCGGGCCGGTGGTCGCCTCCACACCTTCGAGCATGAAATTTTCGGGATGGCCGGCGCAGGGCGAGCCGAGCTTACGGAAGTGGGCGATCTCCTCCATCGTCGGATGGGCGTAACCGGTCAGGTGAAGCAGCGAATATATCAGCATCGATCCGTGCCCGGCCGAAAGCACGAAGCGGTCGCGATCATGCCATTTGGGATCCGCGGGATCGTATTTCAGATATTCGGTGAACAGGATGGTTGCCGCGTCGGCCATGCCCATCGGCATTCCGGGATGCCCGCTATTGGCCGCCTGCACGGCGTCCATCGACAGGGCGCGGATGGCGTTGGCCAGCAATCTTGGTTCGGCGGACATGCACTTTCCCTTGAAAGGCATCCTGGGAGGACGCAGGCGGGTGACTCGGGATCGGTCCCGCCGTCCTTTAAAGGGGAGTCCGAACGCGTCAACCGGCGCGGTCTTTTGGGAGCCTCGCAATGTGCCGCAGATGCACGCCGGCGAAATGGTCTAGGGAACCGTTCAGATGTCGGGTTGCAGCCAAACATCCGCGAACTTTCCGAGCGTCCACAAATGTTGCGCCACGAAATGCTCCTCGCCAGTGGAGGCACTATCCAATTGGAGCTCAAAGGCATGGCCACCCGGACGGCCAAGACCGTGCGACCGATCAAAGTCGCCGATATCCCTCCGAGTATGAAACAGACCCTCGAACCTTTCATCTATGCCCTGCAGGTCATTGTTCCAACCATCGAGTCTTTCGTTTCTACAAAGAACGCGCGCGAAAAATCGACAGACGAGGAATGTGTCTGATCGCCCTGGCCCGTCGCTATCAACTTAATCTTTATCGCTTCGCTCTCTGCGGTGTAATCAGCGGTGTCGATGCCATCATCCTTAATTTCGACCCTCGCACTGCCGTAGGTCCGATGATCCCCGCCGTGCAGGAGATCCGCCCCCTTTCCTCCTTTCAATGTGTCGTCGCCGTTGCCTCCGAACAGCTGATCATTTGCCCAAACGGTGTCGCCAGACCGATCACCATCTGAAAGGGTATCAGCGCCTCCGCGACCTAGGACGATGTCTGCGCGATAGGAACCAACCGCCACATCACTCCCGTCACCGCCCACCACCAAGTTCGTCGGCTCACTTTGGGAGACGTCGCCAGCCTGTGCTTCTTCTAGGTCGTGAACCCATAAACAGGATTCCCTTGGCGCGGGTTTTCTGATTCAGGCTCGAGCATGAGCCGATATGATCTGACCGATTTCGAGTGGCGGGTGATCCAGCCGCTGTTGCCCA
>JACDEE010000030.1 GCA_013816585.1 Sphingosinicella sp. | reverse complement strand
CCCATGCCGCTGCCGGTCAAGCGCATCCTCGCCAAGCTGGGCGCGGACATCAAAGCTGCGCGCTTGCGCCGTCGCATTACGATGACGCTCATGGCGGAGCGCGCGTTCGTCGCGCGCAGCACCTTGCAAAAGGTCGAGCAGGGCGATCCCGGCGTATCGCTTGGAGTCTATGCCACTGTGCTTTTCATTCTCGGCTTGAGCGAGCGGATCGCCGACCTTGCCGATGTCGGCACAGACAGCGTGGGCTTGCAGCTTGATGAGGAGCGATTGCCCCAGCGGGTGCGCGCGACAAAGCGCAGCAAGCCAGAGCAGCCATGAGCGACCGTGAACTCTTGGTCCATGTCGATTTGGCGGGCGTCGAGCATTTTGTCGGGCGTTTATGGTCGCGCCGCGCCCGCAACCGCGAAAGCGCCACCTTTGAATACGATGCCGACTGGCTTGCCAGTCCGGCGCGCTTCGCGCTGGAACCGGCCTTAATGCTTGGCGGTGGCCCGCAGCATACCCCGCAGGGCCGCGCCCTGTTCGGTGCATTCGGCGATTCCGCTCCCGATCGCTGGGGCCGCAATCTGATCCAGCGTGACGAGCGCCGCCGCGCGCAGGCAGAAGGACGGGCACCACGCAGCCTGGGCGAAGTCGATTACCTGTTGGGCGTTGGAGACATCGCCCGCCAAGGCGCGCTGCGGTTCAAGGAAACACTGGACGGCCCGTTTTTGGCGAGCGGTGAGGGCGCGAACGTCCCGCCGCTCATTCGCTTGGGTGAATTGCTGAACGCGGCGATGCGCGTTGCCGCGAACGGCGATGACGACGGCGATTTGCGTCTAATCCTTGCGCCGGGATCGTCGCTGGGCGGGGCGCGCGCCAAAGCCTCTGTGCTTGATCTTCAAGGTCAGCTCGCCATCGCCAAGTTCCCGCAGGTCGATGACGCCTATCCCGTCATGCAATGGGAAGCGGTGGCACTCGACCTTGCCCGCCGCGCAGGCATCGACGTGCCGACATGGCGGCTGGAGCAGGTGGCCGACCGCACGGCCTTATTGCTGCGCCGGTTCGACCGTGACGGCGACGTGCGCGTTCCGTTTCTGTCCGCCATGTCGATGCTGGGTGCCGCTGACAACGAGGACCACAGCTATCTGGAAATCGTCGATGCACTGCGTCAGTTCGGATCGCAGCCCGAGCGGGACTGCGCGCAGCTATGGCGACGCATTGTGTTCAATATCCTGATCTCCAACACCGACGACCATCTCCGCAATCACGGATTCCTGTTCGACGGCGTAGGCGGTTGGCGCTTGTCTCCGGCCTACGACATGAACCCGACACCGCTGGACGTGAAGGCGCGCATCCTGAGCCTCGCCATCGACGAGGCCGATGATACCGCCTCGCTCGACGTGGCGCTCGGCATGGCGCGTCAGTGCGCGTTGAAGCTGCCCGCCGCCAAAGAGATCATCGGCGAAGTGCAGGCTGCGGTTTCGCAGTGGCGCGCTTGTGCAGCTTCGCACGGACTTAACGCCCGCGACAACGGGCGCATGGCATCCGCATTTGAGTTTCAAAGGGACGCTCGATGATATAGTGATCTCAGACGCGCCCAACTTTTTATGGGATAGCCCCTACGAACCTGAAAACTTACACAAAACCTTACACAGTTTTCACTTGCTCGACGAATTATCGCTTGTTATCAAATACTTACGGAAGTCTCGTCCCACTCAAAATCGAGTTCCGCAAGGAGTGCCCGTTCGACTCGGGCCAGGGGCACCATATTTTGGGATGCGTGGTTGAGGGCAGGGGCGGCCCCCGCGTTGGAACCAGGCTCATCGTCCGGTTGGACGTGTCAATTATACTGAACGGTCACCGCGAAGGTACCGGTATAGGCCCCTGGAGTGGTTGTACTGGTTATCGGTAGGGTCCCGCCCACATAGACCGGCACTGTTCCGCCCGCGCCGACCGTCCCGGCAATGGCCTGGACACCGCCGCCGGTATTGGATGTGGTGACGGTCAGATTGGGCCCAGGACCGGTTAGGGTGATGGTGGCCGGAACGCTGATCGAGACGTTCGTACCGGCTTCCCCGGTGACGGTGAATTGAGCGCTTCCAGTACCGGTGTCAGCACCGTTTTTCGCCACCCCGCCGGTTACGGTGCGGGCGCCCGCAAGGGTCGCCGCAATCGCTACCGATCCGCTGCCGGTCAGCGGCCGGATGATTCCACCAAAATTAAGATTCTTGTTCAGATCCTTGGCGATGGAAACCGCGCGCCATACCGTTGCCGTGGCGGTCCCGGATCGGCTACTGGCCGTCGAGGTTGCGGTAGTGGTGGTGCTGACGACGAAGGAAGAGTTCGAAACCCCGCTATTGCCGTTATCTTTGATCGGGAACGCCATACCGACATAAAAATTGCGAGTCGTGTTGCGGGCTATTCCGGTCACCGTAAAAGTAACCGTGCTGGTGCCGCTACGCGCGCCAAGAGTGGGCGGGCTCGGCCCGCCTGCGACTGTGAAATTAGTCAGGGTTCCGGCGCGGTTGGTGGGGGTTCCCGTCGAGGTGATGGTGATCGTGGCCGACGTTGTCGTGCAGGCGCTGGATCCGCCGCCCGTACAGGTTACCGTGATCAAGGGGCGATTGGAGCTTCCAACAACTTTCTGCGACCCGCTTCCCGATGTCTTGGTTACCAACCCGGCCGTGGACACGGTGAACAGCGTGTCGCCCTGACCTTGCAAGGAGGCGACCAACGTCCCCAGATTGGGGGAGCCGCTAGCGGTATCGATTGCGGTTATCGATATCGACTGAGCGGCGACCGGGATGGCCCAGAGACACAGAAATGAAGCGAGGATAAGCCGGGCAGCGCCGCGCATCTTTCCCAGCACGAGCGGTGCCGGGCGCGATGCCCCCGATCTCCGGCTCATATTGGGTGTCAGCATCAGTTTCAAATGTTCGGCCTCGAATGGCACCCGCATGTCGCGGATCGGAAATCGCCCGAAAGGTTGGAGGGGAGAGCGACGGCCCCTTCATGGTGCAAATCTAACCAGACGGAAAGATAGGGTCTTTTAGACTGATACCGTGAAAATACGGTAAATCAAAGCGCTTATGATGTTTAGGCAAAATCGTACCCGATAACGTTGTCAGCCCGGCTCGGCCCCGAATACCACTTCGGCATTAATATTCTGCGACTCGTCGGGCGTGACGGCCACCTCGATTGGCTGCTTCAACCGCATTCGGAGCTGCGCGGCCTGTTCCGGTTCGATTTCGAATCGATAGGTTCCGGGACGTACATTTCCAAAGATCACCGAACCGTCAAATTCCGTTGTCCCCTCGATCGGCGCGGATCCATCTCGAACCAGCCTCACCCTCACCGCCGCCAGGCCGATATCCTTCCCATCCTGGTTCAACCGAACCCGGGCTACCACCTCGGCCACCGCGGCCAGCGGGTATGGGATTTCGATCGTGTGTCCCGGACGGGAGGCGAATTCCACGTTCGAAGGCGGGGAGCTTATATAAAAATTGTCGATGTCATCGGTGCCGACGCGAAGCTGGTGCGATATGCTGTTGCCCAGTCCTGGGATAAAAGCCCGCCCCTTCGCGTTGGTCGTGATCTTGCTTTCGCCGCCCTCGACCGTCAGCTTGGGGACACCAGATTCGCCGCGATCATATTGGCCGTCTCCATCGGAATCGATAAAGGCGTGAAACGCCGCGCTTCCGCCGCTGGCGGCCCCGGGCCGGGTAGCGCGGTAGTTTCTAATCCCAGGATCGAAGGCAAGGCCAAAGGCCAGCCTTACGCCCACCCGCCAGTCCTTCTTGGCCGTGGCATAATCCCCCGTAAAGGCGAGGTCGGCAAAAGGCAGGCGGAAAAACGCGCCTGCCTGTAGGCTCAGATCCTTTTCTTTCCCAAAGGTCTTGCCCGCGCCGAACTGGATACCCAGCCGATCGGAAACCTGACGCGAGGCCGTGAATGCCGCTGCTCGCAGCGCTTTGTCTGGCAGAATATCGTAATCCACGACGCCGCGCAGTTGCCATTTATAATCTACGAATTTGGAGGCGGCGAAATTTCCCGTCAGCCGATTGGTCGTGCCTGTCGCCGGAATAGTCTCTCGCTGAAAATCGAGACCGGTCGAGATCAAGGTGTCCGCAATCGTCGCGGAGGCGCGTGCCAAAGCCAGCCAGGTTGTACCGCCATCGTCATAGCCGTCCCGTTCGGCCCGAAAGGAAAGGGGGATTATCTTGCCTCCGATGGGCGGCAGGCTCACGTCCAGCGTGAGCTCGCTATGGCGGGAAAGCGGCCTTGCCGCGCTGAACACCCGCAAGGTCTCATCGATGAACCCGCCGGCATATTCCGCGTGCCGGCCCAAGGCCGATATCCCAAAGGGCTGGCCAGCCAGCCCCAGGGCAACGGCACGACCACCCCTGCTGTCCCGTCCGGCATCGGCCTGCGCGGCAAACCCGAAAAGCGACCCACGCGCGCCCAGGATCGCTACCGCCCGTCGCTCTCCCTCAAAGCCCGGATAAAGGGCCGCTCCGCCGACCAGGGTGAAGCCGTTGGTGACGCCATAGGCCATATTGGCCACCGCCCGCATTTTGCCCTCGCCGGCGAGGGCAACAGCCTTTTCCTCCGGTGAACGAAGGTCGAACAAGGCCTGATCCTGCTGAACCAGGCCAAAGTCGAGATTGAACTCGCCCTTGGCGAGTTGCCCGCCGCCGACATTGACGACCCGGCTTTGTTCGGATCGTTCGCCCCTGGGGCCATAGGTCACCAGGCGGATCACGTTCAGGCCCCGAACCAGCGGAACGTCGATAAATTCATACCGCCCTTCGACGGGCGAGCGTTGGCCGCTTCGCAAAACATCATTGACGTATAATTCTACATCGTAACCGATCGGAAGCTCTCCGCGCAGCGTGATCCGCTGAAACACGCTGGTCTCGCCAAGCTTTGCGGTGGTGAAGCTTATACCGCGGCCCCCAACGCTTCGCGGACCCAAGGCCATTCCGGGCGTGAACACGTCGCCTGCGCTGGCATAGGTCGCGCCAATCGGGCCAAGCAGATTTCCTTGCGGAGACCTCCGCTCGAACATCAGCCTTGCGGTTGAGGGTTTGGCGGCTTCGTCGGACCCCAAATAGCCCTGATAGCCCATGTACAGCAGGTCGCCGGCCACACGCACGTCGTAGCGGCGGGGGAAGCGGGGGGACCGCGTGTCCGTTCCGGTGGCGAGCGCGATATCGAAGGCTGGCGGCGCGAAAAGCAGATAGGGGGATTCGATCTTGAGGACGGGATCGGTCGATCCGGTGTCCGAATTGACCCCGCCCTTGCGGCCTTGCCGCTCGATCCGGGACTGTACCGGCAATTTTTCGGTAGCCACCAGCTTGATCTCGAGCGTTTCGGTATCGACAATGATCTTCACAGGTAGGATTTTTTCGAGGACCGATGCCCTGATGAATATGTCGGTTGGAGTGACTGCCGTATCTTGCGGGGCGAGCGGGAGATTCTTTCCGCCGGCCCGGACCAGGCCAAGCGCGAGATCGACCGTTACCGACCGCGCCGATTCCCCGATCGTCCCGGCAATCGTCCCTTGCGAAGGGGAGACATCAATGTTGAGGTCTAATAGCCGGCTAAGCTCACCGACCGGAAGCAGGGGATCCTGCGTGGCGCCATAAGCGGAAAGCCCCTCGGTCAGGGTGCCGCCGTCCAGCTGCACCGCGAATAGCAGGAAATCTTCCTCGCGCAATTGCGCTCTGCCCGCGCTTGCGGGCTGTTCCGCGGCGTTGATGCTAAGCGGCTGTGCCCCCGCAACTCCTATAAGCTGAAGGGAAAGAAGAGCAACAGCCCCTGCCATCTATCCAACCGTAAAGGTCGACCTCGCTGCCACGTTCCCAGGCTTCGCATCGTCGTCTGTGAAGGAGATGTTGAGCTGTTCACCGGCCTTGGGGGCGCGGCGCAGGGGAACGCGAATAGAACGGCGGTCGATTTCGGTGTAGACACCTACACCGCGCGCGATGCCGATCGGCGTTTTGTCGGAAACCGTAGCGCTTTTCACTTCTAAATTGCCGAACAGCGAGCTGGTGCCCGATCGCACCAGTTCGAGGTTTAACATCGGTGTCCGCTGCGGCGGCGCAATGCCGTCAGGCGAAATATCGGTGTAAGTGAGGCGTACATTCTCGATCTGGGCGCGCGCGTCTACGGGACCTGTGCGGACGATCAGAGGTATGCTGAGCCCAAATACGGTCTGCACCCGAAAGCTCAGCTCGTTTGGACCCTGACGAGCCGCTTGTTCGGCCGTAAGGCCGCTATCGCGCGGCGGAAGGGTGGTGACGGTCAGGTGTGAACGATATTCAGCGGCGCCGCTATCGGGTGCTTCCACCCGGACCCGGATCGTCTGGCCCTTGCCGGGTGCCAGCGTTGCCCGGATGGGCACTGCACGAACCAGCGTCTTGGCCGAATGAAGCTTTCCAATGGCCAGTTTGCCTTCCGGCGTATTCTCGACTTCACTGATCGCCTTGATGTCCCCGGTCGGGATCATGACGCGATCGGCGACGCTGATATCGAACATCGCAGCGGTGGTGCCCTGATTGAAAATATAAACCGTCGCCGACCCCCTCTTGTCGAAGGTCAGCCTCTTTGGAGTGATATTAAGATTGACGCCGACCGAAGTGGTCGGAAGCGGCACAGCGACCGGGGCCGCAGGAACTGGAGCCGGAGCCGCAGAAGTTGGCGCCGTCTGGGCTTGCAGGGCCGAAGCCGCTGGCAAAGTCATGAAGATGGCGGCCAGCGCCAATCGCTTCATACGGCGAGCGTTAACGTTCGTCGAGCGGACGCGAAAGTTCCGCTTGTTTTTCAATGTTCCAGACACGGCTGCTTCCCCGCAGAATTTTCCCGGCACCGACCTTATTTGATTTTGCCTGCAAGAGCAAAGAGATACGTCAGTTGTACTGCGCGAGGACAACAAGGACACCGCCATAAGTGCCGGGGGGTGCGGCTGCGGTTTCGCCATTGGCTATTGCACCTATATTTACGCTTACTGTGTCGTCAGAAAGAACCAGGCTGTTGGTCGATAATTGGGAAATTGTTCCGACAGTCAGATTATCGCCAGCCGCGCTGCTAAGCGATACGGAGCTTGGCACGGACACCGACACTGAATCGCCTGATGTTCCCAATATCACCAGCGAAGCATTGACGTTGGTCAATACGTTCTGAACGATTGTTCTACTGCTGGTCAAAACATCCTGGAGAATTACCACCCCCGATGGTTCGACGATCGATGCGCTGCCATTGGCACTCGCACTCTGCGCAAAAACAGGTCCAGCGCTAGCCGCCAGGGCGAGCGCTGAAAGCATTTTTGTGAAGAACTTGAGCCTTGGCACTGCAGTCCCTCCAGAATTGGTCCCGCCGTGCATCATACACGGCGGGAGTTAATCAATTCTAGTTGTAGGCGACCGAGACGGCGAAGCTGCCGGTATAGGCGCCGACCGTCTGAGCGGCCGCGAGCGAGAATGAACCACCAACGCCGATCGTGGCCGAACCGGCCGTCAATGCGGCAGGAACGTCGCTGGTCAGCGAGACCGTGATGTTGTCGCCAGGGGTGCCGTTGCCCAGCGTGAAGCTGGCAGGAACAGTCGCGGTAAAGGCGCGGGTCGTGTCGCCGGTCACGGCGAAAGTGGCGCGGCCCGTGGTGCTGGTCATTCCAACGACGCCGCCGCCGACGGTGCGCGTGCCCGTGGTGGCATTGACGGCGACGGTGCCCGAACCCGTCAGCGGCTTGGCGACGGTGCCGAACAGAAGATCGGTGCTCTTCGTGATCGAAATCGGAACGATGATCGAAACGCTCGAATCCGCGGTGGCCGAATTGGTGAGCTGGGCCGAGGCCGGAGCCGCGAAGCCAGCAACCACAGTGGTGGCGAGAGCAATTTTCACAAACTTGTTCATTTCAAATCCCCCAAATGGGTCCTGGGAAACTCCCAAACCCGGGTTACGGTAGAATTACGGTAGCAGAAGCTGTCCGCCCAAATAGCCGTTACCGTAGAATTGTCAATGGATTGTTAAATTGCAGGAAAGCTTTTGGACCGCTGTGTCTTTTAGGGACGGAAAACCGCCATCCCTTGCCTGCTCGCCATTCTCAATCCGCAGAGCTGCCCTGTCTGGCGAATTGGTGGAAAGGGGTTATTGTAGCCCTTCGAACGGTTCGTGCAGGCAAAAGGGTGAGGTATGAAGAGGGGGCACGAATCGCACGCGACCGACGATGAGGGTAGCGACAGCAAGGAAATCCTGCAGGATGCGGCCGAGGCCGCTTATGGCCGTGACCGCCTGCTCGCCGCCCTCACCTTGATGATCGGGGTCGGTCTTGCCGTCGCCTTGCCCTTCGCCTTGCGGGCCGGGGCCGAATTCTTTCTTCCGGTCACCGCTGCGCTGGTGATAGCCATTGCACTGGTCCCCATGCTCGAATGGTTCGAACGCCGCGGTCTTCCCTCCGCTCTTTCCGCGCTGATTTGCGTGTTGCTGCTCTTGACGGTCGCGAATGTCGCCGTGGCCTCGATTGTCCTGCCGGCGGCGGAATGGGTGCGATTGCTGCCCGAGCGAATCGGCCGAATTCAGGAAACGCTGGCCCCGTTGCTGGACGTTTATGCCAATCTCGAACGTTTCATCGAGGATATCGTCACGGAATTCGGCCGGGATGCGGAAAGTTCGCAGCGGACGGTGACCGTCGAAACGCCCAATTCGCTGGTCGACATCATCGCCACCTCGGCGCCCTTTGCCGCGATCCAGATGTTCTTTGCCGTGCTGGTGATCTTCTTCTTCCTGTCCGGCTGGACCGGCATGCGCAAACGCACCATCGTCGGCCGTTCAAGCTTCGGCGGCGCCATGACCACTGCTCGCGTGATCCAGCAGGTGGTCGATTCGACCTCCACCTATCTGGGCACGATCACCGCGGTGAACATCTTGATGGGCCTGATCGTCGCCTTCGCCCTTTGGATGATCGATATGCCGACGCCGCTCATGTGGGGCGGGATCGTCGCGGTGCTGAACTATATCCCCTATCTCGGACCGATCGCTTCCATAATGCTGCTGGGGCTTGGGGGGCTGATGGCCTTCCCCGACCCCTGGTACGCCTTGCTTCCTGCGCTCAGCTTCGCGCTGATCCATCTCGTCGAGGCCAATTTCATCACGCCTATGGTGGTAGGGAGGCGGCTGACCATCAACCCATTGCTGATCCTTGTGTCGCTGAGCTTCTGGGCCTGGGTATGGGGAACGACAGGGGCCCTGCTGGCGGTTCCCTTGCTCATCATATTGAAGACCGTGCTCGCGGCCGCGGGCAAGCCCGATATTGCGGGATTCCTGTTCGAGGAAGGCACGCTGACCGGCCATCATCATGAGGAGGCATTGGACGATCCGGAAGCGGCGACGAATAGTCGCTAGCCTTGCTTGACAGCCTCCGGGTGCTCCACTAGTCCGCGCCCCACAGACCCCAAGCGGGTGTAGCTCAGTTGGTTAGAGCGCCGGCCTGTCACGCCGGAGGTCGCGGGTTCGAGTCCCGTCACTCGCGCCATTTCCATTATCGAAATTGGGGCCGGAGGGTTTGGAAGATGGGCAGCCTCAGGCGCGCCATTTGCCGATTTCCATCCATCGCAGCAGCCGCTTCATCGGAAACAGCCACAGCCATATGACGCCGCCCACGATGAAGGCGATGGCGCTGGCCCATAAGGGGAGCCCGATCGCTTCCACCACCATCACCACGGCCACCGACCACATCAGTATCAGCATCAAGATCAGCAATACGCCTACAGGTTTGCGCCAGCTCGGTTCGTTTATCGGCATATGATCCATTCGGAAGGAGTAGCGATCGCGTCGAGGGGTTCATCCCACGGATCGGCGGGAAGGGGGCTGTCCGAAATCTGTTCGTCCCAGGCAAGACCGATCGTCCGAACGGCATGCCCTCCCTCGCGCAGGTGCGCGAGCGCGCGGTCGTAATGACCCTTGCCATGTCCGATGCGGGTGCCGATCCGGTCCGCTCGCACCAAAGGAACAAGAACCAGATCGGGGGCGAGCGCCGCGGCCGTGCCCGAAGGCTGCAATAGGCCCCACGGTCCGGGCGTTTCCGCCGGCGCCTGGCGGAACATCATTCGCGCATCACGGTCCGCAAACCAGGGAAGCGCGGCAATTTGTCCGTCCAGGAGTTTATCGAAGATCGGGTAGGCGCTGATTTCTTCGCGCATCGGGTGATAAGCCGCGATGATATGCGCGCCGATCAGATGGGGGATGACGATCCGCGCCAGGGCGTCTTCCAATGCAAATCGGGTGTCCGGGGCAAGGGCCCGGGCGAAGGAGCGCCGTTCCTCTAGCGCCTGACCTCTGATTTCGTTCTTGGAGGAGATTTGGGCCAAAGTGACGGGACCACCATGGTCGTTACTGGAATATCCTCTGACGCCGTTTACGTCAGGTGGGAGCCATTTAGCCCGGACCACGATCCGGACAGGGACAGCCCCCTAGGAAGATGAATCGCCTCAGGGATGTTCTCAAAAGCTCGTGCCGAGCAGTACCCGTCGCCCCCTATCTAGGCGTTCGGGCCGCCAGTCTCAAGGCTCTCGGCCAAAGCCTCCATCCGCTCGGCCAGTTTTTCGAGCGCATTGGCGACGGCCGGGTCGTGCTGCGGCTCCTGCATTTGGGCGGCGGGAGCGGTCGCGGCGACTGGATTGCCGGCCTGCGATTCCTTGAGCTCGTCGGCAAGCAGCAAGGATGCGAACAAAAGCTGGCGCGCTTCGCTCAGGCTCCCAAGCGCCTTGCCGGCCTCGCGCGCCTTCGAATCGACCAAAGAGGCAACCGTCCGCAAATGTTCCTCTTCGCCGTCTCGGCAGGCGACCGAATATCGGCGTTGCGCAATTTCGACATCGATCGTGGCCATTATTCTTCCCCGCGCCCGGCCAAAAGCTGGTCAATCTGCGACACCGCGCCCTGAACCCTGTCCCTCAGCGCATTGTGCCGCTGGCGGAGCTGGTGCAATTCATCGTCATTGGCGGAAAGCGGGGCAGGCCGCGAGGCCTCCGCCTCGATCCGGGCCAGCGCCCGCTCGATCCGGCTTATTGCTTGGATAGCTCGTTCATCTGGCATCAAGGTAGGAATAGCACGACTTCGGGGTTGGGCAAGGACTTGCAGAATGGCGGGGACCCCTGGCGTCTTCGACGTGCGCGGGTGATAGCTCGCCAGGCATGACCACCGACCACCGCTAGGTTGCCCGTCACAATCGCCGCTCCGCTCGCCTGCGGTCACCCTACATCCGCGATAGCGCCATCCAGAGTAGTTAAAGCACGAAGTCAGTAACCAAGGGTGTCACAGTGCCGGTAAGCGCAATCTCGAAGTCCGCCATGCCGTCGCCATCGCCGTCGCCTTGTAACCAGGTATCAACTCCGTCGCTGAAATAGCGCAATTGCCCTACCGCCCCCGAAAAGGCCGCGTTCCCCAGGAACGTGAACGCCTGGTCGCCCGCCATTGCCGGGTCGGCATCCATGCTGCTCAAATCGATCCGGTCCACCCCGGATAAGAAGTCGGTGATCCGGTCCGCTGCAGAGCCCATTCCTGTGTCACCCCTGTCAAATCGGAAGGTGTCCGCGCCACCGCCTCCGGTAAGCAGGTCCGCTCCGCCGCCACCATCCAACAAATCGTCGCCTTCTCCCCCATTCAATATATCGGAACCGGCCTGTGCAGCCTGCGTGGCAAAAAGGCGCACGTTATCCAAGAAGGCGCCGACGCCGTCCTGCGTCCCTGTGGCTTTGAACGAGAGAGTGTTCGGTCCCTCTACCGCGACGAGTTCAAAGTTCTTGGCTCGCATCGTAGTGCCAGTCTCATTGATGGTCGCGACGAGCACGCCATTCCAATAGACTTCAAAGCTGCCACTTGCAGCAGTGCTACGGTTGGAATGATCGAACTGCAGTACGTAGACCTCGCCGGCGGCCAAATCGTTGACGGTCTGGCTTATGTTCAAGTTGCTATTGGCGCCCGAGGAGTCGAGTTCCAATGTGTAGACGCCATCCGTAGCGGCGACGCTGGCATAGCCTGAGTTGAGTTGTTCGAAGTAGGTGTTCGGTGAAGTCCAGCCGGGCAGGGAGGAATTGCCCCGTCCCCATGTCTGCTGAATAAAAGCCGGGCCTGATTGCTCGAAACTGCCGTTCGAGAGCAGGGACGCGCCGCTAGTCAGAACGTCGAAACCGGTCAGGTCGCCGCGAAGCACATCGTTCCCCGCTCCGCCGTACAACTCGTCGCTTCCCTCGCCGCCCGTCAGAACGTCATTGCCGTCCTGTCCCCAGATCCTATCCGCTCCGAGCATGCCGGTGAGTACGTCCGCGCCTTCCAGGCCCCACATCTGGTCGTCGCCGATGGTGCCGGAGAGCGTGTCGTTTCCATTGGTCGCTGGGATAACGAGCGCTTGCGCGGCTGTATAACTGAGGCTCGTGCCGTCGGCAAAACGGAACTGCTCGATACCGGAGTCGCTTCGGAACTGCTGGTCGATCAGAATCGACCCAGAAGCATTTTTGAACGTTATCCTAAGATCGTTCGCATCTTCGCGAGCCCGTGAAAAAAGCACATCAGCAGCATTGATACCGGCCCCAAAAATCAGGGTATCGGTGACCTGATAATCATAATCCTTATAGTTGGCGAAATCATAGATTACGTCGTCGCCATCACCTAGATTGTAAATGTAGGTGTCCCAGCCATTCTGTCCCGCCAGCCAGTCATTACCAAGCCCGCCGATCAGCGTGTCATTTCCATAGATGGCGCTGATCGAGTCGTTGCCGCTGCCGCCTTCTATCGTATCGCTGAGGTTGCTGGCCGTGATGGTATCGTTGCCCGCGGTCTGCTGATCAAAGACATAGCGTGCCATTAGCTGCGCGTGGGTCCAGACCGTGCCGTCGGCAAATTGAATGGCCTCAATGCCGGCGTCGTCGCTAACTTGATCGTCCAGTAGGATCGAGCCCGCATAGCCATCGAACGTTATCCGGACATCTTTCCAGTCGGCCGCGACGCGGGAGAAAGTCAGCGTATCGGCTGTTATTCCGGCCCCAAAAATCAGCGTGTCGGTGACCTGATAATCATAATCCTTATAATTGGCGAAATCATAGATTACGTCGTCGCCATCACCTAGATTGTAAACGTAAGTGTCCCAGCCCAGCTGGCCCTCAAGACGATCGT
Source organism: Sphingosinicella sp. (assembly GCA_013816585.1). GTDB lineage: Bacteria > Pseudomonadota > Alphaproteobacteria > Sphingomonadales > Sphingomonadaceae > Allosphingosinicella. Next base: position 1,913 of record JACDEE010000030.1, on the reverse strand, counting down.
TTCCTGTCCCGCCTGAAAGCGTGTCTGATCCGGCACCACCGTATATCTGATCAGCGTCTGCGCCCCCGAAATGCACGTCGTTGCCGTTGCCGCCCGACAGATAGTCGGCGCCCGCTCCCCCTTCCAAGGTGTCGTTGCCGTCGGCTCCCGAAAGGCTGTCATTTCCATCCAGCCCAATCATTCGCTCAGATGCCCAACTGCCTACGAGAGTATCAGCACCGCTTGTCGCTAACGACTGCAAATAGATGCTGGCGATATCGTGAGCGTCGAGACTGTTCTCGGCGACGAAATTGATTTGCTCGATCGCGGCTGCGGCTGAACTCCATTGATTGGTGAGGATTATCCCCTGGCTCGGCGTACCGAAGTGCAGCAGCAGGTCGTTCGTGCCGGCCATCCGCTCGACGCGCAGATTGGCGGAATCCAGTTCGCTCGAGAAAAAGATCGCGTCTGCGGTTCCGCTGGCATCGATGATACGGTCCAGCCCATCTGGCGCGGAATAGATATACATGTCGCTGTCCGCGCCGCCCTTGAGCAGGTCATTGCCTGTGCCGCCAACCAGGCGATCCACACCGGCATTGCCGCGAAGCTCGTCGTCGCCTTCATAGCCGTATATAAGCTGGTCATAGGTCGCGGTGTGGGCGAGTCCCCAATATGTCAGCCCCAGGTCGATCAGGTCATTTCCCGCGGTACCGTCATGCTCGCTCATGGCGCCCTGGAGCCACCGCCAGCCTGTCACGTTCATCACATAATCTGACTGGATGCCCATTGCATCGGCCACGTAAAAGAGAAGGGAGCCCTGATCTTCGTACCAGGCGGTCCAGGGATGGCGGCTTTCGCCATTGGCATGCCCACCCATCGTGATCCGACCCCCGCCGCCGCCACTGGAAATCGACGAATACGTCATGAAGGAGGGCTGGTCGTCGATAAATTGCGCGACGAACGCGTTGAAGTCGCCAGAGATTTCGCCGGTGGCGGGGTCCAGAGTCAATAAGCCGAAATGTTCCAAATAATCATAAGCAGGCTCGATAACCGCCGCCTGCGATAGCGCGCCATTCAGAAGCGCTTGTAAATCCTGAAGGAATGTACTCGAATCTACGTCGAGATAAGCTAAACCAGGCCTCAAGTCGACGATGGGCTCTAATTGTGAATAATTCGCCGCTTGAACAAGGAATCGTACTCCAAGTTGCTTGACGAAATCGGGCCAGAGTTCTGTGAGACGGGCCACCTGATGGGAGTTTAAATCCTCATGCGGGCGGCCCATGAATGCTGATAGCAACTGGATTGAGTAAGGCTGTTCTCCTGCAGCGAGTTCTTCGCTCGGGTCGATCCCGGCCCATCGAAATAGGACATCGGAGAACCCGCCCGTTTGAAATTCAGCAAACGTGTCGAACCCGTGCGGTCCTGAAATGAGGTCTTCAACCATCGTTCGCAGGGTCGGGTCAAAATACATAGCCGTTCGCAAATCTGGCAAGGCCAACATGCCTGGGAGGTCCGGAAGGAGGACAAAGTCAGAAAGGTCCGCGTCGGAAGGTAGAACCGATCGAGTGACAACTTCATCAAGCGCGAATTCCACACTTGCCATCGTTCGTGAGGTGCCATCTGTTCGCACATAACTGCCAGTGCGCGATATAATATTGCCGCTGCGGTCCTGATTTACTTGTGAATAGGCTAAGTTGAACTGGGTTATGCCCGCTTGTGCTAAGCTCAATATCTCGTTCGCAGTTGAGATGCCGTCTGAGTTTAGGTCCCGCCAGACCTTGAGCTCAGCGAATTGTGCATCCGCTATATTAGGCCATAGACTCATAAGCGCGCAACCACAGGCGCATTGAGGCGAGCTTGACCATGGCGAGGAAGTTGTCGGCGAGCTTGTCGTAGCGCGTGGAGATCCGGCGGAAGTGCTTCAATTTGCTGAA
>JACDEE010000002.1 GCA_013816585.1 Sphingosinicella sp. | reverse complement strand
GAAAAGCCGACAGCGGGCCTGTCTCGAGCACGACACGGGCAAGCCCGGGGGCGTGCTTCCGCAACGTGCCCGCAATAAGCTCGGGATCAGTCGCGCATACACCGTGCCACCCGACACCGCCTTCATCGTCGACTACACAGATGTGCGTGGTCTTGTCAGATACATCCAAGCCTGCGAAAATCGTCATCGGCCATCCTCCTCCTTTGGAGCCCCACCGTGGTGATTCCGTGCCAAGCAGGTGGATGACTAACTCAATTACGCAATGTCCCCGGATTTATCGGTCCCCGGATTTATCGACAGCGCGCGGCGAATTCCTCTGCACGGGGCAATCCGCCGATTGAGAGTCAGCTGTTTTATCAACCGGACGAATCCTAGTTGCCTGACGAATGAGCTGGAACAGTTCCGGAGAGCCGCGCTGGCCCGACACGCCGGCAAGATCCAGGCGAGCCATTAAGCTTACGGCTCCATGCCACTCTTCAGCAGGTAAGCTGTCATTTTCGCGGCTTGCTCCCGTGGCAATTCCGCTATCGCGGCGTAGATGGCGATTCCCATCTGGCAGTTCTGATCCGGGGTCGCGGCGGCCTGCGCGGCATCGTCGTCCAGCATTTTCTGGATGATAGGCGATGGCTCCACCTCCGCCATCTTCGCCACCCACGCGACGGCGGCCTCTTCGTCCAAAGAGCCGCGCGATCGGTCTCTCGGCCGTTCACTGCCCGCTTTCGCCGCCTCCAGCATCAATATGGATACGCCCATGGCCTTCTGCTGAAGCGGCAAGGGAAGTGTCGTCGTTCCGTCGAAGCCAGCATCTAAATATTGGGCGCACGCCGTCGCGTGGTCCTTCCGAAGGGCCTTTACCAAATCTAGTTGGCTCTGGTTGATCGCCGCGAGCGCGGGGAGGGGGGCATTGACGGCGTCCGGCATCTTGCGCTTGAAAAAATCCGCCATGGCGACCTGTCCGGCGCGAAGAAGCGCCGCATTGTCGCCCAAATGAGGCGCGGCCGCCTTGAAGATTTTATCGATCAAACGATTATATTCGGCCGGGAAAAGGCGCTGAATTGATTGAAACACAGGGCCGCCGGTCGAATCCAGAATGCCTGCCTCGAAATTGCGGCGGTCCTGTGGGCTCTGCACAGCTACCAAAGTCACGGCTGGCGCCTGTGCCGCAGCCGGCCAGGCGACCGTAATGCCCGTCAGCATCATAGCACCCAATAACGATCCACGCATAAATTCTCCCTTTTTCTCGGCGGTGGCGGCACGTAATGTTATTATTATCTGCGTTTTCTCAACGCTTTTGCGCCGCCGCTAAGAGGTTAGCAGCCTCGAAGGCGGCTGCGACTTTGGCTTCGAGCCCGAGCGTGTCCCAATAGGCTTGGCCCTCGATCTGGAGATCGCCGGACAAACGGAATCGATCGACCCCGGTCCACGAGACAAGCTGGCCGCCAACTGTCGCGCGGGCCTTCCACTCGACGAACACAACGTCTCCCGTCGGGGCCCATCGGATCACCTCCAGTTTGAGATCAGGTATACGCTGCAGAACACCAGCAAAATGAGAAACCACCGCGTCGCGCCCGGCAGGTTCGGTCATGGGCGGAATCAGCATGCGAGTGTCGCTATGCATCTGATCCCGCAAGTCCTCCACAGACACGGGCGATCCGTTCCAGCCTTCGGCATATTTTCCTACGAATTTCCGCGCCTCGCGCAGCTGGGGGTCGGTTGGGGGTTCGAACCGCGCGACGGCTGTTTGACCTGAGTCGTCTTTCATGATCTTCCCTTTCATGACAGCGTGGCGGCTTCCCGGCGAATTATGCGTGCCACCGCTTCGCCCAAATTGGTCCGCAACACTCTGTAAGTTTCGCTCTTAATCTAACCGAACATTTCTACACTGAGCAGGGTTTTTCCACGCCCATGACCCTTCTCACTTGCTTGCATCGCGGAAGCCGCTTGGGATAGCGGCAACATATTTCCGACCGATACATGTAGCTTGCCGCTGTCGACGAGGTAGGCGATGTTCTCAAGCAAGGGACCGTCAATTTCCCCGTCGCCGCGGCCGAACATCGCCGTGACATTATGCGCTCTCGCGAGCAGCTGATCCGGCGGGGAGGCGAGTGAGAAAAGGCGGCCTCCTTCGCGTAGCAGCGGCCAGGATTTTGCCTGCGCCTTTGGCCCGACTAGATCGACCACGACATCGATTTGGCCGTCTAGATGGGTCAGGCTTCCGATCTGGTAGTCGACCACCTCATCCGCACCGAGCCCACGCACATGGTCCGCATTGGCTCCGGATGCGGTTCCGATGACGCGTGCCCCCGCAAGCTTCGCGATTTGCACGACGAAACCGCCAACACCGCCCGCTGCGCCCTGAACCAGGATGGTTTTGCCTTCCACAGGACCGATGCGGGACACGAGCAGCGAAGCGGAACCAGCCGCTACTGGGATGGCCGCGCCGAATTCCAGAGGCAGCTTACTTGGCGCAGCAGCGACGTTGGGCGCCCTTACGACGACATATTCCGCGAATGCGCCTTCGGCGCGGGCAATGATGGCATCTCCTGGCGCGATGGAAACCACGTCCTCGCCCACGGAGTCTACGAGGCCGGCGACGTCGAGGCCTAGCGTAAGCGGGAATTGCACTGGCCGCATTGCCTGGAACTGGCCATTACGGATTCGCCAGTCGGCGGGGTTCACGCCGGCGGCCGCAACCTGCACTAAAATCTCGTCCGGTCCTATCAGCGGAGCCGGCGCATCTTCATATTGCACGACCTCGGGCCCGCCATAGGCATGAATCCGAACAGCCTTCATCGTTCGGTCGGTGACTATGCCCGGATCCATTATTCTGTGCTCCGCTGAGGCCAGTTAAATCCGCTACTATGGAAGCGATCGTGGACAAAGCAGCAATGTCGGCACATGATGTTCCCATGGTCGAACGATCGTTTCTCACTAACCTGAATGCTATTCGTGTTTTTTCTGCGGTGGCAGAGCTAGAGAGCATCACTCGGGCAGCAAAGTTACTCGGGATGGCCAAGTCGTCCGTGAGTCGGGATGTGGCTCGCCTGGAAGGGGAAGTGGGAGCGACCCTCCTCCTGCGCTCGAACCGCCGGGTGTCGCTGACAGATACCGGTATCCTCCTCCATCAGCATGCAAAGCAAATTCTCGACCAGGTGACTGATGCGGAGGTAGCGATAAGTCGCGTGCGCGCCTCGCCCCGTGGGTTGCTGCGGATAAGTGCCGCTGTCACCTCAGGTCAGGCGCTCATCACTCCACTGCTCCCTGAATTCCTCCGTCGCTATCCCGAAATCCAGATCAGCCTGAACCTCGACAACGCTTTCATCGACCCGCTCCTTGGGGAAATCGACATTCTGATCCGGCTTGGGCCACTTCCGGATTCAAGTCTCTCGGCGCGCCTGCTGATGAGGATCGACTACGGTCTTTTCGCGAGCCCGGCCTATCTCGAAGAAACTGCCGCCCCGACTTCGCTGGAAGAACTTGCCCGGCATCAGATCGTGGATCACGGTGGATTGGCCGGTCCGAGAGTTTGGATCATGGAAGGCCCCGAGGGGAAGGACGAGGTACGCGTCGTCCCTCGGCTCTTCGTCAGCGATCCCCTGGCAGTGCGTCTGGCTGTTATTGGAGGCGGGGGGATTGCCTGGCTCCCGACATGCCTGACCGACGACGACATCGCTGCCGGGCGCCTAACCCGAGTACTCACGCGTTACAGACGCGAATCGAGAGACATCCACGCCTTATTCGCACCCGCGCGCGCACTTTCACCGAAGGTCCGCGTTTTTGTCGATTTTCTGGTCGAACAATTGGGTGCGCTCGGGCTGTCGGGAAAGTAGCCTACCTTGGTCGCCTGGCGGCCATTCTTGTGCATCAGACGGACGAGCCTCGACAGGCAGAACTTCCGCTCGCCAGGTCACGATCTCATCATGGTATCCTTGGCTTAGATCACTGCTTGCCTCCGTAAGTCCAAGCAGTCGGAATCGCGCGCCGTCCCAAATATAGTCCAGTATAGGGCCGTAGGTGTGAGGGTCCGAAGCGCCCGAGCCACCAAAGGTCTGGCTCAGATGGCCGTCGCTAAACTCCGGGTTATTGATGAAGACGAGTTCACCCGTCGCCTGTTCAGGAAAGTAGTCGAAGCTTGCCGGGCCCAGGTTGATTCCGCGCGACGTCCGTCGAGCCACATAGACGGCAACTTTCGCATTCTTGATTCCGGCCCAGCAGGTGAGCAATATCAGCGAGTGACGATCGTCCAGCGGCTCGATCGTCGGAGAATCTTCGCTGTCGCATTCCGGTCGATCGCGTCGCAGCTCAAGCTGTATTTTTTCCGTATCCAGGAGGCGCCTACAGGGAGCTTCTGCGCATTTGGGCGATAGCCGCTCCGGATCACTGGGGTCTCAAAGGAATCCTGTCCCGACCGCCGCTGAACTTCGTCGATATAGGATACCGCCTCCTCAAGCCCTTTGGAAGATACGTGACCGAGGAGCGTTCGATCGGAGCCCACCAGAATAATCGGTTCGCCCCGCGAGTGCTGCCCGAAGAATTGCTCGGTTTGCTCAGTGTCAAGTTCCGCATGTTCTCCCAAAGCCACACCCAGAATAGCAACCTCGACTACCTCGGCACCACTACCGAACTGACGCTCATTGGCCTGAATCACTAACCCGCCGCCGGGCGGGCGCGTTACTACTAAGCTCAGCACCTCGTCCTCCTCGTCGTCACCGAGCGGCAACAAGGAAGTTGCGTTGCACTCGGCCAGATTATCGCATCCAGCGATCCAATCACCGAAGGCACGGAGCTTTCCCGGGCGCGGGGCGGGGGCGGACTGGCCATTGGGTTTGATGGCCGCTCCGCTATCGTGAGCTTTCGGGGGAGTCAGGGAGACTTCCGCAGCGCCGGAGCCTGGCAAAACCGATGAAACGGAGGGAGCGGGAGATCCTGCAACCAACGCAGCAATGCCAAGGATCAGCAACATCGAGTCATCTCCGGCGGGTGGTGCGTGTAGCCTGTGTAGCGCGTTCCGCTAGGCGTATGAGAAAGCCCTTATGTAAAGGGCGTCTTCCAATAATTGACAAGATTTGCTCAGAACCTCTCAGCCGCGGTGCGGCGAGCCAGTGCGCCCGTCGCTGTGAGAGCCAGCTGGGCTCCGACAAATCGTAGGCCGCGTTCAGATCGGCTATGGTGGCCGCGCAGATATAATTTGTTTCGGCAGAAAGTGGTGGACGCACTAGGGCTCGAACCTAGGACCCGCTGATTAAGAGTCAGCTGCTCTACCAACTGAGCTATGCGTCCATGCCTGAAGGCAATGCGCCGCGGATGGTAATCGCTGCGGCGCGGCGTGCCCGCTAACATGGTCGGGCGCGCCGTGCAACGGCGGATTGCGTTTAGGTGTGGTCGCGGCGGTTCCGGCGATTGCCGCGATCGATCGACATCAGGATGCCAAGGCAGATCATCACTGTCAGCATCGCCGATCCGCCATAGGAGAAAAGCGGCAGTGGGATGCCGACGACGGGCGCCAGGCCCATCACCATCAGCAGGTTGATCGCGAAATAGAAGAAGATGGTCATGCTCAAACCGCCGGCGGCAAGCCGGCCGAACCGATCCTTGGTGTCCAGCGCCACCTTCGTCGCCCAGCGAAGCAGCAGGGTGAAAAGGAGGATGAGGAATAGCCCTGCGAACATTCCCCATTCCTCGACCATGGCGGGGAAGATGAAGTCGGTATGCTGTTCGGGCAGATATTGAAGCTGGCTCTGCGTGCCGTGCAGAAAGCCCTTGCCGAATACCCCGCCCGACCCGATCGCGATTTTGGACTGGGTGATGTGATAGCCGGCGCCGAGCGGATCCTCTTCGGGATAAAGGAAGATCAGAAGCCGCTTTTTCTGGTGCGGAAGCATGAAGCTGTAGACGATCGGCGCCATGGCGGTGAGCGCGACGGCGGCGCCGACGAACAGACGCATTGGGAGACCCGCCAGGAACATCACCATGACTCCGCCCAGAAGAAGCAACAAAGAGGTGCCGAGATCGGGCTGAAGCAGGATAATGAAATCGGGAATGACGATGATCAGGGCCGCCGGCCAGATTGCGCTGAACTTGCGTATCTCGGCGGACGGCAACCGGGCGTAGAAACTGGCGAGGCAGAGAATCACGATCGGCTTCATCAGCTCGGACGGCTGAAGCCGGATGAACCCGAATTCCAGCCAGCTTCGTGCGCCGCCGCCGATGGCACCGTAGAGCATGACCGCGATCAACAGGAAGAAGACCAGGCCATAAGCCGGCCAGATCCAATCGCGGTAGGTCTGCGGACGGATGTAGGACATTGTGATCGCCATCCCGAGGAAGGCGAGGAAGCGGATGATATGGTTGAGCGCCCATGGCTTCATGGAGCCGCCTGCCGCCGAATAAAGCGCCAGGGCGCCGAACAGGCCGATGGCGAGGACCACGAAGATGAGCCGCCAGGGGAGATGCGCGATGGGCGCGGGAACGAGGGAATTGGCGGTCATCGTGCGCTGTTTCCCGGGGCCGGGGCCGCGGAAGGCGGCGCGGCCGCTGCCGGGATGGGCGCAGGCGTCGAGGGCGCCACGCCGGCGGCATCGGCGCTAGAAGGCGCGGAAGCGGCGGCCCGGTTCATGGATTCAGGGACCGGCTTGCCCTTGCTGGCGTAAAAAGCGCGGGTCTGGCGGTCCATGCGCTCGGCCATCGTTCCGCCCCAGCTTTGCTCCAGCTTCACCAGTTCCTGCATCGCCTTGTTCCGGTCGAACAGGAAAGTGAGCACGTCCTTGGCGACCGGCGCGGCCGCACGGGATCCGCCCATGCCATGGTCGATCACCACCGAAGCCGCATAACGGGGGTTGGAGGTAGGCGCGAAGCAGACGAACAGGCCGTGATCGCGATATTTCCAATCACCGCTCTGGCCGCGCTGACCGCCGGTGATGCGGCGCACCTGGGCCGTACCGGTCTTGCCGCCCATTTCGATGCCTTCGAGAGGAAGTTTGCTTCGGCCCGCGGTGCCGTCACCATTCACGACCTCCCACATCGCCTTGCGCACCGCGTCCAGATGTTCGGGCGCATAAGGGAGAGGCTTGGCGGGGGGGTGTTTTTCCAGGATCAGTCGGGGCTGGACATCCTTTCCCGAGGCGATGCGCGCCGCCATCACCGCGAGCTGGAGCGGGTTGAGAATCACGAAACCCTGCCCGATGGCGGCGTTCAGCGTGTCCGACTCTGTCCAGTCCGGCCGCTCGATCAGCCGGGGGCTCTTTTCAAAGCGCCGTTTTTTCCAGGCGGTATCGGGATAGGTGCCGTAGCTTTGCGAAACTACCGGCAGGTCGAACTTGACGCCAAGGCCCAGGCTGCGCGCCACGGTGGCCAGCGCATCGATGCCGACCTTGCGTCCCATCGAATAGAAATAGGTGTTGCAGCTTTTGGCGATGGCCCGGTGCATGTTGACCGTCCCGTGACGGCCAAGGCAGCGAAAGAAGCGGTTCCCAAGCTGGTAGCCGCCGCTGCAATGGACGGTCTCCTTTGGATCGATGCCGGCCTCCTGCAGCGCGATAGCGGCCATCGGCTTCAGTGTGGATCCAGGGGGATAAAGGGCGTTGAGCGTTTTGTTATAGAGCGGGCGCCGCTCGTCGGTCGACAGCATTTCCCATTCCATGTTGCTGATGCCGTCGGAGAAATTGTTGGGATCATAGGCCGGCATGGAAGCCATGCAGAGTATGTCGCCCGTCTGGCAATCCATGACCACCACCGAGCCTGATTCATTGCCCATGCGCCGGGCGGCAAATTCCTGGAGATCGGCATCGATGGTGAGCGCCAGCTGTCCGCCGCTCGTGTCGGGCCTGGCCGACAGTTCCCGGACCAGGCGGCCTCCGGCGGTCACTTCCAGCCGTTTCGCCCCCGGAAGGCCGCGAAGGCGCGGCTCCATCGTCTTTTCCAGACCCTCCTTGCCGATCTTGAAGCCTGGAGTGATCAGCAGGCGGTTCTTGCCCTCCGCCTTATATTCCTCCCGGTTGGCGGTGCCGACATAGCCGATCAGATGTCCGACCGCGGCACCGTCCGGATAGAATCGGCTGAACCCGCGCAAGGGCGCCACGCCCGGCATTTCGGGAAGGCGGACGGTGACCGCCGCATATTTGTCGAAGGTGAGGTTCTCGGCCACGGCGACGGGCTGATAGCCGGCGGCCACCTGCAAATCCTTGCGGATCCGATCGACCTCTTCGGGCGGAAGCTCCAGGATCTGGGCAAGCTGCGCGATTACCTGGTCCGGATTTTCGATCTGATCGGGAATGAGGTCGACGCGGTAGTCGCTGCGGTTGACCGCGATCGGCTTGCCGAAGCGATCCACGATCCAGCCCCGGCGCGGCGGCACCAGCACCAGCTGGAACCGGTTCTCCTCCGACAGGAGCTGGTATTTTTCCGTGTCGGAAAGCGAGAGATAGGCAAGGCGTCCCGCCATCAGGGCGGAAAGGCCAAGCTGGAACCCGCCCACGACCATTGCCCGCCGGGTGAAGGTGTAGGACTGGCTGTTTTCGGTGATGAGCGGGATCGAGCGTTTTCTCATCGCGCAAAACTGTTCATCGGGCCAGCCGCCATCGGTCGAGCGCGAGGACAAACCGCGCCACGATCGGGAAAGCGAGGATCGAAGCGCCAAGCTGCGGCAGCATGACCGGGAAACCGGCACTGTTGCCCATCAGGGTACCGATAAACCAGTCGGCAAAGACATAACCCGTTATGGCGAAGGCCGCGATCAGCCAGTCCATCCAATAGTCGCGGAAGAGGACCCGGCTGTCCATGATGTCGAAGATGATGAAAAGACTGGTCCAGATCGCCATCGACTGACCGATCGGATGTCCGCCGACCAGATCGTTGAACAGGCCAAGCGGAAGCGCCAGCGCCGGGGCCCACATTTCGGGGCGGAGCAATCTCCACGCGATCAGCATCAGGAAACCGAAATCGGGGATGACAGGTGAACTGACGATGATCGGGAGCAGCGAAAGCAGGCAGGCGAGGATGGTCGAGACCACCGGCACATATTCGCGCCGCAGATGCTTGCGGCGAACGGCGGCGCTGTTGAAGGCGATGCGGCTCATCGTCCCGGCGCGGCCTGCGTGTGGGCGCCCTCAACATTGGCGGCCTGAACCTTCGTGGCCTGGACACCGGCCGGCGGGGGCGGCGGCGGCAGCACCTGCAGCGAGTCCGAAGGGGGAGCCACGCCGGTTTCGAGCGGCGCGTCGGCCGATGGCATGTAGATGCCCTGGACGATGGCGAAGTCGGCCCGTGCCGGGTTGGCGAGGGGCCGGGCCAATGTTTCCTCCCGCGTCACCCGCACCACGATGGCGGCGGGAATGTTCGGGCCGAAAATTCCGCCCGTGCCGGAAGTCACGAAGATGTCGCCCTTGCGGAACGGGTTTTCGCCCACTTCAAGCGGCTTGATATCCAGCGTGCCGTCACCGCGGCCCGTGGCCATGGCCGGAATACCATTTCGCACCGATCGGACGGGGACGTTGCTGGCTCCATCGGTCAACAGCAGGACGCGCGCGGCAAAGACCCCGGTTTCGACGATCCGTCCGATCAGGCCCTCGGGCGCGCGGACCGGCTGACCAACTCGGACGCCGTCGGAACTGCCAGCGGCGATGGTGGCGAGGCGTCGGCTGGAATCGAGGCTGGAGCTGACGATCCGCGCGGTGGTGACTTCGTCGGTGAATTCGTCGGACAGTTTCAGCAGCCGTTTCAGCCGCTGATTTTCATATCGTATCGCCCGCGCCTCGATCAGCTCCCGCTCCGCGGCGGCGAGTTGCTGCGTCAGTCCCTCATTCTGCGAGGCGGCAAAGAAATAATGGCTGATCGTATCCCCGCTGTCGGTGAAGAAGCGGACGACACCGCGGCCCGCGGAGCTGATCGGCGTGGTGACGTCCAATGCCGCGCCACGAAGCGCCCTGAAGCCGGTCGGGTCGATGATCGCCACGACCAGCAGCAATACCGCGAGTATAACTCCGCCGACCGCAACGACATAGCCGATGAACAGTCCATATTGCGCCCTGCGGGAAAATCCCGGGCGCCGGGTTTTTGGCGGCGCCATGTCTCGCGTCCGGTTCCTATATTACGCGGTGGTCAGCACGCCGCGGAAGATTTCCTCTTCCAGGGCGCGGCCGGTGCCGAGCGCCACGCAGGTAAGCGGATCGTCCGCCACCGTGACGGGAAGGCCGGTTTCGTCGCGGAGCACTTCGTCCAACCCGGTCAGGAGCGCCCCGCCGCCGGTCAGGACAATGCCCTGGTCGACGATATCGGCGGCAAGCTCCGGCGCGGTATTTTCAAGTGCGATGCGGACACCCTCGACAATCGTACCGACCGGTTCAGAAAGCGCTTCGGCGATCTGGCGCTGGTTGATCGTGATTTCCTTCGGCACGCCGTTGACGAGATCGCGGCCCTTGATGTGGACGGTGAGGCCGTCGCCATCGGCGGGAGGCTTGGCGATCCCGACCTGCTGCTTGATCCGTTCGGCCGTGGCTTCGCCGATCAGGAGGTTATGGTTGCGGCGGACATAGGAAGAAATGGCTTCGTCCATCTTGTCCCCGCCGACGCGGACCGAAGTGGTATAGGCAAGGCCGCGCAGCGAAAGCACGGCGACTTCGGTGGTGCCGCCGCCAATATCGACCACCATCGATCCGATCGGTTCGGTTACCGGCATGTCGGCGCCGATCGCGGCTGCCATCGGTTCTTCGATCAACCAGACCTGGCTCGCACCCGCATTGGAGGCGGCGTCGCGGATCGCTCGGCGTTCGACCGAAGTCGAGCCCGACGGAACGCAGATCACGATTTCGGGCCAACGCGGGAAGCGCCGCTTGCCGTGGACCTTCTGGATGAAATGCTTGATCATCTGCTCGGCGACGTCGATGTCGGCGATGACCCCATCGCGCAAAGGACGGATCGCCTCGATCTGGTCGGGAGTCTTGCCCATCATCAATTTTGCGTCGTCGCCGACGGCCTTGACGCGCTTGACCCCGTTGATCGTCTCGATCGCAACCACGGAGGGTTCATTGAGCACGATGCCCCGGCCCCGGACATAGACGACCGTGTTGGCGGTGCCGAGGTCGATGGCCATATCGTGCGATGGGAACTTCAAGAAACGCATCAGGGACATGGGTGCAGGTCTCGCTTCCTAGCTTTGCGGGAAGGGATAAGTCCCGGCCCCGCCTGTATTTCTCTATAGGGTGCCCCCGCGGCCCCCGTCCACAAGACAGTTAATGTCTCGCCGGACAGCGTCGCTTCAGCTAGAGATAGATGCATGTCAATACGCCGACTCCCCGAAGATTTGATTAACCGCATCGCTGCCGGTGAAGTGGTAGAAAGACCGGCCAGTGCGTTGAAAGAGCTGGTGGAAAACGCCATCGACGCCGGGGCGTTCCGGATCGACATAAAGCTGGCCGCCGGAGGGATAGACGGGATCGAGGTGACCGACGACGGCTGCGGAATGAGCGCGGGTGATATGGCGCTGGCGCTGGAGCGGCACGCCACCTCCAAGCTACCAGGCGATGCGATCGAGGAAGTGGAGACGTTGGGCTTTCGCGGCGAAGCCCTGCCGTCGATCGCCAGCGTGGCGCGAATGACGATCGAAAGCCGGGTGCGCGGCGCCGACGGATGGTCCCGCATCGTCGATAGTGGCCGACTGGAAGGCGAAGGACCCGCGGCCTTGCCCCCCGGCACCCGGATCAAGGTTGAATCGCTCTTCGCCAGGGTTCCGGCTCGGCGCAAATTCTTGCGCTCGGCCAGATCGGAATATGCCGCCTGCATCGACGTGGTGAAGAGGCTCGCCATGGCGCGGCCCGATATCGGTTTTTCGCTGGAGCATGACGGGCGGCGCAACCTCTCGGTCCAGCCGGGCGAGGACCGCCCGGCTCGCGTCGCGGCGCTGACCGACCGGGGCCTGGTCGAAAACAGCGTTCCGATCGATTATCAGCGCGGCAATTTGAGGCTGGGCGGCGTGGCGGGTCTTCCCACCTTCAACCGCGGAATTGCCGATCATCAATTCCTGTTCGTCAACGGCCGCCCGGTAAAGGACCGGCTGCTGATCGGCGCGGTGCGCGGAGCCTATCAGGATCTGCTCGCCCGCGACCGGCATCCGATCCTGGCCCTGTTTATCGACATTCCGGGCGACGAGGTGGATGTGAATGTCCATCCGGCCAAGACCGAAGTGCGCTTTCGCGATCCCGGAGGAATTCGCGGGCTGATCATTGGCGGGCTTCGCCATGCATTGGACGCCGCAGGCCACAGGAGCGCGCAGCGGCCGTCCGCAGCGGCCCTGGGCAATTGGCAGGTCGATACCGGGTCACGACCTTCCTACAGCCCCAGCTTCCCGGCGGCAGCGCCCGGGCAAGGCAGCGTCTGGGACAATCATCAGGAATATGTGCCGGCGCCTGAGGCGCGGGCCGAGATGGCGAGCGAGGCTCCGCCGCAGGCAGCATCGTACCCACTCGGGGTGGCGCGAGGCCAGGTAGCGGCGACCTATATCGTCGCCGAGGCCGAAGACGGTCTGGTAATCGTCGATCAGCATGCGGCGCACGAGCGGCTTGTACTTGAACGCATGCGCAAGGCCATGGCCAATGGCGGAGTCGCCCGCCAGGCCTTGCTGCTCCCCGAAGTGGTCGAGCTGGATGAAGTCGCCTGCGACCGACTGGAGGCCCGTATCGCGGAACTGGCCGAAATGGGGCTGGAACTGGAGCGGTTCGGCGCGCGCGCCATGCTGGTCCGTGCCACGCCTGCCTTGCTCGGCAACGGCAATATACAGGGGCTGGTCACCGATCTGGCGGATGAAATCGCCGCCTATGACGAAGCGCTGAGCCTGAAGGAAAAACTGGACCATGTCGCCGCGACCATGGCCTGCCACGGTTCGGTCAGGGCGGGGCGCCTACTATCGGTGAGCGAAATGAACGCACTGCTCCGCGAAATGGAAGTCACGCCCCATTCCGGCCAATGCAATCACGGCCGGCCGACCTGGGTGAAGCTCGGCCATGGCGACATCGAGAAACTGTTCGGGCGGAAGTGAGGGATATCGCGCCGGCGGCGGCGGAGACCCTGCTGGCGGTGGGGCGGGCGATGCGTTCCGCGACGGAACCATGGTGGCTGATCGGAAGCGCGGCGATGGCTTTGCACGGAGCGCGGCCGATCGAGATTGCGGATGTCGACCTTATGGTGAGCCGAAAGGATGCACTGCCTCTGCTGAAGCGGCTGGGAGCCCGCCCCCTTGGCGATACAGGCAACGAGCTTTTCCGCTCCGCCATATTCGGACGCTGGACGGAGCCGCCGCTGATTGTGGAAATCATGGCGGATTTCTCCGTTCGAACAGAGGGAGGATGGCAGCCAGTATGGCCGGAGACGCGGGAGACTGTCCGCTTTGGGCAGGAAATACTTTATGTCCCTTCCGTAGCCGAGTTGATCGCACAATGCTGCCTGTTCGGCCGCCCCAAAGACGGTGAGCGCGAAAAAATACTGCGGGAACTCTAGCGCCGCAGCAGCCAATCGCTGGCGAGGAGGCGAAATAATCGTCGTCGATCCATTCGCCGTGACAATTGCTTCAGAAAGCCTGGGCGATCCGGCCGTTCGGGCGTCACCGCTCTTTTCTGGGTCGATCAGCTTTCATCAGCGACCCAAATCCTCCGGCTCGGGCCGGAATAGGGCTAAGCGCTCCGCCCGGCGAAGATCATGCGCGGTCGTTCAGAGCGCGCAGTCTCATTCCGACTTCCTCGATCGGATGCGTCGCGGCTTTGGCGCGGCTGGACTTGAGGCGCGGATAGCCGGCCGCCGCGTCCTTCATCAATTGTTCGACGAAATGGCCGCTTCTGACCTCGCGCAGGATTCGGCGCATCTCGGTTCGAGTATCCTGGTCGATGATCCGGGTTCCGCCCATCAAGGCACCGAATTCGGCCGTGTTCGAAATGGCCTCTCGCATCCCGGCTATGCCGCGTTCGTAGATCAGATCGGATATCAGCTTCACTTCGGAAACACATTCAAAATAAGCAATTTCTGGTGAGAAGCCCGCTTCGGTCAGGGTTTCGTACCCGGCCAGGATCAACTCCGGAATTGCTCCCCAAAGTACCGCTTGCTCGTTGAACAGATCGGCCTCGCATTCCTCGGCGAACGAGCTTGGAAGGATGCCGGCGCGGCCGCTCCCCAGCGCGGCCGCATAGGAAAGGGCCAGCGCCTGGGCCGATCCGCTGCTGTCCTGCGCGATGGCTATCAGGGTGATCATTCCCTTGCCGTCGAGATAGAGTTGGCGAAGCGCGGTTCCCGGCCCCTTGGGCGCCACCAGGACGACGTCGAGATCCGGGCGTGGCTCGATCAATTTGAAATGAATGTTCAGACCGTGGGCGAAGGCGAGGGCGGCGCCCTGCCGCAAATGAGGCTCGATCTCGCCATAAATGCGTGCCTGATCCTCGTCGGGCGCCAGCATCATCACGACATCCGCCTCGGCCGCCGCTTCGGCCGCCGTCATGACTTCAAACCCGTCTTCCATGGCTCTCGCGCGGCCGGCAGATTGAGGAGGAAGCCCGATGGCCACCGGAACGCCGCTGTCGCGCAAATTGAGCGCCTGCGGCCGTCCCTGATTGCCGTAGCCGATGATCGTGACCTTTCGCCCCTGGATCAGGGCGAGGTCGGCGTCCAAGTCGAAATAGGCCTGCATCCTCGCTGGCTAGGCGATTTGCGTGCGCTGTCCAAGCAGCAACAATGCAGCTTCGATCGCTTGCTCCTCCGCCAGCGGCTCGAGGAAGCGCGGCCAATCCGCCGGCGGCTGCCGGTTGAACCAGGTATATTGGCGCTTGGCATATTGGCGGGTGGCGGTTCTCCCCGCCAGCAGGGCTTCCTCGCGATCCAGGTCTCCCGAGAGGAAAGCGGCGACCTGGCCGACCCCGATGGCGCGCATGACGGGAAGAGCCGGATCCAGCCCTCGATCCACCAGGTTCCTCGCCTCTTCCAGGCTCTCCGGTCCTATCATCTGCCCGAACCGACGATCGCAGCGCTCGTACAGCCAGTCGCGCGGCGGAAGCAGGATCAGTGGGGCAAGACTTACATGGCCTCCAATCCCGCCGGCTTTCTGCTGCTGCCAGAAGCCAAGCGGGTGGCCCGTGGAGCGGACCACCTCCAGCGCTCGCGACACCCGCGCCGTGTCGCCCGGGCCGAGGCGCTGCGCTGCGCCCGGATCCTCCTGCAAGAGCGCGGCAAAGGCCTGTTCGACGGGCAGCGCCCGCACTTCGCAGCGAATGCCCGCGTCGATCTGCGGGACGGGGGCGATGCCCTCCAGCAGGGTCCTCAGATAAAGGCCGGTGCCGCCGACGAGTATCGGCAAGTGGCCGCTTTCATGGGCTTTGACGATCTCCGCCTTGGCGTCGGCAGCCCATTCGGCAGAAGAGCAAGGATTCGCGCCGTCGCGATAACCGTAGAGGCGGTGCGGCGCGCGCTGTTCGTCTTCCTCGGTCGGCCTGGCGGACAGGATATGCAGATCGCGATAGACTTGCGCGCTGTCGGCGTTGATCACGATTCCGCCGGTTCGTTCGGCCAATGCCAAAGCGAGGCCCGACTTGCCGCTGGCGGTAGGCCCCGCGATAAGGGCCAATGGCGGCAGCGAAGAGGAAAATATGTTCATTGCGACCCTGATAGCAAAGGATCGGCTGCCCGGCGGTGTAATTTCTGCGGCCGAGGATGCTTTGCGCCGGGTCGATGTCGAACCGATGGGCCGCAGCTGGATCGAGGAAGATGTCGCTTGCGACCTGCTTTTCTCCGCCTCGCTTGGTCCCGTCCGTTTGGCCCTCGAAGGCATCTTCCCGGGCGTCGACGTAATCGTCCAGGGTGAAGCCGGCCGGCGCAAGCGCTTGCTGGTGGCCGACATGGATTCGACCATGATCACCATCGAATGCATCGACGAACTGGCCGATTATGCCGGGATCAAGGCGGAGATAAGCGCCGTTACCGAGCGGGCCATGCAGGGCGAACTCGATTTCGAAAGTGCGCTGACCGAAAGGGTGAAGCTGCTCAAGGGGCTGGATGCCTCGGTCATCGACCGTTGCCATGACGAAAGGGTGCGCATCACGCCGGGCGCAATTGCGTTGGTCCGGACGATGAAGCGGGAAGGGGCCCGCTGCATCCTGGTTTCGGGGGGATTCACCGTGTTCGCCGATCGAGTCGCGGCGGAAATCGGATTCGACCGTGCCATTTCGAACCGGCTGGAAGTGGCCGGCGGCAAGTTAAAGGGCAGCCTCGGCCTTCCGATCGTAGGGGCAGAAGCCAAGCGCGAGGCCCTGGTCGCGGAGGCCGCCATGGCGGGAATAGAGCTGGAGGCGACCTTGGCCGTCGGAGACGGGGCGAACGACATCCCGATGCTGCAGTCCGCCGGCCTGGGCGTCGCCTTTCACGCCAAGCCCGCGGCGGCGGCGGCGGCGGATGCGCGTATCGAATATGGGGACCTTGGCACCTTGCTCTATGCCCAGGGCTATGCGCGCGGCGAATGGGAGGCGGCTTAGCCGGCCTTGCTCATGTCGGCGGTGATCGCCGCCAGCGCGTATGCCATCGAAGCTTCCGAGCAGGGGAAGGCGATCGCGACTCCATCAGTCGAGATGGCACGGACAATTCCCTCGATCATCCCCGCTTCGGGATGATGCAGCTCGATCCTGGCGCCGAGAGCGGGCCGGGCGTTGGTTTCCAGCATCGCTCCGGTCGCCGATATGGTGCGCAGCGCCGCGGGCACGGCGAAGTCGGCAACCAATACGCACATCCGCCGCCTGCGCCAGCGTGACGCCATGGCCTGCGTCGCCAATGTTCTGATCTGCAGCCCCATCCGTCTACCCCCGGTTTATGGATCGAGGTTAATGCAGGTCTCCCCAAAAAATCGTTAAAGAGCTGAAATGACTTGGTCCGGTTGCCGATGACGCCACGGCTTCATGGCCCGGACCGATGTTAACCAGATTTTAGCCGCCACTGGTGCAATCCCCTTCGAACGAACACGAAGATCAAGGGGAAGACATGCGCGTTCTGGCACTTTCGTCGCAAAAAGGCGGGTCGGGCAAGACCACTTTGTCCGGGCACCTGGCCGTCCAGGCTCAGATAGCCGGCGCGGGACCCGTCTGCCTGATCGATATCGATCCGCAGGGATCGCTCGCGGATTGGTGGAACGAGCGCGAGGCGGACATGCCGGCCTTCGCCCAGACCACGGTGGCCCGCCTGGGCGCCGACCTTGAAGTCCTCCGCCAGCAGGGCTTCCGCCTTGCCGTCATCGACACGCCGCCGGCGATCACCATGGCCATCCAGAGCGTGATCCAGGTCGCCGAACTGGTGGTGATCCCGACTCGGCCAAGTCCGCATGATCTTCGCGCGGTCGGCGCCACGGTGGATCTTTGCGACCGCGCCGGAAAGCCGCTCATCTTCGTCGTCAACGGCGCGACGCCCAAAGCGAGGATCACTTCGGAAGCCGCCGTCGCGCTTTCGCAGCATGGCACCGTCGCCCCGGTCACCGTCCATCACCGCACCGACTTTGCCGCCTCGATGATCGACGGCCGCACGGTGATGGAAGTCGATCCCAAGGGCCGCTCCGCCAACGAGGTGCGCGAGCTTTGGGATTATATTTCCGATCGCCTCGAAAAGCAGTTCCGCCGCGCTGTCTTTACCGCGCCCGGCGCCGTCGCAACGCAAGTGGCGATCCCCCGCCCGATGGGCGGCTTTGGCCGCCGTGTCGTCGGCCAGTAAGGTGGAGTCCGGTAACATGACTGAACCCAAGCCATTCGCGTCCCTGTCTTCCGGCCTGCTTGCCCGCAAGGGTTCGGCCAGGCCCGCCATGCGACCGCAGGGCTTCGGCAAGATCGGGTCCGGAATGGACGATCTTGGCTGGAACGATATGGGCCATAATCGTGCAGCGGAAGCGGAAGAGCCTTCGCCGTTCGAAGCGCCGCACGACGCGCATGTCCCGAGCCCTATTTCGGCGCTGACACCGATGACCTCGGGATTCCAGGAAGAGGAAGACTTCGAGGCCACGCTTTCTCCGCCACCCCCCGTGGTCGAGCAACAGCGCGCCGCCATTGAGGCCAGTTTCGGCGAGCCCGCCGAAGATCGCTTCGTGCTTGCGACCAAAACGCGAAAGGTTGCGGAAGAAGCCGAGGAGAGCTTTGAAGAAGCGGTCGAAGAGAGAGACATTCTCGAGCTTGGCGCGTCCCATCTGGAGCCCAAAGCGGAGGTCCCGGATTCGTTCGAGGCCCAGCCCTCGTTCCAGGCCCAGCCCGCGCTCGAACCTCAGCCAGAAGTGGAAGCCGAACCCGAACCCGTCGTCGCGGTCCTGGCTGCTGAACCTGCGCCTGCGGTGTCAACTCCGGTTGCGGAAGCGCGGCCAGCAAACCGGACGGCTCGATCGAAGGCTGCGTTCACTTTGCGGCTCGATGGCGACCGGCACCTGAAACTGAGGCTCGCCTGCGCGGTCAGCGGCCGATCGGCACAGCAACTGGTAACGGAAGCTTTAGACCAATTGCTGCATTCCCGGCCTGAAGTCGGCGCGCTTGCCGATCAGGTGCCCCCGAAGTCGGGCAAGTTGAATTAGGAGTTTGGACGATGCGTAAGCGCGTAGCCTTGAAGATCGCCGTGTCGCCACTGGTTCTCGGCGTGACCATGGTCGGTTGCAGCACAACCCAGACCTCGATGTTCCGTCCGGTCGCAGCGACCGCCCAGGAAGCGCAATCCGACCAGCAATCCGCCAAAAATTACGGCCTGGCCCAGGTGTCGGCTCAAAAGGGCGACATGGCTGGAGCGCTCGGCTTTGCGGAAAAGGCGGTCGAGCAATCGCCGCGCGATGCCGGCTATCGGATGCTGCTCGGTGATCTGTATTTGAAGAATGGACGCTTCCTGTCGGCGGAAACCGCTTTCTCCGACGTGCTCGCGCTTCATCCCGACAATAGCCGCGCCCGATTCAATCTGGCGCTGGCGCAGATCGCGCTCGGCAAATCCTATGCGGCGCTGGTGCAGCTCGACCGGCTCGCCGAAACCGCTTCCGCGGCCGATCTTGGCCTTGCTTTCGCGCTCGCTGGCCAGCCGGACCGCGCGGTGGCCATGCTGGAGCCAGCCGCCCGCACCGAAGGCGCCGATGGACGGGTCCGCCAGAATCTTGCGCTTGCTTATGCCATGACCGGCGACTGGCAGCGTGCCCGCGTCACCGCTTCGCAGGATCTTTCCCCGGCCGACCTTCAGCCGCGCATGGAGCAATGGGCGTCCTTCACTCAGCCGAAGGCGAGCCACGACCAAATTGCCAGCCTGCTGGGTGTCACTCCTGTCTCGGATACCGGCCAGCCAGTTCGCCTGGCGCTATTGCCGCTGGCACCAAACCCGGTCGCGATTGTCGAGGCCCAGCCCGAGCCGCAAGCTCCCGTCGCGGAACTGGCCGCTTACGTGCCTGAGGAAGTTTCGGTGCCACCGGTTCAATATGCGCAAGCGGCCCCAATTTCGGTCAATCCGACCGTCGCGATCCGCAGCGAAACGCCTGCCGCCAGCGCGCCGGCCCGCCCGGTCGCTCCGGTTCGCCAAGAACAGGCTCGCACCTCTTCCGGCCGCTTCGTGGTCCAGCTAGGAGCGTACGCCAATGCTCGCGCGGCCCAGCAGGCATGGTCGCACGCATCGGGGCTTTACGGCCTTTCCGGTTACGCGCCTGTGACGGCCACAGTGACCTTACCCAAAGGTACTTTCCATCGCCTGTCGGTCGCGGGGTTCGAAACCCAGGCCCAGGCGGCGCGCGCTTGTCAGTCGATCAAAGGCAAGGGCGGCGCCTGCTTCGTACGCGGTAGCGCGGGCGACGCGCCGATCCGGATAGCGTCGCGCGACACCCGCAAAGGCTGATTTGTAAAATCTGTCCTAGAAGGGGCGGCCCGGTGCCGCCCTTTTTTACCGGCGGTTGCGGGTCAGCAGGTCCAGGCAGGCCATTCGCACGGCCACCCCCATTTCGACCTGTTCCTGAATGACCGAGCGTTGGGGATCGTCCGCGACCTCGCTGTCAATCTCGACGCCCCGGTTCATCGGGCCTGGATGCATCACGATGGCGTCGGGCGCCGCCTTGTCAAGTCTTTCGCGCGTGAGACCATAATGGGCATGGTAATCGGCGAGCGCCACTGAGGCGTTTTCATCCATCCGTTCGCGCTGGATACGCAGCATCATCACCACATCGGCACCTTCGAGGCCCTCATCCATATCGGTAAAGGCGGTTACGCCATCGGGAAGCGAGGAGGGGAGCAGGGCTTGCGGGCCGATCGCCCGGACTTCGGCGCCGAGAGCGGGCAGCGAGCGAAGGTTCGAACCGGCAACGCGGCTATGCAATATGTCGCCGCAAATCGCGATCCTGAGGCCCGCGATCCGCCCTTTGCGGCGGCGGATCGTGAGGGCGTCGAGCAAAGCCTGCGTCGGATGTTCTCCCCGCCCGTCGCCCGCGTTGATCACGGGGCAATCCATGACCTGCGCGACATCCTTTGCCGCGCCGTTGGCGGCGTGCCGGACGACCAAAATGTCGGGACGCATCGCGTTCAGCGTGAGGGCCGTATCGATCAGGCTTTCGCCCTTGGTGACGCTGGAACCCGCGGCGTGGAAATTGGCGACTTGGGCGCCAAGCCGCTTGCCCGCAATTTCGAACGAAAAGAGTGTGCGTGTGCTGTTTTCGAAAAAGGCGTTGATCTGGGTGAGGCCGGCCAGCCGATCATCCTGCTTGCGGCGGCCGCGGTTGAATTCGACCCATTGTTCCGCCTCGTCGAGGAGGAAAAGGATCTCGCTGGGCTGAAGCCCCTCGATCCCGAGCAGGTGCTTGTGCGGAAAGTCAGGCATTAAAATGCGGCATTAGAGCGCGTCATACCCCCCGGCAAGGGCGTCGATCGCGCCCTGCAGGATATAGGCGGCCGCCATCTTGTCGACCAGAACGGCGCGGCGGGCCCGGCTTGCATCGGCATCGATCAGAGTTCTGGTGACGGCCTGGGTAGACCATCTTTCGTCCCAGAGCAGAATAGGCAGGCCGAGCGGCCCCAAATTGCGGGCAAAGGCCCGGATCGCCTGCGTGCGCGGGCTTTCGCTGCCGTCCAGATTGAGCGGCAGTCCAATCACGATTCCAGTCACCTTTTGCGCGGAGACGAGCGCGTTCAATTTGCCCAGGTCCGCCGAAAATTTGCCTCGATGGATAAGTTCGGCCGCCGTAGCGATCGTCCAGCCGGCATCACAAAAGGCCACCCCGATAGTCTTCGTGCCCACGTCGAGCCCCATCAGCCGCCCCGCCTCCGGCAGCGCCTCGCGAAAGGGAGGTGCCTTGCCGTGGATCATTTCGCTGGAAAATTCGCCAGGCGCCGCTCGGCATCGGCGCGGATATTGGCCCAGAACAGGGCATAATCGTAGACATGGTAATTGTTACCCGGAAGGACATATTCGCCGAGATCCGGTTGATCTTCACCGATCAGCAGGAAACCCCTGATGTCGCAGCGCGCGGGAACGCCCGGTGTTACCAGCTCCGCATCGGTCAGCTCCTTATTGGGAACCAAAGTCCCCAGATTGGCCTTTGCGGCCGCTTCGCCTGCCGGGCTGCCGGTGAGCGGATTGACGCAAAGCATCGGCGATCCCGCCCGCGGCTGACCGGTGAGGCCAATGGAGGCGTCATAGACATCGGTCACCATCTTGGGATCGGCCGGCTCGGCGAAGCTCTGCCAGCTGATGATGCACCCGGCCTGGTCCGCCGTTTGGCAGGCGGGAAGGCCAAGCTTCGGAAGATCCGCCTTTATCGAAATCGGCCAGCCGCCCGCATAAGCCGCCGCGATCCGGGCTTGTTCGGGTTTGCCGGCAATCCTTTCCGCGAGAAGGCGGGTGAGGTGCAGGCTGCCCTGGCTATGCGCCGCCAGGATGATCGGGCGATCGCGCGGCGCTTCCTTAAGGAAGGTTTCGAAGGCGAGCAGCACGTCGCGATAGGCGAAGTCCAGCGCCCGTTCGGCATCCTGCATGGTGACAAGGAATGCGCCGAAGGTCGCCTGACGATATTTGGGCGCCCAGATCTCGCCGACATGGTTGAACGCGCTCGCCTGGCTTCGGACGAATAGCCGCGCCCTCTGCTGCGATTCCGCATCTTCGATCGGAGCGTTCCAATGCGAACGTTCGAGATAGGATGTCGGATGAATGAAGAAGACCGAAGCCTGCTTCTGGTGGCCCTGCTTTTCCTCGTCATCGACAAAATCTTTGGGCGTCCAGAGCGCGGGATTGTCCTTGATGTCGGGCCGCGCGATCCACATTGCCGCATCGGCATAGGTCATGGTCGGCGCCCTCGGCATTTCCTCGAACTTTACCGTGGGCACCAGGGCCTTTTTCATCAGCTCCGGGGCGAATATCCGATAAACGAGCGCTCCGATCAGGATCAGGACGATCAGCCCAGCCACCACCCACAAAAATCGCCGCGCCAGCATTCACGTCTCCGCCAGGTGTCCCAATCTTCAGGGCGCCTACATCAGCATAAAGAGTGAGGTTGCAAGCGCGCGATTGAAATGAGGCTCCTTGAAGCCCGCCTTGGGCGATGCTAGCGGCCCCTCATGTCAGTCGATACCGCCACCGTGCGTCACATCGCCAAGCTTGCCCGTGTCGCCGTTTCCGACGGCGAGGTGGAGGCGTTGGTGCCCGAGCTCAACAATATCCTGAACTGGATCGAGCAATTGCAGGAGGTGGACGTGACCGGCGTCGAGCCGATGACGGCGGTCATCCCCAATATATTGCGGCTGCGCGAGGACAAGGTCACCGACGGCGGCAAGCGGGACGACGTGCTGAAGAATGCGCCGGCTGCCGAACATGGCTTCTTCGCCGTGCCCAAGGTGATCGAATAATGACCAAGCTGACCGATCTTGGGGTGGCGGCGATCCGCGACGGCTTTCGCGCCGGCGAATTTTCCGCGCGCGAAGTGGCCGAGGCCTTTAACGAAGCGGTGACCAACGCAAAGGCGCTGAACGCCTTCGTCATCGAGACTCCCGACCACGCGCTGGCCGCTGCCGAAAAGGCCGATGCGGACCGGGTGGCGGGCATTCTCAAGCCACTTTCGGGCGTGCCGCTCGGTATCAAGGATCTGTTCGCCACCAAAGGCTATCAGACCACTGCGGGGAGCTTGATGCTGGAGGGTTTCGAGCCAGCTTATGAATCCACCGTCAGCGGCAATCTGTTCGACGCGGGCGCGGGCATGCTGGGCAAGCTCAACATGGACCAGTTCGCGATGGGATCTTCGAACGAGACCAGCGCCTATGGCAATGTCATCTCGCCCTGGCGCCGAAAGGACGGCGGCAACGTCGCGCTGACTCCGGGAGGTTCGTCGGGCGGATCGGCCGCAGCGGTCGCGGCGCGCATCGCGCCTGGAGTCACGGGCACCGATACCGGCGGTTCGATCCGCCAGCCGGCCGCCTTTGTCGGCATCACCGGCGTCAAGCCGACCTATGGCCGCTGCTCGCGCTGGGGCATGGTCGCCTTCGCCTCTTCGCTGGACCAGGCCGGCCCCATGGCGCGCGACGTTCGCGACTGCGCCATCATGCTGGAAGCCATGGCCAGTTTCGACGCCAAGGATTCGACCTCTCTAAACCTGCCTGTCCCGCAGTGGGAAGCGGGCCTTTCCGGCGACATCAGGGGCAAACGGATCGGCATCCCGAAGGAATATCGCATCGACGGCGTTCCGGCCGAGATCGACACGATCTGGGAGCAGGGCATCGCCTGGATGAAGGATGCAGGGGCGGAGATCGTCGAAGTTTCGCTGCCCCACACCAAATATGCCTTGCCGGCTTATTACATCATCGCGCCTGCCGAGGCTTCTTCCAACCTCGCCCGCTATGATGGCGTTCGGTACGGCAAGCGGGTGTCGCCCGAAAATGGAAGCCTGGACGACATGTACAACGCCACCCGCGCGGCCGGGTTCGGCGCCGAAGTGAAGCGCCGGATCATGATCGGCACCTATGTGCTCTCGGCCGGCTTTTACGATGCCTATTTCAACCAGGCGCAGAAGGTGAGGGCGCTGATAGCCCGCGATTTCGACCGAGTCTGGGAAAGCTGCGACTTCATCCTCACTCCGACGGCGCCCTCGGCCGCCTTTGGCCTGGGTGAGAAATCGGACGATCCGATTGCCATGTATCTGAATGATGTGTTTGCCGTTCCCGCCAGCCTTGCGGGGCTTCCCGCCATGTCGGTTCCCGCGGGTCTCAATGCCGAAGGTCTGCCGCTGGGCCTCCAGATCGTGGGCAAGGCGCTGGACGAGCAAGGCGTCATGAATATGGGCCTGGCGTTTGAGGAACGCGCCGACTTCGTCGCGCGGCCGGAGGCGTGGTGGTGAGCGAATATCGGATCCATGGCGCCACCGGCGAATGGGAGGTCGTGATCGGCCTGGAAGTCCATGCGCAGATAACGTCCAAGGCGAAGCTCTTCTCGGGCGCATCGACCGAATTCGGTGCCGAGCCCAATACCCAGGTCAGCCTAGTGGATGCGGCGATGCCCGGAATGCTTCCCGTTCTAAACGGCGAATGCGTGCGGCAGGCGGTGCGCACCGGAATGGCGCTTGAAGCCCAGATCAATCCCTGGTCGCGCTTCGACCGGAAGAATTATTTCTACGCGGATTTACCGCAGGGTTATCAGATTTCGCAGCTCTACCACCCGATCGTCGGCGAGGGCGAGATCGAGGTCGAGCTGGCCGATGGAAGCAGCAAGATGATCGGTGTCGAGCGCATCCATATCGAACAGGATGCCGGCAAGCTGATGCACGATCAGCATCCAAGCTTTTCCTATGTCGATCTCAATCGTTCGGGCGTTGCCTTGATGGAGATCGTGTCGAAGCCGGACATGCGTTCTCCCGAAGAAGCAGGGGCTTATGTCCGTAAGCTCAGATCAATTCTGCGCTATGTCGGAAGTTGCGACGGCAATATGGAGCAGGGATCCATGCGCGCCGACGTCAATGTTTCGGTGCGCAAGCCCGGCGAAGAATTCGGCACCCGCACAGAAACCAAGAACGTCAATTCGGTCCGCTTCATCATGGCGACGATCGAATATGAGGCCAACCGCCAGGTCGATGTGCTGGAAGGTGGAGGCACAATCGTTCAGGAGACGCGCCTGTTCGACCCGGACAAGGTCGAGACACGGAGTCTCCGTTCGAAGGAAGATGCGCATGATTATCGCTATTTCCCCGACCCCGATCTCCTTCCGCTGGAATTGAGCGACGCTTTCCTCAAGGAATGCCGCACCAGCCTTCCCGAACTTCCCGACGCCAAGCGCGCGCGCTATCGGGACGAGCTTGGCCTTTCCGCCTACAATGCCTCGGTGCTGACCGCTGACGTCACCACCGCCCGCTGGTTCGAGGAATTGCTCGATGCGACCGGAAAATCGGGCGCCGAGATCGGCAAGGCGGCGTCCAACTGGGTGATTTCAGACCTGTTCGGCGCGCTCAACCGCCTCAGCAAGGACATTACCGACAGCCCGGTCAGCCCGAAACAGGGCGCCGAGCTGTTGAGCCTGGTGGCTGACGGCACCTTGTCCGGAACCCTGGCCAAGCAGGTCTTTGAGATCATGCTCGAAACCGGCGATGATCCTTCCAGCATCGTCGAGGAACGGGGCCTCAAGCAGACCTCCGACACCGGCGCGATCGAAGCCGTGATTGCCGAGATAATGGCCGCCAACGAAGACAGGGTCGCCGAATATCGCGGCGGCAAGGACAAATTGTTTGGTTTCTTCGTCGGACAGACGATGAAGGCCATGGCTGGCAAGGCCAATCCGGGAGTGGTCAACGAGCTGCTGAAAAAGGCTTTGGGCTGAAAAGTAGCGCTAGCCGGCGATCGCTTTGTAATCCGCGCCTTGCGCATCGGACGTACAGCCTATAGACGCGCCTCGACCGGCGGCCCAGCGGGCGTGGCGGAACTGGTAGACGCGCCAGGTTTAGGTCCTGGTATCGCAAGATGTGGGGGTTCGAGTCCCTTCGCCCGCACCAGCTTCGCGAACAAAAGCGAAGTGCCGCACTGAAATTCCTGTAACGAAGGTTTATGGCTGAAATGCAGACTGTCGAGACGTTGAACGAAGGCCTGAAACGCGCTTTCAAGATCACCATACCCGCCAAGGAAATCGACGCCCGCGTCGATGGTGAGCTGAAAAAGATCGCGCCGCAGATTCGCATGCCCGGCTTCCGCCCCGGCAAGGTCCCGGCCAACCTCGTGCGCAAGATGCACGGCGAGCAGATCCAGCAGCAGGCGCTGGAAACCGCCGTGCAGGAGAGCGTGCAGAAATTGATGACCGACAACAAGCTGCGTCCGGCGATGCAGCCATCGGTCGAGCTGGAAGAAGGCGGCGAGGGCGGCAAGGACGCCGTCGTCAAGGTTGAGCTGGAAACGCTCCCGGACGTTCCCGCGCCCAAGATCGAAGGCTTGAAGCTCGAGCGGCTGAGCGCCGAGCCCGCGGCAGAAGCGGTGGAGCAGGCGCTCGACCAGCTGGTCCAGGGCCAGAAGAGCTTCGATCCTGCGCCCGCCAAATATGCTGCGCAGACCGGCGATCTCGTGCTCATGGATTATGAGGGCAAGGTTGATGGAACGCCATTCGAAGGCGGCAAGGGCGAAGGCATGTCGGTCGAGCTGGGCTCAGGCCGTCTGATCCCGGGCTTCGAAGACCAGTTGGTCGGCGTGAAGGCCAACGAACAGCGCGTCCTCAACGTGACATTCCCCGAAGATTATAATGTCGACACTCTGAAGGGTAAGGCGGCAAGTTTCGACGTCACCGTCAATGAGGTTCAAAAGCCGCGCGCGACCAAGGCCGACGATGAATTCGCCAAGGCCATGGGCCTTGAGGGCATCGACCAGCTTCGCGAATTGCTGAAAGGCCAGCTGGGTCAGGAGCTTAATGGCCTCACCCGCACGCACATGAAGCGTAAATTGCTCGATCAGCTCGCCGCCAGCCACGATTTCCCGGTGCCCCCGTCGATGGTGGAAGCCGAGTTTAACCAGATCTGGCAGCAACTTGAGCATGAGGCCAGCCACGAGGCGGACCCTGAAGCCGCGCTCAAGGAAATGGAAGCGGAGCGGGACGATTATCGCTCGATCGCCGAGCGCCGCGTTCGCCTAGGCCTGCTGCTGTCGGAAATCGGTACGCAGAATGGCGTCGAAATCACGCAGCAGGAAATGAACCAGCTGATCATGCAGGCGGCGCAGCAATATCGCCCCGCCGACCGCGAGAAGTTCGTCCAATATGTCCGACAGGATCCGATGGCGGCAGCGCAGCTTCGCGCCCCCTTGTTCGAGGACAAGGTGGTCGATTTCCTGTTTTCGAAAGCGGAAATAAGCGATCGCGTCGTGGCCCGCGAACAGCTGGAAGCTGAGATCGAAGCCGACGCCGACGGCCATGTCCATGGCCCCGATTGCGATCATGATCACGACCATAAGCCGAAAGCCAAAAAGGCCGCCGCGAAAAAGGACGTGAAAAAGGCCGTGAAGCCTGAGGTCAAGTCGGAAGCCAAGCCCGAGGCCAAGGTAGAAGCCAAGCCGAAAAAGGCCGCGTCCAAGAATACGGAACCGGCCGTGAAAGCCAAGGCCGAAAAGCCGGCTGCCAAGAAGGCCCCGGCCAAGAAGGCGCCTGCGAAGAAAGGCTGATCAACAGCCCAGGCCGCTTGTCGAAGGCCCTTGCTTCTCCGTAAAAGGTGGGGGCTTCGGACGGTCGCCTGAAGGGGGGATGCATGACCAATAGCGAAACCAGCAGACTGCGGGTCGCCGTCTTGCTTCCTTGTTATAATGAGGAAGCCGCGATCGGGCAGACCGTGGCCGGCTTCCGCGCTGCTCTGCCGGGCGCCGCGATCTTCGTTTACGACAATAACAGTTCCGACCGGACCTGCGCCGTTGCGGCCGCTGCCGGCGCGGTCGTGTGTACCGAGCGCATGCAGGGCAAGGGCCACGTCGTCCGGCGCATGTTCGCCGATGTCGAAGCCGATATTTACGTCATGGCCGACGGCGATGCGACCTATGATGCCGCGGCAGCCCCGGAAATGGTCCGGCGCCTGCTGGATGAGCAGCTCGACATGGTCGTCGGCGCGCGAAAGTCGGAGGTGGAGGAAGCCTATCGGCGTGGCCACAGACTGGGCAACCAGCTCTTCACCGGTCTTCTCGCCAGCTTGTTCGGCCGGAGCTTCAGCGACATTTTTTCAGGCTACCGCGTATTTTCGCGGCGCTTCGTCAAATCATTCCCGGCCCTGTCGCGCGGGTTCGAAACGGAGACCGAAATAAGCGTGCACGCGCTCGAGCTCGCCATGCCCGTGGCCGAAATAGTCACCGCTTATGGCGCGCGGCCCGAAGGATCGGCGTCGAAGCTTTCCACCTGGCGCGACGGCTGGCGGATCATGCGCACCATCCTCCACCTCTTCCGGATCGAGCGTCCGGTACTTTTCTATGGCGGCTTCGGCCTGGTGATCGCGATGAAGGCCCTAATTCTCGCTGTCCCACTCGCGATGACCTATATGGAAACAGGACTGGTTCCACGCATTCCGACCGCCATCCTCATTACCGGGCTGATGATTGTCGCCGCGCTTAGCTTCGTTTGCGGCCTGATCCTCGATACGGTCGTGCGGGGACGGCGCGAGGTGAGGCGGCTCGCCTATCTTGCGTTGCCGGGTCCAGGCATGGATCGGGAAGGCCGGCTGATTCCTATTCCGCGTGCCAAGCCGGTTAGGGGTTGAACCCGCACGGCTTTGCCCCGATGTTCCGGGCATCCCACCTTTACCAGGATTTCCAGGACATTTTATGAATCACGAAGAAATCGTCGCCGGCCTCGTTCCCATCGTCATCGAACAGTCGAACCGCGGCGAACGCAGCTTCGATATTTTCTCGCGCCTGTTGCGGGAGCGGATCATCTTCCTGGTAGGTCCCGTCGAAGACAATATGGCCTCGCTGATCACGGCGCAGCTTCTGTTCCTCGAGTCCGAAAATCCCAAGAAGGACATCTTCATGTACATCAACTCGCCGGGCGGCTCCGTCTCGGCGGGAATGGCGATTCACGACACGATGAACTACATCCGGCCGCGGGTCGGCACCGTCTGCACCGGCTTTGCCGCTTCGATGGGTGCGTTCCTGCTGACGGCCGGCGAGCCTGGGATGCGCGTCGCGCTCAAAAATGCGCGGGTCATGATCCATCAGCCCTCGTCGGGGATGCAGGGCACCGCCGCCGATATCGAGATCCATGCCAAGGAAATCCTCCGCCTCCGTCACCGGATGAACGAATTGATGGCGCAATATACGGGGCAACCGATCGAAACGATCGAGAGTGCTGTTGAGCGAGACAAGTTCTTCTCGGCCGACGAAGCTCGGGAGTTCGGCCTGGTCGACGAAGTGTTTGAAAAGCGCCCCGCGGCGTCCGATGAAGATGCGGCAAAAAGCGCTGGTTAACGTTTAGGCCATTGTGATCGTGGTAAAAGGCGGTCAGGATAGCGAATAAAGATGGGGCAATGGCCCTTGAGGACGAAGAATGACGAAATTGAGCGGCGGCGATTCAAAGAGCACCCTCTATTGCTCCTTCTGCGGGAAATCGCAGCATGAGGTGAGGAAGCTCATCGCCGGACCGACCGTGTTCATCTGCGATGAATGTGTCGAATTGTGCAATGATATCATCCGCGAAGAGACCAAGTCCGCGCTGGTGAAGACTCGCGACGGCGTGCCCACGCCGCTCGATATCTGCAATATCCTCGACGATTATGTGATCGGCCAGAGCCACGCCAAGCGGGTTCTTTCCGTGGCGGTGCACAACCATTACAAGCGGCTCGCGCACGGCTCCAAGGGCGCCGATGTGGAACTCGCCAAATCGAACATCCTGCTGGTCGGACCGACCGGATGCGGCAAGACTTTGCTGGCGCAGACGCTGGCGCGCATCCTCGATGTGCCGTTCACCATGGCCGACGCGACCACGCTCACCGAGGCCGGCTATGTCGGCGAGGACGTCGAAAATATCATCCTGAAGCTGCTCCAATCATCGGATTACAATGTCGAGCGGGCGCAGCGCGGCATCGTCTATATCGACGAAATCGACAAGATCAGCCGCAAGTCAGACAACCCGTCCATTACCCGCGACGTGTCCGGCGAAGGCGTGCAGCAGGCGCTGCTCAAGCTGATGGAAGGAACCACCGCTTCCGTACCGCCGCAGGGCGGCCGCAAGCATCCGCAGCAGGAATTCCTGCAGGTCGACACGACCAATATCCTGTTCATTTGCGGCGGCGCCTTTGCCGGCCTCGAAAAGATCATCGCCGACCGACTGCAGGGCAAATCGATCGGGTTCGGCGCCTATGTCGCCGCTCCGGACGAGCGCCGCACGGGCGAAGTCCTGCGTCAGGGCGAGCCGGAAGATCTGCTGAAGTTCGGGCTTATCCCCGAATTTGTCGGACGCCTGCCTGTAATCGCGACGCTCGAAGATCTCGACATCGATGCTTTGGTGAAGATCCTTCAGGAACCGAAGAACGCGCTGGTAAAGCAATATCAGAAATTGTTCGAGATGGAGGATGTGAAGCTGAGCTTCACCGACGACGCTTTGGTGTCGATCGGCAAGAAGGCGATCGAGCGCAAGACCGGCGCCCGGGGCCTTCGTTCCATCCTCGAAAACATCCTGCTCGACACGATGTTCGATCTCCCCTTGATGGACGGAGTGGACGAGGTGATGATCGACAAGGATGTGGTGGAAGGCCGCAAGGAACCCGTCCGCGTCTATGCCGAGAAGGAAAAGACGGGCGACGCCGCCTGATCGCCGATCGCTGACCTCTTGAGATGAACGAGTTGCGCCCGCAGGCACTGCATCCGCGCTTTCTGCCTTCCTTCCTGCGCGATACCAGCCAGTCGAAGCTGGCCTACATCCTCAAGGCCTGGTTGCTCACCTTATTACCAAGCCTGGCGCTCGCTTTCGCCGTGAGTGCCTTGTTTGGCCAGGAGAAAGGCCCTGAATTCGGGCAACCCGGTCTTGTGCTCTTTCTCTTGCTGGTCGCCTTTGCGCCAATTGTCGAAACCTTGATCATGGTTCTGCCACTGCTGTTGCTCAACCGCCTGTTCGGGCCGCAACCGGCTATCATTGTGAGCTCGCTGGGCTGGGCGGTGGCCCATAGCTCGCAAGTGCCGGTCTGGGGACTCATCGTCTGGTGGCCGTTCCTGATCTTCTCAACGATCCTCCTGGTCTGGCGGGAGAGGGGCCTCGCCAAGGGCATGCTGATCGTCATGGCGGTCCACGCCCTCCAGAATGCGGTTCCGGCATTGCTGTTGCTGGCCGATAACCCTTCCTGACTTGCGGCGGACATTGATGCGTTGACCCTGACGCCCATATAGGTGTCAAACCTTGGGGCCGTCCTGGCCGAGTGGAGTAAGAATGACCGAAGCCTATCCCGTCCTTCCCCTTCGCGACATCGTGGTCTTCCCGCAGATGATCGTTCCTCTGTTCGTGGGCCGCGACAAATCCGTCGCGGCGTTGGAAAGCGCGATGGCGGCAGACAAAAGCATTTTCCTCGTGTCCCAGCTCGACCCGGCCGAGGATGATCCGGACCGCGAGGCGTTATACGATCTTGGTGTGGTCGCGACCGTCCTGCAGCTCCTGAAACTGCCCGACGGCACGGTGCGTGTCCTGGTTGAGGGCCAGCGCCGCGCGACCCTTACCTCCCTTACCGAGCAAAGCGACCATCTGGTGGCCGCCGTGGAATCGGTGGAGACGTCGGAGCCGGAAGGGGCCGAAATCTCCGCCCTGATGCGCTCGGTGGTCGAGCAGTTCGAAAATTATTCGAAGCTCAACAAGAAACTCCCGGCGGAAACCGCGGTGCAGCTCGGCCAGATCGAGGACGCCTCGAAGCTCGCCGATGCGGTGGCGGCCAACATCAATATCAAGGTGTCGGACAAGCAGGCCCTGCTGGCTGAGCTCAATCCCGCGCGCCGCCTGGAAATGGCCTTTGCCTTCATGGAGGGCGAACTGGGCGTGCTGCAGGTCGAAAAGAAGATCCGGAGCCGGGTGAAGCGCCAGATGGAGAAGACCCAGCGCGAATATTATCTGAACGAGCAGTTGAAGGCGATCCAGCGCGAGCTTGGCGCCGAGGGCGAGGATGGCGACGGCGACGAGCTGGCCGAGCTTGGCCGGAAGATCGCCAAGATCAAGCTTTCCAAGGAGGCGCGGAGCAAGGCGACCCAGGAGCTAAAGAAACTGAAGGCGATGGCGCCGATGTCGGCCGAAGCCACGGTGTCGCGCAATTATCTCGATGTGCTGCTGGGCCTTCCCTGGGGCAAGAAATCCAAGGTGAAGAAGGATATAGCCGAGGCGCAGGCGGTGCTCGACGAGGACCATTATGGTCTTGAAAAAGTCAAGGACCGGATCGTCGAATATCTGGCGGTACAGGCCCGGACCAACAAGCTGAAGGGACCCATTCTTTGCTTGGTCGGCCCGCCGGGCGTCGGCAAGACCTCGCTAGGACGTTCGATCGCCAAGGCCACGGGCCGCGAATTCGTGCGTCAGTCGCTTGGCGGGGTTCGGGACGAGGCCGAAATACGCGGCCATCGGCGGACCTATATCGGCAGCTTGCCGGGCAAGATCGTGTCCAATCTGAAGAAAGCGGGCACATCCAACCCGCTGTTCCTGCTCGACGAAATCGACAAGCTCGGACAGGATTTTCGAGGCGATCCGGCTTCGGCCTTGCTCGAAGTGCTCGATCCCGAACAGAATTCGAAGTTCCAGGACCATTATCTGGAGATCGATTACGATCTTTCCGACGTGATGTTCGTCACCACGGCGAACACGATGGACATGCCGCAGCCCTTGCTCGACCGAATGGAGATCATTCGGCTGGAGGGCTATACCGAGCATGAGAAGATCGAGATCGCGACCCGCCATCTCGTGCCCAAGCAGAT
This sequence comes from Sphingosinicella sp., assembly GCA_013816585.1. Classification (GTDB taxonomy): domain Bacteria; phylum Pseudomonadota; class Alphaproteobacteria; order Sphingomonadales; family Sphingomonadaceae; genus Allosphingosinicella. Next base: position 252,728 of record JACDEE010000002.1, on the reverse strand, counting down.
TGAATCCCACGGGCTGAAGGAAGGCGAGCTTGTCTTCACCGAGGAAGGCCTTCGCGCCCTGGTGCAATATTATACCCGCGAAGCTGGAGTCAGGACGCTCGAGCGCGAAATCGCCAAGGTCGCGCGCAAGGTGCTTCGCCGGATCCTTGAGGGCAAGGCCGAGCGGGTCGAGCTGACCGCCGAGAATGTCGGCGAATTCGCGGGTATTCGTAAATATCGCTACGGGGTTGGCGAGGAAGAGGATCAGATCGGGGCCGTCACGGGCCTCGCCTGGACCGAGGTAGGCGGCGAGTTGCTGACGATCGAGGCGGTCACCGTGCCCGGCAAGGGTCAGATCAAGACGACCGGCAAATTGGGCGACGTGATGCAGGAATCGATCCAGGCGGCCTTCTCGTTCGTCAAGGCGCGAAGCCCCAGCTACGGCGTGAAGCCCAGCGTGTTCGGGCGCAAGGACATTCATGTCCATCTGCCCGAGGGCGCCGTGCCGAAGGACGGGCCTTCGGCGGGGGTAGGGATGGTCACGGCGATCATTTCAACGCTGACCGGTATTCCCGTGCGGCGCGACGTGGCGATGACCGGGGAAGTGACCTTGCGCGGCCGCGTCCTTCCGATCGGCGGATTGAAGGAAAAGCTGCTGGCGGCACTTCGCGGCGGCATCACCAAGGTCCTGATCCCGGCGGAGAATGAAAAGGATCTGGCCGATATCCCGGCCTCGATCCTCGACGGCCTCATCATCATGCCCGTCGCCCATGTCGACGAAGTGCTGAAGGAAGCGCTCGCTACCCCGGTCCAGGCGATCGACTGGACCGAGGCCGATGAGCTGGCGGCCATTCCGGCGCCCGATCTGGCCGCCGGTCCGGATGAGGTTTCAATTCGGCACTGATTTGTTGCACTGGAGCCACTTGAAAATCCAAGGAGGCGCGGTTTTCCCAAGGAAAATCGCGCTTTCCTTTTGACTCGTGCCGTCATCCTGATCTTAGATGTGAATTCCGGCATTCGCCGCGAGTGATTCTAACAGGGGTTCGGGACACATGAACAAACAGGAGCTTATCGGACAGGTCGCCGACACGACCGGCCTCAGCCGTAGCGATGCCAGCAAAGCCGTCGAAGGGGTGTTCGACGTCATTGGCAGCGCGCTGAAGCGTGGCGATGAAGTCCGCCTCGTGGGTTTCGGCACGTTCTCGTGCAGCCAGCGCAAGGCCTCGACCGGCCGCAATCCACGTACCGGCGAGCCGATGCAGATCAAGGCATCGACCCAGCCGAAGTTCAAGGCCGGAAAGGGCCTCAAGGATTCGGTAAACGTCTAAAAATCAAAGGCCGGAGGTGCGCGAAGTGCCCCGGCCTTTTTCTTTGTCAGCATTGCTGGACAGCTTTTTGGCGGCGCATTATGGACCGGCGGCAACGCGGCTCCGGAATGGGCCGCTTTTCACCGTCCGGACCTGTTCCAATGACGGATTTCCGGCGTGGGCGCGTAGCTCAGTGGTAGAGCACACCCTTCACACGGGTGGGGTCGTAGGTTCAATCCCTACCGCGCCCACCACGCCTTTCCCCCGATGAACCGGGCTGATTGCGGATCGGAATTCATCCGGCCGCGACACCGACACTATTCCTTGACGCTTGGGGCGGCCCGCCCTTATGTGCGCCCGCATTCAATGCACATGTGGCGATCGTAGCTCAGCTGGTTAGAGCATCGGTTTGTGGTACCGAGGGTCGCGGGTTCAAGTCCCGTCGGTCGCCCCACCTCAAGATTTTAGTTCAGGATTATCCAATGCAGTCGCCATGGGGTTACCCCGATTTTGACGGCCACGAGGTCGTGCATTTCGTCAACGACATCAAAACGGGCCTCAAGGCCGTGATAGCGGTACACAGCACGCACCTTGGCCCCGGCGCCGGCGGCGTTCGTTTCTGGCATTATGCGCAGGATGGCGACGCCATCGCCGATGCGCTTCGGCTGTCGCGCGGGATGAGCTTCAAGAATGCGATGGCGGGATTGCCGATGGGCGGCGGAAAGGCAGTGATTCTCTCGGATCCGCGGCGAACGAAGACTCCCGACATGCTGGCCGCTTATGGCCGCGCGGTGGACCGACTTGGCGGTTCTTACATCACCGCCGAGGACGTCGGGATGAATGTCGGCGATCTGGTCGAAGTTTCCAAGCACACTAAATTTGTTTCCGGCCTTCCGGCGGCTGAGGGCGCCGTCGGCGGGGATCCGGGGCCGCATACCAGTTATGGTGTCTATCTGGGCGTCAGGGCCGCCGTTCGGCGCAAGCTGGGCAAGGACAGCCTTTCCGGCCTTCACATAGCCATTCAAGGCGCGGGCAGTGTTGCCGGCGGATTGGCTCGCCTCGCGGCAAAGGACGGAGCCCGGATCAGCGTCGCCGATATCGATCAGGCGCGCGCGCAAAAGCTCGCTGATGAAGTCGGTGGCTCCGCGGTCGACGCGGCCGAGATCCTGACGCTCGAGGCCGATGTCCTCAGCCCTTGCGCCCTGGGAGCGATCCTGACCGAACAGAGCATCGCCGCGTTGCGCGTGCCGGTGGTAGCAGGCGGCGCCAACAATCAGCTTGCGACGCGCGAGGATGGCGACCGTATCGACAGCCGCTCGATCCTCTATGCTCCCGATTATGTGATCAATGCCGGCGGAATCATCAATGTCGCGTCGGAATATTTCGGCAATGGCGACGAGGCTTTCGTCAAGGCCAAGATCGAGGAGATTCCGGGGCGTCTAGATACGATCTGGGACGAAAGCGCGAGCTCGGGACTCAATCCGGCCGCGGTCGCCGACGCCATGGCCAATCGGCTGATCGGGCGCGGCTGACGCCGGCTGCCCGGCGCTCCCTCCTAAAGCGGCGGAGCTGTTTTAATCCTGTCGCGGCCCAGCTTGTGCTCGCGATAGACGGTGTAAAGTCCGCTGGCGATGATCACCGCCGCGCCGGCCCAGGTGCTGGCCGGGGCATGCGTGTCCCAGATTATCCAGCCCAGCAGCACCGCCCACAGCAATTGCGTATAATCGAAGGGTACGATCACCGGCACTGGCGCATAGCGCAGCGAACTGGTGAGGAAAAGCTGTCCCATCCCGCCGAACAGGCCGAGCGCGACCAAGATCGCCCAGACGCCCGAATCGTGGGCGGAGGCGTGTAACGGCATCAAAGCACCCATCACCAGCATCGAAGTGACGGTGAACCATAACACAGTCGTCTGCGGCCCTTCGGTCCGGCCGATCTGCCTTATGGTGATGTTGGTGCAGGCGACGCCGATTGCGGCCAGCATCGCCAGCGCCAGTCCGGTCGTGGGTAGATCGCCGCCGGCGGGACGCATGACGATCATCACCCCCACCAGGCCCAGGGCAACCGCGCTCCACCGGTGTCTGCCCACCGCCTCGTGAAGCACGAGCGCGGACAGGATTACGGCAAAGAGAGGCGCTGCAAAGCTGATGGTGGTGGCTTCGGCCAGCGGGAGATAGCGAAGCGCGCTGAAGGCAAGGACCATGGTGGTCAGTCCGATCGCCGCGCGGACGAGATGCGCACCGGGCCGCTGGGTCGTCCAGGCGTCGAAATTCCGGGTCCAGATTATCCAGATAAGCAAAGGTGGCAGACCGAAGGCAAAACGGTAAAAGGCCAGTTCGACCGTGCTGACCCCCGCTTCATAGGCCAGCTTTATCATCGCAGCCATGAAGGCGAAGCTGGTCGCGGCCCCGATACGCAACAGGATCCCGAGCAGGTTTTTCTGCTCCGGACGCGGCGTGGAGGTCATGAAAGGGGACTCATTCGCCCCGGCTTTGAAACCGCGAGCCGAAAAGGGCAAGTCGGCGCTGTTCATTTGCTTTGCCCGGCTGTCCGGGCTCGGCTAAACGGACGCCCATCTCATGCATATTTTCGCCAATCCTGCCCGTTTCCTCAAACTTGCGCGCCCGCTCACCCTTTGGCTAGGCGTGGGCGGAGCCGTTTTGATCGCGCTCGGACTGGGAAGCGGGCTATTCCTTTCCCCCGAGGATTATCTGCAGGGGGAGAGCGTTCGTATCCTCTACGTCCACGTTCCAGCGGCCTGGCTGGCCATGGGGGGATGGACCGGTATTGCGCTGGCAAGCCTGTCGCAGCTCGTCTGGAAGCATCCGCTGGCGGGCGTTGCCGGGCGCGCGATAGCCTTACCCGGCGCAATATTCACCGCCCTTTGCCTCATCACCGGATCGCTGTGGGGCCGGCCGACCTGGGGCACCTATTGGGAATGGGACGGGCGGATGACCTCGATGCTGATCCTGCTGTTCCTCTATGTCGGCTATATCGCGCTGGCCGAGGCCGACCGCGAACGGGGCGGCGAAGGCAGGGTGACCGCCATTTTCGGGCTGCTCGGGGCGATCAACATCCCGATCATCCGCTATTCGGTCGAATGGTGGAATAGTCTCCACCAGGGCCAGAGCATCAGCTTCAGCGGCGGCGGGTCGAGCATCGATACGTCGATGTTGTGGCCGCTTCTGGCCTCGGCACTTGGTTTCTCGCTTCTGTTCGGCGCGATTGTGCTGATGCGGATGCGTGCGATACTGGCCCTCCAGAAGGTCGAGGCGCGAATGCGGAGGCTGGCGGCATGAATCCCTGGCCGTTCATCATTGGTGCTTATGCGGTGACGATCCTCGGCGTGGTCGGCCTTTCTTTATGGAGCTGGATCACGATGCGCCGCGCCGAGGCGGATGCCGAGAATCTCCGCCGGTGAAGGCAAAGCATCAAAGGCTGACCTTGCTCCTCCTGGCCGTCGTGGCTGTTTTGGGGGCAGTCCTGCTCGCCATGTCGTCGCTGAAGGATCAGGCCGCCTATTTCTATGCTCCGGCCGATGTGACCCGAAAAGGGGCGCCGCAGGCGCGCACGATCCGCATCGGCGGCATGGTCGAGGAGCGATCGGTCCGTCATGCGGGCGACGGCGTAACGATGGATTTCCTGGTCGGGGACGAAACCGATGCGGTAATCCGCGTCCGGTTCAAGGGCATCGTGCCCGACCTGTTCAAGGAAGGGAGCGGCGTGGTCGCGCAGGGCCGGTTCCAACCGGATGGCCTCTTCGTTGCCGATGAAATCCTGGCCAAGCATGACGAAAGTTACATGCCGCCCGAGGCTGCGGGCGAGCGCCACAAGACGGGATCGCTCAAATGATGGCCGAGACAGGGTTTGTCGCCCTCTGGATGGCTGCCAGCCTGTCGCTGCTACAGCTTTTCCTGGGGGCGTCGGCGCTTCGCCCCGGCAACGAGGCATTGTTGCGGCCGGTGCGCGCCGTAGCGGTGGCGCAGGGGGCGTTGATCTCGCTCTCCTTCCTGCTGTTGATACAGCTGTTCCTGGCCACCGATCTCAGCGTCAAGCTGGTCGCCGCGAACAGTCATTCGGCCAAGCCCTGGCTTTATAAATTTGCCGGGACTTGGGGAAATCACGAAGGGTCGATGCTGCTCTGGGTGACCATATTGGGTCTGGCCGGCGCCGCGGTGGCACGGTTCGAACGGCGCCTCCCAGAACGGACGCTCGTCGCGACCCTGGCGGCGCAGGCGATGATCGGTCTCGGCTTCTATGCCTTTCTGTTATTCGCTTCCAATCCGTTCGAGCGTCTTGATCCTGCGCCGTTGGAAGGGAACGGCCTCAATCCGTTGCTCCAGGACCCGGGTTTGGCCTTCCATCCGCCCACGCTCTATCTCGGCTATGTCGGAATATCGGTGGCCTTTTCCTTCGCGGTGGGGGCGCTGGTCACTCGCGATGTCGGACCTGCATTCGCGCGGGCCATGCGGCCCTGGGTGCTTGTGGCCTGGATATTCCTGACGCTCGGGATCACGGCCGGCAGCTATTGGGCTTATTATGAGCTGGGCTGGGGCGGCTGGTGGTTCTGGGATCCGGTGGAAAATGCCTCGCTCATGCCCTGGCTTGCCGCCACCGCCTTGCTTCATTCGGTCACAGTCCTCGCTACGCGCGACGGGCTGCGCGCCTGGACGATGATGCTGGCCGTCGTGGCCTTTTCCATGTCGATGGTCGGCACCTTTCTGGTGCGATCGGGAATCCTCACCAGCGTCCATTCCTTCGCAGTCGATCCAGCGCGGGGCTTCTTCATCCTTGTGCTGCTCGGCCTCTATATCGGGGGGGCGCTCACTTTGTTCGGCCTCCGCGTCGGCACCGTCCGGGAAGGCACGGCCTTCGATCCGGTCAGCCGGGAAGGGGCGCTGGTCGCCAACAATCTTTTGATCTCGGCTATTCTCGGCATCGTGTTGGTTGGAACGCTCTATCCGCTTCTCGTAGAAGCCTTGAGCGGCGAGAAATTGTCGGTCGGGCTGCCCTATTTCAACAAGGCCGCGGGCCCCCTGGCTTTGCTCCTGGTCGCGATTATGGGCGCAGGGCCCTTGCTCAAATGGCGCCGCGACCGGCTGCGCGACCTGCTGCGCCGGGTCCGCGTGCCCGCAGCGCTCACCATTGCCGCTTTGGTGGCGATCCTGATGTTGGCGCCGGGGATCGGCGTCTTCCCGTTGCTGGGGCTGGTGCTCGCGATCGGGGCGGCGGCGGCGAGCGTCGCGCCGCTCTGGAAACGCAATCTCCGGCGGACGCCGCTTTTCACCTGGGGAATGGTGATCGCCCATCTCGGCATCGCCGTAAGCCTCGCTGGAATGGCCGCGGAAAGCTTTTTTACCAAGGAGACTTTGGTCGCGGCAAAGGTGGGCGAGACCGTCGCTGTCGGGCCTTATGATGTTCATCTGATGGGCGTGGAGCCGGTCGCCGGACCCAATTGGACGGCGATCGAGGCCCGGCTCAGCGTCCGGCGAGGGGAAGGGCAATCGTTCATCCTGGCTCCGCAGGCCCGGATATTCAGCAGCCCGCCGACCGAAACGAGCGAGGCGGCGATTGCCACGCGGCTCGATGGGCAGCTCTACACAGTGCTCGGCCGGGAGGATTCGGAAGGACGCTGGCAGCTGCGGCTCTGGTGGAAGCCGATGGTGACCCTGATCTGGCTGGGAGGCGCCCTGGTGGCCCTGGGCGGCCTGTTTGCGCTCATCGGGCGCGTGCGGCGGGAACGACGCGCCGCGAGAGAGCGCGAAGCATGAAGCGCCTGATACTCTGGCTCCCGCTGATCGTCCTGATCGCCTTTGTCGCGACCGTCGCCTTTCGGCTCTATGGCGGCAAGGACGACATCGTTCGCTCGCAGATGATCGGCAAACCCGTGCCCGAATTCGCACTGGAGGCCGCCGTAAAGTCGCACCCGGCCTTGCGCGTGCAGGATCTTCGGACGGGCGAGCCCCGTTTGCTCAACATCTTTGCCAGCTGGTGCGCACCTTGCGCGATCGAATCCCCCCAATTGCGCGAATTGCAGCGACGGGGCATCCCGATCGATGCCGTCGCGATCCGCGATCGCCCCGAGGATGTGGCGGCATTCCTGCAGCGCTACGGCGACTCATTTGCCAGGATCGGAAGCGACCCAGCGACCCAGTTCCAGTTCGCGCTTGGCTCGTCCGGGGTGCCCGAAACCTTCGTGATTGATGGGAAGGGTATCATCCGGCACCAGCATGTCGGCTATATCGGGCCCGAAGATCTGGATGAGATCACCGCCGCTTACGAGGCGGCGAAATGAGAGCGGCGATTGTATTTCTTCTGATGTTGGCGCCGCCCGCCTTCGCGCAATCCGCGTTGCCGCCTTCCGAATATGCCAATCGCCAGCTGGCCGATCCGCGCCAGGAAAAAAATGCCAAGGCGCTGATGGAAACGCTGCGATGCCTGGTTTGCCAGGGCCAGTCGATCGCCGATAGCGACGCGGATATGGCGGGCGATATGCGGGCTCTTGTACGCCAGCGGATCGAGGCAGGCGAGGAGCCCGAGAGCATTCGCAAATGGCTGGTCGCCCGCTACGGCAATTGGGTCAGCTACGACCCGCCGGTGGAGCCCGTGACCTGGCCGCTCTGGGCGGCGCCAATCCTTCTCCTTGGCGCAGGGATCTACCTTGCGCGGGGCCGGTTCAAACGGCGGAAATCCAAATGATCTGGCTGCTTTTCCTTGTCATCGCGCTCATTCTGGGACTCGTCCTGTGGCGACCGGGCATGTTCGACAAGCCAAGCCTGCAGCTACTGGCTGCGGCCCTGATGATCGCGGCCGCAGGCTATATCTGGCAGGGCCGCCCGGATCTTCCGGGCCAACCGGCGGAGACCGCGGAACGTCCAAGGGGTCCGGAGACCGCCTTTGCGGCGCTCAGGCCTGAATTCTTCGAACGTTTCGATAGCGCTTCGCGCTGGCTGATCATCGCCGATTCCTACCAAAGACGTGGCAATAGCGCGGACGCGGTGGGCATCATTCGAAGCGGAATTCGCGCCCACCCGAACAATATCGCGCTGTGGATAGGCCTTGGCGAGGCGCTCACCGCCCATGGCAACGGCCTCAATCCAGCGGCCGAACTCGCTTATCGACGGGCGGCCGCGCTCGCTCCTGACCACCCGGGCCCACATTTCTTCTATGGCCTCAGCCTCATTCGAAGCGGGAAGGTGGATCAGGGCGAGGCGGTCTGGCGCGAGATTCTGGCCAAGGCCCCTGCCAACGCCAAATGGCGGCCGGCCATTGCCGACCGCCTGGATATTATCGAGCAGTTGAAGGCAGGGCAGCTGCCCCGGCGTTAGTTGGGGGAATATTCCAGACCGAGCGCCTCGGCTACGGCCTGATGCCGGATCTTGCCACGCGAAACGTTGAGGCCGTTGGCAAGATTCTTATCCAATTTCATAGCTTCTTCAGCGCCTTGATTAGCCAGCTTCAGAACGAATGGCAGCGTCGCATTGTTGAGCGCAAAGGCCGACGTCCGCGCTACGGCGCCCGGCATGTTGGCGACACAATAGTGGATAACGCCATCCACCTCGTAAACCGGATCCTGGTGCGTGGTCGCGTGCGATGTTTCAAAGCAGCCACCCTGATCGATGGCGATATCGACCAGTACCGAACCGCGCTTCATCGTCTTCAGCATATCCCGGCTGACCAGCTTTGGAGCGGCTGCGCCCGGGACCAGCACCGCGCCGATCACGAGTTCCGATTTGGCAACGGCATTGGCGATTGCGGCCTTGGACGCATAAGCCGTCTTGATCTGACTGCCGAAGAACATGTCGAGTTCTGCCAAGCGCGCGTTGGATATGTCATAAATGGTCACGTCGGCTCGCATGCCTACGGCCATTTGCGCCGCGTTGACGCCTGAGACGCCGCCGCCAAGGATCGCGACCCGCGCGGGAGCCACCCCGGGTACACCGCCCAGCAGCACGCCACGGCCGCCTTGTTCCTTTTCAAGATAATGGGCACCGACCTGGACCGACATGCGGCCCGCTACCTCGGACATCGGCTTCAGCAGCGGCAATGATCCGTCATTGGCGGTCACCGTTTCATAGGCGATGCAGGTCGCACCCGATGCGATCAGGCCCCGTGCCTGCTCGGGGTCGGGAGCGAGGTGGAGATAGGTGAACAGCAGGTGGCGCGGCTCCAGCAAGGCGATTTCCTGCGGCTGCGGCTCCTTCACCTTCACGATCATGTCGGCTTCAGCAAAGGTCGTGGCGGCGTCGGGGGCGATGCGCGCACCGACGGCGACATAATCATTGTCGCTGAAATCGATGCCGGTGCCGGCCTTCGTCTCGACAATAACTTCATGGCCGGCGGCGACGAGCTCCGCCACCGAAGCGGGGGTCAGGCCCACGCGATATTCGTGATTCTTGATTTCCTTCGGCACGCCAACGCGCATCTTCGACTCCATCGATGTTCTGGTCGGGCGGCTCTATAGACGGGCGGAAACTGTTTGTCGCCGTTGCGAAACGACTATCGTACGTGCTAAGCGCCCGCCTCCCTGGCTCGCCAGGCATTTGATCGAGAGGTTCCTGGGCTCTCCCGCCCGTCTGGCCAATGACCGATACCCAAACAGCATCCGACCTGCCCGATTCGCGTCCGGCAGGTCATGGCCAGCATCAGGCCAGCCTCGCCAAATTAACGGTCGGGGCGGTTGGAGTGGTGTTCGGCGACATCGGCACCAGCCCGATCTACGCCTTTCGTGAGACCTTCGCCGGCCATCATGAGCTCGCACCCGATGCTTTGCATATCTTCGGCGTCCTGAGCCTGATTTTCTGGTCGATGATGATCGTGGTGACGTTCAAATATGTCGCGGTCATCATGCGCGCCGACAATAAGGGCGAAGGCGGAAGCCTGGCGCTTCTGGCCCTGATCTCGCGGTCAACCGGCGGCAAGGCGCGCTGGACCAGCGGGATTGTCTTGCTCGGCGTGTTTGCCTGCGCGCTTTTTTACGGCGACTCGATGATAACTCCCGCCATTTCGGTGCTGGGGGCGGTCGAGGGTCTGACCACCGTCCAGCCGGACTTCGGCCCTTATGTGATACCGATAGCGGTCGCCATCCTGATCGGGATATTCGCCATCCAGTCGCGGGGGACGGCCAAGGTAGGCGCCATGTTCGGGCCGGTGATGCTCTTCTATTTCTTCACCATCTCGGTGCTCGGCATCTATTATATCGCCGGTTCGCCGGCGATCATCATCCAGACGCTCAACCCCTGGAACGCAATCCAATTCTTCTATGCCGACGGATGGAGAGCTTTTCTTGCACTGGGTTCGGTGGTGCTGGCGGTGACGGGGGCCGAAGCCCTTTATGCCGATATGGGGCATTTTGGGCGCAAGCCGATTGGCGTTTCCTGGCTGTTTTTCGTGATGCCGGCCCTGATGCTCAATTATATGGGGCAGGGGGCCATGATCCTTTCCCTGGAGGCCGCGACGGCGGTCGAGGTGGTCAAAAACCCATTCTTTTTCCTGGCACCAGAAATGTTCCGCCTTCCGCTGGTCATCCTTGCCACCATGGCGTCGGTAATCGCCAGTCAGGCGGTCATTTCCGGCGCATTTTCGGTTACGCAGCAGGCGATCCAGCTAGGCTTCATTCCGCGTCTCAGTATCCGGCATACCAGCGAGGCTGCGGTCGGCCAGATCTACATTCCTGTGATCAATTGGGCGTTGCTGGTGATGGTGATGCTGCTCGTCCTGTTTTTCCAGTCATCAAGCAATCTTTCTGCGGCCTATGGGATCGCGGTTACCGGCGCGATGTTCATCGACACTTGTCTTCTGGCTGTTGTCCTCTTCTCGCTGTGGAAATGGAAGCCTTGGCTGGCGGTTCCATTGCTGGCGGTCTTCTTCATCGTCGATATCGCCTATTTCGCGGCCAACCTCACCAAGGTTCCCGCGGGGGGCTGGTTTCCTCTGCTTATCGGCCTCATCGTTTTCACCCTGCTCACGACCTGGGCGAGGGGACGCCAGCTCATGCTTCGCCGGATGCGCGAAGGCTCGATGCCGGTAGAGATTTTTGTAAAATCCGCAGCCAACAGCGCGACCCGCGTGCCGGGCACGGCCGTTTTCATGACCACGGCTCCGGACGGCGTACCGCACGCGTTGCTGCACAATTTGAAGCATAACAAGGTTCTGCACGATCGAGTCATGTTGCTGACCGTCAGGATCGAGGACGTGCCCTTCGTGCCGGAGGAAAAGCGCGTCGACATGACCGACCTCGGCAGCGGCTTCTACCGTCTCGTCCTTCGCTTTGGCTTCATGCAGGAATCCGATGTCCCGGCGGCGCTTGCGGCGGTCGAAACCTGCGGGCCGCAATTCAAGATGATGGATACCAGCTTCTTCCTGGCGCGGCAGACATTGCTTTCTTCGACCAAACCCACAGGGATGGCGAAGTGGCGCGAAAAGCTTTTCTCCTGGATGCTTCGAAACGCCGAAAGCGCGATGGAATTCTTCAAGCTTCCGCCCAATCGCGTGGTCGAGCTGGGCAGCCAGGTGGAGCTGTAGCGCTACGATGCAGGCGCCCATCATCGTCACCGCTATCTTCGGCGACGGCGACAATGGCTGGCTACAGGAATTGCGCCGCGCTCATTATCCCGCCGAACGCAACCAGGTGCCGGCACACCTGACCCTGTTTCACCATCTGCCGCCAAGCAGCGAGCGCGAACTAAAGGGACGGCTCGCCGCTTTCGCCGTCTTGCCTCCGCCCCGGGCGATGCTAGCCGGGATCATGGATCTGGGTGCCGGAACCGCGCTTCGTGTCGAGAGCGAGGGTCTGGCGGCAATGCGCTACGACCTGGCTGAGGCCTTGCACGGCCTCCTGACGCCCCAGGACAGCGCGCCTTGGCGCCCGCACATCACCGTTCAGAACAAGGTCGAGCCACGCGAAGCGAAGGCGCTGCAGCAGCAGATGCGGGCAGGTTTTGAGTCGCGGCCCCTGGACATCAAAGGAATTGCGACCTGGCACTATCTCGGCGGCCCGTGGCGGCCGATCAGGAGCTTTGTGTTTCGGGCCTGACTCAGTCGAGCTGGCCGATGCCATCGCAGCTAAAATCGAAGGCTGCGAGACCTGCCTCGAGATATCCGGCGAGAAGCGGCATATCGAGCAGCTCGTCCATGGCCGATTCGGGATCGGTGTCGCTCGCCTCGGCGCAGGCATCTTCCCATTCGCTGGCATCGAAGGTCCCGCGGCCGACCCACGCCAGCGCGAGCACTTCGCAAAGCTGATCGTCGGCGAGATCGTCCAAAGTGGCCCTTACTTCCTCTTCGACTCCGGTATTGATCTCATCCGAAAGAACCGAAAGGGTCTGGTCCTCGCCCTCGTCATCATTGTCGTCGATATTGTCGGCTTCTTCGTCCGGATCTTCCGCCGGCACCTGCGCTTCCATCTCCTTGGCGCGAAGGATCAGCCTGCAATAGGTTTCGAGAGGGGTAAGCAATTCCATTTCATCGTCTCCGTCGGACAGGCTTGGACCGTGAACGACATCGAAGCCGGTGGGTTCCGGTCATTGGAAAATGCCGCGGTTGACCGGAAAAGCGCCGCTGCCTATAGCCCCGCCTGCCTTGACGCCGCCGGCGTCAGGACCGGCCCATGGGGCGGAGTAGCTCAGCTGGTTAGAGCAGCGGAATCATAATCCGCGTGTCGGGGGTTCAAGTCCCTCCTCCGCTACCATCATCGAAGATGCCTGAGTTTTTCCTGCGCATCTCGCGAAAACACCTGCAATCAGCTAGATTCGTGACAGCCACTCTCCGCTGGTGGAAAAGTTTTCTGCCACGCTCCAACGTGCGGGAGGGTTTCTCGATTACTCGCATCAGCCGCCTACCGGCCATGTTCGAAATCACATTGAGCCGAAGATAGGTCATCTGCTGCTCGCAAAGCTCTCTGCGGTCGACGTGCGCGACTTCCTCGATAACATGCTTCGCGAAAGCACGCGGGCAATGGCCAAGAAGTGCCTAACGACGCTCCGATCGATCATCAGCGCTGCACAGGAGCGAGGGTTCGTGCTGCACAACGTGGCGCGCGACGTGAAGCTGCGGCGCTCTGAGCGTCACGACCCTGATCGCGTGTTTCCCACCAAGGATGAGGTTCGGGCGCTCCTCTCCAATGCACCGCCACGACACCAGCCGCTAATCATGACCGCGCTCTTCACCGGGATGCGCATGTCAGAACTTCGTGGGCTTACATGGGACGCAGTCGACTTCGACCGCAGCGTCATCACCGTGAGAAAGCGCGCAGACCGCTACTGTGAGATGGGTAGCACAAAGAGCAAGTCTGGACGGCGTGACATTCCCATGGGTCCGCAGCTTGCGAAGGTGCTGAAGGAATGGAAGCTGGCGTGCCCTTGCGGGAACCTAAACCTGGTATTCCCGAATGGCGTTGGGAACGTCGAAACGCACTCCAATATTTACAATCGTATTTTCAAGCCACTGATGCTTGCGAGTGCTGTAGTCGACGAAAAGGGCGCGCCAAGGTTTTCACTTCACGCTCTGCGTCACGCCGCTGCATCGCTTTTCATTGAGCAAGGTTGGCCGCCAAAGAAAATTCAGACAATGCTCGGCCACTCTTCGATCACTATGACGTTCGACGTCTATGGCCACCTGTTCCACGATCCTGCGAAGGATGTGGATCTTATGGGTGAGATGGAAAGGGGGCTCTTGGCGGCATGAGTGCGCTTTTTCCGATTTCAACGTCGAGCTTCTCTTATCTGTTGGAAGCCGTAGGACCAGCACTGCTCTCAAATTGCGAAAGGGCCTTCGATGCAAGAGCGCTACCTTGGAGATTCACACGACTTCATTAAGTATGCTCTCCTGACGCATCTCCATTCCGAGCTGCAACTGCGCTTGGGGGTGAATTGGTATCTCGCGAGACCAGAGAATGTTGATCGACCTGCGAATAAGGACGGTGAGAAACGACATCATTTGAAAGGAGGTGTCTGGCGGTCGCTAAACTCTGATCTTTTTGAAAAGATCGTCAGATTCGCGGATCCCGGGGAGCGCTACTTGAGCAGAGTCGGGGAGTGGGAGGTGCTTCCCGCCGGAACGCTATTTCACTCCGAATACATTTGCTCAGACGATCGCAACGTCTGGCACCGGAATGCCCTTGCAGCGCTTGCGCAGTCCGATCTTGTCTTTCTTGATCCAGATAATGGGTTCGAAATCACTTCAATGACGAGGCGAACTTCGCCAAAATATGCCCTGTTTAGAGAGGCTGAAGATTTCTTGCGGCTTGGCAAAGCAGTGATAGGAATCCAGTTCGCTCGGCAGTGCGATCCCGTCGCCAGAGCCCATGAAGTTCGGGAACGATTGATGTCTGCATGTGGTAGCGATCATCGGTTGCCTGTAGTGAGGGGCAGGTTAGCACCGAATATTCTGTTCATCACAGTCGCTCCACCATCTGTTGCACAGAGGTTCGGGTCAGCACTCGAACGGTTCTGTAATCAGAGCGAGAAGGTCGATCTAATCGCCTGACGCGCGCGGTCTAGAGTCCAATCTAGGCCGTAGACTCATAAGCGCGCAACCACAGGCGCATTGAGGCGAGCTTGACCATGGCGAGGAAGTTTTCGGCGAGCTTATCGTAGCGGGTTGCGATGCGGCGGAAGTGCTTGAGCTTGCTGAAGAAGCGCTCGACCTGATTGCGCTCGCGGTAGAGCGCCCGGCTGAAGCAGGGCTTCCATTTGCGGTTGGACTTGGCGGGGATGTTGGGCACCGCGCCTTGCTCTTCGATGAGGTCGCGGATGCTGCCCGCATCATAGGCCTTGTCGGCGAGCACGATGGTCCGCGGTTCGAGCCGGTCGAGCAGGGCCAGCGCGGCCGGTGCATCATGCGCCTGGCCCGCCGTCAGGCCGAGCCTGACGGGCAAGCCTTGCCGGTCGACCACCGCGTGGATCTTGGTCGTGAGACCGCCCCGGGAGCGACCGAGACAATGATCTCGACCCCCCTTTTTAGGGTCGCAGCCTGCTGGTGCGCCCGGATAGAAGTGCTGTCGATCATCTGGATGTCGCCATCGTAAGCTGCGGTGATCGCGTCCATTAACCGGTCCCACACGCCCGCCCGGCGCCAGCGCACGAAGCGATTATAGCACGTTGTCCTGGGGCCATAACGCTCCGGCAGATCGCGCCACGGCGCGCCCGAACGCAGCACCCAGAAAATCCCGTTCAGCACCCGCCGGTCATCGACCCTGGGCACGCCTCTCGGCTTGTTCGGCAATAGCGGCTGAATCACGCGCCACTCGAAATCAGTCAGGTCATATCGGCTCATGACGAGCCTGAATCAGAAAACCGCCGCCAAGGGAATCCCGTTTATGGGTTCACGGCCTAGACCATGGGGACATCCCGGCGCACCGGTTTGTTCAAATCGAAATTACCCAACATCCACTACCGGTCGTCGTTGGCGAGCAAATGCCCGAGCCTTCAATCCGCTCATGGCGTCATGCTGCCTTCACTGCTTGGGCTTTTCCAAATTTTCCAGAGAGCTGAACCAACTTTCCTATCTCGGCACATGCCGCCAACGCTATCTCACTCCGTTCGGCAGTTAGTCGGCTGATTTCCTTCCGCGTCTCATTTAAGGTGATGGAAAGGCGCTTAATTCTTTGCTGGATTTCTGCGTAGCGCTGCTTTGGGGCCTCCGCCAAGATGCTTCTGATCAATTGCTCTCTCACCTGTTCAGGACCCGCAGAACGCGTTCAGGGTGAACGCATCCGCTGACGCTTTGGTAATGCTGACGGCAGGAGGAGACCAGCTATTACGGGGATTGCGAGGAAAGGCTTCTCTGTGGTCGCACACTGTCCTATCAGGCGTCGTTAGGGGGAATGTGTATGGCATTGGTAACGTGTGAAGATTGCGGGCATGAGGTCTCTGACCGCGCAACGGCCTGCCCCAAGTGCGGCGCCCCTGTTGCAGCAGCCATGAATGAGCCCGCGCCTAGCAAGGTTTCCTTAGATGGCGAGAATTTCGTGGGGACTAAAGCACTACTCAAACAGCTCGCAGTCAAGGCGATTCATGCTCTAAATTACAAAGTAGATAGCGCCGACGAGAACACGGGCTTGGTCTCCTTCTCGACGGGAATGACGTGGGGCTCCTGGAGCGGAGTTTCGGGCTCCCTTGTATTTGAGGAGGTCGGCAAGCACACCTTCAGCGTCTCCGGCGCTGGGAAACAGAACGTGCGAGGCGGCCAAGTGCTAGCTTTCAATTTATTCGACGAGGCGAACGGGAAGGTGCGCAACGTTCAGGACGAGATGCGTCGCTTAGTGTGCAGCAGCGAACAAGCTGGTGCTACGTAGACGCGTCTATAGGCTGTTCCGTTGGAATCATAATCCGCGTGTCGGGGGTTCAAGTCCCTCCTCCGCTACCATTGAAAAATTATCCTACTGCGGCCTGAACTCGGTTGCTAGCAATGCGGCGATCGATCCCTCATCCGGAGATACCGAAACCACGGGCAGAGTGCCGTGCTTGGCTGACGCCTATGACCCGCGAACAATCTGTGGCGGGCGGCGGACCATTGCTGATCGGGAGCGGCGTCGATATGCCTCCGGCGGGCGTCTTTCCTGATCGGAGGCAAATTTGACTAAGGGACGATGGCCGATTGTGGCGCGCCGCACGCACAAATGGCTAGCGGCGCTGATTGGCATACAGGCCCTGATCTGGTCGGTCAGCGGTCTTTATATGACCGCGATCAGCATCGACATCATCCATGGCGATCAATTCGTTCGTGATGGCGAACTACGGCCGGTCGCAGCCGCATCCCTTATCGACCCGATGCTCGCCGCGCGCTCGGTGACGGGCGCCGAATCGGTCAAGCTTCACTGGTTGCTAGGCCGACCAACCTACATCGTGGCGTCCGATGCAGGGCGGTCCCTGGTCGATGCGTCCACCGGCCTATCCCTGCCGCCTCCCACCGAAGACCAGATCAGGCAGCTGGCCGACCATTGGTTCACCGGGCACGAAAAACTGGCGAGCGTGCAGCTGATCAATGAGGTTCCGGGCGAAGTGAGGGGACGCGAAGCGCCCCTTTGGCGGGCCGATTTCGAGGGATGGAACAAGCCAACGCTCTATTTCGCACCCTCGACGGGCGAGCT
This sequence comes from Sphingosinicella sp., assembly GCA_013816585.1. Lineage (GTDB taxonomy): Bacteria > Pseudomonadota > Alphaproteobacteria > Sphingomonadales > Sphingomonadaceae > Allosphingosinicella. Next base: position 235,352 of record JACDEE010000002.1, on the reverse strand, counting down.
TGTCACTCGCCGGCACGAATTGTGGCGCGTCTTCGACTTCTTCTGGATGACGCACATCATGGATTATGAGACCCGTGACGACGTCAACAACCGCCTGCTGATATTCGCCTGCTGGCTCACTCTCGCGATGACGCTGGCCGGTATTTGGATGCTCTTCTACGCCTTTCCAAGGAAACGGCGGAGGGCGCAGCCGTGAAGATATCGCCCTTGCTGTTCAGGAAGATCCATAAATGGGTGGGCCTGATCCTCGGCATCCAGTTCCTGTTATGGACGATCAGCGGCCTCGGAATGGCGCTGCTCGATCATGAGGAGGTGAGCGGCGGCCACGCACCCGAAACTCCCACGATCCCAATGCCGGCCGGCGGCGGCTGGGGACGGGCGCTTGCATCGGTCGGCTCGCAGCCGGTGACGGGCCTTGCCGTGCTTCCTCTGCTCGACCGGCAGGTAATCGAGATAGATATCGCAGGCGGCACCCGGCTGTTCGACAGCGAAACGGGAAGCCCCGTGACGGTGGATGCGACGCTCGCTGAGGCTATCGCGGTCGCCGCCTATCACGAACCTTCGCGGGTCCAGCGGGTCGAACCGCTCGACCGACTAACCCTTGCCGTCAGGGAGCATGAGCTGCCCATATGGCGGGTGGACTTTGCGGACGAACGAAACAGCTCCTTCTACGTCTCGGGAACGACCGGGAAGCTCCTTGAGCGGCGCAACGACAGCTGGCGGCTATGGGATGTGCTGTGGATGCTTCACAATATGGATTATCTGAACCGCACAAGCTTCAATCATCCCCTGATCGTGGCGGTTACTTTCTTCACCCTCTGGCTTGCGATCACGGGATTCTACCTCCTGTTCGCGACGGGGTGGCGGAAGGATCTCAGATGGCTTCGGCGGAAGCGGGACGCCGCGATCGAACCTTGAGCAACACTGCCACGGTAAGGGCAGCCAGAGCTGATTTCAGGATGGCTCCGAGCAGGAAGGGGGTCATCCCGACCTCAATCGCCTTGGCGGTTCCGATCCGGGTCGCAAGCCAAAAGGTGCCCGAAACCAGGCACAGAGCGTGGCCGGCAAGCATGACATAGAAGAGGCGGGGGAGGGATTTGGCGGCAAAGGTCGCCGTCAGCCAGCCGGCCAGCGCCGCCGCGATCGGGAAGGCCAACAGATATCCGGCGGTCGCTCCTGTCAGGTGGTCGAAGCCAGCCTTGCCGTCCGCGAAGAAGGGCAGCCCCGACGCGCCCAATAGCAACCATAGCAACAAGGCAGCTCCGCCAAGCCTCCAGCCCAGAAATCCACCGAGCGACAAGGCGGCGAAGCTCTGCGTGGTGAGCGGCACTGCTGTTAGCGCAATTTCGATCTGGGAGGCCGCGGCCATCACGAGAGCGCCCAAGCCAATCGCGAGCAGGGATTGGCCATATTGGCCCGGATTGTCAGCTGTCATGCACCGGCGCCTAGGAAGGCCGACGCTTGCGCAGGTCGAGACGCAAAATGTGATCTTCGTCGGCCTGGTCGCCGACCATGAAAGCGTAAGGCTGGACGAATACGAAGCCGTATCGATCGTAAAAACGGCGCGCGCGGTGATTTTCGGAAAAGACCGAGAGAAACAGCGCGTCGGCGCCGCGCGACCGGGCCTCACCCAGCACCCATTCCATAAGCGGCGCGGCGATACCCTCCCCTTGCCAGGGCTTCAGAATGTAGAATTGGGCAAGTTCTACCGGTGAACCCCCGGCAGTCACCGGTAACGCCAAGGGCGTGACCTTGGCAAAGCCGATAAATATTCCCTGTTGCTCAGCGATTCGTACGGAGATCCCCTCATCGCGGAGTTCTTCGCGCCAACGATCTTCGCTGTGCCTTTGCAGGAAGGTGTCCAAATCCTCCGGGCGGTAAAGGTCGCCAAAGGTCTCGATGAAGCTTTGCTGCCCCAGAACGGACATGGCGGCTGCATCGGCCTTTGTCGCCATGCGATACTTGATCTCGGTCATAGGGGCGTGGATCGATTGTTTGATGCAAATCCGCAAGGGCTGACCTAGGCGCTTGCGGAAATGATCCCGAATCCGCAGCGTCTTCGCCTCGCGAACGCTTTATCCCGGCCGACCACGCCTGTGGCGGCGACCCGCGCTCGGACCGTCATAACCATGAGGCCCGGCGCGGCCGATCGTCAGAAGGGCAGCAATCCGAAATAAGCCAGAACGGCTACCACCACGAGCAGCAAGGCAATGGCGGCGATCACACCGCCGGCGCTGCTGCGCTCGACGATAATTGTTTCCCTTTCGGTGACGGTATCGCGGTCGTCCATCTTCCTGGTCCCTTTTGAACGTTACAGCGCGGAAACGCTCTGTCCGCGACGGGTGTTCCGGCAGGCGCTCACACGGTCGGCGTCGGGTCAGGCAGGTTCCTTCGACGCCGGCAGGACGCCACGGCGAATCTGGTCCAGTTCGATCGATTCGAACAGGGCCTTGAAATTGCCCTCGCCAAAGCCCTGATTCCCCTTGCGCTGGATGATCTCGAAAAAGATCGGACCCACCATATTCTCGGTGAAAATCTGGAGCAAAAGGCCCTCGCCGGTCTCGGGTGAGCCGTCGATCAATATCTTGCGCTTGCGCATCTCGGCGACATCATGGCCATGGCCCGGGAGCCGCGCATCGATCATGTCGAAATAGGTATCGGGACTGTCCTGGAACTTCACCCCATTGGCGCGGAGCCGGTCCACGGTGGCGAAGATATCGTCCGTCGCGAGCGCGATATGCTGGATTCCTTCGCCCTTATATTGCCGGAGGAATTCCTCGATCTGGCTATGTTCGTCCTGGCTTTCGTTGAGTGGGATACGGATCTTGTCGTCGGGGGCCGTCATCGCCTTCGAAACAAGGGCGGTCTGCTGCCCTTCAATGTCGAAATAGCGAATCTGGCGAAAATTGAAGATCTTTTCGTAAAATTCGGCCCAATGATTCATGCGCCCGCGATTCACATTGTGGGTCAGATGGTCGAGCGTGTGAAGGCCCGCGGATCGTTGGTCGCGCGTGGCCCCTGGCACTGGATCAAAATCCACATCATAAATCTGCTCTGCGCCATAGCGATCGACCAGATAGAGGTAAGAACCACCAATCCCCTCAATCGCGGGGATTTCCAATTCTCCGGAGTCCCGAGGGCAATCGACCGGAGTCGCGCCGCGCTCTACCGCCATTGCGAATGCCGCTTTTGCATCCTTTACCCGAAAGGCCATCGCATTGGCGGAGGGCCCGTGCGCGTCGCGGAATCCCGCCGCCTGGCCGGCCTTGTCCATGTTGAGGATGAAGTTGATGTCGCCCTGCGCATAATGGCGCACATTCTTGGACTTGTGATTGCCCATGTGCGTGAAGCCCAAAGCGGTGAAGAGGCCCGCCAGCGCTTCGGGATCGGGCCCGGTAAATTCCACGAACTCGAAGCCGTCGAGGCCCAGGGGGTTATCGTGCTGGGACATTGGACGCCTCACTTTTCGATTTTCTGTTGATAAGTCGCCTTACCAGCGAGACTCCGCCCCCGCAAATGTGGAACATGCGTTGCGGCGGGTAGGGGGCGATCCCATCTTCCGCTTGATCGAACCATCATCACAGAGACTTTATGCCCGCAACCCATTCCACCCGCATGCTTATCCTCGGTTCCGGCCCCGCCGGGCTTTCGGCGGCCATTTATGGAGCGCGGGCCGGTATGGCGCCGATCGTCGTGCAGGGTATCCAGCCGGGCGGCCAGCTCACCACCACGACCGACGTCGAAAATTATCCCGGTTTCCGCGAGGTGATCCAGGGACCCTGGCTGATGGAGGAGATGCAGGCCCAGGCGGAGCATGTCGGCGCCCGGATGATGTGGGATCATATCGGCGAGGTCGACCTGTCGCAGCGCCCGTTCCGCCTGATCGGGGATGGCGGAACCGTTTATACCGGCGACGTGCTGGTGATCGCGACCGGGGCACAGGCCAAATGGCTGAACCTTCCCAGCGAAGAGCATTTGAAGGGCAAGGGCGTTTCCGCCTGCGCCACGTGCGACGGTTTCTTTTACCGGGGCCGGAAGGTCGCCGTGATCGGCGGCGGCAATACCGCCGTGGAAGAAGCGCTCTACATGACCAACCATAGCCATGACGTCACCCTGATCCACCGCCGCGATTCGCTGCGTGCCGAAAAGATCCTGCAGGATCGCCTGTTTGCGCATCCCAACATCAAGATCCTTTGGAACCGGGAAGTCGAAACTTTCGTCGGTGGCGGAGAGCCCGAGGGGCTGGTGGCATTGGATCTCAAGGATATTAGGACCGGAGCGATCGAACGGATCGATGTCGAGGGCGGGTTCGTCGCGATCGGCCATTCGCCGGCGACGGAATTGTTCAACGGCCATGTCGAGCTCGACGAGGACAATTACATCAAGGTCGATCCGGGAAGCACGCGAACCAGCGTTCCCGGGGTGTTCGCCTGCGGTGACGTGATGGATAAGATCTATCGCCAGGCGGTCACGGCGGCGGGGACGGGCTGCATGGCCGCTTTGGATGCGGAGAAGTTCCTGGCCGAGGCCGATTTCGAGGCGAACGCGCCGAAGCAGGCGGTCAACGCCTGAGGCTTGATCGTCAAAGTCTCAACGCAGCGCTTTGGCTTTGGCGAAGGTCAGTAAATTTCCATAGGTTTCAAGCATGTCCGCGTCGACATCATGATCCTCTATGATGATACCAAGCCGTTCCTCCAACTCGGTCAAAAGGCCAGCCACGGCCATGGAATCGAATTCCGGCAATGCTCCGAACAGAGGCGAGGATTCGGTGAAGGCCGCGACCTGTTCGGCGGGCAGGCCCAGCATTTCGGACAAGGTGGCCCGAAGCGTTTGGTCAATTTCCTCGGCATCGCTAAAGGCCACGTGCCTGATCCCCTGCATTTGCGAAACAGCCGCCGCCTAGCGGCTTCGAAGCCGTCGCGCTAGAGGGATGCCGTGTCAAAACCCGATCCTATTCCGCATCCGCTAGACCATTTGACGCTTCGCGGGCACGGTCAGGCGCCCGCGCTCGTGACGCGGGAAGGGGTGCTTGACTATGCGGGCCTCGAAAATCGGGTGGCTTCGCTCGCGGCATCGCTCCGGGCCCGCCTGACGCCAGGCGACCGCGTCGCAAGCTGGCTTCCCAAGACCCGGATGACCAGTCTGCTGCCACTGGCCTGCGCCAGGGCCGGATTGATCCATGTTCCGATCAACCCGTTGCTCAAGCGCGCCCAGGTCGCGCACATCCTCGCGGATAGCGACACGCGGCTCGTGATCAGCGGTGCAGCGCGGCTGCAGACGTTGAAGTCAGGTGATTTGCCAGAGAATTGCACTGCCGTGGAAGAGCAGGAAGGGACGACGATGCTTGGTTGGCATGACGCTCTGCCGCCATCCAATGCCGATCCGGACGACCTGGCGGCGTTGCTCTACACTTCGGGCTCGACGGGGCGACCCAAAGGCGTGATGCTGAGCCACGCCAATCTCTGGTTGGGCGCCGTCAGCGTCGCTTCCTACCTGGATCTCGGCCCCGGAGACCGGACGCTCGGCGTGCTTCCGCTCAGCTTCGACTACGGCCAGAACCAGCTTCTTTCCGCCTGGGCCGCGGGAGCCTGCGTCTTCCCCATCGAATATCTGGCGCCACGAGACGTGATCCGGGCGGTCGAGCATCATGACGTCACCACACTGGCGGGCGTGCCCCCGCTTTGGGTGCAACTGGTCGAGGCCGCGTGGCCGCCCAGGGCGGCGCTGTCGCTCAGAAAGCTCACCAACAGCGGCGGCAAATTGCCGCCATCGATTGTCCGCCGGATGCGCGAGCTGTTTCCCGCGGCCGAGATCCATCTGATGTACGGCCTTACCGAAGCTTTTCGTTCTACCAGCCTCGATCCTGCGTGGGTCGATAGTCATCCCGATTCGATCGGGACGGCCATTCCCTTCGCCGAGGTGATTGTGGCCCGGCCGGACGGCTCGCCCGCAGAGGCGGGTGAGGAAGGCGAACTGGTTCATAAAGGACCCCTGGTCGCCAAAGGCTATTGGAACGACGCCGAACGGTCCGCAGAGCGGTTTCGCGATGGCGCGGTCTGGTCAGGGGACCGCGTTCGAATGGACGAGAATGGCTTATTCTATTTCGTCTCGCGCGCCGACGCGATGATCAAGACCAGCGGCAATCGTGTCAGCCCCACCGAAATCGAGGAAGCGGCGATCGCGAGCGGCCTCGTCGCCGAGGCGGTCGCATTGGGGGTGCCCGATCCCCTGATCGGCGAGAACATCGCTTTGATCGTCAGGGGGAAAAGGGAGGATGAGGCCGAATTGCGCAATCATCTGAAGCGGGAGCTTCCCAATTTCATGCAGCCGCGGAGTCTTTTGTACAAGGAGAAGCTACCGCGGAACGCCAATGGGAAGGTCGATCGCGAGCGGTTGAAGATGGAGTTGATGGGATGAGCAAGCCGATGGGGCCGATACCCCCTTCATTCCGCGCTGATGACGAGATGTTGCTCATCGGCGGTCGCCGATCGGATACGCTGATCGGCGAGGCAGGCGATACACCCTTGTTCGTCTATGATTTCCAAATGGTGGAGCACAAGGTCGAGCGCTTCCGTGTCGCTTTTCCTAACGTTCAACTGCATTATGCCATAAAAGCAAATAGCTATGAGCCTTTATTGAAAAATATCGCGAGACTGGTCGATGGTCTCGATGTGGCCTCGGCGGGCGAAATGGAAATGGCGTTACGGGCCGGGGCGGCGGCGGATCGCATCAGCTTCGCCGGGCCCGGCAAGCGTGACAGTGAAATGGCCGCTGCAATGGCCGAGGGCATCACGATCAACCTGGAATCGGAAGGCGAGGCTCAGCGCGCCGTGGCTATCGGTAACAGCCAATCGATCCGGCCGCGCCTGGCTGTGCGGGTCAATCCCGATTTTGAAATCAAGGGCTCCGCGATACGCATGTCCGGCGGAGCCAGGCCGTTCGGTGTAGATTCCGATCGGGTTTCGGATTTGGTCCGAAGCTTGATCGAGGCGAAGGCCGACTGGCGGGGGTTCCATATCTTCGCCGGATCCCAGTCGCTGAGCGCCGACTCGCTGATCGATGCGCAGGCCGCGACGCTGGACCTGGCGGCTGCTCTTGCGGAGAAGATCGGCGTTCCGCCACCTTTGGTGAATCTGGGCGGGGGGTTCGGAATTCCGTATTTTGCGGGGGAAAAGCCGCTTGATGTCGAGGCTGTAGCCAAGGCCCTGAACCGCAAACTCGCCTCGCGCGCCACAATATTGGCCGAGACGGTTTTCGCCATCGAGCTTGGCAGGTGGCTGGTGGGAGAAGCCGGCGTCTACCTTACTCGCATCGTCGATCGGAAGGTCAGCCACGGAAAGACCTTTCTGGTCACTGACGGCGGATTGCACCATCAACTGGCGGCGTCCGGCAATTTCGGTCAGGTGGTGCGCCGTAACTATCCAGTCGCCGTGGCCAATCGCTTCGGCCAGATGTCCGGAGAGGAGGTCAGCGTCGTTGGGTGCCTCTGCACCCCGCTCGACCGGCTTGCCGATGACGTCATGCTGCCCCGAGCGGAGGTGGGAGACGTTATCGCGATCTTTCTCGCCGGCGCCTATGGCCTTTCAGCCAGCCCGCAGGCGTTTCTGGGGCATCCTCAGGCGCGTGAAACGGTTGTCGGCGTCTCGTAGAGCGCTTCCACGAAATAAAGCCCGTCAGGCGGCGCGTTCAGGCCCAGAGCGGCCCGGTCCTTAGCTTCCAGCGCCTGTTTCAGGTCCCTGGCTGACCATCTGCCGCGGCCGACCAGCTGCAGGCACCCCACCATCGAGCGGACCTGATGGTGCAAGAAGGAACGCGCGGCCGCTTCGATTTCGATCTTGTCGCCCAATCGCCTGACCGTCAGGCGGTCGAGCGTCTTTACCGGGCTTTGTGACTGGCAATGGGCGGAGCGGAAGGTCGTGAAGTCATGACTTCCGATCAGAAGCTGCGCCGCCTTGTGCATGGCGTCGGCGTGCAGCACCACCGGAATTCGCCAGGCGCGGCCCGCCTCCAAGGCCAGGGGCGACCGGCGATTGATGATGCGGTACAGATAGCGGCGGCCGATGCAGCTGAACCGGGCGTGGAAATCCTGGGGCACTTCCTCGGCCGACAGGATCGCAACCGGCTGCGGCCGGAGCTTGGCATTGATGGCATCGGTCAGGCGGAACGCGCTTATCGGTCGCTGGACGTCCACATGCACCGCCATGGCGAGCGCATGAACCCCGGCATCGGTTCGCCCAGCCGCATGCAACACAGCACGCTCGCCCGTAATTGCAAAGATGGCGGCCTCGACGGCCTGCTGCACCGTGGGGCCATGCGGCTGCCGCTGCCAGCCCATGAAGGGCCGGCCATCATATTCGATGATGAGGCGAAATCGGGTCATGCCAGCTTCGTTCCCGCCGGAATGACGAAGCCGCGCAGCATTTCCGATGGCGCCATGACGCCGCGGCCCGCGCGCTGGACCAGGCCGGGTACGATCGATCCCTCCCCGCAGGCGATGGCGAGGCCGTGATCGAGCACCAGGCCCGGCTCACCCTCCAAATCCCCTATCACCGCCGTGAGGATCTTGATCCGCTCCGATTGAAATTCGAAGAAAGCGCCTGGCGCGGGATTGAAGGCCCTGATTTGCCGCTCGACGGCAGCGGCGGCCTGCGTGAAATCGAGGCGCGCTTCCTCTTTTTCGATCTTCGCCGCGTAGGTGATCCCGTCTTCGGGCTGCGGCTCAGGGGTGAGGGAAGGAAGCCTGTCCAGCACATCGACCATCATCGCCGCCCCGATGGCGGCAAGCTCTTCGGTCAATTCGCCCGCCGTCTTGCCGTCAATCGAGGTTCGCCGAACCGCATAGATAGGCCCCGTGTCCAGGCCCCGCTCCATCCCCATAATCGTGATTCCGGTCTCGCCGTCGCCCGCCAGGATCGCGCGGTGTATTGGCGCGGCGCCCCGCCAGCGTGGGAGAATGGAGCCGTGAACGTTGAGGCAGCCCCGTTTCGGGGCCTCGAGGATTGGGGTCGGCAGAATCAGGCCGTAGGCAGCAACGACCGCCACATCGACGTCGAGGGCGGCGAAATCGCTTCGTTCGGCCTCGCCGCGCAGAGTTGAAGGAGTCCTGACCTCGATACCCAGCGCCTCGGCCCTGGCCTGGACAGGCGATGGCCGCAGGCCCTTGCCTCTCCCGGCCGGGCGGGGAGGCTGGCTGTAAACCGCCGCCAGCTCATGTCCCGCCGCGACCAACGCGTCGAGCGTCGGTACGGCGAATTCCGGGGTTCCCATGAAAGCGATGCGCATCGTTGAAGCCTTATCCGCTCGAATGCGCTTGGCAAGCGGAGCCTCAAGCCCATATGCCTCTTTGGCATGGCTTCCCCCGAAATCGAGACTTTGACGCAAGCGCTGGCACGGCTCCCGGGCCTCGGGCCGCGTTCGGCCCGCCGCGCCGTGCTCCATTTGCTGAAGAAACGCGAGGCGGCCATGACGCCATTGCTTCGCGCGCTCGAACGGGTGAACGAGAATCTGGCCATCTGCGGCACCTGCGGCAACGTCGACACGATCGATCCGTGCAGCGTCTGCACCGATGCCCAGCGTGATCCGCGGCTGCTCTGTGTGGTAGAGGAAGTTTCGGACCTCTGGGCGCTGGATCGCTCGCGGCTCTTTCCGGGCCGATTCCACGTTCTTGGCGGACGGCTTTCGGCGATGGAAGGGGTGCGTCCCGAAGATCTTACCATCGATCGGCTGATCGCTCGCCTGTCCGAAGGCGGGGTGGATGAAGTAGTGCTGGCGATGAACGCCACGCTGGAAGGGCAGACCACCGCCCATTATCTGGCTGAGAGGCTGGAGGGATTCCCGGTTCGGATCACTCAGCTTGCGCACGGGCTGCCGGTGGGTGGCGAGCTCGACTATCTCGACGAAGGCACGCTCGCCCAGGCTTTGCGGGCTCGGCGGCCTGTGGCCTGAGCCCAGTTCAGAGCCGCGCCAATCTTGACGAAAAGCGCCGAAAATCCTACTTGAAGAACATGGCTTTGCTCCCGATTATCGAGACTCCCGATCCGCTGCTTCGGCAGATTTCTTCACCCGTGGATGAGGTGACGGACGAAATCCGTGCGCTGATCGCTGACATGTTTGAAACCATGTATGCGGCGCCCGGCATCGGCCTTGCCGCGATCCAGGTCGGCGTTCCCAAGCGCATACTTGTCATCGACCTGCAGGAGCCGGAAGAGGAGGGAGGCGAGCCCGTCCGCGAGCCCCTGGTCTTCATCAACCCCGAAATCGTCGAAGAATCTGAGACCGTCCAGCTCTACAGCGAGGGCTGCCTTTCGATTCCCGACCAATATGCCGATGTCGAGCGACCGGACCAGGTTCTCGCCCGGTGGCTGGATGAGAATGGCCAGAGCCACGAAGAGGAACTGGACGGCCTTCTGGCCATCTGCCTCCAGCATGAAATGGATCATCTCGAAGGCATCCTCTTTATCGACCATCTCTCCCGCCTGAAGCGGGAGATGGTGTTAAAGAAACTGGCCAAGCAACGGAAAGAGCGCACAAAACTGGCCGCTTGACCCAGTCAGGCGGCGCGCCTGTCAAGCACTGCTACTTGCCGCAAACGATGACACCTTCGTCTCCGAACTTCCCTTGGGTGTAGGGAAAGCCTGCTCTAAGTTCGCTTTTCGTTCTGGGATCGGATTGACGTCATGGATCTATCATTCTTGCTTGTTGGCGGCGTGCTGCTGGCTGCGGGACTGGGCCTCGGCTGGTTCGTCGGGAGCCGCCAGTCCGCTGCTTTGGCTGAAGAACGGGCCAGGACCGCCGATTATCTTCGGCAATCGCTGGGCGCCGTCACTGGCGAACGTGACGAGGCACAGCGCGAATTGGCGGGGCTGCAGGCCGACGCGCGCAATTTCGACATTCGGCTGAAGGAATTGACCGAGGCGAAGGATTTGCTGGCGGCCCAGTTCAGTGAGGTGGGCGCCAAGCTGCTCCAGGATGCCCAAAAACATTTCCTCGAACGCGCCGACGCGCGCTTCAACCAAGCGGGTGAAAAGAGCGAGGAGAAATTGAAGGCCCTGCTCCAGCCCGTCGAAGCCACGCTCAAACGCTACGAGGAAGGACTCAGCAAGGTCGAGAAAGAGCGCGTCGGCAGCTATGAATCCCTGCGCGAAGCCGTGGCCCAGCTGACCCAGGGCAATGAGCATGTCCGCCGGGAGACACAGCGGCTCGCCAACGTCATGCGCTCCAGCCCCAAGGCGCGGGGCCGTTGGGGTGAGGAGCAGTTGCGGACCATTCTCGAATCTGCGGGACTTGCCGAAAATGTCGATTTCACGCTGCAGGCCACGGTCAGCGACGGCGAAAGGCAGCTTCGGCCCGATTGCGTGATCAACCTGCCGGGCAAAAGATGCATCGTGGTCGATGTGAAATGCCCGCTGGTCGCGTTCGAACAGGCTTTCGATGAGGAAGACGAGGCTCTACGCGCCGATCATCTGCTGCGGCATGCCGCCGCGATGAGGAGCTATGCCAGTGATCTTGGGCGCAAAGGGTATTGGCGGCAGTTCGATCTATCGCCCGATTTCGTCATCATGTTCGTGCCGGGCGAGCATTTCCTTTCCGCGGCCGCCGAACGGGCACCGGACCTGATCGAAAGCGCCTTCAAGAACGGAGTGATCATCGCGTCCACCATCAACATGCTGGCGCTGGCAAAGATCATGGCTGGCATGTGGCGGCAGGAAACACTGGCGGCTCAGGCCAAAGAGGTCGCCGAGGTTGGCAAGGAGCTTTACCGCAGGCTTTCGGTGATGGGCGCGCATGTCGCCAAACTGGGGCGCAGTCTCAATCAGGCCACTGGGGCTTATAATGATTTCGTCGGAAGCCTGGAAAGCCAGGTCATGACCCAGGCCAAGCGGTTCGAAACGCTGAAGGTGGAAACGGGCGGGAAGGTGATCGAGCCTCTCCCGATGGTCGAGATCGGGACGCGTAGCCTAACCAAATTGTCTTCGAGCGATATCGCGGAAGCTGCCGAATAAGCGACTTTCGCGTAACTCCTCACATATCCCAGTCGGTACGTCTCGTGCCGCCGCACCCGTGAACATTCTTGCCGTCCGCCGTCACGGCGACGGTGTCGGCGTAGCCATGGCCGCTCATCGAATCGTTGCAGCGCGTGTGGGTGACATCGACGATCAGCCGCGCCGTTTCGTAACGATGGCCGTTGAAAGTCGTGCGAGGCGCGGGCCTGGCGACATTGATCTTGGTCTCGCCATAATCGCCCACATAGTCGATCCGGCCGTCGGCGATAATCAGGTTCCAGCCGGGCTCCTGGCCAAGAGCGCGATAATTTCCCGGGGCCGGGGCGTCAGTAGTTACGGCGGGATAGGCGCAGGCCGCGGCGGCGGCGAGCATCAGATAGGCCGGCCATCTGGGCATGTTCACTCCGGTCCGTTCCAAGTGGCCCTCCCGCGGCTGAGCGTGTCAATCGTTCCCCACTATCGCCGCCACTGATTGATAATTTCATAAGCCGTAACCGCGGTCGCCACGGCCGCGTTGAGGCTGTCGGCCTTTCCGAGCATAGGTATCTTCACCAGCGTGTCGCATTCGGCCTCATATTCCGCCGGTAAGCCCTGCGCCTCGTTGCCCACCAGAAGGAAGGCGGGTGTGCGGTAGCGCGGCTGCTGGTAATCCTGGCTCGAATTGAGGCTGGTGCCGATCAGCTCGCCTTCACCCGCGCGCAGCCAGGCTATGAAGTCCGGCCAGGAAGCCATCGCGATCTTTTGCGTGAACAGGGCGCCCATCGAGGCCCTGACGGCCTCGACCGAAAAGGGATCGGCGCAATCGTCTACCAGGATAAGACCGCCGGCGCCGACCGCATCGCCGGTGCGAAGGATGGTGCCGAGATTGCCCGGATCCCGTAGCGCCTGGGCCACGATCCACAAATCCGCCTTGCCGCGGTCGATAAGGTCCAGGTCGGTTGGGAAGGCCTTGTAGACTCCGAGCACTATCTGTGGATTATCCTTGCCGGATATCTTGTGCAGGATGTCGGAAGTAGTTTCGATTGCCTCGCCGCCGCCGGCCTCCGCCTCCGCTATTAGTTGGTCGAGCAGGGGGTGCGCGGCGCCGGAAGCGTAGAATGTTAGCTCGGGCAGGAAGCCGGCTTCGCGCGCCTCGGTCAGGATCCGCAAGCCCTCGGCCAGAAACAGGCCCTCGGCGCGGCGATTCTTCTTTTCCCGAAGCCCTCGAACCTGTTTCACCAGCGGATTGGAAAATGCGGTGATCTCGCGGGGCAAATCATTCCTCGCCGAAGCGAGCCTCGACCAATTCCGCCAGCGCGGCGACGGCCTGCTCGGCACCTTCACCCTCGGCGCTGATCGTGATCTTGTCACCCAATGCGGCGCCCAGCATCATCAACCCCATGATCGAGGTGCCGCAGACTTTCGAGCCATCCTTTTCCACCTCGATCGCTGCGGACTGACTCGCCGCGAGCGTCACGAATTTGGCGCTGGCGCGGGCATGAAGTCCGCGCTTGTTCAGGACGTCGACGGTCCGGCTTGCCACGTTCAGACGGTCTCACCCAATATCTCGGATGCGACCGAGATATATTTACGTCCCGCTTCGCGCGCGGCCGCTACCGCGGCCTTGACGCCCATGATCTTGCGCGCGCCCTCCAGCCGGATCAGCATCGGCAGATTAACGCCGGCTATGACCTCGATATTTTCGGATTTCATCAGCGATATGGCAAGGTTCGACGGGGTCCCCCCGAACAGATCGGTGAGGATGATCACACCTTTGCCCGTTTCCACTTTAGCGATCGCCGCCGAAATATCGTCGCGGCGCGCCTCCATGTCATCATCAGGACCAATACAGATCGCCTCGATCCGCTCCTGCGGACCAACGACATGCTCCATGGCAGTGACGAATTCCGACGCAAGCCGACCGTGCGTCACAAGCACCAAACCGATCATCGATACACCTTGGATCTAATCTTCCACTTCCGCCCGCTGGGCGGCCTCGATCTCGTCGCGCGGGAACGACCCGAGGTCTCTATGTTCGACCGTGGGCGAAAATCCCGCTTCGCGCAACCGTGCCGCCACCCGTTCCGCGATGTGGACCGAGCGATGGCGCCCCCCCGTACAGCCAAATGCGATCGAGATATAGGATTTTCCCTCATGAAAATAACGGGGAAGGAGCAGGAGAATCAATTCCTCGATCCGCGCCACCGCTTCGGCATAGCTTTCGTCGGACGCGATATAGTCGCCGATGGCGGGATCAAGCCCGGTCAGCGGCCGCAATTCGTCCTGCCAATGCGGGTTTTTCAAAAAGCGCATGTCGAACACATTATCCGCGTTGCGCGGAAGGCCCCGGGCAAAGCCGAACGACATGATTTGCAGATTAGGCGAAGCTCCCGCCGTCCCGAAGCGCTGGCGGATCTGTTGCTGGAGGAGGTTGGGATCGCTGTCGGTGGTGTCGATCAGATAATCGGCAAGCCGTTTCAAAGGCTCCATCAGTTCGCGTTCGGCGGCGATTCCGTCGGTAGCGGGGCGATCGGACGCCAACGGATGGCGCCGCCGAGTTTCCGAATAACGGCGCAGCAATTCGGAGCCGGCGCAATCGAGATAGAGCGTTTCCACTGGAAAGACGCTGCCGCTGCCGAGGTTTTCGACCTGCTGCACGATCCGGCTGGCGTCAAAATCCCGGGTCCGGCTGTCAACGCCGATCGCCAGTGGCCTTCCGGCTTTGGAAACGGCTTCCGAAAGGGGCGTGGAAAGCAGATGTTCGAGCAAGGACAAAGGGAGGTTGTCCACCACTTCCCATCCCGAATCCTCCAGCGTCCGCAAAACGGTGGATTTTCCCGCTCCCGAAAGGCCCGTCACCAGCAGGATTCGTTTCGGAGTGGAATTGGACGGCATTTAAGGGCGCAACCCGAAATGATGGAGCGCCGCTTCTACCTTGACGGGCGCAGAGGCCTCAAGCGCATTGGCCGCGACCAGCGGCACCGAAACGCCCGCAATCTTCATCATTTCACGTTCGGGAGGCAGGCGTTCGACGTCGCGGTCGAGGTCGACCACCAGGCATATTGGCATGTCGCTGGCAGTCTCGAATTCCAACAATCCGATGCCCCTGACCTCGATCTTTCCCTGGATATTTTCAGGGGCGTTGGCGAGCAGGCGCCCGTCCACCCGGCGCACCATCGTATAATCATCGCTCACCAACAGTGCGCCGCGATCGATCAGGCGAAGCGCAAGGTCCGATTTTCCCGAGCCCGAACGGCCCGAGATCAGGACCGCGCGACCCTTCACCGCCACGCAGGAGACGTGAAGCGTCTCCGAAGACAAGGATTTGTTGTTCATTCATTCATCCCCGGAAAGCTGATCACGAAACGAGCGCCGGAACGTCCGTCATGCCGGTCCTCGGCCTCTATCTGCCCGTCATGGCCCTCCACGATCGCCTTGGCGATCGCAAGGCCAAGGCCGGAATGGCGGCCGAAATCCTCGCTATCGGGCCTGATGCTATGGAAACGGTTAAAGATGGCCTCACGCACGGCCTCCGGCACGCCGGCGCCTTCATCTTCCACGCTGACGATCACTTCATCTCCGACGCTGGTGGCGGCAATCTCCACCAGGCCATCGGGGGGGGAGAAGGAAATGGCGTTATCGACCAAGTTGTCGAGCACCCGCGCGATCCGCGATTCATCGCCCATGATAACTGCGGTTCCTGACCTCGGCCGGGCGAAGGCCATGCGGACCGAACGTTCGGCGGCACGTTGTTCCCAGACGCCCAGCAGCGCTTCGATCATCATTCCAAGATCGACGGTTTCGAACCGGGCGCGCGATAATTCGGCATCCAGCCGCGAAACCTCGGCAATATCGACGATCAGCCTGTCAAGGCGCCGGACGTCCTGACGGACCACATCGAGCAACTGGCCTCGAAGCGCGGGGTCTTCGACCCGGTCGAGGCTGTCTACCGCGGACCGCAGCGACGCGAGGGGGTTCTTGAGTTCATGCGTGACGTCCGCCGCAAACGCTTCGGTCGCATCGATCCGATGACGCAGCGACTGGGTCATGTCGTGCAGCGCTCTTGCCAGCAAGCCGATCTCGTCGCGGCGTGCCGGGAGTAGGGGCACCGAAACTTCGCGAGCGCGCCCAAGGCGTACCCGCAGCGCAGCGCGTGCCAGGTGACGCAGGGGCATGGCGATGGTTCGCGCCAGGAACAGGGATAGCAAAACCGATAATATGATCGTCACGAGCAGGACGATGCCGAGCGTCAGCCGCTCGCCCCGCACGATCTTTCGAACGTCGCGGGGATTGGAAGTCACCAACAGCACCGATTCCGTATCCAAAGGAATGGGCGCGGCGGCGGATATGAAGGGCGTGCTGTCCGGGGCGCGGCGCAACATCGTGGTGGAGTCGCGTGTGCTGAGCGCCGTTCGCGCCTCCGGCCACGCATCCAGCGTGTCTACATCCGGCGGAGCGAAGTCGGGCGCGCGCTCTGCCCCGACGATCGCGTCGAAACCATTGTCGAGTAGCCGGGCAATATCCTTGTCCCAGGGCTCCTTGACCGGATCGCGAAGAGCATAAGTAGGCGATGTCCCGCTCCAACTGTCCATCTGTTTGGTGCCGTCCGCCCGGTAGATCCTGAGCCGTGTGCCTGAAACCTGCCCGAGATTGCGAAGCAAGGCGGGGCGCGCGCCGCGGTCGGCAAAACCGAGCGACTGGGCGACAAGGCGCGCCTCGGTCTGGGCGCGCTGCAGGCGGTCGGACACGATACGGGCGCGGAAACTGTCGAGATAGAAGAGGCTTCCGGCCAGGATCGCCAGCGCGAAGATGTTCACCGCGAGGATACGCTGCGTAAGGGAAAGCTTGCCCGACCAGCGCAGCCTTAGCTGGCTTTCTTCATTCCTCGCCAAAGCGGTATCCGACGCCGTAAAGGGTGTCGATCGCCTTGAATTCGTCATCGACCGCGCGGAACTTGCGCCGGAGCCGTTTGATGTGGCTGTCGATGGTACGGTCGTCGACATAGATGTCATCCTGATAAGCGACATCCATCAACTGATTGCGCGATTTGACCACTCCGGGCCGCTGCGCCAACGCTTCCAAGATCATGAATTCGGTGACGGTGAGGGTGACGTCGTGCCCGTCCCACGTAACGCGGTGCCGCGCCGGGTCCATCGACAGGCGGCCGCGGACGATTTGCGAGGGTTCGGCCGCTAGCTCCTCCGATCCGACGGGGATGGCGCGCATTTCTGCTCGGCGCAGGACAGCCCGGATCCGCGCTATCAGCAGGCGCTGCGAAAAGGGCTTGGCGATATAATCGTCGGCACCCATGGCGAGTCCCAGCGCCTCGTCGAGTTCGTCATCCTTGGAGGTCAGGAAGATGACTGGAACCGTGCTTTTCTCGCGCAGCCGCCGCAGCAATTCCATTCCGTCCATTCGCGGCATCTTGACGTCGAGGACGGCGAGGTCGGGCGGATTGTCGACCAGCGCCTTCAATGCCGCCTCGCCGTCTGAATAGACGCGGGTCGCATAGCCTTCGGACTGGAGCGCGATCGAGACGGATGTCAGGATGTTGCGGTCGTCGTCGACGAGAGCGATCGTTATCGACATGCTCGAAAAGCCTTCCCCGCAACCTGAAGGCGGGTCTTAGTAAATCGGGTCTCAAGCCGCAACCAAAGGCAGGCTTTGACGAAAGCGGGCCTGCTCGCTATGCGGGCGGCAACTAAGCCGCAGCGCCGGTTCCGCTGTTCCAAGTCCATTTCCAGGGAGATTTAAGGTGGCCAATCGAGTGCCCGCTTACACACTTGCCGATCAGGGGATCGAGACCTCGGCAGAGCAGCACTGGAACCTCCAGACCGCCGCCCTGGTCGAACAGGCGGTGCGGCGTGGCGAAGGTGTGCTCGCCAAGGACGGACCTTTGGTGGTCAAGACGGGCAAGCATACCGGCCGTTCGGCCAAGGACAAGTTCATGGTCCGCGACGCGGAGACCGAGAATAATATCTGGTGGGACAATGCCAAGTCGATTTCGACCGAGCAGTTCGCTGCCCTGAAGGCGGACTTCCTCGCTGAGCTGGCGAAGAAAGAGACCCTGTTCGTTGCCGACCTGTTCGGAGGCTCGCAGCCCGAGCACCGCGTCAATGTTCGCGTCATCAACGAACTCGCCTGGCACAATCTGTTCATTCGCACTTTGTTGGTTCGTCCGGAGAGCGAAGAGCTTCCCGGCTTCACGCCCGAATTCACGATCATTGACCTGCCGACCTTCGTGGCCGATCCCGCCCGTCATGGCACCCGCACGGAAACGGTCGTCGCAGTCAATCTCAGCGAAAAGCTGATCCTGATCGGCGGCACGGCCTATGCCGGCGAGATGAAGAAATCGGTCTTCGGCATCCTCAACTACCTGCTTCCCGTTAAGGGCGTCATGCCGATGCATTGTTCGGCCAATATCGGGCCCAAGGGCGATACCGCCGTATTCTTCGGCCTTTCCGGAACCGGCAAGACCACCCTTTCGGCCGATGCGAGCCGTACGCTGATCGGCGATGACGAACATGGCTGGTCCGATACGGCGGTCTTCAATTTCGAAGGCGGTTGCTACGCCAAGATGATCCGTTTGTCGGAAGAGGCCGAGCCCGAAATCTATGCAACCACGCGCCGCTTCGGGACCGTGCTCGAAAACGTCGTGATCGACCCCGAAACGCGCGAGCTCGATTTCGATGACAACAGCCTCGCGGAAAATAGCCGCGGCGCCTATCCGATCGACTTCATTCCCAATGCGTCGGCCGATAACATGGGGCCGGTGCCGCGCAATATCGTCATGCTCACCGCCGATGCGTTCGGCGTGTTGCCTCCGATCGCCAAGCTAACGCCCGACCAGGCGATGTACCATTTTCTATCGGGCTATACCGCGAAAGTCGCGGGCACCGAGATCGGCGTGACCGAACCGGAAGCCACCTTCTCGACTTGCTTCGGCGCCCCGTTCATGCCGCGTCATCCTTCGGTCTACGGCAATTTGCTCAAGGAGCGGATCGCCAAGGGCAATGTCGATTGCTGGCTGGTCAATACCGGCTGGACCGGCGGAAAATATGGCGTCGGCAAGCGTATGCCGATCAAGGCCACCCGCGCGCTTTTGAACGCCGCGCTCGACGGAAGCCTGAAGAATGCCGAATTCCGGGTCGACGATAATTTCGGTTTCGAGGTTCCGGTCAGCGTTCCGGGCGTGGACCGCTCCATCCTCAACCCGCGCGAAACCTGGGCCGACAAAGCCGGTTATGACGCTACCGCCGCCAAGTTGGTGAAATTGTTTATCGACAATTTCGCCAAGTTCGAAGCGCACGTCGATCAGGGCGTCATGGAAGCAGCCCCCAGCGCAGCCTGAGGCCACGCCGACGGAGCGGCCTCAGCCGCTCCGTGCCTGGATATAGGTATCGATCACGCGTTCGAGCTGTGTCAGTGGAACCGCGCCGCCCTTAACCAAAGCGTCGTCGAAGGTACGCAGGTCATAGCGGTCGGCCAATGCGGCCACGGCCTTGTCGCGCAACCGGTTGATCTCGTTATGCCCGACCTTGTACCCGCAGGCCTGTCCGGGCCAGGCGCAATAGCGATCCACTTCGCCGCTCACTTCCTCAATCGTTGATCCGTTGGTGGTGGCAAACCAGTTTATCGCCTGGTCTCGCGTCCAGCGTTTGGAATGCAGGCCGGTGTCCACGACGAGGCGACAGGCGCGGAACGACATGGATTGCAGATAGCCGAGGCGCCCGATCGGGTCTTCCTCATAGACGCCGAGTTCGTCGGCTAGCTGTTCGGCATAAAGCGCCCAGCCTTCGGAATAAGCATTGAAGGCAAGCAACGACCGGATGAGCGGCAGCTTATAGGTATATTCGCCCTGCCAGATATGGCCGGGAATGCCCTCATGATAGGTGAGCGTCGGGAGCGCGTAGCGCGGCCAGATCGAGGTATCCCGCAGATTGATATAATAATTGCCGGGGACCGAACCGTCGATCGAGCCGGCAGCGGCATAACCGCCCGGCGCCCCGGCCTCGATTTCCGGCGGCACGCGCTTGACGATGAGATTGCCCGGAACGAGCGTAGCGAAAGCCTTTGGAAGTCGTTTGCGAACATCCGCAACGCGGCCATTGATATAATCCAGGATTTGCGTGCGACCCCCATCATTGTTGGGGAATAGAAAACGCGCATCCTTGCCCAGAGCAGTCATGCGTTCGCCGACCGTGCCTTTGGTCAGCCCCTGGGCGCGAAGCAATGGATCCATTGCCGCCGAAAGCTCGCGCAGCTGGTGGAGGCCCATCTGATGGACCTCCTCCGGTGTACGAACCGAGGTAGTCGCTGTCTTTAGCGCCCAGGCGTAATAAGCTTCGCCATCGGGCAGCTTCCACACGCCCGCATCCTGGTTGGCGCGGGCGCGATGACGCTCCAGTTCCGCGATCTGCCGATCCAGCGCCGGCGCGATCTTGTCGCTGACAATTTGGGCCGCACGCCGCGCATAATCGCCCTGCATTTCGGCAGTTCGCCGGGCAAGGGAGCCTACCAGGCCCCATTCGCCCACCGGCATGGCACGGGCCGATTTCATCTGCTTCAGGGTCTTGTCGAGCAGGAATGCGGGCGCGATCACTCCTAGCGACCCGTCATGGTTGAGACGTGCGGTCTCTCCATCCAGCGCACCCGCATAATCCTCCAGCCGTGCCAGATAGGCATCTGCGTCGGCCCTTGCGGCGATGCCGTGATTGCTGTCGAGGAAATCCGGTATTTCCACGAAAGCGCCAATATTCTGCGCCACGACATAGGGCCCATTGCGGTAGGACCATTGATTATTGAGGACCGCGACGTCGCCAAAGGGGAAGCGGCTGCCCTCCACCGCGAGCTCATGTGCTGCCTGGACTACCCCCAGATCGATCCGGGTGGCGGGACTGAGGCCGCTGGCATCCACTGCCTTCAACAGGTCGAGGCGTTGCGCCGCAGAAGCGGCCCGGCGGCGGGTGCCGGCGGGGGAACGGTCCGTCAGCCTGGATTTAAGGGAAGCGCGCGCATCTTTGTCGATACCGAGCGCGGACGCATTTTCAGGATATTCGGCGAGCAGCTCTTCGGCCATTCCCCCGAGCAGGCCCTGAACCGCGGCATCGGTCGCAGGTGTCTGGCCGGCCAATGAGGTGCAGGCGGACAGGCCTTGTCCAACGGCAAGCGCGCCCGCGGCGCCCAGGAAATGACGCCGGTCCAGTTCAATCATGCTGCAATCCTCAAATCAGCCGATGGCGGGAGAATGCGGAATGACCGCCGGCTCCACCTTGAGACAGGTTCCGTCGGCGCCCACGATCCGCATCCGGGCGCCGATTTCGGCATCCGGGCCCTTGGCGATCCAGACGCTATCGCCGACTTTTACCCGACCGCTTCCATTTTCGATCGCGCTCACCACGACCACCGTCTCGCCAATCAAGCGCCCGGCGCGATCGTTGAGCAGGGGGTCGCTGCTCACGATCGGGTTGTTCGAATACCAGCGCCGGCCCCAATAGACGGCGCCCAGAGCCAGCAAAGCGAACAGGCCGAACTGGAAAGCCAGCGAAATACCGGTGGCAAGGGCGATAAAGCCCGTAATCGCGGCAGCCGCCGCCAGCCAGATGAGGAATACGCCCGGGACCAGTATCTCGGCTATTCCCAATATCGCAGCGATGATCAGCCACCACCATTGCGGCTCGATGCCGAGGTCTCCGAGGTTCATTGCTCTTTCCCTTCAAAGGGTCCGCGCCGTTTGGCCGGGGGCGTGGGAGGGGGCGGGGGTAAAACGCCGCCGCTTTGGCTGAGCGCCTCGCGCGCCAGCTCGCCAATGCCGCCGAGGGTGCCCATCAGCTGGGTCGCTTCGACCGGGAACAGGATCGTCTTGGCATTGGGCGAGGTGGCAAAAAGCCCGATCGCTTCGACATATTTTTGAGCGATGAAATAATTGATGGCCTGCGGGTTACCGCCGGCAATGGCGTTGGAGACCAGCTCGGTTGCCTTCGCTTCGGCCTCTGCCTCACGCTCGCGCGCTTCGGAATCACGAAAGGCGGCTTCGCGGCGGCCCTCGGCTTCGAGTATCTGGCTCTGCTTTTGTCCCTCCGCCCGAAGGATTTCCGACGCGCGGCTGCCTTCCGCTTCAAGGATCACAGCGCGTTTCTCGCGTTCCGCTTTCATCTGCCGGCCCATGGCATTGACGATGTCGGCGGGGGGGCGAATATCCTTGATCTCGACCCGGGTGATCTTGACCCCCCAGGATTCGGTCGCCTGGTCGACCACCGACAGCAACCGCGCATTGATCTCGTCGCGCTTGGACAAGGTTTCGTCCAAATCCATTGAACCCATGACGGTGCGCAAATTGGTGGTCGTGAGCTGCATGATCGAAAGATAGAGGTCCGAAACTTCATAGGCGCCCTTTGCCGCATCCAGCACCTGGAAGAAGACAACGCCGTCGGTCGACACCATGGCATTGTCCTTGGTGATGATCTCCTGCCCCGGAATGTCGAGCACCTGCTCCATCATGTTTACCTTGCGGCCTACGCGATAGAAGAAAGCCGGAAAGAAATTGAAGCCAGGATGGGCGACCGTCGTAAAACGTCCAAAATATTCTATCGTATAATGATAGCCTTGGCGGACGATCTTGATGCTCGCCATCAAGTAGATGATGACCAGCAGCAGAACAAAGAACATTGCAGTGATTTCCATCGCTCGACCTCCCCAAGATGCGAATTGACGTTATCATGTAGACAAGCGGCCCCGCTTCCAAGCAGAATCGGATCATGCCCCAATCCCGCCTCCGCCTTTGCCGCTCCATCCTCTTTCTGCCCGCGTCCAACCCGCGCGCGATCGAGAAAGCGAGAGAGCTTGATGCCGACATGATCATCCTCGATTGCGAAGATGCGGTGAAGGATGCCGATAAGGAGGAGGCCCGCCGCGCTGCGGTCGCGGCAGTGGCGGAAGGTTTTGGCGACCGCCTCACCGCCATCAGGATCAATGCTGCGGGGGGAGAATATTACGGGTCGGACGTGGTGGCGCTTCGCAACAGCAAGGCAGATTTCGTCATTCTTCCAAAGGCCGAGAATCCCGATCAGATCAGGGATACGGCGAACCTCACGACCAAGCCGGCCCTGGCGATGATCGAGACCGCGGCCGGCGTCTTGCACGCCAGCGCGATTGCGCCGGCCACCGCTGGACTGATTGCGGGGACCAACGATCTTTCCGCCGATCTCGGGCTGCCGGTGGGCGGAAGCCGGTTCGGCCTTCACCATAGCCTGCAGATGATCGTTCTGGCGGCGCGGGCCCATCGCGTCGCCGCGTTCGACGGTGTCTATAATGGTCTGGCGGACGATGCCGGCCTCGCCCGCCAATGCGAAGAAGGCCGATCTTTCGGCTTCGATGGCAAATCCCTGATACACCCCAGCCAGATCGAAACGGCCAATCGCCTGTTTTCGCCCGACGAAGCGGAGATCGAGGCCGCCAGGCGCCTTATTGAAGCCGCTACCGGAGGGGCCGAACGACATGAAGGCCGGATGATCGAGTCGATGCATGTCGACCAGGCGCGGTCGGTCCTCGCCAAGGCGCGCCGATAGAAATTCTTGCAAGCGGCCCCGAGAGCATCCTAAGCCGCCGCATGAGCACGAAATGGATCCTGGCCGCCGCGCCATTACTCGCCGCTTTTTCCGCCAATCTGCACGCCCAGGCGCCGATGCCCGGTGTCACCGCCGAACAGATGATGCGGCACATCAAGGTGCTGGCGAGCGACGAATATGAAGGCCGCAAGCCCGGCACCGAAGGCGAACGCAAAACCACTTCGTACATCGTATCGCAGCTTGCGGCGCTTGGGCTCGACCCGGCGGGCGAGAATGGCTGGTACCAGCCGGTCGGTCTAGTGGAGCGTGTACCTTCGACCGCGCAGGTCAGCTGGAAGCTGAAAGGAAAGGTCCTGAAGGTCGGGCCGCGAGACTTCGTCCTGACCGGGCGGGAGGGAAACGTAAAAATCGAAGATGCGCCGGCTTACTTCGTCGGCCATGGCCTTGTCATACCGGAGGCGGGGATAGACCAGCTCGCAGGGCTCGATCTAAATGGCGCGATCGCTTTCCTTTGGGCCACGCCGCCCGAGGGCCTGGAAAGCGACCCCGGTTATGACCAGAGCGTCGCCTCGCTGATCGAGCGCGGGGCGGCCGCCGTGATCGGTGTCTATCCCGACGAAGTTCGCTGGGCGAATGTCGTGGCCTTTGCGAGCGAGGGATCGACGCG
Source organism: Sphingosinicella sp. (assembly GCA_013816585.1). Classification (GTDB taxonomy): domain Bacteria; phylum Pseudomonadota; class Alphaproteobacteria; order Sphingomonadales; family Sphingomonadaceae; genus Allosphingosinicella. Next base: position 211,137 of record JACDEE010000002.1, on the reverse strand, counting down.
GCTGCAGATCATTCCTGCCCCCCCGGTCCGGGGAGTGACCTCACAAAGCGCGTTTGGACGATTGCTGGGCAAAGGCGACGGGAGGCCGGATCCCAAGGCCGATCCTAGAGCCATTCGTCCCATTCGCCTGAACGCACGCGGGACACTGGACGTATCGACGCGGATCAATTCCTATACGACCAACAATGTCGTGGGGAGGCTCCGGGGATCGGCCAGAAACGGAGAGAGCGTCCTGTATCTCGGGCATTGGGATCATCTCGGAATTTGCGGCACAGAGAAAGATGCGGACCGAATTTGCAACGGCGCGGTCGACAATGCGAGTGGAATTGCGATGATGATCGAGATCACCCGCGCCCTGGCGCGTGGCAAGAGGCCGGAGCGGGATATATTGGTGATGGCCACGACCGCGGAGGAAATGGGACTTCTTGGGGCGGAATATTTCAGCACCCGGCCGACCGTTCCCCTCGGCTCGATAGTGGCGGCTATCAACGTCGATACGGTAGCGATCGCCGGCAAGGGCGAGCCGGTCGCGGTCCTCGGCCGCGGTCACGCCCGCATCGATGCGCTGATCGACGAAACCGCGCGCGAACTGGGCCGTGCGATCGACACGGACGATGAAATAGACGCGTTTCTCGAGCGTCAGGATGGCTGGAAGCTCACCAAGGCCGGGGTTCCGACGATAATGGTGGGTGGGTCCTTTTCGGACATGAAGAAGCTCGGCGCCTTTCTGGGCAGCTCCTATCACAAGGCGGACGACGATCTGAACCGGCCGATCGAGCTGGGCGGCGCGGCGGAAGATGCCGATCTGATGATTGCGCTCGGGCGAAAGCTCGCCGACCCGAAGCTTTACCGGCCCACGCGGAACTAGCGCCCAACCTCAAGCCCCCCTATGTAGCGGCACCGAATCCCGACCAGCGAGACAAATAATGGAAATCAGCCTGGGGCTCACTTTCGACGACGTGCTTTTGAAGCCCGGCGAATCGAGCGTGCTGCCGACCCAGGCGGACACGCGCACGCGGGTCACCAAGGAAATCGGCCTCAACATTCCGATCCTTTCTTCGGCGATGGATACGGTCACCGAAGCCGACATGGCGATCGTCATGGCGCAATTGGGCGGATTGGGGGTCCTCCACCGCAACCTGTCGGTCGAGGAGCAGGCTGCCGCCGTCCGGGCCGTGAAGCGATATGAAAGCGGCATGGTGGTCAATCCGATCACCATGACCGGCGACCAGACATTGGCCGACGCGCTGGACCTGATGTCCCGCCACAAGATTTCCGGAATTCCGGTGACCGACAAGAGCGGCAAGCTGGCCGGAATCATCACCAACCGCGACGTCCGTTTCGCCGAAAACCCGAAACAGCCAGTGTCCGAATTGATGACGGCCGACAATCTGGTCACCGTTGGCCCAGGCGTGACGCAGGAAGAAGCCAAGCGCCAGCTCCACCAGCGCCGGATCGAAAAATTGCTCGTGGTCGATGATGACCGGCGGGTGATCGGCCTGATCACGGTGAAGGATATCGAAAAGGCCGTCACCTATCCCGCAGCGACCAAGGACGGCACCGGGCGACTTCGCGTAGCGGCAGCCACGACGGTCGGCGACAAGGGGTTCGAGCGTTCGCAAGCCCTGATCGACGCCGAGTGCGACCTCATCGTCATCGACACCGCGCACGGACACAATGTCGAAGTGGCGGCGGCGGTCGAGAGGATCCGGAAGCTCTCCAACGAGGTCCAGATCGTGGCGGGAAACGTGGCGACTGCCGAGGCCACCAAGAAATTGATCGGAGCCGGCGCGGACGCGATCAAGGTCGGGATCGGGCCGGGCTCGATCTGCACCACGCGGGTGGTCGCGGGCGTTGGTGTGCCGCAGCTGACCGCGATCATGGATAGCGCCAACGAAGCGGCCAAAAGCAACATTCCGGTCATCGCCGATGGCGGTCTGCGCACCAGCGGCGACGTCGCCAAGGCGCTGGCGGCCGGCGCTTCCACCGTCATGGTGGGTTCGCTGCTTGCGGGTACCGAGGAAGCGCCTGGCGAAACCTTCCTCTACCAGGGCCGCTCCTACAAATCCTATCGGGGCATGGGCTCGGTAGGCGCGATGGCACGCGGGTCGGCGGATCGTTATTTTCAGCAGGATATCAAGGACCAGCTGAAGCTGGTGCCCGAGGGTATCGAGGGCCAGGTGCCCTATAAAGGCCATGCCAAGGAAATCATTCATCAGCTGGTCGGGGGCGTGAAGGCGGCGATGGGTTATACGGGATCGGAAACGATCGGGGAGCTCCAGAAGCGTGCCCAGTTCATTCGGATCACCAATGCGGGCCTGCGCGAAAGCCACGTCCATGATGTCGCGATCACGCGCGAAGCGCCCAATTATCCGACGCGCTGAGATCAGTCGATGATGCCCGCGGCACGCGTCCAGGCAGCGATCGAGCTGCTGGACGATATTATCGCTGCGGCGCGCGATGCGGGCCCTGCTGCCGACACGATCATCGCCCGCTATTTCAAGACGCGCCGCTATGCCGGTTCCAAGGACCGGAGGGCGGTGAGGGAACTGGTCTATCGCGCCATACGTCGTTCCGGCGAACGCCCCGCATCGGGCAGGACTGCCATGCTGGGCGTCACGCAGGAGGAAGAGAGCCTGCTGGCCCTGTTCGACGGCACTCCGCACGGCCCCGCTCCGGTTCAGGACGGCGAGGCTGCCGTTGATGCCTCGGCCGCTCCTTCATGGCTCGTCCAGCGCTTCGACCTTCTGCTGGACGCGGCGGAATTCGACGCTCTGTTGTACCGCGCGACTCTCGATGTGCGCATCAATCGCCTGAAAGGCCGCAGGGAGGAAGCGCAGGCCGCGCTCGCCGAAGCCACGCTTACGCCTTTGTCTCCCATCGGGCTGAGGCTGCCTGTCGGTTTCGCGGTGGACGAACATCCTTTGCACCATTCCGGCCTGATCGAGGTACAGGACGAGGGCAGCCAATTGCTGTCGCTGGCTTCAGGCGTCGAGCCCGGAATGACGGTCATCGATCTGTGCGCAGGTGCTGGGGGAAAGACGCTCGCGCTCGCCGCCGAAATGGGCAATCGGGGACGCATCATCGCGCTGGACACCGATCGGAACCGGCTATCGCGCCTGGCGCCCCGGGCGGAAAGGGCGGGTGCCACCATCATCGAGCAAAGATTGCTCAATCCCGGGGCGGAGATGGATGTCATTGCGGACCTTAGAGCCACAGCGGACATGGTTCTGGTCGATGCACCCTGTTCGGGAACCGGCACCTGGCGGCGCAATCCGGAAAGCCGCTGGCGACTGGATCCCAAGCGCCTGTCGCGGCTTGTGAACCTTCAGGCGCATCTTCTCGGCCTGGCGGCGGAACTGGTGCGCCCGGGCGGACATTTGGTTTACGCCGTCTGTTCGTTGCTTACAGAAGAGGGCAGGGGGCAGGCAGACACTTTCGAGGCCAGCCGTTCAGGCATGGTTTCGGAAACCCTGCCTATTCCGGGCGGGAGGGAAGCCGGGTCCGGGCGCCTGCTCACACCTGGGCATGACGGGACAGACGGCTTTTTCGTCGCGCGCTGGCGGGTCCCATGATAGGCTTGCCGGCGATAGGTTTATGGAGATTTTGATGCGCCTTACCCCCATCGCACTGTCGGTTGCGCTTGCCCTTGCGACCATGGGGAGCGCGGGCCATGGTCAAAAGCCCGACGATCAGATCGATGCGCGGTCGGTGGCATTCGTCCGGCAGGGGGAGGCGCTGACGACGTCCGCCCAATATGATGCGGCGATCGACGCCCTGGAGAGCGCTCTCGTGATCGATCCGCGAAATCGGGCGGCTTATGTGGGCCTCGCCCAAGTGGCCCAGGGGCAGAAACTTCCCGGCAAGGCCGTGGCGCTTTACGCCGAGGCGCTGAAGCTGGAACCGAATGATCCGACGGCACTCGCCGGACAGGGCGAGGCGCTGGTGCAGCGAGGCGCCGTTGAGCGCGCAAAGCAAAATCTCGAGAAGCTTCACAAGATCTGCAAGGCCCCCTGTCCGCAGGCTACGACGCTCTCGGCGGCGATCGCCAAGGGTCCGCCGCCCGAAAGGCTGACCGCCCGTGCGCCAGAGCCCGCGGTGCCCGAGGCCAAGAATTAAGCGCTGATTGTCCGCGCGATCGCGACGAATTCTTCGACGCCGAGCGTTTCCGCGCGCCGTTCGGAATCAATGCCGAGCTGTTCCAAGGCTTCCAGCGCACCCGGAAGGCCCTTCAGGCTTTGCCGCAGCATCTTGCGTCTTTGTCCGAAGGCCGCGGCCGTTATTCGTTCCAGGTTTGCAGCAGACACGCCGGCGGGGGCATCCTTCGGCACGATATGCACCACTGCCGACATCACTTTGGGCGGTGGCACGAAGGCCGATCTGTGGACCTTCATCGCCAGCTTTGCTTCGCTACGCCACTGCGCAAGGACGGAAAGCCGGCCGTAAGTGCCGCTCCCCGGTTTCGCAACGATACGTTCGGCGACTTCCTGCTGAAACATCAAAGTGAGCGATTTCCACCAGGGCGGCCATTCATCGCCGCCAAGCCAGCGGACGAACAAGGCGGTTCCCACATTATAGGGGAGATTGGCGACAACATGCGCCCCCTCGCCGGCTATCTGCGCCTCGTCGATAGCGAGCGCGTCGCCCTCGATCACCTGCAGTTGCCCGGGCGCGGCTTCGGACAATTCGTCAAGGGCAGGGAGGCACCGCCGGTCGCGCTCGACCGCCGTCACAAATGCTCCCGCACTGACCAGCGCACGGGTCAGCCCGCCGGGTCCCGGGCCCACCTCGTATACCCGCTCGCCCTTCAGCGGTCCCGGGACCCTTGCAATCCGGTCGAGCAACTGGCCGTCGAGCAGGAAATTCTGGCCGAGGGCTTTGGACGCGCTGAGACCGTGCCGCTTGATGATATCGCGCAGCGGCGGCAAATCTTTCACGGGCGGGCCATGTGAAACGCGGCCCGGCCCGCCGTCCGGAGGGCAGCGATCATCGCGCCGGGATGGGCCTGGTTCTTTCCGGCAATTTCAAAGGCCGTTCCGTGATCGGGGGAGGTGCGGACGATCGGCAGGCCCAGGGTCATGTTCACTCCTTCATCGAAATGAAGGGTTTTCAGCGGGATCAGCGCCTGATCGTGATACATGCAAAGGGCGGCGTCGTAGCGGCTACGCATGCGTTCGTGGAATAAGGTGTCGGCCGGGTGAGGGCCAGTCACATATATTCCTTCTTCCCGGAGGCGCTTCAGCGCCGGTTCGATCACCTCCACCTCGTCACGGCCCATGGCGCCGCCTTCCCCGGCATGGGGGTTAAGGCCCGCGACGGCGATGCGAGGCTCGGCTATGGCGAACTGGCGCTGCAATCCCCGGGCGGTCGCGCGCGCCTTTGCAACGATCTTCTCGATGGTGAGCGCCGCCGGAACGTCGCGAAGCGGCATGTGGACGGTAACCGGCACGGTCCGTAGACTCGGTCCCACCAGCATCATCGCGACCAGATCGCTGGCGACGCCGCAGCGTTCGGCCACGAATTCGGTCTGGCCGGGATGGGCAAAGCCGACGGCATATAATTGGGCCTTTGAAACCGGTCCGGTGACCAAGGCCGAGGCTGCTCCCGAACGGGTGAGGCCCACCGCCAGTTCGAGCGCGTCGATCGAGCTGCGCGCGCCGTCGAGGTCCGGCGTTCCGGGGACGATAAGGGCATTGCTATCGACGCGGATGATGGGAATGGCGCGGTCGAAACATTCGGCGGCTTCACCCGGATCGGCTATAGCCCTCACAGGTCCCCGCCAGACCGCTTCGACCGCCTCTGGATTGCCGACGGCGAAGAAAGGCGCCAGGCCTTCCGCCTGGCGCCTTTCCCAGCTTTTCGCGACGATTTCGGGGCCGATCCCAGCGGGGTCCCCGAGCGCGATCGCCAGCGGGATGTCCGGAGTCACAGGAAATCTGATTGCCGCCGACGCCTCGCGCACGAAAAGGTTCGTACCTTTCCGGGCCTTGCGTCAGCGATAATCAACCACCGCGTCGCGCCGAAGATCGCGCAGATAGCGCTGGGCGCGCTGGTTGACCCTTTGCTCGTTAAGCCGCTCGTAAATCTGCGCGAACGAGGGCCCCTGGGCCTGTTCGGGATCATCGCGACCGCAAAGGACAAGAACGCTTACCCTATCCTCTAATGACCCGAAGGGGGTCGTCGCCTGGCCAACATTCAGTTTCAACATGGCTTCCTGAATTGGACCCGGAAGATCGCGCACGCGAACCTGGTCGTTGGTGGTGACTTCCGCCCCGATCGTCGCGGCGGCCGCTTCGGCACGGCCGCAGCCGCCCATATTCTGAACGGTATTGACCAACCGCCCTACCAAGGGTGTGGCCTGCGTCTGATTAGTACCTTTCGGGAAGCGGATCGAAACCTGCTTCAAGCTGAGAAGGGCGTCACGCTCGTCGTTCATGAGCACACGGCGAACGTCCTTGACGAGAATGATCGAATATCCGCCCGGGACCGGGATGGGATTGCTCACCTGACCGACCGGCAGGGCCTTCACCACTTCCGAAAGGGCTTCCGGCAACTGCTCGGCGCGGACCCAGCTAAGATCTCCGCCGACGCCCCGGGTCGAGGCCTCGGAGGTCTGCTGTGCGGCCACCGCGAACGGAAACCCCTGGCGGACGCGGTCAACGATTCCTTGCGCGCCGGCGAGTGTCTGGGCCTGCGTTTCCGCCGTGCCCGACAGGAAAATCTCGCTGACATTATATTCCTGCTGGCCCTTATTGGCGTTCATCCGGTCGATCATCGCCTGGACTTCCTCCTGGGCGACATTGACGAACGGTTCGATCTGGCGGCTTTGCAAACGGCGCCAGGCGAATTCGGCGCGAATCTGCTGCTTCAGCGTCGTGTCGGAGGAACCGACACTCTTCAGATATTCCTTGAACGCTGTCGGGGAGCGATTGAAATTCTTCGCATATTCATTGAAATAAGAGTCGACCTCACGCTGCTCGACTTTTATTTCCTTGGCTTCGGCCGCCTGGATCTGGAGCGCCTCGTCGATCAGATTGCGCAGCACCTGGGCGCGGACCCGCGTCATTTCCTCGGCGGACAATTTTCCTTCATTGGCGAGAGCGATCAGGGCGGCGCGGTGATCCACGTCGGTTCCTGTGATCACATGGCCGTTGACGATCGCGGTCGCCTTGCGGACCGAAGGATCGCCGCCCGACAGGAATTGCGGATCGGCAGGAATATTCAGTCCTGAGGTGGGAGGTGCGCTTCCTGTGGTCTGCGCGACGGCGACGGCCGCCATGAGCGAACCAGCGAGCATAAGCGCCGAGCTCCGAAAGGTACCGAGCTTCATCATTCCTCCAAATAAAAGCAGGCCGCTGATATGCGGTCATTTTGCTGAACGCGAGCTTAGCGGCCCAAATTCTTGAGCGCCACCCGGAACAAGAAGGTATTGCCCCTCCGGAAGTCGCCCGTGGTCTCATAGTCGCGCCGCCACGTAACGCCAATCTCTATGCAATCGTCGTCATAACCGACGCCCAGGCGGTGCCGGACCGGCTCATAGCCGTCCGCCAGCAAAAGCGGGTCTTCGTCGGCATTGGAAAGATCAATGACGGTCGAACCGAATACCGACCAGTAATCGGCGAAATGCACGCGCCCGCCCAGCCTGATTTCTTCCCGGTCGCGCAGATCCTCCAGGGCGGGGTCGATATCGCGGTTAAGCCGCAGATAGCCGATCGTGGCGTAAGTCTGGCGCCCACCCACTACCGCATCCAGTTCGTTGCGCCGGATTGCGCCATTATCCTTGTCCAGGCGGAACCGGTGGACAAGGCTGAGCTTGCGCCCCAATTTTACGTTGGTTCGGCCGACAATGTCGGAAAAACGGTCGCTGAGCCCTGTTCCCTGCGGCAGGATGCTTGGTTTGCGGCTGAAGCGGTAGCTTTGGCCGATCGTGGTCCGCACCGCGACGGACGACAGATCGAACGCCCAATCGGCGCCAAAAGTGATGCGAGCGCCATCTTCCCATCGGTCGTAACCCGGGAAACGGTTCAAAGCGAACAGGTTGGAATCCTCCAGATCCACCGCGCGCGCATCCTCGTTGGGAATGGCGAGGTTGCGCGTCGGCGGCGAGGCAACGATCTGGACGCGTGGAGTCAGCCGCTGGGTGCCGCCCATGAACTCGCCAATCAGCGGCCAGCGTAGTTCGGCGGCCAGTGCGGCGATGCCGCGCGCCTCCCAGCCTTCATGGCCCCGGTAGCTGATCGTGGAAGTGAGTTCGGTGTCGTTGCTATGATAGACGTCACCGCGCGCATAAGCGGTGAGCAGGAGCTCCTGTCCAAGCGGGGTGATGCTGCGCCGGTCCCAGCGGGCGCCTGCGAAGGCGCGCTGTGTATCCTGTCCTTCGGTTCGCATGATTGACAGGCTGTTCGCCTGCAGCTCGATCCGGCCGTTCCACACAGGGTCGTCGAGACGCCAGCGAGCATCGATCGCCGGCAGCGCCACCGGTTGCTGGCCGTCAATATCGGTGACCCTGAGGCCCTGGAAAGCCCATCCGGCGATCGAAATATAGCTGTTCGCGCCGATCCGCTCGACATCCACCATCGAGCGAAGGCGATCGTCGTTTGAAATATCATAACGGCGCAGGAAGGTGCGGTCGGTAACATAGCGCGCCGAAGCGGTCGCGCTCCACAACGGGTCGAACTGGAATTTGCCATTGCCTTCGAAATAGCCGCGAAACCCGTCATTCTCCTGCGGGGCAGCAATAGCCAAGGGGTCGATCGTGATCCGTTCCCCGTGCGTCGCAAATCCGGCCACCTGAAAGGCGCCCAGGGAAGTCAGATGCCGGTACCGCGCTTCGACCATGGGCAGCACTTCGGTATAAAGATGCGGAGTGATGGTCGCGTCGCGATTGGGCGCGAGCTTGAAATAATAAGGCAGGCTGAACTCGACGCCATTGCTTCGGCTGATCCTGATTTCAGGCACCAGCAAGCCGCTGCCGCCTTCTCCCGAACCATCCGGGTGCGACAGGCCCGGAAGCGCCATGATCGGCACTCCAAACAGATTGAGGCTGGCGCCCTGGTAGCGGATCCGGTCCTTCACCGGGTCATGGACCACCCTGACCGCATTAATCTTCCAGGTCGGATCCTTCGGGCACCCATCCTTACCCACGACAGCGCAAGGGGAATAAGCGGCGCGGTACAGCGTCGTATATCCATCGCTCCGCTCCGCGCGGTCGGCCGCGAGCCGGCCGCCATCTTCGAGTACGAGCAGCAGATTTTGAACCATACCGTCGCGCAAAGTGTCGGTGAGGACGACATTGTCGCCATAAACCGCGTCGCCTTGGGGATTGACGATCCGGACATTGCCCTCGGCCCGTACTTCTCCCGATTGGCGATTCCAGATGACCTTGTCCGCGCGAAGCCGGCTGCCCTCGCTCGCCATCCTCACCTCGCCGACCGCGGTGACGATGTCGCCATTGCTGTCATAGACAAGCTGATCCGAAGTGAACGCCGCCTCGCGCGTTTCCTGCGGCGCCGGAGGCGGCGCAGCCTCCTGCGCCAGCGCCACGTGGGGCGCGCAAAGGAGCAGCGGCAGGGCAGTCCGGCAGAAGAGGTAGGTCTTATTCACTGATGGAAGCTGCTTCAGCCCGTATTTGCGGCAATTTGGAACGAAGGGAGCCTATCGCATTGCGAGCCGTTCGCTGCAATGGCGAGCTCGTCGTTCACCCTTTGCAGCAACCGCGCTCTTGCCTATCAGGGCCGTCCCGGAAGCCATTCGAACCCGATCAGGAGTATATTCGCCCATGAAAGTCAGCTTTGCCGCCCAGCGTCCCGAAGGCAGCTATGCTCTGGCCATTCCGGTCTGGGACGAGGATATGCTTGCCGACCGCTTGACCGGATTCGACGAGGCGTCGCGGACGCTCGCGGCCCGCGCTGCGGATGCCCAGCGCTTTGAACGCGAAGCGGCTACCATTGCCGAGACGTTCATCAGCGAGGGGGACAGCGCCCGGCGCCTGCTTCTGATCGGTCTTGGCGGCAAACGCGACGACGAAGCGCTGTACGAAAAGATCGGCGGCGCGCTCACCGCGAAATTGCTTTGCTCCGGCGAAACCCGGCTTGTCATCGATCTTGCCAATCTTTCGCTGGGCGGAGCCGCGGCGGCGCGCATGGCGTTCGGCGCGGTCGCGCGCGCATGGCGTTATGATCTTTACCGGACGAAGCTCAACACCAAGGCCAAGCCGACGCTCGAGGAGATCGTGATCGTGGGCGGCGGCGAGGGCGCCGACGAGGCATGGAACCAAAAATCGGCCGTGCTCGACGGCATTTCCTTCACGCGCGAGCTGGTGACCGAGCCTGCCAACATCATCTATCCCGAAAGCTTCGTCGATCGCGCCCGCAAGCATCTGGAGCCGCTGGGCGTCGAAATCGAAGTGCTCGATGAAGACCAGATGAGAAAGCTCGGCATGGGCGCCCTGCTGGGCGTGGCGCAAGGATCGGTGCAGGCGCCGCGCCTGCTTGCCCTTCGCTGGAACGGCGCTAGCGACCCAGGCAAGAAGCCGGTCGTGCTGGTGGGGAAGGGCGTGACCTTCGATACGGGTGGCATTTCGATCAAGCCGGCTCAGGGCATGGAAGCCATGAAATGGGACATGGGCGGCGCTGCCGCGGTTGTGGGTACGCTGAAGGCACTCGCGACGCGCAAGGCCAAGGCCAATGTCGTGGGCGTCTGTGCGCTTGTCGAAAACATGCCCGACGGCAAGGCGCAGCGGCCTGGGGACATCGTCACCAGCATGTCGGGGCAGACCATCGAAGTCATCAACACCGACGCGGAAGGTCGGCTCGTTCTGTCCGACGCGATGACCTGGGCTCAGCGCCAATATAAGCCCGAAGTGATGATCGATCTCGCTACCCTGACCGGGGCGATGATCATCTCGCTGGGGCATGAATTTGCCGGCATGTTCTGCAACAATGACGATCTTGCTGTGCAGCTCGCGGATGCCGGGCTGAAGACAGGCGACAAGCTTTGGCGGATGCCGATGGGCGATGCCTATAACAAGATGATGGATTCGCCGATCGCCGATATGAAGAATGCCGGCGCGCGCGAGGGCGGATCGATCACCGCGGCCTGCTTTCTCGAACGGTTCGTGGATGAAGGCGTCAAGTGGGCGCATCTCGATATCGCCGGAATGGTCTGGGCCGACAAGCCCGGTGCCCTGTGGGACAAGGGCGCGACCGGTTTCGGCGTTGCCCTGCTCGATCGCTTCGTGGCCGACAATTACGAAAAATAATGTTCAGCCGGTATAGGCCAATTTGTCCTGGAATTCCTTTCCCTGGCGGCAGAGGGACTTAGATGGCGGTTGATTTCTATCATTTGACAGCCTCGCCGCTGGAAAGAGTGCTTCCGCAAATCTGCGACAGGTTGCTTTCCGGCGGCGAGCGGCTGCTGATCGTCGCCGACGATCCGTTGCTCGATCAGCTCGACGTCCAGCTCTGGCGCTATGCGCGCGATGCCTTCCTGCCGCACGGGCGCTCGAACGGCGCATCGCCGGAAGCCCAGCCGATCCTGTTGTCGGCGGGGGCCGAACCCCTGAACCAGGCTGACAACATCGCGATTGCTGATGGCCGTTGGCGTGACGAGGCACTCGATTTTGCCCGCACCTTTTATTTCTTCGGGGCCGCGCAACTCGACGAGGCGAGGATGAGCTGGCGAGCACTCAAGGCCGGCAAGGAAATAGAGCTTCGTTACTGGAAGCAGGATGAGCGGGGAAAGTGGGTCCAGGGTCCCTGAGCCCCGCCTTGCCCTTTGGCGCCGCTCCGCCTAGAGACGCGCGCAGCTTAAATCCCCAATCAATGGAGCTTCCTCGGCCATGGCGACCGAACGCACTTTCTCGATCATCAAACCCGACGCGACCCGTCGCAACCTGACCGGTGCGATCACCAGGATGCTGGAGGATGCCGGCCTGCGCGTGGTCGCGTCCAAGCGCATCCAAATGAGCCGCGAGCAGGCCGAAGGCTTTTACGGCGTTCACCGCGAACGACCGTTCTTCAACGACCTGGTGAGTTTCATGATCTCGGGGCCCGTCGTGGTCCAGGTGCTCGAAGGGGAAAACGCTGTCGCCCGCAACCGCGAAGTGATGGGCGCGACGAACCCGGAAAATGCCGACGAAGGCACGATCCGCAAGGTTCACGCCGAATCGATCGAGGCCAATTCCGTGCATGGCTCCGACAGTCAGGAAAATGCGGCGATTGAGGTCGATTATTTCTTCAAGCCGGAAGAAATCGTCGGCTGACGGCCATCCGGAGGCTGGCTGGCTCCCTACAATCGGCTGACGGTCAGCCGGGGGCTTGATCGCTCCCGTCGGCCTTCCGTGTCTTCTCCCGAAGCGTTCGGCAGTAGGTGTCGAGGGCGTCGGGGTAGAGGCGATGTTCCTCTTTCAGGACGCGCGCCGCCAGTGTTTCGGCCGTATCGTCCTCCCGTATCCGTACTTTGGCGTGCGCGAGCACCAGCCCGTCGTCCAAATCCTCCGTCACCAGATGGACCGAGCAGCCGGCATATTGATCGCCGGCCGCCAAGGCGCGAGCATGCGTGTCGAGGCCCTTATGGGCGGGCAGCAGGGAAGGGTGGACGTTGAGGATACGCCCCTCCCAGATACGAATGAATTCAGGCGATAGAAGCCGCATATAGCCGGCAAGCGCGATCACATCGACACCTTGTTCGGTGAGCTTCGCATCGAGCAGGCCATCGAATTCCGTGCGCTCCATTCCCTTGTGGCTTTGCGCCCAAATTGGCAGGCCGAATATCTTAGCCGCCATCAGTCCGCGTGCTTCCGGATTGTTGGAAGCCACCAATGCGATTTCATAGGCGCGATCTTCGCGGCGCTTATATTCTTCCAGGGCGATCATGTTGCTGCCCCGGCCCGAGATCAGGACCCCGACCCGGATTTTTTCAACCATGGTGGGTGGCGGTCCAATCGCTGCGGGCGCTCCAGGTCCCCCTTGAACCCGATAACGTACAGCCTTTCTCCCCGGGCTCAACAAGGCCAATTGCAAAGGCGGTTTCGCCCGCATTTTCAAGATCATCCAGGACAGAGTTAAGATTGTCTTCGGATATGATCAGCGCCATGCCGACGCCGCAATTGAAGGTTCGGGCCATTTCCTCCGGCTCGATATTTCCCTGGGCCTGCAGGAAAGCCATCAACCTCGGCTGCGGCCATCGATCGGCGTCGATCGAGGCATGGAGCCCTTGGGGGAGGACGCGCGGGATATTTTCCAGCAGGCCGCCGCCGGTAATGTGGGCTAGGGCATTGATCTTTCCGTTTCTGACGATCGGAAGGAGCGACTTCACATAGATGCGGGTAGGCTCCAGCAGCGCGTCCGCCAATATGAGTTCCTGATCGAACAAAGCGGGGCGGTCGAGTTTCCAGCCCTTGTCGGCCGCGAGCCGGCGCACCAGCGAAAAGCCGTTGGAGTGGACGCCGGAAGAGGCAAGGCCGAGGATGAGGTCTCCCGCCTTCACCCGGTCCCCGGTCAGGGCCTGGCCCCGTTCCACCGCGCCTACGCAGAAGCCCGCAAGGTCGTAATCGCCTGACGCATACATTCCAGGCATTTCCGCGGTTTCGCCGCCGATTAGCGCGCAGCCGGCCATTTTACAGCCTTCGGCGATCCCGGCGATCACCCGTTCGGCGACGCCATTTTCTAATTTGCCGGTGGCGAAATAGTCGAGAAAGAAAAGCGGTTCGGCGCCCTGAACGATCAGATCGTTGACGCACATGGCGACAAGGTCGATGCCCACGCCGTCGTGGCGGTCCTGGTCGATGGCCAGTTTCAGTTTGGTCCCCACACCATCATTGGCCGCGACCAACAGCGGATCGACATAACCCGCCGCCTTCAAATCGAAGAAACCGCCAAAGCCGCCGAGTGAAGCATCGGCCCCTGGGCGGGCAGTTGATTTGGCGAGCGGGCCGATTGCCTTCACAAGCGCGTTGCCGGCGGCGATCGAGACGCCTGCCTTGGCATAAGTATAGGCTTCACCGGGCTGCTTTTGGCCGGGCTGCTTCTGGTCTGTCATAATCCGCGCTTAGAGCGCTTTGGGCAAAAGTGGAATTCGGTTTTGCAGGCGAAAGCGTCCCATTGTTAAGTCAGATCATTTTTTGAGCGGTCGCGATTTTGACCCGCTTAATAAAGCGCCGGCCATATCCTGCTTGGATTTCCGCGCTCAACTCGCCAAAAGGCGCTTGTGAAGCTGTTGAAATATCCTCTCCCCCTCCTTTCGGTCGCTATTCTGCTGTCCATTGCCGGCGGCGGGGCCATTTACGCGCAGTTGGAGGGCGCCGATCGCGGGGTGCCTCCGATTGAAAGCGCGAGCACTTTCGAAGTGACCGGAGTGGAAGTGGACGTGGTCGGCAAGGATGCCGCCGCCGCACGCGAGGAAGGCTGGCGGCGGGCGCAGGCCAAGGGCTGGAAGGCCCTTTGGGCCAGCACCAACAAACGACCGCAGAGCGAGGCCCCTAAACTCAGTGATTCGGTTCTCAATTCTATGGTTTCGGGAATCGTCATCGAACAGGAACAGATCGGTCCCAGGCGATACATAGCCAGGCTGGGAATATTGTTCGACCGGAGCCGGAGCGGGGAGTTGCTGGGTGTTTCCGGTTTCGTTCGCCGTTCGCACCCGATGCTGATGGTCCCGGTCATGATCACCGGGTCGGTGCCGCAAAGCCTTGAATCCCGCAACGAATGGCAAAAGGCCTGGGCCCGCTTCCGCACCGTCAATAGCCCGATCGATTATGTGCGCCCTACGGGGTCCGGCATCGATCCCTTGCTGCTCAACCTCTCGCAGGCGCGGCGACCGGGGCGGGCCTGGTGGCGGATGCTGCTCGATTCCTACGGTGCCGCCGACATCATAATTCCTGAAGTCCAGCTCCGGCGGAGCTTTCCCGGCGGACCGGCCGTGGGAATTTTTACCGCGCGCCATGGACCGGATAATCAGTTGATCGCCCGCTTCGCGCTTCGGGCGGGGAACAGTGCGAGCATCCCGAAGATGATGGACGAAGGGGTGCGCCGGATAGACATGGCTTATGCCAGCGCGCTGGCGGCGGGCCTGCTCGCGGCCGACCGAACGCTCGAAATGCCGGAGCCCGAGATAATCGACGACGTGGCGGAGGAGATTGAAAACCGGAACGTAGCGCCGCCCCCGCCTCCCAGCTACACTCCGGTGCCCGCTGGCGCGGCCGCCAGCTTCAGCATTCAGGTCAGCACTCCAACCCCTGAGACTGTCGGCCAGGCGGAATTGGGCGTCAGCCGTGTGAGCGGCGTCACCTCGGCGTTGACCACCAGTCTGGCCCTTGGCGGAACCTCGGTGATGCGAGTGACTTATGTGGGCGACGCTGCGGCGCTCGCCACGGCCCTTCAGGCCCAGGGCTGGAAGGTCGAGATCGTGGGCGGCAACACTCTCCGCATGTCCAGGTAGCGCAGGCGGTGAGCCAGATAGCGCTGCCGCTCAACTGGCCGGTGGCCGATGGCGACGAGGATTTCCTCATTTCCGACGCGAACCGCATGACCTTCGAACATTTGAAGCGCTGGTCGATGTGGCCGGTGGCAGCCACATTGCTGACTGGGCCCCGTAAGTCCGGAAGGAGCCTGCTGGGACATATATTCGTCCGGAAAACCGGGGGCAGGCTGTTCGACAATGTGGAGGAGCATGATGAGGAGACATTATTCCACGCCTGGAACGAGGCTCAGGAAAAAAGATGCCCTCTGCTGATCATCGCGGACCTGCCTCCACCGGCCTGGCAGATAAATCTGCCTGATCTACGGTCCCGGATCGCGGCGACGCCGCACGTCACGATCGACGAGCCGGACGATATGCTCCTGGGCAGTCTGATCGTGAAATTGCTTGGCGATCGAGGCATAGCCACGCCTCCCGACCTTGCAGAATATCTGACACCCCGGATCGAACGAAGCTATGTGGCCGTTCAACAGGTTGTGGATATCCTCGATCGGGCCGGACTGTCACATCATCGTCGCATGACCGTGCCAATGGCCAGGGGCGCGCTGATCGAGGCCGGCGTGATCAAGCGCGCAAGGAACCGGACCTGAAATGAACCGTCCCGTGGCAGCCAATCTGAACGACGATGTCGGCCGCGGCAGCGTGGAGGAAAAGGGTGAGCGCCTGTTCAATCGGGAATTGAGCTGGCTCGCCTTCAACCGAAGGGTGCTGGAGGAAGCGCGCAACCCCCGTCATCCATTGCTTGAGCGGCTCCGGTTTCTGTCGATCTCGGGCGACAATCTCGACGAGTTTTTCATGGTCCGGGTAGCGGGTCTGAAGGGCCAGCAATTGGCCGATATCGAAGAATGTTCGGCCGACGGACTGACGCCCTCGCAGCAGCTTGCTGCGATCGCGGAGGAAGCAGACCAACTGACCGGGAACCAGCAGGAGGTCTGGTCGCAGCTGAAGGCCGCCCTGACCCAAAGCGGTCTGGAAGTGCTGGGCAATGACGATATAGATGCCGCTTCGGGCGACTGGCTCGATCGCCATTTTCGCGAGCAGGTCTTTCCGGTGCTGACGCCCCAGGCGATCGACCCCGCGCATCCGTTTCCCTTCATTCCCAACAAGGGTTTTTCGCTGATCTTCGACCTGAAGCGGATCTCGGATTCCGTACCGATCAGCGAATTGCTGATGATACCGGGGACTTTGCCCCGCTTCATCCGCCTTCCCGGCGATGGGGCGCGATACATCGCCATCGAAACGCTTATCCGCCGGCAGATAGCGACGCTTTTCCCAGGCTATGAAATATTGAGCCAGGGTGCGTTCCGGATCATCCGCGACAGCGACATAGAAGTGGAAGAAGAGGCCGAAGATCTGGTCCGCTTCTTCCGCAGCGCGATCAAGCGCCGGCGCCGAGGGCGAGTCATCCGGCTCGAGCTGGAAGCGGGGATGCCGGGCGACCTTGCCCAATTGGTGCGGGAAGGGATCGACGCCCGCCACGCGCTGATTTCGGAATCGACCGGCTTCCTCGGTATCGGCGATCTTCAATTGCTGGTCGAGGAAGACAGGCCCGACCTGAAATTTCCACCTTATACTCCCCGATTTCCCGAACGAATCCGCGAGCATGGCGGCGATTGCTTCGCGGCCATCCGAAGCAAGGACATCGTCGTCCACCACCCGTATGAAAGCTTCGAAGTGGTGGTCGCCTTCCTCAAACAGGCGGCGGACGATCCGGATGTGGTGGCGATCAAGCAGACGCTGTACCGCGCCGGCAAGCAATCTGCGGTTATCAGGGCACTGATCGACGCGGCCGAAGCTGGCAAATCCGTGACCGCGGTCGTCGAGCTGAAGGCGCGCTTTGACGAGGAACAGAATCTGCTTTGGGCCAACGCCCTGGAACGCGCCGGGGTTCAGGTCGTCTACGGCTTCATCGAATGGAAGACCCATGCCAAGGTGTCGATGGTGGTTCGGCGCGAGGAGCGGGGCTACCGGACCTACTGCCACTTCGGCACCGGCAATTATCACCCGGTTACCGCGCGCATTTATACCGATATGAGCTTCTTCACGGCGGACCCGCGGGTGGGCCGCGATGTGGCGCAATTGTTCAATTACATTACCGGCTATGTCGAGCCGCGGAACCTCGAGCTCCTGGTCATGTCGCCCCATTATTTGCGCACCACCTTGTCGGCGCTGATCGACCAGGAAATCGAAAATGTGCGCCAGGGAAAGCCGGGAGAGATCTGGGCGAAGATGAACTCGCTGGTCGACCCGGCGATCATCGACAAGCTTTACGAGGCGAGCCAGGCTGGCGTGGAAATCGAATTGGTGGTGCGCGGCATTTGCTGCCTGAGGCCCGGCGTTTCTGGGATGTCTGAGAATATCCGGGTCAAATCGATCCTCGGCCGCTTTCTGGAGCATAGCCGGATCTGGTGCTTCGGTAATGGCGACGACCTGCCCAACCGGAACGCGCGGGTCTATATCAGCTCGGCAGACTGGATGCCTCGCAATTTCGATCGTCGGGTCGAGTATATGTTGCCTGTGGAGAACCCCACCGTGCACGCGCAGATTCTGGATCAGGTAATGGTCGCCAATTTGATCGATAATGAACAAAGCTGGCGGCTTTTGCCCGATGGCCGGTATGAACGCCTGCAGCCGGGAGAGGACAAGCCCTTCAACCTCCATCGTTATTTCATGACCAACCCTTCGCTATCCGGGCGCGGAGCGGCGCTCGCCCATAGCGGAACGGTCCCCAAGCTTCGCCTGCGTCGCGGCCATTAGGATCCGTATTCCATGCCCGTGAAACCGGTCGCGATCATCGACATCGGGTCCAATTCGGTCCGTTTGGTCGTCTATTCAGGAGCGACCCGCATTCCTTCGATCGTCTTCAACGAAAAGGTGATGGCAGGGCTGGGCAAGGGGTTCGCCAAGACTGGCGCGCTATCCGTCAGCGCCCAGGACCGGGCGATCGGTGCGCTTCGGCGATTCAGGATCCTAACCGATCAGATGCATGTTTCGCGGACCCGCGTGGTCGCCACCGCAGCGGTCCGCGATGCGTCGAACGGCGATGAATTCCTGGAAAAAGTACGCGCCGCGGGCTTTAGGCCCGAAGTGCTTTCCGGCGAGGAAGAAGGGGTGATGGCCGGGCAGGGGGTGTTGTCGGCCATCCCCGGTGCCAACGGGATCATAGGCGATCTGGGCGGCGGCAGTCTTGAGCTGGTGGATGTTGCGGAAGGCAAGGTGGTGCATAGCGCATCGCTCCCGTTCGGAGTCCTTCGCCACGCGGCGTTGCTGGAAAAGGGCGAGGACGCATTCCGGGAGAAACTGGCGGGAAAGCTCCACGGACTTGGTTTTCGCAAAAGCGGCAAGGGCCGGCCTTTCTACATGGTCGGGGGTTCCTGGAGAGCGCTCGCGCGGCTCGACATGTTGCTCAAGGATTATCCCCTCCCGATCACCCACGAATATCGGATGGGGATCGACGCGCCGGCCAAGTTGCAGAAGGCGATCGACAATTTCGACAAGGCGGATGCGAAAAGCGCTTCGCTTTCGGTTTCGCGCATGCCGGCGCTTCCTTACGCCAACCTCCTTCTAAAGGCCCTGGCCGACGAGATTCGTCCCAGCGAGTTGGTCGTGTCGAGCTTCGGCATTCGCGAAGGGCTGCTCTATGACGATCTGGACCGGAAAAGCCGCGCGCTCGACCCGCTCATCGAAGCCGCGCGCGAGGCGGGAAGGGGTCTCGGCCGCTTCGCCGAACATGGCGACCTGCTCGACCGCTGGATCGCGCCGATCTTCGAAGATGACCGGGAAACTGCCCGCCTCCGCCTCGCGGCGTGTCTGCTGGCGGACGTCGCCTGGCAGGCCAATCCCGATTTTCGGGCCGAGCGCGGTGTAGACATGGCGCTGCACGGCAATTGGGTGGGAATTGACGGTCCAGGACGGGTGATGGTCGCGCAGGCTTTGTTCAGCAATTTCGGCGGCGGGGAAGATTTCGCCAGGCAGGAGGTCTCCAGGCTGTGCAGCAAGCAGGACCTTGCCCGCGCTTCCTTATGGGGCCTGGCGATGCGGCTCGGCCAGCGGTTCAGCGGCGGGGTTGCGGAAAGCCTGGAGCAGAGCCGCCTGTCTATCGAGAATGGAATGCTTCGTCTGGAACTTAAGCGCGGGACCGAAGCACTTTACGGAGAAATCGTGGAGAGGCGCCTGAAGGGACTTGCAAACGCGCTCAATTGTACCGCGGAGGCGACGACCCTCTAGCCGCAGGTAAAGCGCACCACCCGGTTCCCGGCATCCAGTTCGATATTCAGCCGGTCCGCCCGGAAATCCATCGTTACCGCTTGTCCGGGCTGGATCCAGCGAATGTCCCTCGCGCCCGTGCGCCGAAGCGCATCCGCACCCAATTGTCCGGTTCCGCTTCGCCCGATCAGAGATTGGGCGCGGCTCGCGTCGCAGGGGCCGGTCGGGGAGGCGCCTCCCTCCGGGATGACCTGTACGCAGGCGCCGGTCATCATAAGAGAAGCGGCGATCAGGGGCTTCGCTAACGTCGATCTGGAAATCATGTCTTTGCCTCTTCCTCTGCCTCGGTACGAGTCATCACCAGCTTACCGCCGCGTATAGCGAAGGCAAGGCGACCCTCGACCAAGTCGACCGCGTCGCGGCCAAACTCTTCGAATCGCCAGCCTTCCAATATCGTGAGGCCCTCGCGCCGCCCGGCCGCAAGCAGTTCCAGTTCCTCCGACCGTGCCACCAGACGCGCCGCCACATTACTTTCCCGCGCACGGATCTTGAGCAGTAATTTCAAGAGGTCGGCGACCAGCGCGCCTTCCTTGCCCAGCCCGGGCTTCCGATCCTCCCGGGGCGGCATTTCATCGGCGGGCAGGTCCGTCGCCGCGGCCAAAGCCGCCATCATCCGCGCGCCGATGTCATTACCCTTCCATCCGGCGGAAAGTCCCCGGACACGCGCCAGCGCTTCCTGGTCCTTGGGGGGATGGGCGGCGATATCCGCGAGCGTCTCGTCCTTCATGATCCGACCGCGCGGCAGATTCTTGCTGCGCGCTTCCTGCTCGCGCCAGGCGGCCAGCGCCTTCAGCCGCCCCAGCACATCGGCCTTGCGGCTTGCGACGCGCACGCGCTTCCACGCATTTTCGGGATCATTGGCGTAATTGGAAGGATCGGCCAGCCGCTCCATCTCCTGATCCAGCCACCCGCCGCGGCCGGTCTTGCGCAGCCGCTTCAACATCTTGGGGAACAGGTCGGCGAGATAGGTGACGTCCCCGATCGCATAGTCGATCTGGCGTTTGTCCAGCGGCCGCCGCGCCCAGTCGGTAAAGCGGGCGCCCTTGTCGAGGGTCTTCCCGATCAGGCTTTCGACGAGGTTCGAATAGCCGACCTGTTCGCCGAGGCCGAGCGCCATGGCCGCGATCTGGGTATCGAACAAAGGATAAGGGGTCCGCCCGGTCAGGTTATAGATTATTTCTATGTCCTGGCTTCCAGCGTGGAATACCTTCAGGACATCCTCATTGTTGACCAGCAATTCGAGCAAAGGCGCCAGGTCGAGCCCTTCCGCCTTCGGGTCGATGGCTGCGGCTTCCTCTTCATTGCCGATCTGCACCAGGCAGAGATCGGGCCAGAAGGTGTTTTCGCGCATGAATTCCGTGTCGACGGCGATGAAATCGGAAGCGGCGAGGCGATCACATAGCGCACGAAGCGATTCGGTGTCGGATATAAGGGGATGGATAAGCATTGCCGCCCTCATAGAGCATGGCTTCGAAAAGAGGGAACCGGTTTTCGAAAGACATGATCTAAGGTCCCGGGCGAGGGCGTTCGCCTTGACAAACCAGGCGTTGCAAGGCGAAGCGCTCGCGACCTTTTTAACGAATGCTGAAATTCGAAAGTGATCCCATGCACGCCTACCGAACTCATAATTGCGCCGAACTGCGCGCCGCCAATGTCGGCGAGCGCGTCAAGCTGTCGGGGTGGATTCACCGCAAGCGCGATCATGGCGGGGTATTGTTCGTCGATCTGCGCGACCATTTCGGTATCACCCAGATCGTCGCCAAGGCGGATAGCGAGCCTTTGCGCATTCTCGACGGACTGCGCGCCGAATCGGTGGTGACGATTGTTGGCGCGGTGGTCTCGCGCGGCGCCGAGGCAACCAACCCCAATTTGCCCACCGGCGAGATCGAAATCTCCGCCGATGAAGTGACTGTTCAGTCGGCGGCGCAGGAACTTCCGTTGCCCGTCGCGGGAGAGGCCGATTATCCCGAGGATATTCGGCTACGTTACCGATATCTCGATCTACGCCGCGAACGTCTGCACAATAATATCGTGCTTCGATCGCAGGTGATCAGCTCGATCCGGCGCCGCATGATCGACCTGGGCTTCACCGAATTCCAGACGCCGATCCTGACAGCGTCCAGCCCCGAAGGCGCGCGGGATTATCTGGTGCCGAGCCGCGTACATCCCGGTAAATTTTACGCGCTTCCGCAGGCGCCGCAGATGTTCAAGCAACTGATCATGGTCGCAGGGTTCGACCGCTATTTCCAGATTGCGCCCTGCTTCCGCGACGAGGATGCACGCGCGGACCGGTCGCCGGGAGAATTCTATCAGCTCGACCTGGAAATGAGTTTCGTCACGCAAGATGATGTTTTCGCGGCATTGGAGCCGGTATTGGGCGGCGTTTTCGAGGAATTCGCCAATGGCCGCAAGGTCACCCCGGCGCCTTTTCCACGCATCCCGTTCCGCCAGTCGATGCTGAAATATGGAACGGACAAGCCCGACCTTCGCAACCCGATCGAGATTTCGGACGTGTCGGGCCATTTCCAAGGCTCGGGCTTCGGCCTGTTCGCTCGTATCGTGGAAAGCGGTGGGGTGGTTCGCGCGATCCCGGCGCCGAACACAGCCGACAAGAGCCGCAAATTTTTCGACGACATGAACGAATGGGCGAGAAGCGACGGTCATGCCGGCCTTGGCTATATCACGCAGAAAGGCGGCGAGCTGGGCGGCCCGATCGCCAAGAATCACGGCGAAGAAGCCACCCGCAAGCTGGTTACCGAACTAGGCCTCGGCCCCGATGACGGCATCTTCTTTGCCGCGGGTAAGGAAGGCCAGGCGGTCAAACTCGCCGGCGCCGCGCGCACCAGGACCGGTGAGCAGCTTGGGCTGGTCGACGAGAATGAATTCAAATTCTGCTGGATCGTCGATTTCCCGATGTTCGAATTTGACGAGGAAGCGAAGAAGGTCGATTTCAGCCACAATCCCTTCTCTATGCCGCAGGGAGAGCTGGAAGCCCTGGAAACCAGGGATCCGCTCGATATCCTCGCTTATCAATATGACATCGTCTGCAACGGCGTGGAATTGTCGTCCGGCGCGATCCGGAATCACAAGCCGGAGATCATGTACAAGGCCTTCGAAATTGCCGGCTATTCCAGGGAAGATGTCGACACCAATTTCTCGGGGATGATCAACGCTTTCAAATTCGGAGCGCCGCCGCATGGCGGATCAGCTCCGGGCATCGACCGGATCGTGATGCTGCTCGCAGGCGAACCCAATATCCGCGAAGTGGTCCTGTTTCCGATGACCCAGAAAGCGGAAGATCTGATGATGGGCGCCCCCTCCGCGGTCTCTCTGAAGCAGCTCCGCGAACTGAACATCCGCCAGGTGGAGCCGCCAAAGAGCTAGGCTTTACGGGTAATTGATCCCGATTATCTCATATTCGCGCGTGCCGGACGGCAGCACCACGCGCCGCACGTCGCCAATGGCCCCGCCGCGGATCGCGCGTGCTATTGGCGATTGCCAGCTGATCCGCCCGGCGCTGGCATCGGCCTCATCCTCGCCGACCAGGGTTACGACTCGCTCCTCGCCTTTTTCATCGACAAGCTTCACGGTCGCGCCGAACAATATGCGGCTTTTATCCTCGTGGCCGGCAGGGTCTATAACCTTGGCGCTGGCCATCCGCTTCGACAGGAAATTGATCCTCCGGTCGATCTCGCGAAGCCGTTTGCGGCCATAGATGTAATCGCCATTTTCAGAACGGTCGCCATTACCGGCGGCCCAGCTGATCGTTTCCACCAGCTTGGGTCGTTCTACCGCAAACAAGGCCTCATATTCCTCTCGGAGGGCGCGATAGCCTGCCGAGCTGATATAGTTGGGACGATCCGTCATCCGCCCGCTTTAGCCCGTTCCGTCCGAAGCGCTACTCCAGCCCGGCCTATCCCGGCTGCCTTTTGCCCAGATAATAAGACAGCCTCATATTGGCGGGGCTGCGGGCACGGCCCGGGTTCATGCTGTCATAGACCACCGCATTTTCCAGTACGCGATGAACGTAATTCTTGGTCTCGAAATAGGGGATTTCCTCAACCCAGCGGAGCACGTCGGCTCCCGGCAACCGAGGATCGCCATTTTCGCGAATCCATTTCCGAACATTGCCGGGCCCGGCATTGTAGGCGGCTACAGCGAGTGGTGCGTAATTGCCGAAACTGTTCATCAGGTCGCTGAAATAGCGGCTGCCCAGCATGATATTATATTGGGGGTCGTTGGTGAGCCGCGAATAATCATAGGGCAGGCCCAGCTTGCCCGCGGTTTCGCGCGCCGTGCCCGGCATCAGCTGCATCATGCCCCTGGCACCGGCACCGCTTGCCGCCGCGCGGTCGAACGAGCTTTCCTGCCGCATGATGGCATGACTGAGGACCGAAAGATGCGAGTAAGCGGGCGGGATCGGCACCTGGGGGAAGCCGGCGGGATCATAGAAGCTCGCGCCTTCGCTGCGCGCGCTGCGCGCCACCCATACGCCAAGGTCGGGCCGGCCGATCTCGCCGCCCAGCTGGCCCGCCAGCGTCCGCTCGTCATTGCTTTTCAACTGTTCCGATAAAGCCCGGACAAATAGCGACTGGTCTTCGCGCTGGCCCTGACGTCCAAGCAATCGAACCGCCTCGACAAGGTCGCGACTGGCAAAAGCGCCGCGCGCTGCCGGCGTCGGAACGCCGGACGCAAAAGGGGCGGGGATCGGTCGCCCCAGCCGCTCCAGCGACAATTGACCGTAAAATTGGTCCGGATAGGCCGACGCCTCGGTGAACAAGGCGTTGGCGCGGGCCGCCTGCTGCGCCTGAGCGGCGGCGCGTCCGGCCCAGTAAAATCCCTTGGCCCGGGTCTGGGGAGACAAGGCGGCGCGGCCATAGCGTTCGAACAGGCCGACCGCGTCCGCCGGCCGTCCGAGCTGATGTAAGGCGGTCGTCCCGGCCAGCCAGGCAAGGCTCGTATATTCGTCGCGCTCGCCATAAGGTTGCAGGCTGATATTGGTGCCGGGCGCATAAGCGTCGTCGATCTGGCTCGCAATCTGATAGGCGGCCGACCATTGCCGGTCACTGGCGGAGGCCTTGGCCATGACCAGCAAGGCTTCATAATATTTTTCGATATTGGCAGGCCTGGTGGCCAATAGTCGAGGCTGGGCGAGCAAGGTACGTGCCGCCAGCGGTTGTCCCGTGTTGCGTAGCCAATTGGCGCGATCGATCAGCAGGCCGGGATCGCCGTTGCCGACGGCGCCGAGGACAGCAACCCGGCCCATCGCGTCGGGCGCGCGCGTTTGCAGCGCTATTCGCGCATCATAAAGGGCGCGGCGCGGGCCGGAAGCAAAACCGATCGTGCGCTGCGCGCTCGTCACGTCGCCATTGGCAAGGAGGGTGTCGAGCCTCTTATCGTGATCCACCGGACCCAAGGATGCGCTGAACAGGCTCAGAAGGCGGTCTTCGGCGATACGGGGCATGACGCCGCCATGCCAGGCGCGGCGGGCCGCCTCCCTTGCCTCTTCGGCACGGCCCGCGGCCTGCAGAGCGAAGGCATGGTAGGCGTGGCCGCCGGCGGTCAGGGGCGGAAATGCCTGGAAATAAGAGAGGGTTTCGGCATGCGAGGAAGTGAGGTCGAGCGCCTGTTCGGCCGATCGCCGCATCGCCCCCTCTCCCGGCCATCCGCGATAGCGGGTGAGGAAGGAGGCATAAGAGGAAAAGGGCAGGCGATCGCTCTGGCGCAGCTGACGCCAGCGGCTGACCGCCAAATCAATTCCTGCCACGGGGCGATAGGAAGGCGCCGGAGGCGCGGTCACCAGGGGAAGTTGAACCGCCACGGGCACCGTCTGAATGGCGATCGGCTCAAGGCGCGTCACTTTCCCACCGGGAGAGGTGGTCGCGAGCGCTGTGACCGATATGGCGAGCAGGCTGAGCGTTATGGCTTTCTTATGCATGCTGGACAGACTAACGCCCCCCTCCTTATCAGATCCTGAATGATCCCGAACCGTTCGCATCCGATTGCCTATGGTGGGATCGCTTTCCAACGGGAAGGAGACGAGCATGTTCCGCGGGTCAATCCCGGCTCTGGTGACGCCATTTCGGGATGAGTCGTTTGACGAGGAGGCATTCCGTGCCTTCGTCGACTGGCAAATTGATGAAGGAAGTCAGGCTCTTGTGCCCTGCGGCACGACGGGGGAATCAGCGACTCTTACCGCTGGCGAGCAAGCGCAGGTGATCCGCGCCTGCGTGGAACAGACAGCGGGGCGGGTGCCGGTAATCGCCGGCTGCGGATCGAATAGCACCGCGCTCGTGAAGCAGTATATGAAGGCCGCCGAGGAAGCCGGCGCCGACGCCGCCCTGGTCGTCCTCCCTTATTATAATCGGCCGAACCAAGAGGGGATCTACGCCCATTTCGCGGCGCTGACCGAAGCATCCATCTTGCCGATCATCGTCTATAATGTGCCGAGCCGCACGGTGACCGATATCGATCCCGAGACGCTGGGCCGGCTGGCGCGGCTGCCCACCATTGTTGGGATCAAGGATGCCAGCGGCGACATGACCCGGGTCACCGCCCACCGCGCCTTGTGCGGTCAGGATTTCATCCAGTTGTCGGGCAATGACGACATGGCCCTTGCATTTCTGGCCATGGGTGGAGTCGGAACCATATCGGTCACGGCGAATGTTGCCCCGCGTCTGTTCGCGGAGTTCCATAATGCCTATCTAGGCGGAGAACGCGAAAAGGCTCTTGCGCTCCAGGACCGGCTGTTTCCGCTTCACAAGGCCTTGTTCAGCGATGCGTCTCCCGGTCCGACCAAATATGCGCTCTCTCGCGTGAGGCCCGGATTTCGGGCGGAACTGCGCCTTCCCATGATGCCGCCGTCCGATGCCAGCCGAAAGGTTGTGGACCGGGCCCTGGAGCATGCGGGATTGGTCTGATGGCACGCCCTCGTCCCCTCGAATTCGACAAGGTCAAAATCGTCGCCGAGAACCGGCGCGCGCGCTATGATTATGCTATCGAGGACAAATATGAAGCCGGCATCGCCCTTACCGGGACAGAGGTCAAATCCTTGCGTTTCGGCGAAGGGTCGATCGCCGAGAGCTATGCCGAGGTGAAGGGCGAGGAAGTCTGGCTGATCAATGCCAACATTCCCGAATTCAGCCATGGCAACCGCTTCAATCATGAGCCGAAACGCGCCCGCAAGCTGCTGCTGAATCACCGGCAGATTGCCAAATTGTTCGGCGCGGTCGCGCGTCAGGGGATGACGCTTGTCCCGCTTTCAATCTACTTCAACAGTCGGGGCCGCGCCAAGGTCGAGCTTGCCATCGCCCGTGGGCGAAAGGCGCACGACAAGCGCGAACACGACAAGGAAAAGGATTGGAAGAGGGAGCAGGGCCGCCTGATGCGCCAACATGGTTGAGCGGATCGGCCGCTGGCTGGCGAAGAACAGCCCCAGGCGTGAAGACCTGGCTCAAAGCCGCTGGATGCGCCCCTTTGCGGGACGCATAATGCGGAGCGAACTTTGGCGCTTCACGCGCCGTTCGGTGCCCCGGGGCGTGGCCATAGGCCTGCTGGTCGGCATTTTCCTGATGATCCCGGGGCTTCAGATCGTGGGGGCCGCATTGATGGCCGTGCCCTTCCGCGCCAATATCCCGATTGCGGCGGCCATGACCTTCCTTTCCAATCCGGCGACCACCCCCTTCATTCTCGTAGCCTCCATCTTCGTCGGCAATTCGCTGGGCTTTCATGCGGATACGAGCACTTTTTACGCTTTGTACGAGAGGCGCGCGAGTGCGGCTGAATGGCTTGCCTGGCTTGCGTCGGATGCTGCGCCCGCCTTGGTCAGCGGATTGTTGGCGATCGCCTTCGTCAGCGCGGTGATCGGCTATTTCATCTCGCTGGTCGGCTGGCGCTGGTGGACGGGCCATAAATGGCGGCGACGCACAGCAACTGCCGCCAAGATCGATCCCGTCTGAATCATCGCTCTTCCCGTCGCCCTGGAACCCGCAAGCCGCCTCCGCTGCTTGACTGAGGGGAGATGGGCGGGACATGGGAATGGCCATGGCTTCCACCCATCCTGAATTTCTTTCCCGCCTCAGCCGGGATCCGGGCAGCGGGACTGGCGGCTGGGCGCTCGGCCTGGTCGTCTTGGCGGCTTTTCTTTCGGCGGGTCTGCTGCTGCGGCTGATCGGTGATCGCATTTTCGCTGGCGCCTTCCTCGCCGGCATGATCGCCACCGGGGCAATCATCCATCTGCGATCAAAATCCGGCCGGGCGGAAAGCACGGCGGTCACGGCGCAGGAAAGCGATATCGCCTTGCTTCGTGCCGCGCTCGATTCATCCGGCAGTGCGGCCGCCGTCACCGACGCCGACGGCCGCCTGCGCTGCGCAAACAGCAGTTATTCGGAATGGTTTGGCGGCCATCAGGTACCGACCGAACTGCCGTTCGAGGACGATAAAGATTCGGCGCGCATGAGAAAGGCCGCGGGCGAGGCGCGGCGGGACGGCCGAGCCACGGTCCAGGGACTGCAATTGCGCGGCATGGCGCTTCGGGCCGCTATCGTCCGCGCAGGGGCGGGCGGCGACCAGCTCGTCTGGACGTTCGGCCGCGGTCATCATGTGGATCTCGCGCACGAGGCGAAACGTCTGATCGAGGGCAGGGCCGGCGCGCGCGCGGGCGAAGCCGGCATCATGGCCGCGCTTGCCGACGGCGAGGGGAAATTGATCAGCGCCAATCGCGTCTTCACTATCCGTGCCCTCGGCGATCCGGACGCCCCGGTGCCGGGTGCGTCACTGGTTGGATTGCTGGCGGCCAACGAACAGGGCCAGTTTCATTTTGCCCAGGAGGGAAAGGGCGCGGGTCCCTTGCGGATCATCCAGGTACCGATCAGCGAAGGCGAGGACATGCTGACATTGTTCCTCATGTTCGACGATGCCGGGGGAGCGGGCGGCCTCGGCCAGGAGGGCAGCGCCAGCCTTCATTCCCTGCTCGATTTCTTGCCCATCGGCCTCGCGCTCGCCAACAGCGACGGCCGGTTCGTCTATTTGAACAAGTCGTTCCGCAAGGCCGCTAACCTCTCCAAGGAAGCGCGCCCCATCTATCCGGGCGACCTTTTGGTGGACGAGGACAAAGGGGTGGTGGCGGATTCGGTCCGCCGCTTTGCCCGCGGCCGCGCCATGTCCGGGGATATCGCGGTACGGCTCAAATCGAACCCGGAGGAGCCGGTCGCTCTCACCATCGCAGGCGCAAGGGGCCTGGGCGAGGCAGCCGTGATCCTTTCGCTGAAGGATACGAGCGAGGAAGACAGGCTGAAGCGGCAGGTCGCGCAAGCGACCAAGATGCAGGCGGTGGGGCAATTGGCCGGCGGCGTCGCGCATGATTTCAACAATATCCTGACCGCTATCATCGGCTATTGCGACCTGATGCTGATGCGGCATTCTCCGGGCGACAGCGACTATGACGACATTCAGCAGATCCGCAGCAATTCCAATCGCGCGGCAGGCCTGACTCGCCAGCTGCTCGCTTTCTCGCGGCAGCAGACGCTGCGTCCGCAAGTTCTGCAATTACCCGACGTCATTTCCGAAGTATCCAATCTGCTGAAGCGGCTACTCGGCGAGACGGTGAAGCTGCAGGTGAAACACGGGCGCAACCTGGGTGCGGTGCGCGCGGACCCCGGCCAGTTGGAACAAGTGATCGTCAATCTGGCGGTCAATGCGCGCGATGCGATGCAATCGAAAGGTGACGGCACAGGTACGCTGACGCTCCAGACCTATTCGGTATCGACCGACGACGTGCGCAAGATGGCCAGCGAAATATTGCCTATCGCCGACTATACCGCGCTGAGGGTAAGCGATACCGGCACCGGCATTCCGGCCAATCTGATCGGCAAGATCTTCGAACCTTTCTTCACGACCAAGGAAGTAGGGAAGGGGACAGGACTTGGCCTCTCCACCGTATACGGCATCGTGAAGCAGTCGGGCGGCTTCATTTTTGCTGAATCGGAACCGGGCGAAGGAGCCAGCTTCGTCATTTATCTGCCTGTGTTCCGGGCACTGGGTAAAATCGAGACAGCCAAAGGCAAGGCGAAGCCCACGACCGGCGAATTATGGGGCACCGCCACGATCTTGCTGGTCGAAGACGAGGCCATGGTCCGGGCGGTTGCGGAACGGGCCCTCACCCGGCACGGCTACACCGTCCTTACCGCCGAAAATGGCGAAGCTGCCTTGGAAATTCTCGAGCGCGAAGGCCATGTCGACCTGCTCATTTCGGACGTGGTGATGCCGACGATGGACGGCCCGACCACGGTGAAGCTCGCCCGCAAGACCCATCCGGATCTACCGATCCTGTTCATTTCGGGCTATGCGGAAGAACAATTGAGGAAGTCGATCGACCTCGAGCGCGTAGCCTTCCTCGCCAAGCCATTCTCGATCCAGAAGCTGGCAGAGGCCACCCGCGACGCCTTGCTGCAGAAATAGTTCTTTTCCTTTGTGAAACAATTTTCTAAGTCGATTCCCGTGGGTGACCCTCGTTCCATTCTGATCGTCGAAGACGAACCATTGATCGCGATGATGCTCGAGGACTTTCTCGACTCATTGGGTCACAAGGTGGTGGGCACGTGTGAAACGATCGAAGACGCGATGGGCCATATCGACAAAGGGGGCTTCGATGTCGCGATCGTCGATGTTCACCTCAAGAATGGGGAGCATATCTGGCCGGTGGCCGACCGCCTCGTGGAGGAAGGGATTCCCTTCGTTCTTGCCACTGGCGGACATATAGAGCCGCCGCCGGCGAGGCACGCCAACGCTCCGGTGCTGAACAAGCCTTTCACCATTGATGCGATCGAGCCTGCGCTCGACGCCTGCGCCCGCCAATCCACTACCTCCTGAAGACGGATCGATCCCTTAAAGTTTCCTACTTGTTCCAAAAGAACAAAGCATGTACATCACTTTTCATGCGTTGAATGAACGGCGCGGACATTCTAACGGGGAGCTTGGCCATGGTGGCATCTCTAAAAGTCGTTTCCGACAGGAATTCTGATAATATGGACAAGCAAAAGGCCCTCGAAGCGGCCCTCGCGCAGATCGACCGCGCGTTCGGCAAGGGTAGTGCAATGAAACTTGGATCGCGCGAGGCGGTCCAGATCGAAACCATTTCGACAGGCTCGCTGGGTCTCGATATCGCTCTTGGCGTCGGAGGCCTTCCGCGTGGCAGGATCATCGAGATTTACGGACCCGAAAGCTCGGGCAAAACGACCCTCGCGCTCCATACCGTCGCAGAGGCGCAGAAAATGGGCGGAACGGCTGCGTTCATTGATGCGGAACATGCACTTGACCCGATCTACGCCAAGAAACTGGGCGTCGATGTCGACAATCTGATCGTCTCGCAGCCGGATACCGGCGAACAGGCACTCGAGATCACCGACACCCTGGTCCGGTCCAACGCGGTCGACATCCTGGTGATCGATTCGGTCGCGGCACTGGTGCCCCGTGCCGAGATCGAAGGGGAAATGGGCGACAGTCATGTCGGCCTGCAGGCCCGCCTGATGAGCCAGTCGCTCCGCAAGCTGACCGGTTCTATCTCCAAATCTCGCTGCACCGTCATCTTCATCAACCAGCTGCGCATGAAGATCGGGGTGATGTACGGCAATCCGGAGACGACCACGGGTGGCAATGCGCTTAAATTCTACGCGTCGGTCCGTCTCGACATCCGCCGCACAGGCCAGATCAAGGATCGCGACGATATCGTGGGCAACACGACGCGGGTTAAAGTGGTCAAGAACAAGGTCGCGCCGCCGTTCAAGCAGGTCGAATTCGACATCATGTACGGCGAGGGTGTTTCCAAACTCGGCGAAATACTCGACCTCGGCGTCAAGGCCGGCATCGTGGAAAAGTCCGGCGCCTGGTTCAGTTGCGATTCGGTCCGCATCGGGCAGGGCCGCGAGAATGCCAAACAATATCTGAAGGAAAATCCCGAGATGGCGGACCGGATCGAGAAAGCCATCCGCGGCAATACCGAACAGGTCGCCGAGGCCCTGATGACGGGCCCGACACCCGAAGACGATATCTGATTAAGGTGTGGGCGGCGGCGCGGTTGCCGCCGCCTTCCCCTGATCGCCGGCCTTCGGTCCCTGGTTGGCCCAATGAGCGGTCAACAGGGCGGCCGCTCCGCACAAGGTAAAGCCGATCAGGAACGGGATGGTCGTTCCGTCAAATTGCTGTCCGATCGTAAAGCCGATCAGCGCCCCGCCAATGGTCGTTATCGTGCCCTGTAACGAGGATGCGGTGCCCGCAATGTGGCCGAGCGGCTCCATCGCCAGCGAGCCGGCATTGGCGCCAATCAGTCCAAAGCAGCCCATCGTCAATCCTTGCAGCATTACGAAAACCGCAAAATTTTCCGTAAAATTGGCCGCTATGGTGAGATGGAATAGGGCCAGAAAAGTGAAAGCGGTCAGCGCCCTTAGCAACAGTCGCCGCGAGCCCAGGCGCATGACCAGCCTTGAATTGGCATAGGAACTGAGCGCCATGGGCCCGGCAATGCAGGCGAATGCCAGGCCGATCAGGCGCGGCTTGTCGAACACGTCGAACACGATCTGCTGGATCGAATTGATGAAGGCGAACAAGGCGCCGAAGGTCAAGGTTACCGCCACGCTGTTCCCGATCGAGGCTCGATTCCGAAGCGTTTCGATTGCGGCCTGCCCGATCTGCGACGCGGAAAAGGGGCGCCGGTCACCCTTGGCGAGTGTTTCCGGCAGGCGCAGCGCGGTCCAGATGCCGAGCACCAAACCATAGACGGCAAGGCCGATGAAGATATGGCGCCAGGTGCCGATGGAAAGAACGCCCTGGCCGAAAGTGGGAGCAAGCACAGGGACGATCATGAACACGATCATGGTCAGGGACATGACCCGGGCCATCGCGGAACCGCTATAGCGGTCGCGGACGATCGCGACGACCAATACGCGCGTGGCGGCGGCGGCCACTCCCTGCATCATGCGCGCGGCCAGCAGCAGGGTGAAGCTGCCGGCGAGACCCGCCAGCGCGGAAAATACGGCGTAGAAAAGCATGCTCGCCACCACCAGCCACTTGCGACCGAAGCGGTCGGACAATGGGCCGTAGAGCAGTTGCGCGGCTCCGAATCCGAGCAGGTAAAAGGTGATTACGAGCTGGCGGCGATTATCTTCCGCCACTTCGAGCGCCTGGCCGATCGCGGGTAGGGCCGGAAGCATTGAATCGATCGCCAGTGCGTTGGACGCCATCAACGCCGCCATCAAGGCGACAAATTCCCGGAAGCCGGGCCCTGGATAGGCGGCGGCAGGGGATTTGTTTTGGTCTTCGATCTGAGGCTCGCGGTCGCTCATGGGGTTTCCGTGGGATAGGGGGAGGAGGCTCTTTGCGGAGAAGGCCGGCAAAAACAAGCTTCGTTTGACTGCCCCCATCCACTGCCATAGCGCCCGCGGAAGGAGACCCGCGCATGATCATCGTCCATCATCTTCAGAATAGCCGTTCGCAGCGCGTGCTTTGGCTGCTGGAAGAACTGGAGATTCCCTATGTCGTTCGTCGTTACGAGCGGGACAGGAAGACGATGCTGGCGCCGCCGGAGATCCTACAGGTGCATCCTCTGGGAAAATTTCCGCTGATCGAAGACGATAATCGGATAATCGCGGAGACCGGAGCCATTGTCGAATATCTGGTCGAGAAGGCCGGCGGTCGTCTTGGCCCCCCGGGGAATCGCGAGGCCGTACTTCGTTACCGCCAATTCCTTCATTATGCCGAAGGGTCGATGATGCCGCCCCTGCTCGCGATGCTGATAGTCAACCGGCTTGGCCTCCTCGGCCGACCCGCCAAGCCGGTGGTGCAAAAGATGCTGGGGCAGCATCTGGATTGGCTTGAGGCGGAACTGGCCACCCATCCCTGGTTCGCGGGCGAAAAATTTACGGCCGCCGACATCATGATGAGCTTTCCGCTGGAGGCCTCGCGACACCGGGCAGGCCTTGATCAGACCCGTCCCAATCTGATGGACTGGCTCGCGCGCATTCATGCCCGCCCTGCTTATGGCGCTGCTCTGGCCAAGGGCGGGCCTTATTCCTATGCGAAGGCTTCGTCCTAGAAGCGATCAGGCGCGGGCGGCGGCGGCTCGACATGTGCGGGCGCCTTGGCCGGTTCGATTTCGGCGGGAGCGATCGGATCGAGATCACCTTCCCACTTGGCCACGACGACGCTGGCTACCGCATTGCCTACCACGTTCGTGGCCGACCGGCCCATGTCCAGGAAATGATCGACGCCGAGGATCAGCAGCAAACCGGCCTCGGGGATGTCGAAGAAGGCGAGAGTGGCCGCGATCACGACCAGGCTCGCCCTCGGGACCCCCGCGACGCCCTTCGATGTGATCATCAGCACGAGCAGCATCGTGATTTCCTGCCCGAGCGTCAGGTCGATGCCATAAGCCTGCGCGATGAAGATCGTCGCGAAGGTCATGTACATCATCGAGCCGTCGAGATTGAACGAATAGCCGAGCGGAAGAACGAAGCTGGCGATGCGGGGCGGAACGCCGAACCGGTCGAGCGCTTCAAGCGTCCGCGGATAGGCTGCTTCGGAAGAAGCGGTGGAGAAAGCCAGCAGGATCGGTTCGCGAATATAGCGGACCAGCAGCTTCACCCTGGATCCCACCACCAGAAACGCCGCGCCGATCAGCAACGCCCACAGGATGAAAAGGCCAAGGTAGAAGGAGCCCATAAAATAGCCGAACGTGCCCAGAATCGAAGGTCCGCGTTCGGCAACGGTACCGGCAACGGCCGCGAATACCGCGATCGGGGCAACCCGCATCACATAATCGGTAATTTGCAGCATCACAGCGACAAGCGCCTCGATGCCTTTCACCAGCGGAGCGGCTCGCTTGCCCACCGCCGTAATCGCCACGCCCACGAACAGCGAGAAGACGACGATCTGGAGTATTTCGTTGGTGGCCATCGCCTCGGCCATGGAAGCGGGCACGAGGTGAGTGACGAAGATCTTCAGGTCGAACGCGCCGCGCTCGATACCGCTCGCCGCATCGGCGGGAGGGATCGGGAAATCGAGGCCGGAGCCGGGCTGAAGCAGATTGACCAGGATCAGGCCCAGCGTAAGCGAAACCAGGCTGGCGCAGACGAACCAGCCGATGGCTCGTCCACCGACCCGGCCGAGCGCGGCGGTGTCGCCCATATGGGCAATGCCGACCACCAAGGTCGAAAAGACCAGCGGCGCAATGATCATCTTGATGAGACGCAGGAACAAGGTCGTGACGATCGAGAAGTATCCGGCAATCTCGCTCAAGCGCTCGGCCGAAGCAGGCGACCCGTCGCTGACCGCGGCATTGATCGCCCAGCCGGTAATGACACCGAGGACAAGGCCGATCAGAATGAAATATGTAAGGCGTTTGGCCACGGACGGCTCCAATGCTGACGAGGTACCGTCAACAAAACGATTGAAGGGGCAAGGTCAAGCGCCTCGTCCGATGGGACATCAATTCAGGACGATCAGGCGGGCTCAACCTCCCGGTAGACCGCTTCCTCGGCCAATTTTCGTTAGGCTCCGCCAGGTGATCGAATTCGGTGCATAAGTGGCAAGGCCCTGGCTCAGGGATCGGAGCTCCGCGTCGAAACCCTGAAGTTCCGATTCGGGTAGCAACGAGAAAGCGCGTTCGCGCCATGCACATCGATACGATCCTCCTATCCATATTCAAAGCGCAAGGGAGACATTCACGGAACAGGGCGGGGGGTTTGACCGTTGAGACCGGAAGTACCGACGACAGGCTGAGTGGAAGAAGACGAGATGGCGAACCCCTTCACCCTTTCCACCGCGACCGCCCTGGCACTCGCCGGCACCGGCCTCGGGCTTTACCTTGGCAAAAGCGCCATTTCGGAAATCAATCCCGCCCATTTCGGCGCCTCGTCGCAAGCGCGCTTTCATTCTGATCTGGTTTCGAACCGCCCCGATTGGGATAGCCCGCCGGCCGCCGTGCAAAATGCGGCGCTCACCACGGGCTACGGCACCGGATGCGTCGGCTGCCGCACCTATCCCGAGGAATATTTCCCCAAGCATGATCCGGCTGTGGACGACGATGGTCTTTACGCAGGGGCAACCAGCGGGCGCATCATAGAGCAAGCAGAGCTCGAAATTGCGGAGGCAGCGCGCCGGGCCGAACTCGCCAGTGTTGAACGTTATGCGCATTATCCCGTCGCCGACGAGGAAAAACCGGCGATGCTTGTCCAAGTACAGGCACAGGCCCGGACTCAGACGCCTTCGGATTCCTCGGCGAATGATTGTGCACAGGAAACCCAGTGCGAAGGTGATCCGACGCCCGGTATTTGATGCCGCTGCTCGCTTGCCCCGATGGGCTAGCTCCCTTACATCGCGGCCATGACCTCCACCAACGATATCCGCCGCTCTTTCCTCGAACATTTCGGGTCCAACGGACATGCGCTGGTGCCGTCCGC
The DNA here is from genome assembly GCA_013816585.1 of Sphingosinicella sp. Taxonomy (GTDB): domain Bacteria; phylum Pseudomonadota; class Alphaproteobacteria; order Sphingomonadales; family Sphingomonadaceae; genus Allosphingosinicella. Next base: position 174,943 of record JACDEE010000002.1, on the reverse strand, counting down.
CGCCTTGGTGCCGCACAACGATCCCACCTTGATGTTCGTCAATGCGGGGATGGTGCCGTTCAAGAACGTATTCACGGGGCTCGAAACGCGCCCCTATTCAACCGCGTCGTCGAGCCAGAAATGCGTCCGCGCCGGCGGCAAGCATAACGATCTGGACAATGTCGGCTACACGGCTCGGCACCATACCTATTTTGAAATGCTGGGCAATTTCTCGTTCGGCGATTATTTCAAGGAACAGGCAATCACGCACGCCTGGACCTTGTTGACCAAAATATGGGGGCTCGATCCCGACCGCCTCACGGTCACGGTCTACCATACGGACAACGAAGCCTTCGATCTGTGGAGGAAGGTGTCCGGGCTTCCCGAAAGGCGGATCATCCGCATTGCGACCGCTGACAATTTCTGGTCGATGGGCGACACCGGCCCGTGCGGTCCCTGTTCCGAAATCTTCTATGACCATGGCGCTCATATTCCGGGCGGCCCTCCCGGGTCGCCGGACGAGGATGGTGACCGCTTTGTCGAGATCTGGAATTTGGTGTTCATGCAATATGAGCAGGTGGATTCCGAAACCCGCATCGACCTTCCCAGACCCTCGATCGATACCGGAATGGGCCTCGAACGTATTGCGGCGGTGCTTCAGGGCGTTCACGACAATTACGACACCGACACCTTCAAGGCGTTGATCGCGGCGAGCGGCGAGTTCACCCGGACGGAGACGACGGGCGGCACGCAAGCAAGTCACCGCGTCATCGCCGACCATCTGCGCGCTTCGGGCTTCCTCGTCGCGGACGGAGTGCTTCCGGCCAATGAAGGGAGGGGTTACGTCCTGCGCCGGATCATGCGGCGCGCGATGCGCCATGCCCATATTCTGGGTGCCGCAGAACCGCTGATGCACCGCCTTGTGCCGGCTTTGGTGGCAGAAATGGGTGCCGCCTACCCTGAATTGGTACGGGCGCAACCGCTGATGGAAGAGACGCTGAAGCTGGAGGAAACCAAGTTCCGCCAAACACTGGACAAGGGGCTGAAGCTACTCGACGAAGCCACGGCGTCGATGGAGACAGGCGACATTCTGCCGGGCGAAACCGCCTTCAAGCTCTACGATACCTACGGCTTTCCTTATGATCTGACCGAGGACGCCCTCCGCGTGGGTGGCCTTGCCGTCGATCGCGCCGGCTTCGATGCGGCCATGGCCAGGCAAAAGCAGGCTGCCCGCGCCGCCTGGAAAGGCTCGGGAGACAAGGCATCGGACGACATCTGGTTCGATATTGCGGAAGAATATGGATCGACCGAATTCACCGGTTATTCGGGCCATGAAGGGGAGGGGCAGGTCCTGGCCCTGGTCAGGAACGGCAAGCGCGTCGACCTTGCGGGCACCGGCGATGAAATAGTGATCATTCTCAACCAGACGCCCTTTTACGGGGAAAGCGGCGGCCAGATGGGCGACGCTGGTAAAATCAGCAATATTAATGGCTTTGAAGCGGTAGTTAGCGACACGTCGAAGCCTCTTGGGCGCCTTCACGCGCTTGGGGCTACGGTAAGCCAGGGCACGCTCAGTGTTGGTGACACCTTGCATCAGCAGGTCGATACCGGGCGCCGCGACGCGATCCGCGCCAATCATAGCGCGACGCATCTTCTCCACGCGGCTCTGCGCCACCGGCTTGGCGGTCATGTCACACAGAAGGGCAGCCTGGTGGCGCCCGACCGCTTCCGTTTCGATTTTTCGCACCCCAAGGGCCTCTCGGCCGAGGATATCGAGGCGGTCGAGGCTGAGGTGAACCGCCACATTCGGGAGAATGACCAGGTATCCACCCGCCTGATGAGTCCGGATGAAGCCATTGACGCCGGCGCGATGGCGTTGTTCGGCGAAAAATATGGCGACGAAGTCCGGGTCCTGTCGATGGGTCGCGGTGACGACAAAAGCTATTCGGTCGAGCTTTGTGGGGGAACCCATGTCTCGGCCCTTGGCGATATCCAGCTTTTGAAGATCATATCGGAAAGCGCGGTGGCCTCCGGCGTGCGCCGTATCGAAGCACTGACGGGCGAAGCCGCGCGCCAGTGGCTGACTTCGCGCGAAACCCGCCTCAAGGAGGCCGCGTCGGCGCTCAAGACCGTTCCAGAGGAAGTGCCCGCACGGGTTATGGCGCTGATCGAAGATCGCCGCCGCCTGGAGCGCGAATTAGCCGAAGCCAGGAAAACGCTCGCGCTGGGCGGCGGCGGGCAGGTCAAGGAGGCCGCCGGTCCCGAACAGATTGGCGGCCATGCCTTCATTGGCCAGATCATCGAGGACCTCGATCCCAAGAATCTCCGCTCCATGGTGGGCGAAGCCAAGCAACGTATCGGTTCCGGCATTGTCGCTCTCGTTGCCGTGAATGACGGCCGAGCTACGGTCGCGGTGGGGGTGACCGACGATCTGGCGAGTGTGCACAATGCGGTCGACCTCGTTCGCAGCGCCGTCGCGGAGCTCGGTGGTCAGGGAGGTGGTGGCCGGCCCGACATGGCGCAAGGCGGCGGGCCTGATGGAAAGCAGGCGCCAAAGGCGCTGGACGCGATCCGGCAGGCGATGAACGGTGTAGCGGCGGCTGCCTGATCAGTTTTGACCCGTCAGTTTTTTAGGGCATCGCGAAGACGCCGAGGCCTCAGCCTCGGCTCCTCGTCCATCTGCCCCAATTCCATGATCTCCTTGCGGAGCTCGGATCGCTTCTCGTGGATCGAGGCTATCACGGGGCCCATGGCGATGCCGAGATCCACCAAAACAGCTTCGGACAATTGCAGCGAGGATTCGAGCGTCTCCGGCACCGCGTCGGTCGCACCCGCCCGGTAAAGTTCAGCGGCGTGACGGGAATCGCGGGCGCGGGCGACGATCGGCAGGTCCGGAAAGGCAGCGCGGATCCGCTTGGTCAGTCGGACTGTAAGGACAGGGTCATCCATCGTCAGCACGACTGTGCTGATCTTGCCGAGCTGAATCTTGTCCAGCAGCTGCGCCCGCGAGACGTCTCCGAAAATCAGCGGCACGCCCTCGCGCCTCGATGCGGCGACGGCATCATGGTCGGAATCGACCGCGACATAGGGCCGGCCATGGGCGGTGAGCATGTCGGCCACCATCCGGCCGACGCGCCCGAAGCCCAGGATCAATACGGGCGGCGGGCTGCCGTCGGCGTCCAGAGAAATGTCGTGACCGGATCCGGGTTCGACCTGCCGCGCCGCCAGCTGTCCCAGTTTGGCGAGGAGAGGGGTAATGGTGAGGCCGATGGCGGTCACGATTTGCCAGAAGGCGGCGGTCTCGGCGGATATGAGCTGCGCCGCCGCCGCTGCGCCAAGGACGATCAAGGTCGTTTCGGAAGGCGAGGACATGAGCAGGCCCGCTTCCGCGGCGACGCCCTTGGTGGCTCCGCTAAGCCGCAACAGCAATCCCGTAACCGCGGCCTTTACCAGCACCACGGCGACGACTCCAATCAGCAGCGATTCCCAATTCGCGGCGACCAGGCGCATGTCGACGCTCATGCCCACGGTGATCAGGAATATGCCGAGAGCGAGGCCTCGGAAGGGAGCGGTGATCACCTCCACTTCGTCATGATAATCGGTTTCGGCGATCAATATTCCGGCCAGCAATGCGCCCATGATCGGCGACAGACCCACTGCGGTGGTGGCAAGGCTCGCAACGATCACGACAAGCAGGCTGGCCGCAAGGAAGAGTTCGGGGCTTTTGGTATGCGCTGCCTGCGCGAACAATCGCGGCAGGAAGAAGCGGCCGAGAACCAGCATGCCGGCGACGGTCAGGCCGCCGAGCAGCAATGTGTTGGCTAGACCCGACCAGCCCTCCTTGGCAGCGAAGGGTGCGAGCGCACCCAGGGCAAAGATGATCGGCACGATCGCCAGATCTTCGAACAGGAGCATGGCAAGCGCGGAGCGGCCGACCGGGCTGTTGGTCCCGACCAGCGGCAGCACCAGGGCGGTCGAGGATAAAGCGAGCGCGGTACCGAGCGCCAGCGCGCCGGTCCAATTCTGGCCCATCAGATGGAGGCCGATGCCGATCAGCAAAGCCGACACGATCAGTTCGGCCGCACCGACCCCGAAAACGAGGCGCCGCATCAACCACAGACGGCGGAAGGAGAGTTCGAGCCCGATGGAGAAAAGCAGCAGGATGATCCCGAACTCGGCAAACGGTTCGACCGCTTCCGGGTTGGTGATAGTGACATAATTTAGCCACGGCATTTCGCTTGCCAATGCACCGAGACCCGCCGGGCCCACCAGTAGCCCGACCAGGATGAAACCGATTACGGGACTGATGCGAAGCCGCGCGAAGGCGGGGATCACGATCCCGGCCGCACCCAGAATTACGAGAGCGTCGCTAAGCCCGGATGTCTGGAATTCGGTGGCCATGGGACCTTTATGCCGCAAATCGCGCCGATGTCAGCCATGTTGCTGTCGGGATCCGGCTCTCCGGGCCTGATCGTGCGCGAAGAGCCGGCCCTGCGGCCAGTACGAAACGATCACGAGGCGATCAGGAAGCGGCCATCGCCTTTTCAAGGTTGACGCGGATCGCCTCGAAAAATTGCTCGGTAGTCATCCAGCTCTGATCGGGGCCGATCAGGATTGCCAGATCCTTGGTCATCTGACCTTGCTCGACGGTCTCGATGCAGACCCGCTCCAGCGTCTCGGCGAATTTGGTGACCTCGGGCGTGCCGTCGAACTTGCCGCGATATTTGAGACCTCCGGTCCAGGCGAAGATCGAGGCGATGGGATTGGTAGAGGTCGCCTTGCCCTGCTGGTGCATGCGGAAATGGCGGGTGACCGTGCCATGTGCGGCTTCTGCCTCGACAGTCTCGCCGTCAGGAGTCATCAGGATTGACGTCATCAGACCCAGTGAACCGAAGCCCTGCGCCACCAGATCGGATTGCACGTCGCCGTCATAATTCTTGCAGGCCCAGACGAATTTGCCGCTCCATTTGAGCGCCGACGCAACCATGTCGTCGATCAGGCGATGTTGATATTCGATCTTCGCTTCTTCGAACTTCACCTTGAATTCGCTCTGAAAAACTTCCTCGAATATATCCTTGAACCGGCCGTCATAGGCTTTGAGAATGGTATTCTTGGTCGACAGATAGACAGGCCAGCCGCGGTCCAGGCCAAAGTTCAGACTGGCGCGGGCAAAGTCGCGGATCGAATCGTCGAGATTGTACATGCCCATGGCTACGCCGGCGGAGGGGAAATCGAATACTTCCTCCTCGATCCGTTCACCATTCTGCCCTTCCCATACCAGCTTCAGCTTTCCCGGGCCCGGGATGAGCACGTCGGTGGCCTTATACTGGTCGCCAAAGGCATGACGGCCGATGACGATCGGGTCGGTCCAGCCAGGGATCAGCCGCGGGACGTTCTGGATCACGATCGGCTCGCGGAAAACGACGCCGCCGAGGATGTTGCGGATCGTGCCGTTGGGCGACCGCCACATCTTCTTGAGGCCGAATTCTTCCACCCGCGCTTCATCGGGAGTGATGGTGGCGCATTTGACGCCGACACCATATTTCTTGATCGCCTCGGCCGCTTCGACCGTGATCCTATCCTCGGTTTCGTCGCGTTTTTCGATGCCGAGGTCGAAATAGAGCAATTCAATGTCGAGATAAGGCTGGATCAAACGCTCGCGGATCCACTGCCAGATGATGCGGGTCATCTCGTCGCCGTCAATTTCTACGACGGGAGTTTTTACTTTGATCTTGGCCATATGGATGTGCTTTCCTGTCAGCAACGAAGTTCGAAGGCGCGTCTAGGGTTTCGCCCCTGCGGGATCAAGCACGTCGCCTTTCGTCGGGAAGCGCGCGTGGATCCTGCATGAACAGCAGACTTGCAGATACATACCCGGTTATGTAAATAGTCGCTATGGCAGAAGACCTTATCAAAGAGCTCGGTTATTTGTGCCTTGGCAGCCGCTTCAAACGGCTAGGCGAGCAACTGCAAGCCGGAGTGGAGCAATCCCCGTTGTTCGGAGCTCCGGTTCCGCCCGGCCTTTTCCCTCTTTTGGCCGCTCTCGATCGCCACGATACTCTCAGCATCACGGCGCTGGCGCGGATATTGGGTGTAACACAGCCGGGAGTGACCCGTAGCGTGGGCCGCCTTGTCGCGGCTGGCCTTGTGGAGATTAGTCGCACGGACCGCGATCAGCGGCAAAAGATGGTGGGCCTCACAACAGCCGGCCGCGATCTGGTGGACACTTCGAAGCGAGAGCTCTGGCCGCGCATCGAGGCGGCTGTTCGGGAGCTGTGCGAGGGGCTTAACGGTAACTTGCTCGGTCAGCTGGCGGCCTTGGAAGACGAGTTGGCGAGGAACCCACTCAACAGACGCATCGCGGAAGCAAATGGATAAAATGGCGCACATTCTAGATCGTCCAGTTTGGCAGGCACTCAGCACATGCCAGTCCGCATGGGCCGAAGGCGGCGATAAGGCGCGCCGCTTTGCGCTGGACGTAAGCCCGTTGGCAGGGGCGCGGGACGAAATGGCGGATTCGCTCCAGCAACTGACTCAGATCGCTTCGACAGACCCCCGATCGCTTCTGCTACAAGTCTCGACGATTCCAGCATCGCCCGGCATATTGATCGAGCGCACCGCCGCAGCGGTTCAGTTGACAGACACCCACGTCTCGCCGGACATCCCCGACGCTCATCTCGTGCGGCTCGGCGATGAAGATGCAGCCGAAATGGTGGCGCTCGCGACTTTGACCGAGCCCGGCCCTTTCCTGCCGCGCACACACATTCTTGGAGACTTCTGGGGCATCAAATCGGGCGGACGCTTGGCCGCCATGGCTGGCGAGCGCCTACGTCTCGACGGCTATACGGAGGTGAGCGGCGTCTGCACCCACCCCGACTTTCGCGGCCGCGGTTATGCGCGCCTGCTCTCGCAGGCCGTTGCAGCAACAATCAAGCAGCGCGGTGAGATCCCGTTTCTTCACACTTATGCCGAAAACGCCCCCGCGATACGCCTTTACGAATCCCTTGGATTTGCGCTTCGCGCCGAGATGATAGTGACCGTATTGCGCCGCGCCTGAACGCTCCCGCCATTGTGCCGAGTGCGCGACAAAGCTACAGGCGCGGCATGACATCGCTTGAAAAGCCGGACCTCGTCACCACGAATGTCCGCTACCGCCTGCCGAACGTGCATCCGGAAGGACGCAAGTTCGCGGTCATCTCCGCCGGTATCTGTTTCCTGTTCGCGCTGTTGAGCTGGGAAACGCTCGCCTGGCCGATGGCGGGAGTGACCTTATGGGTTGCAGCCTTCTTCCGCGATCCGATCCGCACCACGCCAAAGGGGGAGGGGCTGATCATCGCTCCGGCCGACGGCATGGTGACCATGATAGCGGATGTCCTGCCGCCGCGCGAATTGCAGGGCGAAGGGGGCCTTGGCGAGCAGCCGGCAACTCGCGTCTCGATTTTCATGAGCATATTCGATGTCCATATCAATCGCACGCCCATCGCGGGCCAGATCACGCGCGTCGTCTATATTGCCGGCAAGTTTCTCAACGCCGACCTCGACAAGGCGAGCGAGGATAATGAGCGCCAGCATATCTTGGTCGAAGGCCAGAACGGCATTCGCATCGGCTTTACCCAGATTGCAGGGCTGGTGGCGCGCCGGATCGTGCCCTGGGTCAAGCCGGGAGATTTTGTCGCGACCGGCCAGCGTGTAGGGCTGATCCGCTTCGGCAGCCGCGTAGACGTCTATCTCCCCACCGGCACCGCTCCGCAGGTGATTCTCGGCCAGCGTACCGTGGCCGGCGAGACGATAATCGCGCGGGCAGGGTTGGGTGATACCATCGAGGGTATCGCCCAGTGAAGCCGGCGCTCAATCGGCCTCGACGGGGAATTCCGCTCCGCACAGTGATTCCGAATGCCGTCACCGCTCTGGCTCTATGTACCGGTCTGACCGGAGTGCGCTTCGCCATCGCGGCGGCCGCACCGGGCGGCGATGTCGCCAATTGGGAGAAAGCCTTGTGGTGCATCGTGGCCGCCGCAGTTCTCGATGGAATGGACGGGCGGATCGCACGGAGGCTCAACGGACAGAGCCGGTTCGGAGCTGAGCTCGATTCGCTTTCGGACGTCATCGCCTTCGGCGTATCGCCGGCGATCATCCTGCATCTCTGGTCCTTGCAGAACGTGCCGCGCTTCGGATGGATTTTCGCGCTGGCTTATGCGGTTTGTGCCGCGCTCCGCCTCGCGCGCTTCAACGCTGCCATAGACACGGAGGACCAGCCGCATAAGTCCGCCGGCTTCCTTACCGGGGTTCCGGCTCCTGCGGGGGCAGGGCTGCTATTGCTTCCCATCTATCTGTGGGTCGCCAGCGGCCAGCAATGGAATTGGCTTCGCGAATTCTGGCTGGTCGCGCCCTGGGCTGCTCTCATCGCCTTCCTGATGATTTCCAGTGTGGCGACATATTCCTGGGGTTCACTCCGGCTTCGCCGCCACGTCAGGCTGGGCGCGATCGTCGTGATCGCCCTGCTGGGTGCGGCCTTGCTGTCGGCCCCCTGGGAAACCTTGAGCGTTGCGGCGATAATCTATGCGCTGATGGTCCCCTTCAGCATGGTAGCTTATGCCAAGATCAGGCAGCAGCGCGCCGCGGCCGTACGGCAGCCAGTCCCCGGCTCGGACGCAGCACCACTTTGAACGGCGAGAGAGGGACAATGCGTCCTAACGGCTGCTGACCGTGCAAGGCCGCGAAGATCTCGGCCCAATATTCCCTCACCATCATTTGCGCGGCGAGGCCGACGCCGATGAAGATCATGCTGAAAAACAATATGATGGCGAAATGGGTCACAAACTTATCCCCTGATTTGTCCACAGCAACGTCGCCGGAGCCGGATTGATCCTCTTTATTCTCGTTCCCTGCTATATGTTCATGTTTTGTTCTGACGTCAACACTTGATTTCGACACGAAGGGAAGCTAGGGGCGCGGCATTCCACATGCAGGGTCATCATACCGGTGGCTGGCTCGCTCAGCTTTCTCGGCCCTGCAGAGGTATAACCGGAAGGAGAACTAACATGGCGTCCAACGACGTTACCATGCAGCAATTGCTTGAGGTCGGTGCGCATTTCGGCCACCAGACCCACCGCTGGAACCCCAAGATGAAGCCGTATCTGTTCGGCGAGCGAAACGGGGTCCACATCATCGATCTTTCGCAGACCGTACCCTTGTTCGCCCGAGCGCTGGATTTCGTGCGTCAGGCTTCGGCTTCGGGCGGAAAGGTCCTGTTCGTCGGCACCAAGCGCCAGGCACAGGATCCGATCGCGGAGGCAGCTCGGCGGTCGAATCAGCATTTCGTCAATCATCGCTGGCTGGGCGGCATGCTCACCAACTGGAAGACGATCTCCAACTCGATCAAGCGTTACAAGAGCCTTGAAGAGCAGCTTTCGGGCGATACGACCGGTCTCACCAAGAAGGAAGTGCTTCAGCTTACCCGTGAGCGGGACAAGCTTGAGCTCTCGCTTGGCGGCATCAAGGATATGGGCGGTATTCCCGACGTCATGTTCGTGATCGACGCTAACAAGGAAGAGCTGGCGATCAAGGAAGCCAACACGCTGGGCATTCCCGTCGTCGCGATCCTCGATTCGAACGTGAGCCCGCAGGGCATCGCTTTCCCGGTTCCGGCCAATGACGACGCCAGTCGCGCGATCCGTCTTTATTGTGACGCGATCGCCGATGCGGCGACCGCCGGCCGGCAGGGCGGACAGGCTGCCCGGGGTGTCGATATCGGCGCCATGGACGAGCCGCCCGCAGAGGCCGCCATCGCCGAACCGGCCGCTTCTGAACCGGCTTCTGTCGAACCTGCTGTTGCCGAACCGGCTGCGGCCGAGGCCTGAGGCCGACATTCCGTTCGTCCCGAGCGAAGTCGAGGGGCGTTCAACACACGCATTTCGATTTGGCTCGGCACGAGCGAAGTCATTGGATCAAAGGAAGAAGACATGGCGGAAATCACAGCCGCAAATGTAAAGGAACTGCGCGAGCGCACCGGCGCCGGCATGATGGATTGCAAGAAGGCGCTGGGTGAAACCCAGGGCGACATGGAAGGCGCCATCGACTGGCTTCGCACCAAGGGTCTTGCCGCCGCGGCCAAGAAGGCCGGACGCACCGCAGCCGAAGGCCTGGTCGGAGTCACGGTCGAAGGCAAAAAGGGCGCTGTCGTCGAGGTGAACAGCGAAACCGATTTCGTCGCCAAGAACGAGCAGTTCCAGGAATTCGTCCGCACCGTCGCGGGCCTGGCGCTCAGCACCGGCGACGATATCGAAGCTCTTTCGAAGGCCGCGTGGCCTGCCGGCGGCACCGTCGAGGAAAAGCTGACCGCCAACATCGCGACGATCGGTGAAAACCAGTCGCTGCGCCGCGCCGCCGTGCTGGAAGTGAAAGACGGCACCGTCGTTTCCTATGTGCACAATGCCGCCGCTCCGGGTCTGGGCAAGATCGGCGTGCTGGTCGCGCTAGAATCGACCGGCGATCAGGCCATGCTCGAAGCTCTCGGCAAGCAGCTTGCGATGCACATCGCAGCCGCCAATCCGCTCGCCCTCAACGGCGATCAGCTGGATCCTGCCCTGGTTGAACGCGAACGCGCCATCGCCCTGGAAAAGGCAAAGGAATCGGGCAAGCCCGACGACATCGTCGCCAAGATGGTTGACGGCTCGATCGCCAAGTTCCGCAAGGAAAACGCGCTCATGAGCCAGCTCTTCGTCATGGACAACAAGACCAAGATCGAGGACGTGGTCACGACCGAGGCGAAGAATGCCGGCGCCCCGATCTCACTCAAGGCCTATGTCCGCTTCCAGCTCGGCGAAGGTATCGAGAAGAAGGAAAGCGATTTTGCCGCGGAAGTCGCGGCGGCCGCCGGCCAGCAACAGGCAGCGCCTGCCGCGGCCTGAATGCTTGTACCTGCGTGAGCTTGTGAGGGTGGCGTGTCCTGACTAAGGTGCGGCACCCTCACGCCATTGCCAGCGAACGGATAGCCCATCAAATGCCGCGCCCACGCTTCAACCGTATCCTCCTGAAGCTGTCCGGCGAGGCCCTGATGGGCGACGGACAATTCGGAATAGATCCAGCCACGGTCAGCCGCGTCGCGGGCGAAATCCGCGCCGCCAAGGATGCCGGTCATGAACTGTGCCTGGTGGTCGGAGGAGGCAATATCTTCCGCGGCCTGGCCGCTTCGGAGCAAGGCTTCGACCGCACCAGCGCGGACTATATGGGCATGCTCGCCACGGTGATGAACGCGCTGGCGGTCCAGAACGCGCTGGAAGAAGCAGGCATCGACACCAGGGTGCTGTCGGCCATTCCGATGACCACGATCTGCGAGCCTTATATCCGGCGCCGTGCGATGCGGCACATGGAAAAGGGCCGGGTGGTGATCTTTGCCGCCGGCACTGGCAATCCATTCTTCACCACCGATACGGCCGCAGCGCTTCGCGCCGCCGAAATGGGCTGCGACGCCTTGCTCAAGGGAACCAGCGTCGACGGCATTTATGATGCCGACCCGAAGAAGGTGAAAACGGCGACCCGCTACGAACAAGTCAGCTTCCAGCAGGTCCTGACCGATGATTTGAAGGTCATGGACGCGAGTGCCGTCGCGCTCTGCCGCGACAATGATATCCCGATCGTCGTGTTCAACATCCGCGAACAGGGCAATCTCGCCCGCGTTCTCAGCGGTGAGGGCATTGCGACGATCGTTCAAAACGGGAGTGAATGATGCCATCCTATAACAAAGCCGATCTGCAACGGCGCATGCATGGCGCCGTCGAGGCCCTGAAACATGATCTGGGCGGTCTTCGCACGGGCCGCGCCTCCACCACACTGCTCGATCCGATCAATGTCGAGGTCTATGGGTCGAACATGCCGATCAACCAGGTGGCGACCGTTTCGGCGCCAGAGCCGAGGCTGCTTTCGGTGCAGGTCTGGGACCGGTCGAATGTGAGCGCGGTCGAAAAGGCGATCCGGTCGGCGGGTATCGGCCTTAACCCGATGACCGACGGGCAGAATATCCGTCTTCCGATTCCCGATCTGACCGAGGAACGGCGCAAGGAGCTTGCCAAGCTTGCCGGCCAATATGCCGAAAAGGCCCGGATCGCCGTTCGAAACGTCCGGCGCGACGGCATGGATACGCTGAAGCAGGATGAGAAGAAGGGCGAGATCAGCCAGGACGAGCAGAAAAGGCTCGAAACCGAAGTGCAGAAGCTGACCGACGACACGATCGCCGAGATCGATACCGCCTCTGCGGCGAAGGAAAAGGAAATTCTGTCGCAGTGACTTCGAATTCGGCCAGCGCCGAGCCGCGGCCGGAATCTGCCGGTTCCGTCATACCCCGGCACGTCGATGGCACCGCGCCGAGGCACCCCGTGCCTCGTCACGTCGCCATCATCATGGATGGCAATGGCCGCTGGGCGAAGGCGAGGGGGCTACCCCGGGCCGCAGGGCATAAAGCGGGTGCCGAAGCGGCCCGCAAGGTCCTTCGCGCGTCGGGCGAAGCCGGCGTCGAATGCCTGACGCTTTACGCATTCTCGTCGGAAAACTGGCGCCGTCCCGAAGCCGAGATCAACGATCTGATGGGACTGCTGCGCTTCTATCTGCAATCGGAACTGAATTCGCTGCACCGCGAGGGGATCCGGCTGAAGATTATCGGCGATCACAACGCGTTCAAGCCGGATGTCGCTAAAATGATCGATCATGCGGTTTCAAAGACCGCCGCCAACACGCGGATGACATTGGCAATTGCCCTCAATTATGGCGCCCGTGCGGAGATAGTGAAGGCGGTTGGCCGAATTGCCGGGAGCGGCGCCGATATGGCCCAGATCAGCGAGGAAATGATCGACGCGGCGCTCGATACCGCCGAACTTCCTCCACTAGACCTGCTCATTCGCACTTCCGGCGAACAGCGGCTATCCAACTTTCTGTTGTGGCAGGTGGCCTATTCCGAAATGCTCTTCGTCGATACGCTCTGGCCCGATTTCGGGGCCGAGGCCCTGAACGCCGCGCTGGCTGATTTTGCGGGTCGCGAGCGACGATTCGGTGGGCTGTGAACAGCGTTTCACCCCCGAAGAGCAAATCCGACCTCCCCACACGCACGGCCGCGGCGATCGTGATGATCGCGGTGGCGGTGACCGCTATCTATCTTGGCGGCTGGCCATTCCGGATCCTGGTGGGCGTGGCGGCGGCTCTGATGCTGATCGAATATTGCGATATGCACAAACTGCGCCGCACCTGGCCCATCATCGGCATGCTGCTGCTGGCAATAAACCTCTGGCTCATTCCAGAATTCGCGCTTCGCACTGGCGGGGCTGAAGAAGCCGGCCCTTTCTGGGCCATCCTGGGCGCAACCGCCGGATTCGCCCTCCTGCTCGCCGCGATCTCCCGAACCGTGCGGCTTGGGATCGGCTATCTCTACATCGCCATCCCGACGCTCGCGCTGCTGGCGCTCAATCAAATTGGCTGGGAGATTGTTTTCTGGACGATGATCGTGACCTGGGCGACCGATATATTCGCCTATTTTGCGGGACGTTCGGTTGGTGGACCCAAGCTTGCCCCGAAGATCAGCCCCAACAAGACCTGGGCCGGGCTGATTGGCGGAATGGCCGGCGCGGGTCTCCTTGGCGCCGCAGTGGCCTGGGCGTTCGACCTCGGCAGCCTGTTCATTCTGGCGGGAGCCCCAATGGGTCTGCTCGCGCAGCTCGGAGACCTTTACGAAAGCGCGATGAAACGGAAAGCCGGGGTAAAGGATAGCGGGACGATCCTGCCCGGGCATGGCGGCGTTCTGGACCGGCTCGACGGGCTCCTTCCGGTGTGCGTCGCGACGCTCGCGCTGGCGTGGATCGGCCTGTGACCACCAGGAAACGCGTGACGATATTGGGCGCAACCGGGTCGGTGGGCCAATCCACGCTCGACCTGATAGAGCGCAATCGCGAACATTATGAAGTTCTGGCGCTCACGGCTTTTCGGGACGTCGCGGGTCTTGCCGCCGCCGCGAAGCGCGTCGATGCCCGGGCCGCGGTGATCGGCGACGAGAATCTGCTTGGTGACCTCAAGGAAGCGCTGGCCGGTACTGAAATCGAAATCGCCGCCGGGCGCGAGGCCGTGATCGATGCCGCGCGCTCGGGCGCCGACTGGACGATGGCCGCCATCGTCGGCTGCGCGGGCCTGAAACCGGTCATGGCCGCGATCGAGGGAGGAGGCACTATCGCGCTCGCCAACAAGGAGGCTTTGGTTTCGGCCGGCAATATCATGATGCAGGCCGCCTGCAGCAGCGGCACGCGTCTACTCCCGGTCGATTCGGAACATAATGCCATCTTCCAGTGTCTCGACCGGGACCGGCCGGAGGCGGTTCGGCGGATCACGCTCACCGCCAGCGGCGGCCCGTTCCGTACCTGGACGTTGGATCAAATGCGCAAGGCCAGCCCCGCGCAGGCGGTAGCGCACCCCAATTGGTCGATGGGCGCCAAGATCTCGGTCGATTCGGCCACCTTGATGAACAAGGGGCTGGAACTGATCGAGGCATTCCATCTTTTCCCTCCGCAGCCGGACGCGCTCGGCGTGGTCATTCATCCCCAATCGGTGATCCACAGCCTGGTTGAATATGTCGATGGCTCGGTGCTGGCCCAGCTGGGTGCCCCGGATATGCGTATCCCCATCGCGCACACTTTGGCCTGGCCCGAACGCATGGAGACCCCATGTCAGCGGCTCGACCTGGTGGCGATCGGCAAGCTGGATTTCGAAGAGCCCGATCTGGAGCGTTTCCCGGCTTTGGCGCTTGCCAAAAGCGTGCTTGGCGAAGGAGGTGCGGGTCCGGCAATTCTCAATGCCGCCAATGAAATAGCCGTCGCATCCTTTCTGGACAATCGCATCGGCTTCCTTGATATTGCCACTATTGCGGGCAAGACGTTGGAATCCTTCGCTCCTGCCGCACCTTTCACTCTCGACGAGGTGTTGGAGATCGACGCGGAAGCCCGCTCGGTCGCCGGAGCAATCGCAAGGAAGTATGAGATTTGACGCCCAATCCTGGCCTATTGATCACCGTGTTGAGCTTTCTCGCCTGTATCGGGCCGCTCATTTTTATCCACGAACTCGGTCATTATTTCGCGGGCCGCTGGTTCGGCGTAAAAGCCGAAACCTTTTCGATCGGCTTCGGGCGCGAGATATTCGGCTGGACCGACAGGCGCGGCACGCGCTGGAAGGTCGGCTGGCTTCCGCTAGGCGGCTATGTGAAGTTCAAGGGCGACATGAATCCCGCCAGCCAACCCTCGGCTGAATGGCTCTCCCTCCCGCCGGAGCAGCGTGCCGAGACCTTCCAGGCCAGGCCATTATGGCAGCGTTTCATCATCGTCGCGGCGGGCCCCGCCACCAATTTCCTGTTCGCGATCCTGGCATTCATGGCGATTTTCACGGCGGCCGGCTATCCAACCAGCCCGGCGGTCATCGGCGGCGTTTCCTCTGGCAGCCCTGCCGCAGAAGCGGGTTTTCAAGAGGGCGACCAGATCCTGGCCATTGACGGCCGCAGCATCGAAACCTTCGCCGACCTTTATAGCCACGTCCGCCTTCGACCAGCGGAGAGTATGATTTTCGACGTTCAGCGGGGTGAACAGACGATCGAACTCCGGGCGACGCCTGAGGCGAAAACCCTGCGTGACGAGTTCGGCAATTCGGCCCGGGTCGGTCTTCTTGGAGTGTCCGGTGCGATAATCATGTCCGAACTGCCTCCGGGCCAGCTGATTGGCGCCGCCTTCAAGCAGACCGGCGAGACCGTTCAATCGATGGTGGTGGCGCTGGGGCAGGTGATCAGCGGCAACAGGTCCGTCAAGGAATTGGGCGGACCGCTTAAGATCGCCGAAGTCTCCGGCCAGCAGGCCAGTCTCGGCTGGCTTCCCTTCTTCTGGCTGATGACACTCATTTCAATTAATCTGGGATTCCTCAACTTGTTGCCAATCCCTCTGCTGGACGGCGGCCATTTGCTTTTCTACCTCGTTGAAGGCGTACGACGAAAACCGCTTCGCCCCGAAACGCAGGAATGGGCGTTCCGGACCGGGCTGGCGGCTTTGCTGGCTTTGATGGTCTTCGTGACCTTTAACGACCTGGCGTCTTTTGGTGTCTGGAATCGGCTTGGCGGGTTGATCGGCTGATCGTGATGGGGCAGGGCGAGACAAACAGGGTAATCCGGGCACGGCCACAGGCCGGTCTGCACTTTAAAGGCGGGGACGCGTGACAGCGATCAAGGAAAATTCCACGAAACGGCGGCTTTGCTCCGTTCTGCTGATGGGCACGATCCTCGGCGGTCTGGCGGTTCCGGCCTATGCCCAGCCGGCCCCGGCGCCCCAAGCTCCGGCCACCGGCCTGCCCGGTACCGGTACGGTACGTTCCATCGCCGTCAGCGGCAACCAGCGGCTGGAGCCGGAAACGGTCATATCCTACATGCAGCTTCGCGTCGGCGATGCTTATGACCGCGAAAGCGTCGACCAGGCGCTGCGCGATCTGCTGGAAACCGAATTGTTCGCCGACGTCACGATCGGCGGCGTCGACACTGGAAACATCATCATCCGGGTGGTGGAAAATCCGGTCATTAATCGCATCGTGCTGGAAGGCAATAAGCGCCTCAAGGCGGACAAGATCAATCCGGAGATCCGGCTTGCTCCGCGGCAGATCTTCACGCGTTCAAAGGCACGCGCCGATGTCGCCCGCATCATCGAGCTTTATCGCCGCCAGGGCCGTTTCGCCGCCCAGGTCGAACCGAAGATCATCCAGCTCGACCAGAATCGCGTCGATGTGGTGTTCGAGATTAGCGAAGGGCCCAAGTCCAAGGTCCGCCAGATCAACATCATCGGCAACGAAGCCTTTCCCGATTCCGACCTGCGCGGCGAGATGTATACCCAGCAGGCGCGTCTCACCTCCTTTTTCAGCGGCAATACCAGCTACGATCCTGACCGTCTTGCCGCCGACCAGCAGAAATTGCGCCAATTCTACCTGACCCAGGGCTATGCCGACTTCCGCGTCATTTCCGCGGTGGCCGAGCTCACCCCCGATCGCCGCGACTTCATCATCACTTATGTGGTGGAGGAGGGCGAAAGGTATAAATTCGCCGACGTGAAGGTCGAAAGCGAAATCCGCGACTTCAAGTCCGAGGATATGCAGCAGCTGCTGCCGATGAAGGCCGGTGACTGGTATAATGCCAAGCTGATCGAGGATACGGTCACCAGCCTCAACGAGACGGCCGGGCTGTTCGGCTATGCCTTTGCCGATGCGCAGCCGGATTTCTCACGCGATCCCGAAAAGAAAACCATGTCGGTCACTTTCAAGATCGCGGAGGCGCCCCGCGTCTATGTCGAAAGGATCGATATCAACGGCAACACCAACACCCGCGACAAGGTCGTCCGCCGCGAATTCCGTTTGGTCGAGGGAGATCCGTTCAATAGCGTCCGGGTGAAGCGCTCACGCGATCGCATCCAGTCGCTCGGATTCTTCCAGGACAATCTGGAGATCGAGCAGACGGAGGGGTCGGCTCCGGACCGCGTCATCCTGACCACGAATCTGGAAGAACGATCCACCGGCGAATTGCAGCTTTCGGCGGGGTTCTCCAGCCTCGAGCGCTTCCTGATCAATGCGTCGATCCAGCAGCGCAACTTCATGGGCAAGGGCCAGGTCGTCCGCGCCAGCGTCAATTATTCGACCTATTCGAAGTCGGTCGAGCTCGGCTTCACTGAGCCCTATTTGTTCGATCGCAATATCGCGCTCGGTTTCGATGTCTACCGGCGCGACTTCAACAGCTTCAACTTCATCAACAATGACCGCAACACCACCTACGAGCAGGTAACGACCGGCGGGCAGCTTCGCGCTGGTTTCCCGGTCACCGAATATGTGTCGATGGCCGTGCGTTACGGGTTGAACCACGACAAGGTGACGCTGGATGAGGATCTGTTCTTCTCGGATCCCGACGGTGCCGGTCCGCTCCCTGCGGTCTGTGACCCGCTGATCGCCGGACGCTATCTTTGCGAATCGATCGGCACCAATATTGTGTCGTCGGTCGGCTATTCGCTTGAATATAACACGCTCAACAATCGCCTTCGCCCGACCCGCGGTCAGCGCGCCTTGATTCACCAGGATTTTGCAGGGTTGGGCGGAAGCATCCACTATTTGCGAACGCGCGCCAGCGCCGCTAAATATTGGAATATCGGGCGCGGGTTCATCTTTTCGGCCAATGTCGAAGGTGGTTATGTCCACAGCTTTGACGATTCCGAAGGGTCCGGTCAGGACCCGGTTCGCCTGATCGACCGGTTCTTCCTCGGAGAACCGCAGATGCGAGGCTTCGACATTCGCGGAATTGGACCGCGGGTCCTTCGTCGGCGTTACGGCGCAGATGGCGCCCTTGTTCCCGGGAAAGAGGGCCTTATTTCGCAGGATGCCATTGGCGGCCGTGCTTATTATGCGGGACGCGCCGAAATCGAAATTCCGCTAGGCGCCGGTATACGAGAGATGGGACTGCGGCCTTCCGTTTTTGTCGATATCGGCTCTGTATTCGGCATCAAGGACCCTAATACGACCAGCATCCTGCCATCTGATCCGCGCACCCAGAACAGGTGCATCGGTGC
Source organism: Sphingosinicella sp. (assembly GCA_013816585.1). Classification (GTDB taxonomy): domain Bacteria; phylum Pseudomonadota; class Alphaproteobacteria; order Sphingomonadales; family Sphingomonadaceae; genus Allosphingosinicella. Next base: position 156,359 of record JACDEE010000002.1, on the reverse strand, counting down.
CAATGGCCAGTCTACACCGCCCTCCGACGCCGGAACTTGCCCCACCGGCACCACTCCCGCCGGAGGCATTAGCCCTTTCCAGGAGAAGTTTGTGGGAGACTCTCCTAAGCCTCGCCTCTCCGTCGGCTTTGGGATCAACTGGAACTCGCCGTTCGGCCCCTTCAGGATCGATATCGCCAAGGCGATCCTGAAAGAGGAAGGCGACGATACGAAGCTTTTCACCTTCAACGTAGGAACCGCATTCTGATGAACAAAATAGCCCTAGGAGCGGCAATCGCCGCCATCTCGCTCACCATCCCCGCCGCCGCTTCGGCCCAGAAGGTCGGCAATGCGGCCGTCGCGGTGGTAAATAGCGAACGTATCTTTCGGGAATGCACTGCGTGCGTGAGCGCGCAAGGCCAGATCCAGACCCAGCTGAATTCGGCGCGGCAGCGCGCGCAGCAATTGGGCCAGCCGATCCAGACGGAAGCGCAATCGATCGAACAGGCTGCCCGCGCCGCCCGTGCCCAGCAGGGCGCCGCCCGCACGACAGCAGAAGCCGCCCTTCAGCAGCGCGCGCAGGCGCTTCAACAGCGCCAGGCAACCGCGGGCCAGGAAATCCAGCGTCTCGAACAAAATGTTCAGTCGACCCAGGCCAATGTTGTCCGGCAGATCAACGAGCGCCTGAACCCGATCATCAGCCAGGTGATGGAGCGCCGCGGCGCGAACGTCGCTGTGGACGTGGCCGCCACGCTCGCTCATTCGCCGTCGCTGGACATCACCAACGACGTGCTGGCGGCGCTAAACCAGGCGCTTCCCAGCGTAACCGTTGCTCCTTTGCCGCAACAGCAGCAGCCCGCTCCTGTCCAGCCGCAGCAGCCCACGGGCCGGTGAACTCCGAAATCGACAGCGCCGCCGCTCCTGAAAACAGGGGACCGCTTGATATCAAGCGGGTAATGGCGGCGCTGCCGCATCGCTATCCGATGCTCCTCGTCGATCGGGTCGAGGAATTGATCGTCGATAAATCCATCGCCGCGATCAAGGCCGTGACGATCAACGAAAACTTCTTCAACGGGCATTTTCCGGGGCGACCGATCATGCCCGGCGTGCTGATCGTCGAGGCGCTGGCGCAGGCCGCCGGTATACTTGCGGTCGAATCGCTTGGCCTCGCCGGCTCGGGGAAGCTCGTTTATTTCATGGCCATAGACGGCGCCAAGTTTCGTACACCGGTCGAACCGGGCGTCCTGTTGCGGCTGGAAGTGGAGTTCGTGCAGAAACGCAGCAGTGTCTGTAAATTCGCAGGCAAGGCATTGATCGACGGCAAGGTCGCGGCAGAGGCTAATTTCACCGCCATGATCGCGGATCCACCTTCCGCCTAACAGGCCGGGCGCCACGCGCCCGAATGGCGCTCGATCCCGAATATCGCCTTCATATGCGGGCTTTTCAGTAGCGCCTGGGGTTCGCCGTCTGCCGCCACACGCCCGTCCTGCATCATGATCAGGCGATCAGCAGAATGAAGCGCCACATCCAGATCGTGCACGGCTAGCAGGATCGCCTTCCCCCGGTCGTGGGCGAGCTCCCGCAGATAAGCCATCAGTTTCAGTTGCCACAATGGATCCAGGTTGGCGGTGGGTTCATCGAGCAGCAGCAATTTTGGATCGGGCGCCAACGCCCGGGCAATCAGCACCCGGCTTCGCTCTCCGGTGGACATCTGGTCAACCCGCCGTTCCAGCATCCCGCCAAGCTCCAGCCTTGCCACCGTTTCTTCACTGCACGCGCCGCGCGGAAGCCCGAGCGCGATCAGATCGGCGGCGCTCAGCGGCCATTTGAGGTCCCGTGACGCGGGCAAATAGGTGAACAGGCGCTGCCTTCGATTGGGGGCCAATCCCTTGGGATCGATGCCATCCACCCGAACTTCTCCGCTTGCGGTTCCGACGCCGGCAAGCCCATGCAGCAGGCTCGTCTTGCCGCTACCATTCGGTCCGACCAGGCAGACGAGCTGCCCGCGCCCGATCGAGAGGCACGTTTCGGCCAGGCGTCCGCTTATCGCGACCGACTTGGCGGCAAGAAGCGCATTCATCGGCCGAGCTTCCAGCGCATATGGCCTACCAGCCAAAGGAAGAATGGAGCGCCGAGCAGAGCCGTCACTACACCGATCGGAAGCGTGCGCCCGAGCGGGGCGGTCCGCACCACCAGGTCGGCGGTCAGCAACAATATGCCTCCGATCAGGGCGGCAGGGAGGATCGCGCGGCCCGGATGTCCCCGTGTCAGACGCCGGGAAAAAATGGGCGCAATCAGCCCGACAAAGCCGATCGCTCCGCAAATGGCGACGCAAGCCCCGACGCCCAGCGCGGTGAGGCAGACGACCCAAAGGCGCGTGCGGCCGACATCATAGCCGATCGCCTCAGCCACTTCCTCGCCTAGTGTAAGGCTGTCCAGCGCCGGGGCAAGGCGCATCAGCAAAAGGATGCAGGTCAATGCGGGCGCGCAAGCGAACGCCGCCTGACTGAGGCTTCGATCGATCAGCGAACCCATCAACCAGTCATAAGCGTCGTAAAAGGCGAACGGCGAAGGCGCGAGGGCCAGCGCCAACGTAGTGAGCGCACCTGCGAGGGCGCTGATTGCGAGCCCCGACAGCAATAAAGTCGCGGTCTCGGCGCGTGGCCCGGCCAGCGCGAGCAAAAGGGAAAGTGCTCCCAGCGCCCCGATCACCGAGCCGGCCGAAAGTGCGAGAGGCGCGGTGAAGCCGAACAGATAGGCGGTCACTACTGCTCCAAGCGCGGCACCGCTGGTCGTACCGGTAAGATCGGGGGAGGCGAGAGGATTGGCGAAAAGCGCCTGGATCGCGGCCCCGGAAGCCCCCAGCATCGCGCCATAAGCCAAAGCCAGCAACGCCCGAGGCAGACGGAGCTCCACGAAAATGGCGGTGAAGAGGGCCGTATCGCGCTCCATCAGCGCGCCAAGCGAGGGTAAAAGCAGCGAAACGAAAAAAGCAGCCGCCGCCAGCGGAAAGAGGATGAAGATGCCCCGGCTCACTGCCCGACTTCCCGCCGCAGGCGCTGGATTTCGGAGACCATCAAGGGTCCCATGCAGGTCCAGCGGCGCCCGTCCGCCTCCAGGATCCTGGATTTGCCGGCCGTGCTGGCCAGCGGATGCGACAGCCAGCGTTGTTCGTTCGAATATTGCCCTTGCCGATAATTACTTCGGAGCAGGACCGAAGGAGGAGCCACCAGCAAACGCTCAAGCGAGACGCGATCCCCCTGGAGTCGACGTTGGCTGAGTCCCGCAAGCCGCATCCAGTCGGCCGCCAGTCCCTTGGCAGCGACGCTTCGGCCTCCGCCGCCAATCCAGATCGTGTCGGCCTGCCTCGAGGGCGCGCCTGCCTTCAGCCGCGCAATTTCGGCCAGAACACGCCTCCCGGCTTCTGGCCGGTCAAGGGCTGCCGCCACGGCACCGATGCCCTTTTCGATATCCGCGAGACTAGTGGGGTAGGGGACATCCACGATCCGGAGACCAAGCCGTTCAGCTATCCTTACCCTGTCGCGCGCACCGCCACCCATCGTGAGGATCAAATCGGGCTTCATCCCGATGACGGACAACAGGCTGCCGTCGTTGCGACGATATTGGCGCGCGGTTTTCCATAAAGGCGTTTCAGCGGCCTGCTGCGCCAGATGCGTCACGGACAGGGTTTGTGCCGGCTCGCCGAGTGTCAGCAGCAATTCGTCGGTGCACAGGTTGAGGGAGGCGACCCTTTTCGGGGCCGCCTCCGCCACGCCGGCGATCAGGCTAGCGGCCAAGATGCAGGCGAAGACCCGCATAGACCGTCCTTCCAGGCGTGTTGTAGCCGATCACATCCTGATAATCGGCATCGAAGCCATTCTCGACCCGCGCATAGGCCTCCAAACCTCTGCTGACCTGATAGCCAAGCTTGAGGGACCCTAGCAGATAATCGTCGAGTGTGATCCTGGGGGCAGGGAACAGATCGAAATCCACGTCCTGCCGCTTGCCGACATAAGAAAGGCTTGCTCCCCAACTGAGCTTGCCCGCCGATCCGACCAGGGCCGCATTGGCGCTGTGCCTGGGCCGTCTGACCTCGCGCAGTCGGCCTTTTCCAGCCACCTGCTGCTCGCCCGATTCCAGATAGGTGTAGTTTAAGAGGAGTTCGGCGCGGGGTGAGAATGAATATCGGCCTTCGAGCTCGGCGCCGCGCCGCCGGCTCCTGCCATCGGCATTCGCGGTGCTCCCCAAAAAGGTGACATTGTCGAAGATATCGACGATTTCGTCCTGAAGCCTGTTGCTGAAGCCGGTTAGTCCGAGGCTTCCATTCCTTGTTTCCCAGCGAAGACCTGCCTCCCAACCCTTTGATCTTTCTGGCTTCAGATCAGGATTCCCAACGAAGGAGCCGGGAAAGAATCCGTACAGGTCATAAAAAGTGGGCTGCGCGATCCCTTCGCCATAGGAGCCATGTAGCGCCCAATGGGCTGCAGGCCGGAACAGTATCGAAGCTCTGAGCGTCGTCGCGTCCGCGAACTCACTGAAATCGTCATGCCTTAATGCGACATCGGTTGCGACGCGCTGCGACCATTCCGCATGCCATTCGCCTACATAGGCATTGAGGTCGCGCGATCGGTCCTGATCCGTCTGGCCGAAAAAGGATTGGTCGCGGGCACGGAAATCCTCGCCTTCATATTCGATGGCTCCCGTAAATCTGTGCCGGCCGATTTGCCTCGAGAGCTGGGTTCCGAGCGTGAAGCGGCTTCCCGCCGTGCGATTTAGCGGTGCGTCGTCCAGCATGTTCCGATTGTCGCTCTCGAGGAAATCACCGTCGATCAGCAGCGACCATCCTTTCCATTTGCTCGCAGCCCAACCCCGCAAGGCCATGACTTTGTTGTCGGTGGAATCGAGCGTGTCGGCCCGGCGGAAGCTGGCGGGGTCGAAGCCATCAAAACCGCTGCTTGCGTCGATCCAATGCCCGGAAAGCCCGATTTCCTGCTCGGCGATCGGGCTGAAGATCACCTTCAGATTGGCGGATCGGGTTTGGAACCCGTCGCGGTCACCGCCGCCCCCGAAGCTGTCTATGCCATCACTTCGAAGCCATCCACCGGAGCCAGAAATGCCAAGGTCCCCCGAGCGCATTCCGAACTGCGCGGAGGCGCGCAGGCTGTCCAAGGAGCCATATTCGCCGAGAGCCCTGAAACCCGCATCCCTGAGCGGATTGGCGGTCTCGATTGCTACCACGCCGCCAAGGGCCTCGGACCCCCAGAGCGCGGATTGCGGCCCGCGGACCATTTCGATCCGCGACAGCGAGTCCGTCGTCAGCAATTCGAAGCGAGGCTCGTTCCCGGCGGCGGGATCGTTGAACCGGATACCGTCCACGAACAACAAGCTGTGATTGGCCTCCGCGCCGCGGATCCTGACCTGGGTCTGGGTCCCTTTGGGCCCGGTCGAGGCCACCGAGACTCCGGGAAAAAGCCGCAGCACGTCCGCGGCCAGCGGCAGCGCCAGCGCTTCCAATTGTTCGCGATCCAGCACTGCAACCGAAACGGGCGCCGCCTCGATGGCCACCGATTCCCGCGACCCGGTCACCACGATTTGATCTTCGGGCGCGTCGGCGACTTCGACCTGCTGCTGGTTTATGGCGGCCGCGGCCAGAATGATGAATTGATGCATATATATACCTCCGTTGACGACATGATTGCCGTCTCGGAGGAACCGCAGGCGCGAATTGCCGGCGATGCCACGCATAGCAGGCTGGACCCGGCCGTATGCGGACGACAACGAAGGCAGGTCTCCTGGCTTGCGGGTCGATGCTCGTTCCCCAATTGGAGGGGAGGAGCTATCCGCTTACAGTTGCGGGCACAGCGCCGGATCTTCACCGGCTTCCCTTTTCACCGCCCTTTAACAGGCGGCACCTTCGCTAAGATTTGGCTAGTGCGGTGCAGCATGACTTGTCAATCGCCGCCCCAGCGGTTAATGGCCCATTCGCTTTCGCAGAGGCTGGTCGGAACCAGTCAAAACCCAGGAAAATCAGACATGAAGACCGATACGCATCCCGATTATCATATGATCACCGTCCAGATGACCGACGGCACCAGCTTCCAGACCCGTTCGACCTGGGGCAAGGAAGGCGACACTCTGGCCCTCGACATCGATCCGACCTCGCATCCGGCTTGGACCGGCGGCCACGGCAAGATGCTCGACACGGGCGGCCAGGTTGCGCGCTTTAACAAGCGTTTCGGCGGGCTGACCCTCGGCAAGAAATAAGTCTTCGTGACCTCGATCGGCATTCCGATCCTGGAAACGGAGCGGTTGCGCCTGCGCGCGCCTGCCGCCCACGATCTCGAAGCCTCCACGGCCATGTGGAGCAATCCCCAGGTTGTCGAGCATATCGGCGGCGTATCCTTTACGCGTGAAGATGTCTGGTCTCGCATCCTGCGCTACCGGGGCTTATGGGCGATGCTTGGATACGGCTTCTGGTCGGTCGAGGATAAATCGACCGGCCGGTTCGTGGGAGACGTGGGCTTCGGCGATTTTCATCGCGATCTTACGCCTTCCATCGAGGGTGTTCCCGAAATGGGGTGGGTGCTCGATCCCTGGTGTCATGGAAAAGGCTTTGCGAGCGAAGCCGTGACCAGGGCAATGGAATGGGGGAGGGCGCATCTCGAAGCGCCCGAATATGCCTGCATCATCAATCCCGAAAATACGCCCTCGATCCGCGTCGCGCAGAAGGCGGGGTTCGTCCAGGCTGTCGAAACCGTTTACAAGAATCGCCCAACCCTGATCTTCCGCCACACCGCGAGAGCGCCATGACCAGCAGGGAGGGATCGATGGATAAAGCGGATCTGACGCAAATCGCGAATTCGATCCAGGATTCCTATACCAACTTCGTGGTCGGCGAAGTGAATGATCATGTCGTCCGGATCAGCGTCATGACCGAACCTTTCTACTGGCACAGCCATCCCGATTCCGACGAGGTCTTCCACGTGCTGGAAGGGGGATTACTGATCGAATTCAAAGACCGCAAGGTAGAGCTCGGCCCGGGGCAGATGCTGACGGTGCCCGCCGGCGCGGTCCACCGGACGAGCCCAATCGGACCCCGTTCCGTCAACCTCACTATCGAGCGTGCGGACGCCACCACGCTGAAGGTCGATTGATCAGGCGGCAGATGGGCCGCGAAGCTCGTCTCCGTCGCCGTCCAATGCGGGGCTCGCCCTATCGGAGACCTGGCGCTTGCCATCGATCACGATGGGGGAGGCGAGTCCCGGTACTCCATCCAGGTCCAGCTGCATTCCGCGGGCGGTTACCTGAGGATCTGCGAATACCGCGTCCAGCGGATTGATCGGCCCTGCCGGAATGCCGGCATTTTCGAGCGCCTCGTAAAATTCGGACCGCCCGCGTTTGCTCATCACCTCCTGAAGCAGCGGGATGAGGATAAGCCGATTGAGCACTCGCTGCGGATTGGTCTGGAATCGCTCATCCGCCGCCAGTTCGGAAAGGCCCAGGATCGTGCACAGACGCTCGAACTGACGGTCGTTGCCGACGGCGACGATCACTTCCCCGTCGGAAACCTTGAAGGCCTGATAGGGAACGAGATTGGCGTGGCCATTACCCATCCGTCGGGGCACGCTGCCCGAAGCCAGGAAGTTCAGCGCCTGATTACCCAGTACGGCAACCTGCGTGTCGAGCAGGGCCATGTCGATATGAGCTCCCTTGCCCGTCCGGTCCCGGTCCCGAAGCGCCGCCAGGATCGCGACGGTCGAATAAAGGCCCGTGAACAGGTCGGCATAGGCAACGCCGCTCTTCTGCGGTTCGCCGTGCGGTTCTCCGGTCAGCGACATGGCACCGCCCATTCCCTGGATGATGAAATCATATCCGGCGCGGGGGGCATAAGGCCCGTCCTGGCCAAAGCCGGTGATCGAACAATAAACGAGCCCCGGATTGGTCTTGGCAAGCGATTGAAAGTCGAGCCCGAAGCGCTGCAGGCCGCCCACCTTGAAATTCTCGATCACCACGTCTGCATCGGCCGCAAGCGAGCGCACCTGATCCTGTCCTTGCCCGCTCTCCAGATCAATCGCGATTGATTGCTTGCCCCTGTTGCAGGCGTGAAAATAGGCCGCGCCCAGATCTTCGCCGCCGGGCCCGGTGATGAATGGAGGCCCCCATTGGCGCGTATCGTCGCCGGTGCCGGGACGTTCGACCTTGATCACCTGGGCGCCGAGGTCCGCCAGCAATTGGCCGGCCCAGGGACCCGCCAAAATCCGCGCGAGCTCCAGAACCTTCAGCCCGGCGAGCGGCTTGTCCATGTCAGAAGGCCGCAATTCCAGTGATCGCCCGGCCCAGGATCAGGCCATGAACGTCGTGCGTGCCTTCATAGGTGTTGACCGTCTCAAGGTTGGCGGCGTGGCGCATCACCTGGAATTCGGCGCTGATCCCGTTCCCGCCATGCATATCCCGCGCGACCCGCGCGATATCCAGCGCCTTGCCGACATTATTGCGCTTGATGAGGCTGATCGTCTCGGGAATGAGTTCGCCTTCGTCCAGGCGCCTGCCGACCCGAAGCGCGGCCTGAAGCCCAAGCGTGATTTCGGTAATCATATTGGCAAGCTTCATCTGCACCAACTGCGTCGCGGCGAGCGGCCGGCCGAATTGCTTTCGTTCGAGGGTATATTGGCGCGCCGCGTGATAGCAGGCCTCGGCCGCGCCCATCGAACCCCAGGCGATGCCGTAGCGGGCGCGGTTGAGGCACCCGAACGGTCCCTTGAGGCCGCTGACGTTGGGAAGAAGATTTTCGTCCGGAACTTCGACCTCGTCCATCACCACTTCACCGGTGATCGACGCCCTCAGGGACAATTTCTGTTTCAACGCCGGAGCCGAAAGGCCTTTCATGCCTTTTTCCAGGACGAAGCCCCTGATCTGCCCGTCATGCTCGTCCGATTTTGCCCACACCACGAAGACGTCGGCGATCGGCGAGTTGGTGATCCACATCTTGGACCCGGACAGAAGATAACCACCATCGACCTTCTGCGCCCGGGTGCGCATTCCGCCTGGATCCGATCCCGCATCCGGTTCGGTCAGGCCGAAGCATCCGATCCATTCCCCGGTGGCGAGTTTCGGAAGATATTTATTCCTCTGCTCCTCCGAGCCATAGGCATGGATTGGATACATGACCAAAGAGGATTGGACCGACATTGCCGACCGATAGCCTGAATCCACGCGCTCGACTTCACGCGCGACCAGGCCATAGCTCACATAATTGAGTCCGGCACCGCCATATTCGGTCGGAATCGTGGCGCCCAGCAGGCCCAATTCGCCCATCTCGGTCATGATCGAACGATCGAAATTCTCTTCGAGATAGGCGTCGGTGACCCGCGGCTGCAGCTTTTCCTGCGCATAGCCCCTGGCGGTATCGCGGACGAGCCGTTCCTCGTCGGTGAGCTGCGTATCCAGGGCAAAGGCATCCGCCCAGTCGAAGGGCAGGGTGGTCGGTTGGGCCATCGGGTTCCTCACGAATATGACCCTCGCCGCCTAGCCGCTGGAAGCGAAAGTGGGAAGGGGGGCGCAATTTTCTGTCGCGCCACGGCCCCTGTTTTGGTTATAGTTGCTCATGGCCAGCGCACATTCCCTTCCCGGCATCGAGCCCGTTTCGATGAAATTGTACGACACCGATTTTGAGAACTTCGCCCAAGCATTCGGAGCCTCGTTTCAGCGATACGGCTTTGCCGTGGTTGCCGATCATGGCCTCGACCAGCAGGTGATCGACCGCGCCACCGCGAAGACCAAGGAGTTTTTCGCGCTTCCGGATGAAGTGAAGCGATCCTACCATATTCCCGGCGGCGGCGGTGCCCGTGGCTATACGCCTTTCGGCATCGAAACGGCCAAGGATGCCAAGGTCTCCGACCTCAAGGAATTCTGGCACGTAGGCCGCGAGCTTCCGGAAGGGAGCCGCTTACGCCAATATATGCAGGATAATATCTGGCCCGCCGAAATATCCGGCTTCAAGCAGGATCTGCTCGGCCTATATGACGCCCTGGACGCCATGGGCGGCAAGTTGCTTCGTGCGGTGGCTCACTATCTTCGGCTTGAGGACGATTTCTTCGTTCCCACGGTCAAGGACGGCAACAGTGTGCTTCGCCTGCTCCATTATCCGCCGGTTCCGGTCGATGCCCCCGGCGTTCGCGCCGGCGCGCATGAAGACATCAATACGATCACCATGCTGCTGGGCGCGGAAGAGGCGGGGCTGGAGGTCAAGGACCGCGACGGCCGCTGGCTGCCGATCAACCCACCGCCTGGATCGCTGGTCGTCAATGTTGGCGACATGCTCCAGCGCCTGACCAACAACGTGCTCCCATCGACCACGCACCGTGTGGTCAATCCTGCGCCCGAGCGGCGGTCCATGCCGCGCTTCTCGACGCCGTTCTTTCTGCATTTTCAGCCCGAATATGTGATCGAGACGCTGCCCAATTGCATCAGCGAAGAACGACAAAACCTTTATCCGGAGCCGATCGGATCCCATGATTATCTGCTGCAGCGGCTGCGCGAAATCAAGCTTATCTGAGAGGCGCATAGCCTGACCGGAGGCTCAAAAGCTTCGCTTGCGCTCCGCCAGGAGTACTTCGGCGCGGGCGATTAACTGGTCCGGATCGAACGGTTTTTTGAGATAATCGTCGGCCCCGGCCCTCAGCGCGATTTGCACATCCCCTTCGTGCCCCCGCGCCGACAGCATCAATATCGGTATTTCGTAGCCGACTTCCGACCCCCGGATCTGCCGCACGGCCTCGACGCCGCCAATTCCCGGCATCATCACATCAAGGATGACGAGATCCGGCCGTTTGAGGATCACCGCCCTCACCGCCGTCTCTCCATCAGGCACCACGCCAACGACGTAGCCTGCGGCGCTGAGGGTTGCGAGAACCACATCGCGCAAGAGCTCGTCATCATCGGCGAATATTATTCGAGCCACGTCGCAATTGGTCCTCTCTGGCTCCATCGGTGTCGGGCGTGCCTAGCTGCTCGCGAGCCCTTACGTAAAATGAAAGCTAACCGCTGTCCTTGATAAGAGAATGCACGGTTCGCACTACCTGGGCCAGGCTGACTCGTGATTTGGTCAGCACCGCGTCTACGGCGCTCGCAGCTTCGGGACCCACATCATTGCCGCTGAAAATGACCACAGGCACGGGCGGGGTTTGGGCGCGCCGAAGCTCAGGCAATAGATCCAGCCCCGACTCGGTTTCCAGCATCAAATCCAGGATGACGACATCGAATGTCTGTTCGCTGAGAGCTGCCCGGGCCTCGGTCAGATTTACCGCGGCCACGATTTCGACATCCTTGCCAAAGGCATCGGCGATGATGCTTAATATATCCCTGTCGTCCTCGACATGGAGGATGCGCGGCACGCCCGAGTCTCGGTCGCTTCTGCCAGTAGACCGGTCGGCGCCCTCCACAGGCTCGTGAAGCCATTCCAGGATGGACTGGACTGGCAGGGCGTTTTCTTTCCCCTGCGTGGAATCCGACATCAGGATGATCGGCGTACCCACGCTGGCCGGATCCTGGCGAATCTGCCTGATGATATCCAGCCTGTCTTTGTCGGTAAGCTGCAGATCCAGCACGATTGCAGAGAATTTGTCCGAATCTACCAGATTTCGTAATTCGTCCGGAGTGCCCGCAAACCTGACGCGGCCTTCGAGTTCCGCCGGCAATTTCGCATTGGGCGCCTCGGCATTGGGGGTGCAGATGAGCACCTGGGTTTTTTTCGATACTTCCGCGCCAGGCGCCGCCGGGAGCTCGAAGTAGAAACTCGCGCCTTCGCCTGGGACGCTGTCGAAGCCGACAATTCCGTCAAGCCTGGTGATGATTTCCCGGACGATGTTAAGGCCCAGCCCGGTCCCACCCTGCTGGCGCGTGGAGGAAGCATCGGCCTGCGCAAACCTCGAAAAAATGCGACCTCGAAACTCCTCGGGAATTCCCTGGCCCTTGTTGCTGACAGTCACTCGATAGCGGCTCTCGATTTTTTCGACGCCGATCGAAACTGTCTCTCCCTTCGGGGAGAATTTTATCGCGTTGGAAATGAGGTTGGACATCACCTGCATAAGCCGATCCATATCGGCCATCACCAAGGCGTCCCCGGCTCCGGGCAGATGTTCAAGCTTGACGTCATACTGGGACGCATAGCCCGAGGTGGCGTCGATACCCTGCGTAACCAGCGTTTGCAGCAGGATTGGATGTCGCTCGAACACCATCTTTCCGGATTCAATCTTTTCCACATCCAATATGTCGTTGATCAATCGCACCAGACGCTCGCTATTGCTGTGCGCTATCTTGATCAGGCGTATCGCTGTCGCGGGCAGCTCTCCGCCAGCGCCGCCCACCAGAAGGCCAAGCGATCCGGCGATGGAAGTGAGGGGGGTCCGCAATTCGTGGCTGACCGTCGCTACGAACTGGTCCTTTACTTCCTCTATCCGCCTCCGCTCGGTAATGTCGCGGACGATGGCGACATAATGGACTCCGGTCGACAACTGCATGGGCGTGACCGCGACGTCGCACAGCAAGGTTGTGCCGTCATTTCTCCTGCCCACGAATTCTCGGTTCGTGCTTTCGGGTTGGCTTCTCACCAATTGCAGGAACGCATCCACTTCGTTTGGCGCCGGCCTCCTGGCATACAGCACGCCAATCCCCTGGCCGATCAGGTTATCCTCCGAATAGCCGAACATTTGTTCGATTTCGGGGTTCACCCCGTCAATGCACCCTTCGGGATCCATGGCGATGATGCCGTCCTTGGCGGCGTTCAGGATCTGGCGATACCGCTCCGCGGCATCGTCGAGCAGGGCGATCCTGGTGCGCGGGCGACCTTCTTCCTCCATCAGCTTTTAACCCCTTGGGGGAAAAGAAATCGGGCCACTCAACCTCCCTCTCTCGCCGGCAAGAGCGACGATTTGCCTCTAGTGGTGACGCACGCGCGCCTTGTATTCAAGTATAGCGCACGAAGGGGGCTAAGGGTTCATCGGGGCCGGGTGCGGTTATTGACTACGGACGGCGAGGCGGCACCGGAGAGGATGGGATTGGGCTCGCTTTGCTTCGCCCGTCTTCGCCTGGCGGCTTCGGCTCCGAACCCAGGTGGGTTCTAAGCCTCACCAATCCGCCAAAAAGGCCGCCCCTTCGGACGGCTTTTGGCGGAGAGGGTGGGATTCGAACCCACGGTAAGCTTGCACCTACGGCGGTTTTCAAGACCGCTGCCTTAAACCACTCGGCCACCTCTCCGTCTCCCGCGCCTTAGTCGCCAAGCGCCGGTTGGTGCAAGATATAGGCGGAACGCTATTGGATTCGGCGCGCTTATGCCGCAGGTGAGTTTGCGTTTGTGAGGAAGAATATGCGTTTGGTAAGCCAGGTTATCGCGATCGTCCTCGCGGCCTACGTGCCTCCGCCCGCCACTGTCGGCAGCGCTGCCTACGCACAAAGCAACTACACCCAGGCGGGCTTCCAGGCCTATCTTCCGCAACTTCGCGTCGAGGCGCAAAGGGCCGGGATACGCCAGGCCACGATCGACCGCATCTTCCCCACACTGGAATTCAGCGCCCGCACGGTGGAACTGGATCGAGCCCAGCCGGGCGGAGCGAGCGGAGGTTCCGCCGTTCCCGCTTTCGCTCCCTATCGCGAGCGGCACGTGAGCGCGGACCTGATCAGCCGCGGCCGCAGCCGCTATGCCGCCAATATCGGCCGCCTGAACGAGATCGGGCGCCGTTACGGAGTCCATCCGTCGATCATGGTGGCGATATGGGGGCATGAGACCAGCTACGGCGCGGTCACCGGCGATTTTGACCTGCTCAATTCGCTCGCGACGCTCGCTTATGAGGGGCGCCGCCGGCAGCTCTTCGCCGACGAATTCATCGCCACGCTGAAACTTGTCGATCGCGGCTATGCGCGCAGTCAGCTGAAGGGAAGTTGGGCCGGTGCCACCGGCTACCCGCAATTTTTGCCGAGCATGTTCCTGCGTCTGGGAGTCGATGCCGATGGCGACGGACGCGCCAATATCTGGTCGAGCGAGATCGACGCCCTGGCCTCTATCGCCAATTATCTCAGCAATGCGGGCTGGAAGCCAGGTGTGCCCTGGGGAATCCCAGTCTCCGTGCCGTCCAGTTTCAGCCGCGCCGGGCTCTCGACACGCCTCATCAGTCCGCGCTGCCCGCGGGTGCATGAACGGCACAGCAATTGGCGGACCATGGCCGAATGGCGTGCGCTGGGCCTGGTCCCGCAGGGTGGTGGCTGGCCGGGCAATAGCGAATTCGCGACATTGATCGAGCCGGACGGCCCGGGCCGGACCGCCTATTTGCTGACCAATAATTATCGCGCGATCCTCGATTATAATTGTTCGAATTTCTACGCGCTGTCGGTCGGCCTGCTCGCGGATGCCGTGGCACGTTGAAGGCGCTGGCAGAGCCCGCCTTTAGCGTTTAAGAATATCCCGTTCCCGGCGCGGAAATCGATCCGATAGATAAAAGATGGCTCAGAACTATGAAGCGTAATGCTCTGTTTCTCCTCACTTTAACGACTGCTCTGACGCTTCCTGCCAGCGCTGCCGCACCGCCTTTCGATACCGTCGCCCCGGTCGCCTTCATGAAGGATCTCTCTTCCGGCGCAATCCTCTACGCAAAGGATGCGGACAGACGCATACCGCCCGCTTCGATGGCGAAGATGATGACCACCCATCTTGCCTTCCATCTCATCAAGCAGGGCGAGATCAAGCTCAATCAGATGTGCCAGGTGCGCCCCGAGACCTGGCGGCAATGGCACGGTCCCGAAGCCGGTTCTACCATGTTCCTGTCGGCCGGCGAGCAGGTAAGCGTCGAAAATCTGCTGCATGGCGTCGTTACTTTGTCTGGCAACGATGCAAGCGTCGTGCTGGCAGAATGCCTTGCCGGAACCGAGCAGGCCTTTGCCGCCCGGATGACTGCCGAGGCCAAGAGGCTTGGCATGAACAACAGCAATTTCGGCAATTCGAATGGCTGGCCCGACGAAGGAGTGACCTTTACCACCGCGCGCGATCTCGCTTTGCTGGCCGAAGCGACGATCCTTGAGACACCGGATCTCTACAAGGCTTTCTATCAGAAAGAGAGCTTTACCTGGGGCCGGACGCTCGGCGGCAACCAGCCGATTACCCAGGGGAATCGCAATCCCTTGCTGGGCAAGGTGCAGGGCGCCGACGGTCTCAAGACCGGCCATACCGCTGAGGCCGGCTACGGCTTTACCGGGTCGGCCGAGCAGAATGGGCGCCGCCTGGTCATGGTGGTTGCGGGCCTTGGCAGCTACAATCAGCGCATCGACGAGAGCGTCAAGTTCATGAACTGGGGCTTCCGCGCCTGGAAATCGCAGCCGCTGTTCAAACAGGGCGAGAAGGTCGCGGATGCCAAGGTTCAATTGGGCGGCGAGGATGAGGTAGCTTTGGTGGCGCCCCGCAATCTAGCCGTCACCCTGCCGGGCGGCCTCATGAACGGCGATATCAGGGTGAAGGTCGTTTATGACGGCCCGATCAAGGCGCCGATCAAGAAAGGTCAGCATATCGCCAATCTCGTCGTCCAGACGGGAGACACTCCGCCGCAGACCATGGCGCTGGTCGCCGCGGATGATGTGGAGGAAGCGGGCTTTTTCGGCCGTTTTTGGACGGCGCTCACCTCGATCTTTGCCTGATCGGTGACAGAATTGGTCCTTGCCAGGTTCATCACGCTCGAAGGCGGGGAGGGGGCGGGCAAGTCGACCCAGCTCCGTCGCCTTGCCGACCTCATTCGAGCGCGGGGACACGAAGTTGTGGAAACCCGTGAACCGGGCGGAAGCAAGGGCGCCGAGGCGATCCGCGCCCTTTTGCTTCAGGGCGATGAAGATCGCTGGAATTCTGGTGCGGAGGCGCTTTTGTTTGCCGCCGCCCGGGCAGATCATGTCGTCAAAACCATAAAGCCCGCTTTGGGGCGCGGAGCCTGGGTATTGTGCGACCGGTTCCTCGACAGTTCGCTCGCCTATCAAGGCGGAGCAGGCGGCCTGGGGGTGGAAAAGGTCCGCGCGCTTCATGACGTCGGCAGCGGGGGATTTCTTCCCGATCGAACCCTTCTGCTTCACCTCGGACCGCAAGAAGCCGCGCAGCGCGCGATGCAGAGGGACGGTGACAGCGCCGACCGGATCGGCGCCCGAGACGCCTCCTACCATCAGGCGGTGGCTTCAGCCTTTGCGGACCTTGCATCGGGCGAACCCGAACGCTTTCGAACGATCGACGCTAGCGGATCGGCCGAAGAAGTGACGCCAAGGCTTCTCGCCGCGCTGGAAGATTTGCTTTGACGCCGCTCCACGGCCATGACGAAGCCGTCACCACCTTTCATGGCAGCTGGGCGGCGGGGCGCCTTCACCATGCCTGGCTGATCAGCGGTGGGGAAGGGGTCGGCAAGGCCCTGTTCGCGGACAAGGCGGCGCTCCGCATATTGGCCGAAGCGGCCGGGCCCCCGGTCGACGCGGCGGGCCTCGATGTCCCCGACAATCATCCCACCGCCAGGTTGATAGAGGCGGGCAGCCACCCGGACCTGGTGCGGCTGGAACGGCTGCCGCGGGATACGGGCGCCGACCTGGCCCGAAGCATTACCGTCGATCAGGTCAGGGGCCTTTCGAAACTCTTTTCCACCACCGCCTCCATGTCGCCCTGGCGGGTGGTGGTCATCGATTCGATCGACGATCTGGAACGCGCGGCTGCCAACGCCCTGCTCAAGAATTTGGAAGAACCGCCAGCCAAATGCTTGTTTTTATTGGTAAGCCATACCCCGGAGCGACTGTTGCCGACGATCCGCTCGCGCTGCCGCCAGCTTCGCCTTTCCACTCTGGGCGATGACGCCATGATGGCAGCGTTGCGCGGCGCGCTTCCCGACGCAGATGACCAGGAAATCAAAGCTTTGTCCGAGGCGGGGGAGGGTTCGCCCGGTCGCGCGGTCGCGTTTCGCGGCCTCGAAGTGGATGTGATGAACAAGGCGCTTTCGGAAATCGCGTCCAGGGGCGATCCGACCAATGCCCGGCGCAGCGCCCTTGCCCAAAGCCTCGCGCTTAAGTCTGCCCAGCCTCGTTACGAGATATTCCTGCGCCGCGCGCCTTCGCTGATTGCGGAACTGGCCAAGCAACGGCGCGGAGATCCGCTCGCGGAAGCGCTCGCGACGTGGGAACGCGCTTCCAACCTTGCAGCGAGCGCTGCCCGCCTTTCGCTCGATCCGCAAAGCGTCACGTTCGAGCTGGCTGGGATGCTCGCCTCGCTCGCCCCCGTTCGATAGCGCCAACAGCACTGGTTCGGAATCCGCCGCGCAGGCGGGTTGAGGTCGCGCGAAAACTCTCTATGTCCCCAGCGGATGTCCAAGCCATTTTATATCACCACCGCGATCAGCTATCCCAATGGCCGCCCACATATCGGCCATGCCTATGAAGCGATCGCTGCCGACGCCATCGCGCGGTTCCAGCGCCAGAAGGGCCGTGATGTCTTCTTCCTGACCGGCACCGACGAACATGGCCTGAAAATGGCGCAGGCAGCGCGCGACCAGAGCGTCGAGCCGGCCGCACTGGCGGCAGAAATGTCGGCTCATTTCAAGGCGATGGATGACCGGCTCAACGTCAGTTACGATCGGTTCATCCGGACCACCGAACCGGTCCACCATGTAGCGAGCAAGGCCATCTGGCAGGCCATGGTGGATAAAGGCGACATCTACCTCGACCGCTACGAGGGTTGGTATTCGGTTCGGGACGAAGCTTATTATGACGAAAAGGAGCTCGTCCTGGCCGATAGCGGCGAGCGTCTGTCCCCGCAGGGCACAGAAGTCGAGTGGACGGTGGAAGAAAGCTGGTTTTTCCGGCTGTCCAAATATCAGGAGCCTTTGCTCGCTCACTATCGGGACAATCCGGACTTCGTGCGCCCCGACGCGCGCCGCAATGAAGTCATGAGGTTCGTCGAAGGCGGCCTGTCCGATCTTTCCATATCGCGCACCAGCTTCGACTGGGGCGTGAAGGTGCCGGGGTCGGAAAATCACGTAATGTACGTCTGGGTGGATGCGCTCACCAATTACCTGACTGGCGTTGGTTATCCAGATAATACAGATGCTTATAAGCGATATTGGCCAGCGGATGTACACATTATCGGAAAGGATATCATCCGTTTCCACGCGGTTTATTGGCCGGCCTTCCTGATGTCCGCGGGAATCCCGCTTCCCTCCCAGGTATTCGGCCACGGCTTTCTCCTCCATCGGGGGGAGAAAATGTCCAAGTCGGTCGGCAATGTGGTCGATCCCCTGGCGCTTGCCGACGCTTTCGGAGTGGACCAATTGCGATACTTCCTGCTGCGTGACGTCACGTTCGGCCAGGATGGAAGCTATAGCGCGGAAGCGATCGTCACGCGCGTGAATGCCGATCTCGCCAACAGCTTCGGCAATCTGGCCCAGCGTACTTTGTCGTTCATCGCCAAGAATTGCGACGGCGTGCTTCCCATAGGCGGGAAGGGCGATCCGGTCGACGCGGACCTGCTGGCGACCATAATATCCGCTACCCGGACCGAAATGGGCGATGCCTTTGGTGACCTGGCCCTTTCGCAAGGCATCGAAGCGTGGCTGAGGGCGGTGTTTGCCTGCAACCAATATATCGATACCCAGGCACCTTGGACGCTCCGCAAAACCGATCCCGATCGTATGACGGCCGTACTCGGAACGCTTTATGTCGCCATTCGTGACCTGGCCATCGCGATCCAGCCCGTCATTCCGGATTCGTCCGCCAGACTGCTCGACCAGATGGGCATTCCCGAGGCGGAGCGGAGCTTTGCTGCCCTTGGGGAAACGGACAGCTACAAGCGGCTCGCCGATTCCGGCTTCCGCCTGGCGCTGCCGACCCCCATCTTCCCCAGGCTGGAACTACCCGCGGAGGCCTGATGTTCATCGATAGCCACTGCCATTTGAACTATAAGGGCCTGGTCGAGGATCAGGCCGGAGTGCTCGAGCGCGCCCGCGCTGCCGGCGTTACCACAATGCTGAACATTTCGACCCGCGCCAGCGAATGGGACGATGTCATCGGCGTGGCCGACCGAGAAGAGGATGTCTGGGCATCGGTGGGGATCCACCCGCATGAGGCCGACATTCATCCCGATGTCGAGGCCACGACTTTGATCGATCGGGCCCGGCATCCGAGGGTGGTGGGCATCGGCGAAAGCGGGCTGGATTTCTATTATGACCGATCGGATCGCGATCGTCAGCGGGCGAGCTTCCGTTCGCATATCGTCGCGGCACGGGAAACGGGCCTGCCGATCATCGTCCACACCCGCGAGGCCGAGGAGGATACGTATCGCATCCTAGCCGACGAGATGGACAAGGGGGCGTTCACCGGAGTCATTCACTGCTTCACCGCCAGTGCCGATTTTGCGCAGAAGGCGCTCGGCCTCGGCTTCTACATCTCGATATCCGGCATCGTGACGTTCAAGAACGCACGGGATTTGCAGGGAACGGCCCGCAGCCTTCCTGCCGAACGCCTGTTGATCGAAACCGATTCTCCCTTCCTCGCTCCCGTTCCGCACCGGGGAAAGCCCTGCGAGCCGGCCTTCGTCGCCGACACCGCGCGGTTCCTCGCCGATCTTCGGTCCGAAAGCCTGGAAGAGCTTTCCCGATATACGTCGTCCAATTTCGGCAAATTATTCGCAAAGACGCGCAACTGACATGCAGGTCCGCATCCTCGGCTGCGGCACTTCATCGGGCGTGCCCCGGGTCGGCAACGATTGGGGCGATTGCGATCCTGCCAATCCGAAGAACCGGCGGCGCAGGGCTTCCATCCTTGTGACCCATGGCGACACCAGGATGTTGGTCGATACCAGCCCCGATCTTCGCGAACAGCTGCTTGACGCCAAAATCACGGACGTGACGGCTTTGTTATGGACCCACGATCATGCCGACCATTGCCACGGCATCGATGATCTGAGGCAGCTGTTCCACGCCAAAGGGGCTCCCGTGGCAGGCTTCGCGAGGCGCGATACGCTGGAGACACTCACCCACCGCTTTGATTATGCCTTCGAGGGGAAGGGAGGGTATCCGCCGGTCGTCACCGCCGCCCTGCTCCCCGATGAGATGGAAATAGGCGGCATCCGGGTCCGGATCGTGGACCAACCACATGGCGAAATAACCTCCGCCGGGATCCGCTTCGATGCGGAGGGAAAATCGATCGCTTATTCGACCGATTTCAATATCCTCACCGATGAGATGGTCGAGCTCTTCCGAAACGTCGACTTATGGGTCGTGGATGCCCTGCGCCGCCATCCGCATCCAACCCATCCTCATCTCGCCCGGACGCTGGACTGGATCGGGATCATCAACCCCGGCATGGCCATCCTGACCCATATGGACCAGTCGATGGATTATGAGACGCTTTGCGCCGAACTGCCGGACATTGTCGTTCCCGGACATGATGGGCTTGAGGTTAGACTATGAGCGGCGGTGGCCAAACACCTGAACTTGTTTACCTTATTCTGTGTATCATCCTGGTGGCCAGTGGCCTTATGGTCCGCGGAATTCCGATGCGCCAGGGGTTCAAGATGATGGCAGGCTGGATCATCATCTTCTTGCTTATATTCGTCCTGTTTGCGCTCAAAGACGATATTTTGCGGCTCGGAAAGCGAGTCATGGATGAAAGCCGGGCCGAGCAAGGCGGCGTCCAGGTGGGCGGAGACCTTCGCATCAGGCAATCGCCTGATGGCCATTTCTGGGTAAACGCGCAATTGAACGGCCAGATTGTGCGGTTCCTGATCGATAGCGGCGCCACGACGACCAGCATTTCGGCCGAAACCGCGCGCCAGGCCAATATTCGGGTCGGCGGCGGCTTTCCCGTACTGGTGAACACCGCGAATGGCAGCATAACCGTACAGCGGGCGCGGGTCGAAAATCTTCAGGTCGGGCAGATCGAGCGGGAAGATTTTGCCGTCCATGTCTCCGAGGCGTTTGGCGACATGAATGTGCTCGGCATGAACTTCCTCTCATCGCTTTCCGGCTGGCGAGTGGAAGGCACCAATCTCATTCTGACGCCTTGATTGTCGCCTTGGCGCTTGCATCTAGTCCTGCGGCGTAATCAATTGAGGGGGCTGCCTTTTATTTTGCGCTCAGCCCAGCTTCCATGTTCGAAAACGGATACAAATTTTACATAATGTATATTATCGGACATTGAATTGTGCCGTTGCCATGTTCCGGGATCACTGCTCAGGCGTCGTTCGCTCCCCTCACGGTCAAGACTATGGGGTACGAAGTATTTTCTCCATCGTCTTTCCCTTGGCGAGTTCGTCGATTAATTTGTCCAGATAACGGATCTCGCGCATAATCGTCTCTTCGATTTCCTCCAGTCGAACGCCGCAGATCACGCCGGTTATCAGTGACCGCGACGGGTTCATCCGGGGCGCGTGCGCGAAAAAATCTTCAAAACTGGTTCCCTTTGCCAACGTGTCGTCCAGCGACTTCTGGCTATGTCCGCTCAGCCATCGGAATATTTCGTCGACCTCGGCTTTGGTGCGTCCCTTTTTCTCGGCCTTGGCGACATAATGGGGATAGACGCTGGAGACGCTGGTTGAATAAATCCGATGCTTCGCCATTCTCGTTTAACCTTTCTCGGCCTTTCGAGGCTTAGATATCGTTGGAGAGAAGTCCTTTCCAGGATGACGTCAACAAGGATCATGTCGGGTATGGACGTTTGCAAAGGCAATTCCGCTCTCGCCGATCTGGTCGAGATCATGCGGCGGTTGCGGGATCCGGTGAATGGCTGCAGCTGGGACCGTGAACAGACGTTCGAAACGATTGCGCCCTACACGGTCGAAGAGGCCTATGAAGTCGCCGATGCGATCCAGCGCGGCGACATGGCGGATCTGCAGGACGAGCTCGGCGACCTCCAGCTTCAGATCGTCTACCACGCCCGAATGGCGGAGGAATCGGGCGCCTTCGCCATCGAAGACGTCCTCCGCTCGATATGCGCGAAGATGGTCCGCCGGCATCCGCACATATTTGGCGATGAAGATGAGAGTCCCGGCTGGGAAGCCCTCAAGGCGGCCGAGCGTGGTGAACGGGAGGACCAAAGCGCCCTCGCCCATGTCGCCCTGGCCCTCCCCGCGCTGAAACGCGCGGAAAAGCTGCAGCGCCGGGCTTCGCGAGTGGGGTTCGACTGGCCCGATTCCGACGGGCCGCGCCGCAAGATTGACGAGGAATTGAGCGAGATAGACGCCGCGGAAACGCAGGACGAGCGAAGTGCGGAGGTGGGCGACCTGCTCTTTTCAATGGTCAATTATGCCCGGCACCTCGACATAGACCCCGAAACCGCCCTGCGTGAAGCTTCCGCGCGCTTCGAGGCACGGTTCCGAAAGGTTGAGCAATTGGCTGACGGGCCTTTGGGCGACATGCACATCGATTCGCTGGAAAACCTTTGGCAGCGCGCCAAGAAAGAGCTGAAATCCTAGCTGAAATGCGCCTGGAAGCGAGCCCAGTCGGTATCCGACAGGCGCACTTCATAATCCGTCTGAAGGTCCCGCCGCCGCTGACCGACTATCTCGCCATTGGAATGGAGCCACGCAATCGCCTCCCCCGCGCCTACGGGCAAAGTGACCTTGCGTATCTGATTGCCTTCGCTGAGCTTCGACACGGCACAGGCGAATAGTGATTCCAGCCCCTGTCCCGAGAGCGCTGAGATCAAAATCACATCCTCGCGGCGCACGGCTTCCGCCTGAACCCTGCTGATCTCCTCGTCGTCCAGCAGGTCGATCTTGTTCCAGGCCTCGATCAGGGGTGCCTTCCCCTCGCCCGCGGCGCCGATGTCGGTCAGCACCTGTTCGACATCCATCCGCTGCGCGTCGGTGTCCGGATGCGAGATGTCGCGTACGTGGATGATCAGATCGGCCGAAATGACTTCCTCGAGCGTGGCCCGGAAAGCCGCGATCAATTGGGTGGGAAGGTTCGAGATGAAGCCTACCGTATCCGACAATATGGCCTTTTCGATCCCGGGCATGGCGATTTCGCGCATGGTCGGATCCAAAGTGGCGAAAAGCAAATTCTCCGCCATGACGTCAGCTTCCGTCATGCGGTTGAAAAGCGTGGACTTTCCGGCGTTGGTATAACCGACCAGGGCAATTACGGGCCAGGGTGCCCGCTGTCGCCGGGCGCGGTGCAGCGCGCGAGTGCGGGTCACCTGCTCCAGCTCCTTGCGAAGCTTCGCCATGCGGTCGCGGATCATTCGCCTGTCCGCCTCGATCTGGGTTTCACCGGGACCGCCGAGGAAGCCAAAACCACCGCGCTGCCGCTCAAGGTGGGTCCAGGACCGGACCAGGCGGCCTGCCTGATAATCGAGATGGGCCAATTCCACTTGAAGGCGCCCTTCCGACGTGGCCGCTCGCTCGCCGAAAATTTCCAGAATAAGCCCTGTCCGGTCGATCACCTTGGTCTTGGTGGCGCTTTCCAGATTCTTCTGCTGTATCGGCGTGATCGCCGCATCCACGATGATGAGCTCGGCCTCCACCTCAGCAGCAGCGGCCGCGATTGATTCGACCTGTCCGGACCCGAACAAGGTCGCCGGCTTTGGCGATCTTATCTTGAAGTGCAGGCGCTCGGCGACGACCACGCCAATCGCTTCGGCAAGGCCGGTCGCTTCGTCCAGGCGTGCCTCTACATCACGCCTCGCCTCCCCGCCAAGATCGGGAAGCGCGATGATGGCGCGAGCGCCGCGGCTGACATCTTCGTCAGCCGACCGGTCGAATATGCTCAGGAGTCCTGCTCCGCTTCGCCTTCGACGAGGCTGATTGGATTGTCGGGCTGCACTGTGGAAATCGCATGTTTGTAGACCAGCTGCGACATCCCCTCGCGCTGGAGGATCAGGCAGAAAAGATCGAAGGCGGCGATATGCCCCTGGAGCATCACGCCATTGACGAGGAACATCGTCACCGGTTCCTCGGCCCGTCGAACCGCAGTTAGAAATACTTCCTGAAGCAAAACGGACTTCTTCTTATCCTGGCTTTGGGCAAAGGCGCGTTCGATCTCGGCAAGGTCGATCATCTGGGTGGGCATGATCGTCGAAATGGCATGTTTGTAGATAAGCTGCGCATTGCCGTCCCGGCGCAGCAGGACGGAGAAATTGTCGAACCAGGTTATGATTCCCTGCAGCTTCACACCTTTGACGAGAAACATCGTGACGGGTGTCTTTGATCGCCTGAGGCTGTTCAGGAACATGTCCTGTAGGTTGTTGACCCGGTCGGCCATCGATGTTCTCCTTATTGGCAGGTCATGGCCTGCGGGGCGCCGTGGTTCGGCGTCGCTGGATGCTAACGTAAAAGGGGCCTGGCCCAGTTTCAATGACCGGCTAGCCTGGGAACGCTCCCTATTCGACTTCCTCGCTTTTGGCGTCGCCTATTCCCAAAGCCTTCAATTTCCGGTGCAGAGCTGATCGCTCCATCCCGATGAAGGTCGCAGTGCGAGAGATATTGCCCGAAAAACGGCGAATCTGGACCCGAAGATATTCCCGTTCGAAATTCTCCCGTGCTTCCCGCAGAGGGGCACCCATGATCGCCTTGACCGCCTGGCCGGGGTTCAATTGCGCCTGCTCGTTCAGGATCTCCGGCGGCAGCATGTCAATTTCAATGCAGCCGAGCCGTTCGCTCGGGGCAAGGATGATCGTTCGTTCGACAACATTGCGAAGCTGGCGCACGTTGCCCGGCCAGTCGTAGGCTTGCAGCGCGGCTATGGCGTCGTCCGAAATGCCGGGCGTCTGAACTCGCTGTTCCGAGGCGTAACGGGCGGCGAAATGCGCCACCAGCTCCGGAATATCCTCCCGCCGCTCCGCCAGTGCCGGCAGATGCACCGGGACGACGTTGAGGCGATAGAATAGATCTTCGCGGAACTTCCCCGCCGCTATTTCCTCGGAAAGATCGAGCGCGGTGGACGAGACGACGCGCATGTCCACCTTGACCATTCGCTGCCCGCCAACACGGGTGAAGCTCTGGTCCGTCAGCACGCGCAATATCTTGGCCTGCGCCGGGATCGGCATGTCGGCAATCTCGTCGAGGAACAAGGTCCCGCCATGCGCCTGTTCCAGAAGGCCCGGGCGGGCGAGCTCACCCCCCTCCTCCACACCGAACAATTCTTCCTCGACCCGCTCGGGGGTCATGCGCGCGGCGCTGACCACGATGAACGGTGCCTTGGCCCTTTGGCTCCAATCGTGCAGCAGGCGCGCCGCCACTTCCTTGCCGACGCCCGCCGGCCCAGTGATCAGGACGCGGCTTCCGGTCCCGGCCACGCGCTTTAGCGTGGCGCGGACCGCGTTTATTCCGACGCTCGACCCGGTCAACTCAGTTTCCTGTCCGATCTGCGCACGAAGCGTTTCATTCTCGCGCCGGAGCCGGTCGGTTTCGGTGGCCCGCGCAACCAGATGGAGCAAATGCCCCGCCTCGAACGGCTTTTCGATGAAATCCACAGCGCCCTGACGGATAGCCGCGACCGCCGTGTCGAGATTGCCGTGGCCGGAAATCATCAGGACCGGGAGCGTCGGGTCGCGGCGCTTTATTTCTTCGAGCAATTGCAATCCGTCGAGCTTCGAGCCCTGCAGCCACACGTCCAGCAGGACTAGGGACGGCCGCCGCTCTGCGAGAGCGTCCAGCGCCTCGCTGCTGTTGGAGGCCGAACGCGGTGCATATCCCTCGTCCTCGAGGACTCCGGATACCAATTCCCGAATATCCTGTTCGTCGTCGACGACGAGAATGTCTAACGCCATAAAATCAACCGTTTGCTTTCAAATCTTCAGGGCTGGTCGTTCCACCGAAATCGAGCCGCGCCAGCGCCGCCGCGTCGAATGCCAGCCGGACCAGAGTGCCCCCACCGGCAACGTCTTCAAATTCGATCTGGCCGAAATGTTCTTCAACGATCTTCTTGACGATCGCCAGGCCCAGGCCCGTGCCCTTCGCCCGGGTCGTCATATAAGGCTCGGTCAGCCGCGCCCGATCGCCGGTAAGGCCGATGCCAGTATCGGAAACCTCGATCGTCAGAAGACCATCCTTCTCCCCCACCGTCATGGTAACCTGCTGGTCCCCAGGTTCGCCGCCGCATTCCTTCTTCTGCTGGATCGCTTCGACGGCGTTCTTGACCAGGTTGGTCAGCGCCTGCCCCAATTGGCGCCGGTCGCAAACGAGTGAAGGCGAAGGATCAGATGCGTGTAGCGTGAAGCGTATGTCCGGATGGGCGACCTCATGCAGGAACAGGGCCTGCTTGGCTACTTCCACGATCACTTCCTCGCGGAAAACCGGCTTGGGCATCCGAGCGAACGAGGAAAATTCGTCGACCATCCGTCGAAGGTCGCCGACCTGCCGGACGATCGTTCCGGTCAGGCGCTCGAAGGTTGAAGGATCCGAGGTGATTTCCGATCCGTAGCGGCGCTGCAGCCGTTCGGCGGCAAGCTGGATCGGCGTCAACGGGTTCTTGATCTCGTGCGCGATCCTTCGCGCCACATCGGACCAAGCCGCCCGGCGCTGATCGAGCAACTGGTCGGTAATGTCGTCAAAGGTAATGACGCATCCGCTTTCCACGTTGACCTGCTTCACCGCCAGGGTGCGCGGATCGCCGCCCGAGGCGAATTGAATGATGTCTTCGCGCTCGCCGCTGTCCAGATGACTGTCGAGCTCTGGTGCGAGTTTGGCCAGTTTCTGTCCGACCGCGCCTTTATTCCCCGTCTTCAGCAAGGTCTCGGCGGAGCTGTTGATCAACCGCACGCGTCGATCATTATCGACCGAGATGATTCCCGCGGTAACGCCTGAAAGAACCGCTTCGGTAAAGGCGCGGCGATTATCCAGCTGATTATTGGCGCTTACCAGCGCGCCGGTCTGCTTTTCCAGCCGCTCGGTCATCCGATTGAACGCGTTGCCGAGCGTCCCGACCTCGTCATTATGGGCGGAATGGGCGACGCGCGCCGAAAGGTCGCCGGCCGTGATCCTTCGCGCCGCATCCACCAATTGGCCAACCGGCCGCACTAGCCTGTCGGCCAGCGTCAGCGCGATCCAGATCGACACGCCGACGATCAGCAACGAGACCAGCAGCAGGATTACATTGAAGCGGAATTGCAGAGTGCGCGCCCGGGTGAGCGTTTTCTGGTAATCGCTGGCGGCATTTTTGGCCTGCTCCATCTGCGCGATCGCGACCGGGTTCACCGCGCGCGCGGCGTAGAGGAAGACCGGGGCCTGCGGATCCAGCCGGATGACTGCCTCGACGCGATCGTCGGCGTTGATCACCACGCGAGTCTCACCCGCCTTCAGGCTGTTCAGGACGGCTGGGGCAAAACGCTCTTCCAATGGCCGGTCATAGATATTGACCCCGACCTGCATCTGGATTTCGTTTTTCGAATTGAGGCTGAGCAAGGCCACTTCGGTGAACTGGCGCATGGCGAGCTGGTACCAGAGACCGTCCTCGAACTGCTTACTGTCGATCCCGAACTGGTTGATATAGTTCGCTACATCGAAGCCCATCTTCTCGATATCGAGCTGGATCCGCTCTTTATTCTCGTTCGCGTAGATCTGGGCGACATTCTGCGCGCTTTCGAGCACCGTGCGCGACCGGTCCGAAAACCAGAATTGCATGCCGCCCTGGAACAGCAGCGAGGCAAAGATCACCACCAGCAAGGTGGGCACACTGGCGATTACCGAGAACAAAGCCACCAGACGGACATGCAGCCGGCCCCTTCCTCCCAAAGGAGAAAGCAAGGCTCGCCGCACCGCTACCCGCCGGGCGGCCAGCACCATCAGGCCCATGGCCGGGACCAGGTTCGCGACCAGCAGCATCGCCACCAATTGCGGCGAAAGCGGCGCTTCGGGCGAACCTTGTTCGGTCATGATCAGATAGCTGGCGGTGACCATCACGATCAACGCGGCGATCGTGGCGATCTCGATAAACGAGACGACGGAGCTCCGCCTCAGCGCGATGGAAAGTCGGCGGCGCCAACGGGGTCTTTGCTCGATGGAGATCGGCGCTTCAGCGTTCACTCGCGTTTAGTAACACATGATTGTGGCATAAAAAACACAGTAAATGTGGCTCAAAAGCCATTCACCTCGCCAATTATGGATTTCGCCGCTCAGGCGGCGGCGCGGGTGAGCCAGGGCGCGTAAAATTCGCGCAGCATTGCCTTGGCCTTCTGAGGGCTGGCTTCCTTGTTGAACGCATTCCGGAATTCAGCCGACCCGTGCAGGCCGCGTGTGTACCAGCCGATATGTTTTCGCGCGCAATTGGCGCCGATCACTTCACCATAATGATCCAGCATCGTATCATATTGTTCGATGATCAGGTCATATTGTTCGTCGAGGCTCGGGTCCGCCAGGCGGCGCCCCGTTTCGAGCCAATGCATGACCTGCCCCAGCAGCCATGGTTTGCCATACGCGCCCCTTCCGATCATCAATCCGTCGGCCCCCGATTGTTCGAGCGCGGCCTCCGCATCATCGATCGAATTGATGTCGCCATTGACGATGACCGGGACGTTCACGGCGTCCTTCACCTGGCGGACAAAGCGCCAGTCTGCCTCGCCCTTATACAATTGGTTGCGGGTGCGGCCATGGACGGTGATCATCCGGACGCCCAGATCTTCTGCGACGCGCGCCAGTTCGGGGGCATTGAGGTTCCCATGGTCCCAGCCCATCCGCATCTTGAGCGTGACCGGGACTTTCACCGCCTTCACCGTCGCGTCGATGATCGCGGCGGCAAGCGGGATGTCGCGCATCAAGGCCGAGCCGGCATCCCCGTTCACCACCTTCTTGACCGGACAGCCCATGTTGATGTCGATGATCGCCGCGCCGCGATCCTCGTTAAGCTTGGCCGCCTCGGCCATTTCGACGGGAGAGCAGCCGGCGAGTTGCATCGAAACCGGATCTTCCACCGGATCCCAGGCGGCCTTTTGCAG
This sequence comes from Sphingosinicella sp., assembly GCA_013816585.1. Lineage (GTDB taxonomy): Bacteria > Pseudomonadota > Alphaproteobacteria > Sphingomonadales > Sphingomonadaceae > Allosphingosinicella. The sequence continues at coordinate 127,454 of JACDEE010000002.1, read as the reverse complement.
CGATTGGCGCGTTTCCCGGATCATCGCCTGGCTGGCGATCATCTCGGTAACCGTCAGCCCCGCCCCATAACGCTTTACGATCTTGCGGAACGGCCGGTCGGTGACGCCAGTCATCGGCGCCAGAATCACAGGCGTTTCTATGCGGACAGGACCGATCGAGATGGGGGTTAGCTTGGGCATGAAACGGCCCAAGCCCCTAATCTTAAAGGCGCTGGCGGACAAGACCGGGCTCGGCTAGGGGCAAATCATGACTAGAGGGGGAAAGTGCGTCGCATTGGTGGCGGCGGCAGGCAGCGGCAACCGCGCCGGCGCCAGCCTCCCCAAACAATATGCGCGCCTCGCCGGAAAGACCTTGCTCGCCCACGCCGTGGAGCGCCTCGATCACCCCCGGATCCACGAAACCAGAGTTATAATCGGGACCGGACAGGAAGAATATTATCGGGAGAGTGGAGTAACCCTTCCCCACCCCATCATCGGCGGGCCAACCCGCCAGCGATCGGTCCGTAATGGCCTCGAGGCGATCGCGGCCGAAGGCGGCGCCGATATCGTACTGATTCACGACGCGGCGCGGCCCTTTTTGCCTGGGACGGTAATCGATCGCCTGATCGATGCGCTTGCGAGCTCTGACGGAGCGGTGCCGACCCTGCCCTTGGTGGACAGTCTGGCGCGCGTGGATGATCAGCTCTGCGACAATTTGTCGCGAGAAAATATTCATAAAATACAGACACCTCAAGCATTCCACTTTGACATAATCTTAGCTTCACACCGCCAATGGGACGCCTCCACGGAGGCGACCGATGATGCACAGGTGGCGCGGGCCGCCGGCTACAAGGTCGCGAGCGTCGCCGGTTCCCATTCACTGGAGAAAGTAACGCTTGCGGACGATTTTGCTGCGGCCGAACAGCGGCTGGCCGCCTCTTTCGTCAGCCGCACCGGCCTCGGCTTTGATGTCCATGCCTTTGCCGAGGGCGAAGATTTGTGGCTCGGCGGCGTCCGGATACCGCACGCACGCGGTCTTTCAGGCCATAGCGACGCCGATGTGGCTCTCCACGCCCTCACCGATGCCTTGCTGGGCGCGATTGGCGGGGGCGATATCGGCGATCATTTTCCGCCAGGCGATCCGCAATGGCGCGGGGCTCCCTCCTCTCGTTTCATCGATCATGTTCGAGGCCTGATCGCTTCTCGTGGCGGGCGGATCGATCATGTGGACCTGACGATCATCTGCGAAGCTCCGAAGATCGGCCCCCACCGGCTTGCCATGCGCCAGAAGATTGCCGACCTGCTCGGGCTCCCATTGGCCAGGATCAGCGTTAAGGCGACTACGACCGAGCGGCTGGGCTTTACCGGACGCAGCGAGGGCATTGCCGCGCAGGCAGTGGCCACGGTCCGGGTTCCGGAGGAATTATGAGCGAGACGCGCGATACCCTGTTTCCGCCGCAGCTGGTCGAGGCAGCGCGCCGAGTGATCGAGGCCAATCGCGAGCGCGGGACGAAGATAGCAGTGGCAGAAAGCTGCACCGCCGGGCTCGTCGCGGCGGCGCTGACCGAGATACCCGGATCTTCCGACGTTTTCGAGGCAGGCTTCGTCACCTATTCGAACGAAGCGAAGATGGACTTGCTCGGCGTAAGTCTCGATGTGCTGGAGACTTTCGGCGCGGTTTCCATCGCCGTCGCCTGGGGAATGGCACAGGGCACGCTTGCCCGGACACGTGCCGACACCGCCGTTGCGGTGACCGGGATAGCCGGGCCGGGCGGCGGAAGTGATCGGAAACCGGTCGGCACGGTGGTCTTTTCAAGAGCCCGACGCGGTGCAGATCCGACCGAAATAGTGGCGGATCGCCGCGAATTTGGCGATCTGGGCCGGGGCGGCGTCAGGCTTCAGGCGGCGCTGTGCGCGCTCGAACTATTGATGCCGGTAGACCCGTAAAGCTCCTGCGCCCGCGCCTCGAACGCGCCGATCATCTTGCGCAGCGCGCGGTCGAACATCTGCCCCGCCAGGGTTTCGAACAGGCGGGAGCGGAAGGCGAAATCGACGCAGAAATCCACCTCGGTCCCCCCCTGCCCGTCCGATTTGAATTTCCAGCTATTGTGAAGATGCTTCAGCGGCCCTTCGATATAATCAATGGTGATATTGTCCGGCCGACGCTTGTTCACCTGCGAAGTGAAGGTTTCCTTGAGCGAACGGAAACCCACGACCAGATCGGCGACCATCTGGGTTTCGCTGTCCGACCGGATGCGGGTAGCGGCAACCCAGGGCAGGAATTCCTGGTAACGCTTCACGTCCGCCACCAGATCGAACATCTGCTGGGGCGTGTAAGGCATGTTCCGTGTTTCGCTGTGGCGCGGCATCGCCTCTAACGCGCTGCCGCCAGCTTGGCTTCGCGCGCCGACCTCATCTTCGCAAAATCGTCCCCGGCATGATAGCTCGACCGGGTCAGCGGGGATGCCGCCACCAGCAGGAAGCCCTTGGCGCGCGCGATCGCCGCATAAGCATTGAAAGCCGCCGGCGTGATGAAATCCGCCACTTTGGCGTGACGGGGCGTTGGTTGCAGATATTGGCCCATCGTCAGGAAATCGATGTCGGCGGAGCGCATGTCATCCATCACCTGATGGACTTCCAGCCGCTCTTCGCCAAGGCCGACCATCACACCCGATTTGGTGAAGATGGACGGGTCGTGCCGCTTCACGCTCTCCAGCAGGCGGAGCGAGGCATAATAACGCGCGCCTGGGCGGATCGTCGGGTAAAGTCGCGGCACCGTTTCCAGATTGTGATTATAGACGTCGGGGCGCGCCTCGATGATCTGTTCGACCGCGGCCTGCGCCTTGTTGCGGAAGTCTGGCGTCAGAATCTCGATGGTGGTCGACGGAGTGTTGCGGCGAAGCGCCTCGATCACCCGGACGAACTGCATCGCTCCGCCGTCGGGCAAATCGTCCCGGTCGACCGAGGTAACGACAATATGTTCCAGCCCCAGCTCGGCTGCGGCAGTGGCGACATGTTCGGGTTCGAGCGGATCTACGGCCCGAGGCATGCCGGTCTTGACGTTGCAGAATGCGCACGCCCTGGTGCAGGTGTCGCCCAGGATCATCACCGTCGCATGCTTCTTGGTCCAGCATTCGCCGATATTGGGACAGGCTGCTTCCTCGCACACGGTGGCAAGGTTCAAGCTTCGCATCAGCTTCCTGGTTTCGGCAAAGCCCGTGCTGGTAGGCGCCTTGACGCGGATCCAGTCGGGCTTGCGCTGCTTCGGCGCTACGATCGGGGCGATTTCGCTCATGCGGGCCAGATAGCGATGTCGGAGGCGACTTGCCACCCCTCCCCGCTTGCGATTAGGCCACGACCAGTTGCAGATATGGGGAACTGGTCTTGGCCGATTTCAACGCACTCGTCGAAGGCTATCGCCGCTTCCGCAGCCGCGGATGGCAGCAGGAGCGCGAACGCTGGTCGGAATTGGCCGAGGGGCAAAGTCCCAGGGTGATGGTGATTGCCTGTTCCGACAGCAGGGTCGATCCCGCCCAGATCTTCGACGCCAGTCCGGGCGAAATGTTCGTCGTCCGCAATGTCGCCAATCTGGTCCCGCCGTTCGAAACCGGCGGCGGCCATCATGGTGTGTCGGCAGCGCTGGAATTTGCTGTGACCCAGTTGCAGGTCGAAGAAGTGATCGTCATGGGCCACGGCTTTTGTGGAGGCTGCGCCGCCGCGCTTACCGGGCAGTTCGACGATGCCGATCATGGCGAAGGTCATTTCATCGACCGCTGGATCGATTTGCTGGCCGAGGCGCGAGAAGCCGTCCGATCGCGCCACACGGAGCTGAACCGCGCCGCCTTTGCCGACATGGAGCAGGAAAGCGTCATGGTTTCCCTGCGTAACCTCCGGACTTTCCCCTGGGTCCGCGAACGCGAGGAGAGCGGGTTTCTCGCGCTGCACGGCGCCTTCTTCGCTATTTCGGACGGCGTGCTTCACGTCCTCGACGAGGCTAGCGGGCGCTTCGCGCCGGCTTAGGTTCCGGCTTAAGGAAGCCTTCCTCCTCGTACGTTCCCGGCGGGCGCGTAGCGGCAGATCAGATAATCCCAGCGCCCGGATTTGTGGAGGGCGCAGCCAACAGCCGTCGTGCCTGGCCAGATCATCTGCGTATAATGTCCGACCGCAGCCCAATTGCCGGTACGAGCGATATCCGGGAAGATACCCGCGCGAAAAAGCGACCGTTCGGCCGCCCAGGATCCGGCCATCGCCTCGATCGAATAGGCGCCCTTGGTTCCCATCCAGAGATTCTCTCCCTGTTCCGGGCGTGAAGCGGGCGCGGAATGTTCCAGTCGCTCGATCGCGGCGAGCGATGGTCCGTAGGAAGCAGCCGCGGCGGCGAGCTTTGGGTCCCAGACAAGCGGCGCCGCGCCCACCGCGGCCCGCTCCCGATTGTGCAGCGCCAGCAGGCGGGCTGCCATATCGTCTAGCTTCTGCGGACCCCACGGCGCCGAACGCGCCCCCCGCAGCCTAGGTCCCCCGGACAATGCCGGGCTTTCCGCCGTCGAACAGCCGGCGAGCAGCAAGGCCACCAGAACTCCTGTCCTTTGCTTCATGCCCATTTCCTCCTGTGGTTGGGGCACAACGGAAGGCGGCGCTATATGATCCCGCCGGGGGCGGACGGATTAGCGCTTGAGCTTCTTGTAGGTCATTCGATGCGGACGATCCGCTTCATCGCCCAAGCGCCGCCTCTTATCCTCTTCATAGCTTTCGAAATTACCTTCGAACCATTCGACATGGCTGTCGCCCTCGAAAGCGAGGATGTGCGTGGCGAGGCGATCGAGGAAGAAGCGATCATGGCTTATCACCACGGCGCAACCGGCGAAATTCTCCAGCGCGTCTTCCAAAGCACGCAAAGTCTCGACGTCCAGATCGTTGGTCGGCTCGTCAAGCAAAAGGACGTTGCCTCCCTCCTTCAGCATCTTGGCCATGTGGACCCGGTTGCGCTCACCGCCCGACAATTGCCCGACCTTCTTTTGTTGGTCCTGGCCCTTGAAGTTGAAGGCGCCGACATAGGCGCGGGTCGCCACTTCATGCTTGCCGAAGCGGAAAATGTCGTGCCCGCCCGAAACCTCTTCCCAGACATTCTTCTTGGGATCGAGCGCGTCGCGCGATTGGTCGACATAGCCGAGCCGCACCGTCTCGCCGATCTTGATGCTTCCGCCGTCGGGCTCTTCGTCGCCGCGGATCAGCTTGAACAAGGTGGTCTTGCCGGCGCCATTGGGGCCGATCACGCCGACGATCCCGCCGGGAGGAAGACTGAAGGTCAGATCCTCGAACAGCAATTTGTCGCCATAAGCCTTGGTCAGGCCACTGGCTTCGATCACGTTTCCGCCGAGCCGTTCAGGCACCTGGATCAGGATCTGGGCCTTGCCCGGTGTCCTGTTTTCCTGCGCTTCGACCAGTTCGTCGAATGCCCGGATACGCGCCTTGGACTTGGTTTGGCGAGCCTTGGGCGAACGCCGGATCCATTCCAGCTCTTCGTTAATCGCCTTTTGCTTGCCCTCATCCTCGCGCTCTTCCTGTGCCAGGCGCTTCGCCTTGGTCTCGAGATAGCCGGAATAATTGCTCTGGTAGATATAATAGCGGCCGCGATCGAGCTCGAGCACCCAATTGACCACGTTGTCGAGGAAGTAGCGGTCATGGGTGACCAGGATCACGTTGCCGGCATAATCGACCAGATGCTTTTCCAGCCATTGGACGCTTTCGGCGTCGAGATGGTTGGTCGGTTCGTCGAGCAGCAGGATGTCCGGCTTTTCGAGCAGCAGCTTGCACAAGGCCACGCGACGCTTCTCGCCCCCCGACAGGTTATCGACCGGACTCTCTCCTGGAGGACAGCGCAATGCGTCCATCGCGATTTCGAGCTGATTGTCGAGGGTCCAGCCGTCGACCGCGTCGATCTTTTCCTGAAGCTCGCCCATTTCGGTCATCAGGGCGTCGAAATCGGCGTCGGCGGGAGGATCTCCCATCAGATTCGATATCGCGTTGAACCGGTCGACCAGGTCAGCCACAGGGCGGACGCCGTCCATCACGTTTTCGCGAACCGTCTTTGAAGGATCGAGCTGCGGTTCCTGCGCCAGATAGCCGACGCGAACATGTTCGCCGGGCCATGCTTCGCCCGTAAATTCCTTATCCTGCCCGGCCATGATCTTCATCAGGGTCGATTTGCCTGACCCGTTAGGACCGATGATCGCGATCTTCGCGTCGGGATAGAATTGCAGGTTGATGTTGTTGAGCACGGGCTTGGGCGCGCCCGGAAAGGTCTTGGTCATGTTCTTCATGACGTAGCTATATTGGGCGGCCATGGCGGCGCTTTCTCCGAAGATAAAATGCAGGGTTTTGGGTGGGTTGATTTGGGCGCCTTCCTAATGCGCGCGCGCCGCCTTGTCATCCCGCTTATGGCAGCTTAATCGAGCGCCATGAAAAAGCTTTTCCTCACCGCCGCCGCCCTTCCACTCCTCGCACTGGCTCCTGCCGACAGCCGGCCTGCTCCGGACTTGGTCGAACGCCTTCAAAAGGCGGCGCTAAAGGACGATGTCGCGTGGGATATTACCGAGGGGCTCACGACCGAGGTTGGGCAACGTCTTGCTGGCACGGAAGCCGAGGAACGCGGCCGCGCCTGGGCGGTCAAGAAGCTCAAGTCACTGGGCTTTGCCAATGTGAGGGTCGAACCCTTCGACATGTCGGTCTGGGTCCGCGGAGAGGAAAAGGCCGAAATATTAGCCCCCTTCCCCCAAAAATTGGTCATCACCGCCTTGGGCAATAGCGGCTCCACTCCGCCAGCCGGAATTACGGGCGAGATCGTCAAGTTCGACAGTGTCGAGGACCTGGAGGCGGCCAGCGACTCTGCTGTGCGTGGGAAGATCGTGTTCGTTACGCACAAGATGATCGCGACCCAGGATGCAAGCGGCTACGGGCAATTTGGTGCGCCACGTCGCCAGGGTCCCAGCATAGCCAGCCGCAAGGGGGCCGCCGCGATAGTCATTCGATCGATCGGTACCGACTATCACCGCAATCCGCATACCGGCGTGCAGCTATTCGCCGAGGGTGTGGCGCCAATCCCGGCCGGCGCGCTTTCGATTCCGGACGCGGAGCAGCTGGATCGGATATTGGACAGGGGGAAGCCAGTCACGATGCACCTGACACTGACGCCCCGCAACATCGGCACCCGCCAGTCCGGCAATGTCATCGCCGAAATACCTGGCCGCGATCCAAAAGCGGGCGTCGTGCTGGTCGGCGGCCATCTGGATAGCTGGGACCTCGGCACGGGCGCAATCGATGACGCTGCCGGCCTTGCCATCACCACCGCGGCGGCCAAGCTGGTCGGAGATGCCGGACGGCCGTTGCGCACGATCCGAATCGTGTGGTTTGGAGCCGAAGAAGTCGGCCTGTTCGGCGGCAAGGCCTATCGCGACCGACACAAGGACGAAAAGCATTCGGTCGTCGCTGAAAGCGATCTTGGCGCGGATCGAGTATGGCGATTCAAGAGCAAGGTCTCCACTGCCGCTCAACCAGTGGTGGACCGCATCGCCGCGGCGCTGGCACCTCTGGGCATCGTCAAGGGCGTGACCGACGAGGCCGACGGTTCAGATATCGAGGTCCTGACCGCCATTGGGTTCCCGACCATGGAACTGAGCCAGGACGGCACGCGCTATTTCGACCTTCACCACACGCCGGATGACACACTCGACAAGGTGGATTTGGAACAGCTCCGCCAAAATGTGGCCGCCTGGACGACCATGATAGCGATTGTTGCGAATGATCCGGTGGAATTCGGTCCAGTGCCGATAGCTGGGGAATAAATCTAACGATTCTCGTAACGCCATCCGGCGGATCAACCGCAAAATTGATCCCCCGGATCAATTTCTATGCGGTTGATGGTCGGGGAGAGAGGATTCGAACCTCCGGCCCTCTGGTCCCAAACCAGATGCGCTACCAGGCTGCGCCACTCCCCGACACGATCCCCCTAGGCTAAAACTCGCCGGGGTCAAAGACAGATTTCAGATTGGTGGGCCCGGAGGGACTCGAACCCCCAACCAAGCCGTTATGAGCGGCCGGCTCTACCATTGAGCTACAGGCCCACAATCTGAACTGGACCGCCGATAGCGGAGCGCCCGAGCGCTTGGCAAGCCGGCTGATCGGCTTATCTGCCGCGCTGGGACAACGTCCCCGCAGCGGGAAGATTAAGCAAGAAGCGGTCAGCGGCGATGACGAGGCTCCCGCCCACCGCTTCAGCAAGATTTCGCACCAGGCGGAGGGCGAAGCCCAGGCCCAAGGCCGGGGCCTCCGGCCAGTTGCCGTCGGGCGTGAAGCCTGGGTCGAGCAATTCTTCTTCGTGCCGACCGGCAATGGCCCGGGGACGGCTGATAGAGAGGCAGAGGATATTTCCCCCCTCGCCTTTCTCCAGGAGCATGCTCGCCGACAATATCTCGTCCTTCACCGCGAGACCCAGGGTCGCTGCCAACATCCGCGCGATCATTCGCTCCGCTGATTCCGGTTCGACCTTCGCGGCGGGGAGCCCGGGTCCGAAGCCCAGGTCCAATATCGCGCCGCGGGCCTTGGCGACTTCCGCATAATCGCCATGAAGCCGGCGGAGCAGACTCTGCAGATCGACCATGCTCTCCTGGGCCGGGAACCGACTGGTTTCGATTCGTGCGGCCGTGTCGAGATCGTCGACCGCCGAAAGAAGCCGCGCCGCCTCTTGCCGGATGGCACCGGCCCGCGCTCGATATCCATCCGCGGCGGGGCCCAGATATTGGCCGTCGATCATCTCGGCAAAACCTATGATCGCATTGAGCGGGGTCTTGATCTCGTGAATCAGTTGGCGAAGTGAATCAGGATGGAGATCGGTCCCGAACAGGCCCAGCGCCGGCGATAAGGCAGAAGCGCCCACCTCGTCGGCCCGAAGGCGGCGAGCGCTCCCGCGGAACCCGAGAAAGCGATCCTGCCGTGCATCAAAAAAGGGCACACCGGAAATCCGCCAGTCACCCGATGCCGGGCCGGAGCCCGCGACGAGGAATGCCACGTCCCGGAAGGGCTGGCGCCGCTTGAACGCTTCTGCCGCCGTGGCATCCGCGCCAGGTCCGTCTCTGGGCGCAGGGCTGGCGATCGTCTGGCCGATCAGGGGCCCCCGATGAACCCCCTCCACCCATGTTAAGACTCCGTCGTCTCCTGATTCCCAGCGGAAGCTTAGCGCCTTCGGGCCAGCGCCCGGTGGTCCGGGCCGGTCCTTTCGAAACGAATCGAGGCGCGCAACGAGATCGCGGATATGCGTCTCCGCCTTTTGCGACGATGGGCTCATGCGCAACGGTTTGGCGGAAGGTTCGGGTTGGAAGAAAGCCGAAAGGCGGGAAGGCATGTGCCCGGCCAGATAAGCGGCGATTTGGCCGCGGACTTCTGGATCGACTTCGCCCCGGTGCCGTTCGAGAAAAGCAAGCGCTTGTTCGAGTTCGGGACCGGGGTGTTCAGGATGTTGGGCAACAAGATCGGCGAGCTGATGCCACTTGGCCCGTAGCGCAAGCGGGTCCGTTTCAGGCTGAGCCAATACGGTCGCGATCCTGTCATCGAAACGCACGCCGCCCCCAACAGTCGATAAGTTGAAAAACAGGGTTAACTGCTTAACGGCACTGCTGAAAGCGGCAATTGGTCGCGGCCCCATTTTGGGACGAAGTCATGAAAAAGGCGCCGTTTCCCGCGACGCCTTCCTTCACATCCTGAGAAAAATCAGCCGCGATTGGCGAGCCAGAGCAGCCAGTAACCGGCCAGATCGGCGCGATTGCCCGACACCGATTTAAAGGCGGCTTCGGCCTCGGCATTCTTTCCTGCCATGGCGAGCGCGATTCCCAGGCGGAGCTTCGAATTTTCCTTGTCAGCGCCGCCCTTCTGGATCGCGAGCTGATAGAGTTCTGAAGCCTTCGCGTAATCGGCGTGTCCAAAATAACCGTTCGCGACCTGGTAGGCGAGACGACCGTCCGCGGCGGTTTGGGCCTTGCCCACCAGCCCCGGAAGCACCGCCTTATCCTCGGCAATCTTGGCGCCCGAGCTGCGCAGGATTTCGCCCGCCTGCGGGTCGCCGGACTTGACCACGCCGGCAGCGATGGCTTCATTCAGCACCGACTGCGCTTCGGCGGGATAATGCATCAGCGAAAGTGCGTCGGCAAAAGACAAGACGTTGATCGGATCGTTAAGCGCCTTGGCACTTCGCATGAGGCGGAACAGGTCCAGCTTTCCCTGAACGTCCATATTGCCATATTGCCGCAAGATGAGGAGCGCATTGGACCGATCCTTGGCCACCGTGCTAACTCCGAACAGCTCGCGCGCCAGCTTTACGCTCTGCGGTTGCAGCTTGCCCGCATAAGCGAGGCTCAAGGCGCGCCGATACCAGGTGACATCGACCGGCTGGCCCGCATCCTTCGCGGTCTTTATCGCCAGTTCGGCGAGCGTGACGGCCTCGGCTGACTTTTTCTGTTTCTCGCGAGCTTCTGCAAGCTCCCAAATGACATCGGTATCGTTCGGATCGAGCACGCGAAGTTTTTCCAGCGTGGCGACCTGTTGATCGGGATTATTGGCACTTTTGTAGAGGCCGGCGATGCCCCGATACAATCTCGGCTTGTCCTCAGGCCGGGTCACCGGGCTCGCCAGCATCGCCTCCACTGCGGCGATCTGGCCGGGTACATCGCTTACATTGAGGTTGTGATTGAGCTGTGCACGGACGATGGCGTAGCGATCCTCATCGGTCTGCGCCGCGGCCTGGGCGGCGGCGAGCGCGGCCGGGTAGCCGGCGGCATCCTTCGCGGCAACGACCGCATTGAGCGCCCGAATCGACTTGTCCGCGGCCTTGCTGATCTTGATCTGGGCTACTGCCGGCGCCGCGGCTGCTGGAGCCGCCTTCTGAGCCGAAGCCGGGCTCGCTGCCAAAGCCGCCGCAACCGCGAACATGGAAATGAACTTCATTCAAACTCTCCTGTGCAGGATCAATAGTTATTCAAACAGGGATCAGGCGCGGCTGGCGAGCCATGCGAGCCATAAGGCGGCGAGATTGGCGCGCGGGCCGGTGACGGCGCGCAACGCTGCTTCCGCCTCGGCCCGTCTCCCGGCAACCGCCAGCGCGATTCCAAGCCGGTTATTGGCCAGATTGGCATCGACCGAACCTTTTTGAAGTGCTGCGGCATAAAGCTCGGCTGCCTTCGAAGGATCGCCCTGGCCAAGCAAGGCATCGCCCGCGCCGAGCGCCAGGGTACCGGTGGCGGAAGCCATCGCCTTGGTCTGCAGGCTACCAAGACCGGCCTTGGCGGTAGTGGCCCGCTTTGACGTACTGGCTATCAATTCCTTGAAGACGGATTTAGCGGGATCGACCATTTTCCGCGAAACACCTTCGTCCAGCACTGCTTTCGCTTCGCCCGAGAGGCCCGCATTATTAAACGTGGTCGCGAATTCCTGGTAATCGCGTTCGCCGTGCAGCGCGTTGGAAGAACGCATCAGGCGGTAGAGGTCCAGCTTCGCTTCCGCATCGGGCACGCCGAGATCGCGGTGGGCAAGAATCACATCGCGCCAATTCTCGCTGTTTGAATAGGCAGTCACCATCTGGCGACCGAATTTCAGCCCGAGGGGAGCGATACGTCCATCATAGGCGATCTTGAAAGCCCTTTTATACCAGCTTTGCGGCACTGGCTGCCCCGCCGCCTGCCTCAGGGTAATGGCGCGATCGAACAAAGTGGCGGCCTCCGGGATCTTGCCCAAGTCATTTTTGACCTCCGCATACATGGCCAGCGCTTCCGGATCGTTGGGGGTGATGTCGGCCAGGCGGGCATAAGCCGCCTCGGCCTTTTTCAGGTTGCCGGTGCCGGCGGCATGCGCGCCCTGGTTGGCATATAATTGAGGAAGGTCGGCCGCCGGAGCGGCGCCGGAAGCGATGATCTGATCGATCGCTTGGGCCTGCATGGCGTCATTGTTTGTGCCGATCCCGAGGCGCAACTGATATTGAGCGACGAAATAACGCGCATCGGCGCTCCTTGCTGCGGACTGAGCCGCCGGAAGCGCGGCCGCCGCCGCGCCGAAATTGCTGGCCAGAATGGCCGACTGCAGGGGAAGGATTCCCGCGCGCTCTTCCTTGCTGAGTGTGAATTCACGGCCCTGCGCCGCAGCCTGAGCCTGAGCCGACGACGGCGCCGCGGCCAAGACGGCCCCGCTCAATGCCAACGCTGCGATAAGCGCGATCCTGGAACCCGAATTCATCTGCATTCTCTCCCGATGATCGCCTTTTCCGGACGACTCTGTGCAAGGTGTTGCCGGCAAGCGAAGTCTATTATCGCCAAACCCTGACGCTTTCTAGGGACCGGGCGCTGAATGCTGCTTGAACTGCAACTACGCGAAAAATCAAGGAATTCCGCCCCCGAAAAGCCGTGCCACCGCCTCGGCAACACAGACTGCCCGCCGCCAATTTGGCTCCTATCCACCGCAATCGGGCCCGATTACAAGCGCCCCGCCCGCCATTCGGCGCGGCCCGGCAGCGATTCGACGAGAAAGATGCGCGCGGAGGCTTACCTCCGTCTGGCCCCGCCAATCGGGCGATCCCCCATTTTGTGGTCCTCGCGCACGCGCGTACGCGTACGCGCGGGGTGGCCTTGCCGGTCCTTATCGTTTAGAGTTTGCCAACATCCTGCGAGACCCACTCGCTCCACCGCTCACAGCTTCAGGAAACGACATTGGCCAGCGCCCCGCCGACCATCGACACCAACGATATCTCCCCCATTTCGATTGTCGAGGAGATGAAGACTTCCTATCTCGACTACGCCATGTCGGTGATCGTCAGCCGCGCGCTGCCGGACGTTCGCGACGGCCTGAAGCCGGTCCACAGGCGGATTCTGTTCGCCGCGCTGGAGGCGGGGTTCATCGCCGGACGCCCCTACCGCAAATCCGCCCGCCTGGTCGGTGAAGTCATGGGTAAATATCACCCGCATGGCGATAGCGCGATCTACGACGCGATGGCGCGAATGACGCAGGACTGGTCGATGCGCGTTCCGCTGATCGACGGCCAGGGCAATTTCGGATCAATGGATCCCGATCCGCCGGCGGCGATGCGCTATACGGAGGCGCGCCTTGCCAAGGTGGCCAGCGCTTTGCTCGACGATATCGACAAAGATACGGTCGACTTTCAGCCCAATTATGATGGATCGGAAAGCGAGCCGCAGGTTCTTCCAGCCCGTTTTCCCAACATCCTGGTGAACGGCGCCGGCGGGATCGCGGTCGGCATGGCCACCAACATCCCCCCGCACAATCTGGGCGAGGTGTTGAAGGCCTGCAAAGCCTATATCGAGAATCCGGCGATTACGATCGACGAGTTGATCGAGATCGTGCCCGCCCCCGATTTTCCGACCGGTCCTCTGATCCTGGGCCAAACCGGCGCGCGCAGCGCCTATCATACGGGGCGTGGATCGATCATCATGCGCGCCCGCCATGTGATCGAGGAAGGCCGCGGCGACCGCGTTTCAATCGTACTGACGGCTATTCCATTCCAGGTCGGCAAGAACGGGCTCGTCGAAAAGATCGCCGAGGCCGCCAAGGAAAAACGCATCGAGGGCGTTTCCGACATACGCGATGAATCCAATCGTGACGGCGTGCGGGTCGTGATCGAATTGAAACGCGACGCCACACCGGAAGTCGTGCTCAACCAGCTTTGGCGGCACACGCCTGCGCAATCCTCCTTTCCGGCCAATATACTCGCCATTCGCGGCGGGCGTCCGGAAACACTGAACCTACGCGACATCATCGAAGCCTTTGTGCGCTTCCGCGAGGAAGTTATCACCCGCCGCGCCAAATTCGAACTGAACAAGGCGCGTGAACGCGCGCACATCTTGCTTGGCCTGGTGATCGCCGTCACCAATCTGGACGAGGTCGTGCGCCTGATTCGGGCCTCCGCCTCGCCCGCCGAAGCCCGCGCGACCCTCCTCGCGCGCGAATGGCCGGTGGCAGAGATCGCGTCCTACATCGCCCTGGTTGAAGCGGTCGAGCATGAAGTCGGTGGCGCCACCTATCAATTGAGCGAGACGCAGGTCCGCGCGATATTGGAGCTTCGCCTCCACCGCCTGACCGGGCTTGGCCGCGACGAAATCGCAGGCGAGCTGAAGGTCCTGGCCACATCGATCGGCGAGTTGCTTGAAATCCTCGGTAACCGAGTTCGCCTGTACGAAGTGATGCAGGCGGAATTCGACGAGATTTACGAACTCTATGCCAAGCCGCGCACGACCGAGATCGCCCCCGCCTGGGATGGGATCGAGGATGAGGCCCTGATCGAGCGCGAGGACATGGTCGTGACCGTCACCCATGGCGGTTACATCAAGCGAACGCCGCTCGACGCCTTCCGCACCCAGGCGCGCGGCGGCAAGGGCCGCGCGGGCATGGGGACCAAGGATGAGGACGCGGTCATCAAATTGTTCGTGACCTCGACCCACACGCCGGTCCTGTTCTTTTCGACCCTGGGCAAGGTCTATCGCCTCAAGGTCTGGCGGCTGCCCGAAGGGCTTCCGCAGGCGCGCGGAAGGCCGATGGTCAATCTGCTGCCGCTGGCGGAAGGCGAAACGATCGCCACCGTCTTGCCCTTGCCCGAGGATGAGGCCGACTGGGGCAAGCTCCACATCATGTTCGCTACCGCCCATGGGACGGTACGGCGCAACAGCATGGATGCGTTCACCAATGTGCCTTCGAACGGAAAGATCGCCATGCGGTTCGGCACGGATGACGAAGGCGATGCCACCGACCAGTTGATCGGCGTGTCCCTGCTGCATGAAGATGACGACGTGCTGCTGGCGACCAAATGCGGCAAGGCGATCCGTTTTGCCGCCACCGATGTGCGCGAGTTCCAGAGCCGCACGGCTACCGGGGTACGCGGCGCGCGCCTGATGGAGGGCGACGAGGTCATCTCGCTGTCGATCCTCGGCCGGTTCGACGCCACGACCGAGGAACGCGAGGAATATCTGCGCGCCGCCCCTTGGAAGGAAGCGCGCGAAGGCCAGCCCCGGCCAGAGCCGACCCTGTCGGCCGAACGTATGGCCGAATTTGCCGACGCCGAGGAATTCATCCTCACCGTCTGCGCCAATGGCTATGGCAAGCGCAGCTCCGCCTATGAATATCGCCGCACCAATCGCGGCGGCCAGGGCATCACCAACATCGACAATCTGGACCGCAACGGTCCCGTGGTGGCGAGCTTCCCGGCGCATAAGGGCGAACAATTGATGCTGGTTACCGACCAGGCCAAGATGATCCGGATGAGCGTAGGCGACACGCGGGTGATCGGCCGCAACAGCGCTGGTGTCCGGTTGTTCCACGTAGCCGAGAACGAGCATGTCGTCTCGGCCGCGCGGATCGAGGAGAGTGAGGAAGAAGCCGAAGTCGTGGTCGACGTCGAGGACCAGACGCTTCAGGCGAGCGACGCGGTCATCGGCACCGCTACGGAAGAATAAGGCTCAGACTGCGCGCGGCCCGGCTTAGGCTGGCCCGTGACAGACCGCCTCCAGGTTGATTCCGTCAGGGTCCAGAACGAAGGCCCCATAATAATTGGGGTGATAATTGGGGCGAAGGCCGGGCGCGCCATTGTCGCGGCCGCCTGCCGTGATCGCGGCCTGATAACAGGCATCGACCAGATCGCGTGATCCCGCATCCAGCGCGACATGGACGCCAGGGGTCGGCGGCCCGCCGTCCCCGATCCAGAAAAAGGGCTTCATGCCGGTGCCGAATCCGATGGAGGTGCCGCCACTGTCGGTCTGGCTTGGCGAATATTCGCGCAGCACCTTCATTCCGAGCGGCGCCAGCGCGGCTTCGTAGAAAGTTCGCGAGCGTTCGATGTCCGACACCCGAAGCGCAATATGATCGAGCATCTTAATCCTCCTCGCATCCTGAAGCCCGACCGTTTATCGGACGCGGCGATGAAACATCAAATACATATAATCGGCGGGGGTCTCGCCGGGTCGGAAGCTGCCTGGCAATTGGCCGAGGTCGGCATCAGCGTGCGCCTGTCCGAAATGCGCGGGATCGAGGCCACGCCAGCGCACCAGACGGATGGACTGGCCGAATTGGTATGTTCGAACAGTTTCCGGTCGGACGATGCGGTGAGCAATGCGGTCGGCCTGCTCCATGCCGAGATGCGGGCGCTGGGCTCGATCATCATGGCGTCCGCCGATGCGCACAAAGTGCCCGCAGGATCCGCATTGGCGGTCGACCGCGAGGGCTTTTCGGCCGAAGTGACCGCCAGGCTAATGGCTCATACCAATATCGAGATCGTGCGCGAGCGGGTCGACACCCTCCCTTCCGAAGGCCTGACGATCATCGCGACCGGACCATTGACCGCGGCGAAACTGGCGGAATCTATCGGGACCGCGACCGGGGGCGACGCGCTCGCCTTTTTCGACGCGATCGCTCCGATCGTCCACCGCGACAGCATCGACATGGATATTTGCTGGATGGCTTCGCGCTGGGACAAGGTCGGGCCCGAGGGCGACGGCAAGGATTACATCAATTGCCCGATGACCAAGGACGAATATCTCGCCTTCCACCAGGGCCTGCTGGATGGCGAGAAGACCGAATTTCGCGAATGGGAAAAGAATACTCCCTATTTCGAAGGCTGCATGCCGATCGAGGTGATGGCGGAGCGCGGCGTCGACACGCTTCGCTTCGGCCCGATGAAGCCGGTGGGGCTGGACAATCCAAGGACCGGGCGCTGGCCGCATGCGGTGGTGCAGCTTCGGCAGGATAATGCGCTGGGCACCTTGTGGAACATGGTCGGGTTTCAGACCAAATTGAAATATGCCGATCAGGTCCGCCTCTTCCGGACCATCCCGGGACTTCAGAATGCGGAATTTGCGAGGCTCGGCGGCCTGCACCGCAATACTTTCATCAACTCGCCCCAATTGCTGGACCCGACGCTTCGGCTTCGCAACGCGCCCCACATTCGTTTCGCGGGCCAGATCACCGGCTGCGAAGGCTATGTGGAATCGGCGGCCATGGGGCTATTGGCCGGGCGTTTTGCGGCGGCGGAAATCGCCGGCGGCGAGATCGCCCCTCCCCCGCCCGAAACTGCCCTGGGCGCCTTGCTCGGCCACATTACCGGTGGGGCGGAGGCGGACAATTATCAACCGATGAACGTCAATTTCGGCCTGTTTCCGCCGCTTGAGACCAAGGCGCGCAAGGCCGACCGCAAGGCGGCCTATACTTCACGCGCTCGCGAAGCGCTCGAGACCTGGCAGGCTGCGCTTTAGCAGGCGCATTTCTTCGGTTTCGCCGGCTTGGGCCTGGTGGTTTCATATTCCGCGGGGCTCAGCCACGCGCTTTTATCGGCATCGGCCCCGGCAAATTTGTCTACCGTCTTCACCGCCCATTCGTCGAACGAGAGGCGGCCGTCGCCATTTTTATCCAATTTGGCGAATGCCTTCAGCCGCGGCGCCATCAACTCGGCGCGGGTGATACGTCCGTCATCATCCTTGTCGGCCCGGGCGAAGCGTTTCTCTTCCTTGCTCTTTTCCGTCGCGGCGGGCGGCATGACGAGCCCGGGCTGGGTGGAGATATAGTCGGCGCGCGGCGCCGTCGGCACCAAGGGTTCGCTCTCCGCCTGGCCTTTCCAGATGAAGAAGCCCGCTGCCACCAGCAGCAAGGACGAGACTACTCCCGCGACGAACCTCAGCATATTTGCCCCCATATTCACCTGTCGAAGGCTAGCCGCCGAAGCGACAATCACAAGCCGGATTTTTCTAGCGGCCGGTCAGCCGGTGGCGAAACATTCGAAATATCCGCGCCGGTGCACCCTGAATCTCTATATCGGATCCCCGCAGGACGTCCCGCTCGGCTAGTATCGCTAGCATTCCCAGCGGGCGCAAAGCCCGAGGCCATGCACTTTCAGTGAATTTGTCCTTGGCACATTCCCTCGCTGCCTCTGCGTCGGGCTCGCCGCTGTGCCGGGCGAGGTCGGACAGCGCCCATCCCTCCCCCGCTTGCAAATGGGCCGGCGCGGCCTCGACCCCGAGCATCCGGGCGGTCAGCGCGAAAAGGGCCGCTCCGCGCGCCGAGGCATAGGATTGAAGCTCCGAGGCTTCGAGCGCCGTCTGGGTGAGGAGAATTGCCCATCCCTCCTCGATCGCCGCCATTTCCGCGCCGCTGATACCCAGGGGCAGAACTTTGCGTTCGAGCGCCTGCAGGATGGGTTGGGAAGGAGCGGGCCCGCGATCAAGCGCCTCCAGCGCCTCACGCCACCAGGCGAGCTTGATCTGGCTGATAGCCGGTTCGCGGCCACCGGTCAGTACCGCGCCCAACGCCGCGTCCATTTGCCAAAGTGCCGTTACCGCGCTGCGCCGGGAGGACGAAACATAACTCAGCGCCAGAATGCGGTCCGGGTCTAGTGAAGGCGCTCCCTCTTGCATCAGGAGGGATCCGCTGCGGCGATCAGCGGTAGGTGACCTTCTTGGCCGCCTCGACCACATCGGCGACCCTGATCAGCGCCAGTTTTTCCAGATTGGCGGCATAAGGAAGCGGTACGTCTTCGTTGGTGACTCGCAGCACCGGAGCGTCGAGGTCGTCGAACCCGTGTTCCATCACTACCGCCATGATCTCGCTCGAAACCGAGCAGACCGGCCAGCCTTCTTCCACGCAGACCAGGCGATTGGTCTTGGCGAGGCTCTTCAGCACCGTGTCGGTATCAAGCGGACGAAGCGTGCGAAGGTCCACGACTTCGGCCTCGATCCCCTGTGCGGAGAGTTCGGCGGCCGCATCGAGCGCCACGCCAACCCCGATCGAATAGCTGACCAGGGTCACGTCCGTTCCTTCACGGACCACATTGGCCTTGCCGATCGGAAGGACATAATCGTCCAGCTTGGGAACGTCGAAGCTCTGGCCGTAAAGCAATTCGTTTTCGAGGAACACGACCGGATCCTCGGACCGGATCGCGGCCTTGAGCAGCCCCTTGGCGTCGGCCGCGGAATAAGGCGCGATCACCACCAGGCCGGGAACGCTGGCATACCAGGGCGCATAATTCTGGCTGTGTTGGGCGCCAACGCGCGAAGCCGCACCGTTAGGCCCGCGGAATACGATCGGGCAGCGCATCTGCCCGCCTGACATATAATTGGTCTTGGCCGCCGAATTGATGATGTGGTCAATCGCCTGCATGGCGAAATTGAAGGTCATGAATTCGATGATTGGCCTCAGACCCCCCATCGCCGCGCCGGTACCGACACCAGCAAAGCCATATTCGGTGATCGGCGTGTCGATCACGCGCCGCCCGCCAAATTCTTCCAGCAAACCCTGGGTCACCTTGTACGCGCCCTGATATTCGGCGACTTCCTCGCCCATCACAAAAATCCGGTCGTCGGCGCGCATCTCCTCCGCCATCGCGTCGCGAAGTGCTTCGCGCACCGTGGTGCGGACGAGTTCGGTTCCTGCCGGAACGTCGGGCTCGATCTTGAGACTGGCAGGCGCCTTTTCAGACTTCGGAGCCACCGCTGCGGTGGCTTGCTGCTCGCTTGCTTCCTCGACGACAGGGGCGGCCGCCTCAGGTTTGGCCTTTGCATCGCCGGCGGCATCGTTTTCGCCGACAATCAAGGCGATGACCGTGCCGACCTTTACCTCGTCTGTTCCCTCGGCCACCAGGATTTCGGTGATCCTGCCCTCATCGACCGCTTCGAATTCCATCGTCGCCTTGTCGGTTTCGATCTCGGCGAGGATGTCGCCCGATTTGACCTCGTCCCCGACCTTGACCAGCCATTTGGCGAGCGTGCCTTCTTCCATGGTCGGCGAAAGCGCGGGCATCTTCAGTTCGATGGACATCAGTAAGTCTCTACCAGCACGTCGGTATAAAGCTCGGAAGCGTCCGGTTCGGGCGATTGTTCGGCAAAGTCCGCCGCCTCGACCACGATCGCCTTTATGTCATTGTCGATCTTCTTGATCTCCGCCTCCGACACACCCACGGCAGCCAGCTCACGCTTCACGGCTTCGATCGGGTCTGACTTGTCGCGCACCGCCTGCACTTCATCGCGCGAACGATATTTGGCCGGGTCGGACATGGAATGGCCGCGATAGCGGTAGGTCTTGAGCTCCAGCAGGATCGGTCCCTTGCCGGCCCGCACCCATTCGAGCGCGGTCGCGGCCGCGCCGCGTACCGCGAGGACGTCCATCCCGTCGACCTGGATGCCCGGAATGCGAAAGCTTTCGCCGCGCTTGTAGAGCTGATCTTCGGCGCTCGACCGATTGACGCTCGTCCCCATGGCATATTGGTTGTTTTCGATCACATAGATGATCGGAAGCTTCCAAAGCTCGGCCATGTTGAAGCTTTCATAGACCTGGCCCTGATTGGTCGCGCCATCGCCGAAATAAGCGAGGCAGACGCCGCCATCATTGCTATATTTGTGCTTGAAGGCGAGGCCGGTGCCGAGGCTGACCTGCGCGCCGACGATACCGTGGCCGCCATAGAAGCGGTGTTCGACGCTGAACATGTGCATCGAACCGCCCTTGCCCTTGGAAATGCCCGCCTGACGGCCCGTAAGTTCCGCCATGATCACTTTGGGGTCGATCCCGTAGGCGAGCATATGGCCATGGTCGCGATAACCGGTGATGACGCTGTCCTTGCCGATCTCGAGCGCTGATTGCAGGCCCACGGCGACCGCTTCCTGGCCAATATAGAGATGGCAGAAACCGCCGATCAGGCCGAGGCCGTAAAGCTGGCCTGCGCGCTCTTCGAATCGCCGAATGAGCAGCATCTGCCGATAATATTCGAGCAATTCGGCCTTGTCGGCCACATGCCGCTTAGGCTCGGGCGGTCGTTCCCGGTTAGGGGTGGCGGGCTGCGCTGCGGCAGCCTGTTCCGGCGCACGCTTGGACGTCGATGGCTTGGCCAAGATGAAGGCCCTTCCCTTCCAAAGCTCTTTGAATTGAAGGCGGCTCTATGGCGGCAAACGGCCAACCACGCAACATGGTGCCGTACCGGATTTAAGGCTTGATCTGGATGATCACTTCGTCGGGGCGAACCAGACCAAGCTCGCTACGCACCATCTCGTCGGCGAGATCAGGATCGGCGCGGCGCGGATCGAGCAATTTGGCGCGATGCGCGAGGCGGGCGCGTTCGTCATTGAGCTGCGCCAGTTCGACGCTCCGTTCGGTCTTCAGTCGCCGATAATCGCCGAGCGACAGCAGGCCGTTGGAACCCACGATCGCATAGCCGAGAAAATTGACGATGATCAGCACTGCCAGCGCCGGAAGCGCTGCCCGCCTGATCAATCCGATCGTGTTTCCGCCTATCGTGTTTCCGTTGGTCGTCATCATGGTCACAGAATCAGTAAAACGCCCTTGAATCAAGTTCTTTTTGAAGAAAAGATAGAATATCCGGCATAGACGGCCTGGCTTCCCAACTCCTCTTCGATCCGCATCAGCTGGTTATATTTGGCCAACCGGTCGGAACGCGCCAGGCTGCCGGTCTTGATCTGCCCGCAATTGGTGGCAACAGCGAGGTCCGCGATTGTCGTATCCTCGGTCTCGCCGGACCGGTGCGACATGACCGATGTGTAGCGCGCGC
Organism: Sphingosinicella sp.; assembly: GCA_013816585.1. Classification (GTDB taxonomy): domain Bacteria; phylum Pseudomonadota; class Alphaproteobacteria; order Sphingomonadales; family Sphingomonadaceae; genus Allosphingosinicella. The sequence continues at coordinate 105,892 of JACDEE010000002.1, read as the reverse complement.
GATGCGCCATGTTCACCGCCTCCAACGTCTCCGTCAACGTTCCGATCTGGTTGACCTTTACCAGCAGCGAATTGGCAAGGCCGCGCTCGATGCCCTCGGCGAGCCGCTTTGGGTTGGTGACGAACAGATCGTCGCCCACCAACTGCACCTTGTCCCCGATCAGGTCGGTCAGGATCTTCCAGCCTTCGAAATCATCCTCGCTCATTCCATCCTCGATCGACAGGATCGGGTAGGACCTTGTGAGGTCCGCGAGATATTCGGCCATCTGGGCGGGGTCCAGTACCTTCCCCTCGCCTTCCATCCGATAGACGCCATCGCGAAAGAATTCGGTGGCCGCGCAGTCGAGCGCCAAGACCACATTCTCGCCTGGTCGATAGCCTGCCTGCTCGATCGATTTCATGATGAAGTCAAGTGCGTCGCGGGTCGAGGCCAGCGCGGGGGCGAAGCCGCCCTCGTCGCCCACGGCTGTGGAAAGGCCCGCATCCGACAGATTCTTCTTCAATGTATGGAAGATTTCGGAACCGCAGCGCACCGCTTCGGCGATATTCTCCGCGCCCACCGGCATTACCATGAATTCCTGGAAATCGATCGGATTGTCGGCATGTTCCCCGCCATTGATGATGTTCATCATCGGCACCGGGAGCAGGTGCGCCGAAACCCCGCCGACATAACGGTAGAGCGGGAGGCCGCGGGCATCGGCAGCGGCTTTGGCGACGGCCAGGCTGACACCCAATATGGCATTGGCGCCAAGCCTCGACTTGTTGGGGGTACCGTCCAGTTCAATCAGCAATGCGTCGATCTCGCCCTGCTCTTCCGCCTCCAGGCCAACCACCGCCTCGAATATCTCACCGGTAACCGCGTCCACCGCCTGGGTGACGCCTTTGCCCAGATAACGGGCCTTGTCCCCGTCGCGCTTTTCGACCGCTTCATGCGCGCCGGTGGAGGCCCCCGACGGGACCGCCGCGCGGCCGCTGCTTCCGTCCTCCAGATAAACCTCGACCTCGACCGTCGGATTGCCGCGGCTGTCGAGAATCTGGCGGGCGTGCACGTCGAGAATGGCTGTCATTTGTTACGGCCTCGTTATGAGCTATATTGACTATCACTGGCGCTTATCGGGAGCGCCCTGGCGACGCAACTTTCCTGTCCCGAAGCGGAACGGAAGGCCGCGCGCAGGTGTTTGCGCTTATGAGTGTTTTAGTCCTTTTCTAATTGGAGAGAGCCCCATGCCCCCACGCAATCCTGAACTGCCCGAAGGAACCGATCACATCATCAACGGCGCCATGGAAACCAATGGCGGCATAGACAGCGATTTCGGCGGCGCCTCCGGAACGGGCTTCGTGGGAAGCGGCGTTGGCGACGATACGGGAGGAACCAGCATGGTCGAAGGAAGATCAGTCGCAGGCAGCGACATCAAGGCTCAACTGCGCGACGGTGTTTCGGGCTTGCAAAGCCAAGCGGGCGACAAGGTTCGCGCTTATGCCGAAACGGGCAAGAGCAAGGCGACCGGCGCCCTAGATGAATTTTCGCAGGTCGTGAGCGATGCCGCTACGACGATCGATGAACGGCTCGGATCAGAATATGGCGAATATGCCCGCCGCGCTGCCGACGCCGTGTCGGGATTTGCCGATACGCTCCGCAACAAGGAGGTCGACGAATTGTTCGACGATGGACGCGAACTGGTGCGCAAGAGCCCCGGTGTCGCGATCGGTGTCGCCGCCGTCGTCGGGTTCACACTTATTCGCCTGCTCAAGGCCGGCATGGACAATGGTCGTCGGACCGGCGAGCGCGAGATCGAGTTCGAGCCTGATCTTGATGGTCCGTCTAGGTCGATTAGCACCAATGCTTCGAGCCCCACCGGCGGCATGGGCACGGGAGTCTGACCTTGGACGCAAGGACTCAAAATCCTACCACCGACACGTCGATTGGCGACCTGTTCGGCCAGCTGGTTGATGATGGCCGTACTCTCGTCCGGGCGGAGGTCGATCTCTATAAGGAGGTCGCCCTCTACCGGGCGGGCAAGGCCAAGACCGGAGCCCTCGCCATGGTGGCCGGCGGCCTGATTGCCTATGCGGGGCTAATCGCCGCCCTGGTCGGGATCGTGCTGGGCCTTGCCGATTTTGTCGGCCCTGTCCTCAGCGGCCTGATCGTCCTGGCGGTCGCCGGAGCGACCGGGTTCCTGCTGATCCGCTATGGCGCCGGCAAGATGGCGGCGCTTTCGGGAGACACGGACGAAAAGGCTGCTCTGGCAGTCGGGGAGCGCTCAGCGTGATGGATAAATCGAAACAGGATCCGGGCCTCGCCCGCCTTCAGCAAGCCAAGCTGGATGCCGAGCGTGCCAAAGGCCGGCTTTCGTCGACCATGGGCGCGCTTCAATACAGGCTTCGCCCTGGGAATCTCGCCAATGACGCCTGGAGCGGGGTGAAGGAGAAAAGCGGAGCGATGGCGGACGATGCCCTGCAGGCGGTCAAGGACCGGCCAGTGGCGACTTCGGGTATCCTCGCCGCCCTGATCGTGTTCCTGGCCCGGGACCCCATCCGGGCCGTGGTTTCTGGCTTGTTGCGGGACGAGAATGACCAGGATCTGATCAAGGCAGACCTTTCCAAGAAAGACGACAATTACGACCTGGCCACTCCCGTGGTGGCCAAATCCGTGCATGAAGGAGCGAACGCATGACCATGACTGAAATCGACAATGAAACGGGCACTGGCGGTGCAAATAGCCTGAAGGACAAAGCGAGCGCGGCGCGCGACCGCGCCAGCGAGGCCTATGAGGCTGCCCGCGAGCGGACCAGCGCGGCCTATGAAAGCGCGCGCGAAGGCGCTGGTCGGGCAAAGCAAAGGACCTCGGACGGCATCAACTCCAATCCCGTCGCTGCGCTGATCGGCGGATTGGCGCTCGGCGGCCTAATCGCCGCGATCCTCCCCAAGACCAATCGCGAGGAGGAATTGCTGGGAGATTATGGACGGCGGATCAACGAGAAGGCGCGCGAGGCGGCCCGCGCGGCCCGCGATGCCGGCACCAGCAAGCTCGACGAGCTTGGCTATAATCGCGACATGGCCAAGGACAAGATCGAGTCGCTGAAGAGTGATGCTGCCGAAGTCGCCCGGGCCGCTGCCGAGCGCGCCCGTTCTTCATCGCGGCCGCAAAGCTAGTCCAGCGGGCCGCTGACCGGCCGGCAGGCGCAGAGCTTGCCTGGCACGACGATCATGATAGGGCGCTGCCGACATCGTTGGCGGCGCCCATTTTGGGCGCCCCTATTTTTTCCGAGGTCTCAAGGAGTGAGCAAATTGCATCTGGTGTTCGGCGGCAGGGTCAGCGACCCGCAAGGGCTTGATTTCGTGGACCTTCCCTCGGTTCATCTGGTCGGCCTGTTTCCCGATTATGCCAACGCGCTGGACGCGTGGCGCGCCAATGCTCAGCGAACGGTCGACGATGCCGAGATGAAATATGTGGTGGTTCACCTGCACCGGCTGCTGGAACCGGACCTTTCGTCAAAAACCTGAGGAAAGGGCAGCCGGTCAGGCTTTGCGGTAGCGCAGCATCAGCAACGGCTTGGCCAATAGAAGCCCGGTCAGGAACCCGCCGATATGCGCCGCGATGGCAACCCTTACTCCTGCGGTTTCAAAGGTGAGCCCGGTGATAAGCTGAATTCCCACCCAGGCGGCCGCCAGCCACAATGCGTTGACCCACAAGGCCAAAGTGGGATTGGCGACCTTCACGCGATTTCGCCCGAACAGGATCGCATAGGTACCGATTACCGCCGAGATGGCGCCGCTCGCCCCGACCATCGGCGTCCGATCGAATGGATCCATCGCATAATGGGCGGCCGCGGCAACGAGTGCGCCCACCAGATACAGGATCAAAAGCCCCGGGCCGCCGATGATGTTTTCCGTCGCTCGGCCGCAGAAGAGCAGGATCAGCACGTTGAAGGCGAGATGGGCGAGGCTGGCATGGACCAAGGTCGCGGTGAACGGCGTCAGCAGGGCCGGCGCCAGAAGGGCGTCCCCTTCCATTCCGCCGATCCGCGCGGGGATGAAGCCGCCCCATATGGCGGCAATCTCGCTCCAACCCAGTAAGTTGGGGATCAGCCAGGCGATGGAAGTGATCGCGGCAATGGCGAGCGTGAGGCGCGCCCGCCGCCAGCTTTCAGGCGGACGCACCTCTAGATGAACTCGATCTTCTCGATCGCATAATATTTGTCGCCCGAAGGCGCGGTGACTTCCACGTCCTCGCCGACGCTGCGGCCGATCAGCGCGCGGCCAAGCGGTGAGGAATAGCTGATCCTCCCGATCTTCGCGTCCGCCTCTGTCTGGCCGACAATCTGATAGACTATTTTCTTTCCATTTTCGTCCAGCAGGTGGACCGTCGCTCCGAACACCGCCTTGTCGCCCGACAGAGTCTTGGGATCGATCACCACCGCGCGGCTCAGGCGATCCTCGATATCGGAGATCATGGCCTCCACCTGGCCCTGGCGCTCCTTGGCGGCATGATATTCGGCATTTTCCGAAAGGTCGCCATGGGCGCGCGCTTCTTCGATGGAGTCTATGATGGCCGGGCGCTCGCTTTTCAGCAGCCGCACGTCGCTCTGGAGCTTCTCATAGCCCTCAACCAGCATCGGCATCTTGTCTACCGTCGCCATCCTATTCGCCTTTCAAAACTCTGTTTAAGCGCCCTTTTTCAAAAGAACGCTGATCTAAACCATGTTGTTCGAGGATTATGCCCTGGAGGCGGAATAATAGTCCTGAAGCGACCGGACTTCAAGGCTATGCTCGCGCAAGGCGGCTATCGCCCTCACCACCGCAACGCTTGAAGCGGCGGTAGTGAAATAGGGAACTTTAGCCATCAGGGCCGACCCGCGGATGGACGCCGAATCCTTGTGTGACTGCCAACCTTCGGTGGTGTTGAAGATCAGATCGACCCCTCCATCCTTGATCCGATCGACGATGTGGGGGCGACCCTGCGCAACCTTGTTGACCTCGCCCACATCCAGGCCCTCCCCCTGTAGGAATTCGGCCGTTCCTCCGGTGGCGATCACGGTGAAGCCGAATTCCAGCAAGGCCCGGACCGGCGGCACGATGATCGATTTGTCGCTATCCTTGACCGACACGAACAAGGTGCCGGCGGACGGGAGCTCGACGCCGCCGCCCAGCTGCGATTTGTAGAAGGCGCTGGCGAAATTGACGTCTATTCCCATGACTTCGCCGGTCGATTTCATTTCCGGAGACAATACCGGATCCACGCCGGGAAACCGCGCGAACGGGAAGACCGCTTCCTTGACCGCGACATGCTCTATGTCGCGGCGGATCGGTGGGAAAGCGGCCAGCTTCTCGCCCGCCATCACCCGCGCGGCGATCTTGGCGATCGGGGTTCCGATCGCCTTGGCGACGAACGGCACCGTGCGGCTGGCCCGCGGGTTCACCTCGATCAGGTAGACTTCGCCTTCCTTGACCGCGAACTGGATGTTCATCAGGCCGACGACGCCCAAGGCGAGCGCGAGCATTTTCGCCTGTCGTTCGATCTCTTCCACGATCGCCTGGTCGAGGCTGTAAGGAGGCAACGAGCAGGCGCTATCGCCCGAATGGACGCCGGCTTCCTCGATATGCTGCATGACGCCGGCAATAACCACCTGCTCCCCGTCGCAAATGGCGTCGACATCGACCTCGATCGCGTCGCGAAGATATTGATCGATAAGGACCGGGCTTTCGTTTGAAATCTGCACGGCCGTGACGATATAATCCTCAAGCTGGGCCGGACCATCGACCACTTCCATCGCCCGCCCGCCAAGCACATAGCTGGGGCGGGTCAGGATCGGGTATCCGATCCGTTCCGCGATCGCGAGCGCCTCCTCACGGCTGCGCGCCATTCCGTTCCGGGGCTGCTTCAGGCCCAATTTGTCGACCAACTGCGCGAAACGTTCGCGGTCCTCGGCCAGATCGATCGCGTCGGGCGAAGTGCCAAGGATCGGAATGCCTTCCTTTTCGAGCGCGGCGGCGAGCTTCAGCGGCGTCTGGCCGCCCAATTGGACGATCACGCCGACCAGCTCGCCCCGGGACTGCTCGACATGGAGGATTTCAAGCACGTCTTCGGCCGTCAAAGGTTCGAAATAGAGCCGGTCGGAAGTGTCGTAGTCGGTCGACACCGTCTCCGGATTGCAATTGATCATGATTGTTTCGAAACCGGCTTCGCGCAGAGAATAAGTGGCGTGGCAGCAGCAATAATCGAATTCGATCCCCTGCCCGATCCGGTTCGGGCCACCGCCCAGGATGACGATCTTGCGGCGGTCGCTCGGCTGGCTTTCATCCTCGGGCAGGCCAAAGCTCGGCGCCTCATAGGTCGAATACATGTAAGGCGTTTTCGCTTCGAATTCCGCGGCGCAGGTGTCGATCCGCTTGTAGACCGGGCGAACGCCCAATTTGTGCCGAAGCGCCCTCACTTCGTCTTCGGTGGTGGCGCCGGTCAGCGCTTTCATCGTTTCGTGGATGAGCCCGCTGCTGCGCGCCTGGACCTTGCCCATGCCCGCTCGAAGCCCCGCCGATTTAACGGCGAGCTCGGCAAGCCTCTTGTCGGAAAAGCCCATGGCTTTGAACCGCCTGAGGCCGACTGCATCGTTGGGCAGGCCATCGATACAGATGGCCTCCTCGGCATCGACGATTTCCTTGATCCGTTCGAGGAACCATGGATCATATTTGGCGATGGCGTGGACCTCGGCGATGGTGAAACCCTCGCGAAGCGCCTGGGCGGCCACCAGCAGGCGGTCGGGCGTCGGCGTCGCCAGTGCCGCCTCGATCTCGGCGCGGGGCGCGCCGTAGAGCTTTTTCACCCCATCGAGGCCGATCAGGCCGGTTTCGAGCCCGCGCAGCGCCTTTTGCAGGCTTTCGTGGAAATTGCGGCCGATCGCCATGACCTCGCCGACCGACTTCATCGCGGTCGAAAGCAAGGCCTGCGATCCGCGAAACTTCTCGAAGGTGAAGCGCGGGATTTTGGTGACGACATAATCGATGGTCGGCTCGAAGCTTGCCGGCGTCGCCCCGGTAATGTCGTTGTCGATCTCGTCCAGCGTATAGCCGACCGCCAGTTTGGCGGCGACCTTCGCGATCGGAAAGCCGGTGGCCTTGGAGGCGAGCGCGGAGGAACGTGACACGCGCGGGTTCATCTCGATCACGACCAGGCGTCCATCCTTCGGATTGACCGCGAACTGGACGTTGGAACCGCCTGTTTCTACACCGATTTCCCGGAGCACCGCGATCGATGCATTGCGCATGATCTGATATTCCTTGTCGGTCAAAGTCATGGCCGGGGCGACAGTGATCGAGTCACCCGTATGGATACCCATCGGGTCCACATTTTCGATCGAGCAGATGATGATGCAATTGTCGTTCTTGTCGCGCACCACCTCCATCTCATATTCTTTCCAACCCAGCACCGATTCCTCGATCAGCACTTCGGAGGTCGGCGAGGCTTCGAGGCCGCCGGTGACGATTTCGATGAATTCTTCGCGATTATAGGCGATCCCTCCGCCGGTGCCGCCGAGCGTGAAGCTGGGACGGACGATGGCCGGAAGGCCGGTCACATCGAGCCCCTTGATGGCCTCCTCCAGCGAATGGGCAATCGCCGATCGCGGGCTTTCGAGGCCGATCCGGTCCATCGCCTGGCGGAATTTCAGGCGATCCTCCGCCATTTCGATCGCGTCGGCGTCGGCGCCGATCATTCTGACGCCAAATTTTTCGAGCGTTCCGTCCTTGAACAAGGCCAAAGCGGTATTGAGCGCGGTCTGCCCGCCCATCGTCGGAAGCACGGCGTCGGGCCGCTCCTTCTCGATGATCAGGCGGACGAATTCAGGAGTGATCGGCTCGACGTAGGTCGCGTCCGCAAGCTCCGGGTCGGTCATGATCGTCGCCGGATTGGAATTGACCAGGATGATCCGGTACCCCTCCTCCTTCAGCGCCTTGGCCGCCTGCGTCCCCGAATAATCGAACTCCGCCGCCTGCCCGATGACGATCGGGCCGGCGCCGATGATGAGGATGGAAGATATGTCGGTGCGCTTGGGCATTATCGAACGGCTCTCCGGCCAGGTTTCTGAAGGGCAAGCTTCATTTCGGCAGCTGATCCACAAATTTCTCGAATAAGTAGGTGCTATCCTGCGGGCCCGGGCTCGCTTCTGGATGATATTGCACGCTGAAGGCCGGGCGGTCGGTCAATTCGAAGCCGCAATTGGAGCCGTCGAACAGGCTGATATGCGTTTCGCGCGCATTGGCCGGGAGCGTTTCACGCTCGACCGCGAAGCCGTGGTTCATGCTGGTTATCTCGACCCTGCCATCGGCGAGCCGCTTGACCGGATGATTGGCGCCGCGATGGCCCTGGTGCATCTTTACCGTCTGCGCGCCCACCGCGAGGCCGAGCAATTGGTGGCCGAGACAGATGCCGAACAGAGGTTTGTTCGTCTCGAGCAGCTTCTGGATCACCGGAACCGCATAGACGCCGGTCGCGGCGGGATCTCCGGGGCCGTTGGACAGGAATATCCCGTCGGGCTCGTGCGCCATCACCTCTTCAAACGTGGTGGTGGCGGGAAGCACGGTCACCCGCGCGCCGGCATCGGCCAGATTACGGAAGATATTGCGCTTGGAGCCATAATCGATCGCCACCACGTGCGGCAGGCTTTCATCGGCCTCGCCGGGGCGGGCGTAGCCTTCTTTCAAATTCCAGCGGCCGCCGGTCCAGCGGTACATCTGGCGGCAGGATACTTCCTTGGCGAGGTCCATGCCCTCCAGCCCCGGCCATTCGCGCGCCTTTTGCAGCAAGGCGTCCACATCGAACTCACCAGCCGCATTGTGGGCGATGACTCCATTCGGAGCGCCCTTCTCCCGGATCATCCGCGTCAGCGCACGCGTATCGACTCCCGAAAGACCGATGCGGCCATTATTTCTAAGCCAGAGCCTGAAATCCTGCGCGGAGCGGAAATTGCTGGGCGCCGTCACTTCCTCGCGGACGATGCAGCCCAAAGCATGGGGGTTGTCGGCTTCGACATCATCGTGATTGGCGCCGACATTGCCGATATGCGGGAAGGTGAAATTGATGATTTGCGCCGCATAGGAGGGATCGGTCATCACCTCCTGATATCCTGTCATCGCGGTGTTGAAGCAGACTTCGCCGACTGCTTCGCCTTCGGCCCCGAATCCCTTGCCCCAGATGATCGTGCCGTCCGCCAATACCAATATACCCGTCGCCCCATCCGGCGCGGACATATGCTTGGCGTGAGCCATGAGCAGGCACTCCCTGTTCGATAGATCTGACGATGTCGCTAAGGCTCGTCGGCTAGTGAACGGGGCGGGCAGCGTCAATCTATTAAAAGACCGATCGCTCCTTTATGATGCCTACCTCCCTCAAGCAGGACCCAAAAACCCATGATTCGTGACGATATCAAGGCCGCCCAGATCGCGGCGATGAAGTCCGGCGACAAGCAGCGCACGGCCGCGACGCGCCTGATCCTCTCCGCGCTCAAAAATCGCGATATCGAGCTTCGGACCTCCGACAAGGCGCCCGACGACGATCTGCTGGCAACCGAAGTCCTGCAAAAGATGATCAAGCAGCGCCGGGAATCGATCGCCATGTATGAAAGCGGCGGCCGCGCGGAACTCGCGGCGGCGGAGCAGGCCGAAGTTTCGGTGATCGAGGAATTCCTACCGAGCCAGATGGATGAGGCTGAAACCAAGGCGGCGATAGACGCGATCGTCGTGGAAACGGGGGCGGCCTCGCCCAAGGATATGGGCCGGGTCATGGCTTTGCTGAAAGAGCGCCATGGCCAGCAGCTCGATATGAGCAAGGCCAGCGGACTGGTGAAAGCACGGCTTTCCTGATGCCTGCGGCGTACCTCGCTCGTCCCGAGCGAAGTCGAGGGGCGTTGAACACCTGATATGCAGTTCTGGGTCTACATCCTCCGCTGCCGAGACGGATCCTATTATACCGGGCACACGGACAATCTGGGAAAGCGTTTGGCAGAACATCAAAGCGGTCTGGGAGCGGATTGGACGCGGAGGCGAAGGCCCGTTGAACTGGCCTGGTGTGAGAGCGCGCCCACGCGTGATGAAGCGTTTGCGTCTGAGCGCCGCGTAAAGAATTGGTCGCGGGCGAAAAAGGAGGCTTTGTTTCGGGAAGATTGGCGGCAGATAGGCTATTTCGCCCGGCCTCCTCACGAACGCCCCTCGACTTCGCTCGGGACGAACGGGCTCATCGACAATTCTCAAACGAGCGAGACAGCCCCTTCGCCCATCCTGAGCGAAGTCGAAGGGTGTTCGTCGTCCCGCCCGCAGGAGGGGAGCGCTTGAGCCTTTCTCCCCAATTTCTGGATGAGATTCGCGCCCGTACTTTGCTTTCGGGGGTGATCGGGCGGCAGGTGAAGCTGCAGCGGGCGGGGCGCGAGTGGAAGGCTTGTTGTCCGTTTCACAAGGAGAAGACGCCGAGCTTCACCATCAATGACGAGAAAGGTTTCTACCATTGCTTCGGATGCGGGGCGCACGGCGACGCTATCCGGTTCCTTACCGATGCGCGCGGGCTCCCCTTCATGGATGCGGTGAAGGAGCTTGCGGATGCCGCGGACATGGAAGTGCCGGCGCCGGACCCGCGCGCCCAGCAACGCGCCGAGCGCGCGAAAGACCTGTACGATGTGATGGAGGCGGCCGCTGGCTGGTTCGAAGAACAATATGGGGGGATAGAGGGCGGCGCAGCGCGCGATTATCTGCAACAGCGCGGCATTACCGATGTAACGCGCAAGTGCTTTGGCTTTGGTTACGCTCCGGATTCTCGAAGCAAGCTGAAGATCGCGCTCAAGGAATTCGGCCCGGAAAAACTGATCGAATCGGGGCTCCTGATCGAACCCGAGGAAAAGGAGCCTTATGATCGCTTTCGCGGGCGGCTGATGATCCCGATCCGCGACCAGCGCGGCCGGGTAATTGCCTTTGGCGGGCGGATATTGGGCGATGGCGAGCCCAAATATCTGAACTCGCCCGAAACACCGCTCTTCGACAAGGGGCGGACGCTTTACAATCTAGACCGCGCCGGTCCTGCCAGCCGCGATAGCCGCCGGGTGATCGTCGTCGAAGGCTATATGGATGTGATCGCGCTCGATCAGGTCGGCATCGGCGAAGCGGTCGCTCCGCTTGGAACCGCCGTGACCGAGGGCCAGCTGGAACGGCTCTGGCGAATGGGCGCCGATCCTATCCTCTGTTTCGACGGAGATTCGGCGGGACAGAAAGCGGCTATGCGCGCGGCTCTTCGCGCCTTGCCCCATGTGGCGCCGGGACGCTCGCTCTCCTTCATCACCCTGCCCGCCGGCCAGGATCCCGACGATGTGGTTCGCTCCGGCGGCCGCCAGGCGCTCGAAAAGCTGCTGGAGGCGCCCGAAGCTCTGGTGGACCATCTCTGGCGGCATGAAAGCCACGCCGAACCTCTGGCAACGCCTGAACAGCGCGCTGGCCTTCGCCGCCGGCTGCTGGACCATGTCGCGACGATCGGCGATCCGCACGTTCGCGACCAGTATCGCCAAGAAATGGTCGACCGGTTCAACACGCTTACCCGGCCAAGGCAGCAGGCATGGGCGCCCCGCAGCGCCCAGAAAGGCGTGTGGAAAAAGGGTCCCGGCGCCAAAGGCGGACAGTTCATACCTCAAAGGAGCCTTTCGGCCGAAGCCAAAGCGGTCGGATCGGGGGGACTTGCGCCCCATACTGCGCGTGCCGTGTTGGGAGGGCTGCTGCGCTATCCGGAAATCATAGCCTCGCATTCGGAAGCGGTCGCCGCGCTTCCGCTCGGTGAGCATAATGCCGCGCATTTGCGGGACATTTTGCTCGAATCCGCGATGAATCACAGCGAACTTGATCAACAGCAGCTAAATACCATATTGGCGCACAGGGGCGCGGCTACTCTGATCGAGGAGCTAAACCTGCAACAGGGACTGGCTTTTTCCTTCACCCGACGCGATGCCGACCCGGAACGCGCTTGCCGCGATCTCGTTCTGGTCATCGAGACTTTGGCGGCAAGGCCGGGTCTGGACGCGGCCATGGAGGCGGCGACCGCAAGGTTGAAGGAAGCAGGCGACGAAGCCGCATTTCAGGAGCAGCAAAGGCTCCGGGCGGCAAGGGATGAGGCGGATAGGCAGCTTGCGGCGCTCCTGGAGAGCGACGCCGGACAGACAGATTAAGGCGTGCGAATGGCAAAGACGAATAATGCTGAGACGACGGAAAAAACCGAAGGTGGCGATGCGCCCCTGATCGACCTCAACGAAGCCTCCCTGAAAAAGCTCGTCACCCGCGCCAAAAAGCGCGGCTACATCACGTATGACGAGCTTAACAGCGCGCTCCCCCAGGACCAGATGACGTCCGAGCAGATCGAAGACGTGATGTCGGCGCTGTCGGAGATGGGCGTCAATATCGTCGAGAATGAAGAAGCCGACGATGACGAGGCCGAGGGTGAAGCAGAGCCCGAGGGCGCGCTGGACGACGCGCCGGACGAAGGCGACGGGTCGCAGCGCTTCGTTCTGGAAAAGAAGAAGGAAACGGTCGACCGTACGGACGATCCGGTCCGCATGTATTTGCGCGAAATGGGCGCGGTCGAACTGCTGTCCCGCGAAGGCGAAATCGCCATCGCCAAGCGCATCGAGGCCGGCCGCGACACGATGATCTGGGGCCTGTGCGAAAGCCCGATCACGTTCAACGCGATCATCCAATGGTCGACAGCGCTCAATGAAGGCGAAATGCAGCTTCGCGAAATCCTCGATCTCGACGCAATGCTTTCCAAAGGCCCGACCCCCGAGCAGGTCGAAAGCGCTGAAGCCGGGGAAGATGGCGACATTTCCGAAAAGACCGCCGGCCCCTCTTTCAAGGAAGAGGAAGACGTCGAAGAGGTCCAGGAAGAAGAGGATGAGGAAGATAGCCTTGTCGAGCGCCGGACGCCTCGCCAGAGCGATGACGAGGAAGAGGACAACACGCTTTCGCTCGCCCAGATGGAAGAGCAATTAAAGCCGCAGGCGCTGGAGAAATTCGCCACCATCACCGCCTTGTTCAAGAAATTCTCGAAGCTGCAGGTCGCTCGCATCGAGGCGCTGAGCAGCATGCAGGAATTCGCCAAGTCGGAAGAGAATAAATATCAGAAGCTGCGCGAACAGCTGACCGCGGAGGTCGAGAGCGTCCAGTTCCATGGCGCGAAGATCGAATATCTGGTCGACCAGCTTTACAGCTACAATCGCCGTCTGACTGCTTTGGGCGGCCAGATGCTTCGGCTTGCCGAGCGTCACAAAGTGCCCCGCAAGGCCTTCCTCGAATCCTACATGGGCCACGAGCTGGACGAAAATTGGTCCGAGCGGGTCTGCAAGCTCGACAAGAAATGGTCTGCCTTCTGTACCCAGGAAGCCGATCCGATCGAGCGAATCCGCACCGAAATCAGTGAAATCGCGCAAGCGACCGGAATGTCGCTTACCGAATTCCGCCGAATCGTGAACCAGGTTCAGAAGGGTGAGCGAGAAGCGCGTATCGCCAAGAAGGAAATGGTCGAGGCCAATCTGCGCTTGGTTATCTCCATTGCTAAAAAATATACGAACCGCGGCCTGCAATTCCTTGATCTTATTCAGGAAGGTAATATCGGCCTGATGAAAGCGGTCGATAAATTCGAATATCGCCGCGGCTATAAATTCAGCACCTATGCGACCTGGTGGATCCGTCAGGCGATCACCCGTTCGATCGCCGATCAGGCCCGTACGATCCGTATCCCGGTCCATATGATCGAGACGATCAACAAGCTGGTCCGAACGAGCCGCCAGATCCTGCATGAGATCGGCCGCGAGCCTACCCCGGAAGAGCTTGCCGAGCGCCTATCCATGCCGCTCGAAAAGGTTCGCAAGGTGATGAAGATCGCCAAGGAGCCGATCAGCCTCGAAACCCCGATCGGCGACGAGGAAGACAGCCATCTGGGTGACTTCATCGAGGACAAGAATGCGGTCATCCCCGTGGATGCAGCGATCCAGGCCAACCTCAAGGAAACTGTAACCCGCGTGCTGGCCTCGCTCACGCCCCGCGAAGAACGGGTGCTGCGCATGCGCTTCGGCATCGGTATGAACACCGACCACACGCTCGAGGAAGTGGGCCAGCAATTCTCGGTCACCCGCGAACGTATCCGTCAGATCGAAGCCAAGGCGCTGAGGAAACTCAAGCACCCGAGCCGCAGCCGGAAGATGCGAAGCTTTTTGGATCAGTAAGCGAAAGCGCCCGAGCGTAATGAGAGGATTGCGCAGCAATCGTCGAATAGCGCGAAGAGAGCACCTTTAGCCGGCCGGCGGGTCGGCAAGCCGAACCCGTCCGACGTCACGGGATTAACTCCCGTGACGTCTTTCACCGGTAAACAGCCCCCGGAGTCCTAAAATGCCCGTTTGGAGCCTGAACCAGACCGAGGAACGCCCGACCTTCGTCACCCATCTCGAATGCTCTGAAACTGGCAAGACCTTCGAAGCCGACAAGCCGTACAATCTTTCACCCGCCGGAAAGCCGCTGTTGGTCCGATACGACCTCGCCGCCGCCCGCCGACACATGAACCTCGATACCCTGGCGCAGCGGCCGATGGATCTCTGGCGCTACCGCGAAATCTTGCCCGTGCGCAGGGCAAGCAACATCGTCAGCCTGGGGGAAAACACCACTCCGCTTATTCCCTTGCCCGCCATGGCCCGGCGCCTTGGCGCCCGCATATTGCTGGTGAAGGATGAAGGACGGCTTCCGACCGGATCGTTCAAGGCCCGCGGTATCGCCATGGCGGTTTCCATGGCCAAGGAGCTTGGCATCAAGCGGATCGCCATGCCGACCAATGGCAATGCCGGCGCCGCCCTCGCCGCTTATGCCACTCGCGCCGGGATCGAGGCGATCGTCTTGTGCCCCGACGACACGCCCGAAGTGAATGTGCGTGAGATCGCCGCGCAGGGAGCGCGGGTCTACCGGGTCAACGGCCTGATCGACGATTGCGGAAAGATCGTCGGGGAAGGCGCCGCGCAGGGGCATTGGTTCGATTTTTCGACGCTTAAGGAGCCCTATCGGATCGAGGGCAAGAAAACGATGGGGCTGGACCTCGCCGAACAGCTTGGCTGGCAGTTGCCGGACGTCATCTTCTACCCGACCGGCGGCGGAACCGGCCTGATCGGCATGTGGAAGGCCTTTGCCGAAATGGAAGAATTGGGTCTGATAGGATCCGAACGTCCGCGGATGGTCTCCGTCCAGGCGGAAGGATGCGCGCCCATCGTCAAGGCGTTCGAGGATGGCGAGGAACATGCGCCGCGCTGGGAGGGCGCTTCTACGCTCGCATGGGGAATCAGGGTTCCCAAGGCTATCGGAGATTTTCTGATCCTGCGAGCGGTCAGGGAGAGCCAGGGCTTCGCCATCTCCGTGAGCGATGAGGAAATCACCAGGGCGGTGGCCGAGGCCGGCGCCGCGGACGGCTTGTTGCTTTGTCCCGAAGGGGGCGCGGCCCTCGCCGCCTATGAAAAAGCTCTCGCGGAGGGCAAGGTCCAGCCGGACGAACGAGCTGTCCTCTTCAATTGCGCGACCGGGCTCAAATATCCGCTTGTGGACCAGTCGAAAATTCTCGACCATCATCAATTACCCGCTTTTTCGACTCTGTGATGCCGGCCGGGCTGGCTGCATTCATTTAGTGCAGATGCTTCAGCTTCTCGGGATTGCGCATGATATAGATGGCCACGACCTTGCCATCTTCTATCTCCAGCGCGGTCGTCTGAATTCCATCAGCCTCCAGGCTAACAAAGCCCGGCAACCCGTTGATCATGCCAGTGCGGACAAGCTTCGAGCCTAGTTTCGCGAACAAGCCTGCTAGAGACTCGTGAAGCTTCATGACCTGTTGGAAGCCAAGAATCGGACGCGAAGCCGCGGGCCGCTTGCCGCCGCCGTCCGAATGCATGCTGACATCCTCGGCGAGCATGCCTCCGAGAATAGACATGTCCCCGCTGCGCGACGCCGCAAAGAACGCACTGGCAATCTCCAGTCCCCGTTCCTTCTGCACCCTGAAACGTGGCCGTTCCTCCCGAACGTGAGCCCGGGCGCGGGCGGCAAGCTGACGGCAAGTGGCGGGCTCCCGGTTTATAGTCGCGGAGATTTCACCAAATCCGACCCCGAATAGGTCGTGCAGCAGGAACGCGGCACGTTCTAGCGGCGACAATCGTTCAAGGGCGATCATGAGCGGCAGGGTGACGTCCGCATCCTCTTCCTCGTCTTCCTCGTCTTCCTCGATGACGGGCTCGGGCAGCCACTCCCCGACGTAATTTTCCCGCTGATGTCTCGCTGACTTGAGCTGGTCGAGGCACAGCCGCGTCACAGTCCGGCGGAGAAAGGCTTCGGGCACTCGAACTTCGCTACGGTCCACCGTCATCCACCGCAGGAACGCCTCCTGCAGCACATCCTCCGCATCGGCGACCGACCCAAGCATACGATAGGCAATTCTGGTCAGACGTCGCCGCAGCGGATTGAAGCTGGCCGCGGCCTCCTCATGCGAAGCTTCCCCAGTCACGCCGCCTCCTTGTCCGTGGTAACTTTGTCGGCCCAAAGGTCGAAGCCCACCGCCAATCGATTCCAGCCGTTGATGACATTGATCAGCAAAGTAAGCTTCACTTGGTCCTCCTCGGAGAATTCGTCCTTGAGCGCCTGGTAGGCCGCTGCATGACTGTGTTCCTGCGAGAGCCGCGTCAAGCTGTCGGTCCACGCGAGGGCAGCTCGTTCGCGGTCCGAATAACAGGGAGCTCCCCGCCAGGCGGAAAGCAAATAGAGGCGCTGCTCGCTCTCTCCCCTGGCCCGTGCTTCAGCGGTGTGCATGTTCAGGCAATTCGCGCAGCCATTCAGCTGCGAGGCGCGGACTTCGACCAGGCTGACGAGGTTCGGTTCCATGCTGCCCGCGATAGCCTGCGAGATCTGCAACCAGTGCTTCATCAGGTCGGGGGCGGCGGCGAAGGGGTTGAGCTTGGGTGTCATGATCGGTTCCTTTCCAGTTTCCGATCACAGACGAGATGCGCAGGTCAAAATGTGACATCGGTAGCTCACTTTCTGGGCGAAGGGGCCGATATCCCCAAATTTTTCCCATTTTTTCCACAGCTTTTGTTTGAGTGTGCGCGACGTAAACCTCGTCTTTACGGGATTGGGCTAGGGTCCGGGATGGATAGCGCGGGTCTCGTCTCACGCATCGCGGAGAATTTGAATGGCTGCGGCACCCTTTGAAAGGCCATTAGGCACCCTTGCGGGAACCCGCCTGCTCGCCAGCGTGGCGGAAAATGGGACGCTGGCGCACGCTTATCATTCCAGGCCCTCGCTTCTCAAAGGTCCGCAATCCACCCGCAACCTGGCGGATGCGATTCATTTTTTTTGCTCGATTCATGGCCGGTATCCGGGCGTGATGGATCATGCCGCGGCGCGTTCGACCGATCCGGCCGCGCGGGCATGGTTCGCCACAGTGCTGGAAGGATTTTCCCAGGAACGAGCTTTCCTCGCCCGCCTGACGGTCGAGGCCGGGCCGATTCCCAGCACTCCCGGCGCCGCCAATGCTCAGTCCGCTTTGCTTTCGCAGCGCCACGCACTCGACATGCTGGCACAATCCGAACGGAATGGCTGTGCTCTCGGGGCGGCAATGGCGCTGATACTCGATTGGGGGCGGATAAGGGGCATACTCAACGTCGCGGGCAATCGGATGGGCGTGGAACCGCCAAGCTATCGCCTGACCGATATTGCAGCGATCCGAAGTCTTGCCGATAGCATAGGATCGGCGCCTCTGGTCGAACGCGCCATGTTGTTCGGCGCGGAACAGATCATGCTCCAGCATCATGGCCTGTGGGATCTGCTGGAAGCCCGTCAGATGGCCCGAAGCGACCGTTAATCCCCTTGCCCCGCGCTTGCGCAGGTCCCATCCCTCACCTATCCGCTGAGGCCTTACGTGCACGGAAAGGGTCTCAATGCGTTTCGAGGGCACCAAAAGCTATGTGGCGACCGACGATCTGAAGGTAGCGGTCAATGCCGCGGTCAGATTGAGGCGCCCATTGTTGGTGAAGGGCGAACCGGGCACGGGCAAGACCGTGCTGGCGCAGGAGATAGCGGACGCCGTGGGCGCTCCCCTGATCGAATGGAATATCAAATCGACCACCAAGGCCCAGCAGGGCCTGTACGAATATGACGCCGTGGCGCGCCTCCGCGACGGTCAGCTCGGGGACGAGCGCGTGCACGATATCTCCAATTATATCCGCAAGGGGAAATTGTGGGAGGCGTTTACGTCGCCCGAATTACCCGTCCTGCTGATCGACGAGATCGACAAAGCCGATATCGAATTCCCCAACGACCTTTTGCAGGAACTCGATCGAATGGAGTTCCACGTCTACGAAACCCGTGAGACCGTGAAGGCGGCCGAACGCCCGATCGTGATCATCACGTCGAACAATGAAAAGGAGCTACCCGACGCGTTCCTTCGCCGCTGCTTCTTCCATTATATCAAATTCCCCGACCGGGAGACGATGCAGGCGATCATCGACGTTCATTTCCCCGGCATCCAGAAGATCCTCGTCTCCAAGGCGATGGACATCTTTTACGAAGTGCGCGACGTCCCCGGCCTCAAGAAAAAGCCTTCGACCAGCGAATTGATCGACTGGCTGAAACTGCTGCTGCACGAGGATATGCCGCTGGAAGTGCTCCAGTCGCGCGACCCGTCCAAGGCCATTCCGCCGCTGCACGGTGCGCTTCTGAAGAATGAGCAGGACGTGATGCTGTTCGAGCGGCTGGCCTTTATGAGCCGCCGCCAGGGAGCCTGAGGCCCCTAGGCCTGGCTGATTGCCTCGTCGCGATAGGCGAGTTCCAGATTGCCCCAGCGGCGCCCGGCAATGAACATGGGCACGAACACGGTCTTGACCGGCAGGTAGCGCCCGTCCCCCAGGTTCATGCGGTAAGTGTAGAGCATCGCCTCATTCTCGCTTTCGATTGCTCGCCTGGTGGCATCGTCAATGAAGTTGCGGCGGTTGCGGCAATGTTCGGCATTCCATTTGGGATCGGACGTCTGCGGCTTTGACCGCTCGGTGATGTGGGTCGGCAGATAACCGTTAATATCGCTCATCGCGGCGGCGATATGGCATGCATCGGCCCCTTTCAGCCGGTCCAGCACGGGGCGGACATGCTCGTCGGCGAAATCGACAAACAAGGTCGTATATTGGGTGGGATTGGTGCCGGACATCGGCACATAATGGGTGTCGAACACGGCCGCCTCGCTGATTTCTCCGCGCTCGATCGCCTTCTCTATCAATCGCACGAGCTCGCGGCTCGCCGCCTGGGTTCGCTCGATAAACTGGGTGTCGTCGATGCGAACGCCGCAAGTCGCAAGGCGGTCGAGCATGTCGTTGGAGAGCAATTCCAATTTGGCGAGACGGTCCTGCGCGGCATGCAACTGGCCGCCATTGGCGCGCGCGTCGGCGGCGAAATGGCTCAGGCCCCCTTTGACACTATCGACGCTCTGCTGGATGAGCGCGGTCGACTGAGCGATTCCGTCGGTCTGCCGGTCGACCATGGCAACGATGTCAGCCACGTCGCGCACCGTGTCGTTGATGGCGTTGAAGCTTGATTGGGCGATGCGGCTCTTGTCGACGCCGGCCTTGATCTCTGACGTGACCAGTTCTGCCTCGCGGGTCAGCGAAGCGACGGTCGAGGCGATCTGGCTGGTGGCGCCGCGCGTGTCATGCGCCAATTTCTTCACTTCCGCCGCAACCACCGCGAAGCTGCGCCCGGCCTCGCCCGCCCGCGCCGCCTCGATCGTGGCGTTGAGCGCCAGCATATTGGTCTTGTTTGCAATGCTTTCGATGCTGGCCGATACTTTCTGGACCTGGGACATGGCCTCGGCAAATCCCGCCATCCGGTCGCCCAACTGGACGACCAGGTCGGTAAGCCCACTGAATACGCGGATCGTATCCTCGATCGCGGCGCGCCCCTGCCCCAGCTTCTCGCGGGCTTGTTCGGCCAATACGCGCGCTTCATCAGTGGAATCTGCGACGCGCGCCTGATCCGCCAGCAGACGAGTGGTGACGTCCTCCAGCGCGTCCAGCGTCTTCAGATTGGCGGAGATGCGGTCCGAAACACCGCTGACATAACCCGACACATCGCTGCATTCCATCGCCAGCGAACCGCAATTGCGGGCGACGATGTTGATTGCATTGCCGTCGGTCTGATCGATCGCTGAACTTGCCACGCTGCGCCTCTTATCTGGTCTTCGAGAAGCGGATGTAGGGGCGATAGGTTGAAAGCCCGTTAACCAGCGCGCTTCGAGACCAGCGCGCAGCCCGCTTCTGGTAACGGCGGACAAGCTGGCGTAGGAAGCGGCCATGTTCTTCTCCTTCGTCGACGAGCTGCGCGCCGCGGGCATATCCGCCTCGATGAAGGAGCATCTCACCTTGCTGGCGGCACTCGATGCCGAGGTAATCGCGGCCAGCCCGGAAGAATTTTACTATCTCGCGCGCGCCACGTTCGTGAAGGACGAAGCGCTGATCGACCGGTTCGACCAGGTGTTCGGCAAGATCTTCAAGGGACTTGAAACCACTTATGGCGAGCAAGATGCGCAAATCCCCGCCGATTGGCTGCGCAAGGTAGCCGAACTTTATCTGACTCCCGAACAGATGGCCGAGATCAAATCGCTCGGTTCCTGGGAAGAGATAATGGAGACGCTGAAGAAGCGGCTGGAAGAGCAACAGGGACGCCATGAGGGCGGCAGCAAGTGGATCGGTACCGGCGGGACCTCTCCGTTCGGTAATTCGGGCTATAATCCGGAAGGTATCAGAATTGGCGGCGAAGGCGGCAAGGGCAGCGCCATCAAGGTCTGGGACAAGCGCGAATATCGGAACCTGGACAGCAGCCGCGAACTCGGCACGCGCAACATCAAGGTGGGTCTCAGGCGACTTAGAAGGTTTGCGCGCGAAGGCGCGGCGGACGAGCTGGACATGGACGGGACGATCGACGGCACCGCGCGCCAGGGCTGGCTGGACATCCAGATGCGGCCCGAGCGCCACAATGCGGTTAAATTGCTGCTGTTCCTTGATGCCGGGGGATCGATGGACCCGCATATCCGGGTTTGCGAAGAACTATTCTCGGCCGCGACCAGCGAATTCAAAAAGCTGGAATTCTTCTACTTCCACAATTGCGTCTATGAAGGGGTGTGGAAGGATAATCGGCGCCGCTTCACCGAACGGACCCCGACTTGGGACATACTCCACAAATATGGGCATGATTATAAACTGATCTTCGTCGGGGACGCGTCGATGAGTCCCTATGAAATCACGCATCCAGGGGGGTCGGTCGAACATTATAACGAGGAAGCCGGCCTGGTCTGGATGCAGAGGATGGCGCGCACTTATCCCAGCGCCGTCTGGCTCAATCCGATGAAAGAGCAATATTGGGGCCATTCCCAATCGATCATGCTGACCCGCCAATTGATGCAGGATCGGATGTATCCACTGACACTGGAAGGCCTGGACGACGCCATGCGTAGTCTCAGCCGGAAAAATTAAGGAGCCGTCGAAAATCATGTTCAAGAGCGTCAACCCCGCCACCGGAGTCCAGATCGCATCCTATGAAGAGCTGACCCCGAGTGAGATCGAGGCCAAGCTTGCGGCGGCGGCGGCGGCCTTTGTTTCCTGGCGCGAAACGCCGTTGATCGAACGCGTCGCGTTATTGCGCGCGATCGCTGACCGGTTCGAGGCCGACAAGGAGCGGCTGGCGCGGGTCGCAACCGAGGAAATGGGCAAGACCTATAAAAGCGCGCTCGCCGAGGTCGAAAAATGCATCACCGGATTCAGGTATTATGCCGAAGATGGACCCGCGATGCTGGAGCCCCGCCAGGTGAAGCTCGCCAATGGCGGCTCAGCGGAGACGCGTTACCTGCCCTTGGGTCCGGTGCTGGCGGTAATGCCCTGGAATTTCCCTTATTGGCAGGTGATACGGTTTCTCGCCCCCACCCTTCTCGCGGGTAATGTCGTGCTGCTCAAACATGCCAGCAACGTCCAGGGCGTGGCGGGACTGATCGAGGACATGGTGCGCGAAGCAGGCGCGCCGAAAGGTTTGTTCCAGAATTTACGGATCAAATCCCCCGCAGTGGGAGACATAATCGCCGACGACCGCGTTGCTGCCGTCACCCTCACGGGCAGCGAGGCGGCGGGGGCGGCGGTGGCGGAGCGCGCGGGACGCGAGCTGAAGAAAGTCGTGCTGGAGCTGGGCGGTTCCGACCCATTCATCGTCATGCCGTCGGCCGATCTCGACGCCGCGGCGGACGCGGCGGTCAAGGCACGGATCCAGAATAGCGGCCAATCGTGCATCTGCGCCAAAAGGATAATCGTCCATACCGACGTGTACGAGCCGTTTCTGGAAAAATTCTCGGCCGGCATGAAGGCGGTAAATGCCGGTGATCCCATGGCCGAGGGCACCGACATGGGACCCTTGTCGAGTTTCGAACAGCGCGACACGGTGCTGGAACAAATCGAAAAATTCCAGGCGGCTGGAGCGAAGTTGCTGCTGGGCGGCGAAGCCATGGGTGAAGAAGGCGCTTATTTGTCCGCCGGGATCATCACCGACGTGCCGCTGGACAGCGACCTGATGCACGAAGAAATATTCGGCCCGGTCGCCATGCTGTTCAGGGCAGATGATCTCGACGACGCGGTTCGGCTGGCCAACGCTATCCCCTTCGGTCTCGGTTCGTCGGTGTGGACGAACGACGCCAAAGAGCAGGAACGGTTGGTTCGCGACATCGAGGCCGGAATGACGGCGGTCAATCAGATGCTCGCTTCGTCGCCCGAAGTGCCTTTTGGCGGGATCAAGAAATCGGGCCATGGCCGCGAACTTTCAGAAGTCGGGCTGCACGAATTCATGAACTTGAAGACGGTGATGCTGCCTGGATGAAGTTTTTTTTGAAAAAAATTTCAACTCGCTGTCGAAAAGGACAATCCTGGTTCGACGCTTGTTTGAGGGACAGGAAGCAACAACCGGCTTTCGCCTCCTGAAACGTAAGAGGGAGACAGACAATGCGTGTGATGGTGATCGTAAAGGCAAGTGAGCAATCTGAAGCCGGCGTAATGCCCAGCGAGGATATGCTCGTCGCCATGGGCCAGTTCAACGAAGAGCTGGTGAAAGCGGGCGTAATGTTGGCCGGCGAAGGCCTGCGGGACAGTTCCAAGGGCAAACGAGTTCGCTTCCTGCCCGGCAAACGCGAAGTGATTGACGGTCCTTTCGCGGAAACCAAGGAATTGGTTGCGGGCTTCTGGCTGCTCCAGGTCAATTCGATGGATGAGGCGGTCGAATGGATCAAGCGGGCGCCTTTCCCGGAGGATGACGACACGACGATCGAAATCCGCCAGGTCTCCGAGATGGAGGATTTCCACTGTGCGGCCACCGCCGCAGTTCGGGAGCAGGAAGAACAGCTACGCGCTCAACTGACGCCGGGGAGCTAGCCCGCTTCACTTATTTCGACCAGGCGCGCCGTCCTGCCCAAGTGGCCGGCCGGTGCGCCATTTTCCGTCCGTGTCCGCCTTGCACCAGGCTTGCGATGATGGTGTATCAGCGCCATGACGCAGCGCATTATCGAAACCGTCTGGCGAATGGAATCGGCGCGCATAATCGCCGCCACCGCTCGCACCCTTCGCGACATCGGCCTTGCCGAGGAGGTTGCGCAGGATGTCCTGCTTGCCGCCCTTCAGCAATGGCCTGAAAGCGGCGTCCCAGACAATCCTGGCGCTTGGCTGACCGCAGCCGCCAAGAACCGGGCGATCGACCATTTGCGTCGCCAGGCCCGAATCGCCGGAAAGCACGAGGAGATTGCGCGCGATCTGGAGACAGACCAGAAAATGATCACGCCAACGATCGAAGAACGGATCGATGAGGATGTCGGCGACGATCTGCTCCGCCTGATTTTCATTTCCTGCCATCCCATATTGCCCCGCGAGGCCCGGGTGGCGTTGACCCTGCGCCTTCTGGGCGGCCTCACCACGCAGGAGATTGCGCGGGCCTTCCTGTTGCCGGATGCGACCGTGGGTCAGCGTATCTTCCGCGCCAAGAAGATGCTGGCGGATGCCGGGGCCGCATTCGAAATGCCGAGCCGCGAGGATCGTACCGAGCGGCTGACTTCGGTGCTGGAGATCCTCTATCTGGTCTTCAACGAGGGTTATAGCGCCACCGCGGGCGACAGCTGGATGAGGCCGCAGCTATGCGACGAGGCGATGCGGCTTGGCCGCATTCTGGCCGAACTGGTGCCGGATGAGCCCGAAGTGCATGGCCTGGTGGCGTTGATGGAGCTGCAAGCGTCGCGCTTTGCCGCCCGCGTGGGGCCCACGGGCGAACCGATCCGGCTCCAGGACCAGGATCGCGCACGGTGGGACCAGATCCTCCTTCGGCGCGGTCTCGCCGCGCTGGCCCGGGCCGAGGCGATTGAAAGTCCTGAAGGGTCCTATCAATTGCAGGCCGCCCTGGCCGCCTGTCATGCACGGGCGCGAACTGCCTCGGAAACGGACTGGGCGCTTATCGCGACGCTTTACGGACGGCTGGCAAAGTTGATCGATTCGTCGGTGATCGAGCTAAACCGTGCTGTTGCGATTTCCATGGCCGAGGGGCCCCAGGCCGCGCTTGAGCTGATCGACAGGATCGGCGCCGATCCCGCGCTCGCCCGCTATCATTTGCTTCCAAGCGTTCGCGGCGACCTACTGGAAAAGCTTGGCCGGGGCCTTGAAGCGCGGCTGGAGTTCGAACGCGCCGCTGCAATGACCCATAATGAGCGCGAACGCGGCTTGCTGCTGGCGCGGGCCGCGGAGGTGGATGCCGCCGCAGCTAAGCTCAGTCAGTAACGTAGATAAGGCTGACGTTCGGATTCCCAGGCCGCTTCGTCGGGCCTTGTCAGCGCATCCAGATCGTCCGGCGCGGACGCGGGGTTATCGACCCATTCCCTCAAAGCAGGTCCGCCGTTGATGACGTCGATGGCAAGTTTTCCGAATTCATATTCGTACGGGAAATCGCGCCAGAGATCATAATCAGGATAGAGATCACGAATGGCCTTGAAGGCGAGCGATTGAAGACGCCACGGCTTGAAGGACCGATGATCGTAGAAACGGCCTTCCGGATGGATCTGCACACCGCTGCAAAGCTTGCCCACATGCTTGTGGAAGGTCGGCTCGAACGAGACTTCACGAAGCGCGCAGCCTTCCAGCCAGTGCGGCGCAAGTTTCCACATCCTGGCCATCACTTCGCGTGCTTCGATATCGGGAGCGCCGAACAATTCCAACGGGCGGGTCGTGCCGCGGCCCTCTGAAAGGGTCGTCCCTTCGAGCATCACCGTCCCGGCATAAGCTCTTGCCATCCAGAGGTTGGCGGCATTGGGGCTGGGATTGATCCAGAGGCGCTCCTCCAGGGGCCAGCCGAAGCCGGGTGAGGAATCGGGTTCGTACCCCTCCATCTCGACGACGTGATAATCGACGTCGAGCTTCCGGGTCTCGATGAACCAGAGTCCGAGTTCGCCCAGGGTCAGGCCGTGGCGCATCGGCATCGGACCGGCGCCGACGAAACTCTCCCATCCAGGGCGAAGCGTGAGCCCTTCGATCGGGCGGCCCGCGGGATTGGGTCGGTCCAGCACCCAGACCGCTTTCCCCTGCTCCGCCGCCGCTTCCAGCACATACAGCAAGGTCGTGATGAAGGTGTAGATCCGGCAGCCGAGATCCTGGAGATCGACCAGAAGGACATCGAACGTGCCCATCGACTGGCCCGTGGGCCGCCGGACCTCGCCGTAAAGGCTGAAGACGGGAATGCCGTGGGCGGGGTCGGTGAAATCCTCCGTCTCGACCATATTGTCCTGCTTATCGCCGCGAAGACCATGCTGCGGACCGAAGGCGGCCGTTACCTTCAGATCGTTGCAGGCGGCGAGCGCATCCAGCGAGTGGGTGAGATCCGCCGTCACCGAGGCCGGATGGGCGAGAAGCGCGACACGCTTGCCCTTCAACGGGGCACGCAGCGAAGGGTCGGCAAGAAGCCTGTCGATACCGAATTTCATGCCGGCCTTGCTGCCGCGAGTTCGAGCGCAAAGCAATCGGGATGATGGAAATCCGGCTTACCTGGCGGGTGCTTCGCCGCCCAATAGGATTTATTTCCGCCCTTTTCCTCGATCACTGCCGACAGGCCCAGGTGCCAGGGAGCGTCCACCGGCAGCATAGCCCCAGCCAATTCGAGGGTGGCCGAGAGTTCCAGGAACGGCGTTTCAGGTAAGTCGAGCGTGCCGAGACCCCTTCGTGTCTCGACACGAGGATCCCCGACCTGTTGCTCGGCGGTCATCCCTTGACGATAATCGTCGAACCGATAGCAGGCCCAATCCCCCGACGGGGCCAGATTGAACTCATGATAGGCGCTGCACTCGCCCACGCGGACGAATGCTTCGAAACAGGTATGTCGCCAAAGCCCGTCCTTGCGTCCTGCTCCCGGGCTCGGGGAAACGGGAGTCTCGACCGCGTCAATATTACCGAAAGCTATGAAGCGGAGCGCGATCTTGCCGCAGCCGGAGCGGGCCATCTCGACGTCGATCCCGGTCAGCGCGCCGCGCGGGGTGCCGATGTGCGGCCACAAGGATATGCGCGTTGCCAATCACCCTCTCCCTTCGTAGCGCCTTCTAGGGAATGGCGCGATTTCAGCAAGACGAACCCTGTTGGTGCCTCATAAAGTGCGTGCTAACCGCCACACACCATGACCGAATATAAATCCACCCTGCTCCGCCTGCTCGACGAGCGCGGCTATATTCATCAGATGACCGACGCGGCGGGGCTCGACGCCCTGGCGGCGCAGCAGATCGTGCCGGGCTATATCGGTTTCGACGCGACCGCGCCCTCGCTCCATGTCGGAAGCCTGGTCCAGATCATGATGCTGCGACGGCTTCAGCAGGCAGGACACAAGCCGATCGTGCTGATGGGCGGAGGCACCACCAAGATCGGCGACCCATCCGGCAAGGACGAAAGCCGCAAGATGCTGAGCCATCAGGATATCGAGGGCAATATCGCTTCTATCCGGCGGATTTTCGAACATTTCCTGACCTTTGGCGACGGCCCCACCGACGCTGTCATGGTCAATAACGACGATTGGCTGTCGAGACTCGAATATATTCCGTTCCTGCGCGACATCGGCCCGCACTTCACGATCAACCGGATGCTGACCTTCGATTCGGTGAAGCTTCGGCTGGAGCGCGAACAGCCCCTTACCTTTCTGGAATTCAACTACATGATCCTCCAGGCCTATGATTTTCTGGAACTCTCGCGCATTGCGGGGTGCGGGCTGCAGATGGGCGGATCCGATCAGTGGGGCAATATCGTCAATGGCGTGGAACTGACCCGCCGTGTCGATGGTGCGCAGGTTTTCGGCGCGACCACACCGCTCATCACCACCGCCGACGGCGGCAAGATGGGCAAGACGGCAGCCGGCGCGGTCTGGCTGAACGCCGATCAGCTGAGCCCCTATGATTATTGGCAATTCTGGCGGAATACGCAGGACGGCGACGTTGGCCGGTTCCTTCGTCTGTTCACCGACCTTCCCCTTGATGAGATCGGACGGCTGGAAGGCCTGCGGGGCAGCGAGATTAACGAAGCCAAGAAGGTCCTGGCCGATGCCGCCACCAGCATGGCGCATGGTGAGAGCAGTGCGTTACAAGCCGCTGAAACCGCGAGAAAAACATTTGAAGAAGGATCATCCGGAGGCGATCTCCCGACCTTGCAGGTAAACGGCGAAATAAACCTGGTGGACGCCCTTCTGGGGCTTGGTTTGGTCGCTTCAAAAGGAGAAGCGCGCCGCCTGATCTCGGGCGGCGGTGCCCGCATAGACGGCGAAAAAGCCGACGATGAAAATCAGCGGATCAACGTTGCCGGCGAGGTTCGGCTTTCAGCGGGAAAGAAGAAGCACGGGACGCTCTTCCCTTAGGAAATTCTATTGCGCCGTAGCGGAAGCGGTCGGTGCAACGGCCATCACCATCGGCGGGGCCGCCGGGTCGGCGCTGGCCACCCACGGATTCATTTCCATGATGCTCTGCGTGAACGAGCGCGGTTTCTTCATCAGCTTGGGATTCTCGACCACGATCAGGCCCGCGGCCTTTGCCACATCGCCGACGAAGAACACGCAATTGCGCTTGTTGAGGTTGTAGGATTTGCCCGGCATCGTGCGCCATCTCTCCACCTCGGCCGCCACACGCGCATATTGGTCGTCGGTGAGGAGGATCGAGAAATGGCGGTTGCTGCCCCTTTTATATCCATCGGTCACGGGCTGGACCTCGCCTTCGACGCTTCCGGTCAGGATGGCAGGGCTGATGTGCTTGGCGGTAAAGCCCACGGTGGATTGAACGGGGACTTGCTGGGGGCCGGTGGTGCCGCTCAATTCAATGAAGGCGTGCGGAAAACTATTGCCAAGCTCCTTCGAATAGAAGGTCAAGGTGACCGCCGCATGTAGCGGTGATGAAACGAAAATCAGCACAAGGCTGAAGCTAAGCAACAATCGTCTAAACACTTTTCGGCCTCCCAGTAGCGGCATTGACTTTAAACGATTCACCGTTTCGATTGAAGTGTTTAACTAGCCCGAGCGAAGCAGGCCTACTGCGGCGTCTCGCTCCATCAGATAGAGCAGGGTCCGCGCCGCCTGCCCCCTCGGCCCTTCCAGCCCGCCATCCCGGTCAACCAGCAGCCGCGCATCGTCGCTGGCAAGCTGGATCAGGTCGCCAATCTGTTCGACACTGGCGAGGCGGAACTCGGCCTCGCCCGACTGTTTCGTGCCCAATATCTCGCCGCCGCCGCGCAGACGCAGATCCTCCTCGGCAATACGGAAGCCGTCATTGGTCTCGCGCATCAAGGCGAGGCGGGTCCGGGCGGTCTCGCTGAGCGCATTACCGCGAAGCAGCAGGCAGGTGGACCGCTGGTCGCCCCGCCCCACTCTGCCCCTTAACTGATGGAGCTGGGCCAGGCCGAATCGGTCGGCGCCCTCGACGACCATCAAAGTCGCGTTGGGAACGTCCACGCCCACCTCGATCACGGTGGTGGCAACCAGCACCGAAATTTCCGCCCGCTGGAAGGCCTGCATCACCGCATCCTTTTCCGGCCCCTTCATACGCCCATGGACGAGGCCAACTTTGTCGCCGAAGCGAGATTGCAGCATACGAGCACGCTCTTCCGCCGCCGCCTGGTCGGAAACCTCGCTTTCTTCTACCAAAGGGCAGACCCAATAAGCCTGCCCGCCCCGCGCCATGTGCCGCCCCAGGGCCTCCGCCACCTCGTCCAGGCGGTCGCAGCTCATCACCCGCGTCTCGATCGGCTGGCGGCCTGGCGGCATCTCGTCCAATCGGCTGACGTCCATCTCGCCATAATGAGTCAGTGTGAGGGTGCGCGGGATCGGAGTCGCCGTCATAACCAGCAAATGCGGCGGCTTTTCGGCTTTCTGCGCCAGCATCATGCGCTGAGCGACGCCGAAGCGATGCTGCTCGTCCACCACCGCAAGCCCCAGATTTTTGTAGGCCACCGCTTCCTGGAATATGGCGTGGGTGCCGACCAGGATGTGAATCGAGCCATCGGCGAGGCCCATCAGAGTGGCCTCGCGCGCACGGCCTTTGTCGCGGCCGGTGAGAATGGAAAGGTTTACCGGCAGCCCGGCCAATTGCCGCGATAGCGTTTCGAAATGCTGACGCGCCAATATCTCGGTCGGGGCGAGCAAGGCTCCCTGCGCACCCGATTCAACCGCGATTAGCAAGGCGTTGAGCGCCACCAGGGTCTTGCCGGACCCTACATCGCCTTGCAGCAGCCGGAGCATCGGCACCTCCTGCTGCAAATCACCCTCAATCTCCGAGATGGCGCGGGACTGCGCCCCGGTGGGTGCGTAGGGCAATTTGAGCGCATCCCTCAGGCGCCCATCGCCTTTCGACGGAACGCCCCTGCGGCGGCGCGACGAGGCCCGGACCAGCATCAACGCTAATTGATTGGCGAAGATCTCGTCATAAGCCAGGCGTTCGCGGGCTCCATCTCCCTCAGGATCGCGATGCGCCTTCAGCAGGGAGGGCATCCAACCGGCCCAGCCGCGCTTTTGTAGCACGCTCGGCTCGACCCACTCGCCAAGCTCGGGTACGCGTGCCAGCGCCTGACCGGCAAGTTCGCGCAGCCGATTATTGGTGAGGCCCTCGGACAAGGCATAGACCGGTTCGATCACCGGAAGCGTGGCCGCCTCCGCAGGGTCGATCACATAATCCGGGTGCACCATTTGCAATTCCTGGCCGTAAAGCTCCAGCTTCCCTGAAACCAGCCTCGTCTCGCCCAAGGGAAGCTGCTTCTTCGCCCAGCCGGGATTGTTGAAATAAGTGATGCTGAGGCGATTGCCCGCGCGATCCACGGCTTGCACCCGGAAAGGGCTTCGCGGACCTCCCTGGCGATAGTCAGTGGGCGTGACCTCCACCGCGATCACCCGTCCCGCATCCCCCGCCTCCAGCGTTTCGACCCGCTTCCGCTCGATCCAGCTGACCGGCAGGTGAAACAATATGTCGACGACGCGGCCGAGCCCCAGCCGGTTGAGCGGCTTGGCAAGGCCTGGTCCGATGCCTTTCAGCACTTCGACCTCGGCGAACAACGGATTGAGTATGTCAGGCCGCATAACTAGATGAGCATTCCTATTCAAAGCCGCCTGGTTTCGCCAGCGCGGCTATTTTCTGTTGGAACGAAGCAAGCCAATGAACCCGGACGATCGCCTGAAACGCCTCCGCTTTCGTGCCTGGCACCGCGGAACCAAGGAAGCCGACATCCTGATCGGCGGCTATTTCGATCGCCATTCGCTCCGGTGGGACGATGCGCAGATCAAATGGTTCGAGGCGCTGCTGCAGGAGGAAGACGTAGAAATCATGGCCTGGGCGATTGGAACCGAGGCGCCTCCAATACGCTACGAGGGTCCGATGATGTGCGATCTCCAGGCCCTCGATTATATCAAGCATCCCGAATAATGACCGATCTCCCCAAAATCCTCTCGGCGAACAAGCCGATGACCCTGGCAGGCGCGCCGCAGGGTTTCATTCCGTGGCTGGCGGCTGACCTCGCTCGCGCCGCCAAGGGCCGGGCGGTGTTCATCGCGCCTGACGAGGCCGCGATGCGGCATATCGTCGATGCAGCGCATTATTTTGCGCCGGAACTGGAAACGCTCAGCTTTCCGGCCTGGGATTGCTTACCCTATGACCGAAGCTCGCCGTCGCTTCGGTCTTCGTCCGAGAGGCTGGCGACTTTGCATGCGCTCCAGCGCAAGGCCAAAGGGCCGCAATTGCTGGTCACCACGGTCAATGCCGCCACGCAACGGTCGCTTACCCCGTTCCGAATCCGTCAGCTCGTCGCGCATCTGGCGCCGGGCGAACGGATCGACCTTGGCAAGCTGACGGCGCTCTTGCAGGCCAATGGTTATTCGCGGACCGACAGCGTTGCGGACGCCGGCGAATATGCGGTTCGCGGCGGCCTGGTGGATCTATACCCTTCCGGCGAGGAACAGGGGCTGCGCCTCGACTTCTTCGGCGACGAGGTTGAAAGCGTTCGCCAGTTCGATCCCGCGACGCAGCGGACGATCGGCACGATCGGCGGCTTCACCCTGCTGCCGGCGTCGGAAGCGCTGCTCGACGAGGACAGCATCAAGCGTTTCCGCTCGCGCTATCGGGAGACTTTCGGCGCCACGGCCACCGGCGATCCTCTCTATCAGGCCGTATCCGACGGGCGCCGCCTGGCGGGAATGGACCATTGGCTTCCGCTGTTCGAAGAGAAATTGGCGACTTTGTTCGACCATCTGGGCGACGACGACATCATCGTGCGCGATGCGGGCGACGCCGGCGCGGCCGACGCCCGTTTCGAGGCCATCGCCGATTATTATCAGAACAGGACCCGGGCGCAGTCCGGGGATCCCGGAAGCTATCGGCCGCTTGAGCCCGCCTCGCTCTATCTCGGCCGCGAAGAATGGGAATCGCTGATCGCGGCCCGCCCGCTTCACCTCGCCACACCTTTTCACGTGCCCGAAAGCGCCACCGTGATCGATTTCGAAGTCGACGCGCCGCGCGATTTCGCGCCGGAGCGCACGCAGAACGCCAATGTGTATGAAGCTGTGGTCGATCACATCGCCAAGCTGCGCCGCGACAAGAGAAAGATCGTGCTCGCCAGCTATTCGGGAGGGGCGCGGGAGCGGTTGAAAGGACTGCTGGCCGATCATGGCCTCACCAAGATCGCAGAAGCCAACAATTGGCAGGAGGCCCTGGGCGCGGCGGGCAAGGGTCAGGTTGCACTGACCGTCATCCAGCTCGACCATGGGTTCACCACAGCGGACGTCGCCTTGCTGACCGAGCAGGACATGCTGGGCGACCGTCTGGTCCGGCGCCGAAAGCGCAAGAAAAGCACGGACGCGTTCCTGAACGAACTGGCGATGCTTACGCCGGGCGACCTCGTGGTACACGCCGATCACGGGATCGGCCGGTATGACGGCCTGACTCGAATTCCCGTCGGCACCAGTCCGCATGATTGCGTTGCGCTGGAATATGCCGGCGGCGACAAATTATACGTTCCGGTCGAGAATATCGATATCCTCTCGCGCTACGGAAGCGAGAGCGACGGGGTCGCGCTGGATCGCCTGGGCGGCGAGGCATGGCAGCGGCGCAAGTCGCGCATGAAGGAGCGGATTCGCGAAATTGCGGGCGAACTGATCGCCACTGCCGCCACGCGGGCCCTTCGGTCGGGCGAGATTGCGCAGCCGGACACGGGCTATGCCGCTTTCGTCGACCGCTTCCCTTATGAGGAAACCGAGGATCAGGACCGGGCCATTTCCGATGTGATCGACGATCTCGGCGCGGGCATTCCGATGGACCGACTGATCTGCGGCGACGTCGGCTTCGGCAAGACCGAGGTGGCACTTCGCGCGGCCTTCATTGCCGCCATGGCAGGATTACAGGTGGCCCTGGTCTGCCCGACCACGTTGCTCGCGCGGCAGCATTACAATAATTTCCGCGAACGCTTTCAGGGCTTTCCGGTCGAGATTGGCCGCCTGTCACGTCTCGTGCCACCTGCCGAGGCGAAGGCGACACGTGAGGGCCTCGCTGCCGGCAAGGTCGACATTGTGATCGGCACGCACGCGATCCTCGCCAAATCGGTCGAATTCAGGAAGCTTGGGCTGGTTATCGTCGACGAGGAACAGCGCTTCGGGGTGACCCACAAGGAACGATTGAAGGGGATGAAGGCCGACGTTCACGTGCTGACCCTCACTGCGACGCCGATCCCGAGGACCTTGCAGATGGCAATGTCGGGACTTCGCGAACTTTCGGTCATTCAGACTCCGCCGGTCGATCGCCTGGCGGTTCGCACCTATGTCATGCCCTGGGACCCGGTCGTGCTTCGCGAAGCGTTGCTTCGCGAACATTATCGCGGCGGCCAGAGCTATTTCGTAACGCCGCGCGTCGCAGACCTCCCCGACATCGAGCAATTCCTGCGCAATGAAGTACCCGAGGTGAATTTCGTGATCGCCCATGGGCAAATGGCGCCGACGGCGGTCGAGGAGCGAATGTCGGCCTTTTACGACCGCAAATATGACGTCCTGCTGTCCACCACCATCGTCGAAAGCGGCCTCGACATACCAAGCGCGAACACCCTCATCATCCACCGGGCCGACCGTTTCGGCCTCGCCCAACTCTACCAGCTTCGCGGCCGGGTCGGGCGGGCCAAAACACGCGCTTACGCTTACCTTACGACCGCCCCTAACCGCATGCTGACCGAAGGCGCGGACAAGCGACTGCAAGTGTTGGCCAATCTCGATACGCTGGGCGCCGGTTTTCAGCTCGCTACTTACGATCTCGACATACGCGGCGCGGGAAATCTGCTCGGCGATGAGCAGTCGGGGCACATTAGAGAAGTGGGCTTCGAGCTCTATCAGTCGATGCTGGAGGAGGCGATCGTCCAGGCCAAGGCCGATGGTTCGGGTCTCGCCGGTCCGGCCGAAGCCTTCTCGCCCCAGATCAGCGTCGATGCACCGATCCTCATTTCCGACGAATATGTGCCGGACCTTGATCTGCGCATGGGTCTCTACCGGCGCATGAACGGGCTGGAAAACCGTCAGGAGATCGACGCCTTCGCAGCAGAACTGATCGACCGATTCGGCGCGCTTCCGGAGGCCACCGACAATTTGCTCAAAATCATCGAGATCAAAAATAATTGCCGGCAGGCACAAATCGTGAAGCTCGACGTCGGCCCCAAGGGGGCATTGGTCACTTTCCAGAATGACAGCTTCCCCGATTTGCAGGGGTTGATCGCTTACGTTCAGCGGCTGCCGGGGACGGCCAAATTACGGCCGGACAGCAAGCTGGTGATCAGCCGCAGCTGGCCGGACCCGCGGTCGCGGATCCAGGGCGCATTGCAACTTTCAAAGGGGCTGGCAAAGATCCTGGCCTGACGCCGAAGGGCGGCGCCTAGGATCCGTAATTGCGTTCCCATTCCCGGGCAAGAGCGGCCGCTTTTTGAATCTGCTCCGGGCTCATGTCGCGGACCAGGTTTTCCAGGTTGCGCGCGACCTTTTCGGCATCTTCGGTCGGCCGCGCCGAGGCCAGCAAATACCATTTGAGCGCAATTACCTTGTCTCGCGGGACTCCCTGCCCCGCCTCATAAGCCTGGCCCAGATTGTTCATCGCCTCGGACCAGCCCTGCTCGGCGGCCCGCGCATAATAAGTCGCCGCCGCGATCGGATCGGCGGCAACGCCAATTCCGGCGGAATAGAGGCCCGCCAGAAATTGCTGAGCACCGCTATCGCCTTTCTCCGCGGCGATTTTCGCCAGCCTCACGGCTTCAGGCTTGTTCCCCGCTTCATAGGCGTCCAGGGCCTTTAGCAGATCGGCGTGAGGCTGATAATCTGGGGGACCGTTGACCCGCGACGAAGCGGTTCCGCCTGACTTGGGCAAATCACCGGTGATAATCTCGACCGACGGAATGATTTCATCCCCTCCTGGGGCTCGAACGGCGATCTGGGGCGCACCGGAATTTTCGGCTTCGAGTAGTCCACAGCCGTCCAGCGCCTTGGTCAATTCCCTGGGAATTTGTGGGTCCCTCACCCGGGTCGAGACCCAGGAAAGGTCTTTTAGGTTGAGCGGCAACGGTGCCGCACCCTGACGTACGGCGAGGCCGGCGACATCGCCCAATCGGCGCATCTGCACCACGGTGAGATTGGCCGCGAGGCGCGCCGCGACGCACTGCGTCTGTGCCGGATCCAGTCCGTATCGAGGAAGTTTGGGCGCCACCAGGCTCGTTTCCGCCCTTAGATAGTCCAGCGTGTAGCCGCTGGTGCATCCCGCCAGAAGAAAGACGGGGAATGAGGCTATTGCAGGCAGGCGCATTCATATCCTTTCATCGGAGGGCGGACCCATCAGCCCCTGGCCCCTTCGTCGGGCACACCCGCTCTCTGACCAATTCTGTTTGGCTAGCTCCCTTGCCGCGCCGCTGCAACCGCCCTAGCAATGATCGGGATGGTGAAGCGCGCAGATACAGCGATGGCCTTGGTCGCATCCCCGGCCGAAGCGGCGCTCGCGGCCGAAAAGATGCTCCGCAAGCGCTATGATTTCGTGGAGCTGGACCAGGCCGAGCTGGTGGTTGCGTTGGGCGGCGACGGTTTCATGCTCCAGACCCTGCATGAAATGCTCGAGCGGCAGGCGATTTGCCCGATCTTTGGGATGAATCGCGGCACGGTCGGTTTCCTGATGAACGAATGGCGGATTCAGGATCTCGTGGCTCGGGTTGCAGCGGCAAAGCCCGTGTCCGTAGCTCCGCTTGCGATGGAGGCAGTGACGGTCGAAGGCGAGCGCGTGCTCTATCCTGCAATCAACGAGGTGTCACTGCTACGCGAAACGCGGCAAACCGCCTGGATTGAAGTCTCGGTCAGCGGCCGCGTGGTGCTTCCGCAACTGGTCTGCGACGGGGTGCTGGTGGCAACGCCGGCAGGCTCCACCGCTTATAATTTGTCGGCGCAGGGTCCGATCCTCCCCCTGGGCTCCAATCTGGTGGCCCTGACCCCGATCAGCCCTTTTCGTCCCAGGCGCTGGAGGGGCGCCCTGATCCCCGACGATTTAAAGATCAGCCTGCGGGTACTCGACCCGCGGAAGCGCCCGGTTTCGGCGGTGGCCGATCAGCGCGAAGTGCGCGAGGTTTCGACCGTGGAGATCAGGGTGGACCGGTCGCGGGCTCTCACCTTGCTGTTCGATCCTGAGCATGCGCTGGATGAGCGAATCACGATGGAGCAATTTGCCGTCTGAATGGGCGACGAGGCGCTTGCACCCTTGAAAAATATGCTGCTATAGGCCGCCTCGCCTGATGGCTGCTCCCCGGTAGCTCAGCGGTAGAGCATCCGACTGTTAATCGGATGGCCGATGGTTCGAATCCGTCCCGGGGAGCCACTTTTCCAAGGCCCTGTATCCGCAGCTGTCAGGACATTGATCGGCTCAGCACCGGACTATTCCTGGCTCTGCCGGATCCTTCCAGGCCTGTGTCCGCCGCCATTCTTCGTTGGACTTTGCGGCAGCGCTAGGCGAACAGCGAAACTGTTGTTAGCTATTGAACATCCCGGACTGAAAAAAGGCGGCTGAATGCTTCTGTGGGACTTACTCGGCGCGTTCATCCTGACTTATTTCGTCAGCCGCGGAGCCCTGGCGCTTCTCAGCCTGATCATTCGGACTAACCCGATTTTGAAGGTTGCGGGCGCGCATCTCTTTTCGTGGGTCATCATCGCACTGTTGCTGGGGCTGCTTCGGTCGAACGCTTATTATCCGTTCATGATCGATGCCGGCTTGATCTATTTCCTGCCCCAGGCTTTGTGGCTCCTGTTCGATATGTTGAGAATACCGAAAGCAAGTTCTTCGCGAAGTTCGCGGAGCCGTTCCAGCAGTCAGTCTACGGCAGCAACCACAACAACAGGCGACCCAACAGCCTGAACATTCCGGGGCGGCGCTCGACGGCGACGATCTGCCGAACTTCGCTATTTTCGAGCATTATCTCGTAGCCGATGTCCGAATAGCGCATGATCTTGCGGCCGGGTGCCACGAATTCGCTGCTTGGAGTGCCAAGCGCACCCAGCACCGCCGCTTCCCGGTGCCCCTCCCTTATCCCGAACGCCGTCGGGC
Organism: Sphingosinicella sp.; assembly: GCA_013816585.1. Taxonomy (GTDB): domain Bacteria; phylum Pseudomonadota; class Alphaproteobacteria; order Sphingomonadales; family Sphingomonadaceae; genus Allosphingosinicella. Next base: position 68,707 of record JACDEE010000002.1, on the reverse strand, counting down.
AGTTCGGACCTGCGCAGGAAATGCGGGAGACACGCCCGTTAGCGAAACGGACATTGCGAGACATCCTTCTCGGCGATAGAGCCACTGCCCGTCAGCGGTCAGCTTTTGATAAGAGCCAAAGGAACCCCGGTCATTCGCGCGGATCAGACTTGGTTTCCCTGCGAAATACTGAACTTCGTCGCCGGTGGCCCCCATCGGGACGTCGGAATATCCGCCTATCTGCCCGTAAAAGGATGCGGCCCCCACGGCGGCATAACCGATGGCCAGCAACGCCATCACAATCGCGACGCCTTTCGCGGTGCTGCGGGCCTGGAGGAATGCCCTGCCTCCGTCGCTTTTCCTGCCGCTGCGCCGCTTGACGCGCGCAGGGCGATCACCCGCTTTGTCCGCTTGCATTGTCGCCCCACTTTTTACCAAGGCGGACGATAGCCCGCCCCTTGGACGTTCGCCACCCCGATAATGAAGCTGGGGGCCTGGTCTCGGCCGAACCCGCAGACTGATCAGGCTCAGGCGGTAGAAAGTTGCCCTGCGGGTTCGCCGGACGCTATCCAGTACAGCGCGGCCTGATCGAAGGCCTTCCTGCTAGAGGGCGCCGTGGCAATGCTTGTATTTGCGGCCCGAACCACAAGGGCAAGGCGCATTCCGGCTGAGCGGCTCGCTTTCCGCGCCTGCCGGTATCGCCGGCTCAGGCATTTGCAAGGGAGGCAGGCGCGATAATATCGCCCCGGTCTGTGCATCGACATCCGCGCTGTCGTCCTCGCCGGTGAACGGGTCGATATGATGCGTGATAAAGTCCGGCATTTCCGGCATTTCCGGAGCCTCGAGCGTGAATTGCGCTCGAGCTAGTGTCCGGGTCACATTCTCGCGGATCGAAGCCAGCATCCGTTCGAACATCTGAAAGGCTTCATGCTTATATTCGTCGATCGGCTTTTTCTGCGCATAGGCGCGAAGGTGCACAACCTGGCGAAGGGCATCGAGCATCGAAAGATGCTCTTTCCAATGATGGTCGAGCGATTGAAGCAAGATGCTCTTTTCCACCTGGATATAATCCTCGGGCGAAAGAATCGCGCTCTTTTCGGCGATATGCGCGTCGGCCATCTCGCGGATCCGGTCGACCAGCATTTCCGGCTCGACCGCTTCTTCCTGCAGCCACTCGTCGATCGGCGGATTGAGGCCCAGCACTTCTTCCACCCGTTCCTTCAGCAGCGGCACGTCCCATTGTTCGGGATATGAATTGGGCGGGCAGGCTTCTCCAACGATCGTGTTGACGGTTTCGGCGCGCATATCCTCCACCACGTCACCGATCGTATCAGCGTCCATGACATCGGCGCGCTGTTCGTAGATGACCTTGCGCTGATCGTTCATTACGTCGTCATATTCGACGACCTGCTTGCGGATGTCGTAGTTGCGCGCTTCGACTTTCTTCTGCGCGGTCTCGATCGCTTTGGAGATCCAGGGACTGACGATCGCCTCGCCATCCTCGAGATTCTTGTTCATCAATCGGGCGAACATGGTCTGCGGGCCGAAGATGCGCAGCAGATCGTCGTCCAGGCTGAGGTAGAAACGGCTGAGGCCCGGATCACCCTGGCGGCCCGACCGGCCGCGAAGCTGATTGTCGATACGGCGGCTTTCATGGCGCTCGGTACCGAGCACGAATAGACCGCCCGCATCGAGAACTTTTTGCCTCTCGGCCGCGACCTCTCCCTTGACCTTCTGGATCGCGGCCTCGCGCTCCGGTCCCGGCTCCATCTGGCTGAGTTCGTCTTCGGTTCGGAATTCGACATTGCCTCCGAGCTGAATGTCGGTGCCACGCCCAGCCATGTTGGTGGCGATGGTGACCGCGCCCAATCGGCCGGCCTGGGCCACGATATGCGCTTCATGTTCGTGATATCGGGCGTTCAGCACTTCGTGGCGCACGCCTTCACGATTGAGATATTCCGAAAGCATTTCCGATTTCTCGATCGAAACGGTGCCGACCAGCACAGGCTGACCGATTTCCTGCTTTTCCTTGATCGACTTCGCAATCGCTCCGAATTTGTCGGCCTGGTTCTTGTAGAATTCGTCTTCCTCATCGACCCGCTTCGCCGGCACGTTGGTCGGAATGGTCACGACATTCATCTTGTAGATGTCGTAAAATTCCGGAGCTTCGGTCAAAGCTGTACCGGTCATGCCGCCAAGTTTTGGGTAGAGGCGGAAATAATTCTGGAAGGTGATCGAGGCGAGCGTCTGGTTCTCGGGCTCGATATTGGCGCCTTCCTTGGCTTCCACGGCCTGATGCAGGCCGTCGGACCAGCGCCGCCCGTCCATCATTCGACCCGTAAACTCGTCGATGATAATGACCTTGTCATCCTTGACGATGTAATCGATGTCGCGCTTGAAAATGACGTTGGCACGCAGGGCCTGGTTCAAGTGATGAACGACCTGTGTATTTTCGAAATCATACAGATTGGCTCCGAACAGCAGGCCCGCATCCTCCAGGATGCGTTCCATTTTCTCCGTACCATCTTCGGTCAACACGACCGATTTCTGCTTTTCGTCGACTTCATAATCTTCGGGAACGAGCTGCTTCACGATGATGTCGACGGACTTGTAGAGTTCCGATTTATCGTCGGTAGGGCCGGAAATGATCAGCGGCGTTCGGGCTTCGTCGATCAAGATGGAATCAACCTCGTCGACAATCGCGAAATTGAACGGACGCTGCACCATCGACGAGCGTTCGTATTTCATATTGTCGCGGAGATAGTCGAAGCCGAATTCGTTGTTGGTGCCGTAGGTAATGTCGGAGGTATAAGCGGCGCGGCGCATCTGATCGGTCAGATTGGGGACAATCACGCCGACGCTCATGCCCAGGAAGCGATAGACCTGGCCCATCCAGTCGGAATCGCGACGGGCGAGATAATCGTTGACCGTGACGACATGGACGCCCTTGCCGTCGATCGCGTTCAGATAGCAAGCGAGCGTGGCGACCAGCGTCTTGCCTTCGCCGGTGCGCATTTCGGCAATCTCGCCCCGGTGCAAGGCAATGCCGCCGATCAGCTGAACGTCATAATGACGCTGACCCAAGGTCCTTAGCGCCGCTTCACGAACCGTGGCGAAGGCCTCCGGCAGAATATCGTCCAGCGTCTGCCCTTCGGCCACGCGCGCACGGAAAATTGCCGTCTGATTGCGCAGCTCGTCGTCGGTCATCGCCGAGATGGTCGGCTCAAAGCTTCCCACCTTTTCGACGATCTTCTGAAGCGAGCGTACGTAACGATCGTTGGACGATCCGAAAATGGCCTTGGCAAATCCGCCAATCATGGGCGTTCCTGTCGTTAGATTGCGTGTCTGCCCTCAAGCGGCCAAAGCCGCCGGCCCCACACTGAAATGGTCGCGGGCGATGTAGGGTTGAGGCCTATCCAAGTCAATCGACGCACGGGCCTTCCGGGCCCGACACCAGCCCGATAGGCAAAGGATTACAGGGACCTCGTCGTCCGCGCGGCGCGCGGCGGGTTACAACTGCGCTTCGAGCCAACTTTGGAGCGCGCTTTTGGGAGCAGCTCCGACCTTGGTCGCGGCTGGTTCGCCATTCTTGAAGAGGATCATCGTCGGGATACCCCGCACCCCATATTTGGCGGGAGTGTCCGGACTGTCGTCGATATTGAGCTTGGCGATCGTCACTTTTTCTCCAAGCTCTGTGCTGAGTTCCTCAAGCGCAGGCCCGATCATCCGGCAGGGACCGCACCATTCCGCCCAGAAATCGACCAGCACGGGTCCGGATGCGCCAAGCACATCATTCTGGAAGGAAGCATCGGTAACGGTCTTGGTAGCCATGAGAATCTCCTGAAGATTGGAAAGGGATGTAGGAACAAGTTGCTCCCGGCTCAACCGCCAGCCTGGTATCTTGCCAGCAAAGCGTCGGGCAGCCGGTGGAAGGCGGGGCCCGCGGTATAGAGTAAAGCCGCCTCGACGCGGCGTCCCGGGAAGATCGCCTGAAGCGCGGCGGAATAGGCCGCCATCTGCCGCAAGTGGGCGGCGGGTATCTGGGACAAATCGGCGGGTGCCTTTCGGCCGGTCTTGAAATCAGCCACTAGGATCCGGTCGTCGGTCACCAGTAGCCGGTCGATGGTACCCGAAACCACGATCCCATCTTCCAGCACCGCCGCAATGGGCGCTTCGGCCAGCGACGCCGGACCGAAAAGTTCGGCATGCAGGGGGTCGGCGATGACGCGGCAGGCATCGCGGACCAAGGCCTGACGGATGGCCGGGTCGGCGACGCCCGCTGATTTTTCCAGCCAGCGGTCGGCCCTCTGCGCCCGTTCGCTCTCTTCGATTTCGGGAAGTCGCTCGAACAATTGGTGAAGCAGCCGCCCCCGCGCTGCCGCTTCGCGCATCGCCGCCGAAGGGGGCGGGTCGGCGACGTCATCCTCCCCGATCGACGACGGAGCAAGCGGGCGCGGCGGACGGGCCTCAATCGGGGCGGGCTGCTTCAGCCAGTCCGGCATTTCCGCCGTCCGCTCCTTCACTTTTGCCAGATGCTTTGCCGGACTTTCAGCATCGCCGAACTGTCGGCAACGGCCCCAAACGGGAGCATCGCCCCATTCGCTGCCGAGACCTGCGAGCGACGCTTCGATTATATTGCACCAGCTGGCGGCAGGCGGACCGTTCCGGTCGGCCGAGCCCAGCGAGCCCCCGACATAAAGCCGCTCTTCGGCGCGCGTGAGCGCGACGTAGAGAAGGCGCCAATGTTCCTCGCGATCGGCCCTGTCCTGCGCTTCGATCTGGCTCTTCAACGGCTCGGCAAGCTCGTCCTTCCGGGGTCGGAAGAGTGGAATTTTCGGGCCGTCATCTGGAAGCTGGAACTTGGAAGAACCTGCGCCGAAGCCGCCCTTGCGATCAGGATCCGCACAAGCGTCGGCGAGTATGACAATCGGCGATTGAAGGCCCTTCGATCCGTGCACGGTCATCACCCTTACCGCGTCTTGCGGCGCCGAGGGGTCGCGCACGATCTCTACGTCGCCGCGAGCGAACCAGTCGAGAAAGCGCTGCAGCGAAGGGCTAGTACCGGTTTCAAATTCAAGCGCGCTGGCCAGTAATTCCTCAATAGGATCACGAGCTTCCGGGCCAAGTCTTTCAAGCAGATTAAAGCGTCCGCTCCTTGCTGAATGGCCCTTCATTCCTGAGAGAATGGTTTCGAAAAATTGGTGTGGTGTGGCGTAATCCGCCATGGCGAGGATTGCGAGCAGCCCGTCCACGGTTTCGGCCTGGCTGGCCGGCGCGGATCGCACATTGGTCCACAAATCGCCCTTCCGGCCGTGCGCGGCGGCAAAAAGCTCGTCCTGGCTCCATCCGAACAAGGGCGATACCAGCAGCGACGCGAGATTGAGGTCATCCAGCGGCTGGACCGCGAAGCGCGCAGCGGCAAGTAGATCCTGGACCGCCAACGGGGCCGAAAGGAGCAGGCGGTCCACGCCTGCCACTGGGACATTCTCCGCATGAAGCCGGGCGACGATCAACGAGGCAAGGTCTCCGCGGCGGCGAACCAGAATGAGTATGTCCTCGGGACGGACCGGCCTTTTCTTGCCCACTCCGCCAATTTCGAACGGATGGTCCAGCCAAAGACGGATCTGCCGCGCCAGCCGCGCCGCATAGCGCCGGGTGGTGTCGCTGATCCACCCCTCCTCCCCCGCATTCTCCTCCTCCGGAATTTCGTCGGTGAACGGCCGCCAGAGCGTGACCGATCCGGGACGGCCGGCATGGAAGCTTTCATGAAGATTTGGCGGGGCCGGCAAGCCGATTGCCTCGTGGCCGAGGTCGTCGATCACCCGGTCGACCACGGTCAGAATGGCCGGAGAGGAGCGGAAGCTGCGGTCCATCGACAGATCGAGAAAGTCACGGCCGACCGCTTCGGCGCCCCGGCTGAACCAGGCCCGAGCGGTGTCGAAGCTTTTAGGATCGGTTCCCTGGAAGCCGAAGATGGCCTGCTTGTAGTCACCAACGGTGAAGATGGTTCGATGACGGCTGGATGCTCCCTCGCCGGCGAAATATTCAAGGGCCAGTGCCCGCACGATATTCCATTGCCGGGTGTTGGTGTCCTGCGCCTCGTCCACCAATATATGATCGGTGCGCTGGTCCAATTTGTAACGCACCCATTCCGCCATATCCTTCTGGATCAGCAGTTCCTCCGCCCAGCGGATGAGGTCGTCAAAATCGACCACACCCTGGGCGCGCTTGGCGTCTGAATAAGCGCGCGCGAAACTTTGCCCTGATCGAAGGCCTGCGGCAAAGATGGCGACCAGGGCCGCCAGTTTGCGCATAGAGAGCAGCTTTCGACAGCATTCGGCCAGTTTTCCGGCATGTTCGGCATAATCGGGCGCGGCCTTGAGCAGGCCGGCGGTGATCGCCCGGGGCTCGCCATCCTTCTTGAGCACGATGTCGGCCAGCGCTGCGAGAGTAGCACTCCGCAGCGCTCCGTCCCCCCCCTGCCAGGCGGCGATCATATCGCAGTAATTCAATCCGGTCGTGGTGGCCCAGCTCCGATTGGCCTCATTTATCTTGCCGAGGGTGGCGAGGTCGAAAACCTCGTCATGGCAGGCGGCGACGATCGCTTCCTCGATGTCGCCTGCCGGCAGGTCGAAGGCCCGGCGAAGGCGGGCCTCGATACCTTCGCGGGCGCCGAGTTCATCCATGGCCGCTGGAGCGCGCGCGGCGGCCATCAAGAAGGCTTCGGCTCCGCCCTCCCCCATTCGGTGGCTTAACGTCTGCAGATCGCGGACCAGTTGAAGGTCGCCCCCGCTTTCCGCACGCACCAGCAAGCCGGCCAGAGTCTGGCGGGCCAGCAACTGCTCTTCGCGTCCTTCGAGCGGCCGGAAGCCTGGCACCAGCCCTGCCTCCGCCGGAAACGCGGCCAGCAGGGACTGGGCAAAGGCATGGATGGTCTGGATGCGAAGCCCGCCACCTTTGGCATCGAGCACCCCGGCGAATAGGGTTCGGGCTCTCTCGCGCATCTCCGGGCCGGGATTTTCGCCCAGCGCCCTCAGCTCCAGCCCCAATTCGGTATCTTTCAACCGTACCCAATAAGCGAGACGCTCATGGATTCGGCTGGCCATCTCCGCCGCGCCTGCTTTGGTGAAGGTCAGGCACAGGATGGAACTGGGATCGACACCGGACAAGAGCAATCTCAGCACCCGGGCGGTCAATACATGCGTCTTCCCGGTCCCCGCCGAGGCGGAAAGCGCTGCATGGTCACGCGGGTCGGAAGCGCGGAGCTGCTCGTCCTGAAGACGCGACAAGGGCTTGAGGCGTCTAGGCAAGGCCGGCGGTTCCGATCATCGTTCCGTATAAACAGGAGTTTGCGTGTTCGTCACGGAAAGCTTGATGATCGGCCTTCAGGTTCTCTGAGAAGCCGGCGGCGAGCTGTTCCCAACACAGGTCAAACCACTGAGACAGGCGGGGTCCAGCTCGAAAAATCTCAAGAGCGGTGCGGCGATGACCGCCGACCTCGTGGAGGCGAATCGGGACAGCGCAGTCGAATTCATATCCTAGCCGTTCGACGAAGAGCCTTTACCCTCCACCTTGCATCGAGGTTTTGCCGAAGCCAACCGGCGGGACATACACCCTCCCATGAGGCGAGCGGGTGGGCCGGCCTAGAAGATGAACGCTCCGGCGACGAAGGCCACCGCGGCCACGATCCAATCCTTGGACTGCATATTCCTGATGAAATCCATCTTCCTGTCCTTTCGAGGTGATAGCCCATTCGCCCTAGCCTAAGCCGGGTGATTCCGATTATGAGCGCAGGCCGTTCGTTCGTCTACCGGAGCCAGAGCCATGTCCCGCAAGCCTTCCTATCCCGACGACGCACCGGTCGAGGGGGCGATCGTCTCGCAAGCCGCTGAATCGGCTGCCAGCGCCAAGAGCGTGGATCCGAACCGGAAGAAGAATCTGGTCCGCGCCGGTGTCGCCGTCGGCATCGGATCGGCAGCGATCGTGGCCGCCCTGCTTTACGCAAACCGGTCGCGCCGAAACGACAAATAAGCTTCTGCGCCCCTCGATTGCCCTCCTCAACCAGTACCACTCCGCTAGCCATCAGCGAATCGACGCTTTGCCGGGCCACCGAGTCGCTGCCAGCCGGAGTTCAAGCGCGCGGACGGAACGAAAGCTGTCCCGTACGAAGGAAATGGTTCCGGACTGTCTGGCGTACCATCCTCCCAAATTCCCCTGGTAGGAATATCCTTGATCAGGCGTTTGCCCGTTGACGCGCTCCTGGCCCCCGTCCAATCTGGGGCAACCCCCTGTAATTGCGGGCGGCGCGGAACGTTTTTCTTAGGTTTTCGTTCCATATAATCGCTGCGCTTTCGGGGGGGTCTCGGGGGCGAGCGGCAGCAGGAGTTCCACGTGAATATCGAAACGCGGGTTGAGGGCTTTGATCGTCGCCAATTATTGAATGCCCTCCGCGCCTTCCGGCGTGGCGACTTTTCCGTAAGGCTCCCCGAAGATCAGCCGGGAATGGACGGCGACATCGCCTCCCTCTTCAATGAAATCGTCGCCCTGAACGACGACATGACCAACGAGGTGAAGCGGCTCTCCAAGGTCGTCGGCAAGGAAGGGAAGATCAACCAGCGTGGCCGGATCAAGGGCAGCCGCGGCGGGTGGGAACAGGCCATCCAGTCGGTCAACGAACTGATCGAGGACATGGTGCAGCCGACCGCCGAGGTCGCGCGCGTGATCGGCGCCGTGGCGAAAGGCGATCTCAGCCAGGCGATGGCCGTAGAGATTGACGGCCGCGCCCTTCGCGGTGAATTTCTGCGCATCGGTAAGGTCGTGAATACGATGGTGGAGCAGCTCGCCTCCTTCGCCTCGGAAGTGACGCGCGTGGCGCGAGAAGTGGGCACGGAAGGTAAATTGGGCGGCCAGGCCAAGGTGCAGGGCGTTGCCGGCACCTGGAAGGATCTGACCGACAATGTGAACGCCATGGCGACCAACCTTACCGGCCAGGTCCGTAACATCGCAGAAGTCACCACCGCCGTCGCTTCCGGCGACTTGTCAAAGAAGATCACGGTGGAGGTGAAGGGCGAGATCCTTGAGCTCAAGAACACCATCAACACCATGGTCGATCAGCTTAACTCGTTCGCATCGGAAGTTACGCGTGTGGCGCGCGAGGTCGGCACCGAGGGACGCCTCGGCGGCCAGGCCCAGGTGCCCGGCGTCGGCGGAACGTGGAAGGATCTGACCGACAATGTGAACGCCATGGCCGGCAACTTGACCGGCCAGGTGCGAAACATTGCCGAAGTGACGACTGCTGTGGCTCTGGGCGATCTTTCCAAGAAGATCACGGTGGACGTGAAGGGCGAAATTCTCGAGCTCAAGAACACCATCAATACCATGGTCGATCAGCTGAACGGTTTCGCCTCGGAAGTGACCCGCGTGGCCCGAGAGGTCGGCACCGAAGGAAAATTGGGCGGCCAGGCGCAGGTGCCGGGCGTCGGCGGTACGTGGAAGGATCTGACCGACAACGTGAATTTGATGGCCGACAATCTGACTGGCCAGGTGCGTAACATCGCCGAAGTGACGACCGCTGTGGCTTTGGGCGATCTGTCCAAGAAAATTACCGTGGACGTGAAGGGCGAAATTCTGGAGCTCAAAAACACCATCAACACCATGGTCGATCAGCTCAATTCATTCGCTTCGGAAGTGACCCGTGTGGCGCGCGAAGTGGGTTCGGAAGGTAAACTGGGCGGGCAAGCGCAGGTGGAAGGCGTCGCCGGCACCTGGGCCGATCTGACCGACAACGTGAACCTCATGGCCGGCAACCTGACCGGCCAGGTGCGTAACATCGCCGAAGTTACCACCGCCGTGGCCAGGGGCGATCTTTCCAAGAAGATCACGGTGGATGTGAAGGGTGAAATTCTCGAGCTCAAAAACACCATCAACACCATGGTGGATCAGCTCAACTCCTTCGCATCGGAAGTGACCCGCGTGGCGCGCGAAGTGGGTTCGGAAGGTAAATTGGGCGGTCAGGCGCAGGTGGAAGGCGTCGCTGGCACCTGGGCCGATCTGACCGATAACGTGAACCTGATGGCCGGCAATCTGACTGGCCAGGTGCGTAACATCGCGGAAGTGACCACCGCCGTGGCCAGGGGCGATCTATCCAAGAAGATCACCGTCGACGTCCGCGGCGAAATCCTGGAGCTGAAAGACACGATCAATACCATGGTCGATCAGCTCAATTCCTTCGCATCGGAAGTGACCCGCGTGGCGCGCGAAGTCGGTACCGAAGGAAAGCTCGGCGGCCAGGCACAGGTCGAGGGCGTCGGCGGCACGTGGAAAGATCTGACCGACAATGTGAACGCCATGGCCGCCAACCTCACCGGCCAGGTGCGTAACATCGCCGAAGTGACCACCGCCGTGGCGCTGGGCGATCTATCCAAGAAGATCACCGTGGACGTGAAGGGCGAAATTCTCGAGCTCAAGAACACCATCAACACCATGGTCGATCAGCTCAACTCCTTCGCGTCGGAAGTGACCCGCGTGGCGCGCGAAGTCGGTACCGAAGGCAAGCTCGGCGGACGCGCGCAGGTACGGGGCGTCGCTGGTACCTGGAAGGATTTGACCGACAACGTGAACCTGATGGGCGACAATCTGACCGGTCAGGTCCGAAACATCGCCGAAGTGACCACCGCCGTGGCCAAGGGCGATCTGTCCAAAAAGATCACCGTGGACGTGAAGGGCGAAATTCTGGAGCTCAAAAACACCATCAACACCATGGTCGATCAGCTCAACTCCTTCGCCTCGGAAGTGACCCGCGTGGCCCGCGAGGTCGGCACCGAGGGGCGCCTCGGCGGCCAGGCGCAGGTGCCGGGCGTCGGCGGAACGTGGAAGGATCTGACCGACAACGTCAATCTGATGGCAAACAATCTCACCAACCAGGTGCGCGGTATTGCCGACGTCGTGACCGCGGTGGCGCAGGGCAATCTGAAGCGCAAGCTGGCGGTGGAAGCGCGCGGCGAAATCGCGGCGCTCGCCGACACCATCAACGGCATGATCGATACCCTGTCGACCTTCGGCGACCAGGTGACCAACATGGCGCGCGAAGTCGGCATCGAAGGCCGATTGGGCGGTCAGGCCTCGGTTCCGGGAGCGGCCGGCCTGTGGCGCGACCTTACCGACAACGTCAACCAGCTGGCGGCGAACCTCACCAACCAGGTTCGGTCGATCGCCGACGTGGCGACCGCCGTTACCAAGGGCGACCTTACCCGATCGATCGCGGTGGAGGCGTCGGGCGAAATGGCCTCGCTCAAGGACAATATCAACGAAATGATCCGCAACCTGAAGGATCAGACGCTGAAGAATGCCGAGCAGGATTGGCTCAAGACCAACCTCGCCCGCTTCAGCCGCATGCTTCAAGGCGAGCGCGATCTCACCACCGTTTCGAACCTGATCATGTCGGAGCTCGCGCCGCTGGTGAACGCCCAATATGGCGTTTTCTATGTGACCAAGCGCGAAGCCGACGAAACGGTGCTGGAACTGGCGGCAAGCTATGGCGCCGAAAATGTCGGAGAGCTGAAGCCGCACTTCAAGCTGCGTGAGGGCCTGATCGGTCAGGCCGCCGCGGACAAACGAAGCATCCTGCTGGAAAATGTGCCAGGCGACTTCGTTCGGATCGGTTCGGGCCTCGGCCATGCCAGTCCGGCCAACGTCAACATCCTGCCGGCCTTGTTCGAAGACGATGTGAAGGCTGTGATCGAGCTCGCCTCGTTCAGCGAATTCAACGAAACTCATCAAAGCTTCCTCGACCAGCTGATGGAATCGATCGGTATCGTGCTCAACACGATCGCCGCGACCATGCGTACCGAGGGTCTGCTCAAGCAATCGCAGCTTCTGACGCAGGAGCTGCAGGCGCGCCAGACAGAGCTCACCACCAAGCAGGAAGAGCTGCACGCCACCAACGAGGAGCTTCAGGAAAAGGCGCTGCTGCTCGAATATGAAAAGAAGCAGGTCGAGGCCAAGAACCTCGAAATCGATATGGCGCGCCGCGCCATCGAAGAGAAAGCCGAACAGCTCGCGCTCACCTCCAAATACAAATCCGAATTCCTCGCCAACATGTCGCACGAACTTCGGACGCCGCTCAATTCGCTCCTCATCCTATCGAAGTTGCTGGCGGACAACCCGCAGGGAAACTTGAGCGAAAAGCAAACCGAATTCGCGCGTACGATCAACTCGGCAGGTTCGGACCTTTTAAGCCTGATCAACGACATCCTCGATCTGTCCAAGATCGAATCCGGAACGGTCTCGATCGAGGTGGGCGACGTCCAACTGAAAAGCCTGCGGCAGAATGCCGAACGCACCTTTCGTCAGCTCGCGGCCGACAAGTCGCTGGATTTCAAGGTCGAATTCGACTCTCGACTGCCGCTGTCGATCCGGACCGACGAAAAGAGGTTGCAGCAGGTGGTGCTCAACCTCCTGTCCAATGCCTTCAAATTCACCGCACATGGCGGCGTCACCATGGCGATCCATTGCGTCGACGAAGGCTGGAGCGCCGACCACCCTGTCCTGAACAAGGCGGACAGCGTCATCGCCATTTCGGTTACCGACACTGGCATCGGCATTCCCGAAGACAAGCAACGCCTGATCTTCGAAGCGTTCCAGCAAGCCGACGGGACCACCAGCCGTCGTTATGGCGGAACCGGCCTTGGCCTGTCGATCAGCCGCGAGATTGCGAGGCTGCTGGGCGGCGAGTTGCAGGTTTCATCGAAGCCCGGAGAAGGATCGACCTTCACTTTGTTCGTTCCCCAGGATTCGATCGAGCAGGTGTCCCTGCCCGCTCCGGCATTGCTTGGGGAAGACGAAATGGCGCTCGCCAACGTCAAGATCACCCCCGATGATATTGGCGATGACCGCGACAGCCTGGGTGAAGAGCCGTTCGTCCTGATTGTCGAGGATGACCCGACCTTCGCTTCGATCCTGCTCGATATCGCGCATGAATCGGGCCTCAAGGGGGTACTTTCGGGCGCCGGAGCCGGGACACTGGCCATGGCGCGCAAAATGCAGCCCGACGCGATCACACTTGATCTCGGCCTTGCCGATATAGACGGGTCGGTCCTGCTCGACCTGCTCAAGCACGACCCCGATACGCAGCATATCCCGGTCCATGTCATTTCAGGCAAGGAAGAGGCGGCGGGCGCACTGGTGCTGGGCGCGCTCGGGGTCACCGAGAAACCGGCCTCGCACGACGAACTGGTCAAAGTTTTCGACACCCTGCACAAACATGTCGCCCGTCGAGAAAAGAAAGTTTTGGTAATCGGAAGCGATGCCAAGGCGCGCAAGGCGCTGGCGAAGCGCTTCGCCGATCAGGGCATAAATGTCGAAGGGGCGGTTTCGCTCGTCAAAGGTATAGCGCGTGGCGGAATTGCCGCCTTCAATGCTGTGGTCGTGGCTGAAGATCGGGCGGTGACCGTCGCTGCGGAACTCGATGCCCTGGGCGCAGATTCAGCGACCGTTCCAGTGATCGTTGCCGGCGATGGCGAAGTCCATAATGAGGTAAATGTCGTGCTGAATCGCCTCTCGGCGACATGGGACATCATCGTTTCGCGCAGCCGCGAGGAGCTTGAGACGATCGTTTCCATGACGGTTCGCCGGGGCAAGGCAACGGCGGCTCGGCAGGACGGCTCGGTGCGGGGTGTTCCGGAGCTTGCCGGCGCCACGATCCTCGTGGTCGACGACGACATCAGAAATATTTACTCGCTCACCAGCGTGCTAGAGACCTATGACGCCACAGTTCTCCATGCGGAGCGCGGTCGGATAGGTATCGAAATATTGGAAGACAATCCCGCGATCGATGTGGCGCTGATCGACATCATGATGCCCGAAATGGACGGTTATGAAACGATGCGGCAGATTCGCTCGCGCGACGAACTGGCCGACGTACCGCTGATCGCCGTTACCGCAAAGGCGATGAAAGGCGATCGGCAGAAATGCCTTGATGCGGGCGCCTCCGACTATATCGCCAAACCGGTCGATATGGATTTGTTGCTCGCCTTGCTGCGCGTGTGGATCGGTCGCGCCCGGGACAAGGCCGCAACCGCCGAAAGCAGGCCGCGAGCCACCCAGAAGGCGGCGGAATAATAGATGACTGCCGAGAAGCGAGTGAGGCCGAGGCGGCCCGCAATGTTGCGGACCGGCAAAATGGTCGAGGAAGAAGCGGTCGACAGGCCGCGCGTGCTGATTGTCGACGATGACGAACGCAATCTGCTGGCTCTCAAGACGGTCGTAGAGGACGTAGCCGATGTCGTAACCGCCCCGTCCGGAGAGGAGGCTTTGCGACATCTGCTGAAGGGGGAGTTCGCAGTTATCCTCCTCGACGTCTTCATGCCGGGCATCGACGGCTATGAGACGGCGAAGATCATCCGGGAACGCGAGCAGACCAAGCGTATTCCGATCGTGTTTCTTTCCGCGGTCAACAAGGAAAGCGCCCATCTCTTGCGGGGCTATGAAATGGGCGCGGTCGATTATGTCTTCAAACCGGTCGAACCGGTTGTACTTCGATCCAAGGTTGCAGTGTTCGTCGATCTATTTGCGAAGACCCGCGAGATCCAGCGCAAGGCCCGGCAAGAGCAGCAATTGCTCGACGCCAATCTGAAGGCCAATACCGAGCGCCTCAGGATCGAAAAGGAGCTCCGGCTCGCCCAGCAAAGGCAGCAGGCAATCATCGAATCGCTGCCCATTGTCCTGTACCTGGAACCGCTGCAAGCTTTGCCGCGCCGGCCCGGGTTCGTTAGCGGAAATTTCGAAGCGGTGACCGGCTACGACTTCGATTTCGTCAAAGACAATCCCAATTTATGGGAAGAACGACTTCATCCAGATGACCATGCCCGCGTTACGGCCGCGCTTCAGGACCGTCGGCAAACTTCCCAATTCTCAGTCGAATATCGCTGGCAATGCGCCGATGGAGGATACAAGCATTTCCTGGACCAGAGCGTGCTGCTGCGGGACACGAATGGCAACCCGCTGGAGTTTGCCGGCACGTTGATGGACGTGACCGACCGCAAGCTTTTGGAAACCCAGCTTGTTCATTCGCAAAAGATGGATGCCGTCGGGAAGCTCACCGGAGGCATCGCCCATGATTTCAACAACCTTTTGGCTGCCGTTCTCGGCGGGCTGGGGATGATCGAGAAACGGGTCGAGCTGGACGAGCAGCAACAGAAGATCCTGGAAATGACCCGCCACGCCGCCGAACAAGGCACGGAATTGGTGAAGCGCCTGCTCGCCTTCGCCCGCCGGCAGCAGCTGGAGCCGGCCCCGATCGAAATCAACAAGCTGTCGGCGGCAGTCGGCGCCTTGCTTGCACACACGTTGGGCGGCCTTGTAGATCTGGAATGGAATACCGACGACGGCCTCTGGCCTGCTTTTGCTGACGAAGCGCAGCTCGAACTGGCGCTGATGAACCTGATCATCAACGCGCGCGACGCGATGCCCGAGGGTGGGACGATCAAGGTAACCGGCGAGAACCGCGCGCTACCGCTCGAAAACGAACTTGCGCTTGGTGTGGGAGACTATCTGGTCCTGACCGTGGCCGACACGGGTTGCGGCATCGAACCGGAACATGCTGAACGCGTGCTCGAACCTTTCTTCACAACCAAGGAAGTGGGCAAGGGCACGGGTCTTGGGCTCAGCATGGTCTATGGTTTCGCCAAACAATCGGGAGGCGCGATCCGGATCGAGAGTCGGGTCGGAGAAGGCACCGGAGTAGAGATATGGCTACCGCGGGCTCCGGAAGGCGCCGTCGGCAGGAAAGAGGTTCGCACGCCTGGAAAACCCAATGGAAAACGGCCCGATCAGCCGGCGCTGCGCATTCTGCTGGCCGACGACCATCCGGGTGTTCGCGCCACAACCGCAGCGATGCTCCAGGATGTGGGCCATTCGGTGATCCAGGCGGCCGGCGGCAGCGAAGTTTTCGCGATCATGGAGAATGAGCCCGATTGCTGCGACGTGATCGTAAGCGATTATGCGATGCCGGGGCTGTCGGGAGTGGAAGTCGTGCGCCGCGCCCGCGCATTGAGGCCGGGCCTGCCCGGGATCATCATCACTGGTTATGCCGATACGGCGTCGATTGCCAACCGCCCCGGGGACGTACTGGTCCTCGCCAAGCCTTTCACGCCGGACCAGCTAAGCAACGCGGTCCAGATCGTTCACATGAAGGCCGCGAACGCGACCGGCGAGGCACCGCAGTCCAAAGCGGTCAACAGCTGAAGCCGACCCACTCGAACCGCTGTGAGTAGGCCGTCGCAAGATTGAGGCGGCTGGCATCGGCTGTCTCGCTCGGGCGGAGAAAAGGCGCGCGCACTTCGTTCTATGACTGACGGCAGTTGACGGTCGCGGCTCTGGCCGCGCCCAGAGGAGGCGGACATGAACAGGTTTTTGATGGTGACCGCCGCTCTGGGGGTTGGCACCCCGCTATTGGCGCAAGACCCTGCCACCGAACCGCCCGCCCGAAACGACGCTCCCTGTTCCTCGCCCGGCGCGGAAAATTGCATACAGCTTCCCGAGCGCCCGATTGGGGCCGATTCCACCTTCGACGGAACCATGCCGTCGGACGGCGGCTCCTACGAACGGGTCACCGAGGCGAATTCGCTTTTAACCGCGCACGACGAATTGATGGAGCATCCAGCAACGGTCAACGAAGCCCTTGGTGGGCCGATCGAAGGGCGCACTGGATATCCTGCTTGCGATCCGGGCCCCGGCGATGACAATTGCATCCAGCTTTATGAGCGGGGCGTGACCGGGCAAGGCAATTGAATCGCGCTGCCCTCAGGGCGTCGGACGCTTTTCGCGCCCATACCATTCGTCCACGCGCATAAGCTGATCGTAATCGCCA
This sequence comes from Sphingosinicella sp., assembly GCA_013816585.1. Taxonomy (GTDB): domain Bacteria; phylum Pseudomonadota; class Alphaproteobacteria; order Sphingomonadales; family Sphingomonadaceae; genus Allosphingosinicella. Next base: position 51,861 of record JACDEE010000002.1, on the reverse strand, counting down.
TAAGGCGCATATTCCGGGTGGAGCTTCGCGGTGAAGGGCTCAGCGCCCGTCAGCCATTTCTGCGCTGCGGCAATGAAGTTGCGCGCGGCGATGTTGGTGAAATCGTCGGCATCGATCCCGTTCCTGCCTCCGACGGGGCTTGCAACGAAACCAAGCGCGCCCGCTTTCTTGGCAAGCGACCAATATTCGAAGCAGGCCGGTATTCCTTCTATTTCGTCGAAGCCGCCCTGCTCGGCAATCAGGCCCAGCAGGCCCAATTGCATCGAAAAGCCATCCGCTACCGCCTTCGGACCGGGCGGCGTTCCGGTCTTGTAGTCCACGACGATCAGGCTGTTGTCGGCGGCACGGTCGATACGATCTGCCACGCCCTTCAGCCTTATGCCCGCAATTTCGATCTCGCCCTCCGCTTCGGCCGCGATCGGGCGCCGCCCCTTCGCCTTGTTCCTGGCCACCTCGCTCGCAATCCAGTCCACCGCCTCCATGAGGCGCGGCTGCCATAAAGCTCGCATCAGCGGGTGAGCAGAAGCTCCCGCAAGGAACGCTTCGGCGCGCGGATGAAGTTTGGAAGAATCGCAATCATCCTCCTTCATCCAGGCTTCGAGCACTTCATGGACCGCGCTTCCCCGCCAAGCCGGACTCGGATCGGCGTCGATCGCATCGAGCGCCGAAAGGCGCAGCATCTTGCGGGCATAGAAAGCGAACGGATCGGCCTTCAGCCGATCCACTTCAGTTACCGATATTGTGCTTGGACGGAGCGCCGTCGCCGGTGAGGGTGCCGGTTGTGACGCTGGCCTATGCGAAGCGGGCCGATCAAGCTCTCGCGCCCAGCGGCGGTGATGTGCGGAACGGGTCAGACCACCGGTCATTGCCTCCAGCCTCAACCAGAAACGCGAGGCGATTGCTGGCGCGCGGGCATCTCGGCGCGCCCGTGTTACCAGCACCTCGCGCGCCCCCAAAGCGCCCGCAAGGTCGTGCGCGGAAAGTCCGATCTGCCGTTCGAGACCCGGCAAGCCAAGCTCCGCACGAAGTCGCGGCGCGAGCCAGGGATCCGGAGTGGGAAGCGCCGGCCAGCCCCCTTCGTTCAGGCCGCCAAGGATCATGAGGTCGGCATGCTGGAGCCGCGCCTCGAGCAAACCCCAGATGAAAATGCGCGGATGCTGGCCATAAGGCGGGCGCACCGCGACCTCACGCATCATCTGGTCCAGCAATGGTAGGAGATTGGCGGGTGCAAGGCGCCCGGGGCCGCTCTCCGACGCGGGCTCCAGCGCGGCGAACAGATTAGCGGCTTCGCGGCCCGCCGCGCCCGCCCAGGCCTCGTCGCCGGTAAGTGAGGAAGCTGTCTCCCGAAGTGCAGCCAGAAGACTGGCGAGGCTCGGCCTGGCGGAGTTGAATGCCGTCTCAAGTGGGTCGAGCTTCGCGCGGGCATTCGCCCACCATGAAGCCGCCCGATCCCTAGCCTTGCCGTCGCGGCCTTTGCGATCGGAAAGATAATCGGTCATGCCCTGAAGGCCCACGGGCGGACGCGGCCCGCGCAAGGCGAGATCGAGCGAGCGCGCTCCGTCCAGCCAGGCGGCGCGCCCCTCCCCCTTCATCACCAATGGGTGTTTGAGCAGAGCGAGCAATGCCACCGGCGCGAAATTCTCCGCCGCTGCTGTCGCCAGCGCGTGCAACAAGGTGCCGGGCGGAGTCTCGGCAAGCGGACGGCCGGCGCTGTCGTCGGCCTCGATCCCCCAGCGCCGCAAAAGCACCGAAACACGGCGGGCGAGACCCCGATCCGGGGTCACCAAAGCCGCGGTTCGTTCCGGTGTTTCCAGGGCTTCGCGAAGCGCGATAGCGATCGCCTGCGCTTCCTCCGCCGGATCGGCTAGTTCAAGAGCGCGGACGCCGCTCAGGCGCCGCTCGGCGGGTTTCAGGTCGCGCCATTTGGATGTGAACGTCGCCGGCGTCATGGCATTGGCGATGGCGCGGCTCCTCACTGCCGGCGCATTCCGGCCTCCGCCCCAGCGCCAATTTTCGACCTCGTCACGTGCCACCCCCATTCGATCGAGCAGTAGCTTCATATGATATTGTGGGTGGGTTTCGATCGACGCTCGCCGGTAACCGGTGACGAGATCCGGTTCATGCGGACCAAGCGCGTCCCATTCATCCTGCGGCATTTGAATATCGAGCGCGGGAAGAACGACCATTCCTGCTGGGAGGCCCGCCACAATGCGCAGCAATCCGGCAATTGCAGGCGCGCTGGTGGTAATACCGGCCGCCACTACGAAACCGGTAGGGGGCTTTCCACGCCAACGCGAACTCACCGCCGCCAGCAGCCGGTTGCGGCGTTCGGTAAGGTCGATCCGGCCTCGCGCCTTCAGCAATTGGGGCCATTCGGACAATATGACCTGCAGCCGGTCGAGCGATTTCTGCCAATGAGCTGACAGATCGGGAAAATCGGCCGCGAAGTCGCCGAGCCGCGCAGGGTCGATACGTTCAATCAGGAGCTGGTCGAGCGTTCGGGCAAGGTCGCGCGCAAGGCGCACCGCCTCCGCGGCATCTATGTCGCCCATTTGTTTCTGAACCAAAGCGGCAAGCAGCATCAACCGCTCGACCGGAGGGATTTCGGGTGGAATATCCTCCCCTTCCTCTAGAGGTTCGAGCGCGCCGCCGATGCGCTCGTCCAATTCCGGGTCGCCGACCGGTACGAGGCGCGGGAGGAGCAGGCCCCCGTCGGAACGGCGAACGAACGCCTCCGTGATCGATCGCGCCGCCCTGTTGTTCGGGACCAGGATCAACCCCTGTGCAAGCCCGATCGGGGTCTGGCCGAAGCGTGCGAGGAGACCGGCGGCGAGCGCATCGGCAAAGGCGCGATGCGGCGATATGGTGAAGATCGAAGGATGCGCGCTGGAGACCACGTAGCAATCCTAACCACTCCCCCGAAGCCAAGTCGAGAGGCGGCTTCAAGCGTAGCTGAGGAAAGCCTCGGTCTTCTTGACGTTTTGCGGGGTGCCGACATCGAACCAGAGGCCCTGGTGCACGGCCCCGAAACAGCGTCCGGCGCTGATCGCCCGATCCCAAAGGAGATTGGTGGAAAAGGGGCCCTCCGGCACCTCGCCTTCAAGCAGCCGCTTCGACACCATCTGGATGCCCGTATAGACGAACGGTGCGACAACGCCGCGCTTGCGGCGGCGAATTTCCCCGGTTGCGCTCAAATGGAAGTCGCCCTGGCCACTATGGCCCGTGGCCCGCGCGAGCGGAACCAGCAGCAATAATGCATCCATCCGCTGATCGTCCCAATCGGACGCCAGCAGGCGCAGCGAGTCGATTGGACCGTCAATCCAGAGATTGTCAGAATTGATCACCAGGAACGGATCGGCATCGATCAGTGGTAAGGCCCGGACCAGGCCACCCCCCGTTTCCAGCAATTGATCCCGCTCATCTGAAACAATGATTTCAATATCTTGTACATTATTCTTAAGATGTGCTTCGAGTGCATCGGCCAGATAGTGGACATTGACGACCGCCCGCTTCACGCCCGCGGTTTTCAGATGTTCGAGGCTGTGGTCGAGCAAGGTCTGCCCTGCCACTTCTATCAACGGTTTCGGCCGGCTGGCGGTCAGCGGCCGCATTCTTTTGCCCAGACCCGCAGCCATTACCATCGCACTTTCCGGCACCTTGCCGGTCGGGGCGGGCCGCAATGCGAGCGGTTTCCTATGCTTGCTCATCCAGCTTCGCTGTCGGCCCAGGCCGCGGCCCGCTTCGCCGCCGGGACGTTGGCGTCGAACCAGGCACAGACTGGTCCAAGCGCCGGATGGGCGAGGTTTCGCTCCAGATAGCCCCACACGCGGGGCTGGAGCGCCAGATAATGCGGCTTTCCGTCGCGTTTCCAAAGGCGCGTAAAAATACCCAGGATCTTGGTGTTACGCTGCGCACCCAGCACTTCATAATGGGCACGGAAGCGCTCGACGTCGCTGATCCCCAGGGTGGAAGCATAGCGGGCCAGCATATCCTCCTCCAAGGCGGGCGGAACGTCGCGCCGCGCGTCCTGGAGCAGCGAAACCAGATCATAAGCGGGATGGCCGGCGAGCGCGTCCTGGAAATCCAGCAGGCCCAGTTCGCGGCGTCCCGGAAGCACCATGAGGTTATCGGCATGATAGTCGCGAAGTACCATCACCGCCTCGCGCTCCACTTCCGCGATCACATCGGCCCAACTTTCGCGCCACGCGCCGTAATAACCCTCCTCCTCGACCTGGATCGAAACGGCGGGGGCATACCAATCAGGGAATAAGGCGACTTCGCGAGTCATGGCCCTATCGTCATAATGGCCGATGTCCGCCGGGGCGGGTTCGCGCGCCATTTCGGCGAGGGTATCGACCGCGCTTTCATAGATTTCACGCTCGCGTGCGGGCTCATGCTGCAACAGGGGCCCGACCCTATCGTCTCCGAAATCCTCCAGCAGCAAAAGTCCTTGCTCCCGGTCGATGGCGAGTGGGCGCGGCGGAAGGAATCCGCGATCCAGCAAATGGCCGCAGACCCGCAGGAAATGGCTTATATCCTCATATTCGGGCGGAGCGTCCATCAATACGGCGCTCTCGCCTTCGCGATGTACCCGGAAATAGCGTCGGAATGACGCGTCGCCTGCGAGCGGACGAATTTCCGCCCCCTCCCAGCCGTTTGCGGCGAGAAAGGCCGGCGCGGCGGCGGGCGGAATCATAGTGGCCATCGGCCCTCCCAAGCGGGAGGCACCTCGGCTGTCAAGGAGCGAACGCCCTCTCCTGCGACCGACAGGGTGAGGCGCAGGGCGTCTGACCACAAAGCGGCGCCCATCCGCCCCGGCCATTCGATCACCAAAGCCGCGTCCATGCGCGCCTCGTCCAGCGCAAGCTGTTCGATATCCTCGGCTTCCTCCAAACGATATAGGTCGACGTGCCAGAGCGGCAGTCGCATGCCCGCCACCTCATAAGGCTGAACGATCGGAAAAGTGGGGCTCGTGACCTCGCCTTGGAAGCCGAGCGCGCTAAGCACTCCACGGCTGAAGGTCGTCTTGCCGGCGCCAAGATCGCCAAACAGGGCGATCACGTCCCCCACACGGAGTTGCTCGCCCAAGGCATGCCCCAGTCCTTCCGTTGCCTCTTCTCCGGCAAGCAGCATCAGGACCGCCGGGGCAGAAACAAGGCAACGCTAGTGCCGGTGCCGACGGTCGACTGGAGCTTCACCGATCCGCCATGCGCCTCGATGAATTGCTTTGCGAGCGGAAGACCCAGGCCCAGGGCGGAATCGTCGCCCCTGCCAGGACCGGCATTTCGGTGGAAGCGGTCGAACACCCGCGCCTGATCGGCTGGGGATATGCCCCGCCCATTGTCAGAGATGGTGATTTCCGCTGCACGCGCGCTTCCGGTGGCGTGGAGCAGGACGCCTCCTCCCTCGTCCGTATAGGCCACCGCATTCTTGAGGATATTGTCGATCACCTGGCGAAGGCGCCGGCGGTCGCCGGTCAGCTCGCCGACCGAAGGATCGAGGTCTGCGACGATCTCGATATTCTTCTTCCTGGCCGCTTCACTGGCGCGGTCGGCGGCCTCCCGGCACAAAGCCTGCAGATCCACCTGATCTTCAGCGAGCAACAGGCTGCCGGTATCGCTTTGGGTGAGATCGAGGACGTCGTCGATCAGGGCGCTGAGGCGCGTGACGCTATCATTGATCGCTGCCACATATTCGGCGGCTATGGGGGGCAGGTCCCCTGCATATCCGCCGGCCAGCATTTCCGCGAAGCCCCCGATCGAGGTGAGCGGCGTGCGCAATTCATAACTCATATTCGAAACGAAAGCCGTCTTCAGCCGGTCGGCATCCTCAAGCGCCTCGTTCTTGTCGCGCAATGCCGCTTCGATCATCCGGCTGTCGGTGATGTCGAGCATCGTGAAAAGCGCATTTCCGTCAGGTAGCGGGACCGCGGCAAATTCGAAATCGCGCCCGTCGGTCAACGCGACCCGGCCGTTGCGCTGCTTCCGCTCGACCGTTGCGCTGCGCACCAGTTCACGCACCAGGGAGGCATGATTTGGACGCTTCAATTTGCCGGCAATATGCGGGACCATGGCATCGATGCGCGGATGGGCGGAAAGCTGTTCTTCGTCGAATTGCCAAAGCTCCTTGAAACGGTTGTTCCACAAATGGAGCCGTCCATCCGATGCGAAGACGCCGATTGCCTCGAACAGATTGTCGAATGTCGCCGTTCGCACCCGAAGCAAGGTGTCGCGAGCGCTCGCCAGCTGGATCTGTTCGGTCCTGTCTTCGAAAATGACCACCAGACCTCCGTCCGGGAGAGGCTGCGCGACTACACGGAGATGTTTTCCCCCCGGGAGCAGCCAATCCTCCTCATCCGCTGCGAGGCCGGAGGTGAACCATCCGCGCCTTTCCTCTTTCCATTCCGGGAAATCGCGCACCTCCGGCAGGTTTCCGCTTTCCCGCATCGCTTCGATCACCCGATCGAATTCGGGCTCGTCCGCCAGGAAGTCGCTGGCCAGCGCGAACAGCCGGCAGAAGGGCTGATTGAAAAAGATGAGGCTCCGGTCGCGGGAAAATTGAGCGACTCCCGCGGATAGCCGATCGAGCATGTCGCGTTGCGCGCGCACGAAGCGCGACAATTCGGCGTGGGCCTGTTCGCGATCTTCGACATCGATAGCATAGCCGGCGACCCCTTCCCCCAGCGGAACCTCGACCACCTGCATGGTGCGCCGCTCGCCGGCGATGGTGGCAGGAAGCGTGCGCGATAGCGCCTCCCCGCTTTGCAGGACCGCGGCTGCCTGGCTCAGCGCGTTTCGGCCCTCGCTTTCATCGACCAGCTCAATGCCGGACTTGATCACTGCGATTGCGCTGTCGGACTCGACCGCCCGCACATAAGCGCTGTTGACCAGGGCAAGGCGCAAATCGGGACCGCGATGCCACATCGGAAATGGAGCTGCCTCCAGCAACCCGGTGAGCGCGTCCAGCGCGGTGGCGAGGCGGCCAACCTCGCTGCGCAGGCCATCCATCTGCTGCTCCGCTTCGGTGGCGTCAGTGAACCAGAGGAGGACGCTGCCCTGTTTGAACGCGGGCGGCGCGGGCCCGCCCCAAACCTTCAGGATGTGCGACGATGAACTCACTCGAAAACTCTGCTCGAAACATTCTCCGGTGGAAGATGTCCTGGCGACATTCCTGTCGAGATTGGCGCCCACCTCCGGCGGCAGGGAAGGAATATCGGAAAATGTGCGGGCAGTCGGGGCGCTCATGTCGAGCCACGATCTCAACCTTCCCGCAGGATCCAGCAGGCCGCCGGGCTCAACCACCAACGGGATCGATGAAGAGGCCGCAAGAAGCGCGGTCGCGGCCGCCGCTTCGTCGCTGATCCCTCTCGCCGCCTTTTCCCGCCGCAAACCGGATACCACGGCGACGACGGCGATCACCAGCCAGAGGCCGGCCATCAATCCAAGTGCCGCAATGGCTGTCGGTGGAAGTTCAATCATGGATTGACGGGTCTGCCCTGCATACAGGCCGGACCCTAAAGGCGCGCGCCGATCTTAGGAAGCCTCGCCTGAGGCATCTTTATCAGTTCCGGGGACTTCGTCCCGAAAGATCGAGCGGCCGGGCCCGAATCCATCGCGAGGCAAGAAGCTTCACTCCCTTGATAACCGGCAGCCCCGCATGACGCGAACGCTGATCCGTCCTCCCGTAGAAATCCGAATTGGCGAACAGCAAGGCGTCGCCTTTGCGTCCTCTGACCCGCAGATCACTCATCAGAAAGCAGGTCTCACCTCCTTCATAATCCTCGTTGAGATAGACCAGAATGGTGAATAGACGCTGATTGTCCACACCCGGAAGAGCGTCGAGATGCGCTTTATATTCCTGACCCGGTCGATATTTCAGGACCTGCAGTGGCTCTCCCTGTTCCGAAAGCGTGCCGCTCGCCAGGGCCAGTCGCCGATTAAGAGCATGAAGCGCTGGATTTTCAAGGGCCAGCGGAAAGGCTGCCCCTTCCGACGTCCGTATGGGGTTGGGGATATCGCGCCCGGTATCGGGATCCACGACCACCGAAGGGGAGAATAAGGGCTCGGCATTCTGGACGATGAAATCGCATTCCGCGCTCGTGAACAGCGAGGGAAATAATTTCACCTGAGGCGATTCACTTAAATCTTCAGGTTGGGGAATAGCCAGCGGATCACCACTCGCTGTCAGGCCCATTTTCCTGACAAGGTCCAATTGCCGCCGGGCCTGCGGTTCGCGTGGGGAAGCGGATTTCAGGAGACGCAAAGCGCCTTGCCAGTCCGGCGGACCGCCTGTGCCGTTGGCGACAAACGCCCGATAAACCGGCCCCGCCTCCAGATTGCCGGCTTCCGCCGCTCGCCGAAAGAAATCGCGCGACAGAGACAAGTCGCGGGCGACGAACCTGCCGGAAAGACACCATTGAGCAAGGACGAATAGAGCTTCGGGATCGTTCTGCGACGCCGCCTTTTCAAGCATTTCCAGCGCTTCACCTCCTTTCCCGGATAAAGCGAGATCTTCGGTGCGACCTGCGAGAGCGTGGAACGTCATGTGCTTAACATCGCCATCCGATGCTCAAATTGCCAGCGCAAAGAAAAAAGGGCCGGAACGATGTTCCGGCCCCCGTTCGTTGAGTTTGCGAATAGCCTCTAGAAGCGCGCTTTGAATCCCGAATAGTAGAAGCGGCCGCGATTGTCGTAAATGCCGCTTCCTGCTCCGATGCCGGTTAGACCAAGGGGCGGCTCTTTGTTGAACGCGTTGTCCACGCCCACATAGAACTCATTGGCATCTCCAACCTCGAAGCCTACGCGGAAGTTATGATAAGCAACCTCAGGATAGTATTTTACGTTGGCATAATCAGCGTTTTGGGGAGGCAGGTCATTCACTGAATTGTAGTCCTCAAACGTGTTGAGATACTGCTTTCCGATAAACCGCAGGTTGTAACCAAATGTGACGGGTCCAGTCTTAAGGTTAGCCCGAATTGCAAACTCATCCGCGGGATCTCCCAGTTCTTTGAGAAGGACGTTCTCAAATTTCGGATTAGCTGGATTTTCGAAGTTCGAGCGCTCGAAAGTATGCGTGTAGATGCCGCGCAGATCCAGGCGACCCAGGCCAGGAATGTCCCTCCGGAGTGTAAGCTCCGCATCGACACCGCGGGCACGGCGGCTTGCAAAGTTCAGTGTCGACTGAAGCAGGCTCCCCTCGAGGACGCGGCCAGGAATTTCGCCGGCAGGACCAAGCCCAGGCCCCCGATTACGCTGAAAGAGGGCGCAGAACGGATTATCGATCGTTGGCTGGTCGACGCACTGCTGGAGAATGGTCAGCGACCCGACACTGGTAATAACGTCTTCCACCTTGATGTCGAAATAGTCGACGGAAAGGGAAAAGCCAGGGAGAATGCGTGGCTGAAGGACCCCGCCAAGCGTCAACGATTTCGACGTTTCCGCACGGAGGTTCGGGTTGCCGCCGAACCTGATGGTAAGCGAACCAGGGTATACGAAGTCGAAACTGTCCGGCACGCCCAGCGCGGCGCAGTTTGCCGCTCGAGTGGAGGCGCCCGCGCTACGATTGCGAACAGCGCACGGGTCGTTTGCGCCGATGGTAGCGAAACCGGCGGTCTCCGCAGTGAAGAGCTCCGAAAGGTTCGGAGAGCGGACTGCCCGGGAATAGTTCCCTCGCAGCCGCAAATCCCTTACCGGAGCCCATTCGACGCCGGCATTGTAGGCGAGAACGCCGCCAGTCGCATCGGCTGCACCGCTATAAAGCGCGTACCGCGCAGCAGCGTTCAGCGTGAGTTCGTGGAAGAACGGCACATCCTTTAGGAGTGGCGCTCGGATTTCTCCGAAAACCTCCTTCACATCCAACGCCGGAGCGCGGAAGGTGCTCGTTGGATTAAAGAACGTCAGGTTGCGACGGGTGTTCTCATCTACTTCGAAGAAGTTCTTCTCACGCCGCCATTCGAGGCCCATGGCGAATCCGACCGGACCACCGGGCAACTCAAACTGCTCGCTGGAGTCGCCCGAGATGAAGGCGTTGGCGACGAACTGCGTGATCTTCCCTTCCGCCGTGGAGGGGAAAAGCAGATAATCCCGCTGCTGCTGCGTGAATTGGCCGCCAAATGGGTTAATGGGGACGCAAGCGGCAACGTCCGCGTTGAGCGTGGCAGCGATTTGCGCGGCGGTTCCTGTGGCGGTAGGCGAGCCCACTCGGGCTGCCGGATCGAACTGCGAGCGGCAACGAATTTGTCCAGTCGCCGGATCGCGTCCGGCGTCCAGCGCGAGGAGAAGCCGCTGCCGCCCAAGTGCCCCGGCCTGAAAGTTGAATTCCTTGAACTCGCCATAATTGGCGGAGGCTTCGAACGTCCAGTCGTCGTTGAACGTTCCGCGCGCGCCGACGACAGCCCGGTAGGTTTCACGCTTGATCTGAGTTTCGCGCTTGCCCAGGTTCAGGAAGCTCTCCTGGAAACGAACCCGAAATGTCCCTGCGGCAATTTGAGCCCGCTGAGCGGTAGTCAGCGGGGCGCCCGTATTGAGATCCACTCCAAACCGGTTGAGCTGCTGAATAACCACTCCGCGGGCCTGATCAGTCAGAAACGGATTGTCGATCCGGAAGGCTTGCCGAGCGTCGCCGCCTAACCCCGCGCTGACAATGAAACCGGGGCCTGTGCCGGCGGCGCCAATTGAATCCGTTCTAGCGTATTTGGCTTCGCCGAATAGCTCGAAAGCGTCGCTGAAGGTATAGTGACCAAGAAGGTTCACCACGTAACGATCCAGGTTCGCGGCGAGCTGGAACTCCTCTCCGCCCCGGAAATCTTCGCCATTTCCACCAATGAAGGATCCGGCGGGACCGATGCCCACACGGGCGCCACTGATCGGGACGAGCGTTCCGTCCTGCTGGAAGATAAACGGACAGTTGAACCGGCCGCCAACTGCATCTGTTCCGCAATTGTTGGCGGCGCTAAGACCGGCCGCTTGCGTGGACCCGAACTGGATCACGCCGGTATTGCTGATCGTGCCACTGCGAATATTCCGGAAGAATATTCGATCGGGATTCCCGTCGCTATTCGTCGCGTTTACGTTCGGGTCGCAAGTTGCGGCGTTGCTGCCCGTGCACCTGATGTCCGTGTCAACAACCAGAAACCCATCTTGGCTTTCGATGAACGGCCGGCCAGCTCCGAAATATTGATCTTGCCGCGCATATTCGGCGCTGATGGCGACGTTACCACGGCCATCGCCAAAGTTCTGGCCGGCGGTAAGGCTGGCAAAGTAAGCTCCCGCGTCACCATAGTGGCTGATCCCGGCCTGCCCGCGGGCTTCAACACCTTCGAAATCACGCTTGAGAACGAAGTTCACGACGCCGGCAATGGCATCGGAACCGTAAATGGCCGAGTTTCCGCCTGTGACGATATCCACGCGCTGGATAAGTGCAGTCGGGAAAGTATTGACGTCCGGGGAGACTGCGTTGTTGATAATGTCTGAGCCCACGTGACGCCGGCCGTTGACGAGCACTAGCGTGCGCGCCGTGCCAAGGCCGCGAAGGTCGAGCAAATTGAGACCAGCAAGGGCCAGGCTTTGGCCCGCAGCATTCTGTTGGCCCATCGAGCTGCGGAGCTGCGGGAGATCATTCAGCTCTTCGCCGACGGCAATTTCCCCAGTTTCGAAAAACTCCTCGCCGCCAAGCGAGCTGATCGGGATAGCAGATTCCAGATTCGGACGGCGAATTCGCGATCCCGTGACGACGATGGCCTCATCAGTCGTCGCATTTTCCCCCGACTCGGCTTCGACTTCGCTCTGCAACGTTGCGGGGTCGTCCTCGCCTGTCGTCTCCTGCGCGTAGGCCGGATTACCCATTGCGAGCGCAATTGCCAGCACGGAAGCAGTAGCGGCCAGGCCCTTCGAGGTGCTTAGGAGACGCATCGATATATCCCTCTTCACATTGATTTTGATAATTTTGACTGAGAAATTTGAAGCTGACGGCCATTGTCGCGCATCCGCCCCCAAAAGAAAACGCCCGCACGTCACCGCCGATTGAAAGGTTCACCGGTGTCACATTAATATCACATTCATCTTCGTGACCGCGGAAATCCGGGGCACTGGGCTATTCTGGGGGCTGTCGAGCCCCTCCTTGCCATGTGATACTTTTGCGACAGCTCAGGGGAATTTGAACTAGCATATTGTGCGGATTAAGAAATCCGATCAGTTTCTTAGGGAATTTGAGAGTCTAACCGTCTGCATCGACGCATCGTCATGAGGGATCACATGAAAAGTTTAAACCTACTCGGCACCAGTGCACTCCGCTCTGCGGCCTTCCTTGGCGCTACGCTGTGCTTTGCTACCAGCGCTGTCGCCCAGGAAGTGGCGGAAGAAAAGGATCCGCCTGCGACCCTGCAGAGCGAGGTTGAAATCGAATCGGGTGAGAGCGCCACGTCGGATGACGCGATCGTGGTTACAGGCTCCCGCATCCGCAGGCCCAATCTGGATTCCGCTGTGCCTATCACCTCAGTCGGAGGTGAGGAATTCTTTCAGACCGGCCAGACTTCGGTCGGTGATACGCTGAACGAGCTTCCTGCACTTCGCAGCACGATGAGCCAAGCGAACTCGACTCGTTTCCTGGGCACTTCCGGTCTCAACAATCTCGATCTTCGCGGGCTTGGCACGAACCGCACCCTTGTACTGCAGAACGGCCGCCGCCACGTCGCCTCGAATATTCTCGGCAACGCCGTTGAGGTGGACACCAACACGATGCCGACCGACCTCATCGAGCGGGTCGACGTGGTCACCGGCGGCAATTCCGCGATCTATGGATCGGATGCAATTGCGGGCGTAGTGAACTTCGTTCTGAAGCGCGACTTCGAAGGACTGCAGGTCCGCGGTCAGGCCGGCGTGAGCAAGTATGGCGACGCCGGTCAATATTATGGCAGCGTGCTTGCCGGTAGGAACTTCAGCGATGGTCGCGGCAACGTGGCGGTCAATCTGGAATATGCCCGTCAGCAGGATTTTTATGGTGCGGGCCGTCCGAACTTGCGCCAAACGGATGGATTCGTCGTGGTCGATACCGACCCCGCGAGTGCTCCCAGCGACAACCAGCCCGACCGGGTCTTTCTGAGGGATATTCGCAGCGCGCTCTACAGAAATGGAGGCGCTTTCTATTCATGCTGCAACTTCATCAATCCAGCTGATCCCCTGGTAGGCGGATCCGGCAATTTCACGATCCCTTACGCTTTTCAGCCTAACGGGACGCTTACTCCGTTCACTGGCCAGCGTGTAGGCATAAGCCCGTTCGGTTCGTTCCTGGGCGGCGACGGTGACAATTTCCGCGACGGGACGCAGTTTGGCCTGTCTCCAAAGCTTGATCGCTACAGCGCCAACCTATTGGCCCACTTCACGGTCAGCGAGGCTTTTGAGCCCTTTATCGAAGCCAAATTCGTGCGGACTGACTCGCTGGGCAACGCCTCCGGGCCGTTCTTTACGCCTGCCACTGGTTCGCCCCGCGAAATCTTCTTCACGGACAATCCTTACCTTTCGGCCCAGGCACGGAACACGATCCTGGGCGAATATGGTCTCGATCCAGCGACGGACGACACCTATTTCTATATGTTCCGCAACGTCGTTGAACTCAGCAATCGAGAGGAAGAAGGCCGGCGTGATACCTTCCGCATCGTCGGGGGCGTTCGCGGCGAATTTAACGACGACTGGTCGTACGAAGTGTCCGCCAATTACGGCAAGCTCAAGGAACGCACCAACATCCTGGGCAACGTTAATCTGCAACGCTATCTGCTGTCGATCGATGCGGTTCGCAATCCAGCCAACGGCAATATCGTCTGCCGTGCTTCGATCGATCCGTCGGCCAGACTTCCCTTTGAATTCGCGCTCGACGAGGCCGCGGCTCGCGCACAGCTTGCCAATGACGTGGCACAATGCGTCCCCGTCAATTTCTTCGGTGAAGGCAATATCACGCAGGCCGCGCGGGACTATATTCTCGAAGATTCCGTTGCCAAGGGAAACATCAAGGAACTCGTCCTCAACGCCTTCCTTTCGGGCGATACCAGCGAGTTTCTCAACCTTCCAGGCGGTCCCGTCGGGTTCGCCGTAGGTGCAGAATATCGCACCTACGACGTTCTCTATGAACAGGATTCCACAACGGCCAATGGCCTGACGTTCTACAATGCCATTCCCCGCTTTGCGCCGCCCAAATTCGAGGTGAAGGAAGCGTTCGGCGAACTTCGTCTGCCGATCATTGCCAACGATTTCATAGAAGAGTTTACGATTTCCGGCGCAGGCCGGGTCGCAGACTATAAGGGATCAGGCACGGCTTACGCCTATAACGTGGGCGCGATCCTGGCTCCGGTCCGCGACCTGCGCTTTCGCGCCAATCTATCGAGAGCCGTGCGAGCACCGAGCCTGGCCGATGCATTTACCCCGCTCGGGCAGAATTTCGCGCCAGGCTTCACCGATCCGTGTGATAACGACCAGATCGGGGCGGGCTCGGCAAATCGCGCGGCAAACTGCGCTGCCGCCGGCGTGCCAGCTGGATTCGACTATAATTACACGGCATCGTTGGGCTTCCTGTCGGGAGGCAATGAAGATCTGAAGCCGGAAACATCGGACTCGATCACCATCGGCGGAGTGCTTCAGCCGCGGTTCCTGCCCGGGTTCGCCCTTTCGGTCGATTATTACAGCATAACCGTTGACGACGTGATTACGTCGCCATCGGCGCAGGCTCTCGTCAACGCTTGCTATGACTTGGCCAATATCAACAACCAGTTTTGTACGCAATTTCAGCGTGCCGGTGTCGGAGGCGGTCCGCGCGGTGAAATTCGCGGACGTATTCTGGAAAACAGCCTTCAGCTTACACCGCTAAACTACGCCAAGTTGAAGGTTCGCGGCATCGACGTTGACGCATCCTATCGCCGCGCCATCAACGGGGTCGGACAGTTCAACACCCGGTTCGTCTACACCCGCGCTCTGCAGAACGACCAGTTCCTCGATCCGACGGACCCAACGCTGGCGGATCAGAATTTGCTCGAACTGGGCGATCCCAAGGATGCGTTCAACTGGAGTACGGAACTGAAATCCGGCCCCTTCACCATCGGCTACGAAATGCGTTACTTGGGTAAGATGTTGCTCAATACGGCCGAGTATGAATTCTTCTTCGAGAAACAGGGTCGCGCGCCCACCAACTCGGATTGGGCGGAACGTCCGTTCTATCCCTCGGTCTTCTACCACGACATTCGCCTTGGGGTTGATGTGAACAAACGTTTCAACATGTATTTCGGCGTCGATGATGTCACCAATCGCAAACCGCCCTTCGGGCAGTCTGGTATTGGCGGTGGAAGCGGTATCTACCGCAATATCGGCCGGTTCTTCTATGCCGGCGCAGTCGCCAAATTCTGATTTAATTGCTACGTAAAAAAGGGGCCGGGACGTTTGTCCTGGCCTTTTTTTGAAAAAATTGAACACGTTCGGTCAGCCACCGCAGTTCACCCAATTTTTCGACCCGACGCTTGAACTATCAGACGGCATATCGCAGCCTTGCGCGGTCCTCCCAGTCTTTTCAGGAATTAAGATGAGCGATCAACACCGGGACGGGTTCGGCACCAAGGGCCATGCATTAGCGAACGCCCGCCGGTTGATCGTGTCTGACCCTGCCAGCTCGATCGAACAGTCGCGCGAAATCATTCGCGTCGATCCGCGCTGTCACGAGGCCCATCATCTTCTTGGGAGAGCCCTTCGCCAGGTAGGCGAACTAGACGAGGCGCGGCGAGCAGAGGACAGGGCGATCCAGCTCTCGTCGCACCAGCCGTTAATGTTTCAAGCTATCATGTCCTTGTCCGAAAATCGCCTGGACGCCGCCGAACAATTGCTCCGGCCCTATATCCACGAGAACCCGGAAGACCCGGCGGCGTTGCGGCTCCTCGCGGAAATCGGGGCTCGGACCGGTCATTTCGATGCGGCCGAAGAATTGCTGGAGCGGGCGCTTAATCTAGCGCCCGATTATTCGTCCGCGCACGCGCTCCTCAAGGCGACGCGGCGTTTGCGGGCAAGAATGGCGCAGACAGATGCGGCCTCCCCTGACGGCGCTCGTGGTGCTTTGCCGGTGGAAAATATGCTTGAGGACGAGTCAGAAAATGACGCGGTCAGCGACTATCGCGAAGCGCTGGAGCTTTACGAGGAGACGGTGCGTGAGTTTCCGGATAGTCCGCATAATTGGGTCAGCTATGGCCATGTCCTGCGCACCGTCGGCCGCCGCGAGGACGCAATCGCCGCCTATCGCCATGCAATCGTAATCCGGCCAATATTCGGCGAGGCATGGTGGGCGCTGGCCGATCTCAAGACGGAGAATTTCAATCAGGCCGATATAGACGCCATGTTGAGCCTGGTTGATGACCCAGCGGCGGATGAGACCGATCGTGTGGGAATCCATTTTTCGCTGGGCAAGGCCCTCGAGCAGCGAGACCTCACCGAAATCGCTTTTGACCATTATTCCGCCGGCAACAGTTTACGTGCAAAATCTGTCGGGCATGATCGGGATGCCGTGTCCCGTCATGTTGATCAATCTATTCGAGTTTTCGACAGTGATTTTTTCATGACTCGCGCCGGACAGGGATATCCTTCGCAAGACCCCATTTTCATCGTCGGAATGCCGCGTTCCGGATCAACGCTGATCGAGCAGATCCTGGCTAGCCATCCGCAGGTCGAAGGGACGATGGAGTTGCCCGACATGGGAACTCTGGCCAAATGGCTGGGCGACGGGAAGCATGCGGGCTTTGAGGATAGCGCCTACCTTGAAAGGCTGTCGGCGCTTGGCGGAGACGAGTTACGCAAGCTCGGGCAAAGCTTCATCTGGAGCACAGGGCTCAGGCGCCGGACATCGCGCCCCCGGTTCATCGATAAGATGCCCAATAATTGGCTTCATCTTGGATTGGTCCTGTCGGCGCTGCCCAACTGCAAGATTATCGACGCACGACGCCACCCCCTCGCGTGCGGGCTCTCCAATTTTAAACAGCATTTCGCGCGTGGCCAGGCGTTCACCTATAACATGAAGGACATAGGATCCTTCTATGTCGACTATGTTCGGATGATGAAGCATTTCGACACGATCGTTCCAGGTCGAATTCATCGCGTTATCTATGAAGATTTGGTGGAAAATTCGGAAGCCGAAGTACGCCGGCTACTGGACTATCTCGATCTGCCGTTCGACGAGGCGTGCCTGCGCTTTCACGAAAACCGACGAGCAGTCCGTACCTCAAGTTCGGAGCAAGTGCGCCGCCCGATCAATCGTGAAGGCATTGATCAATGGCGGCAGTTTGAACAGCGGCTGACGCCGATGAAGGACGCCCTCGGGGACGTCCTTCATCGGTATCCTGCCGTACCTGCCAACCTCTAACAGGCGTTAAATCAATAGCGATAATGGTCCGGCTTGAACGGTCCTTCGACGGGCACACCGATATAGCCCGCCTGCTTGTCGGTAAGCTTGGTGAGCTTCACGCCCAGTTTGTCGAGGTGAAGCAAGGCCACTTTCTCGTCGAGATGCTTGGGGAGCACGTAGACGTCGTTCTTATATTTATCGCCGCCTTCCCAGATTTCGAGCTGGGCCAGAACCTGGTTGGTGAAGGAGGAAGACATCACGAAGCTCGGATGGCCCGTGGCGTTGCCGAGGTTCACCAGGCGACCTTTGGACAGGACAATGATCTTCTTGCCGTCCGGGAATTCGACTTCGTCGACCTGCGGCTTGATCTCGGTCCACTTCATGTTGCTGAGCGCGCCGATCTGAATCTCGCTGTCGAAATGGCCGATATTGCAGACGATCGCCATATTCTTCATCACGCGCATATGATCGAGCGTAATCACGTCGGCATTGCCGGTCGCGGTCACGAAGATATCCGCGCGGGTGACGGCCTCTTCCATGGTGATGACTTCGAAACCCTCCATCGCGGCCTGCAGCGCGCAGATCGGATCGACTTCGGTCACCAGGACGCGGGCGCCGCCGTTGCGAAGCGATTGGGCGCTGCCCTTGCCGACATCGCCGAAACCGGCGACGCAGGCGACCTTGCCGGCCAGCATCACGTCGGTGGCGCGGCGGATCGCGTCGACCAGTGACTCCTTGCAGCCGTAAAGATTATCGAACTTCGACTTGGTCACACTGTCATTGACGTTGATCGCCGGGAACGGAAGCTTGCCCTGCTTGGCAAGCTCATACAGGCGGTGAACGCCCGTCGTGGTTTCTTCCGACACGCCCTTGATGGTCTGAACGGTCTTGGTGAGATAGCCTGGGCGCTCGTCGATGAAACGCTTCAGCGTCGCCGCGAAAATCTCTTCTTCCTCGTTGGTCGGCGTGAACAGGGTTTCGCCGGCTTCGACCCGCGCGCCCCAAAGCGCGAACATGGTGGCGTCGCCGCCATCGTCGAGGATCATGTTGCAGGTCTGGTCCTGGCCCCAATCGAAGATGCGGATCGCATAGCCCCAATATTCCTCGAGCGTTTCACCCTTGACGGCGAATACGGGAACGCCGGTAGCAGCAATCGCCGCCGCGGCATGATCCTGCGTCGAGTAGATGTTGCACGAAGCCCAGCGAACTTGCGCACCGAGCGCGGTCAAGGTTTCGATCAGAACGGCGGTCTGGATCGTCATGTGCAGCGACCCGGTGATGCGGGCGCCGGTCAGCGGCTTGGCCGCGCCATATTCGGAACGGAGCGCCATCAGGCCCGGCATTTCGGTTTCCGCAATCTCGATCTCCTTGCGGCCGAAACCGGCGAGATCAAGGTCGGCGACGACATAGTCATTGAACGAGGACTGGGCCTGTGTAGCCACGGTATGCTCCTTGGATGAGTGATTGTTAGCGATGGGCTTGATTGCGGCCCCCTTAGCCTGCGCGAGAGTGAAATTCAAATATAAAGATATCTTTATATGTGACCTGTTCAGAAGCTCCGAAGGTTCGCGCGAGCGCGCTTAGGCGGTCCCGAAATCGGCGGTGAGCAGTCGCGTATCCACCCCTGCGCCCTGGAAGGCGGTAGCCCAGCGGGAATCGACATCGCAATCATAGAGCAAGGCCTCGCTGCCCGGGGTGGCGAACCAGCCATTGCCGCACATTTCCTGTTCCAGCTGTCCCGCGCCCCATCCGGCATAGCCAAGGGCGACCACCCAGCGCGAGGGGCCCTTCCCTTCGGCAATCGCCCGCAGGATGTCGAGCGTGGCACTCAGCGTCCAGCGGTCGGAAACCTGGACGCTGTCCTGCCCGCCCCAATCAAGCGAGTGAAGGATGAAGCCGCGCTGCGGTTCGACCGGGCCGCCAAGATGGATCGGCACGTCCGGCGCCAGTCCAGGCGCTATATCAAGTTGGTTCAGAAGCGAATGGAGCCCGATCCGGGGAACCAGGCGGCCAAGGCCGATGCCGAGTGCTCCCGCCTCGTCATGCACGCACATCGCGATTACCGCTTTTTCAAAACGCGGGTCGCCGATCCCGGGCATGGCCAGCAGCAATTGGCCGGTAAGAAAGCGTGGTTGTTCCATCGGCCCGCTATAAGCAAACGAAACGCGCCCCTTCAATCGGCAAGCCGCTGGTGCGGGATGGGAAGCCTTGCTAGAGCGCCGGGCAACCTCAAAGCCCTGGAAAGGACGAGCCATGACCATTCAAATCGGCGACAAGATTCCCGCAACCACCTTCATCAAGGCAACTCCGGACGGTCCGCAGCCGGTGGATAGCGATAGCTTTTTCCAGGGCCGCAAGGTCGCCCTGTTCTCCGTGCCCGGCGCCTTCACGCCCACTTGTTCGGCGCGGCACTTGCCCGGCTATGTCGAGAAATCGGATGAGTTCAAGGCCAAGGGCGTCGACGAAATCGCCTGCACCGCGGTCAATGACGCGTTCGTGATGGGCGCCTGGGGCGATAGTGGCTCCGCCGGTGACAAGGTGACCATGCTCGCCGACGGCAATGGCGATTTCGCCAAGGCGGTCGGCCTCACTATGGACGGATCCAAATTCGGTATGGGCACGCGAGGCCAGCGTTATTCGATGCTGGTCGATGACGGCGTCGTGAAGCAGCTCAATGTCGAGGAACCCGGCGCGTTCAACGTCAGCAGCGCCGATTATATGCTGGAACGCCTCTGATCCCTTCGGGCGGGGCAGGTGTGCCCCGCCCCTTCCCTGCCTCCCTTCACCGAAGGTAGGTGGCAACAATTGGCCTCCAGGCGCATCGTTCGGGTTCATCCTGTTCATCAAGGACTTCCCATGGCCGACTTTGCTGCTCCTGAAAAAACGGAGACCCGCGCAAACAAGCAACCGCGTCTCGCCCCGGTCGCCGCCGCCGCTTTGTTCGGCGGCACGATGGCCGCCGCGGCCGGAGCCTATTTTGGAACCCGCGCCCTTGCTCGCCGCAATCGCGAACAGAATGGGCGGCCGATTAATTCGGTGATGGCGACCGCGATCACCGCCTGCGACCTGGCGCATGACAAGCAGCCGCCGGAATCCTATGGGAGCGCAGAGACCGATATTCCGAAGGGAACGCGCTTCTAGAAGCTACTTCTTCCCTTCCAGCGGCTGCAGCACTTCACGGGCGAAGCGGTCCACCTGGTTCGAAAAAACGACCAGATTGACCGCCAGGTTACCCCGAATGAACCCATAATCGGCGGTGAGGTAACGCTGCATCCCCGGTCGCCCATCTTCGGTCAGATAGGCCTTTCCGAAAGAATAGCGCTGATTGAAGCGCTGGACCGCTGCAGTCACCCGGTCCGGGGGCGAATTGGCGATCCTGGTCCAGTTGGATTGGATGCTAAGCGACTTGCAGGCCGACCCGTCCGCATTGCAGGCACCCAGCGAGACACGCGCCTTTCGGCCGTTGGGGAAGGTTATGGCGAGCGCGGGCTTCTCTCCCCCGCTCGTGCGCTGGGAACGCGCGCCAATCGCGTTCAGCACCGCTTCGACATTGGCCTGGTTGAAGGCGGGCAGCAGCTGGTTGTTTTCAGGCGCCTTGGGGTTCCAGCGCCCCGGTGCGCTGGCGGCAGGTGCCGCGATCGCCATAAACGTCAAAATGAAAAAGGCCGTCTTCATATTACGGCTCCTCATGGCTCAAGCGGGGGACGGGGCGCAATGCCCCTCCCCGCGCTTACAGTCGGTTCACCGGTAAAATCGCGGCAACTTAGCGCATCAGGCCTTCCAGCCGCAATGCCGCCCCTTATTCTGCTGCTTGAGCCAGCTCTGCAACGGGCGGAAATATTCCACCAGGGCGTCGCCCGACATCTCACGGGTGCCGGTAAAGGCCTCCAGAGCGTCCGGCCAAGGCTTTGACGCACCCATTTCCAGCATGGCGTTCAGCCGCCGGCCGACTTCCTTGTTATTGTAGAAGGAGCAGCGGTGCAGGGGGCCCTTCCATCCGGCCTGATCGCAAGCCGCCTTGTAGAATTGGAATTGCAGGATCCGGGCGAGGAAATAGCGCGTGTAAGGCGTGTTTCCCGGGATGTGATATTTGGCACCCGCATCGAATTGTGCCTCGGTCCGCGCGACCGGCGGAACGATACCCTGATATTGCAGGCGAAGATCGTTCCAACCCTTATTGTAATTGGCCGGCGAGATGGTGCCGTTGAAGACACCCCAGCGCCATTTGTCGACCAGCAGGCCGAACGGCAGGAAGGCGACTTTGTCCATCGCCTGACGAAGCAACAGCCCGATATCCTTGTCCGCCGACGGCACCTTGCCGGGGTCGAGCAAACCGGTTTGCACCAGATATTCCGGAGTCACCGACAAAGCGATCATGTCGCCGATCGCCTCGTGGAAACCGTCATTGGCGCTGTTCAAATATAGGTAAGGCTGCTTGTTATAAGCCCGCTGGTAATAATTGTGGCCAAGCTCGTGATGGACGGTGATGAAATCGTCCCCATTCACCTTGGTGCACATCTTGATCCGCAAATCCTCGACATTGTCGAGATCCCAGGCCGAGGCATGGCAGACGACTTCGCGATCGGCCGGTTTGGTGATCATCGACCGGGTCCAGAAGGTTTCGGGAAGCGGCGCGAAACCAAGCGAGCTGAAGAAGCCCTCACCGGTTTTCACGATCTTTGTCGCGTCGTATTTCTTGGCGACCAGCAGATCGGTCAAATCGTAACCGATGTCGCCGGCACCTGCCGGGGCCACGACGTCATAGATATTGCCCCATTCCTGGGCCCACATATTGCCGAGCAGGTCGGCGCGGATCGGTCCGGTCTTCGCCTGCACCTTGTCGCCATATTCCTTGTTGAGCTCGGCGCGCGTGTAGCAATGCAGATCGTCGTACAGCGGCTTGACCTGGTTCCACATCTTGTCCGTGAGCGCGGCAAATTCGTCTGCAGGCATGTCGTAGCCCGAACGCCACATCGCGCCGACATCCTTGTAGCCCAGATCCTTGGATCCCTGGTTGGCGATTTCCACCAGGCGCTGATAATCCTTGCGCATCGGCGCCCCGACATTGGTGTGCCAGCTCGTCCACATTTCCTGCAGCTCAGCCGGATTACGGTTGGTGCCCATGGCCTCTTCAATGTCGCTGCCGCCGATCGGCTGGCCCTTGAGCGTGCCCTTGCCCTTGCCATAGGTCGAATTGAGCCTGGTGGCGATTTCGTTCAATTCCGCGGCCGCACCCGCTGTGGTCGGCGCCGGCAGGACGATGCTCCCGCGCAAAGTGTCCAGCTTGCGCTTGGTGTCGTAGCTCAGGCCCTTCACATTGGCATATCGGGCGGCGCCATTGGCAAGCCGGACCGACATTTCGGTGCCGATCGTGCCGAAATATGCGGCGAGCGCGTCGGTATCCTCGGTGATATAGGTATTGTTGACCCATTGGGCCTGGCTGTTGCGGACCGAGAATTCGGCGAGTTCCTTTTCCGCGGCCGCCACGAAGGCCTCGGCCTCGGCCACGGTGGGATTGCCCTGTCGAGGCGCCTGCGTCGCGGCGGCCGGGCTCTGGCTATGTGCGACGGCGGCGCCGCCTGCGGCAAGCAAGGTAGCGATGGCGAAAAATGAAACGCTGGCTTTCATGAAGCATCCTTCGGCTTTTATCGTGTTGGATTGCTTCACAATCTGCGCCGCTGGACAGCTCCTGGTCAAGTCTCCAGGAAATCGGCGATGACGCGGCCAAGATCGGGCTTGGTCACCGCGCTCATATGATTGCCCGGAACTTCCGCATAGCACCCGTCCTGGAGTAATTTGGCCAGATCTTCCGACGAACCATTGTCATGATCGTCGATCCCGCTGGGGACCAGGACGGGTATTGAGATCGCGCGAAGTTCGGCCTCACTCGTATCCACGAAACTGTCGAGCAGCGGCAGCAGCGCCTTGGGATCGCCGCCCTGCGTTTTGAGGAACGCCTCGGCCAGCCACTCGGGAGAGCCCCGCTCGTGCGTACCGAGGCCGGTCAGGATCGTCTTGAAATGTGCGGACCGGCGGCCGGTATCGAGCAGCCCCCGAAGACCCATTCCGCTGACGATCAGCTTGCCAGGAGTCGCCCCCATCACAACTATTCGAACCGCGGTCCGGGCGCCAAGCGAATATCCGCCCAAATCATAGTCGCGAAGTTCTAGATGCTCGATTAGCGCGAGCCCGTCCTGCGCCAATATATCCGGCGGATAGGCAGCCGCATCGTGCGGCTTGCTGCTATGCCCGTGTGCCCGAAGGTCGGGCATGATGACCCTAAAGCCTCGCGCGGCGATCAAAGCGGCATGGCCGAACTTCAGCCAATTGGTTTCAGCGTCCGAAAACAGGCCATGGAGGAGAATGACTGGTCTTCCCTCCCCCTGCTCATGCCAGGCAAGGTCCACGCCATCTGGCGCTTTGAAGCTGTGCTTCGTTGGAGCGGTTGCGGACATGCCGGTCGTCTGGCCTACGCCGCCTTCTTCAGATGCTTGCGGCCAAGCAGCTCGGCGATCTGGACCGCATTCAAGGCAGCGCCCTTGCGCAGATTGTCGGATACGCACCAAAGCGACAAGCCGTTGTCGACCGTCGAATCCTCCCGGACGCGGCTCACATAAGTCGCATATTCGCCGACGCATTCTACCGGAGTCACATAGCCTCCATCTTCGCGCTTATCGACCAGCATCACCCCGGGGGCCTCGCGTAGAATGCGCTGGGCGTCGTTAGCGCTGATCTCATTTTCGAACTCGATATTGATCGCTTCGGAATGGCCGACGAATACGGGCACGCGTACGCAGGTCGCCGTCACCTTGATCTTTGGATCGAGGATTTTCTTGGTCTCGACCACCATCTTCCATTCCTCCTTGGTCGATCCGTCGTCCAGGAAGTCATCGATATGCGGAATGACGTTGAAGGCGATCTGCTTGGTGAATTTGACCGGCTCGTTGGAATCCCCGACGAAAATGTTGCGGCTCTGCTCGAACAATTCGTCCATTCCGGCCTTTCCGGCGCCCGACACCGACTGATAAGTCGCGACGACTACCCGCTTGATCTTCGCAAAATCGTGCAGCGGCTTCAGCGCGACGACCATTTGCGCGGTCGAGCAATTGGGGTTGGCGATGATGTTCTTGCGGGTGTAGCCAGCGATGGCCTCGGCATTCACTTCCGGCACGATCAAGGGAACATCGGGGTCCATCCGGTAGAGCGAGCTATTGTCGATAACGGTGCAGCCGGCAGCTGCCGCGCGCGGCGCATGGAGTTTCGAGACCTCCGATCCGGCGGCGAACAGGGCCATGTCCCAGCCAGCGAAGTCAAAATGCTCGATATTGCGGACCTTCAGCATCTTGCCGCTGTCACCAAAATCGATTTCGGTACCGGTGGAACGCGCCGACGCAACGGCCGCTATCTCGTCGGCGGGGAATTCGCGTTCGGCGAGGATGTTCAGCATCTCCCGCCCGACATTGCCCGTCGCTCCTACGACGACGATCCGATAACCCATGTAAAACTCTCCAATATGGCCGCCAATATGCCGGGCGCGTGCCGCGTGGCGCCTGCTATCGCATGGCGCCGGTAAAATCGATATGGGGATGCGGGACTTCGGGGGAAAGATCGTGAAAACATCGTCGTGGCCGATTGCAGCTGTGCTGACCTTGCTGCTCGCCGCCATGGCTTTGAAGGGCGAGCTGGTCCGCGTCCCGCCGGTTCGCGAAATCCCGGCGGCCGGGGCGTTCGACACCGGGCGTGCCATCGGTCGGCTGGAACGGATCCTGGGGGATCAGCGACCGCATCCGGTTGATACCGGTTCGAATGACGCGGTGCGCGGCCGGCTGATCGCCGAGTTGCGCGGACTGGGCGTCGATCCCCAGGTCACCGACCAAGTGGCCTGCAATAGCAACAAGCGGAGCAAGGTCGTTTCCTGTGCGCGGGTCCGCAATGTGCACGCCACGATCGGAGAGCGCGAAGGTCCGCATTTGCTGCTCTCCGCCCATTATGATTCTTCGACGGTGGGCCCCGGAGCCGCCGATGACGGGATCGGTGTCGCGGTAATGCTGGAAACGGCAGCTCATCTGGTCCGGGGGCCGCCTACCAGGCCGGTTACTCTACTCTTCACCGACGGCGAGGAAAGCGGACTGCTGGGCGCCCGGGCCTTCCTCGATCACGATGCGCTGGCATCCCGCGTCGATAGCCTGATCAACGTCGAGGCACGCGGCGTAAACGGCCCAGCGGTCATGTTCGAGACCAGCAGCCCCAATGGTGCCGTACTGACCCACTTCGCGCGAAGCGTCCCCATCCCATCGGCCAATTCACTCAATTCCGATTTCGCCAAACTCATCCCCAATTCGACCGATGTGGAAGTGTTCAAGGCAAAAGATTGGGCGATCCTCAACTTCGCCATCATCGGCAATGAAACCCGCTACCATAGTGCCGGCGACACGCTGGCGGCGCTCGACCGGAGGAGCGTCCAGCATATGGGCGATCAGGTCCTTGCCGCCTCAAAGGACATGGCGGGGGGCCGGACGGAAGCATCGGGAACCAAAGTCTATGCCGATTTGCTGGGCCGGACCTTCATTGTGCTTCCCCTGAATGCCGCACTGGCGGCCCTCGGCCTCCTTTCCTTGGCTTTCCTGCTCCTCGCCTGGCGGCGGCGGCCGGGCATGGCAGTGGCGGTCGGAACGATCCTGACGGCGATTGCGGGTTCGGGTGCCGGGGCATTCGTCGCACAGTCGATAATCGGGATCTTCCGATCAGGCGAGTATTGGCGCGGATTTCCGGCGATGATCAGCTTCGCCACCAGCGCCACGGCCCTCCTGGCGTCCGTAGCGATGCTAGCCTGGCTCGGCCGGAAGGCAGGAAGTGATCGCCTGCGCATCGCCTTCTGGCTTGTATTCCTACTGCTGGGCATTGCCCTTGCACTGATCGCGCCCGGTGGTTCGATCTTTTTCCTGCTGCCTTCCCTGGTGGCGCTTGCCGGGACGGCCCTGGAACGCCGCCTGCCCGGCGCGGAGCGAGCCGGGTCCTTAGCCGGCGCCGTCCTGCTGTTCCTGACCTGGGCGCCGCTGCTCCACTTGTCGGAAATGCTGCTTGATCATGGGGCAGCTTCTGTCTTCGCTCCGGTCGCCGCCTTGATCGTTTTGCCCTTCCTGGTGGAGTTGCGGTCCCGGTTGGCGGCTGTTCCCCTGAAGCCATCGCTCATCGGCCTCGGGGCGGCCTTTGTTTTTGCCTGGATCGCAACGGCGCTCATCCCTGCTTATTCGGAAGACCGCAAGCAAGCCTTCGGAATCGACTATGTCTGGGATCATGACAAAAAGCAGGCGCAATGGCTGATTGCCAATGACGGCCTGGAGCTCCCGGCCGGGTTCGCCGGCTTCAAGAAGGATCAGAAAGTTCCTTATTCGATCCGCAAGCGCTGGGCCGCGCCTGGTCCATCCCTTCCGCAAGAAAGCGTCCCGGACGTCGGCGTTCGGAAGCTCGAAGATCGAACCACCTCAAAGGGACGTGTCGTCACGCTTCGGATCGAGGCGCACGGCGCCGATTCCGTCACCCTGCATGCTCCGCCGGACGCATCCTTGCTTGCGGCGAGCATGAGCGGGTCCACCCGGACGTTCGGGAAAGGAGCGCCCAAGGATCCATATTATCTGAGATGCCACGGACGAAGCTGCGACGGGCAGACGGTCCGGATACTGATCAGGGGAAACAAGCCCGTCCAGCTGATAGTGCTCGGCACCCGCTTTGGCCTTCCCGCCGCGGCAGGCGCCCTGGTCAAGGCCCGGCCGTCCCACGCGGCCCCGCAATATGCGCCCGATTCGACAATCGGGTTCAGGCGGGCGAGGATCTGAGCCCGTTTTGGCTTGAAAAGGCACGCAAAGAAAAAGCGGGGAAAGCTCTGCCCTCCCCGCTTTTTTGATATTCTGGTCGAAAGGCTCAGCTCTCGGCAGTTTCCGTTTCAGGAGCAGCCGCTTCCGGAGCGGCCGCCTTGGCCGGTACCACCTTGTCACCGCGAATGTCGCGGCGTTCGGCGATGCGCGCAGCCTTACCGGTGCGGCCACGCAGATAGTAAAGCTTGGCACGACGCACGGCGCCGCGGCGAACGACTTCGATCGAATCGATGTTCGGCGAATAAAGCGGGAAGACGCGCTCGACACCTTCGCCGAAGCTGATCTTTCGGACGGTGAAAGACGATCCCATGCCGCGATTGGCGCGGGCGATGCAGACGCCTTCATAATTCTGGACGCGAGTACGGTCGCCTTCAACCACGCGGACGCCGACGCGGACGGTGTCGCCCGGACGGAATTCGGGGATGACCTTGGTCGAATTGAATTGCTCGATAGCCTCGGCCTCGAGCGTCTGGATGAGGTTCATTTCAGTCTAACCTTCGTTCTCTTGCCGCGCGCCAGAGGGCGACTGCCTGGGTGCGTCACCATGACGCTCCATCAGGTCCGGCCGCCGTGACCGTGTATCCGCCTCCGCCCGGGCTTTACGCCAGGCGGCGATCTTCGCATGATCCCCCGACCGCAGCACTTCAGGGATCGTGCGCCCTTCCCATTCATAAGGTCGGGTATAATGAGGGTATTCGAGGAGGTCGGCTTCAAAGCTTTCCTCTTCACCGCTCGAAGGCGCGCCCATTACGCCGGGAAGCAGGCGAATGCAAGCGTCCAACAAGGTAATTGCCGCCGTTTCGCCGCCGGACAGGACATAATCACCGATCGATACGGGAATGATCGGCCGGGCTTCGAAAAGACGTTCGTCTATTCCTTCGAAGCGCCCGCACAGCACCGAGAGCCCAGGCCCGGTTGCGAGATCGCGTACCAGCGTCTGCGTCAGCGTCGTCCCACGGGGCGTCATCGCCAGCATCGGAGCTTCAGGCCTCCGCTGCAGGACATCGTCCACCGCCGCGGCAAGCACGTCCGCCCGCATGACCATCCCTGCCCCGCCACCCGCCGGGGTATCATCGACCGATCGGTGCTTGTCCGTGGCAAAATCGCGTATCTGCACCGTCTCCAACGCCCAAAGGCCCTCGCCGAGCGCGCGTCCAGCCAGGCTGACGCCCAGCGGCCCCGGAAACATCTCGGGGTAAAGGGTAAGCACGGTGGCGTTCCAGCTCATAGGCCGGGAACGCTTTGCAAACGCAGCGCCTGAATGGTGGGCGGGCTGGTTGGAGCGAGAAGCAATTGGCCTTCCAGCTTGGCGCGTTCACAATTCCAGGTGAAGTTGCCGCTGAGCGCACCGGTCGCAACGATTGGCGCATCCGTCCGGCATTCGCCGGTCTCGCTTTTCAGCCGTTGCAGCTCCCCCGACCAATTTTCGGCCGAACGGTCCATCAAAAAGTTCATCGAGATCTGATTTCGCGCCGGCTCGATATTGCCCGCGCGATAGAGGGCGCCTGCCGAGCGATAGGCGGCGGCAAGCGCTCCACTCACCCGCATCTGCCCTTTGGCCGGCCATCCCGTTTTATGCAGAAGCATCGCCGCATCCCAGACAGGCCCCGAAGGCCCCGCATAGGTCCGGTTCGACAAGGCGAAGATGCCGATACCGCGCTCGGGCAGCAGGAGGATATAGGAGCCATAACCTGGATAGCCACCGCCATGAACCAGAGCGAGGCCGACATCGCAATCGGTGACGGCTCGCATTCCCATGCCGTAGGCCACCGCTTGCTGACAGGCCCCGGCGTCGATTCCGGGCCGCGGGCTCAGTCGAACGAAATTCAGCCCCTGCGCCATCTCGCGAACGCTGGATCGCCGCACCGGCCCTTCCTCGGGACCATCGCGTGGGGGCCAGGCCGAAAGCAAATAGGCTACCCATCGGGCATAATCGTTGGCGCTGGTCTGAACGCCGCCCATCGCCCCGAAAGTGCCGTGGCGCATGTCCGGCTCCCGCGCCCAGGCCTCATTCTCCCAACGATAGCCGATCGCACGGCGCTCCTGCGGAGCCGCGAAGATGTCGTAGCCGGTCGAGGTCATGCCGAGCGGGCGCATGATCTCCTGCTCGATATAATCCTTAAAGGGGCGGCCCGATACGTTGGTGACGATCCGACCGAGCAACGCATAGCCGAAATTGGAATATTCATGCGCGATCTGCGGCGCGCGGGTGAAAGGCACGCTTTGGCGCAGCATGGCGGTGAAATCGCCTTCCGACAGCACCTGCTGCCGGTCGCCCCAGGGATCGTCGGTGACGAAGCCGCCGGCATGGCTGAGCAGGTCGCGGACCCGGATGCGGGGGGAATCACTGGTCGGATAGCGCCAGGTGCGCATTTCCGGTACAAAGGTTTCGGCCGTCGTGTCGAGCGTCAGCCGACCTTCGTCGCGCAGCTTCAATATGGCCAGCGCCGTGAACGCCTTGGACATCGAGGCGATGCGGAACAGCGACTCCGGCGTGACCGGCCGACGCTGATCGACATCCTGGACACCCGATGCGCCGATATGCAGCAGACGGCCGTCCTTCAAGATTCCCCAGGTGATCCCCGGTATATGAGCGCCCCGCGCGAAGGCGGTGAAGCCACGGTCGATCTCCGGGATAATCTGGTCAATGGTCTGTCGTGGGACCGCCGCTGTAGAAGCTGCCGACGCCTGTGTGGGCACCGCAAAGCCTTGCGCCACGAATGCCACGGCGAGCAGCATCAATCTTCCCATCGGCCCATCCCCTATTGCTCCCGGAGACGGTAGCCGTTCGCCATGGCCATTTCCAGACGGGCCGGAACCAACCGCATCCGGCGACGCTAAGCGCGCATGAGCGAATCCCAATTTGACTGTCTGGTGATCGGCGGAGGTCCTGCGGGACTAACGGCCGCCATCTATCTTGCGCGCTTCCACCTTCGGCTGAAACTCGTCGATGCCGGCAAGGGGCGCGCCAGCATGATCCCCTGCACCCGCAATCATGCCGGTTATCCCGACGGCATATCAGGGCAGGAACTGATCGACCGGATGACGCAGCAAGCCCAGAAATATGGCGCGTCGATCGAGACGGGGCGAGTGACCCGGCTGGAGGTGGTAGACGGGGGCTTCGAGGCCGAATGGGGAAGCGGCCCCGTCAAGGCATCCACCGTTTTGCTGGCCACGGGGGTCAAGAACCGGCGCCCGCCGATGGACGAGGATTTGCACGACAAGGCGCTTGCCGAAGGGCGGATACGATATTGCCCGATTTGCGATGGCTTTGAAGTCACCGACAAAAAGGTCGGAGTGATAGGCGACGGCCCGCACGGTGTGGCCGAGGCGATCTTTCTGAGGGGCTATACCGCGGATGTGACCCTGATCGCCCCCGACAAGGCGCTGTCGTTGAGCGACGCCGATCGAGGACGGCTGAAAGAATATGGGATCGAGGCGGTGAACGGGCCTTGCCAGGCGGTAGCTGCCGATGGCCAGTGCATTGTCGTCGATACCGCGGAAGGCCATTACGCCTTTGACAGCGTCTATCCCGCTTTGGGATCGGACATACAGGCAGACCTTGCCAAGATGGTCGATGCGGTCATTTCGGGCGAGAGCGGGTGCATCGTCGTCGACGATCATCAGCGCACCAGCATCCCCGGCCTCTACGCCGCCGGCGACGTGGTCCTGGGGCTGGACCAGATCAGCCACGCCATGGGCGAAGGGGGAGTCGCAGCGACCACGATCCGCAACGATTTGGCCAAGGAAAAACCAATCAAACGCTGAGACCGATCGTTGGCGGAATTGGATTCAGACCAGAAACGCCGGATCGACGATGATGATCTTCCCGGCGAAATCTGCAATTCCCGGGCGGAACGGCACCATGGATTTTTTGCCGTCGGGTTTTTCGATCTCGATGATATCCCCCGCCCCGAAATTCTCCACGGCTATAACGGAGCCAAGCGGCCCGCCGGAGGCGTCCTGACAGGGGAGTCCAATCAGGTCGGCATGATAATATTCGCCGTCTTTCAAAGGCGGAAGCGACGAGCGGGGAATGCTAAGCGCCGTGCCGCGAAGGGCTTCCGCCTGGTTTCTGTCGTTGATTTCCGCAAAGCGGGCGATCGGCGTGCCTCCGGCTGCTTTGACCGATTTCAACGTCAATTCTCGGTCGCCGGCGAGGATCATTTGATGCCACGAAAGGCTTTCGACGGTCTCGGCGAAAAGCTTCAGGCGCACCTCGCCATTTAAACCGTGCGCGCCGATGATGGCGGCCAGGGTGACGCGCTCGTCAGGCATTGAGCCGATCCTTCAATCGGATATTGGGAGGGGGCGGCAAAGCCGTCGTCGCCGCACCCCCGCAATATCAATTCAGGTTCAACCTTCGGCTTTTTCCGCGCCTTCGGCAGGAACGGCCTCGTCCGAACCTTCAGCAGGCTCGGAATTGGACTCGCCCTCGTTGGTCGCTTCGGCAGCCGGGGTC
This sequence comes from Sphingosinicella sp., assembly GCA_013816585.1. Lineage (GTDB taxonomy): Bacteria > Pseudomonadota > Alphaproteobacteria > Sphingomonadales > Sphingomonadaceae > Allosphingosinicella. The sequence continues at coordinate 20,163 of JACDEE010000002.1, read as the reverse complement.
GCTTCGTCGGCAGCCTGTTCGGCCTGAGCCTCTTCGGCGGGAGCTTCCTCGGTGGCAGCTTCTTCAGCAGCAGCTTCTTCAGCGGCATGTTCCGCGGGAGCGGCTTCCTCAGCAGCGGGAGCTTCCTCTGCGGCAACTGCTTCCGCCGGAGCATCGGCAGCTTCGGCGGCCGCTTCCTCGGCGGGCGCTTCTTCAGCGGGGGCAGCTGCGGCTGCAGCAGCTTCGGTTTCCTTGGTAGCGCGTTCCTCGGCGCGCTCCTTGGCCTTCTCGCCAGGCTCGCCCTTCTTCGGATTGTTGCGTGCCGCACGCTCCATCAGGCCGGCCTGATCGAAGAAGCGGAGAACGCGGTCGGAAGGCTGCGCGCCGACCGAGAGCCAATGCTTGGCGCGCTCGGCGTCGATCTTGACGCGCTCTTCGCTATCCTTGGGGAGCAAAGGATTGTAGCTGCCGATCCGTTCGATGAACTTGCCGTCGCGCGAATTGCGGGCGTCGGTGACGACGATCTTGTAATAAGGACGCTTCTTCGCACCACCGCGTGCGAGCCTGATTGCCACTGCCATTTTATCATTCCTTCTTTGATATTTACGACTATTTCTTATTAAATTTATTGAAGCCGGGAGGGAGATTGAAACCCTGTCCGCCTGATCCCGGAAGCCCCGGGAGACCGGCTGGCGGCCCGCCTGCCCCGCCGCCTAGCATTCCGCCAAGGCCACCACCGGCACCGAACATCGCCCCCAGCTTGCCCAGCCCCCCCATCTTCCTGATCTTCTTCATCGCATTCGCCATTTCCTGGTGCATCTTCAACAGGCGGTTGACGTCCTGCACCGTCGTCCCTGATCCCTTGGCGACGCGTATCTTGCGCTTGGCGTTCATCAATTCGGGTTTGGAACGCTCCCGCTGCGTCATGGAGCCGATCATCGCGTCCATGTGCACCAGGACCTTGTTGTCCATGCCGCCATTATCCATCGCGTTCTGGACCTTCTTCATGCCCGGAAGCATGCCGGCGAGCGCCCCAAGGCCGCCCATACGCTGCATCTGGCGAAGCTGGTTTCTGAGATCGTCGAGATCGAACTGGCCCTTCGCCATCTTCCTGGCGAGGGCTTCGGCCTCTTCCTGCTGGATCGTCTCGCCCGCGCGCTCGACCAGGCTGACTACGTCGCCCATGCCCAGAATGCGGCCCGCGACGCGATCGGGGTGGAAGGCTTCGAGCTTGTCGATCCCCTCCCCTACACCGGCGAACTTGATCGGCTTGCCGGTGACGGCGCGCATCGACAGGGCCGCGCCCCCACGGGCATCGCCGTCCATTCGGGTAAGGACGACGCCGGTAAGATCGACCTGTTCGGAAAAGCTCTTGGCAACGTTGACCGCGTCCTGGCCGGTCAGCGCGTCGACCACGAGCAGTATTTCCTGTGGGGTCGAAACCGCGGCAACAGCCTGCATTTCGTCCATCAGGGCCTGATCGACGTGCAAACGCCCGGCTGTGTCGAGCAGCAGGACGTCAAAGCCCTGCAGCTTGGCCGATTGAAGCGCGCGCCGGGCGATATCGACCGGTTGTTGCCCGGCGACGATCGGTAGAGTCGCTACTCCGGCTTGAGTGCCGAGCACGGCCAATTGCTCCTGGGCCGCGGGGCGGGCGACGTCGAGCGACGCCATCATCACCTTCTTGCGGTTCTTGTCGGTCAGCCGCTTGGCGAGCTTGGCGGTCGTGGTCGTCTTGCCCGAGCCTTGCAGGCCAACCATCATCATCACCGCCGGTGGTGTCCCATCGACATGCAGTTCCGAAGCGTCAGACCCGAGCATCTCGACCAGGGCGTCATGGACGATCTTGACGACTTGCTGGCCGGGAGTGATCGATTTCAGAACCTGTTGCCCGACGGCCTGTTCGGTCGCCTTGTCGACGAATTCGCGGACTACCGGCAGGGCGACGTCTGCCTCCAGCAAGGCGATGCGGACTTCGCGCATCGCGGCGCGCACATCGGCCTCGTTCAGCGCACCACGGCCGCGCAGACGATCGAACACGCCGCTCAGGCGGTCGCTCAGACTGTCAAACATGCCTGTCGCTCCTTGCACCTACGTTCAAACGCAAAAGCGCCGGCGGACGAAACCTCGCCGGCCAGCGTGCGTCCATGAACGCGCCAAAAATCCCTATCGCACGATTACGATGAGGGCGCGCATAGCCGCAGCCGGTGCCAAGGGTCAAGTTCCGCCGCCACAAACAGCCTTGAAGCTTAACCCGATTTTCACTCTGTCCGCGCTAACCATCCCGAGCAATGAGCGATGAAGTTAGACCACAGGGCATACAGGCCCTTGATGATTACCGGGCGAGCGAAAGCTATGACGTCGTGGTCATCGGCAGTGGGCTTGCCGCCCTGCTGGTCATCGCGGGCATCGGCAATTATTATTTCGAAGCGATCGCACGCGAGTTCGCGGACCTGGGTTTCAGCGCCGCGGGTGTCATCATCTCGCTGATCGCGACCAATGTCGCGGTCGCCTTCTTCGGCTGGAGACGCTACCGGATCGCCGAGCGCGAGGTGCGCGAGCGGTCGGCGGCCGAAAAAAGGGCGCAGTCTCTCGCATCGACGGACCCGCTGACCGGATTCCTGAACCGCCGTTCGATGAACGAAGGGGTCGAAAGCCTTTTGATGAGCGCTGCCCGGCGACGGCATGCGGTGGCGATGCTGGTGGTCGATATTGACGGCTTCAAGACCGTGAACGACCTTCACGGTCACCATACGGGCGACAACCTCCTCCGCATGACCGCGGAGGTTATCCGGCGCGCCCTTCCTTATGACGCCGCCACGGCCAGGCTGGGCGGCGACGAATTCGCCGCCGCTTTCGCATTCGAGCCCAATAATCATGCGCTGGTCGACCGCGTGGTCGCGGCCATTGTCGATCGTCTGGGCAAGCCTTTCGACCTTGCCGGCGTTCATACCCATGTCAGCGCCTCGGTCGGGGTCGCCCGGTCCGACGCCCAATGCGTCTCGGTGGATTCGCTGATGCGGCGCGCCGACATTGCGATGCACGCGGCCAAGAAGCTGGGCCGGGGCCGTTGGGCCTGGTTCGACGCCAGCATGCAGCGCGAGCTGCAGACTCGAAACGAGCTGGAAACCGGTCTGCGCAAGGGAATCCCGGCAGGCGAAGTCGTTCCGTATTTCGAACAGCAGATCGACCTGGTAAGCGGCAATCTGTGCGGCTTCGAAATGCTCGCACGCTGGGTGCGGGCGGACACGGGCCTCGTGATGCCGGACGAATTCATTCCGATCGCCGAAGAATGCGGCCTGATCGGCGACCTTTCCATGTCGGTGATGCGCCAGGCCCTGGCCGAAGCGCGCGGCTGGGACAGTTCGCTGATGCTTTCAGTCAACATCTCACCGGTCCAGCTGAAGGACCCCTGGCTGGCGCAGAAGATCGCCAAGCTGCTGAGCGAGACGGGCTATCCCGCCGAGCGGCTGGAAGTCGAAATCACCGAAAGCTCGCTGTTCGAAAATCTGGGACTTGCCCAGGCCATCGTCAGCAGCCTCAAGAACCAGGGTATCAGGCTGGCGCTTGATGATTTCGGCACCGGCTATTCCTCGCTTGCCCATTTGCGCGCCTTGCCGTTCGATCGCATCAAGATCGACCGCAGCTTTATTTCATCGATCAATGAGAATCCCGAAAGCGCCGCGATCGTCACGGCCATCACCCGCCTGGCCGACAGCCTCAATCTCGCGGTCACCGCGGAAGGTATCGAGGATGACCTGATCGAGGCGCGCCTTCGCTCGATCGGCACCTATCATGGCCAGGGCTGGCTGTTCGGCAAACCGATGCAGGTCGAGGACGTACGGGCGCTTCTGGCCGGCAAAGGATTGCTGCCCGCGCGCCGGAGCTATCGACCCGAGCCCGCAAGGCCTCGCAGAACTGACGAAAAAGGGCGGCGTGCTAACAGTTGACCCTTTGCCAAAGGTAGACTTGCGCCCCTTCCCTGCCTAGATCGCGGGCGCAATGGCGCGGTTTCACAAAATGCACGGACTCGGCAACGATTTCGTTATATTAGACGCCCGCGAAGCGCCGGTAGAAATCGACGACGCGCGCGCGCGTTTTATCGCCGATCGCAAGATGGGGATCGGCTGCGACCAGCTGATCCTGCTCGAACCCTCTTATGCCGCCGACATTCGGATGCGGATCTGGAATCCGGACGGAAGCGAAGTCGAAGCCTGCGGCAATGCATCTCGCTGCGTGGCGCTGCTGATCGGCGGCGGCAGCATCGAGACGATGGGCGGTATCATCGCCGGTTCGGTCGAAGGCGGGGTTGCGACCGTCGATATGGGGCAGCCGCGCTTCGACTGGCAGGATATCCCGCTGGGCTACGCCATGGAAACCAGCTCGATGCCGGTTGGCTGGAAGGAACTGCAGAGCCCATTCGCGGTCAATGTGGGCAATCCCCATGTCGTCTTTTTCGTCGAAGATGCAGACCGCGTCGATCTAGCGACGCTCGGTCCTGAAATCGAAAGCGATCCGCTGTTTCCCGAGCGCGTAAACGTCAACGCCGCCTCGATCGAAGAGACGGGGATCAAGCTACGCACCTGGGAGCGCGGAGCTGGACTGACGCTGGCGTGCGGAACGGGTGCGTGCGCGACCGCCGTCGCAGCGGTCAGCAAGGGTCTCGCCAAGGGCCCCGTGCGGATATTCCTTCCCGGCGGACACCTGACCATCGACTGGGAACGCGGCGGCTCCGTTCGGATGAGCGGCCCCTGTACCCACGTCTTTAGCGGCGAGATCGATCTGTGATCGGCCCCGAACTCATTACCATGGGCTGCCGCTTGAATGCCGCCGAGAGCGAGGCGATGCGCCTGCTGGCGGCTGATCAGGACGACCTCGTGATCGTCAATAGCTGCGCCGTGACCGGCGAAGCGGTCCGCCAGACGCGCCAGGCTATCCGCAAGGCCAAGCGCCTTCGCCCCGACGCGCGGGTGATAGTGACCGGATGCGCCGCGCAGATCGAACCCGGGACCTTCGCCGCCATGCCGGAGGTCAGCCGCGTCCTCGGCAATCGCGAGAAATTCATGGCGCAGAATTTCCTTGCGGGCGAGGAGGATGTGCGCGTCGCCGATATCATGGCGGTGCAGGAAAAGGCGCCGCATCTCGTCACCGGCTTTGCCGAACATACGCGCGCTTTTGTCGAAGTGCAGAATGGCTGCGACCATCGCTGCACCTTCTGCATCATCCCTTATGGCCGCGGGAACAGCCGGTCCGTCCCAGCAGGGCAAATCGTAGAGAAGATCAAACGCCTGGTAGGTGACGGATATCGGGAAATCGTGCTGACCGGCGTGGATGTCACCAGCTACGGCCCCGACCTTCCCGGTTCGCCAACCCTCGGCCAGCTGGTCGAACGGATCTTACGCCACGTGCCGGACCTTCCGCGCCTTCGCCTTTCGTCGCTCGACAGCGTCGAAATCGATGCGAGGCTGGAAGAGATCATCACCGGCGAACCGCGCTTCATGCCGCACCTCCATATGTCGTTTCAGGCGGGGGACGACATGATCCTGAAGCGGATGAAGCGCCGCCATTGCCGCCAGCAATCGGTGGATCTGGTCGCACGCCTCAAACAAAAGCGTCCGGAAATCGCGATCGGCGCCGACCTGATCGCGGGTTTTCCCACAGAAACCGACGAGATGGCGGAAAACAGCCTGCGCCTGATCGACGATTGCGACGTGGTTTTCGGCCACATATTCCCTTATTCGCCGCGCCGGGGAACGCCTGCGGCCCTGATGCCGCAGGTCGACCATTCGGCGATCAAGGAACGGGCCAGACGCCTGCGCGAAGCTTCTGCGAGCCGCCGCAAAAACTGGCTCCGGACGATGGTCGGGACCCGTCAGACGATGTTGGTGGAGCGCGGCAATTTCGGCCATTCGGAAAGTTTCGCCCCCATACGCATCATGGGAGCCGCGGTGGGAGAGATACGCGACGTGACGATCACTGGCCTGGAAAACGACATCCTGACCGGAGAAGAAGCTTGAGCGACACTCCCTGGCTCGAGCGGCTGCGCGGCGGGTTCAAGAAAACGTCAGACCGGCTGGGTGAAAATCTCACCGGGCTTTTCACCAAGGCCAATCTGGATGACGCAACTCTGGACGAGATCGAGGAAGCGCTGATCGCGTCAGACCTTGGTCCATCCACGGCAGCCAAGGTGCGTGCGCGGCTTTCAACAGAGCGGTTCGAAAAGGGCCTGTCCGAAGCGGCGGTACGCGAGATAGCAGCTGAAGAACTGGCCAAGATCCTGGCGCCTGTCGCCGTGCCCCTGGAGATTGACGCCTTCCCTCGTCCGCAGGTGATTTTGGTGGTCGGTGTCAACGGCTCCGGCAAGACCACCACCATCGCGAAGTTGGCGCATTTGTTCCTGGAACAGGATTATAGCGTGTTACTCGCCGCCGGCGACACTTTCCGCGCCGCGGCCATCGGCCAACTCAAAATCTGGGCTGACAGGGTCGGCGTGCCAATCATCGCCGGCCCGGAGGGTGGCGACCCATCAGCCGTCGTATTCGACGGTGTGAAAAAGGCGACCGCCGAAGGCATAGACGTGTTGATCGTCGACACGGCCGGCCGCCTTCAGAACAAGAAGGGCCTGATGGACGAGCTCGCCAAGATCAGGCGCGTGCTTGGCCGGCTCAACCCCGAAGCGCCGCACAATGTCGCCTTGGTACTGGATGCAACGACCGGCCAGAGTGCGCTGAGCCAGATCGAAGTGTTCAAGGAGGTATCGGGTGTCACCGGCCTGATCATGACGAAGCTGGACGGCACCGCGCGCGGCGGAGTCCTGGTGGCCGCCGCGGAACAATTCGGTATTCCGATCCATGCCATCGGCGTGGGTGAGGGAATAAACGATCTTCGCCCTTTCGATGCCAATGAAGCGGCCCGCGCGATCGCCGGCGCCACCGGAGAATCAATTTGACCGACAACGCGCCTGAAGCACCCAGCACCGGAGCGCGCCTGGCGATCGACCTGGGCCCCCTGCTCGTCTTCTTCGCGGTGAACTTCATTCGCGGCGATATCATGGAAGCGACGATCGCCTTCATGGTCGCGATCACTGCCGCCATGCTGATCTCGAAGTTCAAATATCGGCACATCTCGCCGATGCTGTGGTTTTCGGGCGTGATGGTTCTGGTGCTGGGCGGGCTCACGATCTGGCTGCATGACGAGACCTTCATCAAGATCAAGCCGACCATCTATTATTTGATGGTCGCCTCGATCCTGCTGTTCGGCCTCGTGACGCGCCGTAACCTTTTGAAAGTCGTACTGGGTGCCGCCTATCCGGGCCTGTCAGAAAAAGGGTGGCAGATACTCACCCGCAATTGGGCGGGTTTCTTCCTGGTCATGGCGGCGCTGAACGAAATCGTGTGGCGCAACAGCAGCACGGATTTCTGGATCGGTTTCAAAATCTGGGGATTCATGCCCGCGACCTTCCTGTTCGCGATGGCGCACATCCCGATGTTGATGCGGCATGGAATGGAGCTGGAAAAGGCCAAGGAAGAGCCGCCGGTCCCTCCCGTCCAGTGAAGCAAGGACCGGCCTGAGCCATCGGTCGCTTCCCCTGCCCGGACTTATCCTTGCTGGTCGGCGCGGGCCTCTCCCTTGCCGTCCAGATTTTGGCCGACAAAGTCCCAGTTGACGATATTGCCAAGGACCTTTTCCGCGAAATCGGGCCGAGCGTTACGATAATCGATATAATAAGCATGCTCCCATACATCGAGTGTGAGCAACGGCTTCATCCCTTCATGAACCAGCGGAGTGTCGGCATCGCGGAGCGAGGTGATACTGAGCCGGTCGCGATCCAGGACCAGCCATGCCCAGCCGTTGGAGAAATGGCCCACCGCTTCCTCCTTTAGTTTGGCAAGCAGTTGGTCCGTCGATCCGAACTCCTCCGCTATCAGTTCGGCTAACTTACCCGATGGTTGCTGCCCCTCCGGCGGCGCCAGGCAATTCCAATAGAAACTATGGTTCCAGATCTGCGCGCTGTTGTTGAACAGGGGATTGTCGCCTTTCTCGCGCGCGGCGCGGATCACCTGAGCAAGCGACGCGCCGGACAGTCCCTTGTCAGACAGCATGCCATTGGTCTTGTCGACATAGGCCTTGTGGTGCTTGCCATGGTGATAATCGAGCGTTTCCTGCGACATATAGTCGCCGAGCGCGGACTTGGGGAAAGGCAGATCGGGAAGCGTGAAAGGCATCAAAAACTCCTGAGCGTCGGGAATGCCCCGATAACGCTCGGCCTGGAGAAGCGGATCATGCTTTTTATCGATAAGTTGTGGCGGGCCTTTCGATAAGACGCGAATTCAGTGTCTTAGTGCTGTTCCGCGATGAAACGCGCCAGTTGCTGGCGCGGCTGGGACCATCGGCTCCCTCTCGCTGGAACGGCGCAATCCGAGATAGCCCGATTTGGAATACTTCCTGGGCCTGTCCCAGATCCCCCCATCCTGGGGCCGATTCGATCAGGAAGCTATGCTCTGGCCTTTGCCTTCCATCAGGTCATGCCGTTTCAAGGCGTGCCGAAGTTGGTCGTAGCTGAGTTGGAGCGCGCTCGCCGCCGCACGCTGGTTCCACCGGCATTTCTCCAGCGCGGCCGCCAGTATCGCCTTCTCATATTCGGCCACCGCCAACCGAAAATCCGCGCAACCTGAAGGGTCATAGCCGGTCATGCCGAACGGAAGGATTTCATCAGGTTCAACCCGGCGAGGCTGCTCCGAAACCCTGCCGTCGCTAGCTTCCATCGGCCGCCATGGGGACTCGAACGGGTCGAACTGGATCGAGTCGACCAGGCTCTCCGTATCTTCCCAGCGATAGACGGCGCGCTCGATCACGTTACGCAATTCGCGCACGTTGCCGGGCCAGTCATAGGATAATAACCGGTTGGCCGCAGCGCTGCTGAACCCCGGCCAGCTCGGCCATTCAAGTTCCAGCGCCATGCGCCGGGCGAAGTGGTCGGCGAGGACGGGAATGTCGCTGATCCGGTGACGGAGCGGCGGCAGGGTGATGACTTCAAAGCAAAGCCGGTCGAGCAGATCGGCGCGGAACCGGCCTTCGTCGACCAGCTTCGGCAGATGTTCGTTGGTCGCCGCGACGATGCGCACGTCGACCTGGGTCGGACGGCTGGAACCGATCCGGGTGATTTCGCCATATTCGACCGCGCGCAGCAACCGGTCCTGCGCGGGCGAGGACAAAGTAGCCAGTTCATCAAGGAACAAGGTGCCGCCATCAGCTTCCTCGAATCGACCGGCGCGCGACTTGGTCGCGCCGGTAAAGGCGCCGGCTTCGTGACCGAACAATTCGGCCTCGATCAAAGTCTCGGGAAGCGCGGCGCAATTCATGACGACCAAGGGAGCGTCCCATCGGGTGGACAAGTGGTGCAGGCGTTCCGCAATCAATTCCTTGCCGGTGCCGCGCTCGCCGATTACCAGAACCGGACGGTCGAGCGCGGCGGCCCGGCTGGCACGTTCGACCGCGTCCAGAAAGGACGAGGCCTGGCCGACCAATTGGGTGTTCCGCTCCATTCCCAATTCTTGGTACAATCTCCTATCTCTTGGCAAGAATAATGTCTCGGCCAAGGTTTGAAAGTGGGCGCTTTTCCTTGTTTTCTGCGGATCCCCCATATTGGCACGCAACTTGAAAAGGAGATAGCAACACCGCGAGCCGCGGGGCAATCAAGGTTCAGGGAGACTATCATGTTCAAGTTCGCCACCAGCGACATTCAGCGTATTGCGGTAGCCGCATTGGGAGCGCTGATCCTCACAACCACTTTCGTGGGCGCCGCGGTTGCGCCGGCCCGCGCGATCGAGACCGCTCCTGCGGTTTACGTTCAGGCCTGAGCTTAGGAGGCAGAATGGCCGAATTCGAGATTTTCGGACCGGATGGGGAGCGAATTCCTCCCCGCCCAACCTCCGCGCCTCGGGGCCCCCGCCCCGGCGGACACCGGCAAGATCCGGCCTGGCCGCCAATTTCAATCAAGGAGTTGTTACCCATGGGTATTTTTTCGCGGACGCGCGATATCATTGCCGCCAATTTCACCGACCTTCTCGATAAGGCCGAGGATCCCGCCAAGATGATCCGGATGATCATCATGGAAATGGAGGAGACCCTGATCGAAGTCCGCGCGTCGGCTGCGCGTTCGATCGCCGACCAGAAGGAAATGCGCCGGCAGGTCGCCAAATTGGACAAGCTGCAGGAGAGCTGGACCGAAAAGGCCGAACTGGCGCTCAGCAAGGATCGCGAAGATCTCGCCAAGGCGGCGTTGGTCGAAAAACAGAAAGCCGGCGACATGGCCGAAAGCCTTCGGTCCGAAATCGCCCTGCTGGATGACGGTCTGCGCGCTGCCGAGGCGGACATCGCCAAACTGCAAGGCAAGCTTCGTGAAGCCCGCACCCGGCAGAATGCAATCGTTAGCCGGCTGGAAAGCGCCCAGAATCGGTTTCGTATGCGGGAAATGTATGCTGGCACTAAGGTCGATGAGGCCTTTTCGCGTTTCGATGTACTCGAACGGCGCGTCGATTATGCCGAAGGCCAGGCCGATGCCCTGAGCCTCGGCGCGCCTGGCAAGACGCTGGAAGAAGAAATTGCCGAGCTGCAAAGTTCGGAAAAAATCGATGCCGAATTGGCCGCCATGAAGGCCGCTCGCGGCAAGAGCTCACAGGAAGGCTGATCCGATGGAAGATGCAATGATCGCGCTCGTCGTAGTACCTACTCTCTTCGTGGCCCTCCCCTGGATAATTTTTCACTACATTACCAAGTGGAAAAGCCAAGCGACGCTCACCAAGGAAGATGAAAATCTGCTCGACGAGCTGCACGAGCTGGCGCGCCGCCTGGACGACCGGATGTGTTCGATCGAACGGATCATGACCGTTGAAAACCCCAATTGGCGGGCGATCGCCTGCGATCCCGCCGACATCGGCATCGAAGATCAGATCCAAAATATGCGGAGGATCAAGCTGTGACGGAACCGCGCCGCACCAAATTCTACCGGGATAAGCAGAATGGCAAATGCTTGGGCGTTTGCGCCGGTATCGCAGATTATACCGGCATCGATGTCACGGTCATTCGGATTGGCATGGTGGTCGCGATGTTTATGGGTAGCGGTGCCCCGCTTCTGGTCTATCTGGCGGCCGGCTTCATCGCACCGCCCAAGCCGAAAGAACTGGATTATGAGCGTCCGGACGACGCCAAATTCTGGCAGGGCGTCCGCGCCGCGCCAGCGCGCACCGTCCGCGACGTCCGATCGAAATTCCGCGAGATCGACCGTCGCCTGGCGGATGTCGAAACTTACGTGACCAGTTCGAACAATCAGCTGTCACGCGAAATCGAACAATTGCGCTGAAGGGGGCGCCAAGGGGAGTAATATGGAAAATATCGAAAAACTGGCCTTCGTTTCGCAACTATTCCCATTCATCGCGATCATCGTCAGCGTGTCGGTCGGGGGATGGGTGCTGACCACGTGGCTTCGGATCAAGAACGGCTATCCGCTGGATGGCGCCTGGGGACAGGCCGTCTATCCCAAGAATAGCGACGAGACGATCGAACGGGTAAAGTTGCTCAGCACCGAGAATGCGCAATTAAAGGCGGAACTGGGCTCGATCAAGGATCGCCTCGCCACTGTGGAGCGGATCGTGACTGATGAAAGCCATAGTCTCAACCAGGAGATCGAAAACCTACGCATACCGCGCAACTGAATGCGGGCACATTTGAATTTGACGTTTAGGACAGGGAAATCCGAATGAATCCTTTTGAAATGGTAGTCATCATCGTCGCGATCACCGCCGTTGCGAGCATCGCGCGCCTCAAATATGGCGTCCGCCGCGACAAGCATGGCAATGAGCATTTTGCTGACAATAAGGAAAATGACCGGCTCCGCGACGAAGTCAAAGCGCTGAAGGAACGGCTAGCGGTGATCGAGCGGATCACGATCGAAAAGGAAAACTCGCTCGAACGCGAAATCGAACAATTGCGGGACCGGTAGGAGGCAGGGATGATTCAGGACCCGCTTTTGCTGATCGCGGTGGCCCTCTTTTCACTCCTGGGCCTCGGCATTACCATCCTGGCGGCGCTCAAGGGCTGGCGCGGCTGGCTGGATCTGAAGCGGGCCGAGATCAGCTCGCAAAGACCCGAGCCGGTCTACCCGTCGGCGGCACGCATCGAAGTCGCAGACCTAAAGGAACGGATCCGCAGGCTGGAGGCGATAGCCAGCGGGATCGAATAGCAAGCGGGCTTTCGGCGCGCCGCTGGCTCTGGTAGCGGCGGGACATGACGGCTCAATCAATCGACGAAATACTCAGCGACTATGAGTTGCTCGAAGCCGACGACCGCTATCGTCTGCTGATCGATCTTGGCCGCGCGCTGGAACCGATGCCCGACGCGCTGAAGACCGACGCCACCCTGGTGCGGGGCTGTTCCGCCTCCGTCTGGGTCTATCCGACAGGAGGCGCCGACAGGCTCCATTTCCTGGCCGACAGCAATGCCGCAATCACCAAGGGCATTATCGCCCTGGTCCTGGCCACTGTTCAGGACGAAAGCGCGACAGGAATCCTTGCCGCGGACATCGAAGGCGCGCTGGTTCCCTTCGATCTCGGTAACCAGCTCAGTTCCAACCGGACCCAGGGCATTCCGAACATGATCGCGCTCATCCGGCAAACGGCTGAAAGACTATCGCAATGAGCGCTCCGGATAGCGCGGCCGGCTTCGATCCAGCAAAATTCATGGCCTTTGTCCGCGGCATCGGACATATTGGCGCGATCGGTATCGCCTATTGCGCCCACGGGCCCCACTGGGTGGAGCTGGAGCTGCCTTATCATGAGAAACTGGTTGGGATGCCCAAAACCGGGATCATCGCGTCGGGTCCGATCATCAGCCTTATGGATGTGGCGACGAGTCTGGCCATCTGGGTCCGGCTGGGACGGTTCCGCCACCAGGCGACCCTGGACATGCGGGTCGATTATCTGCGGCCCGCAACGCCTGGAAAGACGATATTCGGGCGCGGCGAATGTTATGCGACGACCAGGAATGTGGGTTTTGTCCGGGGCCTGGCGCATGACGGCGATCCGCTGGATCCCATCGCGCACGTCGCGGCCTCCTTCATGTTTACCGAAGACTAAGGTGAAAGCACCCCCCGCCGCTCGTCGGCCCTGCGCAATACTTCATAGGCCGCCTGGACCGCCTGGAACCGGATTGCTGCGTCCGCATCCTTGGCAACATCGGGGTGATTGGCCTTGGCGAGCCGTCGATAGGCGTTCTTCACTTCCTCGAAATCCGGGTCGCCTTCCAGCTCCAGGACCTCCAGCGCCCGCATCTCGTCGGCGCTGTGTGTCCCGTCGCCGGGCCCGCCCCAGCCATAATGGCTGGCGCTTTGATACCCGTTCGCATCGCGCCGTTCGCCCGCCTCGCGGTTGGCGGCATCTTCGGCGCTCAGACCTTCGAAATAATTCCAGTTGCGATTATATTCCGACGCGTGCCGCTCGCAAAAATACCAGCGCTCAGGCTTGTTCGGCGCCTTGGGCGCGGGCCGGTCCCCAGGCTCGGTACAACCGTGCCGATCGCACAGGCGCACTTCGGTAGCCGCGCGTTCGCCGCCATAAGCGCGCCAGCGTGGAAATCCCCAATCGTTCGAACGCGTCTGTTTGGCCATAGGTCCTGCGAGATAGAGTGCGTGGCGCCCCGCGGCCACCCTTAAGCGCCGCGACGGCCAAGAAAAATGTCAGAGGGTCTGTAAGCCGGGTTCTGTCCGGCGGGTTACCCCGCCTGTGCGGCCATTCGTCTAGGAGACGGATTGCTCCGCCCCTCAAGCAACCAACCCGGGCGACGAGCCGGAACAAGGCCCATATGCCGCCCCTATTCGGTTTTGCTCCAGGTGGGGTTTACCGTGCCGCCTTCCGTTGCCGGGGACGCGGTGCGCTCTTACCGCACCCTTTCGACCTTGCCGGCCCAAAGACCGGCGGTTTGCTTTCTGTTGCACTGTCCCTGGGGTTGCCCCCGCCGGGCGTTACCCGGCACCTTCGTTCCGTGGAGCCCGGACTTTCCTCGCCCTGGATTTTACTCCAGGCCGCGGCCGCCCAACCCTCTGACCCCGTCTATCTAGCGTGTCCGCGCTCTCGATCCAAGAGCAGCGACAAAAGGATCGATCGGCACTCCCCTTCTATCTGCCCATCGATCAGCTCGGGGCGAAAACGGCGCTGGAATGCGGCGACGGCGGCCTTGCGGTCGCGGACGTCATAACCGAACCGTTCGAGCGCGAGCAGGAAGCCGCCATCGGTCCAGTGCGGGTCCATCAGATTCCGGGTGGGCCGCGCCAGCGCCAGGCCGACTTTGGCGAGCCGGGCCCAATCGAACAATTCGCCCGGATCGACCTTGCGGTCAGGCGCTATGTCGGAATGGCCGACGACATTGGCCGGCGCGATATCGTATCTTTTCACGATGCCGGCGACGAGCGGGATCAGTGCATCCATCTGCTCTTCGGTGAAGGGACGATAACCGAATTCATGGCCCGGATTGACGATCTCGATACCGATGCTTGCCGAATTGATGCCATGGATCCCGCGCCAATAAGAGCGGCCGGCATGCCAGGCACGCTTTTCCTCCGGGACCATAAGAAGCACCTGCCCGTCTTCCGCGACCAGATAATGGCAGGAAACCTTCGCCTCCGGATCGCGCAGACGCGCAATTGCCGAAGGCGCATCCTCCATTCCGGTATAATGAAGCACGATCATCGAGATCGGCTGATCTCGCTCGTCGAAATTGGGCGAGGGGCTGTCGATGAACTCCATCATACCATCCTTGCGCAATAAATGGGGCGATGCGTCAAGCCGCCAGCGGCCAATCGACACGCCTCACCCGATATGCTCAGCCGACTTGGTACCGAAGTGGCGCCGGTTGCTGGGCCGAAGCCGCCCTGACATAGAGCCCCCGGTTGCTGACGTCGGAAATGAACTCCTCAGTCTGGCCGATCACCGTCTCCCCGGCCCCCAGCATCAGCATCGTGTCCGGCCGGCTGGCCTCGGCCAGGCGAGCAAAGACCGCGCGGCGCGTGGGGTTGGCGAAATAGAGGAGCACATTGCGGCACAGGATGATGTCGAACCTGGCGGGCTGTGGCGGCCGTTCGGTGAGATTGTGCGTCTGAAAGCGTACCGCCCGGCGTAGCTTGTCGGAGACCTGCCATTGCTGGCCTTCCCGCTCGTCGAACCAGCGGATCATCTGCTTCACGGGCAGGCCGCGCTGGACCTCGAATTGCGAGTAAAGCCCCTGCTTCGCTCGGTCGATCGCGGAACGCGAGACGTCCGTACCCAATATCTCGATCCGCCAGCCCACCCAGCGCGACGCCTGCTCGGTGAAACTCATCGCCAGCGAATAGACTTCCTGGCCGGTCGAACAGCCGGCGCACCAGATGCTGATCCGTCTTTCCTTCGCCCTCGCCTCCGCAAGCCGGTCAAGCGGTCGCCCAAGCAGCAGCTCGAACGGAGTGCGATCACGGAAAAAATAGGTTTCGTTGTTCAAAAGCGCTTCGACCACTTGCGCGGCGAGCGTCGGCTCGCGGCCGCCTACGATCGCTGTGATAAGCTGATCCAGCTCGGTGAAGCCGCGCTCGCGCAGCAATCCCTTCAGCGCCGTCTCGATCCGCCAGCGCCGGCTCATCGTCAGCTGCTGACCGGTGCGCGTTTCGAGCAAGGAGGCCAGGATGCGGCTGGAAACGTCGTTCATGTTCTGAAGGCCCCGGCGCGGGCGGTGACCCGGGCGGCCAGGCCGGCCGGCGAAAGGATCGCGGACGCGAGCCCGGCTTCGGCAACCGCGCGGGGCATCCCCCAGACGGCCGAGCTTTGCTCGTCCTGCACGATGACGGCGCCGCCGCTCTCGATCAGCCGGGCACTTCCCACGAGGCCGTCGCGGCCCATTCCGCTGAACACCACGCCGAGGCCGCTCATCCCATAAGCCTCACCCGTCGCCCAGAGCATCGGATCGGCCGAGGGCTTGCAGCCGGAGCTGACCGGATTGCGGCTAAGCCGGACAGTGACGGCGCTGCCATGGCGATGAAGCTGGATATGAGCATCGCCCGGGGCGATCAGGATTCGCTCGGCGAGAAGCGGAAGGCCTTCCTCGGCGACACGCGTCAGGCGGCCCGACGCCGCTTCGATCTGTCGGGCGAAGAAGGGCATGAACACGGGCGGCAGATGCTGGGTAATGAGGATCGGCGCTCCGATTTCAGATGGCAAGGCGCGCAGGAATTCGCTCAAGGCGTGCAGCCCTCCGGTGGAGGCGCACAAAGCGAGGCAGCCGAGGCGATAATCGGGCATGGCGCGAAGCTTGATCGTGCTTTCATATACCGGCGCAGGAATGGCCGCTGGCTGGCCCTGGCGCGTCACTCGCCCGATCGAACGGAGTTTGTCGGCCAGGATTTGCGAAAAGCGGCCGCCGAATGTTCCGGTGCCGGGCTTCGGCAAGGTATCGGCGGCGCCAAGCGCCAGTGCGCGGACGGATGCTTCGGCTCCGTCATCGGCGAGCGAGGAGACGATCAGCACGCGGGCGCCACCGCCGGCCCGCAATATGTCAGGCAAGGCTTCAAGCCCGCTGGTGCCGGGCATTTCGACATCGAGCAGGACTATGTCCACCCGAATGGTCTTCAACGCGTCCAGTGCCTCACCGGCATTGCCTGCGGTGGCAACGATGTCGAAGCCCTTATGCGACAGGATCATGCGCGAAAGAACGGCCCGGGCGATCGACGAATCGTCGACGATCATCAATCGGATTGGGGAATCGTCCGGCGCGGCCTTGCCGGCGGCTGGCGCGGACCGGCCTGGGGCCGCCGCGATGCTGGTCACGCGACGCCGACGATCTGGAGCTTGCTTTGCAGGGTCTCGCGGTCGAACGGTTTCATCACATATTCGTCGGCACCAGCCTCGATCGCTGCCCTGATATGGGCCGCGTCATTCTCGGTGGTGCAGAAAACCACCTTTGGCTGGCCGCCATTCTCCGTCTTGCGGAGGTGCTTCAGGAATTCCATGCCCGTCATGACAGGCATGTTCCAGTCGAGCAAGATGACGTCGGGCATGGCAACCTGGCAGCGGTCGAGCGCTTCACGGCCGTCCTCCGCCTCGTCGACCGAAAAATCCAGTGTTTCCAGGATGTGTCGCGCCACTTTGCGGATCACTTTTGAATCGTCGACGACCAGACAGCTCTTCATCCTAATACTCACTTTGCTCGACCACAGGAGGCAATATAAGGCCAATTGGTAATGACTATCTTAAGCACGCCCGGGTTTTCGCGGCGGAGCAGGAAAATGCCAGGCGGTCTGGCCGCGCCGGGCACAATCAGGCCGCTTGCGCCGCCGGGCCCGCGAGCAAGGCCTGGGTATCGATCAGAAGCAGCAAGTCCCCTTCTGCCTCCACCATTCCCCTGGCGACGCGCCGCCAACCCCCAGCCAGCGAAGTCCGGACTGGCTTTATCTCGCCGTTGGTTTCAACCACATCCTCGACGCTATCGACGATCAGAGCATAGGGATGCCCGTCCGTCTGAACAACGATCGCCTCTTGCAACGGCTTGGACGGTGCCTTGCCCATTTCAAGGGACGCGAAGCAATCGATTACCGTCAGCACGCGGCTGCGCAGAGCCGAAAGACCCGCTACATGACGGGCGGCGCGCGGCACGGGAGTGAGACCTTCCAGTTCCACCACCGATTCAACATCGGAAGCGGCGATCGCAACCCGCTCCCCGGCGATATTCACGATCAGCAGCAAATCGTTCATACTCATGCTTTCTTCCTCGGCGCCGTCTGGCTCAAGGCAACCAGCAACGCCGCGCGGTCATAGCGATAGATGCTGTCGTCCTTGTCCCCCGAAGATTCGGGTCGCGATCGAATCCTGAGCAGACGGCCCGGAGCGCTTTTGGGCGTTTCATTTTCGGCGCTGGCGATCATCACATCGATCTCGCCGGCATCGGCATCGCCTACGCGCACCACGCGGTAACCGGCGCTTTCGACAATCGGTTTCAGCATATTGTCCATCCAGGCGTCGCCCGCCGGCAGCGCGCAAACCGGCCGTGCGGTAGCGACCGGAGCGCCATCGCCATAGTTTTCGAACAGCCAATAGGGATCGAGCAGTTCGACCTGTTCGCCGTTGACGAGCGTAACCCCGCAAACCTCGCCCGGGTGGGTCGCGGGCTGCATTTCCGGCCCCATGGAAATGATGTCTATCACTTCCCTAAAGCCATAAGCAATTTCGGCCACGCCATCGGTCAGACGGAACAGCCGCAGGTCGCCCTCGGGTTTTCCGGCATCGCAGCCCGCCAGTGCGAGGATGCGGCCGTCGATGGCGACACGCATGCGGCCGGCGCTCCTCTGGATGGCGTCGCTTTTCACATCCTCGATCCGCTCGACCACTGCGAGGCGTACCGCGCGGCGCGAGCCGTCCAGCGTCCGGAACAGCAAGGCGGGGGCCTCGCCGCTTGCCTTCGCGGCCGGCTCCGCCTTGGCGGTGCGTTTTTCGATGTCATTCTGGTCCAGCACGACGCCCGCGCTGGCGGCGATGCCCGAAGGATCGAGCAGCAGGATCGGGCTGCCGTCATCGGCCAGGGTGGTCCCTGCATAGAGCCCGGTCGCCATTACCGCGGGGGCTGCCGGTTTCACGACCAGTTCCTCATGATCGTGCACCGCATCGACCGCGAGCGCGTACAGATCGCCGCCCGCGGGCTTCAGCACGATCATATGCTGCGTATTTTCTTCCGCCTCCTCGGTAACGCGGAGCACGTCGGCCAGCGAGATAAGGGGGATACGCCTGCCGCGTATGCTGGCTATCTTTGATCCACCCAGGCTTTCGATCCGGATCGAATTGCCGCGGTTGCGAACGATCTCGTCGATCGCGGAGCGCGGGATCGCATAATTCTGCCCGCCCACGCTTACCGTCAACGCTGGAATGATGGTGAGCGTCAGGGGAACGCGAAGCGTGAGCCTCAGGCCCATGCCAAGCTTGCTTTCGACATCGACGATACCGCCGATCCGTTCGATATTGGCGCGGACCACATCCATCCCGACGCCGCGGCCGGATATGGCGGTAACGTGCTTGGCCGTGGAAAGACCGGCCTCGAACATCAAAGCGGTGCGCTGGGCACGGGAAAGCTGTTCGGCCTGGCCCTTGGTGAGAATGTTGTTCGCGATCGCCTTCTTGACCAGTTTGTCGCCGTCGATGCCGCGTCCGTCGTCGCCCACCTCGATCAATATCTGGTTACCGGACTGACGGGCCGAGACTCGAAGCGTGCCTATGACCGGCTTGCCCACCATTACGCGATCCGCCGGGCTTTCGATGCCGTGGTCGATCGCGTTGCGGACGATATGGATCAGCGGATCTCGGATCATCTCGATCATTTCGCGATCCAGTTCGACGTCGCCGCCGTCGATTTCGAGCGCGACCTGCTTGCCGAGGTCGCCGGAAAGGTCACGGACAAGACGCGGCAGGCTGAGGAATAAATTTTCGATCCGCTGCATGCGCGTACGGGTTATGGAATCGCGCATCTCGGCGATGCAGGCGGAAACACGCTCGAACGCGGTTTCGACCGCGACGTCATGTTCGGACTCGCGAAGCCGGCGCGAAAGCTCGTTGCGTGCCAGCACCATATCCGAAACGCCGCTCATCATCCGGTCGAGCAGGTCGACCGAAAGGCGGATGCTTCGCAGGCTCTTTCTCGTTTCCTGCGGCCCCGTGCCGGGCACGCTCAGGTCGGGCGAGGGATCGTTGCACGCCTCGCTGAGCGCGTGGATCAGTTGCTCGTCATCCTCGCTGCCGACGGCCTCGCCTGTTTCGAGCGCATGGACCAGCTCACCGATGCGGTCGATCACCGCAAGCACGGCGCTCACCAGCCGGTGATCGGCCGTGCGTCGTCCAGCACGAACATCCGCCAGCACATCCTCGGCCGCGTGGCTGAGGCTTTCGAGGCGCGGCAGGTCGAAGAAGCCGCAATTGCCCTTCACGGTGTGGACGAAGCGGAAAATCTCGTCGAGGCGCGCACGGTCGCCCGGCGCGGCTTCCCAGGCAACGATTTCGCCGCCCAAGGCCTCCAGCATTTCGCGGGTCTCCGCGATGAATTCCTGAATCAGATCGTCCATATGCCCTTGTCGCCTGCGAGAAGCTGCCGAACGTGCTTATGGAGACAGTTGGTAAAGGACCCGTT
>JACDEE010000013.1 GCA_013816585.1 Sphingosinicella sp. | reverse complement strand
TGGTTTGTTGGGCAACAGCGGCTGGATCACCCGCCACTCGAAATCGGTCAGATCATATCGGCTCATGCTCGAGCCTGAATCAGAAAACCCGCGCCAAGGGAATCCTGTTTATGGGTTCACGACCTAACCTGTCGGTGCACTCACAAGAAAGACTGGACGAGATCGCTAGGCAACTTAATCAGCGGCCACGCAAGACGCTCGGCTACAAAACACCCGCAGAGCGTTTTGAAGCATGTGTTGCAATGACCGGCTGAATCGGCAATCGAGATCTGACACTCGTGCTAGGCCGGCAGGTGGCGCAAAACCTTTGCCTTCAATAATGCGATCAGGCCCTCTTCCATGAACTCATAGTCGTCGGGAATATCAAGGCAGATAACCCGCGCCTTGAGGTGCCGCCTGAAGCGTCTCTGAAGCTTGCTTCGTTGCGCTTTCTCCATCACGAAGATGACATCTGCCCAACCTACCAGTTCGGGCGTGGTAGGGTTTTCGGCATCGTTATTGAGCCCGGCCGAGGCCACTTCGATCCCTTTATGGGACGCGAACACCTGTTCCGCCGTGGGGCTACGCAGCCGATTTTGGCTGCGAAGGAAAAGAACCTTTTTCATCAGGCTCGGCTAGATGAACGTCCGGGATCGTTGCAATAGCCAGAGCTGCCGTTTCGCAAGCACTTCACCAGCGTCCACGCGCGACGACGGGCCCGGCTTCTTCCACGCGTCCGCGCCGTAACGCGTGAATGCGTTCGTATAGCGCGACGGTCGGGTTGCAAGAATCGGGAATCAGGTGATCGCGCGTTCCGATAGCCGGCGATCGCTACGCATTGGACTTGGCGGGCCTCAATATGCCGATGTTAGGCTGCGACGATAAGTCTTCATGCAAGAAGCCGGGCGGGACCGGGGAGGGAGCACCTCATCCCGGGCGGCGCCGGTCTGCGCGGCAACGTCCTCAAAACCGGCAAGGCGCCGAAATGTCAGCATTCGTTAATCGTCTGGAGCTATGCTCGAAATATGCCTTGGCAATTGAGATAGCAGGATAATTTATGGCCAACGTAATCGGGACGGCGGGCGATGACGATCTCCACGGCACCTCCGGCGATGACGTAATCGAGGCCTTGGCGGGCCAGGACATACTGCGCGGATTCGCTGGCAATGACACCCTGATCGGGGGTTCGGGGGCGGATACGCTCATCGGTGGGATCGGCGACGACATTTACTATGCCGATGAGGCTGGGGACATCGTGGTCGAGTCAGCCGGTGAAGGCTATGACCGCATCTACGCAAGCAATAGCTACACGCTTAGGGCGGGCGCCTATGTTGAGGCGCTGACGACGGCGGACGCTTCCGGAACCACCGCGATCAACCTGACTGGCAACGAGTTCGATAACTTTATCGGTGGCAACGCCGGGGCAAACGTCCTCAACGGCGGCGGCGGCGCTGACACCCTCGTGGGGCTCGGCGGCGACGATTCCTACTATGTCGATGGCAACGATCTTGTAATCGAAGGCGCGGCCGAAGGGGCATTCGACCGGATTTTCGTCAGTGCCAGCTACACGTTGGCCGCCGGCGTCTACGTTGAGGCGCTGACGACGGCCGACGCGGCCGGCACGGCGGCAATCAACCTGACGGGCAACGAGATCGACAACTTCATCGGCGGCAACGATGGCGCAAATGTCCTCAATGGCGGCGGCGGCGCCGATACGCTGGTCGGACGCGGAGGCAATGACCGATTGATCGGCGGGTCCGGCGCCGACACGCTGATCGGTGGGACGGGCGACGACTGGTACTATGTCGACCAGAACGACACGGTGATCGAGGGCGCGGACGAAGGCGGCTTCGATCGCATCTTCGTATCTTCCAACTACACGCTTGGGGTGGGTGTTCGCGTAGAGGCGATCAACGTTGAGAACGCGCTCGACACAAATGCTATCAACCTGACGGGCAACGAATATGACAACTTCATCGGCGGCAATGCCGGCGCCAATGTGCTTACAGGCGGCGGCGGCGTCGATACGCTGATCGGGCTCGGCGGTAACGATTCCTATTATGTCGATAGCAATGATCTAGTCGTCGAAGGCGCGTCCGAAGGAACGTTTGACCGCATCTTCGTCAGCGCCAGCTACACACAGGCCGCTGGCGTCCATGTGGAGGCCTTGACCACCACGGACGCGGCCGCGACTTCCGCGATCAACCTGACCGGGAATGAGCTCGACAATTTTATCGGCGGCAATGCCGGCGCCAACATACTCGATGGCGGGACCGGGAACGACACGCTGTCCGGCCTCGGCGGCGACGACCGGCTGACCGGCGGAAGCGGCGTCGATACGATGATCGGCGGGACCGGCAACGACTTTTATTATGTCGACGATGCCGGCGACACGGTGGTCGAAGGCGCGGGCGAAGGCACTTTCGACCGGATCTTCGCCAGCACCAGCTACACGCAGGCCGCGGGCGTCCATGTTGAGGCGCTGAACGTCGCCGACGCGGCCGGCACCGCCGCTATCAACCTGACCGGCAACGAATTGGATAACTACCTTGGCGGCAATGCCGGGGCGAACGTGCTCAACGGTGGGGGTGGTAACGACACCCTTGCCAGTCTCGGCGGTGATGACCGGCTCATTGGCGGGATCGGCGCCGATCACATGACCGGCGGGCTGGGCGACGACTGGTATTATGTCGACAACGTTGACGACGTGGTGATCGAGGGCGCGAACGAAGGCGCGTTCGACAGGGTGTTCACGAGCGTGAATTTCTTCCTTGGCAGCGGGCTGGGCATCGAAGCGGTGACGGCTGCAGATCCGGCCAGTATTTCGGCCCTAAATATCACCGGGAATGAATTCGCCAACTTCATCGCCGGCAACGCCGGCGTCAACGTGCTCAACGGTCGGGGCGGGGTCGACACGATGGTCGGGCTCGGCGGTGACGACACTTACTACGTCGATGACGCCGGGGACGTGGTGATCGAAGGCGCGGGAGAGGGGACGTTCGACCGGGTCAACGCGTCTGTCAGCTATACTTTGGCCGCAGGCGTGTACGTAGAGGCGCTGACGACCGCGGATGCGGCAAGCCCGATCAACCTGACCGGTAACGAGTTCGGTAACTTCATCGGCGGCAACGGCGCCGCAAATGTCCTTGATGGCGGCGGAGGCGCCGATACGCTGGCCGGATCGGGGGGGGCGGACAGTTTCGCCTTCACGAGCACGCTGGGCGGCGGGAACATCGACTCGATCACTGACTTTACCGCCGCCGAAGGCGACACCATCCTGCTTGGCGCGGTGTTTACCGGACTGGCTTCGGGTGCTCTGGGGTCTGGGGCTTTTGCGATAGGGCAGGCCGCTGCCGAGGCGGATGACCGAATAATATATAATAGCGCTACTGGCGCGCTTTTGTTCGATGCAGATGGTTTGGGCGGCAATGCTGCCGTGCAGTTCGCGTCGGTCACCCCAGGGCTGACGATTAACGCTTCCCACTTCAGAATTCTCGGCGCGCCCAATAATCTGCCAGCGCTGAATTCGGGATCGAGCGCCACCGTGGCGGAGAACGCTCCCGCCGATACGATCATATATACTGCAACCGCGAGCGATGCGGATGGCGATACCATCGTGTTTAGCCTTAGCGGACAGCATGCCGATAGCTTCCGCATCGATCCGTTGACAGGGCAGGTTCGGCTTAAGGCCCCTGCTGACTATGAGGTGCAGAGCTCTTACAATTTCACCGTGACCGCAGTGGATTCCAGTGGGCAGGGAAGCAGCCGCAATGTCACGCTGGCTGTGACGGATCTAAACGAGAATCCCTCTGGCGCACCCTATAACGTGACGGATATCGAACCCAATGACAGTGTCGGGGCGGCACAGGTCCTGGATCGAGGGCGCTTCACGCCGGTGTCGGATTCCACGGTGCCTGATGGCACCCTGCCGACGGCGCGCATCCAGGGCAGCATAACGACCAATACCGACGCGGACTTCTTTACCGTCACCCTCCAGGCGGGGGAGCTTCTGATCCTGGATGTCGACGGCACCACTACGCTCGACTCATTTTTGCGCGTGTTCGGTCCCGATGGATTGCTCGTGGCGATGAACGACGATCAAGGTTCGTTCGACGCAGGCTCCAGCCCTCATTCGGGGATTTCGCATAATCTGGATTCGCTCGTACGGTTCAGGGCGCCGACCAGCGGCAGCTACACCTTTTCGATCCAATCCTTTGCGGATGCCACGAGCGGCCCGACCAGTTCGGGATCCTATACGATCAATGTCAGCATCGGGCCGGTGGCTACGCGCGCCCAGATCGACGAAGAGAATATCCAGGCGCTGATGTCTGGCTCCACCTGGTCAACCACGAACTTGACTTACGGCTTCACCACTTCTGCAGATCAATATGGGTCGGGCGAAGCCACGGACGAGCGCGCTACGTTCCAGGCGCTCAACTCAACCCAGCAGAATGCGGTCCGCGTGATCTTGCCCCAGATCTCCAACTTCACCAACCTGGCCTTTACTGAGCTGACCTCCAACCCTGGTTCGGCGCAGATGCGCTATGCGCGCAGCAACGATCCGAAAACGGCACATGCTTACTATCCGGGAAGCGGCGACGGCGGCGACAGCTGGTACAATATCGACGGGGGCCGCTTCGACAATCCGACCGTGGGCAATTATGCTTGGCTTACCTTCGTGCATGAAACCGGCCACGCCTTGGGCCTGAAACATGGGCATGAATCCCCGGCGCTCAGCCCCGATCGTGATTCGATGGAATTTTCGGTGATGACCTATCGCGGTTTCATCGGCGCTCCAGGCGAGGGTGGGTTTCGCAACGAAAGCTGGGGTTTCGCGCAGACCTTCATGATGTACGACATTGCCTCGCTGCAACGTATGTATGGGGCCGACTTCGGCTATAATTCGGGTGACAGCAATTATAGCTGGAACGGATCGACCGGCGCGTTCCTGATCAATGGCGCGACGCAATGGACACCCGGCGGGAACCGCGTGTTCATGACGCTCTGGGACGGGGGCGGAAACGACACGTACAATCTTTCCAATTACAGCAACAACGTCACGATCGATCTCCGGCCGGGCGAATGGACAATCACCTCGCAGGTGCAATTGGCCAATCTGGGGGACGGCCATATTGCACGCGGCAACGTCGCCAATACATTGCTCTATAACAACGACACGCGCTCGCTGATCGAAAATGCTGTTTCCGGGTCGGGTAACGACATCCTTGTCGCCAACCAGGTCGCTAATCGTCTTACCGGCGGCAGCGGCGCGGATACCTTCCGATTTGCGTCCAATACGGATGTCGGGATCGGTGTCTTACGCGACACGATCACGGATTTCCTTTCCGGTTCGGACAAGATCGACCTGTCGGGCCTTGACGCAAATTCGAATGTCGAGGGTGACCAGGGCTTTTCCTTTATTGGGACCGGCGCCTTTACCGGGGCGGCTGGCCAACTGCGCTACGATGTGTCCGGAGGCAGCATCAATCTGCTGGGCGATCTCAACGGCGACGGCGTCGCTGATTTTGCCATTCTGCTTGAAAACAACACGACTCTCGTGACCAGCGATTTCATTCTCTAGCCGACGCGTTGAAGGGAGGCCGACAATGGTGAAAGCAAGGGAGAGTCAGCGATGAACAAGATCACCTGGCTATTTGCCGCTGCGGCGGCGGCCTTAACGACTGCGGGGAGCGCCATGGACAATACCAAGAATCCGGGAATCGCCCCGGCGCGCGATGGCAATATCGCGATCCAGGAGGAGTTTTGCGCCGCTCGACAGGCCGGAACGGTGGCCGCCTATGACCTGTTCTTAGCTAGACACCCGGGACACCTGTTGGCGGAGCAGGCAAAAAGCGAGCGCGCGGCAATATTGAGGCGCAACCCCGCGCCGTAAGTGTCGTCGCCTAAATGCAGGCGCGCTGGCCGCTTATCGCAAAGACCTACTCTATTGTTTCTTCCCCTTAGCTGTCGGCAAAGGGCCAACTTATCACGTACAATATCGCAACAACTCCTCAAGCTTTTCATCGAATTAGAGGGATAAATGCGCGCGAGGAGCTCATGGATTTTGTAGGCACTGACGGACCCGACACCCTGAATGGTACCGGCGGCGATGATACGCTGGACGGCAGGGGCGGTGCCGACACGATGATCGGCGGGACCGGCAATGACTTTTTATTATGTCGATAATGCCGGCGACATAGTGGTCGAAGGCGCGGGCGAAGGCACTTTCGACCGAATCTTCGCCAGCGCCAGCTATGTCCTGGGAATGGGTGTCTATATCGAGGCGCTGACCACCACGAATGCTGCGAGCACTTCGCCCATCAATCTGACCGGTAACGAACTGGACAATTTCATCGGCGGTAACAACGGCGCCAACGTGCTTACCGGCGGGGGTGGTGCCGATACGATGGTAGGCCTCGTCGGCGACGACTGGTATTATGTTGACAGCGCCGACGACCGCGTCCTCGAAGGCCGCGCTGAGGGCGCGTATGACAGGATCTTTACGAGCGCCAGCTACACCATGGAGGCAGGGGTGTGGGTTGAGGCGCTGACGACTACCGACGCCACCAGCGGCGCTGCCATAAATTTGACTGGTAACGAGATTGCAAACTTCATTGGTGGCAACACCGGGGCCAATCTCCTCGATGGTAGAGGCGGTGCGGACACGTTGGTTGGGCTCGGCGGAGACGACTGGTACTATGTTGATCACGTCAATGACATATTAGTTGAAAAAGCTGACGAAGGCACGTTCGATCGAATATTTACGACCGTCACCTACACGCTAGCGCCTGGTGTCCACGTCGAGGCGCTGACGATAGCTGACCCCGCCGGCACCACTGCAATCAATCTCACCGGTAATGAGATTGACAATTTTATCGGTGGCAATGCCGGGGCCAACGTACTCGACGGCAAGGCGGGCGCCGATACCATGGTCGGCCTTGGCGGCAACGACAGGTACCTGGTCGACAACGCCGGCGACCTAGTGATCGAAGGCGCAGGCGAGGGAGCTCTCGACGAGATTGTCACGACCGTGAGCTATAAGCTTGCAGCGGGTAGCCAAGTGGAAGTGCTGAGGACCACCATCAATAACGGGCCGCTCAACCTGACAGGTAACGAATTCGCAAATCGAATCACCGGCAGCTTTGCGGCCAACGTGCTCGATGGCGGAGGCGGCGCCGACACGCTTGTGGGTTTGCGAGGCGACGACTGGTACTATGTTGATGATGCCAATGACATTGTGGTCGAGGCCTTTGGTTCGGTCGAAGGTGCCTTCGACCGGGTCTTTGCAAGCGCAAGCTATGCACTCGCGAGCGACGTCTACGTCGAGGCCCTGACGATCGCCAACGCGGCGGGAACCGAATCCATCGACCTGACCGGGAACGAGTTTCACAACTTCACCGGCGGCAACGAAGGGAGTAACGTTCTAATTGGTGGTGCCGGAGACGATACGCTCGTCGGCCTTGGCGGCAACGACTCAATTCTCGGCGGAGAGGGCGGAGATACCCTGTTCGGTGGGCTTGGCAACGATACGCTGACCGGCGGAACCGGCGTCGACAGGTTCGCCTTCAACACGGCGTTTGGTGTCGGCAATATCGACACGATCACGGATTTCGTTTTTGCCGACGACACGATCTTGTTGGACGATGCCGTGTTTACCGGGCTTGCTCTGGGTGACCTGCCGGCCGGCGCATTCGCGATCGGATCCACCGCAACTGAGGCTGACGACCGGATCATATACAATAGCGCCACAGGGGCGCTGCTATTCGATGCGGACGGCCTCGGCGGAGTCGCGGCGGTGCAGTTCGCGTCACTGGGCACGGGCCTCGCTCTGACCGCGTCGGACTTCCTGATAATCTGACAGCGTCGGTGGCTGCAGATATTCTTAGGAGGCAAGATCCCCTGAACCTCAGCCGTCGGACGAAAAATTATCACTTTTTGGACGATGATTTCGATGGC
Source organism: Sphingosinicella sp. (assembly GCA_013816585.1). Lineage (GTDB taxonomy): Bacteria > Pseudomonadota > Alphaproteobacteria > Sphingomonadales > Sphingomonadaceae > Allosphingosinicella. Next base: position 63,275 of record JACDEE010000013.1, on the reverse strand, counting down.
CGCCGCCGTGGCCGTTTGCACCTGGGCGGCCTTTCAGTCGGCCTGGCCCGCCTGGCGATTGCTGCTCATTCTAATTTCGGTCGGAACCTTGCTTTATGCCGCCGCGCGCCTGGCCGCCCTGAGGCAGCGATAAGCTCCGCCGCCACCGTCTCCTCGATCCAGCCACCGCCAACCACGCGGTCGCCTTCGTATAGCACGGCGGCCTGCCCGGGAGCGACGCCATATTCGGGCGACAGGAAATGGATGCTGTTCCCGTCGAAACGCACCGGTGAGGGTTTGGCGAGTGATCGCACCTTGGCGGTAAGGCCTTCCCTTTGTCTTTCGCCGAGCCAGTTGATCCCCGAAAGATGGGCCGAACGGACCGCGAGCGCGGCCTTCGGTCCGACCACGACCCGGCGGCTCTCGGGCTCCAGCCGCACGACGTAAAGCGGTTCCTTCTGCCCGCCGATTTCCAGCCCGCGCCGCTGGCCGACCGTGAAGTGAATGAGGCCCAGGTGACGGCCAAGAACATTGCCTTCTGCATCGACGATTTCGCCTTCAGCCGCGGCCTCGGGCCGCACCTTCTTCACGATCGACGCATAATCGCCATTGGGGACGAAGCAGATATCCTGGCTGTCGGGCTTGTCCGCGACGGCCAGCTTCAAATCCTGGGCAATCGCGCGCACCTGGGGTTTGGGAAGGTCGCCCAGGGGGAAACGCAGATAATCGAGCTGATCACGAGTGGTTGCGAACAGGAAATAGCTCTGGTCGCGGGCGGGATCGGCGGGGCGGTGCAGTTCCGCGCCGTTCGGGCCCGCCACGCGGCGCACATAATGGCCGGTGGCAAGGCAGTCGGCGCCGAGGTCTCGCGCAACGGCCAGCAAATCGGTGAACTTCACCCCCTGATTGCAGCTGATGCAGGGTATGGGGGTCCGCCCCTTCATATATTCGTCGGCAAACCGGTCGATCACCGAATCGCGGAAACGGCTTTCATAATCGAACACATAATGGGCGATGCCGAGGCGGTCGGCGACCTGCCGCGCATCGTAAATGTCCTGGCCGGCGCAACAGCTTCCGGTCCGCTGGACGGCGGCTCCGTAATCGTAGAGCTGCAACGTCACGCCGATGACTTCCGCGCCGGTGCGCGCGGCAAGCGCCGCCACGACCGAGCTATCGACTCCGCCCGACATGGCGACGACGATCCGCGCCTCCCGCAAGGGCTTGGTCAGCTGAAAATCGGCTTGCATGGCGCGCCCTTACAGGTTTCGTCGCACTTTAGCACCTGTTTACCGGCTCCTTAACCTTCTTCGGCTAACGACTCGGAAGATGGATATGAGTCTCTTCAGCCGCGGGGATATTTCGCTGGTCAGCCGCCAACCGGCGCGGCTCGATTATTGCGTGCTCGTCGCGACATTACAGGCGCTTCAGCTAGCCACCGCCACCGCCCGCGCCGAATCCCTTTGCGGCGGCGAGGCCAACGCCTCTCCTGCCCACCGCGAACCGCTGGCTGAAATCCTGCTCGGAAGTGACGATTGGCAGGAAGCAGTGGTCGCCCAGGGAGGTTCGTTCAACCCCGCCTTCGCGTGCGGCATAGAGGGCCGATAATCGATGTTACCGATATATTTACCTTGGCGTTTTAGCACTTTTTCAACGTCGTGGGCCTATTCGGGCCGAGGCGACGGGGAAGCCGAATTGATCAGATTCGAAAAGGCCAAGCATGATTGAGAACCAGAAGATCAAACCGGCACAGGTGATTGGCCCGCTCGGCGAGCTCCTGACGATCGACAGCCTGCCAGCCCGATCGACCACTCGATGGGTCGTGCGCCGCAAGGCGGAGGTCGTCGCGGCCGTCAATGGCGGGCTGCTGAGCGTGGACGAAGCCTGCGACCGCTACGGCCTGACGCTGGAGGAATTCGCGACCTGGCAACGCGCGGTCGACCGATCGGGCATGGCGGGTCTTCGGGTAACCCGGATACAGCATTACAAGTCGCTATACGAGCGCCAGCAACGGTTTTAAGCCGTTTCCGGGCGATCGGGATACTGCCCCAGTTTTTCCTTCGATACTGGGCCGAAACAAGGTAAGTGACTTTCCTCTTGCTGCGGACCGTCTCGACAGAGTGACGGCTGCCGCAGGAACAAGCGCGACACTCGCGCGTCTTAGGTTCGGACCGTCGCCGAAACCGCTCGGGTCGTCGGGGTCGAATACAGGAGGGAAGAATATATGATCGGTATTATCATCTGGATCATCATCGGCGGCATTATCGGCTGGCTGGCGAGCATCATAATGCGCACCGACGCGCAACAGGGCGTCCTGCTCAACATCATCGTCGGCATCGTGGGCGCCTTCCTGGCGGGTCTCGTGCTGAATAACGGCTCAATCAATGGCGATATCAATCTGACATCGATCATCGCCTCTTTGGTCGGCGCGGTCGTGTTGCTGGCAATCGTCAACCTGTTCCGCCGCGGCCGGGTGCGCTAAACCCGCCAAGCGAAGCAAGCTACGAAAGGGCCGCCTCGCTAAGCGTGGCGGCCCTTTTTTTAGGCGGAAAGCAGGGACGATTTATGGGCCTCATCATCGCACTGGTCGTCGGCGGCATTATCGGTTGGCTCGCCAGCCTCATCATGCGGACCGATGCCAATCAGGGCATTTTGCTCAACGTTATCATAGGCATCATCGGCTCGCTGCTGGGTGCATTCCTGCTCGGCTCCCAAGTGGGCGGCGGCAACCTCCTCGATGCGGCGATCGACCCGATGACCCTGGTCGTTTCGCTGATCGGATCGGTCGTGCTTCTGGCGATCGTCCACCTGCTGCGCCGCCGCCGGCCGCAATAAGCGGCCGGCGATCGGCCGTTCAGATCATTCCAGTTCGAAACTGACCGAAACGGTGACGCTGAGCGTCTGTTCGCCCGGTACGATCTTGGTCTGCGCGGCCGCATCCATCGAGGCAGCCCTTCCCACCATCATGCTTTCATAAGGGCGCGGGCCATTGTAGCTTCCTTCGCTGATCGACAAAATCCTGCCGACCCTTTTACCGATCGCATCCGCATAAAGCTGCGCGCGGGCGCGCGCCTTGGCGATGGCGTCGCGGCGGGCTTCGTCCAGCGCCGCTTCGGGCTTGTCGATCGTCAGGCTCGGCCCGTTAATCTGATTGGCCCCCTGGGCCACCAGCGCGTCCAATATGCTTCCGCTTTCCTTGATATCGCGGAACCGGATCGTCACCTGGTTGCTCGCCTGATAGCCGGTCAGCACCGGGGTCTGGTTCTCGACATAGCGATATTCGGGATTGAGGCTGATCGAACTCGTCTGGATATCGCGCTCGGCAACGCCAGCTCGGCGAAGAGCGGCGACGACGCGGTTCATTTGCTGTGCGTTCTGCGAAATGGCTTGGCTTGCGGTAACGGCGCGGGTGATCACGCCGGCAGAGATCAAAGCAAGGTCGGGAACGCGGTTCGTCTCGCCGGTCGCGACGACATCCAATCGAGTTCCGGAAATCGCCTGGACGGCGATGGGCTGTGCGGCGACCGTGGATGGAAGCGCGGCGAGCGCGATCAGCGAGGCCATCGTCATTGTTCGTATCATCTATTCACTCCATTGGTCGGGCCACAGACGCGGGCCGTCGCACCTGAATAACGCTTCCACGGCTGCATCGTTGCTGAACCGTTACATCATACTTCTCGTCATCGATTGTCCAAGAAACCGTGGCAGGCATCCTTGGTTCTTGTTTATCCACCGTTCACATCCGCTTACTAAGGATAGTCTTGGGCAGGCTTTTACCGTAAAGGCCGCGGCGGCGCCGCGGCATCTCGAATTTGGGCTTGAGGCGGGTGACTTATTCAGATAATACAGTTATTCAGTAGCGGCGCCGGTGCCGCCTAGCGGTGTGGGAAAGATGAAAGCGATGAACTTCGAATCGGCCAAATGGCGTCGCCCGTCCCTTGAGGGCGAGGTGCTCGATGAGCTGACCCTGGAACGCCGCCGCAAGCGCCGGCTGATCATCATCGCCGCCCTTGTCGGCCTGGTCATCGCGATCGCCGCCTTCTTCTTTTTTTCCGGCGGATCCGACGAGAAGGCTGAGGCTCCCGCCAAGGGAGCGGCCGCAGCGCCGAGTGTGACGGTGGTCGTGCCGGGTCGCCAGCAGGTTGCCCGCACCATGACGGCGACCGGGACGATCGCCGCCCGCCGCGACATGCCTGTAGGCGTTGCCGGCGAAGGTGGAATGGTCGCCCGTGTACTGGTGGAGCCGGGCCAATGGGTTGGCGCCGGGCAGACGCTCGCGGTGATCGAGCGTTCGGTTCAGTCGCAGGAGGCGCAGCAGCTCGCGGCCAGCGTCGATGTCGCCCGCGCCGACGCCCGGCTCGCGCAGCAGGAGCTTGAGCGCGCCCAGGCGCTGGTTTCCCGGGGCTTCGTTTCCAAGGCGGACGTTGAGCGGCGTGTCGCTACGCGGGATGCCGCCAACGCCCGTGTCCGCGTGGCCCAGGCGCAGCTCGGCGCATCACGCGCCCGCATCGGGCGCCTGGATATTCGCGCCCCGGCGGCCGGTCTGGTTCTCGACCGCAATGTCGAGCCTGGCCAGGTCGTTAGCGGCGGATCGGGCGCGCTTTTCCGCATCGCCCAAGGCGGGCAGATGGAATTGCTCGCACGGCTGCCGCAAACAGATCTTGCGACTTTGTCCGTCGGAGTGCCGGTCACCGTCACTCCGGTCGGATCGCAGCAAAGCTATGCCGGATCGATCTGGCAGATCTCTCCGATCATCGATCCGCAGACCCGCCAGGGCGAGGCCCGTGTCGCCATCCCCTATAATAAGGAATTGAGGCCAGGCGGTTTCGCCGCCGCCGAGATCCGGGCCGGTGCCACCGTGGCTCCTTTGCTGCCGGAATCCGCGGTGTTGACCGACGATACCGGCACTTACGTCCTGATCGTGACCGCAAAAGACACGGTCCAGCGTCGGGCAATCCGTATCGGAACGGTCACCGACAAGGGTGTCGTCGTTGCCGAGGGGCTGAATGGCTCTGAACGGGTTGTCGAATCCGCCGGTGCCTTCCTTAATCCCGGAGAGCGTGTTCGTCCGAAGCGAGCGGCGAGCCGCTAAGCTGCGGGCCCGAATTGGAGTCGATGAAAAATGCGTAATATCTCGGCATGGGCCATCCGCAATCCGGTAATCCCGATCGTCCTGTTCGTCTTCCTGCTCGCCATGGGCCTGGTGGCGTTCAGCCGCATGGATATCAACCTGAACCCCGATATCACCTCGCCGGCGGCGAACGTGTCGATCAGCCAGCCTGGCGCGGCTCCCCCCGAATTGGAGGTCCAGATCACCCGGCGGGTCGAAGCCGCGGTGCGCGGGATCAGCGGCGTCAACGAGATCAACTCGACCATCCGTGAGGGAAACAGCAATACTTTCGTGAGCTTCGAGATCGGGACTCCCGTCGATCGCGCGGTATCCGACGTCCGCGACGCCGTTGCCCGAATTCGCGGCGACCTGCCCGATGGCATCCTTGAACCGCAGGTAGAACGCGTTGACTTCACCGATGAACCGATCGGCTATTTTTCGGCGGAAAGCACCGCCATGACCGTCGAGCAGCTGAGCTGGTTCATCGACGACACGCTCAATCGCAGGCTGATGGGCATCGAAGGCGTTGCGGTCGTAAGCCGCACCGGTGGCGTCAGCCGCGAAATCCGGGTCGAACTGGATCCGGTGCGGATGCAGGCGCAGGGCGTCAGCGCTTCGCAGATCAACCAGCAGCTCCGGCAGGTAAATCTCAACGCCGCCGGCGGGCGCGCGGAGATTGCGGGCTCTGAACAATCCGTCCGCGTACTGGGCAGCGCGCTTACCGCTCACGCCCTTGGCGAGGCCCAGATTTCGGTCGGCGGCGGCCGAACGGTGCGGCTTAATTCGATCGCAAGGGTCCGCGATCAGTGGGCCGAACAGACTTCTTACGGCATTCAGAACGGCCGCCAGGTGGTCAGCTTCATGATCCAGAAGGCCAAGGGCCATTCGGACGTGACCATTTACCACGAGGTCCGCAAGGCGCTGGACGAACTGCAGCGCGAGGATCCGCGGGTCCGCTACACTTTGCTGTTCACGCCGGTCAAATATATCGAAATGCAATATGAATCGTCGATGCGCGCCCTGGTCGAGGGCGCGCTGCTGGCGGTCGCCGTGGTTTTCCTGTTCCTTCGCGACTGGCGCGCCACGCTCATTTCGGCCATCGCCATCCCGCTTTCGGCCATACCCGCTTTCTGGTTCATGGGCATGCTCGACTTCACGCTCAACATGGTAACCCTGCTGTCGTTGAGCCTGGTCGCGGGCGTTCTGGTCGACGATGCGATCGTCGAGATCGAAAATATCGTTCGGCACATGCGCATGGGTAAATCGGCCTATCAGGCATCGATCGACGCCGCGGACGAGATCGGCCTGCCGGTGGTCGCGACCACCTTCTCGATCGTGGCGGTATTCCTGCCCGTGGCCATGATGAGCGGCCTTATCGGCCAGTTTTTCATCAGTTTCGGACTGACGATCGTGATCGCCGTCTTGATCAGTCTTGCCGTGGCGCGAATGATCACGCCCATGATCGCGGCCTATTTCATGAAATCGCATGGCGAAGCCAAGCATGGCGAAGGCTGGCTGATGGACCGTTATATCGGCCTCCTGAAATGGACCCTGGTCCATCGCTGGAAAACCGCGGCGGTCGGCATCCTCGCCTTCATCGCCACGATCGGCGCCTTTGCGACCCTGCCCTTCACCTTCCAGCCGAACACCGACGACGATACTGTCCAGGTCTCTGCGGAATTGCCGCCAGGGTCGACGCTGGAGCAGACCCGGGAAGTGGCCGACGCCGCGGCGGCTCTTGTCCTCAAGCAACCGGATGTTGCGTCCGCCTTCGAGTCGGTGCGGGCCGGCAACGCCACTATCTTCATCTCTCTCAAGGACCGGAAAGATGGCCGTGAGCGCACCAGCACCGACTTCCAGCGCGAAGTCGGTCCCCTCCTTCAATCCATCCCCGATGCGCGCGTCGGCTTCCGTAATTCCCAGCGGGTCGGCGGCCGCGACGTATCCGTCCTGCTCGCCGGTTCCGATCCCGCCAAACTGCAAGCCGCGGCTCTGAAGCTGGTCGAACAGATGCGGCAGCGTCGCGAACTCGTCGCACCGCGGATCGCCGGCGACCTTCGACGCCCGGAGATCACGATCAAGCCGCGGCGCGACCTGATGGCGGACATGGGCATCACGACTGCCGCCATGAGCCAGGCGATCCGTGTCGCCACGCAGGGCGAGATCGACCAGGCCAGCGCCCGCTTCTCACTCTCCGACCGGCAGATTCCGATCCGCGTCGCGCTGAGCGAGGGTTCGCGTCGAAACCTGTCGACGATCGAAAATATGCCGGTCCCGACCACCAGCGGCGGTTCGGTCCCGCTCAAGGTTGTCGCCGACATAACATTCGGCGCGGGCCCGTCCGTAATCCAGCGCATCGACCAGCAGCGGCGGGTCATGGTCGGCGCCGATCTCGCCCCGGGCGTCGTCGACGGCGAAACGATCATTGATCAGCTGCCGCTCATGCAAAATCTGCCTGAGGGCGTGGAGCGTGCCAGGTCTGGACAGCAACGCGAGGAAGCGATGCTGGTTTCCGAATTCCTCACCGCTCTCATCTCGGGCACCTTCCTGGTCTTCGCGGTGCTGGTGCTGCTCTACAAGAGGCTGATGGCGCCGTTCGTGAACATGGGTTCGCTGCTGCTGGCGCCGCTTGGCGGAGCGATCGCCCTGCACATTGCAGGTCATGCGGTGTCGATGCCGGTCATGATCGGGATCCTGATGCTGTTCGGCATCGTCGCGAAAAACTCGATCCTGTTGCTCGATTTCACGATTGAGGAAATGGCCAAGGGCGTGCCCAAGGAAGAAGCCATCATCGATGCCGGCCACAAGCGCGCCCAGCCGATCGTCATGACAACCATGGCCATGGTGGCCGGCATGGTCCCGACCGCCTTGTCGCTGGAAGGCGACGCCAGCTGGCGGGCACCGATGGCGGTGGTGGTGATTGGCGGCCTGCTGCTTTCGACCGTGCTTACCCTGGTCCTGGTGCCCGCGACGTTCAGCCTGGCCGACAGTTTCGAAAGGTGGCTCGCGCCGAAATTCAGGCGGATCATCACCTATAAGGGCCCGCAGGACCATGGGCCTGAGGCCGTGACCCATCCTGCGGAGTGAACAAAGACGAAGGTTCGGCTATTGAATCAGGCATGAGCCTGCTCGCAAGGTCCGGATTAGATCGTTTCAACCCCGTCCAGGGCGGCGTTCAGGGAATGCGGATCATCGCCACCGGCTCGCTGGTGGCGATGGCGATCCTCTTCCTGGTCGCCAATCGATTCGACGATCATTCCGCCGCCTGGAGCTTCGTAAAGGCCTTTGCCGAAGCGGCGATGGTGGGCGGCCTTGCCGACTGGTTCGCGGTGACGGCCTTGTTCCGCCATCCGCTTGGCCTTCCCATACCGCACACGGCGATCATTCCCCGGAACAAGGACAGGATCGGCGACACTTTGGCCCTGTTCCTGCGCGACAATTTCCTTACCCCCTCGGTCGTGGCGCGGCGGATGCGCGCGGTCAATGTCGCCGGAGCGATCGGCCGATTCCTCAGCAATCCGCCGGGCGAGGGGCGGCTGCGCGAAGGCGCATCACGCCTCATCGCCGACATATTGGAATCGCTCGATCCCGAACATCTGGGCGGGATGGTCAAAAGCGCGGTTTCGTCGCGCATGCGCTCGCTTGAAGTGTCACCGTTGCTCGGGGCATCGCTCGAGGCCGCGATCACGGACGAGCGGCACGTGCCGATCCTCGACGGGATCATCACCTGGGCGGGACGTACCCTGGACGCCAATGAAGAGCTCATCCGGGTGATGGTCCATGACCGCACCGGCCTGGTCGTTCGCCTTACCGGGCTCGACGAAAAGATCGCGGATTCGATCATCGATGGCCTGCGGCGGCTCACCATCGAAATGGCGATCGACCCCTATCATCCGCTTCGCGCCAAAGCCGAGGAAGGCATGGCGCAGCTCGCCTGGGACATGCGCTACGATCCCGCGATGCGGGTGAAGGTCGAAGAATTGAAGAACCAGATCGTCGAGAACAAGGCGGTCACCGATTGGGTCGAGGGCCTGTGGGAAAATGTCCGGGCCGGTTTATTGAAGGCCGCGCGCGATCCCGACGCCACCATGGCCGGCAAGTTCGGCGACGCCGTCCGGCAATTGGGCGATCTTCTTCAGCAGGATCCGAGGCTCAGTCAGACGATCAACAAATTCGCCCGCCGCGCCCTGGTCGGCGCGGTCGCCAGCTACGGCAGCGGCATCGTCACCCTGGTTTCGGAAACGATCCGTGGCTGGGATGCCCAAACCATCACCAACCGCCTGGAAGGCGCGGTCGGCCGGGATCTGCAATATATCCGCATCAACGGCACGATCGTGGGCGGGCTGGTCGGGCTGACCATCCACGCTATGGAACGATGGGTTTAAGGCTGGTCGGTCCAGCGGCAGCGCGGCGAGTGCGCAGCAATCGCTAGCAGCCGCAGAGACCGACAAGCCCGGCCGACGGGGCGGTTAGCCGCGCCAACCGAGCCCGTTCGACGTCACGGCCGCCCGTGACGTCCCTAAAACCGACTACCCGTCACTCTGCCGCTCGATATCCGCCCCGACCGCCTGCAATTTCTCCTCGAGCCGCTCATAGCCGCGATCGAGATGATAGACCCGGCCCACCTCGGTCTCGCCTTCGGCCGCAAGGCCGGCGATGATCAGGCTCATCGAAGCCCGGAGGTCGGTCGCCATGACCTGGGCGCCATGCAGTTTATCCACGCCGCGAACGACGGCCGTGCGCCCCTTGACCTCGATTTCAGCGCCCATTCGGGCCAGTTCGGGAACATGCATGTAGCGGTTTTCAAAGATCGTCTCGGTCAGCAGGCTGGTACCGTTCGCCAAAGCGAGCATCGCCATGAACTGCGCCTGCATGTCGGTCGGGAAGGCCGGATAAGGCGCGGTCGAGAGGGAAAGCGGCTTTAACCCGCCATTCGCGCTGACCTTGATCCCGCCCTCTACGTCCTCGATGATTGCGCCCGCCTCGACGAGGCCCGACAGGATCGAAGGCATGGTCTCCTTGCGCGCGCCCATCAGCTCCAGCGATCCGCCGGTGATGAGGGCGGCGCAGGCATAGCTACCGGCCTCGATCCGGTCAGGCATTACCGCATAGGTTGCGCCGTGCAGCTTGCTCTTGCCGCGGACCGTCAGCGTGTCGGTTCGAAGCCCCTCGATGCTGGCGCCCATCGCGATCAGGCATTTGGCGAGATCGGTGATTTCGGGTTCGCGCGCCGCATTCTCGATAATGGTCGTGCCCTTGGCCAGAACCGCCGCCATCAAGGCATTCTCGGTCGCGCCGACCGAAACCTGCGGGAAACTGATCGTACCGCCCACCAGTCCGCCCTTGGGCGCGGTCGCCTTTACATAGCCCGCAGTGATCTCGATTTCCGCGCCCAGCGCCTCCAGCGCCTTCAGGTGAAGGTCGATCGGCCGCATTCCGATCGCGCACCCGCCGGGCAGCGACACCGTCGCCTGGCCCGCGCGCGCGAGCAACGGGCCCAGGACCAGGATGGAGGCGCGCATCTTGCGCACGATGTCATAGGGCGCGACGGTTGAGGCGATGTTCGACGCGCGAAGCGTCATGACCCGTCCAAACTCGTCGGGTCGTGCACCTTCGATCGTGGTCGAAACGCCAAGCTGGTTGAGCAGATGACCGAAACTGTCGACATCGGCGAGACGCGGCAGGTTGCGGAGCGTCAACGGGTCGTCGGTCAGCAGCGCGCAGGGAAGCAAGGTCAAAGCGGCGTTCTTGGCGCCTGAAATGCAAATCCCGCCGTAAAGGGGCTTGCCGCCCTTGATGATGATCCGATCCATGGCTGGGCTTCTAGAACTTTGGCGCGAGCGTGCAAGCAGCGTGCTGAGGGGGGCAGCTAAATATCACGACTGAAACGACTTCTTGATTTCGATCAGAGCATAAGGGAGATTTACATTCTAGAAGCGGCACACGTTTTTGGTAGTTTGCTTGGCGGGGATGTGAATTAGTGGGGGGGAGCTGCTTAGCCGAGCGCCTGGCGCATTATGTCGCGCTCACGCCGCCGGAACAGGATGCGCTCGTCCAGCTGGAAGAGCAGGAACGGAGCTTCAAGCGCGGAGCCATGATCCGGAGGGAGCATGATGGCGCCCGCGAACTCTTCATCGTACAAAAAGGCTGGCTTCATTCGTCGGTCCTGCTCGGCAATGGCAGCCGGCAGATCATGCGCTTCCACTTCCCCGGCGATCTCGTTGGTGTTTCGAGCCTCGCCTTCGGCCAATCGTCCGATTCCATCGTTGCGGTCACAGACGTCACGCTTTGTCCTTTCGACAAAGACAAGCTCGCCTTGCTGTTCCAGGAACATCCGCGTCTCGCCGCGCTCATCTTTACCCTGAGCGTCGCCGAACGGGTCTCGCTCGCGGATCGGCTGGCCTCGATCGGCCGGACTTCGGCGCGGGCGCGGGTCGCCTCGTTGCTCTGCGAAATATTCGCGAGGCTCCGCATCATGGGCGGGGCCGGACTCGATGAATTCCACGTTCCCCTGACGCAGGAAGAAATTGGCGACGCGACCGGCCTTACCGCGGTCCACGTCAATCGAATGATGCGGGGCCTGGTGGATGATGGCCTGATCGGCCGCAACGGCAATATGATCAAAGTGATGAACGAAGCCCGCCTGGCCGAGGGCGCCAACTTTACCGATCGTTATGCGGAAATCGATATCGGCTGGCTGCCCCAGCCGCGCTAGACTCCGCCCGCGCCTATCAGGCCTTTTCAAGCGTACATTGCAGCGGATGCTGGTTTTCCCGCGCGTAATCAATGACCTGGCTGACCTTGGTCTCGGCCACCTCATAGCTGAACACGCCGCACACCCCGACACCGCGCTGGTGGACGTGCAGCATAACCCGCGTCGCATCCTCGATATCCATCCGGAAGAAGCGCTGCAGGCAAAGCACGACGAATTCCATCGGCGTGTAGTCGTCATTCAGCATCAGCACCTTGTAGGGGGACGGGGTCTTGGTGCGCGTGCGGGTCCGCGTGGCAACGCCCAGGCCCGTACCTTCGTCGTTGTCGTTGTCGCGCTGGTCGCCGGCAATGATGGTCGTCGAATGGGTCATGATCATATCAATGCATAAATATCGCATGGGCTCCCGGTCGAGCAAGGCTTGCCGTGCGCTTATGTCGACGAACGGCCGGGGCCCGTGACGAAAAAAAGGGCGGCCGCCCCCCTTGGGAGCAACCGCCCTTCTTTATAAGGTTTCGAAGCGCTGGCTTAAAGGGCCAGCGTCTTCACGCGCTCAGCCGCAATGGCGTAGCGGCTGGTGATCGGCTCGGCGACTTCGCCGGCCAGCTTGATCACCGCTTCGCTCGTCTTCGAGCTTTCGGCGACGAAGCTGTCGAAGGCCGAACGGGCAAAATCGCTCTGGAGCTTGAAGAAATCGGTCGGCGACTTGACTTCGGCCAGGCTCTTCAGGGCAGCCGAAGCTTCCTCGAAGCTGCGACGGCCATAATCAGCGGCTTCCTGACCGAGCGTCTCGACGCCCTTGGCGACGATCTTCGAAGAGGCGACGATCGCCTCGACATTGCCCTTGGTGAGGTCGGTCGCTTCTTCGAGGAGCTTGGCGCTCTTCTCTACGGCGGTCTTGGCGCGCTCATTGACGTCGCCAAAGGCGGTCTGGATGCGGTCGGTAGCCTGCGCTACGTTGTCGGCCTTTTTCTGCTGGGTAGCCATTTTCTAGATCCTTTACTGCTGTCGCTGGCGGATGCGGGGCTTTGGAGCCTTCTTCCGTCTATGTTGCAATGCAGCAAATAGGCCATCCGTTCCGCAGTTTCAAGTATTTTGTTGCACTGCAACATGACCCTTTCGGGCCGCCCGACATCAACGCGACCTGACGTAGCTTCCCGGCGCGTCCTCGATCGCCTTCAACCGGCCCTTGCCGGCTACGCGCGCTCCGCTTGCGGCAACCTTCTTCTTTGATCTATTTTCGATCCACCGGATCCAGTCGGGCCACCAGCTTCCTTTGGTTTCCCTGGCGCCGGCAATGAATTCATCAAGGCTGCCGACCTTCGCGTCATTGATCCAATATTGATATTTCTGCGCCTCGGGCGGGTTCACCACGCCGGCGATATGCCCCGACCCTGCCAGCACGAATCGCAGCGGTCCCTTGAAATGATGCGTGATCTTCCAGACGCTTTGCGGCGGCGCGATATGATCCTCCCGGCCCGCCTGGACATAAGTGGGCGTCTTTACCCTGGTAAGGTCGATCGGGGTCCCGTCGATCGTGACCGCTCCGGGCTCGACCAGCAGGTTCCGGCGGTACAATTGATCCAGATAGGTCTGATGCCATTTGGCCGGCAGGTTGGTGGTGTCGCCGTTCCAGTGGAGCAGGTCGAACTGGGGATAATCATCGCCCATCAGATAATTGTTGGTGACGTAATTCCAGATCAGGTCGCGGCCGCGAAGCAGGTTGAAGGTCGCCGCCATGTAGCGCCCGTCCAGATAACCTTTCTCGGCCGACAATTGCTGGATGAGCTGCATCTGCTCGTCGCCCAGGAACAGCCCAAGATCGCCCGCTTCGGAAAAATCGACCTGCGCGGTGAAGAAGGTCGCGCTGGCGACCTTGTCGGCTTCATTTCGCGCGGCCAGCAGCGCCAATCCCGCGGCAAGCTTGGTCCCCGCGACGCAATAGCCGATCGCATGGACGGCCTCGACGTTCAGCAAATCGCGAACGGTGTCGATCGCCTCGATCTCCGCCAGCACATAATCGTCCATGCCGATATCGACGAGACTTTCGTCGGCCGATTTCCATGAAACGACGAAAACCGTCAGCCCCTGTTCGACGGCCCAGCGGATGAAGCTCTTTTTCGGATTGAGATCTAGGATGTAAAAACGGTTGATCCAGGGCGGGAAGATGATCAGCGGCGTTGCGAACACCTGATCGGTCGTCGGGGAATATTGAATGAGCTCATAGAGCGGTGTGCGCTTTACGACTTTGCCGGGAGTGGTGGCGACGTTGCGGCCGACCTCGAACGCATCCGGATCGGTGTGGGTCAGCTGCCCCTTGCCGATGTCCCGAAGCATGTTCTCAAGCCCCTTGAGCAGGTTCTCGCCTTTCGTTTCCATCATTCGTTCGAGCACCAGAGGATTGGTGAGCGCGAAATTAGACGGCGCCATCGCATCGACGAACGCGCGGGTGGCGAAGCGGATTTTCTCGCGGGTCTTTTCGTCCACGCCTTCCAGCGCCTCTACCCCGCCCAGCAACCGGTCGGAAATGAGGAGGTAGCTTTGCCGGATCATGTCGAACAACGGATCTCGCCATTGCGGGGCGGCGAAGCGTTTGTCCTCCGCCGCGCTCGCCGCGATTTCGCCGGGGCTGCCCAGCGCCCGCTGCCAGATGGCCATGCCCTGGGTCCACATATCGACCTGAGCCTTGGCGATGTCGGCCGGATCGCCGAACAGCGACATTCCTGGCCATGGCGAGACACTGGCGGCCGGCGCGGCCGAAGTCTTGGCCACCGCCTGGTTCATCTGCTCGGAGATGTTTTCGAGCATCATCTGCTGCGCCCGGCCCATCACCCAGGTCCAATGCTGCATTTCCTCCAGGCTCGGAAAAGCGGCAGCGGGAGCATCGTTCGTATCGGCCATAAACAGTCCTTCCAAGCCTCGTCTCCTAGCGGGGCCGGACCCGCGGCGAAAGGCTGGCCAGCCCGTCAGAGGCGGTGGGAACGAGCCTTGGCCTGAAGCCGCCCGATCACATTCTCGCTCGTGATCCGCCGATAGATCGCCTCCACCAGGCAGAACAAGCCGAACAGGACAAGACCTATACCGACTACGACCAGTTGATCCTGGTTAAGCCAGTCCAGCGCGTCGTCCATGCCGCCGGCCTCGCTCTTGCGGCCGCTGGAGGCGGCGTTCCAGAAAAACAGACCGATCAGAACGAAAACCACGCCGCGGGCCGCATAGCCGAGGCGGCCGACCCAGGCGACCCATTGGCTGTTCGCCGCGCGCGGCAGCAGATGCTTGAGGAAATCGAGCCGCCAAGCGGCCAGGAATTGAAAGAGGCCGGTCGCGATCAGACCGGCGCCGACAATGCCGATCAGCAGGTAGCCACCCGGAATATCGAGCATCCAGCCGGCCACCTGCTCGCTTCCGCTTTCGTCGCCCTTCCGCTCGCCCGATCCGTCAGCCAGCACCGAAAGGGCATAGCCCCCCAGGCCGATATGCAGCAAACCGCTCAGCAGATGCGCGGTCCGCAGGAGCATTCCCTTGGCGTCATCTCCTTTGCCTTCAAGGTCCAGCGCTCCTTCGACCAAGCGCCAGGCGCCATAGCCCAGCAGCCCGACTGCGATCAGGAGCAATACCAGAGCGCCGATCGCGCTTTCATTCAGCGAATGCATTATTTCCGGCGCGTCGGCCGACTCGCGATAACGAAGCGCCAGATAGCCGATCATGACGTAGATGAGCCCGCGCCCGGCAAAGCCGAGACGCGCCAGAGTTTCGAATTTCGATATTGTGTTCATGCGGGATGACGCCTCGATTGCCGATCGGTGTCAACGGCAGGCGGGCCATGCCGTTCCGTGCCCGGATCGAACATTCGGCGGGCGCGGACTAACGGTCGGGATCAAGGATTTTCTTGATCCCCTCAACGACCGCCGGCACGGCCTTGATCAGATCGACCTGGACCGGGTGATGGCAAAGGCGAATGCAGTCGGGACCCATTACCGCCGCCTCGCCTCTGATCCGCTCGCCAGGCTCCCGTTTGACCGGCAAGGGCAGGCGATTTGGATCGACCGCCCGGCGCCTGCCGCAGACGGTGATGGCTTCCGGATCGGGATCCTTGGGACAGATGACCTCCGGAGGAGGCCTGAAGGTCGCGCGATACTTTGCCAATGCCTGCTCGGCCGTCACATTTCCTGGCGCCGCGACGGGAGCCTGCGCCGCACCCTCAGAACCGAAAGCGGCCAGCATCGTCAGCGTCACCGCCATTCTCGACATTGTCATGTGCCTCGCCTATCCGGCTGCCAGCCTTGAAGAAACAGGATGACAGAAAAGATGGTGACCGCAAGCCACGTGCTCGACCGAGTGCTCGTTCTGGAAATGGTTCGAGTGACCGAAGCCGCGGCCGTCGCCGCGTCGAAGCTGATCGGCAGGGGCAATGAAAAGGCCGCGGACCATGCCGCTGTCGAAGCGATGCGCGCCGCGCTCAACACGCTCGAAATGGACGGAACGGTCGTCATCGGCGAAGGCGAACGCGACGAGGCCCCGATGCTGTTCATCGGCGAAAAGGTCGGATCGGCCCAAGGCACCGGACCCAGGATCGACATCGCGCTCGATCCGCTGGAAGGCACCACCATCACCGCCAAGGCGGGCCCCAATGCGCTGGCCGTTCTCGCCATTGCGGAGCAAGGCTGCCTGCTCAACGCGCCCGATGTCTATATGGACAAATTGGCGGTCGGCCCCGGCTATCCCGAAGGCGTGATAGACCTCAATAAATCGCCGACCGAGAACATCCGGTCGGTCGCCGCGGCCAAGGGCGTCGATCCGTCCGATATCATCATCTGCGTGCTGGACCGGCCCCGGCACGAAAAATTGATCGCTGAACTTCGCGGCCTGGGCTGCGGGATCATGCTGATCCCGGACGGCGATGTCGCCGGCGTGATCGCAGTCACCAATCCCGATACCACGATCGACGTCTATATGGGATCGGGCGGCGCTCCCGAGGGCGTGCTCGCGGCCGCCGCGCTGCGCTGCGTCGGCGGCCAGTTCCAGGGGCGGCTGCTTTTCCGCAACGACGATGAACGCGGCCGCGCCGCCAAATGGGGCGTAGAGGATCTCGACCGCATCTATCATCTGAACGATCTGGCCAAGGGCGACGTGATTTTCGCCGCCACCGGAGTCACCGACGGTTCGCTGCTGGAAGGTGTCAAGCGCCGCAAGAATTGCATCACTACCGAAAGCGTCGTGATGCGCGCCAGCACCGGGACCGTGCGCTGGGTCAAGGGCGAGCATCGGAACGAACCCGGCATCGGCTGCTGATCGGATCGCCACACCGGGGGGCCGTCCGCTCCTTTTGATCAATCCACATCTTTTTGGGCCGCCGGATTCACGCCGGCGCCGGAATGGCTTACAGGGGACGGCGTGAACATTCCGGCCCCCCCGATCGATTTCGTCCCTGTGTGCGGCGTTTCGCATTCGATCCTCGGTCAGCCCTGGCGTTGGCGGGGTTCGGCTTCCGACACCGCCGATGCGGGTTTCGTGCCCGACGACCTCGTCGCTCAATTGCTGATGGCCCGCGGCGTGATCCGGTCCGAGATCGAGCGCCATCGCGCCCCGACCATCCGCGAATTCATGCCCGACCCTTCCATCTTCCGCGACATGGATATTGCTTCGGAGCGGCTCGCGGACGCCGTGGAGGCCAAGGAGAAGGTCACCATATTCGGCGATTATGACGTCGACGGTGCGACCTCGGCCGCGCTTCTGATCCGCCTGCTTCGCGGCTTCGGCTGTTCCCCGGAGGCCTATATCCCCGATCGCCTGATGGAAGGCTATGGTCCCTCGGGCGAAGCTCTGGTCAGGATCGCCGAGGGCGGCGCGAAGCTGATCGTCACGGTCGATTGCGGCGCGCAGGCGTTCGAAGCTCTGGAAATGGCCAAAGCGGCGGGCGTCGATGTGATCGTGGTCGATCATCATAAATGTGCGAGCGCGCTCCCGGTGGCGCATGCGCTGGTCAATCCCAACCGTCTCGACGAGGAGGAGGAAGCCGCCTCGCACGGTCATCTCGCGGCCGTCGGCATGTGCTTCCTGCTGGGCGCGGCGCTGGTCCGCACCCTGCGGGCCCGCGGCTTCTTCGCCGACCGGCCCGAACCGCGGCTGGTCGATCTGCTCGATGTCGTTGCCCTGGGCACGGTCGCGGACGTCGCCCAGCTTCGCGGGCTCAACCGCGCCTTCGTGACGCAAGGGCTGAAGATCATGGCCACACGCCGCAATGTGGGCCTCGCCGCCTTGATGGACGTGGCGCGCCTCACCAAAGCGCCCAGCTGCACCGATCTCGGCTTCGCGTTGGGCCCGCGGATCAATGCCGGCGGCAGGGTCGGGAAGTCGGATCTCGGCGTGCGCCTGCTCACCACCGATGATCCGGAAGAGGCGCGCGAGATTTCGGAGGAACTTGAACGGCTCAACCTCGAACGCCGCGCGATCGAGACGATGGTTTGCGAAAGGGCGGAAGAACTTGCCAAGGCGCAGGGTAACCGGGCGGTGGCTTTGGTGGCGGCCGAAGGCTGGCATCCCGGGGTGATCGGCATCGTCGCCGGGCGACTGAAGGAAAAACTCGGCCGGCCCGCGATCGTCATTGCGCTCGACGGGGATGGGATCGGCAAGGGATCGGGCCGTTCGATCGCCGGCGTCGATCTCGGCGCGGCGGTGCTTGCCGCCAAGGATCAGGGCCTGCTGATCGCCGGCGGCGGCCATGCCATGGCGGCCGGGCTGACCGTGACGCGCGACAAGATCGAAGCGCTCACCGATTTCCTGGAGGAGCGGCTTTCTTCCGACATCAGCCGGGGGCGGGATGGCCGCGCCTTGCTGCTCGATGCCGTGCTTGCGCCCGGCGGGGTCTGCCCCGATCTGTGCGACGCGTTGGAGGCGGGCGGGCCTTATGGCGCGGGCTGGCCGGCGCCGCGCGTCGTCGCCGGCCCGGTCCGTATCATCAAGGCCGATGTGGTGGGGCAAAATCATTTACGGCTGATCGTGGCGGGCGATGACGGGCGCCGGATCAAGGCGATTGCCTTTCGAATGGCCGATAGTCCTTTGGGCGAAGCGATGCTGGCCGCGCCCTCGCATCGTAAGCTCTGGATCGCCGGCCGGATCAAGCGCGACGATTGGGGCGACCGCCCTTCGGCTGAAATCCATCTGGAAGATGCCGCCTGGGCGGAGCCGACTTAAAGGATCCGGCGATGCGGAGCATCGCTGGAATGTCGGCGGAGGGCGACTAGCGCCTTGACCGGCGCGACCGGCTCACCTAAGCGCCATCCCCGCAACCGAACAGGTTTGGCCCCTTCGTCTAGCGGTTAGGACGCGGCCCTTTCACGGCTGAAACACGGGTTCGATTCCCGTAGGGGTCACCACGGATCCCCCATGAAGCGGCGCTTTGTGGGATCCGCGCAGGGGATCCGTTCTATGTCCCAATCTCTCCAGATAAAACGCTCCTTCCCGCCCCTCGTTGACGAGCATGTCCGCTTGCTGGTGCTGGGAAGCCTGCCGGGTGAGGAATCGCTCGCCCGGGGGCAATATTATGCCAATCCGCGCAACCAGTTCTGGCGGCTGATGAGTGAAGTGGTGGGGGTGGGTCTGGTGCTGCTTGATTATGAGGCGCGGCTCGCCGCGCTGCTGGCGACAAAGGTCGGCCTTTGGGATGCGGTCGCTTCCGCCTCGCGCGATGGCAGCCTTGATGGCGCGATACGCGGGCATGTCTCCAACGAGCTTGCCGGTCTGGTCGCCCGGCTGCCGGAATTGCGCGCGATCGCGTTCAATGGAGGCACTTCGGCGCGCATCGCCGGCAAGGCGCTGGGCACGGACGGCGGGTTCGATCGCGTCGCGCTTCCCTCCAGCAGCCCCGCCTTCACTTTATCGTTCGACCGAAAGCTGCAAGCCTGGCGGCAACTGCGCGATTACCTCTAGGCGGACGCCTGTTGCCTGGGCGAAGCTCCTGATCGACCCTCCGCCAGAACGCGGTGACCCAAAAAGGGAATCAACAGGGCCAAAGCGGCGGCGGCTACCGACACCCAGAAACCGTTCCGCGCACCGAAATTATCGACCACCCATCCGGCCACGAAGGCGCCCAGGGCCATTCCGATGCCCACACCTGTCATTACCCATGTGATGCCCTCGGTCAGCGCCGCGGGCGGTACGCGCCGTTCGATCAATCCGAAAGCGGTAATCAGGGTCGGCGAGATTGCCACGCCGCTCAGGAAAATCGCCCCGGCCAGCGCGGTCACGCTGCCGGCCAGCAAAAGCGGCAAGGTGCTGAGGAGGAGAATGAGAAGCGCTGCGAGAAACTGGCGTTCCAGAGGGAGCTTCGGTGATAGCGCGCCAAAAATGAGCCCCACCACGAAAGAGCCCGCCGCATAAAGCCCGATCACCAGGGTGGCTGCGTCCGGCTGGCCCAGCTGTCTGGTCAGCGCGACGGTGACCACCTCGGCCGTGGCGAAGATTACGCCGACGAAGATGAGCGAAGCCGTGATCAACTGGACCGGCCGCAAGCTTATCGCGGATCGGCGCGCACCGGCTTCGGGAGCCCGAACCTCGGGCTCGGTCCCGCGCTGAAGCACGAAAGCGACCATACCGGTCGTGAGGAAAAGGGTGGAAGCAACAAGCCCGGCTTCGGGAAACAAGCTGACGCTGAGGCCGACCGACAGTGAGGCCCCGGCAATATAGACCAGTTCGTCAGCAACCGATTCGAAGGCGAAGGCGGTGGCCAATTCCGGCTGGTCGCGGAAGACGGCCGTCCAGCGAGCCCGGACCATGGCTGATATGCTGGGCATGGCGGCGGCCAGCAACGCTGAAACGAACAGGGTCCAGGCCGGCCAGCCGAAACGGGCGGCGAGGATCAGGGTTGCAAAAGCCAGAACCGAGACGAACGCCGTTGGCGTCAGGATCCGGGCCTGCCCGAACCGGTCGATGAAGCGGGAAATTTGCGGCGCGGCGACAGCATTGGTGAGCGTGAATGTGGCTGCGACGGCTCCCGCGAGCCAGTATCCGCCGTGGGTCTGGGGCAACATGGTCACGATGCCGATCGGAGCCATGGCGATGGGCAGGCGAGCGACGAAGCCGGCAGCGGCGAATCCCTTGGTTCCGGGCGGGCGAAAGATTGCGCGATACGGATTGGACATGGTCTCGCCTCCAGATATTGGCATCAGCACCGCGATGTATTACATACGCTTCGTATGTCGGGGAGATAGTGACATACGGGACGTATATCAATATCTTGCCCTAATGGAATTTCCAATGTCGCGAAGATCACGACCTCAAATGATCGCCGAAACCCGGGCCAAGCTTATCGCTGCGGCGCGCAAGTCGTTTGGCAAACTGGGTTTTGCCGAAACTTCGATGGACGATCTAACGGCGGAGGCTGGCCTTACCCGCGGCGCGCTTTATCATCATTTCGGTGACAAGAAGGGACTGTTCGAAGCCGTTATCCTTCAGATCGATGGCGAGATGGCGGAGCGATTGACCGGCATTTCCGCTGCCGCCGCGACCCGATGGAACGGCTTCGTCGAGGAAAATATCGGTTACGTCGAAATGGCCCTGGAACCCGAGATCCAACGTATCCTGTTGCGCGATGGGCCAGCTGTACTGGGCGATCCGTCGAGCTGGCCCAGCGCCAATGGCTGCATCGCCGCTATCCGAGCCAATCTGGAACAGCTGCAGTTGGATGGCGTCGTCAGAAACGATATCGACGCTGGCGGCGGCGCGCGCCTGATCTCGGGCGCATCGACGGTCGCGGCCTTGTGGATCGCCAATGCCGAGGATCCGGCCTCTATCTCTCATCAGGCGATCCCCGCCTTCAAGGCGTTGCTGGAGGGTCTTCTGGAGCGACCTCGCTCGTCCGATGCCCAGCCAGAAGATCTCTAACCCGATACCCTTTGCCCCGCAAAAACGATGGTCACGGCGCGTTCGATCGCTTCCAGCGACTGTTCGATATCGCGGCCTGTGGTGGCCCAGCTCGAAATGCTGAAGCGCACCGCGGGCCGGCCCTGCCAATGGGTAGAGCCGAACCAGCAGCCGCCATCTTCCTCGACCCGCTTTCGAATGGCTTCGGTAAAGGCGGCGTCGCCGATCGTCGCCACGATCTGATTGAGCACGACGTCATTGTGGATTTCGAAGCCGATCGCCTCCAGCCCCTCGGCCAGCCGCGCCGCATGGGCACAGCAGCGTTCGACCAGTTCGGCGACGCCGCGGCGCCCGAGCGTGCGAAGCGCCGCCCAGGCGGCAATTCCGCGCGCCCGGCGTGAAAGCTCCGGAGTAAGATCCCTCATCGGAATTTCTTCGCTGGCGGGCAGATAGGCCGCCGCAACCCCCATCGCGCCGCGCAACGCCTCGGGATGGCGGCAGATTATCATCCCGCAATCATAAGGGACGTTCAGCCACTTATGGCCGTCGGTCGCCCAGCTGTCGGCATCGGCGACGCCCTCGGTCAGAGCAGCATGAACAGGGCTCGCCGCCGCCCAGAGGCCGAAGGCACCATCGACATGGACCCACGCCCCGGCCTCGCGCGCTTAGCCAATGAGTTCCGGGAAAGGATCGAAGGCACCGCTATTCACATTGCCCGCCTGGAGGCAGAGCATGGTGAGTGCGTCGAGGGCGGGCAGGCGATCCGGGCGCATCCGGCCCTGATCGTCCGTTGCCACCAGTTCCACCCGGTCGCGGCCGAAACCCAATATCCCGACCATTTTCATCAGGCTGGAATGGACTTCCCCGCCCGCCACGATGCGGATAGGGGGAGCGCCGAACATGCCCTGCGCCTCGACATCGTAACCGGTGCGCTTCAGCAAATGAGTCCGCGCCGCCGCCAGGCCCACCAGATTGCCCATGCTCGCGCCGGAAACGAACCCCGTCACGGCGTCGCCCGGCAGGCCCAATATCTCCCGCACCCAGCGTCCCGCGACGGCTTCTATCGCGGTGGCGGCGGGCGACATGACCGGCATAGCGCCATTCTGATCCCAGCCGGTCGCGATCCATTCGGCGGCGGTGGCGACGGGCAGGCTTCCGCCGGTCACGAAGCCGAAATAGCGCCCGCCGGTGGTGGCGACGGTGGCCGGGCTGCCGGCGGTATCGAGCAGGCGGATGGTCGCGAGTGCGTCGGTCGGGCGGTCGGGCAGCGCCTCGTCAAAGGCGGCGAGGCCGGACAAGGCCTCGGCATCCGGGAAAACCCGCCGGCCGAATATTTCGCCGACATAGCGGCTGGCCCGCTCATGCGCGTCGTCGAACAATACCTCGTCCATCATTCGCCCCTTTTTGTCGGGGACCCAATGCGCCGGACTTCATCGTTCGACTAGAGGGGCATTCCGGGCCTCAGTGTCCAATCACATGGACAGCCAATCAGATGGATGTTTGCCAGGGCCCAAGCGCCGCGACCAGATGATCGGCAAAGGCCTTGACGCGCGGCGTCATGTCCCTGCGCGATGGGAAAACCAGGAACAGGGAGGAAGGCTCGCCGGTCCAGCATTCCAGCACGCGTTCCAGCCGGCCAGCCGCCACTTCATGCGCGACCAGCACATGCGGCATGGCGGCGATCCCCGCTCCGCTGATCGCCAGGCGCCGCAGGAAGGCGAAATTATCCACGCTGATGCGGGGCTCGATCGCTTCTACCGGATGGGAATTATGGAGCATTCGGCTGGACGAGGGAGAAGAGAAGAGCAGAAGATCGTGCTTTTCCAGCTCGCTGACCGTTTCGGGCCGGCCGCAGCGTTCGATATATTGCGGGCTGGCATAGAGGCCGAAGGAAATCTGACCGACCTTGCGGATGATATGGCCCGCGCCGCTCGGCTCTCCGCCCCGCAGCGCGAGATCGATATTCTCCGCCACCAGGTCGAGCGGACGATTGGTGAGAATGACGTCGAATTTCACCCGCGGATGCAGCCTCACGAAATTCGAAAGTGCGCTGGTGATGGCATCCCGCGGAAATTCGAGCGGGGCGGTAAAGCGTATCTTGCCCGACAGCACGCCATCCTGCGCGGTGGTCGCTGCCTCGGCATCCACCAGGGCGTCGACCGCGCCGGCGACGGCTTCGAAATAGGTGCTCCCTTCAGCGGTCAGCGACAATTGCCGGGTCGATCGCTTCAGCAACTGCGCGCCTAGCCGCTCTTCCAGCGCCTGGATCCGCGCGCTCACGGTCGATTTGGGAATACTTAGCCGCCTGGCTGCCGCGGCAAAGCCGCCCGTTCGAACGACTTCGACGAATACTCGCGTCTGGTTCAGATCCATGCTTTTATCGTCCACCCATCCGGACATTGGGCCCCGGACGGACAGGAATAGGGGCTAATGACGGCCGGCGCTACCGGGCTGGGGGCCGGTCTTCGCTTATGCCACCTCGCGAACGTCGATCCGCATGTCGAGGATCATTTCCTCCTCGGGTTCCAGCACGGCCAGGCCAAGCGCGGGCCATTGCGCTTCCGGAGCGTTCAACGCCGCATTGGCATGGCTTACCGGTTCGGCGACGAACAAGCCCCCCTCGGGCGGCGAGTAGAGTTGAAAGAAACGGGCCTGGGGCGAGGAGATGATGATTTCGAAGGGAATGCCGGGCGTCCGGATTCGCGCCCGTCCGTTCCATCCTGAAAAGCCGTGGTCCAGATCCTGTCCACATATCAGCCGGTCGGATAAATCATAAAGGCCGGTGGCCGGTACCTTTTCGATCGGAAGGACCTGCTCGTCGATCGTCCAGGCGTGGCTCACCTGCGTATCGATCTGCGTCTCCGCGGTGCAGGGGAAATAGGGGTGCTGGCCGAGCCCGCAGGGCATGGGCTCGTCGGAAAGATTGCGGCAGGCGAGGCGCAGGCTGAGGCCGCTATCGTCCAGGTTGAATATCTGCCTCGCCTCATAGGACCAGGGCCATTCGGCGGCCTCATGGCGGAAAATGAGCTCCGCCTCGCTTTCCGCCCGCTCCTCCACCCTCCAGGGTGAAAGCCACCCCTGGCCGTGCAGTGGGCTTGGATCGCCGGGCATATTGGGCAGGATCCGCACTTCGCGCCCGCGAAAGTCGAAGCGTCCCGCCCGAATCCGGTTCACATAAGGCACTAGCGGGAAATTCGCGGCATCGAGGATCGAGCGGGGGATCCCTTCACACCCTCTCAATATGGCGTTGAGCCCTTCACCGCCCTGCCGGTCGAACCGCGTGATGCTTCCGCCCATGAGGGGGCTTAGCGCCAGCTCCAGAGCGCCCGTCTTCAGGACGACAAGTGCTTCAGGAGTCACGAACAAATTGACCCCTGTTGCCGATTTTCACCAGCCGGCAAATTCCTTGGGGATAAATGTAGATTAACTGTTGCGCCGCGAATCCGACGCACGGTAGGTACAACTCCGGGGAATGCGGAGGGGTCTATATGAGTAGGCGCGTAAAGGATTTCATCGAGATAAAGGACTATGCGTCCCTCGATATGCTCATCGAACAATTGGTCGCGGTTCGGGACGGACTTCCCGCTACCGCCGGCGCCGAGGTCAAGATGCGCGGCGATGACATTTTCGGCCGGCAGCTTTGCATATCTTATTTTCGCGAACAGACCGCCGCGGAAATGGAATGCGACGCGCGTTATGCGGACGCCTATCGCGAATCCCGTGAGCGCGAATTGTCCAGACTTCAGGAAGAATTGGGCGTCTCCGCCCTTCCCGAGCGCCGATCGGGCAAACTTCGTATCGTCGCCTGACCCCCGGCCCTTCCTGACGGCAAGGGAACACTTCTCGCGCCTCACCATTCGGCGAAGCTTCCGTCCGGAAGGCGCCAGATCGGATTGCGCCAACGGTGCCGGTCCTTGTGCGCTTCGCGGACTGCACCCTCGTCGATCGTGATTCCAAGGCCCGGTTTCTCCGGGATTGGAAGGAAGCCTTGCACGGGCGAAAGCACTTCCTTGTCGGTGACGAAGCTCAGCAAGTCGTGGCCGACATTATAGTGGATGCCGAGCGATATTTCCTGGATCGCCACATTGGGCGAACAGGCCGCCAGCTGGAGGCAGGCGGCGAGCGCCAGCGGCCCCAGGGGGCAATGCGGCGCCACCGCCACGTCATAGGCCTCGGCCATGGCGGCGATCTTCTTGCATTCCGTCAGGCCGCCGGCATGGGCGAGGTCGGGCTGGATGATATCGACCGCACGGGCTTCGAAGATCGGCTTGAAATCCCACCGGCTGTAGAGCCGTTCGCCCAGCGCGATAGGTATGCTGCAATTGGCAAGAATGTGCGGCAGCGAATCCGCATTTTCGGACAAAAGGGGTTCTTCGATGAAAAGCAGTCCCAGCGGCTCCAGCACCTTCACCAATTGCCGGGCCATGGCCCGGTGGACGCGCCCATGAAAATCGAGTCCCACATCCATCCCGGCTTCCTGGGCGGCGCGAACCCGCTCCAACACCTCGTCGAACAATTTGGGCGTACCCATCCAGTCCAGCCGGCCGTCGCGTTCATCTTGACCGCCGAAAAACCCTGTTCGGCCCTTGCTTTGGCCGCAGCGCCGATTTCGTCAGGCCGATCGCCACCGATCCAGGCATAAGCGCGGACCTTGTCGCGGACCTTGCCGCCCAGCATCTCCCACGCGGGAATTCCCAGCGTCTTGCCTTTCAGGTCCCACAAAGCCTGATCCAGCCCCGACAGCGCGGACATCAGGACGGGTCCGCCGCGGTAGAAGCCGCCGCGATAGGCGACCTGCCAGATATCCTCGATCCGATGCGGATCCTGCCCGATGAAGCGATCCCTCAGCGCCTCGAACGCGCCGTCCACCGCCTCGGCATGCCCTTCCAGGCTCGCTTCGCCCCAACCGACCGCTCCGTCGTCGCTCTCCACGCGAACGAACAGCCAGCGTGGGGGAACGTAGAATGTCTCGATCCGTCCGATCTTCATCTGTCTGTCGCCTTGCTGGAAATTGTGCTCAGGGCCCGGCTTCCGGATTTGAAGCCTGGGTGTTTTCGCTTTTCAGCGCCTGTTTCGCGTCGCGCTGCTGCTCCTGGTCATGCTCACCGCCCGATTGCGAAGGTGGCACGATCGGCACGACCAGGCAAACCGACGAGGCCGGCAGCACTTCGCGCCAGTCGGCAATCAATTTCTTATAGGCGCGGCCGACGTTGCGGATGTTGCGATCGAGATCGAACAGGCCCAGCGGATTAACGTTGCCATTCTGCTCGCGAAGCGCGGTGTCCCAGTCGACCTGATCGGTCAGCGAATACCAGGTGAAGCCGACGGTGGGGATGCCGACGTTGCGAAGCCGAAGCACATTGGCCCATTCCTTCCAGAGCCATTGCACCGCCTCGTTCCCGTTCGGCCCTTCCTTCAAATTGGTTTCGGTGTGCATCACCGGCAGGCGGTAGCGGTTATAATATTGGCGGGTGATCTCGCTATATCCGAACACCTCGCCCGAAGCTTCGGTGCGGCCGTCAGCATGGACCCGATGTTCGTTGGTCCAATAATAATCGTTGCCCAAGATACAGTGCTGCTTCAGCCGGTTGTGCAGGAAGAAATCATATTCCTCCTTGGTCATGCCGTTTCCGAGCAGATATTCGTACATGTCGCTGTCGACCCGCCGGCCGTAATTCAAATCAAGGCTGAGGAAGCGTTTGGAATTCATGTGTTCCGCAGGGCCGATCGCGGCCGGGCTGTCGGCATGGAAATATTCCGAAGATTCGCTCTGAATGAAGATGGCGTCCGGCCGCCGTTTCAATATCTCGATCATCGCCAGCACATTGCCTTTGACGATATGCTTCAGCGCGGTGACGAATGAACGGTCCGTCGTCATTTGCTCGTTCCACCAGCCATATTTGGCGGAAAAGACAGCGCAAATGAACATCTCGTTGACCGGCGTATAGAGCTGCACCCACGGGTACCGTTCGGCAAAGGCCGCTGCATAGGAGGCGAATTGCTGCGGGAAATCGGGATTCTGGAAATTGCCCAGCCAGTCGGGCACTCCGAAATGGCAAAGATCTACGATCGGGGTGATGTCGCGCCGCTTTATGTCGGCAAAAGCGAGGTCGGAAAATTCCCAGTCATATTTGCCGGGTCCAATGAAAGTGCGGTGGATCGGCGGACCGTAGCGAAGATACTGGATTCCGATTTCCTCGACGCAATCGAAATCCTCGCGCCATTTTTCGTAATGACCGCACGCGTGCATCTGGTCGATGCGTGTCCGGCCGTTATTAATCGTCGGGATACTATTCTCGATCCCGGTCGCGAACATGAAATTGGCGATTATGATCCTCCCATCAACGCTCCGCACGCGGCGCAGTCTGGATAAAGAGTCGGCGCGGATAAGGTTGCATCCGGGCGCCAGCCCAATGCGCTTCGGTTAGCCGCCAAAGGGTATTTCGGCCACTCCCGAAATGCCCGGATCGCACTGGAACATCGCGCCGGCGAGCGGCTGCATCTTCAGCGCCAGTTCGTCGAGGCCGATACTGGCCGAAGTCACATACAGGCGATCGAGATCGGGCCCGCCAAAGGCAAGGCTGGTAGGCCTTTGCACGGGCAGATCGACTATCCGGATACATTCGCCGGCAGGCGAGAAGCGCCGCACGCACCAGCCGTCCCAGAAGGCGACCCACAGGCAGCCTTCCGCATCGACCGTCATTCCATCGGGATAGCCATCATTTTCGGCGAAGCGGGCGAAAGTGTTTCGTTCGCCAAGCGTTCCGCCCTCGCCCAAATCATAGACATAAATAATCTGCCGCGCGGAATCGGCATGGTACATCAGCCGCCCGCCGGGGCTGAACGCCGGGCCGTTGGGTACTCGATAACCATCCTCCATCCGGGTACAGCGAAGATCGAAATCGAGCCGGTAGAGCGCGCCCGAAGCCGTCCGTTCGGTATCGTCCATCGTGCCCGCCCAGAAATAGCCGTCGCGGTCCACTTTCCCATCGTTAGATCGATTGTCGAGGCGGTCGGGCTCGGGATTGCCTATGATGTCGAAGCTTCCGAGATCCAGGTCGATGGCCGCAAATCCCTGGTCGGTGCCGGCAATGAAGCCTCCTGTTTCGCGCGGCGCGATCGATCCGACGCGAAAGGGCGTATCCCATTGATCGAGCGCGCGCCCTTCGGCGAGGCGAAAGATCTTTTGCCCCTTTATATCAGTCCAATAGAGCGATTGGTCACGTTCGACCCAGATTGGCCCTTCGCCAAGCACGGCCTTCACGTCCGCGACGCAGCGCATATCCTTGTCCTCCGCCATATTTTGCCGATAGTCCCCATGCTCGTAAGAAAACCCAACTTGCGGACCCATAAAGCGCGATACGGGTTAGGGCGACAAGCAGGAGAGGAACGCATGCGCCGGGCGGAAGGCTTCATCGCCGTCGATTGGGGAACGACCAACCGCCGCGCGTGGCTGATCGACGGCGCGGGGAATTGCGTCGGCGAAATGGAGGATGATCAGGGCATATTGTCGGTCGAGCGCGGACAATTTTCCGAAGCGGTGAACGACATCCGCCGGAGGTTGGGCGACCATCTTTTGTTGATGGCCGGAATGATCGGATCGAATCGCGGCTGGGTGGAGGCGCCTTACGTCCCTTGTCCGGCCGGGCTGTCCGATCTCGCCGAACGCCTGGTCTGGGCCGAAGAGGGCCGAACGGCGATCATCCCCGGCCTTTCTTATCTGACCGATGGGGAAGCCGACGTAATGCGGGGCGAAGAGGTCCAGATATTGGGCGCGGTCGCAGCCGATATGGTTCCGGGCGATTGCCTGATCTGCCATCCCGGCACGCACAATAAATGGATCAATGTCGTGGATGGCCGGATCATTGGCTTTAACACGGTGATGACCGGAGAGATATTCAGCCTGCTGAAGGAACATAGCTTATTGGCGGATCTGCTCAGGCTCCCCGCCACGACCGGAGAGGCGTTTCATTCGGGCGTAAGGCGCGGTCTTGCGCATGACGGGCTGACGGCGGAATTATTCTCGGTCCGCGCGCGAGTGCTGCTGGACCAGGCGAAGCGCGAGGATGCCGCCTCCTATACCAGCGGCTTGCTGATCGGAGCCGATATACGTGTCGGTCTGCGCGCTGCGCCGGAGGCGGAAGTGATCGTGATAGGGCGGCCGGAACTTACCAGCCTTTATGCGTCGGCCCTGGTCGAAGCGGGGCAGGAGGCGCGCGAAGTGGATGGCGAAGCCAGTTTCCTGGCCGGCATCCGGCAATTGGCGGAGTTAATCTGATGAACGCAGCCGAGTTCTTCCAGCAATGTTTCGGCGCCTGTCCCCTGGTGGCGATCATTCGCGGCGTCACTCCGGACAAGGTGGAAGCGGTCGGTGACGCCTTGTTCAGCGCCGGCATCCGGATCATCGAAGTTCCGCTCAATTCTCCCGATCCGCTGGACAGTATCGCCAGGCTCGCGGCGCGCTTTGAAGGACGGGCACTGATCGGCGCGGGTACGGTGCTCGAACCCGCACAGGTGGATCAAGTATGGCGCGCAGGGGGCCGCCTGATCGTATCCCCGTGCACCCATGTTCCGGTGATCGAAGCGAGCGTCGCCGCAACAATGATCTCGATTCCAGGATATTTCACGCCGTCCGAAGCCTTCACCGCGCTACGCGCGGGGGCTCACGCTTTGAAGCTTTTTCCTGCGGAAGCCGCCTCGCCGGCTGTCGTAAAAGCACAGCGCGCTGCGCTCCCCCCCGACGTGCCGCTGATCGTGGTAGGCGGGGTCTCGCCCGAAAATATGCAGCCCTGGCTTGAAGCGGGCGCGAACGGCTTTGGCCTGGGTTCGGGCCTCTATAAGCCCGGACAATCGCCCGAAAGCGTCGGCGAGCGGGCCGAGGCCTATATCAGGGGCCTGAAACCCTGATGCCTCCGCTGAAGATCGCGATAATCGGTTTCGGCAAGATCGCCGCCGACCAGCATGTGCCCGCAATCGCGGCCAACCCGCGCCTCGAACTTGCGGCCACGGTCAGCCGACAGGGCAAGGGTGTCGAGGGCGTGCCAAGCTTCACGACGCATAGCGAATTGCTCGCCGCGGATCTCGGGCTGGACGCCGCGGCGATCACCACGCCGCCCAGCGTCCGGTACCAGATTGCCCGCGACTGTATCGAGGCGGGGCTTCACCTGATGCTCGAAAAGCCGCCCACAATGACTTTGAGCGAGATCGAGGATCTTGCCTGCCTCGCCAAAGGTCGCCAGTTGACGCTTCAGACGACCTGGCATTCGCAGCACGCCCCCGCCGTCGCCGCAGCGGCCGAGGCGCTGGCCGGAAAGCATATCGCGTCGATGCGCGTCACCTGGCACGAGGATGTGCGCAAATGGCATCCGGGCCAGGAATGGATTTTCGAGGCCGGCGGCTTTGGCGTTTTCGACCCCGGCATAAACGCCTTTTCGATCCTGACCAGGATTTTCCCCGGGGCGCTGTTCGTCCGGAATGCCGAACTGAGCTTTCCCGAAAATCGCCAGGCTCCGATCGCCGCTGAAATCACCTTTTCGTCACCAGTCGCTGGGGACGATCTTCATGGCTCGCTCGATTTTCGCCGCAGCGGATCGGAAACCTGGACGATCGAAATCCGAACTACGGAGGGGATGCAGATGATCTTGTCCGAAGGCGGGTCGCGGCTGGAGCTGGACGGCCGCCTTCATCCAGGCGGCGGGCCCGGCGAATATCCCGATCTCTACCGCGAATTCGTCGACCTGGTCGACTGCCGAAGCAGCAAGGTAGACGTACGGCCACTCCGCCTCGTCGCCGATGCTTTTTTGCTGGGGCGCCGGAAAATGGTCGACCCATTTCTTTTCTAGTCCCGGAAGCGCACGCCCAGCCACAATGTCCGCGGAGTCGCACGTTCGATGATACCGGCACCGCTGATGCCCGCGACGATCCTGGTATCCGTCATGTTTTCGGCCCGGGCTTCGAGCGTCAAGACGCGACTGATCGGGAGCGACGCTGCCGCATCGATGCTCGGCGCGTCGGGGATCAGGCGCCGGTTCAGATCGTCTTCGAACTGGCCGCCTACATAACGCAGCGTCATCGAGGCGCGGGCGTCGCTCCGGCTGGCCCAGGCGGCGGTGGCAGCGAAACTATGCCGGGGAGTTTGCGCGGGCCGCAGCCCATCCAGCGCCGCGGCTTCGTCCGTCGCGCGGACCTTTGCATCGGCATAGGCATAGCCGCCGCTGAGCGACCAGCGGCCGAGCCCAAGCCGCGCGTCAATCTCGATCCCCTTCGAGGATATCGCATCGACATTCTGCCGCTGGTTGATCGTACCGCCGGGTCCTTGCGACAGGGTCACATTGGCAATGCCATCCTTCAGCCGGTTGGCGAACAAGGTCACTCCAATCCGCGAAGACTCGCTCGGCCTATATTCCAATCCTGCCTCGACCCCTTCCATCCGTTCGGGCTCCAGCCCGGCATTGGCGCGGGTGGTATCGTTGCCGACGCGGAAGGGGCGATACAGCTCGTTCAGCGTCGGAAGCCTCCAGCCGAGATAGGCAGCGCCGCGAGCCTTCAGTCCGTCGCTGAGGCGAAGGGCCGCCCCAGCGCGACCGGTGCCTTCCCATCCGCTGCGATCGGGAAAAGAGGTGTCCGTAGCTATCGCTCCCGTGGCGACGATTTGTTCCTGCAGGCTCCCGTTGCCGATCCGCCAATGGTCCAGCCTGCCGCCTCCCGTCAGCGTCATGGCCCCGGTCTTCCATGCGGCTTCGGCGAAGCCGCCGAGCGTCTCTGCTTCGCCCCCCGCAAAACGGCGCCGGGTTCCCGCGCTGAATATTTCGCGGGTTTCCCCTTCCACGCGGCGCCAATCTCCTCCTATGCGCACTTCCACCGGGCCGAGCGCGGGCCGGATCTCTCCCCGTGCCCCCATACCGGTCGACGGCACATCATATTGTTCGGAGGCACGGGCCACGTTGGCGCGCGCGGCATCGACGCTTGCAAAGCTGTTGTAGAGATTGCGGCTTTGGCCATAGACGAGCGCCGACCATCGCCGTCCTACCAGACGCGCCGATGCGTCGGCGCCGCGGGTGCGAATATCGCTGAACGCCGTCCCGCGTTCGCGTTCGTCGCGGAACAGGAGGCCGTTCACCTGCAATTCGATGTCATGGGTGAAAGGGGCGACGAGGCGAGCCGCGAAACTTTCCTGCTCGTAAGGCGAGGGACGGTCGACCGCGCCTCTCTGCTCCTTCACTACCGGCGTGAAGCCGTCGCCCTGGCTGTGCTGAGCGGACAGATTCAGGAATCCCTTGCCTAGCATCAGGCCTAGACCGGCATAAGCATCGATACTGTCCCGGCTTCCATAAAGGAGGTCGCCCGCGATACCCTTCAGGTCAGATGGGTCTGCGGCTTGCAGCTCGATCGTGCCGGCCAGCGCGCCGGGGCCATTGGCTCCACTGCCACCGCCGCGCACGACGCGAACCTGGCCCAGCCGCCGCGGATCATATGCGGGCCAGCTGATCCATCCGCCAAAAGGATCGGTCTGCGGCACACCATCGAGCATCAGCAGAGCCCGGCTCGAAGCATTGCCGCCAAGGGCGCGCAGGGTCGCGCCCTGACTGGTGGGATTGGCCGAGCGGGCATCGGAGCGCCGAAACAGCTGGAATCCGGGCACCTGCTTCAGAATTTCGTCCAGACGGCTGGAAGCGGAGCCGGTCAGAATTTCCCGGTCGAGCAGCACGACGTCATACGCGTCCTCCCCGGGCGCGTCGGGGAGGCCCCGACCGGTGACGATGATATCCGCAACCTGCGCCGAGGCGGGGGTCGCGAGCACGAAAAAGGGGAGGATGAAGCCACGCAACATCCTCCCCCTTTAGCGATCTTGCAGATCAAAAAAAGCATTGCCTGATTCGAATTACCTGCCGGATGCGCGCCGCCTTGCCCGGTTACTCTTCGGAGCGCCGGCGGCGCCGAAATTCGGTCGGCGGCTCTTGGGACGACGGACGCGGTTGCGGTCCTCGCGGTCTCCATCGCTGCGCTGGCCTTGCGGCTGCACGGCCGGAGCAACACGGGTCGCCTTGATCCGGTTCGCCTCGGCGACGAAATTCTCCGGCAACGGTGCGATTTCGATCCGCTGCTTGGTGAGCTTTTCGATACCCTTCAGATAAGCCCGCTCGTCATCCGCACAGAATGCGACCGCCACGCCCGCGGCTCCCGCACGCGCAGTGCGGCCGATCCGGTGGACATATTGTTCGGGCACATTTGGAAGTTCGAAATTGATGACGTGCGAAACGCCCGAAACGTCGATCCCGCGAGCGGCGATGTCGGTCGCGATCAATATCTTTACCCGGCTGGATTTGAAGTCGGCCAGCGCGCGCTCGCGCTGCGGCTGGCTCTTATTGCCGTGGATCGCATTGGCGGCGATGCCGTTGCCGTTCAGCAATTTCACCACCCGGTCAGCGCCATGCTTGGTACGGGTGAAAATCAGCACCCGGTCCATATTGCCCTTTTCGCTGAAGCCTGCCCGCAGCATCATGGTGAGCAGGGCCTGCTTCTCGGTCTGGGTGACGAAGGTCACATATTGATCGACCCGCTCCGCGGTCGAGGCGGCCGGAGCCACGGCGACCTGGGTCGGATCGGTCAGGAACTTGTCGGCCAGTTCCTTGATCGCCTTTGGCATGGTAGCCGAAAAGAACAGGCTCTGGCGCTTGGCCGGAAGCAATTTGACGATCTGCTTCAGGGCGTGGATGAAACCCAGGTCCATCATCTGGTCGGCTTCGTCCAGCACGAGTATCTCGACGTTGCGAAGCATCAGCGCGCCCTGTTCGATCAGATCGATCAGGCGGCCGGGAGTGGCGACGAGCACGTCGACGCCGCGCGAAAGCTCCTGCTTGTTCTTGTGTACAGACGTGCCGCCGAACACGGTCGTCACCGAAAGCGGAGAAAAGCGGCTATAGGCACGCGCATTTTCGGCAATCTGGCTGGCCAGTTCGCGTGTCGGTGCAAGCACTAGCATCCGGCAGGTGCGCGGCTGCGGGCGCTTGTCGCTGTTGATCAGACGGTCGATCGACGGCAGCATGAAGGCTGCGGTTTTCCCGGTGCCGGTTTGCGCGATGCCGAGCAGATCGCGGCCCTGCAAAAGGATCGGAATGGCCTGTGCCTGGATTGGCGTCGGCTGCCCATATTCCTTGAGCGCGAGCGCCTGCATGATCGGCTGCGAAAGGCCGAGGTTCGAAAATTCAGTCATGGATAACTCACATCTTGTGCAGCGCTTACGCGCAGCCGAAACGGGCGCGCGAAATCGCGGCGGGTTCTGCCAACCCGCGTGATAAGGGAAGACTTTGAAATCTACGAAGCAGAGCCGGGCCCGATAGGCCGATCACGCTGCAATGATGCTTCGCTGGCCGCGCATTTGTATGCTGGGCCGCAAAAAGTCAAGTTTTGGTGGATTTAATATAGGCCCACAGGCTTATGGAAGCCGTCGGCGGCTACAGACAGTACGAGACCCCGTCGCAAAAGGGAGGAAAGCGACGAGGCCTGCACTTATTCCTGGCGAGCCGAAGGCCCGTGAATTGCCGAGGGGTACTCCCTCGGCAATTACGTCAGGGGCTTACAGCATCATCGTCATCGTCATCGAGCAGCAGATAGGCGAGAGCGCCGAGAGCGGCTAGCCCAACGAGGATAGGGAGAATTCCCAGGCCACCACCGCTTTCCACTTCGTCGACCATGACCGGCGTCTGAGCGACCGGCGCTGCGACGACGTCTTGCACCGGAAGCACGCAACCCTGAAGGCTTAAGGCGCAGGGATTGGCGAGCGCCGGAGTTGAGCTGGCGCAGAGTGCGACGCAAACCAGTCCCTTGGTAAAAATTCCCGATTTTGAGAATAGCATATCAAAATTCCCTTGTTGTTTCAGGTTTCAGCCTGGCCGCCTAAGCGGATCCAAGGCTGAAAATTTCGATCAGCCGCGCTCGCCTGCGCGTGGCTCGGCCATCATCGGGGCAGCCGTCGAATTGGCAGTCCAACGCGATGTCGCCTGGCAGGTGCTGGTCAAGGTGACCGGCATGCCAGTCTGGAAAGCGGACTGATACGGCCAGCATTCCCGAACGTTCGCGCCGGTTTCCAGACAAAGCATCTGATTTTCGACGTTCCAGCGAGCCGGCGTTTCACGGCCGGATGGCGTTACGATCCTTGCGGATCCGCCGGCATCGAAATAAACGGTGTTGGTCACACCGTTGGTTTCGACCATCACTGAGTGGCCTGTAATTTCCGTACCTGGCATCCAGGCCGTTTGCGCGGCCGCGGTGCTAATAGGTACGAACGTCAGACAAAAGCCGCCGAAAACAGCGGCAACCGAGGTTTTTTTCATCGAGCATCCTCCTGTGGTCCCCTGGCGCTAACGAGCCCGCGCGCCGGTGGTTCCGGTATCACAACGTCATTGATGTAAATTTTGGAACCGCCGGCGCCGGGGACTTCATTCGGCGGTGGCGCTGAGGTTGGATGCGAAAAGCTGCTTCGGCGCCTTGTCGCGGCCATAAAAATCGCGGCGAAGCGCCAGTTTTTCGCCGTCCCACCCGGCGGTGAGATAGGTGATATAGACCGGCACTGGTTCGGCGAGCGCCACCTTTTGTTCGGGACTGGAAGAACTCACCCGCGGCGCCGTTCCGAACATCCACCGGGCTAGCCGGGCGGCGTCTTCAACCCTCACGCATCCCGAGCTGAGGCTTCGGTCGGCCTGCGAGAAAAGCTGCTTGTCGGGAGTGTCGTGCAGAAAGACGCCATAATCGTTGGGAAAGGCAAATTTCATATCGCCCATGGAATTGCCCGCGCCAGGCAATTGCCGGACCCTCAGTTCCGTTCGGCCGGAGGCGACCGCTTCCCAATCCACTGTTTCCGGGTCGATCACCCGGGCATTTTCAGTCCAGTCGGAAAGTATTTCGTATCGCTTGGTCTGAAGATATCCCAACCCTTCCTTCAGAACCGCGGGAGCGACCCGTTTGCGGGCGAGATCGACAGGCACGTTCCAATAGGGATTGAGCACGGAATAGCGGATGACGCCGGCCAGCATGGGGGTCTGTTCGTCGGGCTTGCCGACAATCACCCGCATGCTGTCACGCACCTGTCCGTCTTCATACATCCAGAGCCGCTGGGTGGCCGCATCGACCAATATGTATTTCCCCTGGCGCCCGGCCGGCAATGCCCGCGCCCGGTCCATGTTGATCAGCAGCCGCTGTTCGGCGTCCGGGGAACGGCCTTGCGGATTTTGCCGGATGGACGCCAGTCCTTCGCGAAGCTCGCTGTAGAGCGGGTTGAGGCTCGAAACTTCCTCCAGGTGCCGCCCGCGAGATGGCGCATCGGCCAGGTTTCGCAATATCTCAGATCCCGATGGCGCCGACGGGGCCAGGGAACGGTCGAGGAACACCATTCCGACGTCCACCGGACGCCTCAAGGTCTGCACATAATCGACCCAGGCGTTCGACAATTGCAAATCGACTCTTCGAAGCTGCGCCGGATCGCCCGAGCGGGCATTTTCGATTGTGTCTTCCAGCCGATGGGCGAGTTCAGGCCCCGATTCCATTCCGTCCAGATCGGCGCGCCGCAATATGTCCAATAATTGCTCCGCCTCTGAAATGACGAAACCGTCCTGGATCCACAAGGGCCGGTAATTACGGCTGCCGTAAAAGGCCTCCAGATCGCTGCTCGGCGCAGATCCCAGCGCCGTTGCCAGCGAAGAGTTGGCCTGCGCATTCGCCGCCGAGGGAACCGCAATTCCCAACAGTGGAAGCATCGCCACACTCAAGCTGAATTTCACGAAACGCGCTGTCACTTCAATTACCTTAATAACTTTAATTGACAACGCACTAAAGTAGCAAAAGCTCCACGCGAAATGCGATTCGACGCAAAGCTCTGGCGCGTGATGCAAAGTAACTGAAATATGCATCGGTAAGTTGGCGGCGAAATCACTCGCGCCGATCATGAAGACCATTTACGACATTTGCGAGAAGGACTTGTTCGAGTACAAACAAGTCGCCTCGAAACATGCCACTGCTATTTTTTCGCTCTGGCCTTGCTGGTGCCAGTGCCTGATTTTTTTGCCCGGCCAGTTCCGATTCCGGTGCCAGTGTCAGGCTTTTTCGACCCACTGGTGCTGGCGGACTTCCTGGCCGACGCCTTGGGAGAAGCTGCACTCTTGTTCGCCGCCGGGCCCGATCCAGCCCGCTTGGCAGTGACGGGCTGCTTTTTGGTGCCGGGCTGTTTCCTGGCGGGAGCGTTTTTGGTTTCGGTCTTGTTGCGCGAACGAATGAACGGGATGGCTGCGGCGGCTATGGCGCCCACGATCATGGCGGCGCCCGCGGCGATGCTGGTCCTGGGATTCTCGCGCGCCTTTTCGGCCGCACGGCCAGCGCGCTCGTAAAGCGAATTGCGGTCGGTCGCTTCATCTTCCTTGTCCAGGTCGGGGCCCGCATGAGGCATCGCCGAATTGGGAATATGCGACATTGAAATCTCCATCATCCAAATCTGTAATGGGGCAACGATGGCGAGGCGCTGCTGTTCCCCCATACCGATCGGAGGGCGGCGAGGCTGCCGGACACGGCAGCGCGATATGTCGTGCAAATCTAACGGATTTTGGGGAAATTGGCTAACTCGCTTGGCCCGGTAGGGGAAAATAAATGGGGAGCGGGCCATTCCGCCTGCGCCCTATTTTTTAAGGCGATTGTTGGCGCCCGTGATGTCCGGCGGGCATCGACATGGACTTCATCGCGCCTGAGGCCACACGGCCTGGCAAGGGCAAGCAAGCCCATGGGAAGTCACATCGTCTTCCAGTTCGCGTCGCGCGCGGCCAGTGACAGGTCCGCCCCAACCAGGTTAACTCCGGCGCCGTTCCGAAATTAAGGGATATAAGAGATGGTCGAAATCAGTTTTATTTCAACGAACATTGAACCGATACGATAGGCCGAAACCAACTTCATATTGATTGCGCGACCCGACATCGCTCAAGACGAGCGGGGAATCCTTCGCGTCGCCTAGCAGGCGATCATAGCGCCCATAGCCCTGGACACCCCAGCTTTTGCCCAGCCGGTATTTGGCGAAGGCCAGCGCTCCTGCGCTGTGCAGCCCGCCATCGGCATCATAGACAGGAAGTCCGGTCAAAGCGGATTGCGCCGGATTCACTCCAAAGAAGGCGCGGACGTAGCGGGCACTAGCGATACGCGCGCGCGGGCCGATCGAAAACTGTAATGCCTCCGGGCTTCCCATGATGAAGTCCGCACCGATATCGCCGACCACGCCCTTGTGGCCGCCAAACCCCTTACGCACCTCACCTCTCAGGCGGAACTGGGGGCCGACATAGGCCTCGACGAAGGCGCCGCCCTCGATGCTGGTCTTCACATCGCCTATTCCGGGAATGGCGTCCTCTTCGTTGCGTCCGCCATCAAACTGGAGCGCAGGGCCGACGCGAAACGAATCGTTGCCGATGATGCTGAATCCGAAACCTTCGTCCGGCGTTTCGAAACTTGGCCCGCGCTCCGTGCGGTATACGTCGATCACCGGCCATGGGCGGAGCTTCAGATCTTTCGCACCCGGGAATTGCGGCTTAAAATAGCCGCCGGGGCCGATTTCGACGGTCCAGCCCTTCGCCTCCTTGTCCTGGGCCGCGGCGGGGCCGGAAGCCAAAAAAAGGGTCGCGGCAAGCGCGGCGGGGCGGAGAAGGCGTGTGGCTGTCATGGAACGGGAACGGCCCGCCGCCGATTAAGTTTCGCTGCCGAAACCGCTGCCGTCTGCCTGTGGCTGTTCGGCCACTCGTTTCCGTGCGCTTTCCCTCGCATCGGCGCGGTCGGCGCGGCGGCCGACCACCCGGCCGATCAAAGCCCCGGCGAGCAGGATCGCGGCCGCGATCAGGAAGGAAAGGCCAGGCATGTCGAGCCCCGAATTCTCGCCGACCGAGCGTGAATAGACCCACCCGAAGAAAAGCGGCGAAGCGATCCCTGCAATGCTCGCGACGCTCATGTTCGCCCCCTGCAGCTGGCCCTGTTCGCTTTCCGAGACACGCTGGGTCATCAGCGACTGGATGGTGGGCATCGCCATCCCCCATAAGGCGTTGGGGAACATCGCCAGCGTGAACAGCCATGCATTGGTCGCAAGGCCCATGCAGGCAATGCCCACGGCGCCGGCGAGCAGACCGAACACCATCGTCCGCCGGTCGCCCCATTTCTTGACGACGGGGCCGACCAAGAGTCCCTGAACCATCATGTCGAGCGCGCCGACCAGCGCCAGCAGGAGGCCGACCTCAAACGCCGTCCAGCCATAACGATAGGCCGCGTAGAGGACGAACACGGCCGAAAAGATGTGGTGAGCGAAATAGAGCAGGAAATTGACCAGGCTGAGCCCCGTCAGTTCCGAATGCGAACGGAGCAGCCGGAATGCGCCGAAAGGATTGGCCCGGCTCCAGGAAAACGCCATCCTCTTTTCAGCGGCCAAAGATTCCGGAAGCACGAACAGGCCGTAGAGAAAGGCCAGCCCGCTGAGGCATGCGGCGCCCCAGAAAGGAACGCGCGGCCCCCATTCGCCGAGCACGCCGCCGATCAGCGGGCCAAGGACGAAACCCGCACTGAACGCTGCGCCGACCAGACCATAGGCCCTGGCGCGTTTTTCCGGTTCGGTAATGTCCGCCATATAGGCAAAGACGGTGGTAAAGCTGGACGAAGTGATCCCGCCCAGAATGCGGCCCAAGGCGAGCCACCAGAGGCTCGGCGCCACCGCCATCAATACGAAGTCGGCGGCAAGACCCGCGCAGGAAATCAGGATTACCGGCCGCCGGCCGTAGCGGTCCGAAAGCGAGCCGATGATCGGCGAGAAAATGAATTGCATTCCCGCCCACAAGGCTACGAACAGGCCGTTATAAACCCCGGCCTGGGCGTTCGACCCGGTGAACTGCTCGATCAGGATAGGCAAGACCGGGATGATGATCCCGACCGCCATCACGT
Organism: Sphingosinicella sp.; assembly: GCA_013816585.1. Taxonomy (GTDB): domain Bacteria; phylum Pseudomonadota; class Alphaproteobacteria; order Sphingomonadales; family Sphingomonadaceae; genus Allosphingosinicella. The sequence continues at coordinate 22,668 of JACDEE010000013.1, read as the reverse complement.
CCAGCACCGCCGTCACGAAGATGAAAGCGATCGCCGGGCTGAAACGCGAGCGCGGAAGGACGGACATGGCTCGCTCCTGAAGATGGGGGGCGGGTCATAACCGCATTGGGCGGGGCAAGGAAAGCCTAGCCGACTTCGAACTCCAGGATGACCGCATCGACGGCAAGGCTTTCGCCGGGCTTCGCCTCGACCGCCTTCACCAGACCCGCTTTTTCGGCGCGCAGGATATTTTCCATTTTCATCGCCTCGACGACCGCCAGCGGCTGCCCTGCCTCGACCCGATCGCCTTGCTGTACGTGCAGCGCGGTCAGCAACCCCGGCATCGGGCAAAGCAGGAAGCGGGAAAGGTCCGGCGGCACTTTCTCGATCATGTGCCCGGCAAGCTCTGCGATGCGCGGATCGAGCACCCGGACCCTGTGGCGGGCACCGCGGGTGGTGAACAGCCAGGACGACCCCTTGCGCTCGACCTTCACGATCAGGATTTCGCCGTCGATCATCGCTTCGATGATCGTGTTGCCGGGTCCATAGCCGGCGTCGACAGTGAGGTCGGCATCGCCGACTTTGATGCTTTCACCGGCAACTTCGACCTCGAAATCCTGGCCATCGATCCGGGCGACCCATGAAGTGGGTGCCTCCAGCGGCGCGCCCAATTGATGGTCGATATGACGCGCCCGTTCGGCCTCGGTCGTCGCGACCAACGCGCCAAGTGCGGCCAGCTTGCGCTTCAGGGGCAAGTCCGCCGGCGCGCCCTGAAAACCTTCGGGATATTCTTCGGCAATAAACCCAGTGGTGAGCTCGCCCGCGCGGAAACGAGGATGCTGCATCAGCGCCGAAAGGAAATCCAGATTGTGCCCGATGCCGTCAATGGCGAAAGCATCCAAGGCTTCGATCTGACGGTCGATCGCCTCTTCGCGCGTCGCGCCATACGTGATCAACTTGGCGATCATAGGATCGTAGAACATCGACACTTCGCCGCCTTCGGTCGCGCCGTCGTCGACCCGCACGCCTTCGCGTTCGACCGGCGGGCGATAGCGCACCAGGCGTCCCGTGGAGGGGAGGAAGCCGCGATAGGGATCTTCCGCATATACGCGGTTCTCCACGGCCCAGCCGCTCAATTTCACATCCGCTTGAGCAAAACCCAGTTTCTCGCCGGCGGCGACGCGGATCATTTGTTCGACCAGGTCGAGGCCGGTGACTTGCTCGGTCACCGGATGCTCCACCTGCAGGCGGGTATTCATTTCGAGGAAGTAGAAGCTGCGGTCCGCGCCCGCGATGAATTCGACCGTTCCCGCCGAAAAATAACCGACCGCCTGCGCCAGCGCGACCGCCTGCTCGCCCATCGCCTTGCGCATTTCCGGCGTGACGAAGGGCGATGGCGCTTCTTCCACCACTTTCTGGTGGCGGCGCTGCACCGAACATTCGCGCTCGCCCAGATAGACCATGTTGCCATGCTGATCGCCGAGCAGCTGGATTTCGATATGGCGCGGGCTTTCCACGAACTTTTCGATGAAGACGCGGTCGTCGCCGAAGCTGGCAAGGCCTTCGCGCTTCACGCTTTCGAAAGTCTCGCGCACATCCTTTTCGGAATAAGCAAGGCGCATCCCCTTGCCGCCGCCGCCCGCCGACGCCTTCATCATCACCGGATAAGTGATGCCGTTGGCAATTTCGACGGCATGATCGGTGTCCCTGATCTCACCGATGAAACCGGGCACGACTGAAACACCCGCCGCGAGCGCGAGCTTCTTGGATTCGATCTTGTCGCCCATGGCGGCGATCGCCTCGGGAGGGGGGCCGATGAAGGCAATTTTCCCCTCGGCCAGCGCCCTCGCGAAGCTTTCGCGTTCGGAAAGGAAGCCATATCCCGGATGCACCGCTTCAGCCCCGGTTGCCTTGCATGCCTCGATGATCTTTTCGGCGACGAGATAGCTTTCCGACGCGGGCGCGGGGCCGATATTCACCGCCTCATCCGCCATGCGCACATGCGGCGCCCGCGCATCGGCGTCTGAATAAACCGCCACGGTTTTAATGCCCATCTTCTTCGCGGTGCGGATCACGCGGCAGGCGATCTCGCCGCGATTGGCGATCAGAATTTTAGTGAACATCGACCATCACTTTCAAATCTCGAATTCTGGCAAATCTCGAATTCTGGCAAATCTCGAATTCTGGATGGCGCGAACCGCCTCGCCCTTGTCATTCCGCCGCCACCCGCGCGGGTTCCGGGCTGCTCATCGGATGAAGCCCCAGTTTTTCGAACAAGGAAGCGTCGGCATTCGCGCCGACATTGCCGGTGGTGAGCAATTTGTCACCGGTGAAGATCGAATTGGCGCCGGCCAGGAAACAGAGCGCCTGGGTACTTTCGTTCATGCTTTCGCGGCAGGCCGACAGGCGAACGATCGAGCGCGGCATGGTGATGCGGGCGACCGCCACCGTGCGGACGAATTCGATATCGTCGATCTTGCTCTCCCGCTCCGCCAGCAGACGGTCGCCAAGCGACGTCCCCCGGATCGGCACCAACGCGTTTATCGGTACGCTTTCCGGGTGGGAAGGAAGCGTGGCGAGCGCGTGCAGAAATCCGACCCGGTCTTCGCGACTCTCGCCCATGCCGACGATGCCGCCGCAACAGACCGACATTCCCGAACGGCGCACGCGTTCCAGCGTATCGAGCCGGTCGTCCCAGGTGCGGGTGGTGATTATATCAGCATAATATTCGGGCGAGCTGTCGAGATTGTGATTGTAATAATCGAGGCCCGCCTCGGCCAGGCGATCCGCTTGTTCGTCGGTCAACATGCCCAATGTCATGCAGGTTTCGAGACCCATCGTTTTGACCCCGGCGACCATGGCGCAAAGTTCGCCCATGTCGCGGTCCTTGGGCTCCCGCCACGCCGCGCCCATGCAGAAACGCGCGGAGCCCGATGCCTTGGCCTCGGCAGCCGCGGCCAGGACCGCTTGCGTATCCATCAGTTTCTCGGCCTTGAGTCCCGATTTTGCGAAGGCGGACTGGCTGCAATAGCCGCAATTCTCCGGACATCCGCCGGTCTTGATCGACAACAAAGTCGAAAGCTGCACTTCGTTGGCCGCGTGATGCGCGCGATGTACCTGCTGCGCCTGGAACAACAGGTCCAGGAATGGGAGCTCGAAGAGCCCGGCGATTTCGTCACGCGTCCAGTTTGTGCGGATCATTGCGCCGCCTCCTCCAACGGGGGGAAATTGTGGCCCAGCAGCTTCAATACTTCGCCCGCCGCGTCGACTAGGTTGGTGCCGGGGCCGAAGATCGCCTGCGCGCCCGCCTGCCGCAGCATCTCATAATCCTGCGGCGGGATCACCCCGCCCACCACCACCTTGATGTCGGCCCGGCCAAGATCGCGTAAGTGCCCGATCAGTTCGGGGACCAACGTCTTGTGCCCCGCCGCAAGGCTGGAAGCGCCGACAATGTCGACATCGCGCTCGATCGCGAGGCGCGCGCTTTCCTCCGGGGTCTGGAATAAGGGGCCGGGGACAACTTCGAAACCGAGATCGGCAAAGGCGGAGGCGACCAGATTGGCACCGCGGTCATGCCCATCCTGGCCCATCTTCGCGACCAGCATGCGTGGGCGGCGGCCGAGCCGGCGCGCCACCGTTTCGACGCCCTCGCCGGCCCGTTCCCAGCGCGGATCGCCTTTATACGCGCCGCCATAGATACCGCTCACCGGTTCGGGCACGGTGTCGTAGCGGCCGAACACGTCTTCCATGGCGGAGGATATTTCGCCCAAAGTGCAGCGCGCCCGCGCCGCCTCGATCGAAAGTTGGAGCAGATTGGCCTTGCCCTTCGCGCCTTCCCGAAGTGCATCGAGCGCAGCCCTTGCGGCCGCGTCATCGCGGCCGGACCGGACTTTTTCGAGCCGGGCCACCTGGCCTGCGCGCACGCGGGCGTTATCGACTTCCAGGAAGTCGATCGGCGGCTCGTCCTGCAGGCGGTAACGGTTGACCCCGACGATCACATCCTCGCCGCGATCGACCCGCGCCGCGCGGGCGGCGGAAGCCTCCTCGATGCGGCGCTTGGGCATTCCTTCGGCGACCGCTTTGGTCATTCCGCCCATGGCCTCAACCTCTTCGATCAGGGCCCAGGCCTTGTCGGCGAGCTCTTTGGTCAGAGCCTCGACATAGTAAGAGCCGCCGAGCGGATCGGCGACATTGGCGATTCCGGTTTCGTCGGCAAGAATCAGCTGCGTGTTGCGCGCGATGCGGGCGGAGGTGTCGGTGGGCAGCGCGATCGCTTCGTCGAAACTGTTGGTGTGGAGCGACTGGGTTCCACCCAAGGTCGCGGCCATCGCCTCGATCGTGGTGCGTACGATGTTGTTATACGGGTCCTGCTCGGTCAGCGACACGCCGCTCGTCTGGCAGTGCGTACGAAGCATCTTCGATTTTTCGGAACGGGCACCGAAATCGTGCATGATGCGATGCCAGAGCATTCGCGCCGCGCGAAGCTTCGCGACTTCCATGAAGAAATTCATGCCGATCGCGAAAAAGAAACTGAGGCGCGGCGCGAAGGCGTCGATGTCGAGGCCCGTGGCCATGGCGGTGCGCACATATTCCGCGCCATCGGCAAGCGTGAAGGCAAGTTCCTGCACGGCCGTCGCGCCGGCTTCCTGCATATGATAGCCGCTGATCGAGATCGAGTTGAAGCGCGGCATGTGCGCGGAGGTGTAGGCAATGATATCCGCGACGATGCGCATCGAAGGTTCGGGCGGATAGATATAGGTGTTGCGGACTGCGAACTCTTTCAGGATGTCGTTCTGGATGGTTCCAGCGAGCCGATCCTGGGCGACGCCCTGTTCCTCCGCGGCGACGATGTAGAAAGCCAGGACCGGAAGCACCGCGCCGTTCATCGTCATCGATACCGACATGGTGTCGAGCGGGATGCCGTCGAACAATATCTTCATATCGTCCAGAGTATCGATCGCGACGCCGGCCTTGCCGACATCGCCGGTGACGCGCGGATGGTCGCTATCATACCCCCGATGGGTGGCAAGATCGAAGGCCACCGAAAGGCCTTTTTGCCCCGCTGCCAGATTGCGGCGGTAAAAAGCGTTGGAATCCTCGGCCGTGGAAAAACCGGCATATTGGCGGATGGTCCAGGGGCGCCCGCTATACATGGAAACATAAGGGCCACGCGTGAACGGGGCGAAGCCGGGGAGGCCCGGGTCAATTTCGGCGACGTCTTCCGCCGTGTAGAGCGGCTTGACGCTGATGCCCTCCGGCGTTTCCCAGATGGCTTCCCGGCCCTTCAACTCCTTCGAAGCCGCAGCCTTCCAGTCGGAAATGTCGGGCTTCTCAATGGTCACCTTTGGGTGTCTCCATCAGTTCGACCAACATGCCGCCCATATCCTTGGGGTGTACGAATATCACCGGGGTCCCGTGCGCGCCGATGCGCGGTTCGCCAAGGACTTTCGCTCCCTTGGCTTCCATCTCCGCCTTGGCCGCGTGGATGTCCGGCACTTCGAAGCAGATATGATGCTGTCCGCCCGCCGGGTTTTTCGCGAGAAAGCCGTGCAGCGGCGAATTCTCTCCATAAGGCTCAATCAATTCGATCTGGCTGTTGGGAGTGTCGACGAAGCACACTCTGACGCCCTGCGGCGGCAGATCGAACGGCTCATGGATTTTCGTCGCACCGAGCAGGTCGCGGTAGATCGCGATGCTCTTTTCGATCGACGGCGTCGCCACCCCAACATGATTCAAGCGGCCGAGATTCATAACCAATTCCTGAAGTCGAATCCGAACAGAAGATCCGCGGAAATGAAGATCATCATCAAGGCGGCAAGCAGATAGAGGACGAGCGTCGCCTGGAAGGCACCGCGCCGCTCATCCCGTCTCACATAGGCACGGCCGACCGGCAGGCGCCCGAGCTTCATTCCCCGCTGAACGGTCCAGATCGTCCAGGCGAACACGCCGATGCCCATGATCCCGACCAGGGTTTCCTCAGAGCGGAATATTGTCATGCTTCTTCCACGGGTTTTGAAGCTGCTTGTCGCGCAGTTTGCGCAGGCCCAGGGCGATGCGGCGACGCGTCGAGTGGGGGATGATGACTTCGTCGATAAAGCCTTTCGACGCCGCCACGAACGGGTTTGCGAAGCGCTCTTCATATTCGGCGGTTCGCTTGGCGATCGTCTCGGGATCCTTGGCATCCTGGCGGAAGATGATCTCGACCGCGCCCTTGGCGCCCATCACCGCAATCTCCGCCGAAGGCCATGCGTAGTTGAGATCGCCGCGCAAATGTTTTGAGGCCATCACGTCATAGGCGCCGCCATAGGCCTTGCGCGTGATCACGGTTATCTTCGGAACCGTGGCTTCGGCATAAGCGAACAGCAATTTGGCGCCATTCTTGATAATCCCATTATGCTCCTGCGCCACGCCCGGAAGGAATCCCGGAACGTCCACGAAAGTGATGATCGGAATTTCGAAGGCATCGCAGAAACGGACGAACCGTGCCGCCTTTTTGGACGAGGCAATGTCGAGCACGCCGGCCAGGACCATCGGCTGGTTGGCAACGACGCCGATCGTTCGCCCCTCGATCCGGCCGAAGCCGGTGATGATATTGGCGGCATGCGAGGGCTGGATTTCGAAAAAGTCGCCTTCATCGATCGTCTTTCGGATCAATTCGTGCATGTCGTAGGGCCTGTTAGAACTGTCCGGAATCAGGGTGTCGAGGCTGTCCTCGATCCGGTCCCAGGGGTCCGAAGTCGGCCGCTCGGGCAGCGCATGCCGGTTTGAAAGCGGCAGGAAATCAAAGAAGTCGCGGGTCGCGAGCAAGGCTTCGATATCATTGTCGAAGGCCACGTCGGCCACGCCGGACTTCGTCGTGTGTGTCACCGCTCCGCCAAGTTCTTCCTGCGTCACGACTTCGTTGGTGACGGTTTTCACCACATCGGGCCCGGTCACGAACATGTAGCTACTGTCCTTCACCATGAAGATGAAGTCGGTCATGGCCGGACTGTAGACCGCCCCGCCCGCGCAGGGCCCCATGATCAGGCTGATCTGCGGGATGACCCCGGAGGCAAGCACATTACGCTGGAATACTTCGGCATAACCGCCGAGGCTCGCGACGCCTTCCTGGATCCGCGCACCGCCGCTGTCGTTGAGGCCGATGACAGGCGCGCCGACCTTCATGGCCATGTCCATGACCTTGCAGATCTTCTGCGCATGCCGTTCCGACAAGGAGCCGCCAAACACCGTGAAATCCTGCGCGAACACATAGAGGAGCCGGCCATTGATCGTGCCCGATCCGGTGACCACGCCATCGCCCGGAAATTTCTGCGTCTCCATTCCGAAATCGGCGCAACCATGTTCGACGAACATGTCATATTCTTCGAACGAGCCTGAATCGAGCAGCACTTCGAGGCGCTCGCGGGCAGTCAGCCGCCCTTTGGCATGCTGCGCCTGGATGCGCTTTTCGCCGCCGCCCAGACGGGCCCTCGCGCGCCGGGCCTCAAGCTCTTCGATTATGGTGGCCATGGAATTCGAAGCCTTCATTGCCCTGTGGAGGATTGACCTCCTTTTTCAGGACTTTGCCAAGAAGGCAAATCAGGTGGTGCGCTTCATCAGCGACAGCGCGCCGCCGACGACGATCAGGGCGCCGCCCGACAGACGTTCCCGCCAGACTGCCAGCGGCCCGGAGGCCATGAACTTGCCGCCCCTCGCGGCGAGCCCCGCATAGCTTGAAAGGATAATGATGTCGGCGGTGATCCCGGTTACCGCGAGGATGGCGAACTGGGGGAGGAGGTTTTCCGCGCGATAGTCGACGAATTGCGGGAACATCGCGCCCCAGAAGAGGATCGACTTGGGGTTGGCCAGCTGATTGAGCAGGCCCTGCATGAACGGATGACTCCAGACCGGCACTTTTTGATCCGTGACAGGCTCCAGCGCCTTGCGCGCGTTGATGATGGTGCGAATGCCGAGATAGATGAGATAGAAGGCGCCGGCATATTTAATGGTGAGGAAAGCCGTTTCAGAGGTCGCAAGGATGGCGCCGAGGCCGGCCGCCGACAAAGTGAAATAGACGAGATTGCCGAGCTGCGTGCCGAGGATGACCCCGAACCCTGCCTTGAACCCGCGCGCGATCGCCTGCCCGGCGGTCAGAATTACCGCGGGTCCGGGAGTGGCGGCGAAGAGAAAACAGATCGCCACATAAGCGAGCCAGAGTTCGAGCGGCATATTATCGTCCTTCGAAACGAGGTTGTTGTTTGGTGATGAAGGCCCCGACGGCGGCCTTGAAATCCTGGGTCGCGCCCGCCTGACGCTGCGCGATCCTTTCAGCGGCGAGCGCCTCGGACAGGGAAAGCTGTCCCGAGTGGCGCGCAAGCTTGCGGATCAGGCCCAAAGCCGATGTCGGTCCCTGCGCCAGCCGCGCAGCCAAGGCCAGTGCTTCCGACGCGAGCAGATCGTCTTCCACCATTCGCGAAATCAATCCCCATTCCAGCGCCCGTTCGGCCGAAACCCGTTCGCCCAGCATCATCATTTCCATGGCCCGCGCCCGACCGACCAAACGGGGCAGGAGCCAAGTCGCTCCCGCATCGGGGATCAGCCCGATATTGACGAAAGCCTGCAGAAAATAGGCCGAGCGCGCGGCGATCACGATGTCTGCCGCCAACGCAAGCGAGCAGCCCGCTCCCGCCGCGGCTCCATTGACCGCGGCAACCACGGGGATGTCGAGCGCGAACAGCGCCTCGATCAACGGATTGAAATGCTTTTCCAAAGCCGCGCCGGCATCTTCGGGCAATCCGCCGCCGGAGGCGAGATCCGCACCGCTCGAAAATCCGCGCCCTTCGCCGGTGATCAGCAGGCAGCGGGCGTCCGAACGTCCGACCTCTCCGACCGCAAAGCGGAGCTCATCCACGGTCTGTCCGCCGAGTGCGTTCAGCATTTCAGGTCTGGCAAGAATTATCACGGCCACGGCCGCCGAAGGATGTTCGAGCCGGATATGCTCGAAGTTCATCCGACCAGGGCGCCTTCGGGGGGCGCGTGCAGCCGGAGCCTCGAAACGCGGCGGGAATCGCAACCGGTCACTTCCAGCCGCCAGCCGCTCGAATGTTCGACTATCTCGCCAATTTGCGGGACATGGCCGGCGAGAAGGAAGGCGAGGCCCCCCAGAGTTTCCACATCTTCCTCGACATCCGCTAACCGTGCATCGATCGTCTCGGCTACTTCCTCAAGTTCAGTGCGAGCGTCAGCGTCCCAGATGCCGTCTTCCAGCAGGATAAGGTTGCCCGGGACCTCTTCGTCATGCTCGTCCTCAATCTCCCCGACGATCTCTTCGACGACGTCCTCGATGGTAACCAGGCCCTCGGTTCCGCCGAATTCATCGACGACGATGGCGAGATGCATCCGCTCGGCGCGCATCCGGGCGAGCAGGTCTAGCACGCCCATCGATTCAGGCACATAAAGCGGGGTACGGATCAGCTGGCGTATATCCTCGGGCGGCTCCGCGCCGGTGACCTGGAGGGTGAAGACATCCTTCAGGTGGATCATGCCGATCACACTGTCCAAACTGCCTTCGAATACGGGCATCCTGCTATGGCCGGCCTCCGCGAAGGCGGCGACCAGCGCATCGAAACTGGCATTGCTGGAAATGGCGACGATATCGCCGCGCGTAACCGCAATGTCCGACACTTTGCTCTCGCCGAAATGCAGCAGATTCTTCAGCATCTGCCGTTCGATGGGGCTCAGGTCGCCAACAATGGGCGCTTCGCCTTCATGGCTTTCGATCGCTTCCTCGATCTCCTCGCGAAGCGTATTTTCGCTATCCTCGCCGAACAACATGGTTCGAAGGCTGCTCCAGAAGGTGCGCCCATTTTCCTGGGCCGGATTTTGGCTATCGTCTGGCATCTATCTAGATCTGCGCCTCTGTCAGTGCATAAGGGTCCGAAATACCGATCGCGGCAAGCGCCTCGCGTTCGACTTTCTCCATCGCTTCGGCCTCGTCCTCCCCCTCTTCATGATCGTAACCCAAAAGGTGGAGCGTGCCGTGGACGACCAAATGGGATGCGTGGGTTTCGACCGCGACGCCCTTCTCCGCCGCCTCGGTGGAACAGATGCCATGCGCAAGCACGACATCGCCGAGCAAAAGCTCTCCCACCCGGGCGTCCGCAAGATCATGGAGCAGCCCGGTGTCGATCATCGGAAAGGAAAGGACATTGGTGGACTTGTCCTTGTTGCGATAGGCGGCGTTCAGCGCCCGGACCTCTTCGTCGCTGGTGAACTTGACCGAAATCTCCAGCGACGGTCCCCCATCGGCCAGGCCCGAAAGGTCGCTGCAACGAACGGCGGAAAGCACGGCATCCCGCGCGAGATCGGTCCAGCCTATTCGACTGTCCCACTCCTCGCCCGTATCGCTTTCCACCTGGATCACGCAGTCGGACCTTCATAGGCTTCGACGATCTTGCCAACCAGGGGATGACGAACCACGTCGGCCACGGTGAAGCGAACGGTAGCTATCTTGGAAATTCCTTCGAGCTTGGTGACCGCATCGGCAAGACCCGATTGGCCCGGATTGGGCAGATCGACCTGCAACGGATCGCCGCACACCACCATCCGGCTTCGCATGCCGAAGCGAGTAAGGAACATCTTCATCTGCGCCGGGGTCGTATTTTGCGCCTCATCGAGAATGATGAAGGCGTCGGAAAGCGTGCGGCCACGCATGAAGGCGATCGGCGCGATCTCGATTTCGCCGCTGGTAATACGGCGTTCGACCTGTTCCGCCGGCAGCATGTCATAAAGCGCGTCGTACAGCGGGCGAAGATAGGGATCGACCTTCTCCTTCATGTCGCCCGGTAAGAAGCCGAGCCGCTCGCCGGCTTCGACCGCCGGACGCGACAGGATCAATCGGTCGACCGACCCGCCGATCAATTGCTGCACCGCCTGCGCCACCGCCAGGTAGGTCTTGCCCGTGCCTGCCGGTCCCAGCGCGAAAATCAGATCGTCCCTTCCCAATGCCTCCATATAGGTGACCTGGGTCTTCGAGCGCGGCACGATCGTCTTCTTGCGCGTGCGGATCATCACCTTGGGCGCTTCCGCGACATCGTCCGAAACAATCCCGTCCAGCGTCGGCTGTCCCGACATGGCGATCACGCCGTCGACCGCGCCGGCATCGATATCCTGTCCCTGATCGAGCCGGTTATAGAGCCCGGTCAGGACGTCGCGGGCGCGTGCCGCCGCTTCGGGTTCGCCTTCGATCTGGATCTTGTTGCCCCGGGCGGCGATGTAGACGCCCAGCCGGTCCTCGATCGCCACCAGATTGCGGTCGAATTCGCCGAACAGCGGCCCGAGCAGATGCGGCTGATCGAATTCGATCTCTAGCCGCGCGCGGGGGGCCTGCGCCTCTTTCTTTTGCGCCATCAGGCGGCATCCTTCATAAATTCTGCTCCGGCGAGGCTGTTGGGACCTGCCGAAAGGATTTCTACTTCGACCATATCACCGACCACGGCAGTGGTTTCGAGATGGACCGACTGCAACCAGGGCGTCTTCCCGATCAATTGACCAGGTTTCTTGCCTTGTCTCTCCAGCAGAACGGACGTCCGCCGGCCGACAATGGCCTGGTTGAATTCCAATTGCTGCTGATTGATCAGCGCCTGAAGACGCTGAAGTCTTTCGTCCATCAGTTCGGCTGGCACCTGTTCATCCATATCGGCGGCCGGGGTTCCGGGCCGCGGCGAGTATTTGAACGAGTAAGCCTGCGCGTAGTTCACCGCCTCGACGATTTTGAGCGTGTCCTCGAATTCCGAATCCTTTTCGCCCGGAAATCCGACTATGAAGTCGCCCGAAATGGCGATGTCCGGACGCGCAGCTCGAACCCGATCGATGATATCCAGATAATCATGGATTGCGTGGCTCCGGTTCATCGCCTTCAGCACGCGGTCATTGCCCGATTGCACCGGTAGATGCAGGAACGGCATCAGCTTCTCGACCTCGGCATGGGCCCGGATCAGCCCGTCCGTCATATCGCTTGGATGACTGGTCATGTAGCGGATCCGCTCCAGACCGTTCAGCCTGTCCAGCGCGCGCGCGAGCCCGTCCATGCCCTGAATTCGCCCGGCTTCGTCTTCGCCGGTCCAGGCATTGACGTTCTGGCCGAGCAAAGTGATTTCCTTTGCCCCCAAGTCGATCAGGGCCCTGGCCTCGTCCAGGATCGCGCTCCAGCCGCGCGAAACCTCGGCTCCGCGCGTATAGGGGACCACGCAATAGGTGCAGAATTTATCGCAGCCTTCCTGAATCGTCAGGAATGCTGATGGCCCCTGCCGGCGCCGCGCGGGGAGCTCACCGAATTTCGATTCGATCGGCATATCGGTGTCCAGCGCCGGTTCGCCCCGCCCCGCTTTGGCGACCAGTTCGGGAAGCCGGTGATAGGCCTGCGGTCCCACGACGATGTCGACGATGGGTGCCCGGCGCGGAATTTCACCGCCCTCTGCCTGCGCGACGCATCCCGCGACGGCGATCATCGGGCGCGACCCGTCGTCGCGCCTCAGCCGGCCGATGTCCGAATAGATCTTGTCGACCGCCCGCTCGCGAATATGGCAGGTGTTGAGAACGACCAGATCGGCTGCGCCGACATCGGCTGAAGCTTTCATGCCTTCCGCCTCAAGCAATTCGGTCATGCGCGCGCCGTCATAGACGTTCATCTGGCAGCCGAAGGATTTGACGTGGAAGGTCTTGGGAATTTGCGAGTTCATTTGCAGCGTCTATAGGCCATTGGCAGCCGCTTCGGAAGCTCCGAGCTTTGCCATGATCGATCGGCGTGCCGCTTGCGCCAGCGCTTTTCGATCCGGAAAATTTTCAGGGATCAGCGGATCGAGAAAGCTGATCGTGACAGCGGTCGTCCCTTTCCTGGACAGGATTCGCCTGGCATTTGCCCCCGCGCCCTCGCTTCCGACCCAGGCGAGATCAGCGGTGGCGCAGCCATAGTCGATAGCGACCGGCTGAACCCTGACTCCACGCAGCGGTGGAAAAAGTGACGCCAGCAGGCTGGGCCGGAAGGCGAGAGTCTCCGCTCCGCCTTCGGTCGTCCCTTCCGGAAAAAGCGCGACCGGCTTGCCGCCGTACAGGCATGTTCGCAGGACATCGGCCTGATCGCGTACAGCCCCGCGCCGGGTCCGCGCGACGAAGATGGTATCGTTGAGGCTGGCCATCCAGCCGATGATCGGCCAGCGCGAGACCTCATCCTTCGACACGAAGGCCGCGCCGGATGCACCGGCCACCAACAAAATGTCGAGCCAGCTCACATGATTGGCGACGAACAGGACGTGGCTTTCCAGCGGCCGACCGGTCACCCTGGCGCGCATTCCCGCCGCGTGAGCGCTCCAGCCCAGGAATATCCGCGGCCAGGGCGATTTGCGGCCCGCTATTTTCCAAAGATAGTGAAGGGGCAGCAGCGCGATCAGCCCCAGCGCCATCATGACCACCCGCAGCGTCAGCCGCATAAGGTCTGGTCAGTTATCGCGGCTGAGGGAGACGCCGTACAGCTCCATCCGGTGATCGACCAGGCGAAAGCCCAGTTTCTCGGCAATCCGCCGCTGCAAGGCTTCCAATTCTTCATCGACGAACTCGATGACTTTGCCCGTCTCGACGTCGATCAGATGATCGTGATGCGCTTCCGCGGCCGCTTCGTAACGCGCACGGCCGTCGCCGAAATCGTGACGTTCCAATATGCCCGCTTCTTCGAACAGGCGTACCGTCCGATAGACGGTGGCGATCGAGATGCCGCTGTCGATGGCCGCCGCCCGCTCGTGCAAGGCTTCGACATCGGGATGGTCATCGGCCTCCGAAAGCACCCGCGCGATGATCTTGCGCTGCTCGGTGATCCTAAGACCCTTTTCAGCGCAGAGCGCCTCGATATCGATACTGCGTGTCATTCCGCCGGGCTTTAGCCGAGTTTCCTACGGCGTCATAGGGGTGGCGCCACGGCCCCGCCCCTTATCTCATTTCTTACCGGCCATTATTTCTTACCAGTACGCCGCCGTTTGGTGCCGAGGCCGATCTTCTTGGCAAGCATGCGACGCTGCTCGGCATAATTGGGGGCCACCATCGGATAATCCGAATTGAGGCCCCATTTCTGGCGATAATCGTCCGGAGTCATTTGATAATGGGTCATCAGATGGCGCTTCAGCATCTTCAATTTTTTACCGTCTTCCAGGCACACGATATAATCGGGCTTGATGGACGAACGGATCGAAACCCTGGGCTCCGGCCTGGCCTCGGGCTGCTGAGCCTGCGTGCCAAGGCCGCTCAAGGCGCCGTGAACGTTCTGGATCAACTGAGGCAAGTCATTGACCGCCACGCTGTTGTTGCTGACATGCGCCGATACGATATCGGCGGTCAGCGTGATCAGGGTCTCATTCAAATTGTCGATCGTATCCATGGATTTCCCCGCCAAGCATGGTGAATAAAAAGCCGCTCGGTCTTAACCATGAAATGATCCGAAATGGCGGCTTTGACAAGTTTATTCTGGGGCAAGTCCCTATTGGGGACAGTCTAGGATCCGATCCTTTTTTCCAAGGTGACAGCATCATAAACCTGGCCATCACGCCCAACATAATATTTCCACCGCCGTCCGGCTTCGACAAAACCAGCAGCATTATAAAGCTTCAGCGCAGGATTTCCGTCCCGGACTTCCAGATGAAGCTTCGACGCGCCGCGCTGTGTTGCCGTGTCGACGAAATGATTGAGCAGGGATCGCCCGATACCTTGATGCTGACTGTCCCGGTTTACGGCGAGTAGCAGAAGCTCTGCTTCATCCAGGACCGACCGGCCAAGGCCAAAGCCGATTACCTTGTCGTCTTGTTTGGCCAGTGAAAGCCAAATCCCCGGCAGCGGCATCATCCCGGCGAATTGTGCTGCGGTCCACGCCTCGCCAAAGCATGGATCAAAACTGTCTTCCATCACCCGCATCACGCGATCCAGATCGGCCGGGCCGCCTTCCACGACGGCACAAGGGGCGAACGCGCTCACTGCATCGGCTTCGCGTCGGGGTTGCGTCCGTAAATCGGGCGCGGGGCAAGGCTGCGCAGCGGATCGGGAAGAAACCGCGCGGCGGAGGCGCGGGGCAGCGCATCGATCGCTTTTCCGTGGCCGCGAGCGTTCACCAGAGATTCCGC
Source organism: Sphingosinicella sp. (assembly GCA_013816585.1). Taxonomy (GTDB): domain Bacteria; phylum Pseudomonadota; class Alphaproteobacteria; order Sphingomonadales; family Sphingomonadaceae; genus Allosphingosinicella. Next base: position 7,549 of record JACDEE010000013.1, on the reverse strand, counting down.
GCCTGATCCGACGACCAGGAACGCTTCGACGGTGGCCGCGGCCTCTTCCAGAGGAAGCGACCGGAGATCGTCCAGGGGAGCGAGTGGATCATGTCCATAGCTTTGCACGAATAATTGCCCATGTCCGCCGTGGAGGGCAATGGCGACTTCGGGCGACCCGTCCGACAAAGCGGCGATGACCGCGAGCGAAGAATAACCCTTCACCGATATTTGCCAGCCTATGGCGAGGCCGTGGGCGGCGGCAAGGCCGACGCGGACACCGGTAAAGCTGCCCGGTCCGCAATCGACGAGTATCGAATCCGGACGCCTGGACCCCAGCAATTCGGCGATCATAGGCATCAGCCGTTCGGCATGGCCCCGCCCCACAATCTCATGTTGTTCGACCAGTAGCTTGTCACCGTCGATCAGCGCGATCGAACAGGCGGCCGTCGCGCAATCGATGACCAATTGCATCTAGACGGCTTCGACCGTCTCGACCTCTGGCACATAATGTTTGAGGAGGCCCTCAATGCCGTTTTTGAGCGTCATGGTGGAGGAAGGGCAGCCGGAGCAGGCGCCGTGCAGCGCGAGATAGACAATTCCCTTCTGGAATCCGCGATAGACGATATCGCCGCCGTCCTGCGCCACGGCGGGCCGAACCCGGGTCTCGATCAGTTCCTTGATCTGGGCGACAATCTCGGCATCCTCGGGATTATCTCCGATTTCTTCCAGCGGCACCGAAATGTCGGCGGCGCTACCGGCCTTGAACAAGGGTGCGCCGCTGGCGAAATGGTCGAGCAGCACGCCCAACACCTGCGGTTTGAGATACAGCCATTCGACTCCCGGCGCCGCGGTGACCGAAATGAAGTCGCTTCCGAAGAACACGCCTTCGACATCGCCCGTCGAAAAAATGGCTTCGGCGAGCGGGGAGGCTTCGGCATCTTCGGGTGCCGCGAAATCCCGAGTGCCGGATCCCATCACATTCTGGCCCGGCAGGAATTTCAGCGTCGCCGGATTGGGCGTGGTTTCGGTCTGGATCAGCATGGCCCCCATTTGGGCGCCAAGCGCTGAGCGATCAAGGCCTAGCGCTTCTCCCGTGACAACCGCGTCATCAATATCGCGGCCCTTTTGGCCTGCCGGTCGATGCTGGGAAGATCGACCGTCTCGCCCGGGGCATGATCGCCCTGGCTCGACGGGCCAAGGCCGACAAGTCCATCAACATCGGCAGCGACGAAGGCGATATCGCCGGCCCCGCGCCTGATGGGATCAAGCTCGCCCATTTCCGCCAACCCCAGGTCGCGGTTCACCGCGTTCAGGCGGCCCAGCAGCGCCCGGTTGCCCTCGGTAGGGGGCATCGGGGGATAGCTCCCTTCCTTGAAGCTGATCTCCGCTTCGGCACCGGGCATATGCTTGGCGACGATGTCGCGCATCTTCGCGCGAACGCGCTCCTCCTGCTCGTTCGAAAGGGTGCGGATGTCGCCGCGGGCGATCGCGGCGGCGGGAATGATGTTGGTCTTGCCCGTAGCGGTTCCACGGATTCCCTCGTCTTCGGTAGAGGCGGTCGTGCCGCCGACGACCAGCCCGACGTTAAAGGTCAGATTGGGTTCGGGAAGTTCGTTGCGAAAGGCGGTGATGATGCGGGCCAGCTCATAAATCGCCCCATTGCCCGCCGAACCGCTGAAGATGCCGCTGGAATGGCCAGTCTTGCCGGTTGCTCTCACTTCCCATGTGCCCGAGCTTCGCCGCGCGATGGAACCCATGTCGAGGCCATCCTGCCGCGCAAGGCCTTCGAAATCGAGCGCTGCGTCTGCCCGTTTTCCCGCTTCCACGAGGTGCCGGCGCGAGGCGTCTCTTGGACTGCCGGCATCTTCCTCGTCCCCCGTCAGCACGATTTCGATATCGGCATCCTTCAGCGTGCCCGCGGCCCGCATGGCGCGGAGCGCGGCCACCATCACGACCATGCCTCCCTTGTCGTCGCCGGCGCCGGGCCCTTCCGCCTGATCGCCCTTCAGCACGAAGCGCTGGAAGGGTGAATCAGGCTCGTAAACCGTATCCAGATGACCGATCAGCAGCATGCGTTTGCCCCTGCCATTACCCTTGTGCGTCGCGATCAGATGTCCGGCCCGGCCGGTTTCCTTCATCGGCACCCATTGGACGTCGAAGCCCAGCGGCTCCAGTTCGGCGCGCATCATCCGGCCAACTTCCTCGACCCCTGCGAGATTCAAGGTGCCGCTATTCTGGTTGACCAGCTTTTCGAGCAACTGGATGTTGCGTTGCCGGTCTCTGTCCACCGTCTGGACCATTTTCTTTTCGGGTGCGCCGAGCCGGGCTTCGGCCGGATGAGGGACAGCGAAGGCAAAAAGCAGGAATAGCGGGATCAGTTTCATGAAAGTCTCCGGATGAGCGGAACAGCTTAAATAGTCTTGGCCGGTTCCACCACCGCTTTTGCCGCCTCGAGCGGGCGGTCGAGGTTGAACGATTTCACGATCGCAACCGCATCCTCGAATCCCGCCCCGCAAAAGGTTGGTATTCCGGCAGCTTCGATTCCGCGGAGAAGTTCGGCCTTTGCCCCTTCGCGGCAGGTGCCCGACACGTCTCGGATGAACACGCCGGCTATTCTGGGGCCGTAATTCTCAACCGCCTGGGCATATATTTCCACATCCTTCTGGCCATTGTCGCCGATCAGGAGGAAGCGAAAACCGGGGTAAAAACTAAGGATGGTTTCGATCGCCGCCAGCTTGTGCTCGTCATGGCCGGTCTTGATCAGCTGATTATCGTCGATCCCATAATCCTTGAGGAACATCGGACCGTGCGGAATGGCGTTCAGTTCCATGAATTCGGTGATGAAGCCATAGAGGTTCCAGGGGCTGGACGAGACGTAGAAAAAAGGTCGGGCCGGTGAGACGTGATCTTCGGCGATCATCTTGTAGAGCGTTGAGGCGCCGGGGACGGCGAGCCGGTCGCGCGGCTGTTCGATTAAAACGCGGCGCCAGTTCTTGACGAAATCGGTCGCCCCGGTTTCGACGACCGTATCATCGATGTCCGATATTATGCCCCAATGATTGTCGGTGCCGGGCGCCAGCACCGGGACTTCGATTTCCGCTTTCTGCGATTCGGTCTCGGGCGTCGAAACAATGACTTGCTCCCAAGCGGTCCTGAGAGGCAACGGCTGGGCGAGCGGCAAATCGAAGGTGAAATATCCCTCTTCATCGCTTAGCAATTCAACGGCCTGACCGAACGCACTCAGCCGCACTTTCACGCCTGCCAGTTCGTGACTATTGTAGATTTCCATCATCGCCCGAAGGCGGGTCAGCATGCCTTCCCCGGCATTGAGCGGCTTCTTGTAGCGGACGATACGACCTTTCAGCCGCAACGTATCGGCATTGCGGTAGCCGGCATAAGCGAGCAGGCGGACGTTCTTCGAATAGCCTTCGCCCTGAACGAGATCATCCTCGATCCGGTCGATATCCCGTTCGAAATCGGCGATCGCGGCATGGAGGAAACGGCGGACCGTGGTCATGGCCTAGCGAACGGCAATTGCCACAACCGGTTCCCTTAAAGGACGTATTTGCTGAGGTCGGTGTCGCGTGCCACTTCGGCGAGCTGGCTTTCGACATAAGCGGCATCGACCAGGATGCTTTCGCCCTTGCGCTCCTCGGCATCGAAGCTGACGTCTTCCAGCAACTTCTCCATCACCGTCTGCAGACGTCGCGCACCGATATTCTCGATCTGGCCGTTCACTTCCGCCGCGATCCGGGCGATCGCGCGGATCCCGTCCTCCGTGAATTTCACTTCCACGCCTTCGGTGGCGATCAAAGCGCTATATTGTTCGGTCAGGCTGGCATCGGTTTCGCTCAGGATGCGGACGAAATCCTCCTCCGTCAGCGCCTTCAATTCCACCCGGATCGGAAGGCGGCCCTGAAGTTCAGGCAGCAGGTCACTCGGCTTGGCGATGTGGAAGGCGCCGGACGCGATGAAGAGGATATGGTCGGTTTTCATCGGCCCATATTTGGTCGCGACCGTCGTCCCTTCGATCAACGGCAACAAATCACGCTGGACGCCTTCGCGGCTGACCGATCCGCCGCGAACGTCGCTGACGGCGATCTTGTCGATTTCGTCCAGGAACACGATTCCATTGGCTTCCGCATCTTTAAGCGCGGTGCGGTTCACATCGTCATTGTCGAGGCGCTTGTCCGATTCCTCCTCGACCAGTTTGTCCCACGCATCGGCAACGCGCATCTTTCGCTTCTTGCGCGGCGCCTGTCCGAACGCCTTGCCCATCATGTCGCTTAAATTGATCATGCCGACCTGGCCGCCGAGGCCGGGTATCTCGAACGGCGCGGCGGGCTGCTCCACCACCTCGATCTCGACTTCCTTGTCGTTCAGATGGTTGTCGTGAATCCGCTGGCGGAAGCTTTCGCGAGTCGCCTGGCTCGCTTCCTTGCCGGTCAGCGCGTCGAGCAGTCGTTCCATCGCGGCTTCGCCCGCCGCGTCGCGCACAGCTTCCCGGCGGCGTTCCTTTTCCAGGCGGACCGCTTCCTCGACCAGGTCGCGAGCAATCTGTTCGACGTCGCGGCCGACATAGCCGACTTCGGTGAACTTGGTCGCTTCGACCTTCACGAACGGCGCGTCGGCAAGCTTTGCCAGGCGGCGCGATATCTCGGTCTTGCCGCAACCCGTGGGCCCGATCATCAAGATATTCTTGGGCGTCACCTCGTCACGAAGCGCGTCCGACAGCCGCTGCCGCCGCCAGCGGTTGCGCAGCGCGACGGCGACCGCTCGCTTGGCGTCCTGCTGGCCGACTATATGCGCGTCGAGGGCGGCGACCACCGCCTTGGGAGTGAGATCGTCGTTCATTTGGAAGCGCTGTCCAGTTTCTCGATCGTGAGGTTTTCGTTGGTATAGACGCAGACTTCGGCAGCGATCTTCATCGCCTTGCGGGCGATCACCTCTGCATCTTCTTCATAGTCGAACAGGGCCATGGCGGCGGAAAGCGCAAAATTGCCGCCCGATCCGATCGCGGCCACGCCGGCCGCCGGCTCCAGCACGTCGCCATTGCCGGTGAGGATGAGCGTCACCTCCTTGTCGGCGACGATCATCATCGCTTCCAGATTGCGGAGATATTTGTCGGTCCGCCAATCCTTGGCCAGTTCCACCGCGGCGCGCATCAACTGTCCGTGATGCTGTTCCAGCTTGCGTTCCAGCCGCTCGAACAAGGTGAACGCATCGGCAGTGGCGCCGGCGAACCCGCCGATCACCGAACCGTCGTGCAGACGCCGGACCTTTTTCGCATTGGGCTTGATCACCGTCTGGCCGAGAGACACCTGACCGTCGCCGGCCACCACTACCTGCCCATTCTTGCGCACGCCGAGGATCGTCGTGCCATGCCAGCTTTCCATCTTCGCTCCCGCTCTTGGTACGGCAAATGTGGGTAACAGCATCAGGCGCTGCAATGGTCCATCATTGGGAATCATCCGAATGGCTGGCGTAAATTGCGGGCGCCGCCAGGCGGCGGCCCGTCACTGGGTCCCGGACGGGCGAACCTTTATCTTGTCGATCCAGAGGTCCGCATGCCCTGCTCCAGCGGGCCTGATGTGGAGCTTCATCAGCTGCACGGGGCACCCGTTCGGAATGGTGAAAGACAGGAAGTTGCGGGACCATCCATCGGATGCGGCCAGGCGCCGCTGGCTGGACATGATCGTGCCGAGATCCGGACAATCCACGTCCCACACAAGTGCGCCAACCGCGTCCGCCTCTCCCAGCGTTTCATAGGACATGACATAGGAACCTGGGGTCAATGCGAGATGCTGGACCGCACCTTGCAAGCGGCTGCATTAATGGCCGGAACGGGTGGCGGAAATATCCAACTCGCGCCCGCCAGTGTCAAGCGCCTAGGAGATCCCGTTCGCAGGCAATATATGCGTAAAGGCCCAGCGCCTACCGTAAAGCGCTGGGCCGCCAGAACGGGGGATTTAAACCAGTCGCTGGAGGCGGTCGTCTACACAAGACCCAATACCGTGACAATACGGTAAATGCTTCGTTAACCACCTCATTCGTTGCACATCGACTAGAAGTAATGCAGCTTGATTTAAGCGCCGGGGGGCGCTTCGAAAAAGGGGGAATGCTGAATGCTCAAAATGCTCTCGCCGCTCGTAACGGCACTTTCCATCTGCTTGCCCACTGCAGCGCTAGCGCAGGGCGAACAATCTGAAACACCAATGATACTCACGTCTGCGACAGATAATGTGTTGCGCGCGGGAACACCGATCGTGTTGAAAATGGCTGAAGGCCTCACCACCAAGGGAAAAAAACTCCGTGTTGGCCAACGTTTTCAAATGGAAGTCGCCGAGCCTGTGATGGTGAACAATCAGATCGTCATAGCCGCCGGCAGTCCGGCGACAGGGGAGGTAACACACGTTCGGAATAAGGGAATGTGGGGCAAGTCTGGCGGCATCAATGCCCAACTCCTGTTCGTACGCGCGAATGGGCGCCAGATACGTATTACCGGGCAAATGGACGACAAGGGTAAAACCGGGACCGCGGGCGTAGTGGGTGCCTTAGTCGTAGTACCGATTGCCGGATTCTTCGTCACCGGCACGAGCGCCGAAATCCCGCTCGGTGCGCCGGTCAAAGGTTTCATCGATGAAGACCTGACTGTGGCTTTCGGTGACGCTGCGCCGGCAATGGTCGTGCCTACTGCTACACCCCAACAGTGAGGATCTGTTGAAACCCGGCCCCCCGTGACTTCGGACCTGTAGCAGGGCAGGCAAGGAACTGGGCTTCTTAGCCAATTTTTTTCGGCAGACTGCGCGGCTCATCTCGGAACATGGGGAGTCAGGGGCAAGACGATTAGTGTTGCCCCTGACGTTCTCTATTCGTTCACTCTGCGGGCATGGACCAATTCGTGATTCCCGATGCCGAACTGCAACGAACGCTGGCCATTAAGCTAAGGCTGATGCCCAAGCATATCTGGCGGGAGCTCCGGAAGCAGGAGGAGGTCGACGCCTCCAAGCGCGGGACCGGCGTCCGCTATGACCCCTACAAGGCGGTCGCGGAGTACCTGGTCGTGGAATTCCAGAAGTCAGGCCATGCGGTCACCCGGAGGATGACCCAGGCCGACCGGACAGAGACGGCCGCCAATGGGCGCGAACCACCACCCGAAGGATCTTAGCGACCTGGGCAAATGGGACGCAGACCTTCTCGTCGTTGCGTTAATTGTAAACGCCGCGTCGTGTTCGAGCTGCTTCCAATCTTGGCGCATTTCAGAGGCCGGGTGGAGCACCGTTTTGGGGCAATTTCGATGGCCGCTTCAGGTGAAACGGATGGGGGAGCAAGAGTGTTCAATTCACATGGCTCCAAAAGCCAGGCTGCCCCCGCCTACGCCCGACAAGTCTGGACTTCAACCACGGGCGGAGAAGGCATTAGCGGGCGTCTACATTCCACGGTGGATTCAGTTGGTCGTTGCAACACTTTTACCTGAGCAGAGGTGAGGTGTGTGATGATGAAGGGACGAGAGCGCCGAGTGTTCACGGCGAAGGAGAGTGCGGAGGTTTGGGATCGCTGGCAGCGT
>JACDEE010000012.1 GCA_013816585.1 Sphingosinicella sp. | reverse complement strand
CAGCAAATTGAAGCACTTCCGCCGGATCTCCACGCGCTACGACAAGCTCGCCGACAACTTCCTCGCCATGGTCAAGCTCGCCTCAATGCGCCTGTGGTTGCGCGCTTATGAGTCTATGGCCTAGTTGATCGGCATTGTCCGATGCCGGGGAGGGAAATGCCATGGGTCTGTTATCAGCCGAACGTTCGCCCGGGGCCAAGCTCGGCTTCGCCATCCTGATCGGAGCCTTGCTGGCGATCCCGCTCTTTTCCGTCTGGCTTCTGGTCTATGATCGGCAGCAGCAGTCGGAAACCGCCCGCGCCTCGATCGCACAAGGGTGGGGCGGGCCTCAGCAGATTGCCGGCCCCCTGCTCGTCATCCCCTATCGGGCGACAATCACCGAGACGGTCACCGAAGCCAATAAACAGGTCGTTCGTTCGCGTCAGGTCTGGCAGGAATTGACCCTGTCGCCGGAAATCGCGGATCTTTCGACTAAATTAAAGCCACAACGGCGCCAGCGCTCAATCTATGAGGTCGTCCTGTATGAAGCGGCTGTGACGGGCAAGGCGCGCTTTGCCATGCCGGTCGACCTTTCCCGTTTCGGAGTGGCGCTGGAGGATATGGCGCTCGACCGTGCCGAGCTTCGCTTCGGCCTTTCCGATCCCCGCGGGCTTTTCGGGCAACCGCCGCGCGTGGGCGTGGCCGGGCGCGCGCTTCGGCTGCAGCCGGGCGGCGGCACCAGCTCCACCGGTAATTCGGGTTTCTTCGCCTGGATCGATGCAAGGTCTCTGGCCGGCGCACCCGTCCTGGTCGATTATGCCTTGAACTTCCGCGGCAATGGCTGGATCGCGTTGGCCCCGCAGGCCGGGGACACGCGCTGGCGGGTCACGTCGCCCTGGCCGCATCCGTCCTTCCAGGGTGGGTTCCTTCCCACCCAGCGAGAGGTGAACGAAAGCGGTTTCAGCGCCACTTATCGCGTGGGGAATCTGGCGCTTGGACAGTCATTGGTCAGCACCGGTGGCGCGGGCGCTCCGGAACGGCCTTCGCCCGATCGAATGCAGGCCGACTATCGGGCTGACGGGGGAGCCCATGATGCCCGCATCGACCTGGTTCAGCCGGTCGATCTTTATTCGCAGGTCAATCGCGCTACCAAATATGGATTTCTCTTCATCGGCTTCACCTTCCTCGCCTTCCTTATGTTCGACGTGATTGGCGGTGTTCGGGTTTCGGCGGTCGAATATCTGCTGGTCGGCGCCGCTCTGATCCTGTTCTTCGTCCTTCTGCTCGCCTTTGCCGAAGTGATCGGCTTTACCGCCGCCTACCTGCTCGCGAGTGCGGCGATCGTGGGTCTCAACACGGCTTATTCGGCGGCGGTACTCAAAAGTTGGCGGAGAGCGAGCTTCATCGCGGCTCTGCTGACCGGGCTATACGTAATCCTCTACATTCTGCTCAGTCTCGAAGCTTTTTCGCTGCTGATCGGCTCGGTCATGCTCTTCGCGGCGCTGGCCGCGGTGATGTACCTTACCCGCAACCTCAATTGGGGTGGGAAGGGCGAGGGGCAGGAGACTGCCGCCTGACGCGGCCCGGGCCCGGAGGGGTGCCGGGCCTGATCGTCGCCAACCTGCCCAATGACCGGAATGGGCTTCTGGACCATTGAGCCGAAGCCCGCTTGTGGCTATCGGAGCGCGAGAGAGAAGGAATATCGATGGCCGAATTCGCGCTTCCCAGGAACAGCAAGATCAACGGCAAGGGCCGGGTACATAAGGCTCCGCCCGGCGCTAAGCGCGTCAAGGCGCTGAAGGTCTATCGCTACGATCCCGATAGTGGCCAGAACCCGCACTATGACCGGTTCGAAGTCGATCTGGATGAAACCGGCCCGATGGTCCTCGACGCGCTGATCAAGATCAAGAGCGAGCAGGATCCGAGCCTGACATTCCGTCGGTCGTGCCGCGAGGGGATTTGCGGCAGCTGTTCGATGAACATTGATGGCCGCAATGGGCTCGCCTGCACTACCGCGATCGAGGATGTGAAAGGTGAGATCCGGATCACGCCGCTGCCGCACATGGACGTGATCAAGGATCTGGTCCCCGATTTCACTCATTTCTTCGCCCAATATGCGTCGATCCAGCCTTGGCTGAAGACGGTCACGCCCGATCCGTCGGGTAAGGAGAGGCTGCAGTCGCCCGAAGACCGCGCGAAGCTGGACGGCCTTTACGAATGCATATTGTGCGCCTGCTGTTCATCATCCTGCCCCAGCTATTGGTGGAATTCGGACAAATTCCTGGGGCCGGCCATCCTGCTTCAGGCCTATCGCTGGATCGCCGATAGCCGCGATGAAATGACCGGCGAGCGGCTTGACGAGCTGGAAGATCCGTTCCGCCTCTATCGCTGCCACACGATCATGAACTGCGCGAATGTCTGCCCCAAGGGTCTGAACCCCGCCAAGGCAATCGCCGAAACCAAGAAATTGCTGGTCGAACGGGCGGTCTGATCCGCTTGGAAGGAATACATCCCCGCATCCTCCACCAACCGGACCCGGATCATCCGGGCTGGTGGACCTGGGATCTGCCCGACGATCTTTGCTTCCACGATTCGATCGGCAAGATGCTGGTTCGCGCGGAAGGCGAGGGCCGGGCGCGGTGCCGGATGTTTCCGGAAGGCCGGCACGGCAATCTGGGCGGCATGGTGCATGGCGGCGCGATCCTGACCTTCATCGACACCGCGATGTTCGCCGGCGGCAGGCTCGCCGGTATCAGCGACCTTTCCAATGCGGTAACGCTGGACCTGAATGCCCAGTTCATCGCGCCTGCCGTGCCGGGCAAGCCGCTCGATGTGACGGTAGAGCTGCTTCGTGAAACCCGGCGGCTGGCATTCATGCGCGGAATCGTGGAGCAGGAGGGGGAGGCCAGGGTCGCCTGGTCCGGCTGCATGCGCAAGGGCAGCGCTCCCCGATGAATGCGGTCCGCCAGCGCTACGACGAACTGGTTGCGGCGGGCGAACTGCAACCGGATCGCGATCAGGAAAAAGCAGTCGCCGTGCTGGATCGGCTGGCTCATGAATTGGGCGCTGAGCCGGCAGGCCTCTTGAAAAGGCTTATTGGCAGCAAAGCGTCGCAGCCGCGCGGTGTCTATCTGTGGGGCGGGGTCGGACGCGGCAAATCGATGCTGATGGATCTCGCTTTCGCCGCTGTCCCGATCGCCAAAAAACGCCGGGTTCATTTCCACGAATTCATGCTGGAAGTTCATGCGCGCCTTCGCGTCGAGCGCAAAAAGGAAAGCGGCGATCCCATCGAGCCGGTGGCGGAGGACATTGCCGCGGAGGCCAGGCTGCTGGCGTTCGACGAGATGGTGATAAATAACAGCGCCGATGCGATGATCCTGTCGCGTCTTTTTGCGCATTTGCTGGACCAGCGGGTTACGATCATCACCACGTCCAACCGGCCTCCGCGCGATCTCTACAAGAACGGCCTCAATCGCGAACTCTTCCTGCCCTTCATCGACCTGCTGGAAAATCAGCTGGACGTGGTCCCGCTCAATGGTCCCGTCGATTACCGGCTGCAGCGCCTCGGCGGTTTTCCGACCTGGTATGTTCCGAACGGCGCGGAGGCGACCGAGGCGCTGAGCAATGCCTTTTTCCGCCTCACCGATTATCCGCCCGAGGATCGCGATCATGTGCCGTCGGCCGACATTCCAGTGCAAGGCGGGCGAAGTCTCCACGTCCCGAAATGCCTGAAGGGCGTGGCCGTCTTCTCCTTCAAACGCCTCTGCGCGGAGGCCCGGGGGGCGTCCGATTATCTGGCCATCGCCCGCCAATTCCATACCATCATCGTCGTCGGTATCCCAAAACTCGGGCCCGAAAACAGGAACGAGGCCGCAAGGTTCGTGACCCTGATCGACGCCCTGTACGAACATAAGGTGAAGTTGCTTGCAGCCGCCGACGCGCAGCCGTCAGAACTTTATCAGAAAGGAGACGGCGCCTTCGAATTCGAGCGAACTGCTTCGCGCCTCATCGAAATGCAGTCCGAGGATTATCTGGCCAGCGGGCATGGGCTTGCCGATGCCGCTTGACCCTGTGCCGGCGCCGGTCCAGCTTTTATGCCTACTTGCCTGAGGGGATATCCATGCGCCTAGTCTTTGCCGCCGCCGTCGGATTGTTCGCGAGCGCCGCCTTGGCTGCGCCTCCTGCCGATCGCTGGCACGCCAAGGCACGGGAAATATACGAACGTTCGATCGAGATCCCGACAGTGCTCGGCCGGGGCAATGGCCTGGCCATGGCCAATTCGTTAGCAGGCGAGTTCAAGGCCGCAGGCTGGGCCGAATCCGACATCCACGTCCTTCCTTATACTTCCGCTCCGGGTGACGATACCGCCGCTTTGATCGTGCGCTGGCCCGCCGCCGGCAAGTCGACCAAGAAGCCAATCCTGCTTCTGGCCCACATGGATGTGGTCGAGGCCAAGCGCGAGGATTGGAGCACCGATCCGTTCGAATTGGTCGAGAAGGACGGCTATTTCTACGGCCGCGGAACAAGCGACGACAAACAGGGTGTGGTCGCGGTCACCGCGGCGCTTCTGAAACTGAAGGCCGAAGGCTTCAAGCCCGGCCGCGACATCATAGTCTTCTTCACCGGCGATGAAGAAACGGTCGGAAAGGGCGCGGAACTTGGGGTCGGTGAATGGCGCAAATGGACCGATTCCGAATATGCGCTCAACGCCGATGCCGGCGGGGGAGCCTTTTCGCGAGAAGGCCGCGCGCTTGGTTTCGGGCTGCAGACCGCCGAAAAAACCTACCAGAGCTTTACTTTCACGGTGCGAAACAAGGGCGGCCATAGCTCGCGGCCGCGTCCGGACAATGCGATCTACCAGCTCGCCGATGTGCTGACGAAACTTTCGGCGCATCGGTTCGGGCCGATGCTCAACGAGACCACTCGCGCCTATTTCACCGAGCGCGCGAAAATCGAAACGGGGAAACTCGGCGCGGACATGCGGGCATGGGTCGCCAATCCCCAGGACGGCGCCGCCGCAGACGCGATCGAAGCCGATGAGCTGGAAGTCGGCACGACCCGCACACGTTGCGTCGCCACCCGACTTGAAGGCGGCCATGCCGATAATGCGCTTCCGCAAATGGCCCGCGCGACGGTCAATTGCAGGATCATGCCCGGAGTGGATCCCAAGGCGGTGGAAGCGGAGCTGAAGCAATTGGCCGGGGGCGAGGTCGAAGTTTTGGTCAGCGATCCGGGCGTCCCGACGCCCGCCTCTCCGCTTCGGGCGGACGTGGTCAAAGCCTATACGGATTCGGTGCACAAACGCTTCCCCGGGGCGCCGATCATCCCCTCCATGTCGACCGGGGCCACCGACGGGCTGTTCTTTCGCGCCGCCGGAATTCCGGTCTATGGCGTGGACGGATCGTGGGGCGTTTCGCCCGACGACGAACGCGCCCATGGCCGCGACGAGCGACTTCCGGTCAAGGCGCTCTACGACAATGTCGATCACTGGCATGACATGGTAAAGGCGCTCGCCGGCAAATAGCGGCTGCGCGGGGGCAAAAAAGCCGTTCAGGCGGTTGCCCCCTCGGCATCACGGGTCTAAGCGGGCGCCACACCTCGCGGCTGCTCCACCGCAGCTCGATCTTGCATGGCAGATGAAAGGATTGGGAGTCGCATGGCTCGGAAGAAAATTGCCCTGATTGGCGCCGGAATGATTGGCGGAACCTTGGCCCATCTGGCTGCGATCCGCGAAATGGGCGACATAGTGCTCTTCGACATCGCCGAGGGTATTCCAGAGGGCAAAGCGCTCGATCTCGCGCAGGCGGCACCGGTCGAAGGATTTGATGTCAGCCTAAAGGGCACGAGCGATTATGCCGATATCGCCGGGGCCGATGTCTGCATCGTCACCGCCGGCATCGCGCGCAAGCCGGGCATGAGCCGCGACGATCTGCTGAACATCAACCTGAAGGTGATGAAAGCGGTCGGGGAGGGTATCAAGACCCACGCGCCAAATGCCTTCATCATCTGCATCACCAATCCGCTGGACGCCATGGTCTGGGCTCTGCGCGAATTTTCGGGCTTGCCGCACAACATGGTAGTGGGAATGGCCGGCGTGCTCGACAGCGCGCGGTTCCGCCATTTCCTGGCCGAAGAATTCAAGGTTTCGGTAGAGGATGTCACCGCCTTCGTGCTTGGCGGCCATGGCGACACGATGGTCCCGGTAATCGAATATTCGACCGTCGCCGGCATCCCGATCCCAGACCTCATCAAAATGGGCTGGTCCACGCAGGAGAAGATCGATGCGATCGTCCAGCGCACCCGCTCCGGCGGCGGCGAGATTGTGGCATTGTTGAAGACAGGTTCGGCTTATTACGCTCCCGCCACCAGCGCGATCACGATGGCCGAGAGTTTCCTCAAGGACAAGAAGCGCGTGCTTCCGGCCGCCGCCAATCTCACCGGCCAATATGGGGTCAAGGATCTCTATGTCGGCGTTCCGGTCGTGATCGGCGCAGGCGGGGTGGAGCGAATCGTCGAGATCGAACTCAACGAGAGCGCGAAGCAAAATTTCAAGGTCTCGGTGGACGCCGTCAAGGAACTGCTCGACGCCTGCAAGGGTATCGACAACTCGCTGGCTTGATTGACCGAAAACGGAAATCGGCCCTCGCCGGGGAATGATAAGGACAAAGAATGAGCATCCTCGTCAATGCCAATACCAAGGTCATCACCCAGGGGATGACTGGCAATACCGGCACTTTCCATACCGAGCAGGCGATTGCCTACGGCACCAGGATGGTCGGCGGAGTGACGCCCGGTAAAGGCGGTTCCACGCATATCGGGCTTCCGGTGTTCGATACGGTCGCAGAGGCGGTTGCAAGGACCGGCGCGGACGCGAGCGTCATTTACGTGCCGCCGCCCTTCGCCGCCGATTCCATCCTCGAGGCGATCGACGCTGAAGTGCCGCTGATCGTCACGATCACCGAAGGCATTCCGGTGCTCGACATGGTGCGCGTGAAGCGCGCGCTGCAAGGCTCGAAATCGCGCTTGATCGGGCCCAATTGTCCGGGCGTCCTTACCCCGAACGAATGCAAGATCGGCATCATGCCGGGCAACATCTTCAAGAAGGGATCGGTAGGCGTGGTCAGCCGCTCCGGTACTTTGACCTACGAGGCCGTGTTCCAGACCAGCAATGAAGGACTTGGCCAAACGACAGCGGTCGGCATCGGCGGCGATCCGGTCAACGGCACCAATTTCATCGACATTCTCGAACTGTTCATGGCGGACGATGAAACCCGGTCGATCATCATGATCGGCGAGATTGGTGGATCGGCCGAGGAAGAGGCTGCGCAGTTCATCGCCGACGAGGCGAAGCGCGGCCGCCGCAAGCCGATGGTGGGCTTTATCGCCGGCCGCACGGCACCGCCGGGACGGCGGATGGGCCATGCCGGCGCGATCGTTTCGGGCGGCAAGGGCGGCGCCGACGACAAGATCGCGGCGATGGAGTCGGCTGGAATTACCGTGTCGCCGAGCCCATCTGAGCTGGGCACCACACTTTCGGCGCTTTTGAAGAGCTAAAGCGCCCCGCAGCGAGGCAGAGTGAGTAACATGTTGGGCGAGAACGAGCAGGATCGAGGCCCAAGCTGGGCGCGGCCTAATTGGCCGGTAAGCGAGCTCGACGAGGCCAATGCAGGCCTCGATCCCACCTTGATGACCCTGGAAATTGCCTCCTCCAAGGCAAAGGAAATAGCTTCCGCGTCCGGCAAATCGGATGCTGACGTTCGCCAAGCGGCCGAAGATTCGATCCGGGCGATGATGTTGATCCGAACCTACCGGGTACGCGGGCATCTCGCCGCCAATCTCGATCCTCTCGGCCTTGCCAAGCGCGAACTGCCCGCTGACCTGACGCCTGAGTTTCACGGATTTTCGGCCGAAGCGCTCGACCGGCCCATCTATCTTGCCGGTGCACTGGGCTTCGAATTCGCCACGGTGCGCGAGATCGTCGAGACTTTGCGGCGCAATTATTGCGGCAATGTCGGCCTTGAATACATGCATATCAACGATCTGGAGGAGCGCCGCTTTCTCCAGGAACGGATGGAGGGACGGGACGCCCACATCAGCTTCACCGCCGAAGGCAAGCAGGCGATCCTCGCCCGGGTGATCCATGGCGAGCAATGGGAGAAATTCCTCGCCCGCAAATATGTCGGCACCAAGCGTTTCGGCCTCGACGGCGGCGAATCCATGGTCCCGGCGCTGGAAGGCGTCATCAAATATGGCGGCCAATATGGCGTGCGCGAAATCGTCTTTGGGATGGCCCATCGCGGCCGGCTGAACGTGCTCGCCAACGTGATGGCCAAACCCTATCGCGCGATCTTCAGCGAATTTGCCGGCGGATCGGCCAACCCCGACGATGTCGGCGGATCGGGCGACGTCAAATATCATCTCGGGACCTCGTCCGACCGCTCGTTTGACGGGATCGAGGTGCACATGTCGCTTCTTCCCAATCCCAGCCATCTGGAAGCGGTCGATCCGGTCGTGCTCGGCAAGGTCCGTGGCGCCCAGATGCTCCGCGGCGATGCGGACGGAAGCGAAGTCCTGCCCGTATTGCTGCATGGCGATGCCGCGTTTGCGGGGCAGGGAATCGTCGCCGAATGTTTCGGTTTTTCCGGCCTTCCAGGCTACGCCACCGGCGGCACGATCCATTTCGTGATCAACAACCAGGTCGGCTTCACCACCTCGCCGCAATTCGCGCGGTCGTCGCCTTACCCGTCGGACATCGCCAAGTCGGTCCAGGCGCCGATCCTCCACGTCAACGGCGACGATCCCGAAGCCGTTACCTTTGCCTGCAAGCTGGCCATCGAATATCGCCAGACCTTCAAGCGCGACATTGTGATCGACATGTGGTGCTATCGCCGCTTCGGTCACAATGAGGGTGACGAGCCGAGCTTTACCCAGCCTTTGATGTATGCGGCGATCCGCCAGCATCCGCCGGTATCGGAGATTTACGGTGCTCGGCTGATCCAGGAAAAGGTGATCGACCAGGTCTGGATCGACCAGGCTGCCGCGGAATTCACATCGCTTCTGGAGGGCGAATTCGAAGCGGCCAAATCCTATCTGCCCAACAAGGCCGATTGGTTCGAAGGCCGCTGGAGCGGATTCGGCAAGCCTGCCACTCCCGAAACAGAGCGCCGCAACGTCGGGACCGCGGTCACCGACGAGACCGTCCGTGAAATCGGTACGGTGCTGACGGCAGTCCCGGATCAGGTGGAGGTGCACAAGACCTTGCGCCGCATCCTGGATGCGAAGGCCCAGATGTTCGTCAGCGGCGAAGGGTTCGACTGGGCGACGGCCGAGGCCCTGGCCTTTGGAACGCTGCAGAAAGAGGGTTTCAACGTCCGTCTGTCCGGCCAGGATAGCGGCCGCGGTACCTTCAGCCAGCGTCATTCGGTCTGGGTAGATCAGACGGACGGCGCCAAATATATCCCGCTCACCCACGTTGACGGGGGGCGTTTCGAAGTTCGTGATTCGCCGCTTTCCGAATTTGGCGTGCTTGGTTTCGAATATGGCTATTCGATCGCGGACCCCAAGACTTTGGTCTTGTGGGAGGCGCAGTTCGGCGACTTCGTCAACGGCGCGCAGGTGATAATCGACCAGTTCATCGCTGCGGGCGAAGCCAAATGGCTTCGCGCGAGCGGGCTCGTCCTGCTGCTCCCGCACGGCTATGAAGGGCAGGGGCCGGAGCATAGCTCGGCCCGTCCGGAGCGCTTCCTGCAGCTTTGCGCCGAGGACAATATGCAGGTGGCGAACGTGACCACGCCGGCCAATTATTTCCATATCCTTCGCCGCCAGATGCACCGCGATTTCAGGAAGCCGCTGGTGATCATGACTCCAAAGTCGCTGCTCCGGCACAAATTGGCGGTTTCGAGCCTCGCCGACTTCACGGGCGACAGCCATTTCATGCGAATCCTGTCCGATCCCGGCGCGCCGGCGGACAAGGACGTGAAGCGACTTGTCCTTTGTTCCGGCAAGATCGCCTATGAATTGATGGAAGCGCGCGACAAAGCGGGCGACTCCAACACCGCCATTGTTCGACTGGAACAGCTTTATCCATTCCCCTCCGAGCCGCTGATCGCGCGGTTGAAGCGGATGACGGGTGTCGAAGACGTGGTGTGGGCTCAGGAAGAACCGCGCAACGGCGGCTATTGGCTCTTCGTCGAGGCGTTCATCGAAGGCTGCCTTGCGGACGCGGGAATGAAGCCCCGCCGGCCTGTTTATGCGGGCCGTTCAGCGTCGGCATCTCCCGCAACCGGGCTTGCCAAGCGCCACGCGGCGGAGCAGGCGGCCTTGATCGGCAAGGCGCTTGGCCATAGCAGCGTCGCTGCTGTGCAGCGCAAAGCGGGATAAAGGGAATTAGATGGCGACCGACGTTACCGTACCGACGCTAGGTGAATCGATTACCGAGGCGACTTTGGGCCAATGGCTGAAAAAGCCGGGCGATCAGGTCAATCTGGACGAGCCGATTGCCAGCCTGGAGACCGACAAGGTTGCGGTCGAAGTCCCCTCGCCTGTCGCCGGTACGATGGGCGAACAGGTCGTGGCGGAAGGTGCCACGGTCAATGTAGGCGCGGTCATTGCCCGGATCGAAGACGGTGCCGGTGCCACGCAAACCGCTGCTCCCGCTCCCGCTGAAACGCCCGCGCAGGCGACCGTCGCCGAATCCGACGTAAATCCCGCCGGCCCTGCCGAAACCCCGGCGCTGAAGAGCGATCCGATGGCGCCGCATGCGGAAGTGGAAGGGGAAGGTCATTTGACCTTGTCGCCCGCCGTGCGCCGGGTGGTGCTGGAGCATCATCTCGATCCGTCGAAGATAAAGGGCACCGGCAAGGAAGGCCGGCTGACCAAGGACGATGTACTGGCCGCCGCCAAAACCGGTCAGCCGCAGGCCGCGCCGCAGACAGAGTCGGCGCCGGCCCTCGCTCCGCAGGGGGAGGCGCCAAAGGAGGCCACTGCCGCGGTTCCGGCCGCCGCGCCCGCCAAATCGTATCAACCTGCGATTCTAGCCGGCGAGCGGCGTGAAGAGCGGGTTCGCATGTCCCGGCTTCGCCAGACGATCGCAAGCCGGTTGAAGGAAGCGCAGAATACCGCCGCCATTCTCACCACCTTCAACGATGTCGACATGAGCGCGGTGATGGACGCGCGCGGCCGGTACAAGGATCTGTTCGAAAAGAAGCACGGCATCCGCCTTGGCTTCATGGGATTCTTCGTGAAGGCGGCGGCGCTTGCCGCGCGTGACGTTCCGTCGGTCAACGCTTCGCTGGAGGGCGACGAGATCGTCTATCACGATTATCTGGACGTTTCGGTGGCGGTAAGCGCGCCAAAGGGTCTGGTGGTCCCCGTGGTCCGCAATGCCGACCGCCTGAGTTTTGCGGATATCGAAAAGACGATCGCCGATTTCGGCAAGCGCGCCAAGGATGGCACGCTGACTATGGACGAAATGCAGGGCGGGACCTTCACCATTTCCAATGGCGGAGTGTTCGGTTCCTTGCTTTCCACGCCGATCATCAACCCGCCCCAATCGGCGGTGCTGGGCATGCACCGGATCGAAGAGCGGCCAGTGGTGAAGGATGGCCAGATCGTCGCCCGCCCGATGATGTATCTTGCGCTTTCCTACGATCACCGCCTGGTCGATGGGCGCGAAGCCGTCACATTCCTCGTCCGCATGAAGGAAGCGCTCGAAGATCCGACGCGGCTTCTGATCGACCTTTAAAATCGGAAACATTTAAATGGCAGATACCGACTTTGACGTGATCGTGATCGGCTCCGGCCCGGGCGGCTATGTCGCCGCGATCCGCGCCGCCCAATTGGGCCTGAAGACGGCCTGCGTGGAAAGCCGTGAAACGCTGGGCGGTACCTGTCTCAATGTCGGCTGCATACCTTCCAAGGCCCTGCTGCACGCGTCGGAATTGTTCGCGGAAGCAAGCCAGGGCGCGATGGCGAAATTCGGCGTGAAGCTCGGCTCGGTCGAACTCGATCTGGAAGCCATGCAAGCCGAGAAGATGAAGGCCGTCGGCGAACTGACCGGAGGCATCGCCTTCTTGTTCAAGAAGAACAAGGTCGAATGGCTGAAAGGCCATGCCGCCTTCATATCGCCTAATAGCGTCGACGTCGCCGGCAAGAATTATACGGCGAAGAACATCGTGATCGCGACAGGTTCGTCGGTGACTCCGCTGCCTGGCGCCGAAATCGACAATGAAGTGGTGGTCGATTCCACCGGCGCACTGGCCTTGTCCAAGGTGCCCGGACACATGGTCGTGATCGGCGGCGGCGTGATCGGGCTGGAGCTTGGTTCGGTCTGGAAGCGGCTGGGCGCGAAGGTAACCGTGGTTGAATATCTGGACGAGATATTGCCCGGGATGGACGGCGAAGTCCGCAAGGAAGCGCGCAAGATCTTCAAGAAACAGGGCTTCGAATTCCGAACCGCGACCAAGGTGACCGGCGTCACCCGCAATGGCGACAAGGCAATGATCAATGTCGAACCGGCCCAGGGTGGCGCGGCCGAGACAATCGAGGCGGATGTCGTTCTGGTTTCAATCGGACGCAAGGCGAATATCGAAGGCCTCGCGCTCGACAAGGCCGGCGTGACGGCCAGCGACCGTGGCGTGATCCAGACCGACCACCTCTTCCGAACCAACGTCGCTGGCGTGTGGGCCATTGGCGACGTCATCCCGGGACCTATGCTGGCCCACAAGGCTGAGGATGAAGGCATCGCGGTGGCAGAGAATATTGCCGGCCAGACCGGGATCGTGAATCACGAAGTGATCCCGTCCGTCGTCTATACGCATCCCGAAATTGCCAGCGTCGGCAAGACGGTCGAGGAGCTCAAGGAAGCCGGTGTCGAACTGAAGATCGGCAAATTCCCCTTCCTGGGAAATAGCCGCGCCAAGACCAATCGAGACACCGAAGGCTTTGTGAAGATCATCGCCGATGCCCGCACCGACCGCGTGCTCGGCGTGCACATCATCGGCTCGCTCGCCGGCACGATGATTGCTCAGGCGGCGCAGGCGATGGAGTTCGGGGCGACTTCCGAAGACATCGCCTATACCTGCCACGCCCATCCGACCCATTCGGAAGCGATGAAGGAAGCGGCGATGGCGGTGACGGGCTTGCCGATCCACATCTAGGCCCCGTTTGGGGTTAGGCCGCGCGAGGGAGGTGCAATGAACGAGACCCTTCCAACCGTGATCGGGCCGGTGCTCGGCTATCTCGATTATGCAGGGATCGCCGTGTTCGCGCTTTCCGGGGCGATCGTCGCGGCCGTGAAGCGCCAGACATTGGTCACCTTCATATTCTTCGCCGTGATCACTGGCGTCGGCGGTGGAACGGTCCGCGATCTTCTGATCAATGCCCCCGTCTTCTGGATAGAAGGCAATGTGCTTTTGCTCATCTGTCTGGCGGCGGCTTTATTGGTCTGGCTGCTTCCGCAAAAGACCTGGGAGGGAGACGCCTTGCTCTGGCTCGATGCGCTGGGCCTCGCCGCTTATGCGACGTTCGGTGCCGCCAAGGGCCTGGCTTTCGGGGTAGCTCCCTTACCCGCCATCGCAATGGGGGTGCTGACCGCCTGCGTCGGCGGCATCATCCGCGACGTCCTGACAGGCGAGCCATCGATCCTGATGCGTCCGAACTCTATGTGACCGCGGCAGCGCTTTCGGCGGCGTTGATGGTCGGCCTGCTGGCTTTGGGAATGCCTGACTATGCGGCCGGCGGGGTCGCCGCTTTGGCGGGCTTTGCCCTTCGCGCCGGCGCTATCTTAAAGGGATGGGCGCTGCCGGCCTATCGCCGTTAAGATCCGCCCATTTTACCGGTTTGGTAGGCGGATTGGTCGCCGGCGCCAGCGCACGTTGCCAAAGGCCGACGTCCAGCCAGCGCCCGCCCTTATAGCCAATCTGGCGATAGACGCCCGCAGACGTGAAGCCGAGCGCTTCATGCAGTTTCACGCTGGCATCGTTGGGCAGGGTGATCGCCGCTATCGCCTGGGCGAAGCGCTGCTTTTCCAGCGTGCGGATCAGGATTTCATAGAGCATTCGCCCGGCGCCCCGGCCCTGATGCGCGGGATCGACATAGACGCTGGTTTCCACCGCATAATGATAGGCCGGCCGGGGACGGAATTGAGTCGCATAGGCATAACCGATCAAGGCCCCGCCCTCATCCTCTTCCGCCACGAACCAGGGATAAAGTCCGCTGCCCGCCTCCATCCGGTGCCCCATCTCGGCCGTGTCGGGCGGCGACATTTCGAACGAAACCGAACTGCCCGTGACATAAGGGGCGTAGATGGCGGCAATGGCGGCGGCGTCTTGCGGTATCGCGGCGCGTATCTTCATCGTGCGATCAATTCCCACAGCAAGGCGCCGGCCGAAAGCTTCTCCCGAGTCTGCCGGAGCGGAGCGGACGGGCATTCGAGGCAGCGGGCCTGGATGGCGGGGCCGGCCAGGATATGGCGAGCATCCTGAAGCGCGCGCATCAGCATAAGCTGCGGCTGCCCGGCGATACGGCTGAAGACGTCTCGCGCTGCGGGCTCGGCCTCTTCTCTTTGGGTGCTCTGGAAAATCTCCTCGAAGAAGCTCGGCTGCTTTTCAAGGAAGGCCGCACTGACGTCGTCAGGGTCAAGGTCGGCCCTTCGCGCCGCTTCGGCAATGGCATCATCCAGCGATCCGAATTGGTCGACCAGCTTCAATTGGTGCGCCGTTCCGCCCGCCCAGACGCGCCCCTGAGCGATCTCGTCGACGCGCTGAACCGGTATCTTGCGGGATTCCGAAACGATGGCGAGGAAGCGCCGATAGGTGCTCTCGACTCCCATCTGGAGAAGGCGGCCTGCCTCGGGTGCGATGCCCCGCAGCACGTTCGGCTCGCCCGAAAGCGGCGTCGTCTTCACACCGTCGGCGCCGATGCCGACTTTTTGCAGCGTGCCTTCGAAGCTTGGAAGAATCCCGAACACCCCGATCGACCCGGTGATGGTGGATGGCTCGGCGTAGACCCTGTCACCCGCCGTGGCGATCCAATAACCGCCGCTGGCCGCCACCGATCCCATCGAGATTACGACCGGGAGGCCTCGAGCCTTGGCCGCTAGCACCGCCTGGCGAATTCGCTCCGACGCCAAAGCCGAACCGCCGGGCGAATCGATGCGCACCACCAAGGCTTTGAGCGTGCCGCGGTCCAGGCCTTGGTCGAGCGCTTCGACGATCGTCTCGGCCCCCGCGCTGCCCAGATCGGCATGGCCATCGACGATCGTTCCGGCGACGGTGAGTACGCCAATCGCTCCGCCGGCATTGTCGGACGGATTGGCCCCGACCCATGCATCATAGGTGCTGGCATTATAGCTGCCCGGGACATCCCCATCGTCCGCGCCGACCAGCTCGACCATCCGCTTTTCGAAGGCGCCACGGTCGCCGATCCGGTCCACGAGGCCGGCATTGAGCGCCGCCCGGGCGAGATCCCCACGCGCCTCGGCCATCTTTTGCGCGGGCGCGGCGACATAGGCCGCAAGCTGCGCCTTGGGGCGCGCCTTCAGAACATCCTGCTGCCAGTTTTCCCATAAGGCGCCAGCGAGCGCTTCATTCGCCTGGCGCGATTCGGGCGACATGTCGCTCCGGATGAACGGCTCCACCGCCGCCTTGTACGTCCCGACGCGATAGACGTTGGCGGTCACCCCCAATTTATCGAGTAGTTCCTTGTAATAGAGATTGGTCCCGCCCGGGCCGGTGATCAGCACTCCGCCCAGCGGGTTGAGCCAGACTTCGCTGGCATGCGCCGCGAGCAGATAGGAATCGTCCGTATAGCCGGTCGAATAAGCGACCACGCTCTTTCCGGACCGGCGCACCTTGCCCAGCGCGTCGGCGACATTGGCGAGCGTCGCCTGTCCGCCGCCGGTGAAAATGTCGAGGTCCAGCGCGACCGCCTTGATGCGATCGTCGGTCGATGCCGTCTCAAGGGCCTTCAGTAGATCGCGCAGGCGATATTCACGAGTCATCGAGGAACCGCCGGAAATCAGGTCGAGCGGTTTTGCGGAAACCGGCTGTTCGACGATCGTCCCGGCGAGATCCAGCACCAGCGCGCCCTCGCGCACCGTTCCGGCATAGGGCTTGGCCGAAAGGCCCGCATAAAGCAGCCCGAAGAATAGCAGGACCAGGATCAGGACCAGTCCGTCCTTCACCCCCACCAAAAGCCGCCAGACCTTGCCTAGAAAACGCATGTCATTCCTCTTTTTCGTTGGTTATTGGCTAACGGCCCTTGGCCCCGCTGTAAATGAAGTCGGAACCGGCGGCGCGGCGGCTCGCCATGCAAATTTTGTTGGCCGAATCTCTTGACCCGCGATGAACAAGGCCTACATCCGCCTCATTGGCACTCGCGTGAGGTGAGTGCTAACAAGTTCAATAACAGCGCAGTTTCCGTAAGGTTAAATAGGCGGGGGCTGTCGCACAGACAAGAAAGGTGCGCGCATGAATTTTCGTCCGTTGCATGATCGTGTGCTCGTCCGCCGCGTCGAAGCAGAAGAAAAGACCGCCGGTGGGATCATCATTCCCGATTCCGCCAAGGAAAAGCCGCAGGAAGGCGAAGTCGTCGCCGCTGGTACCGGCGCCCGCGCCGAAGACGGAACGATCACTCCGCTCGACGTCAAAGCAGGCGACAAGATCCTGTTCGGCAAATGGTCCGGCACCGAAGTCAAGATCGACGGTGAGGATCTCCTCATCATGAAGGAAAGCGACATCCTCGGGATCGTCGGCTGATTTCAGCGTCCATCATTTAAATTCAGATAGAAGGAAGATTCAGACATGGCAGCGAAAGACGTACGCTTTTCGCGCGACGCCCGTGAGCGCATCATGCGCGGCGTCGACATCCTCGCCGACGCGGTGAAGGTCACTTTGGGCCCCAAGGGTCGCAACGTCGTGCTCGACAAGAGCTATGGCAGCCCGCGCATCACCAAGGACGGCGTCACCGTCGCCAAGGAAATCGAGCTTAAGGACAAGTTCGAGAATATGGGCGCGCAGATGCTGCGTGAAGTCGCCAGCAAGACCAACGACCTGGCGGGCGACGGCACCACCACCGCCACCGTTCTGGCCCAGTCGATCGTTCGCGAAGGCATGAAGTCGGTCGCGGCCGGCATGAATCCGATGGATCTTAAGCGCGGCATCGATCTCGCCGTCATCAAGGTCGTCGAGGATCTCGCCGCCCGTTCGAAGCCGGTTTCCGGTTCGAACGAGATTGCCCAGGTCGGCATCATTTCGGCCAATGGCGACACGGTCGTTGGCGAAAAGATCGCCGAAGCGATGGACAAGGTCGGCAAGGAAGGCGTGATCACCGTGGAAGAGGCCAAGGGCCTCGAATTCGAGCTTGATGTCGTCGAAGGCATGCAGTTCGACCGCGGCTATCTCAGCCCCTATTTCATCACCAACCCCGAAAAGATGCAGGTCGAACTTAGTGACCCCTACATCCTGATCCACGAAAAGAAGCTGTCCAACCTTCAGGCGATGCTTCCGATCCTGGAAGCGGTCGTGCAGTCCGGTCGTCCCTTGCTTATCATTGCCGAGGATATTGAGGGCGAAGCGCTTGCTACCCTGGTCGTCAACAAGCTGCGCGGCGGCCTCAAGGTCGCAGCCGTCAAGGCGCCTGGCTTTGGCGATCGCCGCAAGGCAATGCTTGAGGATATCGCCGTTTTGACCAAGGGCGAGATGATCAGCGAAGACCTGGGCATCAAGCTGGAAAACGTCACCGTTGGAATGCTGGGTTCGGCCAAGCGCGTCACGATCGACAAGGACAACACCATCATCGTCGACGGTGCCGGTGAATCCGATGCGATCAAGGGCCGAGTCGAAGCGATCCGTGCGCAGATCGAAAACACCACCAGCGAGTATGACAAGGAGAAGCTCCAGGAGCGTCTTGCCAAGCTTGCCGGCGGCGTTGCCGTGATCAAGGTTGGCGGAAGCAGCGAGATCGAGGTCAAGGAGCGCAAGGATCGCGTCGACGACGCTCTCCACGCGACCCGCGCCGCGGTCGAAGAAGGCATCGTTCCCGGCGGCGGTACAGCTCTCCTCTACGCCACCAAGGCGTTGCAGGGTATGACCGGCCTCAATGACGATCAGACCCGCGGTATCGACATCGTTCGCCGCGCTCTCCAGGCGCCGATCCGTCAGATCGCCGAAAATGCGGGCCATGACGGCGCCGTCGTTGCCGGCAAGCTGATCGAAGGCGAAGACCAGACCCTGGGCTTCAACGCGCAGACCGAAGTCTACGAAAATCTCGTCGCTGCCGGCGTGATCGATCCGACCAAGGTCGTTCGCACCGCGCTTCAGGATGCTGCCTCGGTCGCAGGCCTGCTCATCACCACCGAAGCGGCGGTGAGCGAGCTGCCTGAAGACAAGCCAGCCGGCGGAATGCCATCAGGCGGAATGGGCGGAATGGGTGGCATGGACTTCTAAGTCCGAGTCATTTGCACGCACAAAAGAGGGCCGGGGAGAAATCCCCGGCCCTTTTTCCATGCGAATTGGCGGCTAATGGGCGTTGGTGGCTTCGTCCCCGGTCACAAGCGGATCGCCGCTATTACCGGTCTCTTCTGCGATTTGGCCTTCCGACGGCGCGTCCAGCATATTCTCGGTCTCGTCGAGCGCTGCCGCTTCCTCGACGGTCACGCCGCTATCGGGGGTCTGATTTTCGCCGCAGGCTGCCAGAAAGGCTAGTGCCAACAGAAAGCCGGTTGTTCGCTTCATGGCTCTTCTCCATTACCTGACGGCGAGGATAAGCCGGTGCCCGGCAAAGAAAAAGCGATTGTCCATTTGGCGAGCATAGTGCGAATGTCTGCTGCCCCTCGCGGACAGTCAAGTGAGGCGTAGAAAGCTGTTCCTAACGCCCAATTGTTTTGGACAAATGCACCGCTAGCTTTGCAAGTATTTGGGCGCGAACTTCTCCGTCCTCAAGTTGGTGATCCAGGCCCTTGTATCGCAAATACTCGACCTGTCCCCCCGCACGACGGAGTTGCTCCTCCATTTTGTCGGAATGGGTTACGAAGACATTATTATCCAGGTCGCCGTGTATCAGTAGCACTGGTGAGCGGATATTCGCGGCCACATTGACCGGCGATCCTTCGATGAGGTGAGGGCCTGTGCCAACGAAAGCGGCAACTTCGCGCTTATTCGTAAAGCCGGCGCTTTCTCGCTTTAGCATCGCGAGATCGGTTACAGGGGCGATAGCAGCCACCGCCTTGTATAGCCCTGGCTCGGTCGCAGCGGACTGGAGTGCGGCATAGCCACCATAGGACCAACCCACGATGGCGATGCGCGCGGGATCAGCGATCCCTTCATCGGCCAGAAAGCGCGCTGCCGCGTTAACGTCACTGATCGAGGTCTTCCAACCTTTGAAGCCATTCTCATTCAGCCAGTGGTCCCCGTAGCCGGCCGACCCGCGATAATTGGGTTGAATTACTGCGTACCCACGGGCCGCGAGGAATTGGGCGATCCAATCAAATCCCCATTCGTCGCGCGAGCTGGGGCCTCCGTGCGGAAAGACAATGGCGGGGAGATTTCTAACTATCTTCCCTACCGGCAACGTCAGATACGCTGGAACGGTTGTGCCGTCCGCGGCCTTGTAGCTGATGGCCTTCATCGGCGCGAATTTTCGCCCGGCCAAACGAGGCCGGTCAAGCAGTACCTCGCCTAAGGATTTCTTTTGTCGGTCGAATAAATAGTAGCGGCCCGGATCTGTATCGCCTCCCGCGAATAAAAGGGATTTACGGCCGTCAGCGCTGGACGAAACGAATGTGATAAGCGGGAGATCTGGTAATGCTTTTGCGAGCGAGGCCTGAAGGGCCTGATATTCAGGATCAAAATAGATCGTGTGTCGCTTTTCATCGGCATAGGTATAGCCAATGACCCGTTGCCCGTCTCCGGATCGAACCACCCCGTCAATATCGACTCGCGGGTTAGAGGCCACCTTCGTTTCCAGCAGGCTGCCCTCAAGGACGATCCTTTGAAGCTCGTAACGACCGCTAACTTTGCGCAAGGCATAGAGCGCATTAGTCGCTGCTTCGACCGCTAACGGAACGAACGCATCCTCCGAGTAAGGGGCCAGGTCGTGCCACGCGCGCGAGCCCGGGGCGCGATAACTGAATTTGCGCCTTCCCGTCGTCAGCTGTCCGTCCAGGCGGGTTTCGAAGATCGACATCAACCTCAGGTTACCCTGACCATCGTCATGTAAGAGGCGGCGGCTGCCCTGCTTGCTTCCACCTGCGTGCTGCGAAGCGTGCGAACATTGACTTTTTCGACTGCTCCGTTCCGGCTCATCAGAATATTCTCGCCGTTTCCTGGCAGCCAATCGAGGACATATCCGTCCGACTGATAAGCGGTGCGGCTCCCTATCCGCTTAATGTCCGTGCCGTCCTCGTTGAGCGATATCAGCCGGCTGAACCCGATAGGAATCCCGCCGTCCATTTTGATGGCGCTGTAACTGCACACCATTCGCGAATTGGAGACCCACGAACACCAATTCAGGCTTTCGGGTGTCCCGGGGCTGCCAAGGATTTCCTTTGAAGCCCCATCGGCGAGACTAGCAACATGGACGATCGTCGAACGTCCCGGCCCTGGGCCCACATACACAATTTTCGTGCCGTCAGGGGACAAGTCCATCTGCTGAGCTGCTTCTCGAGCACCGAAAGCAATAGCGTCATCAGCGATAGTAGGGGCGCCAGACATGGAGGTTGGCTGGCCAGTCTGGGCGGACGCAATGGTGGCGGCGCCGGCCAGGCCGGTCGCCAGAAAGTTCAGCAGTCGCATGCGCTCCCCCCAATAACGGACTGCAATAATGGCTGCGCG
Organism: Sphingosinicella sp.; assembly: GCA_013816585.1. GTDB lineage: Bacteria > Pseudomonadota > Alphaproteobacteria > Sphingomonadales > Sphingomonadaceae > Allosphingosinicella. The sequence goes on along the minus strand of JACDEE010000012.1, from coordinate 52,726 downwards.
CCCGGCGTTGGCAATGGGATAATGAAGCGCATGAGCAAAAAAGGAGCGCTATCGAGTCATCCAGATGTGAGCCGAATTGCCCTCGACCTTCCGAGCCCTTCTTAACGAGCGAGATAACTGCTCGTAGGAGGGCACCCTCTGTAGCCGGCCCTTTGCCCAAAGATACAGGCCCGCCAAAAGAAAAAGGGCCGCGTGTCCGGAGACGCGCGACCCTTGAACTTCAGCTCGTAAGCGAAAGGCTTACTGAGCGTTCTCGGCAACGTTGGCGACGGCGTCGCTGGCGTTGCTGACTTCTTCAGCAGCGTTATCAAGCGCGGCGTCGGCAGCGTTGATCGAGCTTGCGTCGGTGGCAGCAACGTTGACGTCGGTCATCGTGTTGTCTTCGGTGGTGTTGTAGTCTGCAGTGTTGGCTGCGGTGTTGTCGGTCTTGTCACCGCAAGCGGCGAGGCCGAGGGTCGCAACTGCGACGAGCGTCAGAGCAATATTCTTCACGGGCATTTCTCCTTCTGGAGCAATTTGTTTTCGCTGGGCGAGGTGTCGGAGACGAGCCCCGACGGCCAGCAGTTAAGCGTTTTAGAGAGGGGGCAGGAGAATGTCTACTGCTTTAGTAATCAATCCCCCTCAGCCCTCTTACTATCACCCTGAAGCCCCTGCGCAAGCCTCACTCGTTCATCTGTCAGAAAGGTTCTGGAATCTCCGTGGGTTAGAAAAAAGCGCGCCGTCGATTATCCGGCCCGACTCTGGAGATCGGCCCTCCCTGCAGCTCCCAAAGCATTTGCACCACATGGTCTCTTGACCCACATATAAAGATATCTTTATATCCTTAAACTTGATGCATGACACGCCCGCCTTGTTCCGATCGCTATCGGACCCGACCCGGCTTCGGATTCTCGCCTTGCTGCGCGCCATGGAATTGTCGGTCGGCGAACTTGCCCAGGTGCTGGGACAAAGCCAGCCGCGCGTTTCCCGCCACGTGAAGATCCTGATCGATACCGGGCTTGCCGAACGTCGCAAGGAAGGCAGCTGGGTCTTCCTGAGCCTTGGCGATGCCGCCCGGGTCCAGCCGCTTTTCAATATGCTCGACCAATGGGCGGAGATTGACGGGCAGGATCATTGGGCCGCGGCAGACGCCGCGCGCCTTACCGCCGTCCGCGCCGACCGCGCGGCCGCGGCGGAACGTTATTTTGCAAGCCATGCCCAGGATTGGGACGATCTTCGCTCGCTCCATATTGCCGAGAGCGAGGTCGAAGCCGCGGTCGCACGCGCCCTCGCCGACCGGCCCATCGGCCGCCTGATCGACATCGGCACCGGCACCGGCCGGATGCTCGAATTGTTCGGGCCCGCCGCCGATCGCGCTTTGGGAGTCGACCGATCGCCAGAAATGCTTCGACTGGCACGGGTCAAGCTGGCCGAGGCCGGGCTTGCCGCCGCCGAGCTTCGCCAGGGCGATATGTATTCGCTGCCGCTCCCTTCCGCCTCGGCCGACACGGTGATTATCCACCAGGTGTTGCATTATGCGCAGCAGCCGGCGGACGCCGTCGCAGAGGCGGCACGCCTCCTGGGGCCCGGGGGTAGGCTGCTGATCGTGGATTTCGCGCCGCATGAGCGGGAGGAATTGCGGATTCGCGACGCCCATATCCGGCTTGGCTTCGCCGACGATGCGATGCTGAAATATCTCGATTCGGCGGGGCTCGAAGGTCGCGTGGTCGAACATCTGGAGGGCGGCGAATTGACCGTGACCCTGTGGACCGGCGAACGGCCAGAGGCCCGATTGAAGGTCGTCGCATGAGCGCCGCAGCCAGATCCGATCAGGGCCATAGCTTGCACGAGGCCAGAAGGCCTTTGTTCGAGAACGTCGCCGGCGATATCGGAGTGTCCTTCGAATTCTTCCCGCCCAAGACCGAGAAAATGGAGCAGACGCTCTGGGAATCGGTCAAGATGCTGGAGCCGCTCGGCCCCCGTTTCGTATCTGTCACTTATGGCGCTGGCGGTTCGACGCGGCAGCGAACCCATGCGACCGTCGAACGGATCGCCCGGGAAACCGCGCTTGCGTCCGCCGCCCATCTCACCTGCGTCGCCGCCAGCCGCGACGAAATAGACGCGGTAGCGCGAGAATATTGGGCCGCCGGCATTCGTCACATCGTGGCGCTTCGAGGGGATCCGCCCGAACAGGGCCAGAAATTCCAGCCGCATCCACAAGGCTATACAAATGCCGCCGATCTGGTCGGCGGATTGAAGCGGGTGGCGCCGTTCGAAATCTCGGTAGCCGCCTATCCTGAATGCCATCCCGATGCTTTCAGCAAGAATGACGATATCGAAAATCTGAAGCGCAAGATCGATGCCGGCGCCGACCGGGCGATCACGCAATTCTTTTTCTCCCCCGAATGTTTCTTCCGCTTCCGCGACGAGGCCGCGGCGGCGGGGATCGACGCGGAGATCGTCCCGGGCATCCTTCCCGTGTCGAACGTCGCCCAGACCCGCAAGTTCGCCGGAATGTGCGGCGCGGCCATTCCGGGCTGGATGGACCGGCTGTTCGAAGGGCTCGATAATCTTCCCGCCGCCCGGCAGCTCGTCGCGGCGACCGTGGCAGCGGAGCTTTGCGGGCAGCTTTATGCCGGCGGGGTTCGCAATTTCCATTTCTACACTCTCAACCGGGCCGAGCTCGCTTACGCGATCTGCCATCTGCTGGGGCTGAGGCCCACGCCCGAAGCACAGGAGAAAGCCGCATGAACGCGCGCGAGAAACTTATTCGGGCCGCCGCCGAACGAATCCTGCTGACCGACGGCGCGTTCGGAACCGAGATCCAGAATCACAAGCTTGATGAGGCGGCCTATCGAGGCTCGCTGGATCTCAGCAAGGATCAAAAGGGCAATAACGATATCCTGGCGATAACACGCCCGGCCGTGGTCGATTCGATTACCCGCGCCTATCTGGACGCGGGCTCGGACGTTATCTCGACCAACACCTTCAGCGCCAATCGCATCAGCCAGGCCGACTATGGCGCCGAGCATCTGGTCGCCGACATCAATATCGCTTCCGGCCGGATCGCTCGCGCGGCGGCGGACGAATATGAGGCAAAAGACGGGCGGCCCCGCTTCGTGGCCGGCGCTATCGGGCCGACCAACAAGACCTTGTCGCTGTCGCCAGACGTCAACGACCCGGGCTATCGCGAGATAGATTTCGATGGGCTGAAGGACGTGTACCGCGAACAATGCGACGCGCTGGTCGAAGGCGGCGTCGACTTCATCCTGATCGAGACCATCTTCGACACGCTGAACGCCAAGGCGGGAATCATGGCGGCCATGGAGTCGGCCAGGGCGCATGGCCGGGACGTGCCGCTGATGATTTCCATGACCATTACCGATCTGTGCGGGCGCAATCTGTCGGGGCACACGGTCGAGGCCTTCTGGGCCGCGGTCCGTCATTCCAATCCAGTGACGATCGGCCTTAATTGCTCATTCGGCGCGCAACAGCTTCGCCCCCATGTGCAGGCGCTCTCCGCCGTGGCCAACACCCTGCTGATGGCCTATCCCAATGCAGGCCTTCCCAACGAGCTTGGTGAATATGACGAACAGCCGCATCAAACGGCGGGATTCCTCGGCGAATGGGCGCGCGAAGGGTTCGTCAACATCGTCGGCGGTTGCTGCGGCTCAAGGCCCGCCCACATTGCCGCCATGGCCAAAGCGATAGACGGTCTCACGCCGCGTCGCATCTCCGCACCCCCGATCGTGACGCGGCTTGCCGGTCTCGAACCCATGGTGCTGGCCGCCTGATCCATTCCCGGCCGCATGCGGCCCAGTGCAGATTGAAATGAACCAGCAAATCGCGACATTCGTCAATATCGGCGAACGGACCAACGTAACCGGGTCCGCCAAATTCAAGAAACTGGTCATGGCCGGCGATTATGCCGCCGCTGTCGAAGTGGCGCGCCAGCAAGTCGAAAATGGCGCGCAGATCATCGACATCAACATGGATGAAGGACTGCTGGATTCAGAGCAGGCCATGACCATCTTCCTGAAATTGATATCGGCCGAGCCCGACATCGCCCGCGTCCCCTTCATGATCGACAGTTCCAAATGGAGCGTGATCGAGGCCGGGCTGAAATGCGTATCGGGAAAGCCGATCGTCAATTCGATCAGCATGAAGGAAGGCGAGGCGGAGTTCCTCGCCCATGCCCGCCTGGTCCGCGACTATGGCGCGGCGGTCGTGGTGATGGCGTTCGACGAGGTCGGCCAGGCCGACACGAAGGACCGCAAGGTCGAGATTTGCGAACGCGCCTATAAATTGCTGGTCGCCGACGGCTTTCCGCCCGAGGACATCATCTTCGACCCCAATATCTTCGCGGTCGCCACCGGGATCGACGAACATCGCCACTATGCGGTCGATTTCATCGAGGCCTGCCAGGAAATCCGCAAACGGTGCCCGCACGTCCATATTTCAGGCGGGCTTTCCAACCTCAGTTTCTCGTTCCGCGGCAACGAGCCTGTGCGGCGGGCGATGCATTCGGTGTTCCTACTTCATGCGATTCCGGCCGGTCTCGACATGGCAATCGTCAATGCGGGGCAGCTCGACGTCTATGACACGATCGATCCAGAGCTTCGCGAGGCGTGCGAGGATGTGGTGCTGGACCGGCGCGACGACGCGACCGAACGCCTGGTCGCGCTGGCCGAACGATATCGCGGCAGCGATCCGGTGCAGGAGAAACTGGCGGCGGAATGGCGCGGCTGGGCGGTTTCAAAGCGGCTCGAACATGCTTTGGTGAAGGGCATCGATGCCTTTGTGGTCGAGGATGCGGAAGAGGCTCGGCAAGAGGCGGCGCGGCCGATCGAAGTGATCGAAGGCCCGTTGATGGACGGAATGAATGTCGTCGGCGATCTGTTCGGGTCGGGCAAGATGTTCCTGCCGCAGGTCGTGAAATCGGCGCGCGTGATGAAAAAGGCCGTCGCCCACCTCATCCCCTTCATCGAGGAGGAAAAGGAAAGGAACGGCACGACCCAGGGTAAGGGCCGGATCGTGATGGCGACGGTCAAGGGTGACGTGCACGATATCGGCAAGAATATCGTCGGCGTCGTGTTGCAATGTAACGGCTTTGAAGTGATCGACCTTGGGGTGATGGTGGCCTGGCAGGACATCCTCGCCGCCGCCAACGAAAATGAAGCCGACATGATCGGTCTGTCGGGCCTGATCACTCCCAGCCTGGACGAAATGGTCACCGTCGCCTCCGAAATGCAGCGCGAAAGCATGACCCTGCCTTTGCTGATTGGCGGCGCGACCACCAGCAAAGTCCACACCGCGCTCCGCATCGACCCCGCTTATGAAGGTCCGGTAATCCATGTGCTCGACGCCAGCCGCGCGGTCGGCGTGGCATCCACGCTCGTGTCGGACACGTTGCGCGACAAGTTCGTGTCTGAAACGCGAAGTTCCTATGACGACATCCGCGTGGCGCGGGCGAACAAGGGACAGAATGAACTCGCTTCCCTATCCGAGGCACGGGGCAATGCATTTCCCTTCGACCCGGACGGGATGGCGGCCGCACCCAACAAGCCCGGTCTCCATGCTTTCGACGATTGGAAGCTGGAGGAATTGCGCCAAATTATCGACTGGACGCCCTTCTTCCGGGCATGGGAGCTGGCGGGTAATTATCCCGCCATCCTCCAGGACAAGGTCGTGGGCGAAAGCGCGCGCGGGCTGTTCGCCGATGCCAATGCGATGCTCGACACGATCATCGCCGAAAAATGGCTGACCGCGAAAGGTGTCGCCGGCCTCTGGCGGTGCCGACGCGATGGCGACGACGTTTTCGTGCTCGCCAGCAATGAAGAGACGCGGCTGCCCTTCCTTCGCCAGCAGATCAAGAAGCGCGAAGGCCGCGCGAATATGTGCCTGGCTGATTTCATCGCCCCCGTCGAAGATTGGATCGGCGGCTTCGCGGTCGCCATTCATGGGATCGATCCGCATCTGGCCCGCTTCAAGGCCGACAATGACGATTATTCGGACATCCTGCTAAAGGCGCTGGCCGATCGCTTCGCCGAGGCTTTTGCCGAACGGCTGCATCAGCATGTCCGCACAGAGCTTTGGGGCTATGCCGCGGGGGAGGCGCTATCCAACGACGATCTGATCCGCGAGAAATATCAGGGAATCCGGCCGGCGCCGGGATACCCCGCCTGTCCCGATCATAATCTGAAGCCCTTGCTGTTCGCCATGCTGGGCGGCGCTCCGGCGGAGATCAGCCTGACCAGCAGTCTCGCCATGTTGCCAACTTCGGCCGTGTCCGGTTTCTATTTCGGGCATCGGGACGCCGAATATTTCGGCGTTGCTCGCATCGGCCGCGACCAATTGGAAGAATATGCCGAACGGCGCGGAATATCGCTGGAAGAAGCCGAACGCTGGCTACGGCCCAATCTCGATTAATTCAGGCTTGGTGGAAGGTGTTGACTGAGAATACGGGTCGAAAAAAGCGAGCGCTTTTCATAGCGGCGAAGTTGGGCTTCGCGTGCAGGCCAAAGCCGCCGCCATTGCCTGATGTTCCGGCCCGGGTCCGCTGAGGAGCGGACCGACTGCAGCTCCCGGTCCGCCGTCCGTAGCAGCGCGCGGCTCGGCTCCAGCCCGGGCAGCCTAAACCGTTCGTCGATCCGGCCCAGCGTCGAGCGGGCGGCGGCTATCAGCACCAACGCTGTTTCGCGGTCGCGCTGGGCGAGCGACGTCGCCGCCGCCGCCGCCGCCTGCTCGGTCTCGGCGAGCATTGAATCCAGGTTGATGGCCTCTTCCCCAGCGCAGGCCTCTGGCCGGATCGCTCGCACGTAAGCGGCGAGCCCGGCAAGCACGGCGGGCGGCGGCTCGGGCCCGTCAAACTCCTCCACGATCAGCCCGCGAATGAAACGCGGCAGCGCAACTTTTTGGGGATCGCGCGGCACCCGGTGTGCGGACGGGCGCGCGGCCAGGTCGGGAATGGGTTTGGGATTTACCGTTCCGTCACCGCGATGCTTGCTCATCAGCGACGAAGTGACGTCGGCGGTGCCCGGAGCGCCTGATAATCCGGGAAAGAGGAGATCCGGGTTGCCGCGTCCATTACGATGGCAACTCGCACAGCTGAGGCCGACCCTCGCTGCCTGTCCCCCCAACAGCAGGGGCGCCCGGAACGCGGCGCGCCCGATTGCGACGGCCTGCCGCTCAGCCTTGCCGCTGGGCAGCACGAGACATTCGGAAAGCTGGGTGGTCAGGCCTTGTTGTATCCTTCCCGGCGCAAGCCAGCGGGCCGACGAAATGGGAAAAGCAGGGGAGTCGGCTGTGCCAGCCAGGAAGACCAACAAAGACGCGGCCGTCACGAGGCGGGGGATCGGCCCTTCTCTACCCATTGCCTGAGCTCGTCCGCTTCGGCGCATCCAAAGGAGCAGAGCGTGTCGAGCCGCGCCAGCATCGTCCGTGCGCCGTCCAGGTCGCCCCGTTCGACCATGAGCTCTCCATAATATTCGGTCGCTCCCTTGTGGGTCGGCGCCGCTGCCAACGCCTGCCGGTAATAATCTTCGGCAATTTCGTAGCGGCCAAGCTTTCGGTTGGCGAAGCCGATATAGGTGAGCACGTCGGGATGCGGCCCAAAAGTCCGACGGGCTGCTTGAAGCGAGGAAAGGGCGGCTTCGTAGCGCCCATCGTTGATAAGGCCCACGGCTTCGAAATAGGCATTATCGCCTGCGGCAGCGCTGGCGAACAGCAGACTGGGATTCGTCTCGAGACGGGCCTGCGCGGGAGCTTCCAAAGCGGCAGTGACGCTCGCAATGGCTCGCTCGATATCCTTCGCCTCGGCGCAAGTCTGCGCGCATTTTGCCTCCAGACTGGCAAGACTCGCCAACTCGGCCTCGGCCTTCGGCCGCTCACCAAGTTTGGCATAGGTAATGGCAAGCTGCTCGTGCGCGGCGACCATGTTGCCGTCCGATTTCACCGCCCGCTCGAAATGCTTGCGGGCTCCCTTCAGATCATCGAGACCCGCGGCGGCGAGACCCGCCACATAATTGGTATTTGCGTCTCTTGGGGACACGCCCAGCACGCGGTTGAACGCCTTGCGCGCCTCCGTATAGCGCTTGACCTGCAGCGCTTCGATCCCCGTCCGATATTCGGCGGCGGCATCGAAATCAGGAACGTTAACGCTCGGCGGCGGACTGCCCGCTCCGCCGCCATTGGCCAATGAAGCACCGGCGGGAACGAGCAGAGCACAGGAAAGCAGCAGCAGGTGGGAAGGCTTGCGCAAGGTCATTCTCCTCATGGCACGGAGACGAGCGAGAGAGGCGGCTATAACATCAATCCCCCGCTCAGCATTAGCAGCTTTTTAAGATGCCGATTGGCACGTCCTCGACTGAGCCATCGCTTAGTCGCCAGACCAGGTGGTGTCATCAGCAGGCAGACGCGGGACCTTCGTCCAGATCGATGCAGCGGCCATCGATTTCGGCTTTGGGAACTACAAGGCCGATGAGTGCGGCGAGGGTCGGCAGGATGTCGACCGTGCGTGCGGGTTCACGCCGCTCCGCCGCCTTAACGCCTTTCCACCAGAACAGGATCGGGACCTGCCGGTCATAGTCCCAGGGGCTTCCGTGGGTCGCGACCGAAGTCACGGGTTTGGCGATCGGGGTAATGTCCGGCTTTAGCAGGACGACCAGATCCCCCGACCGTTCGGCGTCGAACGACGCGCGGGCGCGCTGGGCCAAGGTCCAGCTTTGCGGAGATCCCACGGGCACAGGAAGGGCGGACAGCTCGGCTCGGGTGAAGACCATCTCCACCTGTGGGTGGGAAAGGTAGATTTTTTTTGCCGCCGCCAGGATAGTGGCATGGCGGGTGGGGTCGCTTCGGTCGATATACATATCGCCGAATACGCCGTCGCCCTGGATCAGGGCGCCCTCCAGGCCCAGCTGCGTCCTGAGCGCGGCGGAGACCTCCGCCGGGCTCAAAGCGGGGTCGACCCGGGCAGCAGGGGGCCCCATCCTTTCGGGAAGGTCGAGGCCGCCATGATCGGCGGTAAGCACGACCGTATAATCCAGACCCCACGAATCGAGCACATCGAAGAAGTCGCCGAGATCGGCGTCGAGGCTCTCCAGCTGAAGGCACATTTCGGCGCCTTCCGTGCCGTAGCGGTGACCGACATAATCGGTCGCGGCCAGGCTGATCGCGAGCAGATCGCGATGACCGCTTGCTCCCAATTGCAGCTGCCCGGCGAGCGCGGCGGCCATGCCGAGAGTTGCACCGTCCAGTTCGGGAGAGCCGGTGAAGGCTCCGGCATCGCCCGCCGCACGTTCGAAGCGGTGCGTTCCGACCGTCTTCGCGCCGACCGGGATGGCGCGGTTCCGTGCGCTGCAGCGCGCGGAAAGGTCCATCGCCGGGCGTGGCTCCTCGAGCGCCCGGGCGATGGCATCGTGGACCAGGGCGGCGACGGGCGGGACGAAATTGCCCTCGTGAGTCACGAAATGGTCCCTAGACCACCACCAGCGCTGGTCGGGTTTGTGACCTCCCATCATGATCGCCGACCGGTCCTTGCCAGCGACGACGACCACGCGCGATTGCGGATCGGCGGCCTTCATCCGGTCGCCGAGCGCCGGGACTTTCAGATGATAAGACGAAACTTTGTAAGCCTGGGACGTACTTCCCGGAACACGCTCATCCTCGGCGCAATACATGCTTTTATCCTCGCGGCCCGCGCCAAGGTCCATCCAGTTATTGGCGATGATGCCGCTTCGCGCCGGATGGGCGCCGGTCAGGATGGTCGCATGGCCGGGGCAGGTCTCGGTCGCGGCATGCGACTGATACCCCTTGGCAAAGACGATCCCGCCGGAAAGGCGCTTGAGGCCGCCCGTGAAATGGGGCCGATATTGTTCGAACAGCCGCGATGAAAATTGATCGACCGAGATCGCCACGATCAAATCGGGCTTGCCGTCGCGCTGCGCAACAGCCGGCGCGGCGGCGAGAAGGGACAGCAGGGGAGCGAACTTCAGCAATCTCATTTACGGGATCCCCGGACCTTAGCGACGGCTTGGGCGCTTCATGAAAGCGCCAGCCATTCACCCATTACAGGAAGCATAGCGCGTTTTTGTTTCGTGGCGATGGCATCGCCTCGGACGCCTTTCAGCGGCGCTCCCAAACCTTGCGGCCTCCGACATAGGTTTCCAACACTTTGGTTTCGCGGATTTGCTCGGGCGTCGCGCCGGCGAAAATGTCGCGGTCGATGAAGATGAAATCGGCCATCTTGCCCCGGTCGAGCGCGCCAATCCGGTCCTCCGCAAAGGCCGCATAAGCCGCCCCGTGGGTGAAGGCCATGAAGGCCTGGTTGAACGAGACGCGTTGGTCGGGCATCCAACCGCCCGGCGGCTGGCCCTGCGCATCGACGCGGCTGATCGCTACCGCGAGGCCATGGAAGGGATTGGGCGATTCCACCGGAAAATCCGAACCGAAAGCGAGCGGCACCTTGTTCCGGATCATCGACTGCCAGGCATAAGCGCCGCCCAGCCGGGCCGGCCCCAATCGGGCTTCGGTCATCCGCCAGTCCGATGCCTGATGGACCGGCTGCATCGAGGCGATAATCCCATGCTGCGCGAAGCGGGCGAGATCGACCGGATCGACGATCTGCGCATGCTCGATCCGCCAGCGCCGGTCATTCTTGTAGGTACCGGACAGTTCCTCGAACGCGTCCAGCAATTGGGCGTTGGCGGCGTCGCCGATGGCATGGGCGGCAACCTGGAATCCGTCCATGGCGGCGCGGCTCATCAAATTCTTGAGCGTGGCGTCTGACATGAAGGTCAGGCCCCGTTCCCCGGGGGAATCGCTATAAGGCTGTTTCAGCCAAGCACCGCGCGAGCCCAAAGCACCGTCAGTATAGAATTTGACGCCCACCATGCGCAGCTTGTTGTCGTAGAGCCAAGGCGTCGGCCCGGTCCCGGCCACCGCGAGCAGATTGTCGATCCCCGCGGCATAAGACAGGATGCGGATATTGAGCCGCCCGGCATCGCCGGCACGGCGCATCACCAGCCAATCCTCGCCGCTGGTGCCCATGTCGGCCACCGCCGTCAGCCCCAGCGAATGCATGATCTCCTGCGCCTTGGCCAATGCCTGTTCGCGCGAACGGGGCAGCGGTTCCGGTACGGCTTTTTGCACCAGCTGGGCAGCCGCATCGATAAAGATACCAGACGGATTCCTGCCGATCTTTTCGATCTTGCCGCCTGGCGGAGAAACGGATTGCGCGTTGACGCCCGCTTCCTTCATCGCTTCGCTATTGGCCCAGGAGGCGTGGCCGTCGATCCGTTCGAGCCACACCGGGCGCCCGGAGACCATTTTGTCGAGATCGGCGGCGGTGGGGAAGCGGCCAAGGCCCCATTTTTCCTGGTTCCAGCCGCGTCCGACGATCCAGCGTGGGGAAGGATTGGCGGCGGCATAGGCCGCGATCTTCGCCTGCGCTTCCGCCAGCGACCTTGTCTCGCTCAAATCGAGCTGCAGGGCGGTGAAACCCAATCCCATGACATGGCCATGCGCGTCGAACAGGCCGGGAATGAGGGTCCGTCCGCGTCCGTCGATCCGGAATTCGGTGCGCTTGGCGGGCTTGTCGCCGCGCTGAAGCAATTGCTTCACCTTGCCGGCATCGTCCACCACAAGGGCGTTGAAACGGCCCAGCTGACCGTCCGCCGCCAGGCTGTAGCCGTTCACATTGTCCACATGGACTTCAGCCAGGACCGCGGGAGCCAGCAACAAGGCCGCGAGCGCGGCCAGAATCTTCTTCATGGGGTCAGCTTTCGATGAACGGAGGAAGTTCGGGGCGCAGGCACTTCATCGCCGGGACGCTCCGGTGGGGAATGCCCAACCTGCCGAGACATTTAGGGGCGATCGATGCCATGACCATCCGCATAAGGCGTGTTTGCCTCGCGCGCCAGATGCGATAGAGCCCGCTTCATATGGTCAGTAAAGCTCCTCAACCCATCCTCGACCCAGCCGGCGTCACCTTCCAGGATGTAGAAGCGGCCGCGGCCCGGATCCAGGGCGCGGTCGTGCGCACTCCGACCATGCTCAGCCGGACGCTTAGCGAGCTGACCGGCGCCACCGTCTATCTCAAGTTCGAGAACCTGCAATTCACGGCTTCGTACAAGGAACGCGGCGCGCTCAACAAATTGCTGCTGATGGATCCGGTGACCCGCTCCAAGGGCGTGATCGCCGCTTCGGCGGGGAACCATGCGCAGGGCCTTTCCTACCACGCGCGCCGTCTCGGCGTTCCCGCCACCATCGTCATGCCGACCGCAACGCCCACCATCAAGGTCACTCAGACCGAAGGCCATGGGGCAAATGTCGTGCTGCACGGCGAAACCGTCGACGACGCCTTCGTCAAGGTTTTGGAAATGGCGGAAACCCAGGGCCTGACCATCGTCCATCCGTTCGACGATTATCAGATCATGGCGGGGCAGGGGACGGTTGCGCTGGAAATGCTGGAGGACGCGCCGGAGATCGAAATGCTGGTGGTCCCGATCGGCGGCGGCGGTCTCATCTCCGGGATGGGAATCGCGGCGAGGGAGGTAAAGCCGGATATCGAGCTGGTAGGGGTCGAGGCGGAACTCTATCCGTCCATGTATTGCAAGATCACCGGCAAGAAGATGATTTCAGCCGGCGACACGCTTGCCGAAGGAATAGCGGTCAAGGGGCCGGGCATTGCCACTTCCGAAATCGTCGACAGGATCGTCGACGAAATCCTGCTGGTTCCCGAACGCGACATCGAAACCGCGGTCAGCCTGCTGCTGCAGATCGAAAAGACCGTGGTGGAAGGCGCCGGAGCCACGGGGCTCGCCGCCTTGCTGAAGCATCCCGACCGCTTTGCCGGCCGCAAGGTCGGACTGATCCTGACTGGCGGCAATATCGACACCAGGCTGCTCGCCACCGTCTTGCTCCGCGACCTCGCCCGGTCCGGCCGTATGGCGCGATTGAGGATCGAAATTCAGGATCGGCCCGGCGCGCTATTTTCCGTGGTGAAATTGTTCGACAAGCACCGGATCAACATCGTCGAAATCTATCATCAGCGAGTCTTCACCTCGCTGCCCGCCAAGGACGCCTTTATCGATATCGAATGCGAAGCGCGCGATGCCGAGCAATTGGATGGTCTGGTAAAGGCGCTGCATGACGAAGGTTTCAACGTCCACCCGGTCGAAATCTGCTGAAGCCATACGTCCCGATCCGGAACGCTCCGGGGCCGCGCGGGAAAATGTCGTCATGGCCCCTATCATCATGGCACCAACTGCGCCTAAAGATCGTTGGAGCGACAGCTGGTCTTTCATTGGTGGAGCCTCGGTGAGCGCACCCTTCCGCTTTCCCCGTTTTTTCGTGACGACGCCCGCGCCGTGCCCCTATCTGCCGGGCAAGACGGAACGGAAGGTGTTCACCGAACTTACCGGGCAACATGCGACCGAACTGAACGACGCGCTGGGCCGGATCGGTTTCCGCCGCAGCCAAGGCGTCGCCTACCGCCCCAGCTGCATCGATTGCGCCGCCTGCATTTCGGTACGGGTCGTCGCCCAGGAATTTCAGCCGAGTGCGACCCAGCGCAAGATGATGCGCCGTTATTCGGATCTGGAAGTCACCGCCTGCAAACCCTGGACCACCGAGGAGCAATATGAATTGCTTCGCCGCTATCTGCGCGCCCGCCATCCCGGCGGCGGCATGGTCGATATGGACGAAAATGATTTTTCGGACATGGTCGAACAAAGCCCGGTCAAGACTTTCGTGGTCGAATATCGCGAGCCTTCGGTGGACGGACGGCCGGGCAAATTGGTCGGCGCCTGCCTGACCGATCAGCAGGCCGACGGCCTGTCGATGATCTACAGCTTCTTCGAACCCGACGATCCCAAGCGGCCTGGCCTCGGCACCTATATCATTCTTGATCACATCATGCGGGCGGGGCGTGCAGGCCTTCCCTATGTCTATCTCGGCTATTGGGTGCAGGATTCTCCCCGCATGGCCTATAAAGGCCGTTTTCGGCCGCTCGAGCGACTGGGCCCCAATGGCTGGCACCGGTTCGAGCCCGACCAGCGTGAGCTGCCGCTAAACCATTAGGCCTGGAGCGTTGCGGTCAATTTCTTCGGAGCGATCGCCCGGTAGCTTTCAATGATCCAGCGTTCGAGCAATTCGAGATCGATCTCATCGCTGGATTTGAATTTCGTGGTGACCCAGCCGCTTCGCCCCAGACCATAGCCGGTCGGCTGGGCGAAATCGAAGATCAGGGCGAAATCCCGGCTCACCGGGAGCTTTATGGAAAGACTGAACGAATCTTCTTCGGAATTGAGGAAGACGAAGCTCTTGTTGCGGACCTTGAGCGCCGAGTGGCCCCAGGGCATTTCCTCCACCGCTTGCGGGAGCGAGAGGCCGAACCTCCGCAGCTTGTCGAAGGCGGACCGCAAGTCGCTCATTTGCCGATCAGGTCAGCCATGAATGGAGGATTGGGAATTTCGAAGGTCGCTTCGTGCAGCAATTCGGCCCAGCGAAGGGACAAATGGTTGAAATAATCATCGTCGGATTCGATCCGCCGCAAGAGCAGAGGCAATTTGGGATCGCGCGGCATCACCATCATGTCGATCGGCCGCGCCACGCCGAGGTTCGAACGCATCGCGCTGTCATAAGAAAGGAAGGCGACCTTCACCGCTTCGTCGAGCGGCATGGCAAGGTCGATTCCCCGGTCCAGGATCGGCTTGCCATATTTGGTCTCGCCGATCTGCAGGAACGGCGCCTCCGACTTGCATTCGATGAAATTGCCGGCCGAATAGACGAGGTAGAGCGTGGGCGCTCCCTTGCCGATCCGACCACCCAGCAGAACCGAAACGGAGCTGGAAATATTGATCGCGGACAAAGCCGCGCCGACCGTGCGGCCGGCAACCTGGACGGCCTCGCCCACCAATTGGGCGATACGGAACATGGTGGTGCATTTGTCCAGGGTGCGGATCATGTCGCTGTCTTCGGCGGCCGGAAGTCCTTCCTTGATCAGGCTGATCACCGCCTGGCTCATCGACAGGCTTCCCGAAGTGCAGGCGAATATCTGGCGCCCGGGCGTGTCCGCCAGCGTGTGCAATTTCTTGAAAGAGGAGAAATTATCGACGCCGGCATTGGTGCGGGTATCCGCCATCATCACCAGGCCGTCATTCAGAAGCAGACCGATACAATAAGTCACCGAACTTTCGCTCCCTAGCTTTGCGACTGCGATTGAGCCTGCGACCGTGTCTGCCGCACCTGCACCTTCACCGAAAGCTCTTCGTTTCCGCCGCCGCGCCGCGCGCCAGCGAAGGGAGCGGCATCGCGATAATCGAGCCCGGATGCAACCCGGATATAGGCGTCGTCAGGGCATATTCCGTTCGACGGGTCGAACGCTACCCAGCCCAGATGATCCAGCCAGGCCTCGGCCCAGGCGTGGGCTGCCTCTTGCATGACCGCCCCGTCGCGGCGGAAGAGGTGGCCGGAAACATAGCGGGCGGGAATGCCGACCGATCGCGCGATGGCAATGAAGATATGCGCGAAATCCTGACACACGCCATGCCCGGCCGCGAAGGATTCGATGGCGGTGGTGTCGGGTACGGTCTTGCCCGTATCGAACGTCATGCGCGTGTGGATCGCCGATGTCAGCCGATGCAATTTATCGAGCGGCGACCCGCCTTGCGTGTCGAGCGCCGCGGCGAGCTCGAGCAGCGGCCGGCCAGGTTGGGTCAGGTGCGTCGGACGGAGGAACACGGCGGGCGGCAAGTCGCCCGGCAGTCCTTCCACGACACCCGACCGGTCCTCGGTCATCACCTTGCCGGAAACCGATACCGTCAATTCCTGCACCGGCCGGTCGATATAGAGCATGTGCATGACATTGCCGTATCCATCGCGATGTTCACGAAGGCGCGCATCCACCCCGACATCTATCCGCCAGTCGAGAACATTCTGCCCCGGGAAACTGTGCGGAGTAAGGCGCAGCAGCTGGATCACCCGCTTTGCCGGCTGACTGTAGCGATAACTGGTATTATATTTGACGCTGAGCCGCATCAGCCGAACCTGAACTGGGTTGCGATGGCCTGATCGATTTCCGCATTCTCGCGGATGAAGCGCTGCAGATATTGATGCAGACCGCGCTGGAACACGGTTCTGATGTCCGTCTCCAAAAGCTTACTTTCGCGCTGGCGGACGAGCCGGTCGGCCTGACCCTGGCGGCCGGTGCGCTCGCCAATGTCGCTCAGCAACTGGACCGCCTCGGCGGCCGAGGCCGAGAGCGAACGGGGAAGTTCGCGCCGGAAGATGAGCAGGTCGGCGATCAGCCACGGTTTCAACGCATCGGGATAGATATGCCGGTACGCGGTTCGCGCCGAGACCGTGTGAAGGATCGTGGTCCATTGGTCGCGGTCGAGCGCTCCACCAATCTGTTCGCCTTCGGGCAGCAACAGATAATATTTGACGTCGAGCAGGCGCGCGGTGTTGTCAGCCCGCTCGATCACCGATCCGAGGCGCAGGAACCAATAACCTTCGCTGCGCAGCATCCGCGCCACCGCGCCCTCAAAGCCCAAAGTCTCGGCCTTGATCGCCTCGACCAGGTTGAGCGCGGCCTGCGCCCCGCCGGGGCTGGATCGCCCGCTTACGCTGAGCCACGCGCGATTGATCGCCTCCCACGCCTCGCGCGACAGGCTGTTGCGCGCCGCGCGCGCATTGTCGCGGGCGCCGTTCAGGCAGCCGCGCACCGAATTGGAATTTTCTTCCGCAAGACTGAGGTAGCGGCTGACGTTGAAGGCGGAAAGATTTTCGCCGCTGCGCTCAAAGCCCTTGGTCTCCCCTACCACGGCCAGTGCGCTCCGCCAGGCCTGGTTGGACTGCGCGTCGCGCGTCAGCGAATTCAGCCGGATCGTCGCCTCGATCAGGCGCGTGGTGAATTCGGTCCGCTCCATATAGCGGCCGATCCAGTAAAGGTTCGAGGCGGTTCGCGAGAGCATCAGGAGCTTCCGGCCGGCTCGCCTTCGGGCCGCTCCCTCAAGATGAAGCTGTCCTTGGTGCCGCCACCCTGGCTGGAATTGACCACCAGCGACCCTTCGCGCAGCGCGACGCGGGTAAGGCCTCCGGGCACGATGCTGACCTTGTCCGCGCCCGACAGGACGAAGGGGCGGAAATCGACGTGGCGCGGGATCAACCCCTTTTCGGTCACCGTCGGCACGGTCGAAAGCGACAGGGTCGGCTGCGCGATATAACGGTGCGGTTCCGCCTTCAAAGCCGCCCGGAAGCGCTCGATCTCGTCTCTGCTGGCGGTGGGGCCAACCAGCATTCCGTAGCCGCCCGATCCGTCGACCAGCTTCACCACCAAACTGTCCAGATTATCGAGCGTATATTGAAGCGCTTCGGGTTCGCGGCAGCGCCAGGTCTGCACATTGGGAAGCTTGGCTTCCTCTCCCGAATAATAACGGACGATTTCGGGCATGTAGGAATAAATCGCTTTGTCATCGGCAATGCCGGTTCCCGGCGCGTTGACCAGACTGACATTGCCCGCGAGGTAAGCGGCCATCAGTCCCGGAACGCCCAGCAGCGAATCCCGGTTGAACAGCAGCGGATCGAGGAATGCATCGTCGATACGTCGATAGATGACATCGACCCTGACGCGCCCTTCGATAGTGCGCATCCAGACGACATCGTCATCCACCTCCAGGTCGCGGCCCTCGACCAGTTCGATACCCATATTGTCGGCCAGGAAGCTGTGTTCATAAAATGCGCTGTTGAAATGACCCGGGGTCAGCAGGACGCAGACCGGGTCCCGAACGCGCTTCGGAGCCACCGAATATAAAGTGTCGCGCAGCATGTCCGGATACGTGTCGACCGCCTGCACCGGGAAGATGTCGAACAATTCCGGACAGAGCCTGAGCATCGCTTCGCGATTTTCGAGCATATAGGAAACGCCCGAGGGGGTGCGTGCATTATCCTCCAGCACGAAAAATTCGTCGGCGCCGGTGCGGACGAGGTCGATCCCGCAAATATGGGCGTAGATACCGTGCGGCGGGCGGGCACCGGAAACCTGGACGCAAAAGCTTGGATTGCCGAGCACGATATCGGCCGGAACTATGCCGTCGGCGATGATCCGCCGTTCGCCATAGATATCGCCGATGAAGGCATTGATTGCCCGCACTCGCTGCTCCAGCCCCTCCGAAAGCCTGGCCCATTCGCCGGCGCTGAAGATTCGCGGGATGATGTCGAACGGAATGATCCGTTCGGCCGCATCGGCTTCGCCATAGACGCTGAAGGTGATGCCCAGCGTTCGGAATGCCGCCTCGGCCGCCTGCTGGCGCCGGTCGAGTTCTGTCGCGGAGATTTCGGCCATCCAGGCGGCGAGCGACTCAAAGCCTTCGCGGGCCTTGCGGCCGCGGCTTGTTCCCCACAATTCGTCGAACGCGTTCCTCGCCGCCATTCAGTCCCGCTCGTTTCGTTTCGTATCCGGCAGGAACCTGCCGCTTGAGGCACAATGCACGAGCGCGGGATAAGGTGCAAAAAAGCCGGCGCGAAACGGGTCCGCGCCGGCTTTTTTCATTCGTTATCGTCTCCCTTTCAGGCGACGGCGGATTCCAGGACTTCCTCAGGATCGCGAAGCACATAGCCCCGGCCCCAGACGGTCTCGATATAATTTTCGCCGCCGCAGGCCGACGAAAGCTTTTTGCGCAGCTTGCAGATGAAGACGTCGATGATCTTCAATTCGGGCTCGTCCATCCCGCCATAAAGGTGGTTGAGGAACATTTCCTTGGTGAGCGTGGTGCCCTTGCGAAGGCTCAGCAGCTCCAGCATCGCATATTCCTTGCCGGTCAGATGCACGCGTGAACCATCGACTTCGACCGTCTTGGCATCCAGATTAACCGCCAGCTTGCCGGTGCGGATGACCGACTGCGAATGACCTTTTGAACGGCGAACGACCGCGTGAATTCGGGCAACCAGTTCGTCGCGATGGAAAGGCTTGGTGACATAATCGTCGGCGCCGAAGCCCAGGGCGCGGACCTTGCTGTCCATTTCGCCGATGCCCGACAGGATCAGAACCGGGGTGCCGACCTTGGCGGCCCGAAGCTTTTTCAGCACGTCATAGCCATGCATGTCGGGCAGGTTGAGGTCCAGGCAGATGATGTCGTAATCGTAGAGCTTGCCGAGGTCCAAGCCCTCTTCGCCCAAGTCCGTCGTGTAGACGTTGAAGCCTTCGGCGTTCAGCATCAGTTCGATGCTCTTCGCGGTCGTTGGCTCGTCTTCGATCAGCAGTACACGCATATAGTCTACCCCTAACTGGCGGCTTCCAGACCTTAGCAGGTTTGGGCGAGCCGGTAACCTTCGTTAACGGAAGCATAAATGAAGTTAAAAGGTTAATTAGGTGTTAAACCCCTGACTCTTCGGGAAAAGCGCCTGACTCTATCTGGTAAGCGGCTGTTCGTTGCGCAGGCGCCACAGTCGTGGCAGGGCGGGCCCATGTGGGAAAAATATGTTCTGTTCATCGACGGCGAAGCCATCGTCATCGACAAGCCCGCCGGGCTTGCCGTGCATCCGGGGTCGAAAACGCCCGAGAGCCTGGAAGATTATCTGAAGCATTTGAGGTTCGGCTTTCAGCGCGAGCCCTTGCCGGTCCACCGGCTCGACCGGGATACGAGCGGCTGCCTTTTGCTTGCGCGCCATCCAAAGGCGCACAAGCGGTTCCAGCGGGCCTTCGAGGAGAAGAAAGTCTCCAAATCCTATGTGGCAGTGCTCGATGGCGTTCCAGAGGCGGAGGCGGGAACGATCGAAATGGCGCTGGGCAAGACATCCACCGAAAGAGACGGCTGGCGGATCGTGCCGGACGCGAAGGGCAAACCCGCAACCAGCCATTGGCGAACGATATCGGTGATCGGCGGCCGGGCCGTGATCCTGTTCACGCCGGAGACCGGCCGGACCCACCAGCTGCGGGTCCATGCGGTCGAGGGCATGGGCTTCCCTATTTCGGGCGATCCCGTTTATGGCAGGGGGAAGGGGCCCATGCTGCTTCACGCTCTGTCGATCCGCGTGGAGCGCGAGGGCAAGAACCCGATCGAGGCAACGGCGCCGCTGCCGCCGACCTTTGTCAGCGCGGGCTTTGGCGATGTCCCAATCTGAGCCCTATCTGCTCCCCGAAGCGGCGCTTGAGGAAAAATTCCTCGCGGCGAGCGGTCCCGGCGGGCAGAATGTCAACAAGGTGGCTACCGCCTGCCAGTTGCGGTGCGACGTCTTCAAGCTCGGACTTGCTCCACCGGTTTACGAACGGCTGAAGGCGCTGGCTGGGAGCCGGATGACCAGCGCGGGCGAGATCATCATCACCGCGCGCAGCTTCCGGACACAGGAATCGAATCGTGAAGATGCGCGGGCCCGGCTGGCGGATCTGATAGCCAGGGCCCACATACGGCCGGTGAAGCGCATCAAGACCAAGGCCAGCCGCTCCGCCAAGGCGAAGCGCGTCGACAGCAAGGTCCAGCGCGGCGCGATCAAGCAGGGTCGGGGCAAGGTAAGGATCGACTAGGAATGTACGAATTCAGGATCGATGCCGGTGATAAGGCAGAATTGTACCGGCAGCTGACCGATGCGGCTGACGGACTGACCCAAGGGGAACCGGACGCCATCGCCAACATGGCCAACGTAAGCGCCTTGTTGTGGGAAAGTCTGCCCGATCTCAACTGGGTGGGCTTCTACCGCAATGTCGGCGGAGAACTGGTGTTGGGGCCGTTTCAGGGCCGCCTGGCCTGTGTCCGGATTCCCTTCGGCAAGGGCGTCTGCGGCACCGCCGCCGCCACGCTGGAGCCACAATGTGTTGAAGACGTGAATGCCTATCCGGGGCATATCGCCTGCGACAGCGCGTCGGCTTCGGAACTGGTCATCCCCATCGTATCTGAAGGTCGGCTGCTCGGGGTGCTGGACCTGGACAGTCCCTTGCTCGCCCGTTTCGACAGCGAGGATTTGCAATTTTGCGCCGCCTTGGTCGATCGGATCACCGACCGGCTGACCGGAGCTTAGCTAAGCTGGTCCAGCGCTTCGTCGCTGAGATGACCCGGCACGATCATCAGCGGACAGGGCAGGGATCCCGCATTACCCGAAAAATGGGTGATGAGCGGCCCCGGCGCGTCTTCCGCCGCGGCGCCGAGGACGAAGGCGGCGATGTCCTGTCGCTCCTTCAGCATCTCGCTTACCGCCTTGACCGGGTCGCCTTGCTTGACTGTGATCGAGGGTCGAACTCCGGCTTCTTCGACAATCGCTCCGGACGCCTGAACCACCGCTGCTTCGGCGCGGAGCCGCGCTTCCTCTTCGATCGCGGCCTGAACGCCGCCCCATTGAACGAATTCCTGCTGGGGAATGAGCGCCAGAATCTCAACCGTCCCGCCCGTGCGGGCTGCGCGCCGGGCGGCGAAACGGAGCGCCGCTTTCGCTTCCTGTGTCTCGTCGATCACGACCAAATATGCGCGCATCAGCCCCCTCCCTAGGACGGCGAAGGTGCTCCAGATCCACGGCTCAAGCAAGCGGAACCCTTGACCCGGCCCTGCCATTTGCTGTTTGGACTTGGACGAAGCCAGTCCGCACAGGGAAGCTCAATGCCCATCGAACTCAAGATGCCCGCCCTTTCCCCCACGATGGAAGAGGGCACGCTCGCCAAATGGCTCGTCAAGGAAGGCGACAAGGTCGCGGCCGGCGATCTTCTTGCGGAGATCGAGACCGACAAGGCGACAATGGAGTTCGAAGCGGTGGACGAAGGCACGATCGCCAAGATCCTGGTGGCCGAAGGGACCGATGAAGTGAAGGTCGGTACCGTGATCGCCTTGATCGCAGGTGAGGGCGAGGATGCGGGCGCCGCCTCCGCCGCGCCGACACCGCCCGCTGCCGCCGCGAAAGAGCCAGTGGCGAAGGATGGCGGAGAAACGGGTGCGGGTCAGCCGGCCCAGGAAGCGCCTGTCTCAGCGCCCGCGCCGGCTTCCGAGCCCGAGCAGCCATCGGCCGCCAAGCCGGTCGCAGCGCGCGCAGACGATTCCGCCAGGGTGAAGGCCAGCCCGCTCGCCCGGCGCCTTGCCGAACAGAAAGGCGTGGATCTTTCCAGCCTGAACGGATCGGGTCCGGGCGGCCGCATCGTCAAGGCCGACATCGACGGGGCCGGTGGCGCCAGGCCCGCTGCGCCCGCGTCGGCTTCCGCTTCATCGGCTCCGCCTGCTCCCGCTGTAGACACCGAAATCCCGCACGAGTCGGTCAAGCTCAGCAATATGCGCAAGACCATTGCGCGGCGGCTGACCGAATCGAAACAGCAGGTTCCGCATATCTATCTTACCGTCGACATCCAGCTCGATGCGCTGCTCAAGCTTCGCGGCGAACTCAACAAAGGGCTCGAATCGCGCGGCGTGAAACTGTCGGTCAACGATCTGCTGATCAAGGCGCTGGCCGCGGCGCTGATCGAAGTGCCCCAATGCAATGTGTCGCTCGCGGGCGATCAATTGTTGAAGTTCAGCCGCGCCGATATCTCGGTCGCGGTGTCGATACCGAACGGCCTCATCACGCCAATCATAGTGGGTGCAGACTCAAAACCGGTCTCCGTCATCGCAACCGAGATGAAGGACCTTGCGGCAAGGGCGCGGGACGGCAAATTGCAGCCGCAGGAATATCAGGGCGGCACCGCTTCCATCAGCAACATGGGCATGTTCGGGATCACCCAGTTCGATGCGGTGATCAATCCGCCTCAGGCGATGATCATGGCGATCGGTGCCGGCGAGAAGCGGCCCTGGGTGATCAATGATAGCTTGCAGATCGCGACCGTGATGAGCGCCACGGGCAGCTTCGACCATCGCGCCATCGACGGGGCCGATGGCGCGCGGCTGATGCAAGCGTTCAAACGGCTCGTCGAAAACCCGCTTGGAATGTTGGCCTGATATGGCGCTGCTGAGAGCCGTTGCTCTCGGCGCGGTCAGCGCGGTCGCCTTGCCCTATTTGCTGGACGGAAAAGCCGGGCAGCTTGGCGAGGCCGTGCATTATGGCACCATCGCCTTGCCGCGCGGACTTGGCCTTTCCTTCTCCGTCCCCATTTTCCTGGGCGTAGCCTTGTTCGCCTGGATATTCTTCAAATGGTCCGACCGATGAGAAATCGGATCGGTCGGGCATTTTCTAGGAGCTAATTTTGGCAGATACTTACGACCTTATCGTGCTCGGCTCGGGACCGGGCGGCTATGTCGCCGCCATCCGTGCGAGCCAGCTCGGGCTCAAGACGGCGATCGTCGAGCGGGAGAAGCTTGGCGGTATCTGCCTCAACTGGGGGTGCATCCCGACCAAGGCCCTGCTGCGCACGTCCGAGATTCATCATTATCTGACCCACGCTTCTTCTTATGGTCTGAAGGCCGAAAAGGTCAGTTTCGATCTCGCCGCCATCGTGGACCGGTCGCGCAAGGTGGCAGGACAGCTCAACATGGGCGTCAAGGGTCTGATGAAGAAGAACAAGGTGACGGTAGTGGAGGGCGAGGGGACGCTGGCCGGAAAAGGTACTCTGGTCGTCACGAAGGACGGCAAGAAAACCGAGCTTTCGGCCAAGAGCATATTGATCGCGACCGGTGCGCGCGCCCGTGACTTGCCCTTTGCCAAGGCCGATGGAGAGCGGATCTGGACCTATCGGCACGCGATGGTGCCGAAGGAAATGCCGTCCAAGCTGCTGGTGATCGGGTCCGGCGCGATCGGCGTCGAATTCGCCAGTTTCTATTCGGATATGGGCGCGGAAGTCACGATCGTGGAAATGCTCGATCGAATCCTTCCCGTGGAGGATGAGGAGGTCTCCGCCTTCATGCACAAGGCGCTGACCAAGCAGGGCATGAAGCTGCATGTGTCTTCCGGCGTCGAGAAATTGGACGTATCGAAAACCGGAGTCCGCGCCACATTGAAGGGCGGCGAGACGCAGGAATTCTCCCACGCCATCATCGCCATCGGCATCGTCCCCAACACCGAGAATATCGGGTTGGAAGCATTGGGAGTTAAGACTGATCGAGGCCATATCGTCACCGACGGTTTTGGCCGGACTAATGTCGAGGGAGTCTATGCGATCGGCGACGTTACCGGACCGCCCTGGCTGGCGCACAAAGCGAGCCATGAAGGCGTGGTCTGCGTCGAGGCGATTGCCGGCAAGAAACCGCATCCGTTCGAAACCTGGAATATACCGGGCTGCACCTATTCACGGCCGCAAATTGCCTCGGTCGGGCTTACCGAAGCCAAGGCGAAAGAGGCGGGCCACAAGGTCAAGGTCGGCAAATTCCCATTCATCGGCAATGGCAAGGCCATCGCGCTTAGCGAGGCAGAAGGGTTCGTCAAGACCGTGTTCGACGAGGGGACGGGCGAGCTGCTCGGGGCGCATATGGTCGGCGCGGAAGTGACCGAATTGATCCAGGGCTATGTAGTCGCGCGCCAATTGGAAACCACCGAACAGGATCTCATGCACACGGTGTTCGCGCATCCGACGCTTTCCGAAATGATGCATGAAAGCGTACTCGATGCTTATGGCCGCGTGATCCATTATTGAGGATGCCGGGGGCATGAAGATCTTGCTGTCGGACGATCTCATCGTCTGGCCAACCATTGCTCTGGTGGGCCTGATCTGGGTGGTGTGGGCCCGATTGCTGCAGCAGCGTTTCTCGCACCTCAGGCGCAATCCTCCAATGCGCGAAGATTTTGCCACCGGTTCGGCCGCCTTGCGCTATTTCGAGCCGGTCGAAATGCCGGCCAATAATCTGCGCAACCTGTTTGAAATGCCGGCGCTCTTTTTCGCGCTGGTGCCACTTGTCATGATAACCGGGCGACTCTCGCTGCTGCAGGTTTTTCTCGCCTGGCTGTTCGTTCTCTTTCGCTGCCTGCACAGCTGGGATCATGTCGTCACGGGCAAGGTGCAGCGCCGGTTCCGCTGGTACCTGGTCTCCAGCATTTGCCTGCTGGTGATGTGGCTCGACTTCGCTCTGGATATCCTGCTTCGCTAGTAGCGACTTATTGTCGGCGCCCGGGCCTCGCCCTTAATTCAGATTAGACGCCGCTACGGGTTGAAGAATTTTCCCGTTTGTCCTTGCCACCCTGACCGTACCTCTTGCCCTCTTCAACGGGCGCCGATAGCCATTGGGCAATCCATTGGAGATTGCCGCCCATGCGTATTGCCCTCTGCCTGCTTGCTGCCACCGTTCTTTCCCCGGCGAGCGCAATTTCCGCGGTGCCAAAGCCCGCAGCCCTTGTCGCCGACGGTATTCCGGAAATACCCGACGCGCTGGCGGCCGCGTCCCGTCCCTATATGGAATTCAGGACGGCAGGTTTTGTCGACTGGAACCCTACAGATCGTTCGATGCTGATCGCCACCCGTTTCGGCAATACCACGCAGCTTCATCGCGTGATCGCGCCCGGCGCGGATCGAAGGCAGATCAGTTTCGAACAGGAGCCGCTCGGCAATGGAAGTTTTTCACCGGGAAGCGGCGATGTGCTGGTGGTGCAGAAGGACGTGGGCGGAAGCGAGTTCTTCCAGCTTTATGGGTTGAACAATGGCCGTCTCGATCTGCTTACCGACGGCAAGAGCCGCAACCAGTTCGGCGCGTGGAGCTGGGACGAAAAGCTGATCGGCTATTCGTCGACACGCCGTAACGGCAGCGATTCGGACCTCTACGTGATGAATCCGCGCGACCCGAAATCCGACCGGCTCGTGGCCCAGGTAAAGGGCGGCGGCTGGGCGATCCAGGATTTCGCCCCGGACGGGCGCAGCGCGGTGGTTGGCGAATATGTGTCGGTCAACAAGTCCAATGTCTATGACCTGGACCTTGCCACCGGCGCGCTCCGCCCGATCACCGACCTCAACGCCAGTATCGCGTATAATGCGCCCCAATATGGGCCCGACGGGCGGCTTTGGCTGACTTCCGACGAGCGCTCCGATTTCCAGAGGCTCGGCACATTGGACGCCGCCACCGGCAAATTCACGCCGGTGACCAAAGAACCCAAATGGGATGTCGAGAATTTCGACATATCGGACGATGGCAGCTTCATCGCCTATGTCGTTAACGAGGCCGGGGTGAGCCGGGTGAAGCTGCTCGACACAAGGTCGCGGAACGTGAGGACCGTTGATCGCCTGCCCGTCGGAATCGTCGGCGGTCTGAAGATAGCGCCATGGGGAACGATCGGCCTTACCTTGTCCTCGGCGCGTTCGCCTGCCGATGCCTATGGCATCGACCCGCAGACCCTGGCCGTCACCCGCTGGACCGAGAGCGAGACCGGGGGACTGGATCCTCAGGTCAATGTCGAGCCAGAATTGATCGAGACAAAAAGCGGCGATGGCGAAACTGTTTCGGGCTTTCTATATCGTCCCGACGCGGGTAAGTTCCGAGGAAAGCGTCCACTGATCGTCAACATCCATGGCGGGCCCGAGGGACAAAGCCGGCCGGGGTTTCAGGGCCGCAACAATTATCTGCTGAACGAACTCGGCATTGCCATATTCTATCCCAATGTCCGGGGTTCGACCGGTTACGGAAAAAGGTTCGTCGAGTTGGACAACGGGCCGTCGAAGCGCGAGGATTCGGTGACGGACATCGGTGCTTTTCTCGGCCGGCTCGGGAAGGATTCGCGCCTCGACCCGGCTCGGTTCGCCGTGACCGGCGGCTCTTATGGCGGGTATATGTGCTACGCTGCGGCGATCCGATACGGGAAGCAGCTACGGGGTGCCAATTGCGCCGTCGCGATCTCCAATTTCGTGACCTTCCTCGAAAACACGCAAAGCTACCGGCGCGATCTTCGCCGGGTCGAATATGGCGATGAACGCGATCCGGCGCAGCGCGCGCAGCTGACGCAGATCTCTCCTCTGACGCGGGTCAAGGAATTGGCCATCCCGCTGATGGTTGTAACGGGAGGAAATGATCCACGGGTACCAGCATCGGAAGCCGACCAGATCGTGAAGGCGGTACGCGACAATGGCAGGACCGCCTGGCATTTGCTGGGGCAGAATGAAGGACACGGCTTCGCCAAGAAGGAAAATGTCGATTATCTCTTCTGGACCAGCCTTCTTTTCTGGCAGCAGAATCTGCTTGGCGAAGCGGCTGCCAATTAGTGCCGGCCGCGCTGGACCGAAAGCGCGTCTATCAGGATTTTCATGGCGCGGTGAACATGGACCGGCACGAACTGGAATTGTGGCTTGCCGGGCCCGAAAGCCTGAAGGTCGGACAGAAAAAGTCGGATGCCGAATCGATCGGCCATGCGTCAGGTCGCCGGATCGCCCGGATCCTGGCGACGGATCGGCGGGAACTGACCGAGGATGACTACGGCCATATGCGCAAGACGGTCGGCTATATCCGCCGTTACCTCGCGCAGCAGCCCGAGAATGTCGTCACCTCGCGCTGGCGCTATTCGTTGATGAACTGGGGCCACGACCCCTTGAAATAGGCGGAAGAACGACGACTTCTATCGTTGACCGAACGGGCAAGCCTGTCTATAGGCCGCCCTGCCCGCGGGTCCCTTGCGTCCCTGGAGCGGGCAAAGAGCTTGAACATTGCTGTGCGTAAGCAAGGCCTGGGGGGCCATTAAGGCCGCCGAGGTTTTTGCGTATTTTGCGTGCCAGCAAAGTAACTTAAGGTAGGTGAAGGCTTCATGCCAACGATTAATCAGCTGATCCGCAAGGGTCGCGAGCCGCAAAAGGCCAAGAGCAAGGTTCCTGCGATGGAGCAGAACCCGCAAAAGCGCGGCGTATGCACTCGCGTGTACACCACGACCCCGAAAAAGCCGAACTCGGCTTTGCGCAAGGTGGCCAAGGTTCGCCTGACCAACCAGCGCGAAGTGATCAGCTACATTCCAGGTGAAGGTCACAACCTTCAGGAACATAGTGTGGTCCTGATCCGCGGTGGCCGTGTGCGCGACCTTCCCGGCGTGCGCTATCACGTTCTCCGCGGCGTTCTCGACACCCAGGGTGTCAAGGATCGTCGCCAATCTCGCTCGAAGTACGGCGCCAAGCGTCCGAAGTAAGCTCAGATCCGTCTGGCTGAAGTTAAGAGGAAAAATTATGTCCCGTCGTCGTCGCCCAGAAAAGCGCGAAATTCTTCCCGATCCCAAATTTGGCGATCTGGTCCTTTCCAAATTCATGAACTCGGTGATGCTCGACGGCAAGAAGTCGACTGCCGAGGGCATCGTCTACGGCGCATTCGAGACCGTGGAGACCAAGGCCAAGCGTGAGCCACTCGGCGTGTTCCATGACGCGCTCAATAACATCAAGCCGGGCATCGAAGTCCGCAGTCGCCGTGTCGGCGGTGCCACCTACCAGGTCCCGGTCGAGGTTCGTCCGGAGCGCGCCCAGGCGTTGGCCATCCGCTGGCTGATTTCTGCCGCTCGGGCGCGCTCGGAAAACACGATGTCCGCGCGCCTTTCGGGCGAACTGATGGACGCGGCCAACAACCGCGGCAACGCCGTCAAGAAGCGTGAAGATACGCACCGGATGGCGGAAGCCAACCGGGCCTTCTCGCACTATCGCTGGTAATCGTCCCTATATCGCGGGGGCGGCAAGGCCTTCCCCGCATCGGAGTTTAAGATCATGGCCCGCAGCCATCCGCTCGAAAAATATCGTAATATCGGCATCATGGCGCATATCGACGCCGGCAAGACGACGACCACCGAGCGAATCCTTTATTATACCGGCAAGTCCTACAAGATCGGCGAAGTCCATGAGGGTACCGCCACGATGGACTGGATGGAGCAGGAGCAAGAGCGCGGGATCACGATCACCAGCGCCGCCACCACCTGTTTCTGGAACGACCACCGGATCAACATCATCGACACGCCGGGCCATGTCGACTTCACCATCGAAGTCGAACGTTCGCTGCGTGTATTGGACGGCGCGGTAGCCTGCTTCGACGGCGTCGCCGGCGTCGAGCCGCAGTCCGAAACCGTGTGGCGCCAGGCGGACAAGTACAAAGTGCCGCGCATGTGCTTCATCAACAAGCTGGACCGCACCGGCGCCAATTTCGACATGTGCGTCGAAATGATCAAGGATCGACTGGGCGCCCGCCCGGCCGTCCTTTATCTCCCGATCGGCATCGAAGGCTCGTTCATAGGCCTGGTCGACCTGGTTGAAAATCGCGCCATCATCTGGCTCGAAGAATCGCTCGGCGCGAAGTTCGAATATCAGGATATTCCTGCCGATCTCGCCGATGCCGCCGCTACCGCCCGCCAGGACCTTATCGAAATGGCGGTCGAGCAGGACGACGAAGTCATGGAGGCCTATCTCGGTGGAGACGAGCCCGACACCGCGACCCTGAAGGCGTTGATCCGCAAGGGTACGCTGAACTTCTCGTTCGTTCCCGTCCTGTGCGGCTCCGCCTTCAAGAACAAGGGCGTGCAGCCATTGCTCGACGCAGTCGTCGACTATCTGCCCTCGCCGCTCGACATTCCGCCGGTCCAGGGCCTGAAGCTCGACGGCGTAACTCCAGAATCGCGTCCGCCGACGGACGATGCTCCATTCGCGGCGCTTGCGTTCAAGATCATGAACGACCCGTTCGTCGGCACCCTGACCTTTGCCCGCATCTATTCGGGCAAGCTGGAAACCGCTTCGACGGTCACCAATTCGGTCAAGGACAAGAAGGAAAAGGTTGGCCGCATGCTGTTGATGCATGCCAATGACCGCGAAGACATCCAGGTGGCCTATGCCGGTGACATCGTCGCCCTGGCGGGCCTCAAGGATACGACCACCGGTGAGACGCTTTGTGCCGCCAACGCCCCGATCATATTGGAGCGGATGGAATTCCCCGATCCAGTGATCGAGGTTGCAGTGGAGCCCAAGACCAAGGCAGACCAGGAGAAAATGGGCGTCGCGCTCAATCGCCTGGCTCGCGAGGACCCGTCGTTCCGTGTGTCTTCGGACAATGAAAGCGGCCAGACCATCATCAAGGGAATGGGCGAGCTCCATCTCGAAATCCTGGTCGATCGCATGAAGCGCGAATTCAAGGTCGAAGCCAATGTCGGCGCGCCGCAGGTGGCGTATCGTGAGAGCCTGGCCAAGAAGGTCGACGTCGATTACACCCACAAGAAGCAGTCGGGCGGATCGGGTCAGTTCGGCCGGATCAAGTTCACGGTCGAGCCGGGCGAGCGCGGCCAGGGCGTCATCTTCAACGATGAGGTCAAGGGCGGCAACGTTCCCAAGGAATATATTCCCTCGGTCGAAAAGGGCATTCGCGAGATCGCCGCTACTGGATCCTTGATCGGCTTCCCGATCATCGATTTCACCGCGACGCTCTATGATGGCGCCTACCACGACGTCGATTCGTCCGCTCTCGCGTTCGAAATCACGGGGCGTGGCGGCATGCGCGAAGCCGCTCAAAAGTCCGGGATCAAACTGCTCGAGCCGATCATGAAGGTCGAAATCGTCACTCCGGAAGATTATCTGGGTGATGTGATCGGCGATCTGAACAGCCGTCGCGGCCAGATCCAGGGCACCGACAGCCGCGGCAACGCTCAGGTCGTCGATGCGATGGTCCCGCTTGCCAATATGTTCGGCTACGTTAATGAGCTCCGTTCCTTCACGCAGGGCCGCGCTCAATATTCGATGCAGTTCTCGCATTATGAAGAAGTCCCGCAGAATGTTGCGGATGAAGTGAAAGCCAAGCTCGCCTGATACGGCGGCTTTAAACAGGTCAAGAAAGACGAAGGGTAAGGCAAATGGCGAAAGCTAAGTTTGAGCGGACGAAACCGCATTGCAACATCGGCACCATCGGTCACGTGGATCATGGCAAGACGTCGCTCACCGCAGCGATCACCAAGGTTCTCGCTGAATCCGGCGGCGCGACCTACACGAGCTATGCCAATATCGACAAGGCTCCCGAAGAGCGCGAGCGCGGCATCACCATTTCGACCGCTCACGTCGAATATGAAACCGAAGCTCGTCACTATGCCCACGTCGATTGCCCGGGCCACGCCGATTATGTGAAGAACATGATCACCGGTGCCGCCCAGATGGATGGCGCGATCCTGGTCGTGTCGGCTGCTGACGGCCCCATGCCGCAGACCCGCGAGCACATCCTGCTCGCCAAGCAGGTCGGCGTTCCGGCCATGGTCGTGTTCATGAACAAGGTCGATCAGGTCGATGACGAAGAGCTGCTCGAACTGGTCGAACTCGAAATCCGCGAATTGCTGACTTCGTACGACTTCCCGGGCGACGACATCCCCATCGTCAAGGGCTCGGCTCTCGCTTCGCTCGAAGACAGCGACACCAAGATCGGCCACGACGCCATCCTGGAACTGATGAAGGCTGTCGACAGCTACATTCCGCAGCCCGAGCGTCCGCTCGACAAGCCGTTCCTGATGCCTATTGAAGACGTGTTCTCGATCTCGGGTCGCGGCACGGTCGTCACCGGCCGCGTCGAAACCGGCATCGTCAAGGTTGGTGAAGAAGTCGAAATCGTCGGCATCAAGGACACTGCCAAGACCACGGTCACCGGCGTCGAAATGTTCCGCAAGCTGCTCGATCAGGGCCAGGCCGGCGACAATATCGGTGCTCTCATCCGCGGCATCGGCCGTGAAGAAGTCGAGCGTGGCCAGGTTCTCTGCAAGCCCGGCTCGATCAAGCCGCACACCGACTTCAATGCCGAGGTCTACGTCCTCTCGAAGGACGAAGGCGGCCGTCACACGCCGTTCTTCGCCAACTATCGTCCGCAATTCTACTTCCGCACGACCGACGTGACGGGCGAAGTGGTTCTGCCGGAAGGTACCGAGATGGTCATGCCTGGCGACAACGTGACGATCGGCGTCAAGCTGATCGCCCCGATCGCCATGGACCAGGGTTTGCGCTTCGCGATCCGCGAAGGCGGCCGGACCGTCGGCGCAGGGGTTGTGGCCGAGATCACTAAGTAGTAAAGGCACGCGCAGCCGCCCGGTCTCTTGAGATTCGGGCGGCTCGCTTTCAGTTTTGGATTATGCCTCTTCCGGGGCTCTCGTCTCGGGATAGGTTGGCTCTTTCGCATCGGTAATGGACATGGAAACGCAGAATATCCGGATTCGCCTGAAGGCGTTCGACCATCGTGTGCTGGATCAGGCCACGGGAGACATCGCCGACACCGCTCGGCGCACGGGTGCTCTTATTCGCGGCCCCATTCCTTTGCCGACGCGCATCGAGAAGTTCACCGTCAACCGCTCGCCCCACGTCGACAAGAAGTCGCGCGAGCAGTTCGAGGTGCGCACCTATAAGAGGCTGCTCGATATCGTGCAGCCGACCCCGCAGACGGTCGATGCTTTGATGAAGCTCGATCTTGCCGCGGGTGTTGATGTTGAGATCAAGCTGGCCTAAGCGGCTGGCGAGATAGGGATACCGCACGGCGATCGCCGTGGTCTGCGTCCCCCGCATCCCTGGCTTATTGGCGAGGGAATAGCCCAGCGGGGCACGCATCTTTTTTGGGCTTGTTGGGTCCCATCGATTTTCGATGGGCATCCATCACGCCCGCGGGAATTTCCCCGTGGGCCTCTGACGTAAGGAGTATGGTCATGCGCACCGGCGTGATCGCGAAGAAAATGGGGATGACCCGCTTGTTCCAGGAAGACGGCCGCCATGTGCCCGTCACCGTCCTGGCACTGGACAATGTTCAGGTCGTTGCGCGGCGCGAAAGCGACCGCGACGGTTATGTCGCGCTGCAATTGGGCGCCGGCACGGCCAAGGCCAAAAATCTTTCGAAGCCGCAACGCGGCCATTTCGGCAAGGCCGAAGTGGAGCCCAAGGCTCGTGTCGCGGAATTCGTGGTCGCCGAGGATGCTCTCCTTGATGTCGGCGCCGAAATCACCGCCAGCCACTTCATCGCGGGGCAGCTCGTCGATATCCAGGGCGTGACCCAGGGCAAGGGTTTTGCCGGCGGTATGAAGCGCTGGGGTTTCGGTGGTCTTCGCGCCACGCACGGCGTGTCCGTATCACACCGTTCGCTCGGCTCGACCGGCCAGCGTCAGGATCCGGGCCGCGTCTTCAAGAACAAGAAGATGGCCGGCCATATGGGCGCGCGCAATCGCACCCAGCAGAATCTGGAAGTCGTCCGCACCGATGTGGAGCGTGGCCTGATCTTCGTGAAGGGCTCCGTGCCCGGTCACAAGGGCGGCTGGCTCCTGGTCAAGGACGCCGTCAAGGTTTCCCGTCCCGACGATGCGCCCTATCCGGCCGGCATTCGCGAGAGCGGCAAGCCTGCCGAGATCGAGGAAGCACCCGCCGGCATGGTGGAAGCGGCTGCCGAACATGAAATGGCGCCGCTGCCGAGCGATGATGAAGTAGCAGCGGCTGTCGCCGAATCCGATGCCCAGGCCGAAGCGCCCGAGGCAAATCCGGCGGCCGACGAAGGCAAGGAAGGCTGAAGATGAAGGTCAAGGTTCAGACCATCGACGGCGCCAAGGCGTCCGGCAAGGGTGACATAGAGCTTAACGATGAAGTGTTCGGCGTCGAGCCGCGCGCGGATATCCTGCATCGTGTCGTCACCTGGCAGCTCGAAAAGCGCCGCGGCACCGCCCGCGGAGCCCGCGAGCGTTCGGATGTCGCGCGTACCGGCAAGAAATTCGGTCGCCAGAAGGGCGGCGGTACGGCACGTCACGGCGATCGCCGTGCCCCGATCTTCGTCGGCGGCGGCAAGGCCCACGGTCCCCGCGTCCGTGATTTCAACCCTTCGCTGAACAAGAAGGTTCGTGCGCTGGGTCTGAAGATGGCGCTCAGCGCCAAGGCGCGTGACGGCCAGCTGATCGTCATGGAAAACCTCGACCTCAGCGAAAGCAAGACGAAGGTCCTCAAGGATCATCTCGGCAAGCTTGGCTTTGGCCGGACCGCTTTGGTGATCGACGGCGACGCGCTCAACATTGGTTTTGCCCTGGCGTCGTCCAACCTCCGCGAGATCAATCTTCTCCCGGCGGTCGGCGCGAACGTCTATGATATTCTGAAGCATGAGACTTTGGTGCTGACGCGCGCCGCGGTCGAGAAGCTGGAGGCGCGTTTCAATGGCTAAGAAGCCTGCCAAGACGGCGGTCGACATCAATCATTATGATGTCGTCCTTGCCCCCCACATCACCGAGAAGTCGACCCTGCTTTCCGAACAGAATGCAGTCGTCTTCAAGGTCGCGAACGATGCCACCAAGCCGCAGATCAAGGCGGCGGTAGAGGCCCTGTTCGGCGTCAGCGTGACGGGCGTGAATACGCTCAATCAAAAGGGTAAGTCCAAGCGCTGGAAGGGTCGTCCCTATCAGCGTTCGGACATCAAGAAGGCGATCGTGACTTTGGCCGAAGGCCAGACCATCGACGTCACCACCGGTATCTGAGGCTCGGACCATGGCACTCAAGACACATAATCCGACGAGCCCTTCGCGCCGCGGCCTTATCCTCGTCGACAAATCGTCGCTCTGGAAGGGCAAGCCGGTCAAGGCGCTCACCGAAGGCAAGCGTAAGACGGGCGGCCGCAACAATAAGGGCCACGTGACTTCGCGCGGCATCGCCGGCGGCCACAAGCAGAGTTATCGCTATATCGACTTCAAGCGTCGCAAATGGGACATGCCAGCCACCGTCGAGCGGCTGGAATATGATCCCAACCGCACCGCCTTCATCGCACTGGTGAAGTATGAAGACGGCGAAGTCGCCTATGTCATCGCGCCACAGCGTCTGGCTCCGGGTGACCTCATCGTCGCCGGCAAGAAGACCGACGTGAAGCCGGGCAATGCCATGGAACTGGGATCGATGCCGGTCGGCACCATCGTCCACAATGTGGAGATGAAGCCGGGCAAGGGCGGTCAGATCGCCCGTTCGGCAGGCACCTATGTGCAGGTCGTCGGACGCGATCGCGGGATGGTCATCGTCAGGCTCAATTCAGGCGAGCAGCGCTATATCCGTTCGGATTGCATGGCTACGGTTGGCGCGGTTTCGAACCCCGATAACCAGAACCAGAATTTTGCCAAGGCGGGCCGTACCCGCTGGATGGGCCGTCGTCCGCTGACCCGCGGCGTCGCCAAGAACCCGGTCGATCACCCGCATGGCGGCGGCGAAGGCCGTACCTCGGGCGGCCGTCATCCGGTTACCCCATGGGGCAAGCCGACCAAGGGTGCCCGCACCCGCTCGAACAAGGCGACGGACAAGATGATTATCCGTTCGCGTCACGCGAAGAAGAAGAGGTAATAATGGCCCGCTCCGTCTGGAAAGGACCGTTCGTCGAACTGTCCCTGCTTAAGAAGGCAGAGGCTGCGCAGGACGCTGGCACTCGTGCGCCGATCAAGACCTGGTCGCGCCGGTCCACGATCCTGCCGCAGTTCGTCGGCCTGACGTTCAACGTTTATAACGGCCGCAAATTCGTTCCCGTTTCGGTGAATGAGGACATGGTCGGAATGAAGCTTGGCGAGTTCGCTCCCACCCGCTTCTTCCCCGGCCATGCGTCCGACAAGAAGGGCAAGAGGTAAGCCATGGGCAAGCAGAAGAGCCCCCGCAAAGTCGGCGACAATGAAGCGCTGTCGGTCGGAACCCAGATCCGCGGTTCCGCCCAGAAGCTCAATCTCGTCGCCGGCCTGATCCGCGGCAAGAAGGCCGGGGAAGCGCTCAGCATCCTCTCCTTCTCGACCAAGGCGATGGCCATCGATGTTCGCAAGGTGCTCGCTTCGGCGATCGCCAATGCCGAGAACAACCATAATCTGGACGTCGACGCGCTCGTCGTCGCCGAGGCTTCGGTCGGCAAGAGCATCTCGATGAAGCGCTGGACGCCACGTGCGCGTGGCCGTTCGAGCCGGATCGTGAAACCGTTCAGCCGCGTGCGCATCGTCGTCCGCGAGCAGCAGGAAGCAGAATAATGGGTCAGAAGAGTTCACCGATCGGCCTCCGGCTGCAGATCAACCGGACCTGGGACAGCCGCTGGTACGCGGAAGGCGCCGATTATGGCCGCCTCCTGCTCGAGGATCTGAAGATCCGCGAGTTCGTGATGAAGACCGTTCCACAGGCCGCGATCTCGAAGGTCGTGATCGAGCGTCCGGCCAAATTGTGCCGGGTTTCCATCTATGCCGCACGCCCGGGCGTGATCATCGGCAAGAAGGGCGCCGACATTGAAAAGCTGCGCAGGCAGCTTGGCGCGATGACTTCCAGCGACGTGTCGCTGAACATCGTTGAAATCCGCAAGCCGGAAATCGACGCGAAGCTCGTCGCCCAGGGCGTCGCCGACCAGCTCGAGCGCCGCATCGCGTTCCGCCGCGCCATGAAGCGCGCGGTGCAGTCTGCGCTGCGTCTTGGTGCCGAAGGTATCAGGATCACTTGCGGCGGCCGCCTCGGCGGCGCTGAAATCGCCCGCACGGAATGGTATCGCGAAGGCCGCGTTCCGCTCCACACTTTGCGCGGCAACGTCGATTATGCTGAGGCGCAGGCCCACACCGCTTACGGCGTGTGCGGCGTCAAAGTCTGGATCTTCAAGGGCGAAATCCTTGGCCACGACCCGATGGCTCAGGATCGTCTGATGATGGAAGCTCAAACCTCGGGGGTCCGGCCCGCGCGATAAGGTCTTACAAGACCTTGTCAGCGGCCTGATCGACCGAACAAACGGTGTCAGAAGGCTAATTAAATGCTGCAACCCAAACGGACCAAGTTCCGCAAGGCCTTCAAGGGCCGCATTCACGGCAACGCCAAGGGCGGCACCGATCTGAACTTCGGCGCCTTCGGCCTGAAGGCCATGGAGCCGGACAGGATCACCGCGCGCCAGATCGAGGCGGCTCGCCGCGCGATCACGCGTCACATCAAGCGTCAGGGACGTTTGTGGATTCGTATTTTCCCGGACGTGCCGGTTTCGTCGAAGCCTGCCGAAGTCCGCATGGGCAAGGGCAAGGGCGCTCCCGAATTCTGGGCAGCGCGCGTCAAGCCCGGCCGCATTTTGTTCGAGCTGGACGGGGTGCCCGGTCCGCTCGCCAAGGTCGCTTTCGAGCGCGCCATGGAAAAACTGCCGATCAAGACCAAGGTGGTTGCCCGCCTCGGTGAATC
The DNA here is from genome assembly GCA_013816585.1 of Sphingosinicella sp. Lineage (GTDB taxonomy): Bacteria > Pseudomonadota > Alphaproteobacteria > Sphingomonadales > Sphingomonadaceae > Allosphingosinicella. The sequence goes on along the minus strand of JACDEE010000012.1, from coordinate 15,783 downwards.
GGTGTTCGAGGAAGTTTAAGAGATGGCCAAGATCGACGATCTCAAGACCAAGTCCGACGACCAGCTGCAGGAGCAGCTGGGCGAACTGAAGCGCGAGCAGTTCAACCTGCGCTTCCAGGCCGCAACCAATCAGCTCGAAAAGCCTTCGCGGACCCGTGAAGTGCGTCGGGCGATTGCGCAGATCAAGACCTTGCAGGGCGAGCGCAGCCGCGCCGCTCAGAAGGCCTAAGGAGTTATCATGCCGAAGCGCGTTCTGACCGGGACCATCGTGTCCGACAAAACCGACAAGACCGTGGTGGTCAAGGTCGAGCGGCGGGTGAAGCATCCGCTGTACGGCAAGATCATCAAGCGGTCGAAAAAGTACCACGCCCATGACGAGGGCAACGAGTTTCGCGAAGGCGAGACCGTCCGCATCGAAGAGACGCGGCCGATCTCGAAGCTGAAGACCTGGAGGGTGATCGAGCGTCTCGACACGCACGCAACCCCGACCAAGGCCGACATCGCCTAGTTTTTAAAAGCTGATTGCCGGTAAGGCCCGGCCGAAGTGAGAGAAGGAATGGATCGATGATCCAGATGCAGTCCAACCTTGAAGTCGCTGACAATAGCGGCGCGAAGCGCGTCCAGTGCATCAAGGTGCTTGGCGGGTCCAAGCGTCGTTTTGCCGGCGTCGGCGACATCATTGTCGTTTCCGTCAAGGAAGCGGCGCCGCGCGGCCGTGTGAAGAAAGGCGACGTTCATCGCGCCGTCATCGTGCGCACCGCAAAGGACATTCATCGCGCCGACGGTTCGACCATCCGGTTCGATTCCAACGCCGCCGTGCTGGTCAACAACAACCAGGAGCCGATCGGTACCCGCATCTTCGGCCCGGTCGTCCGCGAACTGCGCGCCAAGAAGCATATGAAGATCATCAGCCTCGCTCCGGAGGTCCTGTAACATCATGGCTACTGCGAAGATCAAGAAGGGCGACAAGGTCGTCATCCTGTCCGGCAAGGACAAGGGCAAGCAAGGCGAAGTCACGAAATCCATGCCTCGCGAGAGCAAGGTGATCGTGTCGGGCGTCAACATCATCACGCGCCACAAGAAGCCGACCCAGGGCAACCCCCAGGGCGGGCTCGAAAAGGCCGAGGCGCCGCTGCACGTCTCGAAGGTGGCGCTGCAGGATCCCAAGACCGGCAAGCCGACACGCGTCCGCTTCGAGATCAAGGGCGACAAGAAGGTCCGCGTCGCGGTGCGGTCCGGGGAGACGATCAATGGCTGAAGCCAAGAAAGACGCCTACCAGCCGCGCCTGAAGCGCGACTATGAGGAACGCATCGTCAAGGCGATGACCGAAAAGTTCGACTACAAGAACCGCATGCAGGTTCCGCGGCTCGAAAAGATCGTCATCAACATGGGCGTGGGCGAAGCCACGCAGGACAAGAAGAAGGTCGATATCGCGGCTTCCGAAATGGAACTGATCGCCGGCCAGAAGCCTGTCGTGACGAAGGCCAAGAAATCCATCGCCCAGTTCAAGCTGCGCGAGGGCATGCCGATCGGCGCGAAGGTCACCCTTCGCCGGGAGCGCATGTACGAATTTCTCGACCGTCTGATTACGGTCGCACTCCCCCGCGTCCGCGATTTTCGTGGCCTGAACCCGAAATCGTTCGATGGCCGCGGCAACTACGCAATGGGTCTCAAGGAACAGATCATTTTCCCGGAGATCAGCTATGACCGCATCGACAAGGTGCGCGGCATGGATGTCATCGTAACCACTACCGCGAAGACGGATGAGGAAGCGCGCGAATTGCTGCGTCTCTTCAACTTCCCCTTCCCGGTCGAAGAGGATCAGAAGCAGGCGGCCTGAGGCCACCTGTTTCTTACAAGCAAGGAAGGCGAGAACTTAAGTCATGGCGAAACTGAGTTCGATCAACAAGAATGAGCGTCGCAAGAAGCTGGTGAAGAAATATTCCGGCCAATATGCGAAGCTGAGGGCGATTGCGGACGATGAGTCCAAGGACGACACCGAGCGTCTGATCGCGCGACTGAAGATGGCAGAGATCCCGCGCAATGCGAATCCCACCCGGGTCCGCAACCGCTGCGAGGTCACTGGCCGTTCGCGCGCTTATTATCGCAAATTCCGACTGTCGCGCATCATGCTGCGGGAACTGGGCAATAAAGGCCTGATCCCCGGTCTGACGAAGTCGAGCTGGTAAGGTAAGATCATGCCATTGACCGATCCACTGGGTGATATGCTCACCCGCATCCGCAACGGCCAGCAGGCGCGCAAGGACAGCGTGGTTTCCCCCGCGTCCAAGCTGCGTGCCAGCGTACTCGACGTGCTTCAGCGCGAGGGCTATATCCGCGGTTATTCAGAAGAAGCGTTGGGCCCCGCAAAGGGACTGCGCATCGAGCTGAAATATTTCGAAGGGCAGCCTGCGATCCAGCATGTGGCCCGCGTGTCCAAGCCTGGCCGCCGCGTCTATTCCGCATCGAAGGAATTGCCGCGGGTTCGCAACGGCCTTGGCATCACCATCGTCTCGACGCCTCGTGGTGTTCTGTCCGACGCGGAAGCGCGCGACCAGAATGTCGGCGGCGAGGTGCTGGCGGAGGTATTCTGATGAGCCGTATTGGAAAAGTACCTGTCCCGCTTCCGGGCAATGTGACCGCTTCGATCGAAGGATCGATACTGTCGGTGAAGGGGCCGAAGGGCGTTCTCACCATGCCGATGCTGGACGACATCAGCTACGGCATCGAAGCCGATCGGATCGTCGTGAAGCCGGCCAACGAGACCAAGCGTGCGCGTTCCTTCTGGGGAATGCACCGTACCCTGGTCCAGAATCTGGTGACCGGCGTAACCGACGGTTTCACCAAGGTCCTGGAAATCACCGGGGTCGGCTATCGCGCCGCGATGCAGGGCAAGAATTTGCGCCTGCAGCTCGGCTACAGCCACGACGTCAACATCACGGTGCCGGAAGGCCTCGAGGTGAAGACTCCGGATCAGACCACGGTCGAGATTTCGGGCAATGACCGGCAGCGCGTCGGTCAACTTGCCGCAGAAATCCGCCGCTGGCGCAAGCCGGAGCCTTACAAGGGCAAGGGCATCAAATATCGCGGCGAGTATATCTTCCGCAAAGAAGGCAAGAAGAAGTAAGCCATGGCGAAACTCTCTCTCTTCGAACGCCGCCGTCAGCGCGTTCGCACCACGCTCCGCAAGCGCGGCGGCACGCGTCCGCGCCTGTCGATCCACCGTTCGGGCCGGCACATCTACGCCCAGATCATCGACGATGCAGAAGGCCGCACCGTGGCGTCCGCTTCGACGATCGACAAGGATGTGAAGGGCGCCAAATCGGGCGGCGCGACAACGCAGTCGGCGCAGGATGTCGGCCGCAGGGTCGCCGAGCGCGCCAAGGCAGCTGGCGTAACCCAGGTAATTTTTGACCGTGGTGGTTTTCTCTTCCACGGCCGCGTCAAGGCGCTCGCCGAAGCCGCGCGCGAAGGCGGATTGGAGTTCTAACGATGGCTGACAAGAAGAAACCGGCCCCCGAGGCCGTCGCCGAGGATGCGGCCCAGCCTGCGGAAAGCGCGAGCACGGAAAACGTTGCCGCGGAAGCAGCCCCCGAGGCTGCTCCGGCTGAAGCAGCCCCTGCTGCTCCCGAAGCCGCGCCTGCTGCCGAAGCAGCTCCGGCCGAAGCCGCCCCTGCTGCTCCCGAAGCCGCTCCTGCCTCCGAGGCTGTTGCCGCTCCCGAGGCTGCTCCTGCCCCAGAAGGACGCCGCGATCGCGGTCCCCGCGGTGGACGTGGCGGTGGCGGTGGTGGCCGTGACAATCGTGGTGGTGGCCGTGGCCGCCGTGACGATCGCCGTGGCGGCAACGATGACGGCGGTGAGGAACTGGTCGAAAAGCTGGTCCATATCAACCGCGTGTCGAAGACGGTAAAGGGCGGCAAGCGCTTCGGTTTTGCAGCGCTGGTCGTCGTTGGCGACGGCAAGGGCCGTGCCGGCTTTGGCCATGGCAAGGCGCGCGAAGTGCCTGAAGCCATTTCGAAGGCGACTGCTGCAGCCAAGAAGGCGATGGTTCGCGTTCCGTTGCGTGACGGCCGTACCCTGCATCATGACGGCATGGGCCATTTCGGTGCCGGCAAGGTCTATGTCCGCACCGCTCCTGCAGGTACCGGCATCATCGCCGGCGGCCCGATGCGTGCGGTGTTCGAAAGCCTCGGCGTTGCCGACGTGGTGACCAAGTCGGTCGGTACGTCCAACCCTTACAACATGATCCGGGCGACCTTCGAGGCGCTTGGTGAACAGACCAGCCCGAAATCGGTGGCGCAGCGTCGCGGCAAGAAGATTGCCGACCTGATGTCGCGCCGCGCCGGTATGTCGGGCGCTGAAGCTTCGGCCGACGCCGAAGCCGTGACGGAGTAAGCTCAAGTGGCGACGATCAAGATCACGCAGACCGGATCGCCGATCCGGCGCCAGGCCGACCAGCGCCAGACGCTGATTGGCCTGGGCCTTAACAAGATGTACCGGACCGTCGAACTTCAGGACAGCCCTGAAGTCCGCGGAATGATCCGCAAGGTGCAGCATATGGTGTCGGTGGACGGCTGAGGCCTTCCATCCCCTTTTATCCAGCGCGACAAAAGCGAAAGCGAGTGCAGACGACATGAAACTCAACGAAATCCGCGACAATCCCGGTGCCCGCAAATCCCGCGTTCGCGTGGGCCGGGGCATTGGTTCGGGCGTCGGCAAGACCGGTGGCCGTGGCCAGAAGGGCCAAAAGAGCCGCAGCGGCGTCTCCATTTTCGGTTTTGAAGGCGGCCAGATGCCGCTCCACATGCGGATCCCGAAGCGCGGCTTCAACAATCCGTTTGCCAAGGATTATGCCGAGGTCAATCTCGGCGCGATCCAGAAGGTGATCGACGCCGGCAAGCTTGATGCCAAAGGCGTGATCGACCATGAAGCGCTGAAGGGCGCTGGCCTTGCCCGTGGCGGCAAGGACGGCGTTCGCCTCCTCGCCAAGGGTGCGATCACGACCAAGCTCGCTTTCCGCGTTGCCGGCGCTTCAGCCGGTGCCCGCCAGGCCGTCGAAAAGGCTGGCGGTTCGGTCGAAGTGATCGAAGTCGTTCCGGCCGCTGAAAAGGCCGCTGCCAAGAAGGGCACGACCCGCGCGGCAGCCAAGAGGGAAAGGGCGAAAGCCTGATCAATTCGGCATGATGGCTGACAAGCCGCGGCCAATCACTATATGAGGCGGCGGGGAGGCTAATCACTCTTCCGTCGCCTTATCCTTTTTCCGGGGTCCAATTTCTTATGGCATCGCAAGCCGAACAATTTGCCGCCAATCTCAGCATGGCGAATTTCGCCAAGGCCACGGACCTCAAAAAGCGCCTGTGGTTCACGCTGGGCGCGCTCATCATTTTCCGATTGCTGAGCTTCGTTCCGCTGCCCGGCATCGATCCACGCGCCTTGAGCACCTTGTTCGGAACGACCCGTGGCACGGTGCTCGATTTCTTCAACACCTTCTCCGGCGGCAGCCTGGAGCGAATGAGCCTGATCGCCCTTGGCGTCATGCCCTATATCACCGCTTCAATCGTGGTTCAGCTGGCGACTTCGATGTCGCCGCAGCTTGCCGCGCTTAAGAAAGAGGGCGAGAGCGGCCGCAAGAAGATCAACCAATATACGCGCTACGGTACCGTCTTGCTGTGCGCGATCCAGGGCTATTTCATTGCCGTCGGCCTTGAAGGCTGGGGCGCTGGAACGACCGGGTCGGCGGTGCTTGATCCGGGCCTCATGTTCCGCGCCACCACCGTCATCAGCCTGATCGGCGGCACCATGTTCCTGATGTGGCTTGGCGAACAGATTACCAGCCGCGGTATCGGCAACGGCGTCTCGCTGATCATTATGGCCGGTATCGTCGCGCAGATGCCGACGGCTCTGGCGCAAGTATTCGAAGGCGGCCGCACAGGTTCGCTTTCGCCGGTCATCATCATCGGCGTGCTTGCCCTCGCAGCGGCCTTGATACTCGGCATCTGCTTCATGGAGCGGGCACAGCGCCGCGTTCTGATCCAATATCCAAAGCGCCAGACCGCGCGGGGCCAGACCCAGTCGGAACGTTCGCACCTTCCCCTCAAGATCAACACCGCGGGCGTGATCCCGCCGATCTTCGCCTCCTCGCTGTTGCTGATGCCGCTGACCATCGCCCAGTTCGCCGGCAACCGCGCCGAGGGCGACAGCGTGTGGAGCGACATCCTGATCACGGTGACCACCTCGCTGCAGCATGGTGCGCCACTCTACATGGCGCTCTATGCGTTCGGGATCATCTTTTTCTGCTTCTTCTACACTTCGGTCGTGTTCAACCCCGAGGAAACCGCGGACAATCTGAAGCGCTATGGCGGCTTCATCCCCGGCATCCGACCCGGCAAGCGTACCGAAGAATATCTGGATTATGTGTTGACCCGCGTCACCGTGGTCGGGGCCGCCTATCTGACGGTGATCTGCCTGGTTCCGGAATTCCTGATCGCACGGGCCGGCATCCCCTTCTATCTGGGCGGCACCAGCCTGTTGATCGTGGTCAACGTGACGATGGATACGGTCACTCAGATCCAGAGCCACCTGATCGCTCATCAATATGGCGACCTCATCAAGAAGGCCAAGCTCAAGGGCGGCCGACCGCGCGGCTAAAGCGGCGGACCTCATGGAGGGGGCACACGCATGAACATCATCCTGCTGGGGCCTCCAGGCGCCGGAAAAGGCACTCAGGCCAGCCGGCTCGAGCAGGAGCGCGGCATGGTCCAGCTCTCCACCGGTGACATGTTGAGGGCCGCCGTGGCCGCCCGCTCGCCGGTCGGAATGCAGGCCAAGGCGGTGATGGACGCGGGCGACCTCGTTTCGGACGAAATCGTAACCGGTATATTATCGGACCGTCTAGATGGCGAGGACGTGAAGCGTGGCTTCATCCTCGACGGCTATCCACGTACCACTGCTCAGGCACAGTCTCTCGAGAGCCTACTGGCGCTGAAGGGCACTTCGCTTGATCATGTCATCGAATTGTCGGTGGACGAGGATGCGCTGGTCGAACGGATTATCGGCCGCTTTTCCTGCGCGAGCTGCGGCGAGGGTTATCACGACATTTACAAGCAGCCAGCGGTGCCGAACGTCTGCGACGTCTGCCAAAGTGAAAATTTCAGGCGCCGCCCTGACGATAATGAGGAAACGGTGCGTAACCGCCTCTCCGAATATCGGGCCAAGACCGAGCCTATTCTTCCCTTTTACGAGGCCAAGGGACTGGTCAGCCGCGTCGATGGCATGGCGCCCATCGTCGAGGTCAACGCGGCGATCGAGCGCATCCTCGACGGCGGCTAGGAACAGCCCGCACTCTTCCGAAATCCCGGGCGGAAGGGTCTGGACATGAACACTCTGTACGTCGTGGCGCTGGCCTTGGCGGTCACACCCGCAGCCAGGACTAGGTGCTGGCCGGCCAACTTTTCCGGCCGGCAGAAGCGTCTAGCCCGCTGAACGCGACTGCGGAGCTGATGTGGCTGAAACGATTGTAAACCCACTACATACGCTCGCGAACGAAGCGGGCGAATATCGTGCCGTCAAGGCGGTGCGGCAGCGCGAGGATGCCTATACAATTATCGGGCCTATGGGCGAGGACGAGGGACGCCAATTCCCGCCGGGATCCCTGGTTCGGCGCAAGGCTAGACTGCTTTCCAACGGGAAACAGGAAATGGTCGCGACTTCACCGTAAATCCCGCCCGGCCCGCCTTGACTCTAGGCGACTCAATCCCTATTTCGCGCACATCCCGTTCAACCGGTTACCCGGCGGCGCTTGCCTGCGCTCGTCGGCTTTGGCTGTTTTGACGGGCCCCAAAGCGCTGAGATGGGGCGGTGGCCAACCACCCTGTGGAGCAGGAGAAACTATCACATGGCACGTATTGCGGGTGTTAACATCCCGACCAACAAGCGCGTAGAGATCGCGCTTACCTACATCCACGGCATTGGACGCACCAAGGCCAAGGAAATTACGCAGCAGCTGAATATCGCTCCCGAACGCCGCGTTCAGGACCTCACCGATCAGGAGGTGCTCCAGATCCGTGAAGCGATCGATGCCGGTCATTCCGTCGAGGGCGATCTCCGCCGCATGGTGGCGATGAACATCAAGCGTTTGATGGATCTCGCTTCCTATCGCGGGCTTCGTCATCGCAAGGGCCTTCCGGTCCGCGGCCAGCGCACCCACACCAATGCGCGTACCCGCAAGGGCAAGGCCAAGCCGATCGCCGGCAAGAAGAAGTAATTCTTCGAAACCCCGATCAGTTGCAGATTTCAGGATTAAGGTAATCACCAATGGCACGTGAACCGCAGCGCATAAAAAGGCGCGAGAGAAAGAATATCACGGCAGGCGTCGCGCACGTAAACGCCAGCTTCAACAACACAATGATCACCATCACCGATGCGCAGGGCAATGCGATTGCCTGGTCCAGCGCCGGCACGATGGGTTTCAAGGGCAGCCGTAAATCGACTCCCTATGCCGCCCAGGTTGCTGCGGAAGATGCGGGCAAGAAGGCCGCCGAACATGGCGTCCGCACGCTCGAGGTCGAAGTGAAGGGCCCGGGATCGGGCCGCGAGTCGGCGCTTCGCGCGCTGCAGGCGGTCGGTTTCCAGATCACGTCCATCCGCGACGTGACGCCGATCCCACACAATGGCGTTCGCCCGTCGAAGCGCCGCCGAGTCTGATCGTCGCGATCGGCGCGCAAGGGTGCGCCGGATCATCGATGGTTTCGAAATTTTGAATAAGGGAAAATCATGGCCGTCAACGCAAAGAACTGGCAGGAAATGAAGAAGCCCAACGCGCTGGAGAAGAAGACGGGCGGCGACAGCCGGCGCAAGGCGACTTTCGTGGCTGAACCTCTTGAGCGCGGCTTCGGCCTCACGCTCGGCAACTCGCTGCGCCGCGTATTGCTGTCCTCGCTTCAGGGCGCTGCCGTCACTTCGATGAAAATCGAGGGTGTGCTGCACGAATTCTCCTCGCTTCAGGGCGTTCGGGAAGACGTGACCGACATTGTTTTGAATGTGAAACAGGTCGCTCTCCGCATGGAAGGCGATGCGCCAAAGCGTCTCCAGCTTTCCGCCACCGGCCCGGGTGAAGTCACCGCCGGGCAGATCGCCACCAGTGGCGACATCGAAGTCATGAACCCGGAATTGGTGATCTGTCATCTGGACGAAGGCGCCACGCTCAACATGGAGCTCACCGCCGAAGTCGGTAAGGGCTATGTGCCTGCCGCTGCGAACCGCCCGGCCGACGCGCCGATCGGCCTCGTGCCCGTCGATGCGCTTTATTCACCGGTTCGTCAGGTCAGCTACAAGGTCGAGAATACCCGCGTCGGACAGGAGCTCGATTACGACAAGCTGACCCTCACCGTTGAAACCGACGGCACGATTAGCCCGGAAGACGCAATCGCTTATGCGGCGCGCATCCTTCAGGATCAATTGCAGCTGTTCGTTCACTTCGACGAGGGAATGGTGCAGGTGCCGACGATGGCCGGCATGGCTGCCGCTCCTTCCTCTGCCGATGCGGAAAGCGACGCCAACCAGCTCAATCGTTACCTTCTCAAGAAGGTCGACGAATTGGAGCTTTCGGTGCGCAGCGCGAATTGCCTCAAGAACGACAATATCATCTACATTGGCGACCTCGTGCAAAAGACCGAAGCCGAGATGCTCCGCACACCGAATTTCGGCCGCAAGAGCCTCAACGAAATCAAGGAGGTTCTTTCCTCAATGGGTCTCCGGCTCGGCATGGATATCCCTGGGTGGCCGCCTGAGAATATCGAAGAAATGGCCAAGAAGCTCGAACAGGAATTGATGGGTTAAAACCCGTCGAGCCACCGGGTTCGCGAAAGACAAGAAAGGGCCGCCTTAAGGCGGCCCTTTTTCATTGTGTCGGTCTTTAAGCCTTCGATTGCGGCCGTGGAGACGGTGTTGGTTGGGCCTTGACCGGTATAGTGTTCCGGAGCGTTGCCTAATGTCCTTGTCAGCATCCTCGACGACGATGACAAAGCGCTCAGCCCTGATCGGCTCGTGATCGGCGAGGGGTCGTGGCACAGGAAGCCTCCCGAGCCACCCCTTCGCTCCAACCTGCTGACAGCATTGGGTCATCTTGCTTTAGCTAATATTGTGCGCGCAAGCGGCAGGCCGGGATTCGGCTGTGCCGAACCGTTCAAGGTGAACCGATGAAGCTGCCGTCGATTGAGGAGAAAACCCGCGACCGGATCACATCCGTGCTCGGCACAGGCATTTTCCACGCGTTGCTGATTTATGCCTTCATCATGAGTTCGGGCCTTGAAATGCCGCCCGAATTAAAGCCGGCGATGAAGATATTCTCGGTCGCCGAGCCTTTGCCGCCCCCCGCGCAAGTTCCACCCCCCACCGGGCCGATGACCCGGAAGAAGCGGACCCCCAAACCCGAAGGGGCTGCCTCACCCCCCAATTTGAAGGATACGCCCAAGCCGGTGGCCGCGCCTCCGCCCAAAATCCCGTTACCGGTCCTGAACCCGCTTCCCGCGGCACCCATAGCCGGACAGGGAAATGCCGCCGCGGCGGGCGCGGCGCGGGTGCCGGGTCCGGGTACCGGCAGCGGCGGCCAGGGGATCGGTACCGGCAGCGGGCGATTCGGTAACGGAACGGGCGGCGGCGGCGGGGGTGGCGGCGCCTCGCGCGCGCGCTGGGTCAGTGGCCGGATCCTGGATTCGGATTATCCCCGGAAAGCTTATGAATCAGGGGCGGGGGGTGTTGTTTCCTTGCGCTTTGTCGTCGGACCGAGCGGCCGAGTAACGCGATGCAATGTAACCCGGTCAAGCGGTCGGGGCGATCTCGACGCCGCCACATGCCGACTGATCCTGCAGCGCTTCCGCTACCGGCCGGCGAGGGACGAATGGGGCCGGGCGGTCCCCGACACGATAATCGGGGAGCATGAATGGCAGTCCGAATTCCGCCAGGGGCCGATGATTGAGCTCGAGGAGGAAGAAGGGCCGGGATGAGGCCTACAGGAAGTGGCAAAGCCTTGACTTTTCCTCGGCGATCCGCTTTGGGAGCGCCACGGAATGGCGGGGCGAAGGCCCCGCTTTTCATTTAGGGGTTTGGGCAGTCCCCCATCACGACTGCCTGGTCCGGGATACCTTGCACGGTCCCTGAACGAACGAAGGAAGAAATCATGCGTCATCGCGTCGCCGGCCGTAAGCTGCAGCGTACCTCCAGCCACCGTCTGGCCCTGTTCCGCAACATGGCCGCCGCTCTTATCAAGCATGAGCAGATCACCACCACCACCGCCAAGGCGAAGGAGCTTCGCCCCTATGTCGAAAAGCTGATCACGCTCGCCAAGAAGGGTGACCTGTCCAATCGCCGTCTCGCCCATGCGCGTCTTCTGGACGATACGCAGCTGGTGAAATTGTTCGACATTCTGGCCCCCCGCTATGCCGACCGCGCCGGCGGCTATTGCCGGATCGTTAAGGCGGGCATCCGCGCTTCGGATGCCGCGCCGATCGCCATCATCGAACTGGTCGATCGGGACGTTTCCGCCAAGGGTCAGGATTCGGGTCCAGTCATGTCGGACGAATATGAGGCCGAAGCGGCCTGATTTCGCTGACGATAGAAATAGAAAAGGCCTCCCTCGCGGAGGCCTTTTTTTTGACCTTCATCCCTCAGATGATCGGGTGGCGCTCCCAATTCACCTTGTCGCCGCGCCGGGTCATGCGTTTGTGGAGCCGGTCCATCGTGCGGCTTCCCGTCTGAACGAACAGAAAGGGCACCAAGGCATGCATCATGACGCACAATCCCCCGATCACCATCGTGAAGCCGAAGCCGGAAGCGGTGACGAGATGCTCACCGTAGCTCTCGCCGACTTCCTTGGGATGTTGTGTGAATAGATTCGCCATTGCCTCGCCTTTTTGAATTGGCCTCAGCCACCCCGATCCCATAACGTCCGCCGCTCGCCGAGGCCACAAGAAAGCCGTCAGATGTTCGACCAAATCCAGCAACCGCCCTCCGACGCGCTGCACGGCGTTATGGAAAAGCTGCGGGCGGATTCGCGGCCGTACAAAGTAGATCTGGGTGTTGGCGTCTATCGCGACGCGAGCGGTCATTCGCCGGTGATGCGCGCGGTCAAGGAAGCCGAGGCCATCCTGATCGAGCGGGAAGACAGCAAGGCCTATCAATCGCTCCACGGCGACGAGGTTTTCCTAGAGGCGATGACGGAGTTGGTTTTCGGGCGGGACCATCCCGCCGTCCGTACTGGCCGCATAGCCGGCATCCAGGGCACGGGGGGGACCGGGGCCTTGCGTGTTGCGCTCGATCTCGCCCGGCTCGCCCGGCCCGACGCCAAGGTTCATATCGGGTTGCCGACCTGGCCCAATCACCTCTCTTTGGCCGAGGCGGTAGGGCTGCAAATCGTCACTCATCCCTATTTCGACCCGGTCTCGCAGGCAGTTGATAAAGAGGCGGTGCAGCAAGCCGCGGCGGCAACCGGGGAGGGCGACCTGTTCGTGCTGCACGGGCCCTGCCACAACCCCACTGGCGCCGACCTTTCGGCAGGTGACAGAATTGGCCTGCTTCACTCGCTCATGGCCAAAGGCGCGGTGCCATTGGTCGATCTCGCTTATTACGGTCTGGGCGACGGACTTGAGGCCGATCTCCGGATCGTCCGGGATCTTGCGGAACGTGCGGAGCGCGCCTTCATCGCGGTCGCCTGTTCGAAAAGTTTCGGTCTTTATCGGGAGCGCACCGGGATCTTGTTCGTCCTTTGCGCCAACCGGCGGGAACGAGATCATGTCCACGGCCAGATGGCCAGGATCAGCCGCACCCTGGTCTCGATGCCGCCCGCCCACGGGGCCGGGACGGTAGCCCATATCCTGGCCGATGCACGTCTCCGCAGCCTGTGGGAGGCAGAGCTGGAGGAGATGCGGCAGCGTATATTGGGCCTGCGGGGGGAGCTTGCGGCGCTGGCCAATCAAGCACCAATGCTTAGGGGCGTGGGCAAGCAGAAGGGGATATTCCGGATGCTACCGATCAGCGCCGACCAGGCCATGACAATCGGGCGTGATCACGCCATTCATCTCGCTCCATCGGGAAGGATCAATATCGCCGGCTTGAAGCTGGGCGATGCAAAACGGCTGGCGGAGGCGCTGACGTCAGTTGAGTGAGCAGCAGATCCTGAAACCGAAAGGGGAAGCGGAAGCTTTGCCGCCGCCCATTCATGGACCGATCAAGCTTTAGGAACCGATACTGTCGTTAAAGGCTTCTCCGACTTCAGTGAAACTGTTGATCAAATGGCCTCCGATCACACCCATGGCGCTAATGGCGCTCACCGCAATCAATGCTGCGACAAAGCCGTATTCGATGGCCGTCGCTCCTCTTTTATTCCCGACGAGTTCGCGAATCACGATCATGATTTCTGTCCCGTTTCCTGCTCGGCTATTTTGCCGGTTAGGTCCCGATTTTAAGGCGCAGAAATTTCTCAAAGATTAATTTGTTTGCCTGCGCGCATTACGACAGGCACCAATTTATTTGCGCTTCTTTCGGGCGGCGTAGCGAGCATCGCGGGCGGCCTTTAGTTCGGCCTCCGTGCGCGCAGTAGGAGCAGCGTCCAGCGCGGCTTTCGCCTTTTCTTCCGTGGCAGCCTTTTTGGCGGCGCGTTTTTCGGCGTCGGCGGCTTCCCGCACCAAGCGTGCTGCCTGCCGCTCGGCCAACACGGCCGGATCGACTGAAGGCTTTGCGCGCAATCGATCCAGGGCCTTCTTCTTCGCCTCGGCGGCATTCGCGATGCGATCCTGATAGGTCGGATCCTTGTAGGTCATGATATTCTGGAGCTCCCTGGCCGCGTGAGCTTCCCGCCTAGCGACACTTGTTGCTTCTCACAACCGGACAGACCCTTTCGACCGGGTGCCATTTCTTTCATATGGTGCACCCACTAAGGAGCATCGATCATCGGGAGCAAAGCGAGAGCCATGGCCGAAGCTTATATCGTCGAGGCAATACGCACCGCCGGGGGCAGGCGCGGCGGGGCGCTGAAGGACTGGCACCCGGCCGATCTGGCGGCGCTGGTGCTCGACGCGCTCGTCGAACGCAGCGGTATCGATCCTGCGGCGATCGAAGACGTCATCATGGGTTGCGTCGGGCAGGCGGGCGAGCAGAGTTTCCACGTCGGCCGCAATGCCGTGCTCGCGTCAAAGCTTCCGGTCAGCGTCCCGGCCGTCACCATCGACCGGCAATGCGGATCGTCCCAGCAGGCAATTCAATTTGCCGCGCAGGCGGTGATGAGCGGCACGCAGGACGTCGTGATCGCCTCTGGAGTCGAATCCATGACACGGGTGCCGATGGGCCTGCCCTTCACCCTGCCCATGCAGCATGGAATCGGCACCGGGCCCTTTTCGAAGCGCATCCAGGAGCGTTTCGGGGTGCCCATGTTCAGCCAGTTTATTGGCGCTGAGATGATCGCTGAGAAATACGGATTTTCCCGCGACGAACTCGATGCGTTCGCGCTCTCCAGCCATCAAAAGGCGGCGCGGGCGACCCAGTGCGGCGCCTTTGCCGACGAGATAATCCCCATTGAAATAGAGGGAGGCGAGCATCGTTCCGACGAGGGGATAAGATATGATGCGACGCTGGAATCGATCGGTTCGGTCAAGCTGCTGCAGGAAGGCGGTCGTATCAGCGCGGCCAATGCTTCGCAGATATGCGACGGCGCGTCGGGAGTGCTGGTCGTCAGCGAACGGGCGCTCAAGCAACATGGCCTCACCCCGCTCGCGCGCATCCATAATCTGACAGTGACGGCGGGGGATCCGGTCATCATGCTGGAAGAGCCGATCCCCGCCACTCGGCGCGCGCTGGATCGGGCCGGGATGAAGATCGGGGATATCGACCTTTATGAAGTCAACGAGGCTTTTGCCCCCGTGCCGCTCGCCTGGCTGCGAGAGCTTAGCGCGGATTCGGACCGCCTGAACGTCCATGGCGGAGCCATTGCACTTGGCCATCCGCTGGGGGCCTCAGGCACGAAACTGATGGCTACTTTGGTGCATGCGCTAAAGAAAAGCCGCCTCCGCTATGGTCTGCAGACCATGTGCGAAGGCGGCGGAATCGCCAACGTGACGATCATCGAGAATCTGGCTTAGGCGTCGACGTTTTCGGCGGCATAAGCTCGCTCGATCGCTGCTATGTCGATCCGTTTCATTTCCATCATCGCTTCCATGACCCGCTTGGCCTTGGCCGGATCGCTGTCGGTCACATGCTCGGTCAGGATACGGGGCACGATCTGCCACGACAGGCCGAACTTGTCCTTTATCCAGCCGCACTGCTCCGCTTCCGGAACCGCCGACAATGCATTGGTCAGCCGGTCGGTTTCGGCCTGGTCCTCGGTGTGGATCTGGAACGAGACCGCCTCATTGAACTGGAAATGGGGTCCCCCGTTCAAACCGACGAATTTCTGGTCGGCTATCGTGAATTCAACCGTCAGTACGTCACCCGCCTTGCCGCTGGGATAGTCGGCCGGCGAGCGGTGTACCGCGTCGACGTGGGCGTTCGGCAAGTGGGCGGCATAGAAATTGGCGGCTTCTTCGGCTTGCCCGTCAAACCACAGGCATGCTGTTATCTTCGACATCTTATGTTCCTTCTGCTGGCCTCTGTTGTGCGATCGGCATTTCCTAGGCCATAGACTCATAAGCGCGCAACCACAGGCGCATTGAGGCGAGCTTGACCATGGCGAGGAAGTTGTCGGCGAGCTTGTCGTAGCGCGTGGAGATCCGGCGGAAGTGCTTCAATTTGCTGAA
>JACDEE010000029.1 GCA_013816585.1 Sphingosinicella sp. | reverse complement strand
GCCGCCTGACCGCGATCCTGAAGGCTCGGATCACATCATGCCCCCAAAAGCCGATCCGAGACCTCGTAGACAACCATAGATGCCGGTCACAACAGGCAAAAGAAATCAATTAGACAACACAATACTTAATTAGGGCGCTGTTTGACCGCTACCTCATCAAATCCGGGAGTTTACGATTTCGACATCCGGGCCAAATCAGCCCTGGCACGCCTGATCTGCTCGATGAGGGCTTCTGCCTTGACGCGGTGGGCGTCGCGCTGCTCGCTGGTGGCGGCGCGGTTGGAAGCAAAGAATTCTTCGCCCGCCAGGCGAGCCTTTTCCTGAATTGATTTCATGCTGGTCGTCGCCCCTGGGGAGTCGCTCAATGTGAAACGTTATGCGCTCAACCTCCAGCGGTTTTTTCGGTTCCGGAGCAATATCGGGGGGAGTCATACCCTTAACCTATAGGCACCGGGCAATTGGGAAAGCCGCCCGCAACTTGCCGGCATTTCTGGTGCCCGGCTGTTTTGCAACAGGCATTGGCAGAAGCCGCCGCAGACGCCATAGCGCGGATCATGTCCCCTGCCCCGCAAGCCCGCCCCTCCGCCATTGCCGACTGGCTTTTGTTCGTGGCTGGTTTGGTGTTCGTAATGATCGTCGTCGGCGGCATTACCCGCCTCACCGAATCCGGGCTTTCGATCACGCGGTGGGAACCGATTTCGGGCGCGATCCCGCCGCTCAGCGCGGAAGCCTGGCAGGCGCAGTTCGACGCCTATCGGGCCAGCCCGCAATATGCCCAGATTAACAGCGGCATGTCGCTGGCCGAATTCAAGCACATCTTCTTCTGGGAATATATTCATCGCCTGCTGGGGCGACTGATCGGGCTTGCCTTTGCGATCCCCCTCATCTGGTTCGCGTGGAAGCGTGCGATCCCCAAGGGCTATGGCTGGCGCCTTACCGCCCTGCTGGCGCTCGGCGGCCTGCAAGGGGTAATCGGCTGGTGGATGGTGGTGTCGGGCCTCGTTGACCGGCCGGAGGTCAGCCATATCCGGCTCGCCATCCATTTGCTCATGGCCTTGCTGATCTTCGCCGCTTTGATCTGGACCGCTTTGAACCTGAAGGCCATTGCCCGCGACGACGGCGCCCGGCCGGCGCGAATGCCGACCATCGCCATCTGGACCTTGTCCGTGCTGGGCCTCCAATTCCTGTTCGGTGCCTATGTGGCCGGGCTGGAGGCGGGCTATGCCTTTAGCAGTTGGCCCAAAATGGGCGACGAATGGTTCCCGGCGCATGCGCCGATGCTTCAGCCCTGGCTGGTCAATTTCGTCGACAATCCGATCATGGTTCAATTCGTCCACCGCTGGCTGGCGTTCGTCGTCGCGGCCTTTGCCTTGGCGCTCGGCCTCCGCGCGATGCGGGCCGGACATAAGGGTGCCGGCCATGCCGTTATCGCAGCGGTCACGACCCAAATCCTGCTCGGAATCGCAACGATCCTGAGCGGGGTCGAATTGTGGATCGGGGTCGCCCATCAGGGCATGGCCGCTTTGCTTCTCGCCGCCATCATTCTCGCGGCGCATCGGTTGGGCGAGCGAAAAATCGGCCCGCGACGGATCGCCGGGCAGCCCGAATGATCGTCAGCGTCTACGCGACCTTTGCCGACGAAGAGGAAGCGCGGCGGATTGGGCGGCAGATATTGGAGGAACGGCTTGCCGCTTGCATCAACATCCTGGGGCCCTGCCAATCCATCTATCGCTGGAACGGTAAATTGGAGGAAGCCGGCGAGGTCGCGGCCATCTTCAAGACCAGAGCGGCAATCGCGACGGATCTGGTGCGCCGTATTGGTGAATTACATAGCTATGAAGTGCCGGCGGCCGTGATCTGGCCGATCGAGGGGGCGAACCAGGAGTTTCAATCCTGGGTGATCGCCGAAACCAGTGAAGAATCCGGGGATGATGATGCGTAAAAGAATGGCGGCCTGGCTGGCAGCGGGGGTTTTGGTTTTGCTGCAGGCGCCGGGCGCGGCGCAGGCCCCGGTCCGCCATTCGTTCGACACGCAGATACCGGTGCCGCCGACCCTGGTCGATGTGGGCGGAAGGCCGGGTATCGCGCATGAGCTTCACCTGACCAATTTCGCTGGCGGCGAGATCCTGATCGACCGGTTCGTGATCCTCGATGCCGCGGACGGATCGGAAATTGCCTCGATCGAGAATGAGGCGCTCGACAAAATATCCGAACAGGCCGGCGGCGCGGGAGAAAAGGGTCCGCGCAGGGTAGCCCCAGGACGGCGCGCGATCGTCTATCTGAACATCGAACTTGGCGGCAGGCCCGCCCCGGCCGCCTTGATCCACCGGATCGACTATCACGGCACCGCCGCCGGCGCGTTACCGGGGCAGCTCACCCTTCCCGCCGTTGCCGTGGATCGCCGCCCGTTGCCCCGCCTCGGCCCGCCCCTTCGTGGCGGACCCTGGGCCGCAATCTATGATCCGCGGCTGGAACGAGGCCATCGGCGCGTCGTCTATGCAGTTGCGGGGACGGGGCATATCCCTGGCCGCTTCGCGGTCGACTGGTTCAAGGTTGATTCCCAAGGGCGAAGGGCCAAGGGGGACGGTGCCCGAATGGATCAGCATTACGGCCACGGCGCAGAAGTCCTGGCGGTAGCCGACGGGATCGTCGCCGCCGCGCGAAACGACATGGTCGAAGCGGAGACGCTAAAGGACAATCCGCGCCCCGCGCTCGGCGATGCCACCGGAAATTATATCGCGATCGACATCGGCGGCGGCCGCTATGCCTTTTACGAACATCTGCGGCAGGATCTGAAGGTCCGCGTCGGCGACAAGGTACGCAGGGGCCAACTGATCGGCCATCTGGGCCTCACCGGATCGGGCCAGAGCCCGCACCTCCATTTCCACGTCGCCGACCGCAATTCTCCGCTGGACGCGGAAGGAATGCCGTTCGTCATAAGCGCCATGAAAGTGTTGGGCGCCTACAAGTCGATCCAGACTTTTGACGAGGGCGGCCGCTGGGACCCCGCCTTTGCCGAAGGAAAGCCGGGAGCCGCCACGCTTCCCTCGCCCAATTCGATCATCCAGTTCCCGGGCAAATGAAGCTGGCGCAACGCCTGGCTGAGCAACCCTGAAGCTGTCAGCGCGTCCACAATGACGCGCTGAGCTCCCGGCGGGTGGCCGCATCGCCCCCTCGCAGCCTGAATCTCTGGTTCGACCCGCCGCGCACACTCGGCAAATTCTTGCTTCAGTGCGGCCTTGCGGCAATCGGCTCGGCATAAGCGGAGGCGCATTTTGCGGTCAGCTGCTCAAGTGCATCGAACAGTTCCGGCTCGACCTTCTTGAAGTTGAAGCAGCTCTTTCCCTGCATTCGCTTGAGCAGGTCAGGCGACACGCCCTCGAGCAAGGGTGGAAATGCGTAAAGTGGCATGAGGTGGTAGGATATGTAATTCTTCTTCAGCTGCACCGCTCCGAACCAGGCGGGTTCGCTCTTTCCGGGCTCGTTCCACGGGGTTTTGATTATTAAACTCCCCGGTTGATCGGCCGAAACTTCCATGCTTCCGCCTGCCTGCAGCATCCGCCCGCGCAGATCGGCAAAAATCACGTCAAATAATTCCCTCATCGCAGGCTCCTTCTCAGGCGGCCGAAGCTAGACCGCCAGGAAACCATTTTCCAGCGGTCGAAGATTTACTTGGGCCGCCCCTGATCCGGACCCGCGTGCCTAAGGCCGAACCATCATCGATACGCGCCTTCACGAAGGTTGATGCGGTGTTCGACCCACATCTTCAGCGCCGCGAGCATCTGGGACCAGCCCATGCAATTACCGTAACTTGCGGCAAGACCGGCCTCCGTCTCGCGCC
This sequence comes from Sphingosinicella sp., assembly GCA_013816585.1. Classification (GTDB taxonomy): domain Bacteria; phylum Pseudomonadota; class Alphaproteobacteria; order Sphingomonadales; family Sphingomonadaceae; genus Allosphingosinicella. The sequence goes on along the minus strand of JACDEE010000029.1, from coordinate 12,704 downwards.
AACCTTTCTCCTCGATCTGGACGAGGGTGCGTCCATCCTCGGTCGGTTTGAAGCTCATGGTCGCCACGGTCGAATAGCCCGCACCTTTGGGACCGTCTGCTGCGGCGTCCGGCGGACCTTCATTCGCCTCCCATTTAAGAACGATCCGCTCGTTCGGCACCACTTCCACGACTTCGACCGGAAAGGCCCCCGGGAAATCATGGAAGTCCCAGGTTACCGTCGTGCCGGCCTCCAGGCGTCCGCTTGCCCCACCCGTGGTGAAATAAGATGAAAGCTCCTTTGGGTCGGCAACGGCCTCGAACACCTGGGCGACCGGCCGGCTGACATGAATCATCACCGTGAATTTCAAATCCATCACGCCTCTCCTTGCAATTCCCACAGATATGTTATATATTTATAACATGTCAATCCGGGAACAGCAGGACCGCGTATTCAGGGCTCTTTCCTCTTCGAAGCGAAGATCGATCCTGGACGCGCTTCGCGACCAGCCCCTGACGACAGGTGCAATATGCGCTCAATTCGCCGACCTGGACCGGTGCACCATCATGCAGCACCTAAAGGTGCTCGAAACGGCCGACCTGATTCTGGTGGAGCGGCGAGGCCGGGAGCGATGGAATCATCTCAATCCCCTTCCAATCCACGCGATTCACGAACGCTGGATCGGGCCGCATGCAAAACGTGCGATCGCCATGCTGGCCCGCCTGAAGGACGAGGTTGAAAGGGTTGAATGAACTTCGCAACGATCGACGACCATTCGATCGCGCTTAGCGATATTTTTTCAGCCATTCCGTTCGACGAACCGTTTCGAACAGCATGCACTGGGTTTGCTTGACCGATATGTTGGTGGCCCGCTTGCTGTCCCGCTGACACTTCTCGGTGCGGTGGCGGCTCCAATTTCTTTGCAATCGCCGGAACGTCGCCTTTTTCCGGGCCGGAAGTCGCCTTATGGTGTCGTCCGTTGCCTTGCGCAGAAGTTCATCCTGCCTCTGAAGTTCCGGCAAGATGCAGCTAATCTGTTCCATCTCGGTCATCACGACCCGCGAACATCTTTGATATTCGTGCGAGGTATGCCGGACCACGGCCGCATCGTTCATCGGGGCCGAGCCCAGCGCCAAAGCGGCGATTAAAATGATCATGGCTGAACTCCAAGAAAGGCGGTTGACGCTGGGGCAAGAGGCAAGCGGAGATACGCCTGATCGAAACGAATTCTGCAAAGAACCGCGCGGGCTCCGCAAGACTGTACTCCTTCCGACTAGATTCCCAAACCATGCGTGCCGCAAGGGCCAGGGCGGAGACCTCGTTGGGACAGGGTCACTTCGTCCAGCCGGCCGACGCTCCCGTGCCTTATCTCGTGCGTCTGTCGTGGCGGCGGCGATCTGCGTCGGCGGCTGTTGGGGGAAGATCCACGTAGAAGCTGGTGCCCTGGCCCACTTCGGATTCAAACGATACCTCGCCGCCCGTACGAACGACGATCTCCTTCACTATGGAAAGGCCAAGCCCTGTGCCTCCACGCTGCTTTTGGTCGGAGGAATCGGCCTGCGCGAACTTGCCGAAGATGCGCGGCTTGAACGCGTCGGGAATCCCGGGCCCGGTGTCGCGAACCGTTACCCTGGCATAGGGCCCAGCGGTTCCGACCGACAACGTGACGGAAGCACCTTGCGGAGAGAATTTGACCGCATTCGAAATCAAATTGGTGAAAACCTGGGTCAATCGGTCCGGGTCGCCGTAAACCGTGGCAGAACAGCCGTCCTGGGCAAGTTCCAGCTGCACTCCGAAATGCGCCGCATAGGACAAATTTGCCTCGACTATTTGCGCCAGCAACAGGTTTAAATTCAGCTCCCGCAGGTCGAACTGCATGTTTCCGGATTGCATCTTTTCGACATCCAGAATGTCGTTCACCAGGCGGACCAGCCGAACGCTGTTGGAATGCGCGATGGCGACCAGACGCTCGGCTTTCGGGGGCATGGGTCCGGCCGCGCCGCCCGCCATCAGGCCCAGGGACCCCGCGATCGACGTCAGCGGCGTTCGTAATTCGTGGCTGACGATCGAAACGAATTCGTTCTTCATCGCCTCCAGCTGCTTTCGTTTGGAAACGTCCCTCACGATGGCGATGAAGAGCAAAGCTTCATTCATATAAACCGGGCTGGTCGAAACGTCGGTCGGAAAAATCACCCCGTCCCGGCGTCGCGACTGATATTCGTCCGTTTTGCGGCGGCGGCCTTCACGGGCCAGTGTCTCCAGGTAATTTGTGAGATCCGCCTCGCTCGGCGCGTGTTCGAACAGGATGCCGATATGCTTCCCGACAAGCTCTGCCGCCGTATATCCAAAAATCCTTCCGGCAGCATGGTTGGATCGCTTGATAATGCCGGCTTTGTCATACACCAGGACCCCATCATCCACCGCTTCGAAAATCGCATTCTGGTTGGCAGCCAGTTCATGGAAACGCCGGACCGCATGATCTTTGGCAGTTTCGCTTCGGCGCAGGGCATCCATCGCCCCGCGCTTGTCCTCGATGTCGGTACAGGTGCCGTACCATCCGGTGATGGCCCCCGAAGCGTCACGGCTCGCATTGCCGCGGCTGATGATCCAGCGATATTTCCCGCTATGGTGCCGCAATCGATATTCGACCTGATATCGGCCGGTCTCTTGCGCCTCGTCCCAGGCAATCGCCGCTGCCTGCCGGTCTTCGGGGTGGATCAGGTTGAACCGGCTGACACCCTTACCCAACTGTACGCCGGTGAATTCCAGCCATTTGGCGTTATAGAATTCGTCGTTTCCCCCATTTTCGTTGGCCCACACCATTTGCGGCAAAAGGTCGATAATGCGCCGAAGCTGGTCCGCTTCCGATCCTGCGGCCTCTATCGCGTGGGGGAGATTGGCTTCCATGAATATCGGGCAACTTTTAAACAGGAATATAAAGCCTTAGGCCTTCTTAGCCCGCCGCAGCAAATCTTATGGTTAAGCCGACCCGGCGGCTAATACGGTGCCGCGCCTGGACATTCGAATATCCCGGTCCGGACGGTCCCCCGCGAGCGTCTCCGCGGATCGTGGTATTATAATACCTTCCGGGAAACCCGTGCTTTTCCTTGACATTGGCGGCCCTGAAGCTAATTAGCCGCTCACCGCGCCGCTCAAATTTGGGCGGCGCTGTTCATTTACAATGAGGGTCCTGACCCTTCAAGGAGACTGGGCCATGAAGGCGCTGTTGAAGACCACCAAGTCGGCCAAGCCGGCCGAGGTGGAAAAAAAGTGGCATTTGATCGATGCCGATGGCCTGGTGGTCGGGCGTCTCGCCTCGATCGTCGCCAACATCCTGCGCGGCAAGCATAAGCCAAGCTACACCCCCCATGTCGATTGCGGCGACCATGTCGTCATCGTCAATGCGGACAAGGTGCGCTTCACCGGCAAGAAGCTGACCGACAAGATCTATTACAAGCACACTGGCTATGTTGGCGGCATCAAGGCCACCACGCCTGCCAAGATACTCGAGGGCCGTTTCCCCGAGCGCGTGCTTGAAAAGGCGATCGAACGCATGATCCCGCGCGGTCCCCTGGGCCGCGACCAGATGCGCGCGCTTCACCTCTATGCCGGCACCGAGCATCCGCACGGTGGCCAGACCCCTGAAATTCTCGACGTCGCGGGCATGAACCGCAAGAACAAGGTTGGTGCCTGATGTCCGACAATCGTCAATCGCTTGCCGATCTGGCCGCTCTCACCGAGACCAAGGCCGAAAAGCCTGCTGCCGAAGCGCCTGCCGCTGAAGCTGCTGCTGATGCTCCCGCCGCTGCCGAAACCGCCGAGGCACCTGCCGCGGCTGCGCCCGCACGCGACGAAGATGGCCGCCGCCGCCGCGAAGAGCCGATCAACGACCATGGCGTTTCAACGCAGGGTCCGCAGATCGAAGCCATTCTTCGCGAACAGCAATTGGACGCTTATGGCCGCGCCTATGCGACCGGCCGCCGCAAGGATGCCGTTGCCCGCGTCTGGCTAAAGCCCGGCACCGGCAAGATCGTCGTCAACGGCCGCGACCAGGAAGTTTATTTCGCGCGTCCGACGCTTCGCCTGGTGATCAACCAGGTGTTCGACATTACCGACCGCAAGGATCAGTATGACGTCGTCGCCACCGTCAAGGGCGGCGGGCTTTCCGGCCAGGCCGGTGCGGTCCGTCACGGCATCAGCACCGCGCTGACCCGTTACGAGCCCGGTCTTCGCACCACGGTGAAGCGCGAAGGCTTCCTGACCCGCGATCCGCGCGTCGTAGAACGCAAGAAGTACGGCAAGGCCAAGGCCCGCCGCTCTTTCCAGTTCAGCAAGCGGTAACCGAGCGCAGCGACGACGGCGCAATGCGCCGTAGGAGCAGCGCGAAGAATTGGCGCTGCCGGCCGACCGGTGGCCAAGCCAACCGGATCGACGTCACGGGATTAACTCCCGTGACGGCCAGGGCCAACAATTTCGCTACGAGGAGGCGGCGCGGGCGACCGGCCGCCTTTTCTCGGCGTTGACATTATCCCTTTTTTCTTCCCAACCACCGAAAAAAGGGATAATCTCGCCGGATGATCGACTTTACCGAGATCGATGGGGATCAGGCGCGGCAGCTTATCAACGTCGAGCAAGTCTATTCGGTCCGCGCCGCTTCGGAACGTCGCCGGCATTATTCAGGGTCGATGACCTGGAAAAGGGTCAGCGGACGATTCTATCTTTATCGCAAAGCCGATCGTGACTGGAAAAGCCTGGGCCCGCAGTCCAGCGAAACCGAGAAGATATTCGATCGATTTCGCGCGGGCAGAGACGAAGCGAAGGCCCACATCGCAGATCTGGACTCCCGGATCCGGGCCATCGCCCCCGTCAACCGTGCGATGCGGCTTGGCAGAATGCCGGCGATTTCGGCAAAGTTGCTGCGACGCCTTGATCGGGAGGGGTTGCTAGGCACCAGTCTCAGCGTGGTCGGGACCCATGCCCTTTTTGCCTATGAGCGCATGGCAGGTGTTCATCTGGCCAGCCGCCACATCGGGACCCAGGACATCGACCTGCTTTATGATTCGCGGCGCGAACTGGTGCTTGTGTCGCCGGAGGCACGTGAGCAGGGCCTGATCGGCATCCTCCGGAAAATCGACGATAGTTTTGTACCGACCGCGCCGGGCAGTTTCCGCGCTGCCAATGCCTCCGGATTTCTGGTCGATCTGATCCAGCCTCTCCTCAAGGGACATGGGCCGCCGGCACGCAGCGCAATCGCCCCGCAAATCGGCGATCTTCAGGCCGCCGAAATTGCCGGGCTGATATGGCTCGAGAACAGCCCCGCGATTGAGACGGTGGTGATCGACGAAAGGGGGTTTCCACTGCACGTGCCCGTGCCCGATCCTCGCGCTTTCGCGCTCCACAAATTATGGATTTACCAGCGGGACGATCGCGATCCGATCAAGCGCCGCCGCGACCGGGCCCAGGCCGAAGTGATCGCGGCGCTTCTCGCCCAATATCTGCCGCACTTGCGCTTCGACGATCCGGCGCTCGCGGCCTTGCCGAACGCGCTTCGCGTGCTCGCACCCCAGTTGAACAGCCCACAGGCTTCATCGACCTCCGAACCTGGCAACTGGTAAGACGGCGCGGTAACTTCCTGCGATTGAGCGTCCGCTCGTGAATTTCACGGCACAACCTCCCGCCGCTTACCGAACCTTAGCTTAACGAGCGAAGGCGCGCTGGCAATTACATATCCGTCACCCTTGTCGGGCGCTTGCACGGAACCGAACGGGTCCCCAGCTTCGTTGGGCCTTCATCCCATGTTCTGGATGAAGCGGAAGGAATGGAAACATGAAAAAAGGCTATGTCGACAATATCGATAAGGCGACGGTCGCGAACGAGGATTTCCGGCATGTGCTTTATACCGGCCAGAATTTACAGTTGGTGCTGATGACGTTGCAGCCGGGCGACGAGATAGGCTCGGAAACGCACGACGACCGCGACCAATTCTTCCGCATCGAAGAAGGCGAAGGCGAAATTCATATCGACGGAGTGAAGAACCGCGTTGAAGATGATTTCGCGGTGATCGTCCCCGCCGGCGCGCTGCACAATGTCGTCAATACGGGCGCCACGCCGCTGCGCATGTATACGATCTATGGCCCACCCGAACATGTCGACGCCGTGGTCCACCGCACCAAGGCGGAGGCCGATGCGGCGCACGAGCATTTCGACGGCAAAACCACCGAATAAGCGACAAGCGAATAACGATAGTGACCGTGGTCGAAAGTGGATCTAAGGCCGCGCGGTGGGCAGCACGGGGGGCAGCACGTTCGCATGGCGCGCGAGCCATAACCACCTGCCCTTCTGCCAAATGAATATGTTGGTGTATCTCCGCTGAAGTGGCTTTGCGCCGAAAGCTCGTCCAAGTTCGCTATTCGGCGCGGGGGTGAATGTTTCCCGGCCCATGACGACCGCGATGTCTCCGCTGATGCTGACGTCTTCAGCAGTCCGTTCGAACAACTCGGCGGCCATTTCCCCAGATCGCATATTCGCTAAGAACTGCTCTCGTGAAATTACCCGCCCACCAGGGGCGTTGATGCGCAAGTTGGGATGAGCAAGCCGGTCAAGGCCGGCGACGTCCGATGCGGCCACCATGGCTCGCTGCTGGTCATCTACTGTCAGTACGCTGCTCCGGCTCGGAACGTTCGGGGCCGTAGCACAGGCGGAAAGGGCGATTGGCACGCACAACAAAGCTGCTTTCATTTTTTTCTTCCCATGCGCCCATGGATGACTGCGATTCCAGGCCCGGCCTCAGCTTTGGCGTAAATCCTTCAGGAATTTGCGGATCCGGGCGGCGTTGACTCCGACGTCGCTTCCGCCGACCCGGCTGATCGACCGCATATCGACGATCGTTCCTTCGCCCTGGGGATCCTTGCGCGCGCGGACGATCACATCGTCCTTGAAGCGGAAGAAGAATGTCGTGTCGGTCGCCTCCAGCGTTCCACGGCCCGGATCGACATGGGCGATTTCCCAGCCGCGTTTTTCGGCCAGCGCCTGCGCCTTGGACACCGTCTCACGCACCGTCCACGGCACCCTTACCGGGCCGAAATCTTTATAGCCCTCCCGGTGGAGCGCCTTCCACCGTTCCTCCGGCTCCATCGCTATAAGCTCCGGACGGTCCAAGTCGGGGATTTTCTCCAGATTATCCTCGCGGACGCGAAGCGCCCTGAATTGCGGAACGTCCTTCAAATCGGTGCTGATGTCGTGGATCGCGGGAACGCTTCGTGCGGTCCGGATATGCAGGCCCAGATAGACGATGAAGGCCAGGGCCACCGCCAGCGCGATCAGATTGCGCGCCGCAAGCCCCGGGACTCCGCTTCGCCGGCTAAGCGCCAGGCCGATCAGCGCGAGGACGCCGCCGGCTATCGCCGCGTAAAAGGCATAACGAAGCGCGGTGAGACCGGACCGGTAATGCCAGGCGCCCTGCCCGCTTCCGATCGCGGCGATCAGGGCCGCCAGCAACCCGCCTATGGCCAGCACCAGTGCCGCCATCGCAATCCGCCGTGCCCAAAGGCCTTTCCTTGCCATCACCGCCATCACAAGCTCCCCAACGAACTGGCGATCTTTTGATCGCAACCACGGCGTTCGGCAAGCCCCGCAAAATCGCTTGGGTAATTGGATGGACGGCCCCTTTTGCCGGTCGCCTAAGGTCGCTGGATCAAAAAACCAGGCGGATGATCGCCAGCCAGCAGGCGCTGCCAAGCAATATTCCCCAGGCAATGCCTTTCAGCGCCATCGGGCCTTCGTCATCCAGGTTCGGAAGGGCGGTAGCGCCCTGGCGATTGACGACATCCATCCGCATAATGATCTCCCGCACAGAAAAGCAGGATCCTTATCCGCGCAAAAAGTTACCGGAACCTGATGCCCGACCAAAGGGCGGAAAAAATCGACCAAGGCCGCCCGGATCGGTGTCAGGGCGCTATGCCTTGCACGCGCTCAGCATCCCGTGAAGCGCCCTGCCCCAGGCCCGCGCCTCCTTTTCGCTTCCCGCAATGATGCCGATGTCGCGCCCGCTGTCGCCGGTGAGCGTCCCCTCGATCCCGACCGGCTCGGCCGGTATCTCGCCCTCGACACACGGTTTCGCGATCGGAATAGAAACCACGGGACCCTTGTCTCCGAAGCAGCCGCCAAGGATCAGCAAAAGCGCCAATGCGGACAGGGGTTTCGTCGATACAAATCTCATCGATACGCCTCCATGATCGCGGCCGGCGTCGCGCAGCCATTGGCCGGAGTGACACGGACCCTGGCCGCCTGAGCCCGTGCCGCTTCGATCCCCTTTTCGCCCGCCGCGCGTGCCTTTTCGACTTTGGCGGTCAGGCGCCGCCCATCCGCTTCCATCGCGGCAACCTGTTCATTCTGCACCTCGATCAACGCGTTCGCCCTGGCGAGTTGCGCTTCCACCTTGCCGGAATGCCGTTCGCACGCCGCCAGACGAAGCGTCTGAAGTCCGAAGGCGAGCAGGAGCAGGGCCGCGAGGCCCGCCTTCCAATATCTGATCAACAATAACGGCATGTACGTCTCCAATGCTCGCTGGTTGTTTGCGCCGTCAGGCTTGCGGTTCGCCTCGCCAGGATTCCCGGCGCGCCGTTCAGGCCATGGGCGCGTCGTCGCCTCCGGAGGCTTCGAAGCCTTCCTTGGAAAATTTGATCGAGCGGCGGTTGATGGCGAGGCCCAGGCTCAGCAGGACCGCGCCGATTATGCCCAGCAAGGCGTAGGAAATATTGGCGATTGCCTCCATCTGCGCTCCCCGTTCGAGGATGCGGATCGTCCAGCCGAGCAGGCCGGTAAGTACCGCGGCACCGCCGATCGAGAAGGCCAGCGCCAGGAACGCCCGCCAGTCGCGCGGCGGCCAGGTCGGAATCTTCATGACAGATAGAGCTTTCGTTCGGCCGCGCGGCGACGGGTGAGACCGGGGAGAACCAGCTTCCCCGCCTTGTTCCAGCGGAGGAATTGGTCGGCGGCCTGCTCATGGGCTCCTTCCTTGTGCCGTTTGAGCAAGGTCGAGGCTTGGAGCGCGCTTATGCCGACGTTGAAGGCAAAGGATATGAGCGCCTCATACTGCCCCTGCGTGCACGGGCCGGCCATCGCCTCCACCCCGCGTTCGAACCGCGCGAGATCCTGCCGCAGCAGGGCTTCCGCCTTCACCTCGGTGATGAAGACGCCTTGCCGGACATGCGGCCCGGTCGATCCATAGCCGATCGTCCAGACGCTGGCCGGACACAGATAGGCCTTGAGCCGCAGGCCCTCGAACGATTTTATGAGGTCGCTGTCGCGCTGGCTGATTTTCATGAGATTCTCCCTGCCGCCGGCGGGACCGGCGAACGATTTGACGTAGGTCGCTGGATGGATAGGACGCGCCTGAAGTCAGGGCGGCGGACCCGCTCAGGAAAGCTTGTTCAGAAGCTCCTGGAATTCATTGGGGGCGGCTGGGAGGGGTTTCAGAGTCTCTGCATCGCGGAGGATCGGGGCAGGAATATGGGCGAGGCACGCGATGGACAGCGCGCACGCCGCGTCCCTCACCTCTTTCATGGCGCGTTGAGCCTCACCCATTGGACTTCATCCCCGTGATGGCGGCCGTCAGCAGCGCCATGGAGGCCGCGAGCGCCTTGTCGGTTTCGATCCGGTCTCTCGACAGCTTCTCGGTCCGAAGCTCCCGCCACATCAGATAAGCAACCATCAGCCCCATCGGGCCGAAGTCGGACGCGAGCTGAATCACACTATCGGCGCCCATTGGGCACCTGCTGAATTGCTAGAACAGTCATAATGACCCCCATTGAGTCCGGGCCCGTTTCCATTATTCTGGATCGGGGGCCTGTTATGAAATTCAGTGAAATATTGTGCCTGCTACTGGGCCACGCGCGGTCGGCCGGTAAGGCGACATTCGACGGAAACACCTTCGTCAGCGAATGCCGGCGATGCGGGATTCCGATGATAAAAATGGCGAACGATAAATGGATCGTGCGCTAGGCGCAGATCCACTGCTATCGCGATGCCCGGCGGGTTGTTCTCGATTAACCATCGCGAATCGATATCACCGCCGACCTGTCAGCTCGGAAAACGCTTTCAGACTTAGTACGATGACTTCCTGCTGCTCCGTACCACCGCCCGCGTCCTGCAGAGTACGTTCCAGAGCGCTACTTCGTCCTCGTCGCAATCAAGGAAAGCCCCGCCGCCCAGGATGAACCCGATCAGCATGAAGGCAAGGATCGCTTCGATCGTCTTCGCGCCTCTCGAACCATCCCTCCCGGACGTGACTGGTCGCGCAGCCCTTTTGCCAAGGCGTGTGCTGCGGAGGGAGCCGTCCGGGAGGAGCCGCGCCAGCGTCATTTTCAGGCGGCGCGGAAACAAAAAAGGCCCGCCATCCGGCGAGCCTCGACGCGGGATCGTCACCCGCAATTCCTAGTTGTGGAATAATGACATATTCGGCGAGGATGTCAAGAACAAAATGGGAACATGGGTTAATCCCCGGATGGCCGCTTTCGACCAAAACCGGACATGCGACCTATGTCTGATTTTGCGCCACTTCCCGACAATCTTCTTGATACCTCACGACCTTAGCGCGGATCGCGGACAACAGGCCAGTCGCGTCAGCCGACCTAGCCTGGCGCTATGCGTACCGAGTGACCTTTTGCCAGCTCCGCGACTGGGTCCAAGCTGATCTGATGCGGGCCTCGACGTCCGGGGTACGTAGAGGTGTCTAACCTGCGCTCAATAGCCATTCAACGAATATGGGCGCCTGCCCACTTCCCGGCCACAACAGCCAATAGGCGTCCGGCCCATCGACCAGGTGATCGAACGGAGCCAACAGCAATCCGCTCTTGATCTCTTCGGAAAACAACAATGGTGAAAGCAGCGCAACGCCAGCTCCCACTCTTGCCGCCTGGCCGGCCATGTCCTGCGTGGGGTAAGTGGTCGACACAAACGTCGGGCGGGCATCTCCGCGGTTCATGTCCGCCAGCCATCGAGCCCATCGCTCGTCTGGAATCAGCGGGAGTCGGAGCAAAGCATCGATGTCGTTGCCCACGCGTGAAGCGAGTTCGGGCGTAAGCATCGGTGTCCCCTGGAGCGGCATCAACCGCGTCGATTCGAGGCCAGGCCAAGGCCCAGTGCCGCTACGGATGGCAACGTCGAACAGGCCGAGGCCACGAACCTCGCTGCTGGCATCGAGAATTATCGGGGCCGCGTCGGGGAGCAAGTTATAACGATCAAGCCGCGGAAGGAGCCACCGCGCGGCCAATGTAGGCGAGCATGTCAGACGAATTGCATTGGACCTATGACGGCAGCCATCAACAGCGTCACGAATGATCGCCATGGCCTTTGACATTTGCTCGCCAAGCTCGGTGCCTGCGTCGGTCAGAGCAATACGCGGTCCCCTGCGCTGGAAAAGCGTTCCATTCAGAAATTCCTCGAGCGAGCGGATACGGAGACTGACTGCAGTCGGCGTGATCGAGAGCTCTTCGCTTGCGCGCGTGAAATTGCCGTGCCGCGCACAGGCTTCAAAGATTCGCAAGGCGTCGAGTGGCGGAAGGGGCTTAGGCATGGCTCACCATAAGCCCAACTTCATATAAGCATCAATAATGCTCGTTTTATGATCGTCAGTGAGGCGCGATACCCTCCGGTCGTGCCAACACACCAACACAGAATGCCTGCGGTCGACTCGCCTGGATCGCCCGGGTTCGATTTTGCTCAGCTGAATGATTTGATCCGTGGTCTTCTCGCGTCCGGCAGGGTGCTTGGGATGGACGTCACGATCTTCGATCCCGATCTGGATCCGACCGGCAAACATGCCTCGGCCCTGGTTGACTGCCTTCACAAGGCCTTCGCTGCCTCTCTCTCAACAGAAGTTATGTCATGATTATGCGCAAACCCATCTTGCCTGTCGTGCTGCTCGCCTTGATCATTGGGCCGTCAATCCAGGCAAGCGAAGCGGGCAAACGACGCGACGTCGCCCCCTCCATGCGCAACGGCGCGCACGATTTCGATTTTCAGTTTGGAAATTGGCGGGTGCATCACCGGGTGAAATTGCCGGCAGGGAGCAAAGAATGGATTGAATTCGAAGGCACATCCACTGCCCGCCCGGTCCTTGGCGGAAACGGAAATGTCGAAGATAATATTTTCATGAAGTCCAGTGGTGTCACTCGCGGCCTGGCGCTGCGAACCTATGACCCAAAAACCGCAACTTGGGCGATTTGGTGGGTTGATGGCCGCAATCCGCACGGCGCCATGGATCCGCCGGTCACGGGTCAATTTGTGAACGGCGTCGGCACTTTTTACGCCGAGGGAATATACGACGGCAAAATGATGCGCACCCGGTTCATTTGGTCGCGGATCACTCTAACCACAGCGCAATGGGAACAAGCATATTCCTACGATAAGGGGAATAGCTGGAAGACCAACTGGGTAATGCAATTCGAGCGAGCGCCTTAATATATTTAGTCCACTCGTTTGGGACTGAGTGTCAAGCTATCGCATTCCAATCCACATAATTCCGGGTAATTCCGGGGACACAATACTTAATTCACCGGCCAATGATCGGTTAACGCGGTCGCCGGCGATAATTAGGGTATTGTGTTGTCTAATTGATTTCTTTTGCCTGTTGTGACCGGCATCTATGGTTGTCTACGAGGTCTCGGATCGGCTTTTGGGGGCATGATGTGATCCGAGCCTTCAGGATCGCGGTCAGGCGGCGA
>JACDEE010000011.1 GCA_013816585.1 Sphingosinicella sp. | reverse complement strand
GAAAAGCCGACAGCGGGCCTGTCTCGAGCACGACACGGGCAAGCCCGGGGGCGTGCTTCCGCAACGTGCCCGCAATAAGCTCGGGATCAGTCGCGCATACACCGTGCCACCCGACACCGCCTTCATCATCGACTACACAGATGTGCGTGGTCTTGTCAGATACATCCAATCCTGCGAAAATCGTCATCGGTCATCCGCCTCCTTTGGAGCCCCAACGTGGTGACTCCGTGCCAAGCAGGTGGATGACTAACTCAATTACGCAATGTCCCCGGAATTCGGCGGGCCTAAAGGGCAGCGACCGCCCGCACCGCTGGCCGATCGCCACCAACGTCATCGCGCCAGCGATGGCCATATGCCGGGCCGCAGGACCGGTCCCGCGTTAGCGATCGTCACCGCACCAGCGGACGAGACGCCAAAGCGGCTCGGCAGAGCGAAGCGGCGTAGAGCGCGGGCCGCTCACGGCAACGCTGCACCTGGCACTGCTATTTTGATCGCGGATTCAACAACTTCGTCCCGGAGCGGCACTCCGCATGGTGCCGGATTAGCACTGCTTGCTCCCTACCAGTGCCATCTATCTCCTTAAAAAACGACGTGCAGACAACAGGTTAGCCCGCAGGGGGAGCCAGTCCTTTTATCTTGCCTTTTCCGTTGGGGCCATTCCTCCGTCCTCTTCGGTGCCGATCATGCTTAAAAAGGGAACGGCAAAGCTACGGAAGTAGTCCGGCTCTCTAGCCAAAAAATCCCCCACGAAGGCACGTGCGCGACTAATCTCGCCCATGAGGTAGAGGCAGCAAGCAACCTTCTCGGGATACCCGCCTAACGTCTCTACGCGGCCTTCGAGAAGCGGTAAGAGGGCTTTATAGCTTGCAATCGACCGAGCGTAAGTAAGGCCAGCGTGAGCATAAAGGCTGGCCAATCGCTGAGCCTCTGAATCAACAAAGCTATCGCTCTGTTCCGGCGTAAACGCAAAAGCTCGCTCGTTGCGAGCAGTCAAAAGCTCGCCCATTGGTATTGCATAGGTTGCAATACCCCGATCGTATTTGTTACCTTCCAAAGCACGCATCTTCGCCATCGGGACGACATGCACCCCTACAAATGGATTTATTTCGACGCGATCAGGATAGAGGCCAGTGTTTAATCCTACCCAACAGTGAAAGCCAACGTCCAGAGGCCAATCAACACCTTCCTTGGCGAAGCGCGTAAATCCATTCCGCTCAAGTGCGTCGTAACATTTCAGCCGAATGTCTTTTTTGAAAGCTGCGCTACACCGCGACATCAGCATGGTCTATCTATTGAGCAGCCATTCATCCTCGTCGGTTTTCCGGGCTCAAGGCCAGCATCCCTCGCATTGCGTCCAACCGGCGTAACCTCTCGTGCCGCTTTGATATCACTATGCAACTTCTGCTGATTGGGACTTAGGCGTGCGTTGCCTGTCTTGGTTTCCACCACACCTCTCCCTTTGGTGACAAAATCGGCTCTAGACCTCGTTCCATCACTCGATTTGAATGAGACTTGCTTGCCGGCTACTGTGTCACCAAGTTTTTTCGCCGTCGCAGCTTCGCCCTTTGCTCCTTGAGCAGCGTTCTGGGCGATGCGCTCTGCCCTCGTGCTCCTAGCGATCTCACCGCTTTTCATTAGGGCGCGAGTACCGGCGCCAAGGCCCGTCGCCCCCGGTAGGACAGCGCCTACTATGTTTGCCCCAAGCGAAACTCCATTGGTAGCGTTAAGACCGTTGCTCGCAATGTCTGCAACGTCAGCGACGATGAACGCGATGTCGAGTATGATATCGATCGCTTCTCCGGTGGAGTCGGTCTGGTTGACCGGATCGTTTGCGACATAAGCATATAGATTGATCTGATCCTCATATCCGATCGGATCGGTCTGCAGGAACCGACCTAGCGTGGGCGAGTATATCCTGGCCTTATAATGATAAAAGCCTAGCTCCGGAATGGCGATCTGGCCGGTATAAGCGAACCGTCCAAGATTATCTTCATTGGCAATACCCCATTCGTCATAGCCATTGACCTTGAGCGTGGTGCCGCTGGCTTGCGTGACCGCGACGATCGATCCCTGGTGATTGGCGTACAGATAAATTCCGGGGACACAATACTTAATTCTTTGGCTCTCGGCACGGACTTTTCGCATCAGGATTCGTGCCGCCCCTGCGGACGGCCTGTTTGGCGGAGAGGGTGGGATTCGAACCCACGGTACCCGTGAGGGCACAACGGTTTTCGAGACCGTCCCGATCGACCACTCTGGCACCTCTCCCGCGGGAGCGGCCCCTCAATCGAATGCGGGGCCGGTCGATAGCGGGGCGGGCTCTAACGCAAGCCGTCTCACTTGCCAAGCGGGCTTCCTTGCGGCCGGGGCCCCTTCCTTGCGCGTTACGCGTTATCTCCTACATAGGAGCGACGATGCCCAGACATGACATTCTCCAGGATATTCCGGCCGCCACCGCCCCGGCTATCGCTTCCGCCGATTTTTCGATCGGCGATGTGGTGCGTCACCGCTTGTTCGAATTTCGCGGCGTCATTTTCGATGTCGATCCGGTCTTCGCCAATTCGGAAGACTGGTATCAGTCGATTCCGGAGGAGATCAGGCCGTCCAAGGACCAGCCTTTCTACCATCTGCTCGCCGAAAATGCGGATTCCTCCTACGTCGCCTATGTCAGCCAGCAGAATCTGCTGCGAGACCATAGCGACGAACCGGTCAATCACCCCGCCATCGCCGATATATTCAACGAATATGAGGATGGGCGTTACCGCCTGAAACCCGAACACAGGCACTGATGCCTTCCAGGGTCTCGTTCGGCCCGCCTGCTTCGGTTGACAGGCCGCCGGTCCTTATGTAGCAGCCCCACTTCCCGCGCGGGACCTTGGCCTTGCGGCCGTAACCCATGCGGAAAATGCTAGAAGGTAATTGGAAAAAACCATGTTCGCAGTCGTGCGCACGGGCGGCAAGCAGTATCGCGTCGCCGCCGGAGACAAGATCGTCGTAGAAAAGCTGGCCGGAGAGGCTGGCGACACCATCACCTTGGGCGACGTCCTGCTCGCGGGCGAAGGATCGGACCTGAAGGACACCAAGGGCCTGACGGTTTCGGCAGAAATCATCGCGCAGGCGAAGGGTGACAAGGTCATCGTCTTCAAAAAGCGCCGCCGCCACAATTACCGGCGCAAGGCCGGTCATCGCCAACAGCTGACGATCCTCCGGATCACCGCGATCGGCGACCAGAAGGCAGCGCCCAAGAAGGCCGCGCCGAAGAAGGAAGCCGCTGAGACGACTCCGGCCCCAGAAACCAAGAACCCGACAACCAAGACCCCGGCAGCCAAGACCGTGGCAGTCAAGACCGCGCCAGCCAAAGCCCCCGCCAAGAAGGCCGAAGCGCCCACCAAGGCAGCGCCGGTGAAGAAGGAAGCCGCGGCCGAAAAGGACAAGCCCGAAAAGGCGAAGGCGGAAAAGCCGGCGGCGGAAGCCAAGCCGAAGGCCGAAAAAGCAGCGAAGCCGAAACCCGCCGAGCCCGTAAAGGCCGGCGCCACGAAAAAAGCGGCGACAAAGAAGCCCGCCGCTGATAAAAAAGCCTGAGATTCGAGAGTAGAGACGCACAATGGCACATAAAAAAGCAGGTGGTTCAACCCGCAACGGTCGCGACAGCGCAGGCCGTCGCCTTGGTGTGAAGAAGTTCGGTGGCGAAACCGTCGTCGCCGGCAACATCATCGTGCGTCAGCGCGGGACCAAATGGTATCCGGGAACCAATGTCGGCATGGGCAAGGATCATACCCTCTTTGCGCTTACCGACGGCCGTGTCGCCTTCCGCGACGGCAAGCTCGGTCGCAAATTCGCGTGTGTGGAAATGCAAATTACCCAGGCAGCGGAATAAGGACAGTCGATAAAGGGCTGTCCTGCAAGGGGCAGCCCAAGCTTCTCATAAGAGAAGCGTTCGAGGGAGAGGGGCAGCCCCTTCTCCCTTTTTTATTGTCTCCCTCAAAAAATGTCGCCGGACCGTCACCCTATTGGTGCACGGGCGGGCACGAGAGGAGGAAGAGACATGTTCGCCAGAACCGATAGATTACTGCTGAGGCCCGGCTGGGCGGAAGATGCCCCCGCCTTGTTCGCCGCCATTGCCGACGAAGCGATCGTCCGCAACCTGGCGAGCGCACCCTGGCCCTATCGCCTGGAGGATGCCCATGCGCTTCTGGGCGTCGAACGCGGCTCGGAGGCACCGGCTTTCCTGATCTTTCGCCGGACCCTCGGCGCGCCCCAACTGGTCGGCACGATCGGCCTCGCGCGCCACTCGGACGGCGAGGTGGAGCTTGGCTATTGGATCGCGCGTCCCTTTTGGGGCCTCGGCTACGCGACCGAAGCGGCCGCGGCGGTGGTTGCGATCGCGCGCGATGGACTGCGCCTGCAAAAGCTGACGGCCGGCCATTTCATCGACAATCCCGCCTCCGGACGGGTGCTGGAAAAAATCGGGTTCCGGGACATTGGCGAGGTGGCGCCGCGCTACAGCGTCGGCCGGGGCACCCTTGCCCCGTGCAAGACCTTCGAGTGCGACCTTGGCCGGGCTGGTGCCACGGCCACGCCCTCCGGCGCCTTCCTCAAGGCTTTTTGCCTGGCCGCCTAGATCTCGTAGGCAGGCGCGTGCGGCGCTGAACGAAGCTTCTCCTCGGCTTCGATCAGCCTGCGATCGTCATGATTCCACGGATGGAAGCGGGGCACGAAGAAGCTTGCCCAGGCGCCCAGAATCTTCCGCATCATCCCCGGCCGCACATAGGCGAACCAGAATAGGCGCGCCCAGGCGCGAGGTCCCGTAATCCCGTCCTGCCGCAGCAATTCGAGCGACCCTATTGTGCGATCGACGACGAAGTTGCGCGTAACCAGCAGCATGATCTTTGCCTTCACGTTCCAGCGCTTGAAACGCGGCCAATCCCGGGTCGCGTGGAGCCAGGTGTCATAAGCGACGCCCTTATGTTCGATCTCCTCGATCGCGTGCCAGCGCCAAAGCGCGGTTGTTTCGGGATCCGCACCGGCCAGGTGACGCGGGTCGTCCAGTAATTCGTGCGCGAGGATCGCCGTGAAATGTTCGAGCGCCATGGTGGCCGCGAGGCTGGCGATGGGATGGCGTTCGCGAACCATATCGAGCCGCCAATCGACCCGCCTTTCCAGCGAAGAAAGATCGTAGCCGGCGTCCAACGCATGATTATTGAACGCCTGATGTTCCCGGCTATGCATCACCTCTTGGGTAACGAACGCCTTTATCTCCGCCATAAGCTTGGGGTCGGCGCCCTCGCGAAAGTTGCGCACGCTTTCGACGAAGAAGGTCTCGCCCTTCGGAAAGGTCGCGGAAAGGGCATTATAGAGCGCGGTGGCGACCGGATCGCCGCCATTCCACCACTTGGCGGGCCGGCTTTCGCGGCCGAAGCGTCGGTCGCGCGGCGTGATCGTCAAGTCAGTAGGTGTCTTCATCCGCGCCATGGTCTATCTCCTTGCATATGCATGGCCACTACTTACATATATGTCAATAGTTCGCGAACGGCTTAGCTCCGCCGAAAGCCGGACTGCCGCGCTGGAGGCGGCGCGCAAATTGTTGATTGCCGAAGGTCCGCAAGCGGTGACGCTGAAGGCGGTCGGCGCAAAGATCGGCAAGACCCACGCCAACCTCCTCCATCATTTCCGATCGGCGGCCGGCCTCCAATCGGATCTTGCCAAATTCATCGGCGATCGGGTGACTTCCGGCATTGCCGACGCGGTCCAGCGTGCCCGCCAGGGCGAGGCGAACCCGCGTGAGGTGGTCGATCGGATCTTCGATGCCTTTGGGCGCGAAGGGGCCGGCGCCCTCGCCGCCTGGATGATGCTTTCGGGCAATCGCGACGCGCTCGACCCCATATTGGAATCGATCCACCAACTGGTCGATCAATTGGGCGAAGGGCCCGACGGACGGCCGGCGCATGATACGACCTTGTGGCTGATTCTCGCGGCGCTGGGCGATTCGTTGCTGGGGGAAGCGATGACCAACGCGCTCAAACTCCCCGCGGATACGGCACGCCGGCAAGCGACGCTTTACCTGAGCGCCAGCCACGGCAGAGGTTCGGATTGACGCACTATCGAAGCGGACGCTTTCCAATTCCGGATTGAAAGGTTCAAATTGCAACGCGCATGGCCTAGATGCGCGCCATGCATTTCCTCGATCAAGCCAAGATTCACCTCAAATCCGGCGTCGGCGGCCCCGGCGCCGTCAGTTTCCGGCGTGAAAAATTCGTCGAATATGGCGGTCCCGACGGGGGCAATGGCGGCAAGGGCGGCGACATCATTTTTGAAACCGTCGAGGGCCTTAATACGCTGATCGATTTTCGCTACACCCAGCATTTCAAGGCACCCCGAGGCAAGGGCGGGGCCGGCCGCAACCAGACTGGCGCCGGCGGCGACGATCTGGTGATCAAAATACCGGTCGGGACGCAGATATTGTCCGATGACCAGGAACATGTGCTGGCCGATTTCACCCGCGTGGGGGAGCGAATCGTCTTCATGCGCGGCGGCGACGGCGGCCGGGGCAATGCCAGCTACAAAACCGCCACCAACAGGGCGCCCAGGCAGCATGGCACCGGCTGGCTCGGCGAGGAAATGTCGGTGTGGCTGCGGCTGAAACTGCTCGCCGATGCCGGCCTGGTGGGTCTTCCCAATGCGGGTAAATCCACCTTCATCAACGCCGTCACCAATGCCAAGGCAAAGGTCGGAGCATACCCCTTCACCACCACCCATCCGCAATTGGGCGTGGTACGGCACCGCGAACGCGAATTCGTCATGGCCGACATACCGGGCCTGATCGAAGGCGCGGCCGATGGCGCCGGCATTGGCGACCGGTTCCTGGGTCATGTCGAACGCTGCCGCGTGCTGCTGCATCTGGTAGACGCCAATAATGAGGATGTAGCGGACGCCTATCGGGTCGTCCGCACCGAGCTCGACGCTTATGGAGCGGGTCTCGAGGAAAAGCCCGAAATCGTGGCGCTCAACAAATCGGACACGCTGGACGACGAGCTTCTGGAGGCATTGGCCCAGGAGCTGGAGGCCGAATGCGGGCAGAAGCCCCTAATATTGTCCGGCGCCACCGGTAAGGGCGCAGAGGCGGCGCTTGATGCCATCATTTCCTATCTGGACGCCGAAACGACCGCTTCGGGGGAGGTAGAAGGCGATTGGTCGCCACTATGACCAGGATTTCCAAAAGCCGCATTCTCGCCATTACGGGAGGAACCGGGTTTGTCGGCCAGCATTTGCTGCGAATCGCACTGGAAGCAGGATTTGAGGTTCGCGCGCTGACACGGGGACGCAAGGCCCCGGGCGACGGCATAATCTGGGTGGACGGAGCGCTCGACCGGCCGGAAAGCCTGGCTGAACTGGTGGCGGGGTCTGATGCGATAATCCATGTCGCCGGCTTGATCAGCGGCGATAAAGAGGCGTTCGAAGCGGTCAATATCGGCGGCACCGCCTCGCTGATCGACGCCGCCCGCAAGGCCGGCGTCCGGCGCTTCGTCAATATGTCGTCCCTGGCCGCGCGTGAGCCAGAATTGTCCGATTATGGCTGGTCGAAGGCAAGGGCCGAGCGCCTGGTCGCGGCCTCGGGTCTCGAATGGACGATCATCAGACCGCCTGCCGTTTACGGCCCGGGTGACCGCGAAACGCTGGAATTGTTCAAGATGGCGAAGCGCGGCATCGTGGCACTGCCGCCCAAGGGCCGCTTTTCCCTCGTCCATGTCGATGATCTTTGCCGATTGACCCTGTCCGTCCTCGACGAACCGGACACTATTTCCGAAATCTACGAGCCCGATGATGGGCGCGAGGGGGGATGGGGCCACCGTCACTTCGCTCGGGTGCTCGGCCGGATATACGGCAAGCGTGCCGCGACCTTTTCGGTGCCCAAACCGCTGATGCGCGGAATTGCGCGCCTCGATAAATTGTTTCGAGGAAAAAAGGCGAAGCTCACCCGCGACCGGGTCGATTATTTCTGCCACCCCGACTGGGTCGTCACTGCGGAACGGCGCCCGCCTCCGGCCTTGTGGAAGCCTGAAATCCGCACGCCCACGGGCCTGAAGCAGACCGCTTCCTGGTATGCCGCCGAAGGTTGGCTCGGCTGATCCGCGCCTGCCCTCATTTCGGCGATTTCGTTTCAGGGCTGCGTCCCATTGCTGCCCTATTCGCTTGGCAGAGACGGGTGACAAACATTAAGGACCTGGCATGACCGACAGAGATGAAACCTTCGCCAAGGTGGCGGCGCTGATCGAGCCCTTCAACAAAAAGGGTGCCGAGCTCAATGAAGCCACTACATTTGCGGGCGATCTCGAATGGGACAGCCTGATCGTGATGGATTTCGTTGCCTCCGTGGAGGACGAATTCGATATCATGATCACGATGAATCAGCAGGCCGAAATCGAAAATGTCGGCCAGTTGGTCAATGCCGTAGAAGAGCTTCGTAACGACGGATGACCGATCTCTTTTCCAAATTTGATCCGTTGATCGCCGAGCGCCAGGCGCTGCTGGACACCGGCGTGCGCGATCCCTTCGCGATCGTGATGGAAAAGGTTCATTCCCCAACCCTGGCGACGATCCAGGGGCGCGAAACGATCCTGCTCGGCACCTACAATTATATGGGCATGACCTTCGATCCGGATGTGATCGAAGCGGGCAAGCGGGCGCTGGATGAATATGGATCGGGCACGACCGGAAGCCGCGTGCTCAACGGCACCTATCAGGGCCACACGGAATGCGAAGAGGCACTCAAGGAATTTTACGGCACCAAATATGCCATGGTCTTTTCGACCGGCTACCAGGCCAATCTGGGCCTTATGTCCACCATCGCGGGCAAGGAGGATTATATCGTCCTCGACGCCGACAGCCACGCGTCCATCTATGACGGGTGCGCGCTCGGCAACGCGCAGATCGTGCGTTTCCGCCACAACGATGTCGAAGATCTCGACAAGCGCCTGGGCCGCCTTCCGGCCGAGGGCGGACGTCTGGTCGTGCTCGAAGGCGTCTATTCGATGCTGGGCGATATCGCTCCGCTGAAGGAAATGGTCGCAGTCGCGAAAAAGCATGGCGCCATGATCGTCGTCGACGAGGCCCATGGAATGGGCTTTTTCGGCGAAAATGGGCGCGGCGTGTTCGAAGAAGCCGGGGTCGAGGCCGATATCGACTTCGTCGTCGGTACCTTTTCGAAATCGGTCGGCACGGTCGGCGGCTTCATCGTTTCCAATCACCCTAAATTCGAGGTGTTGCGCCTGGTCTGCCGACCCTATGTCTTCACCGCCTCGCTTCCCCCGTCCGTGGTCGCAACGGCTGCAACCTCCATTCGCAAGCTGATGCATGCCGGCGACAAACGCGCGCATCTGTGGGAAAATAGCCGGCGGCTTCATAAGGGCCTGCGCGATCTCGGCTTCAACATCGCCACCAGGGAAGCCGAATCCGCGATCATTGCGATCCTTCTTCCCGACCAGAACGCCACCGTTCGGATGTGGCAGGCGCTGATCGAACAGGGCGTATATGTGAACATGGCTCGTCCCCCCGCGACCCCGGCAGGCATGTATCTGCTTCGCTGCTCGCTCTGTGCCGAACATACCAGCGAGCAGGTCAGTCAGATTCTGGACATGTTCGCTACGGCAGGACGTGCGACGGGCTGCATCGATTAGAACGGGCAGCCGATTTCCCACGTCCCGTGGGATGGGGTAAGATCGAAAACATGGCGGACGAAGAATTGGACGCCCCAGACCAGGCCCAGGGCCGGGGAAGCTGGCGAAGGGGATGGGCAAGCGCGGGGGCACTGCTCGCCACCATTTTGCTCGTCACCCTGGTCATCATGGTTACGCTTTCCAACCGCGCCCGCGACGATGCGCTCGCCTGGGAACGCCATACGTATGACGTGATGCTGCTGACGCGTTCGCTGGATGCAACCACGGCGCGGGCGGAGGCGGCGCTGGGGCGTTATGTCCTGGACGAACAGATTGAAACCGGTTCGCTTTATTATTCGGAATGGCGGCTGGCCGGCCGCCAGATCGGTCGGCTCCGGAGCCTGGTCCGGTCCCCCCAGCAACGCGCCAGCGTGATCAAGGTGCGGTCGCTATACCAACAACGTGGCCGCGAACTTTCTCCGGCTGCAGCCGCCGCCTTTGCGAAAAGGGGCAATGAGGGTCCGTCTTATTTCTATCAGGCGGGCAAGACCCCGACGGGTCCGGACCTCCGCGCCGAGCTCGACCGGATCGCCTCGACGGAGCGGGAAGAGCTTCGCGTACGGATGGCGGAGACGAAGACCTTTGCAGCCCAATCGGACAAATTGACCGAATGGCTTGGATGGCTGGGTGTGCTGATCGGCATTGGCGCGATCTCTCTCGGGATTGCCGCCTATCGAGCGCTTACCGATCGCCTGGCGGCACGACAGCAGGCGGAAAGCGAGACCATCCGGGCCACCACCCTGGAACATGCCGTCCAGGAAAGGACTCGCGAACTTCGCGACGCCAACGAACGGCTGCGGGCCGAGGCGGCCGAGCGCGAAGCCGCCGAAGCGCAGCTTCGCCAGGTTCAAAAGATGGAGGCTATCGGCCAGCTCACGGGCGGAATCGCGCATGATTTCAACAATATGCTGGCGGTGGTGGTCGGCGGCCTCGATCTCGCACGGCGAAAACTGGGCATTTCGCGCAAGGAAGCGGAAGATCATATCGAAAATGCGATGGAGGGCGCTACCCGAGCCGCCGCGCTGACGCGCCGCCTGCTGGCTTTTGCCCGTTCCGAGCCCCTGCAGCCGGAAGGAGTCGCGCCCGCCGCACTGGTGAGCGGCATGCTGGACCTGATCGATCGTACGATCGGCGAGCGGATCCAGGTCAACACGCGCTTTCCGGACGAAAACTGGCATGTCTGGGCGGATCCGAACCAGCTGGAAAATGCGGTGCTCAATCTTGCGGTCAATGCACGCGACGCGATGCATGGGAGTGGAGAGCTTGGCATCTCCATCGACAATGTCGGACTTGCGGCTGGCGAGACGGGGCAGCTGGAAGCGGGAGAATATGTCCGCATCAGCGTATCCGACACTGGAACCGGTATCGCCCCCGAGCATCTTGAAAAGGTCTTCGAACCTTTCTTCACCACCAAGCCGGTCGGCAAGGGCACCGGGCTGGGGCTCAGCCAGTTGTTCGGCTTTGCCCGCCAGTCGGGCGGCGATGTTACACTCGATTCCAGGATGAATGCGGGAACGACGGTTTCGCTTTATCTGCCACGTTCGGGAGAAGCCGCGGCACAGGCCGCCGAGAAGCACGGCCGGCCGATCCATTCTGTAGAAGTCGCACCGGCCCCGGCCGGCACCTTCATCCTGGTCGTGGAGGACGACCCCCGGGTCAGCCGGTCCACCGTCAGTTCACTGGAGGAGCTCGGTTATCGGACGATCGCATGCGAAAGCGGCAAGCAAGCTCTCGAAATAATGAAGCGCAGCGCGGGCATAGAACTCGTCATTACCGATGTGATGATGCCGGAAATGACCGGTCCCGAACTGGTCCGGCATCTGGCCGAAGATTATCCGAATGTCGGAATATTGTTCGTCACCGGATATGTCGGTGAAGCGGGTGAGGCGACGGACCTTGCCGGCTATGCCATGTTGAGGAAGCCGTTCACGGTGGCGGCACTCGCCGACGCGGTGTCCGGCGCCGTCGCTCCTCGCGCTAGCGGATCGCGCCCCGTTTCAGCAACAGCGGCAGCAGAGTGATCGCCCCGATCAACGGCCAGCGACGTTGCCAGGGCTTTATGCTGATTTCGGTTCCGGCGTGGCGGTTGATCTTCCACGCGATATAATCGATCCCGCCGGCGAACGTGCCGCTCGCCTTGGCCAGCCGCAAGACCGACAGCAATTTGCCCTTGCGCTGCATCCGCCGCCAGAGCCGCGCCATCTCTCCCGGCGCCGCCAGTGGCTTCTTATCCCCTGACGCCAGCAGGTCCAGCGTGACCCGCCCGAAACGATCGTAGCGCTCGGGATCGGCATTGACGATATTGGACGAGCGGTCGGTCCGTTCGGCGCGGAGTTCCGCGCCATAGGTGAGCGCAAAGCCCGCTTTCCAGGTTTCGAGCGGCGCAGGCTCGCTTTTGTCCATCATCGGCAAGGTCAGCCGGAACAAGGTCGGCGCGGCCTTGGCGACGGCCTCGGCTACCTGATCGGCAGCCTTTGGGTCGGACGACCAGACCAGACGAGCGGGCTGCGCAAAACGGGCCCAGACGGAAACACTGCGCGCTTCCGGGCCGCATTCGCGGGCGAGGTCCGCCTGGCTCAGCACCGCATATTTGGCGGCAAGGCCGTCATGCTGGAAGGGAAAGACATTGGGCGGGATCAGGCGGTTGGCGGTCGCCATCCAGCTTTTTCCGTACGCGCTGCTATAATCGGAAACGATCAGGTAGAAATCGAGCATCAGCCCGTCGAGATCGGAAGTCCGGAGGCAAGAGCCATAGAACAGCACAGCGCGCGCGGCGGCGGGATATTCGGCCGCGATGGCGTCAGCCATCCGGCTAACCCGCGGGTCTACCGGCTCCGCCAGTTCAGCTTCGACCAGGCTATGAAGAGAGATCATGCGCCTTGATTTTCCTTGAGCCAAGGTTGCGCAGGGATTTCAGACGGCCAGGCGCAGGAAGGGCACCGGGGAAGTGTGCTTGAGCACGATCGGCCGGCCGGAATTCGCCTGGAACAATTCGCCATCCAGGATCACGCTCGAACGATCGCCCTCAATGCGGATTTCGTCGCCGCGTTCCAGATGCAGCCCGGAAACCTTGCCGCGACCAAGCCTGCCCCGAACGGCCGCGATCAGCACGCGGACCAGCACCATGGGGCGCTGCTCGATCACCATCAATTGAAGCGCGCCAGGGCGCATCCCCGTCTTGGTGAGATCCGTGTTGAGCAGCAGCCGTTCCAGCGTCGTCACCATCAGCAGGGCGAAGTGCCCCTGGAACTGGCCATGCCGAAGCACCGATACCTTCACAGGCGACGGCATGGGCGGAAGGAAGGCGGCGCGTACGCCGAACAGGATCGAAAATAGGGCAGCTAGGAGCGTCAGAAAATGGCTGAGGCTATTGGGAAGGCCCAGCGGATAGATTTTGTAACGGCAGAACAGCATCGTATCGGCTAAGCCCGCGCCGCCAAGGAACATGCCAAGCACCGGCCTTGCCATCAGGCTTCCATCGGTCAGCGCGATCAGTTCGCGCGACACGATATGCGGCGCCATGTCCGCTTCGGCGATTTCCATCACCCGTTTCAACGCCACCATGGGGTCGCCGGTCGCGCCCAGATCGAGCGCGATAAGGTTGGTCTTGCCGTTCGGCAGAACCGCGACGGGCGGGGTCTGCGATCCGAAATGGCCGCCGTGATAGAGTTCGGTCAGCGCGGCCTGCACCGTACCGTCACCGCCATTGATGACCAGGACCTTGGGCTTCACCCGGGCGATCGTCTTCAGCGCCGTTCCGATCTGGTCGACATGCTCCACCTCATAGTGGAAAATGTCCTTATGCTCGGCGCAAAAGCTCCGTATTTCCGGAAGCAGCGCCCTGTTTCCGGTTGAACGTGGGTTGGAGAGGAGCGCCACCCGGGCCATGATCAGTTCCTGACCGGTCCGATGGCCAGCCCCCGGCGATAATTGAGCACCACGTCGACCGGCTTCACGCCGTTGCCGACCGGGATCACCACTTCGTTATGCTTGGGCTTCAGGTCCAGCAGCGAGATTTTAGGATTGCGCGAAAATCCGCCGCCGTCGCTCCAGCCGGATTTACCGTTGGCATCGGCATCGTGCCGGACGGCAATGGCGTAATTGCCGGGACGGGGCACGGCGACGCAGACGGGCATGTTGCCAGACCGGGCGACCGGAATATCGATCCGCTTCAATTTCTTGCCCTTGGCGAGAAAGTCACCGGGATTGCCGCCGTAAAGCTGTACCCGCAGCCGGCCTGCCCGGTTCTTGAATCCCGATATGTTCACGAGGATGGCCGGACCTCGGGCCCCCGGCCGGCACGATGCCGCATCGGGGCCAAGCGCGGCTTGAGCGGGCGCGGGCTGCGCCACGATCGCCAGCGCGGCCACCGCGATAAGGGGCATCAGTTTAAACATGACCAGTCTGCTCCTGGAAGCTATAGCCATGCGGGAAGCCATGGCCGGTTGTATCAAGCCCCCATGCGACCCAAATCGACTAATGTTGCGGCTAAAATATGTTCAAGGGGCGTCTAAAAGTTGAGCATCGGTAGCCGAATTGACCGATATCTGGCCAAATTGATCTTCGTCCCCCTGATGGCGACGTTGACGCTTGCCGCCATGCTGCTGCTGCTCGACAAGATGTTGAGACTGTTCGATTTTGTGGTGACCGAAGGCGGACCGGTCAATGTGGTGTGGCAGATGCTCGCCAACCTCATCCCCGAATATCTGTCGCTTGGAATCCCGATAGGCCTGACGCTTGGGATATTGCTCGCCTTCCGCCGACTTGCCTTGTCTTCGGAGCTCGACACGCTGAGAGCGGTGGGCCTCAGCTACGAACGGCTGCTGCGCGTGCCCTATACATATGCCGCGGCGCTGATGCTGGTGAACCTCGCCATCGTCGGATTCGTCCAGCCTTATGCCCGATACGCCTATGAAGGATTGCGCTTCGAACTGAGATCGGGCGCGCTCGGCGCCTCGATCAAGGTCGGGGAATTCAACAATCTGGGAAAACGGATGACGCTTCGGATCGACCGGAGCGACGATGAAGGCCGGCATCTGCACGGAGTCTTCGTACGCGCCGAGGCGGGCGATGGGCGAAATCTGGCGGTGACTGCCGATCTTGGGACCTTCCTCGCCACCGACGACCCGGACACGATCATTCTTCGCCTGACCAATGGCAGGCTGGTGCACGATGCGCCTACCTACAAGGCTCCGCGCGTGCTTCGATTTGCAAGCCACGATCTGCCGATCGACCTGCCGTCGGTCGAGAGCTTCCGTGGCCGTGGTGACGGCAATTCCGAACTCACCATTCCGGAACTGGTGAAGATCGGCCGGGCCGACAATGTCAGCGAGGGTCTGCGCGACGCATCCCGCGCGAATTTTCATTTCCGTCTGGTTGAAGTGGTGATGATGGCGCTGCTGCCTCTATTGGCGCTCGCGCTGGCGGTTCCGCCGAAGCGAAGCACATCGGGCCTCGGCATCTTCGTCTCGATCGTGATGATCGTCACCTACCACAAGATCAATCAATATGCCGAGCAGATGGGCGCGCAGGGCCGGGTCGATCCGCTGATCGCCTTGTGGGTGCCGTTCGCGCTCTTCAGCCTGTTGATCCTCTGGATGTTCTGGACGCTGGCCCACAAGCCCGGAGGGCAGCCGATCGGAGCGCTCGAGCGTGGCTTCGCCAAGCTCGGCAAGCTGATCGGCCGCCTGTTCCTGTTCCGCCGCCAACGCGCGAAACCGCTTGCCGCCGAATGATGAACGTCAACTTCTTTCCTTCGAAACGGATCGCGCTCTACATGGCGCGCACCTTCATCCTGCGCAGCCTCGCGGTGCTGGCGGCCCTTGTGCTGGTGCTGATGACACTCGATCTGCTTGGCGAATCCGGCAAGATCCTCCGCCAGCCCGGCAATGGCGATGCGCAGCTCTGGCAATATGTGTCGCTGCGAATTCCGATGTTGATCGCGCGTTTCCTCCCCTTTTCGGTGTTGCTGGGGACCTTGATCACGCTCGCCACACTCAACCAGAATAGCGAGATCGTGAGCATGAAAGCGGCCGGCATCTCGGCCCACCAGATCATCGCCCCGCTGGTACTGGCCAGTTTTCTCGTGGCCGCCATTTCCTTTGCCTTTAACGAGCGCGTCGTCACCCGCGCCAGCGCGACCCTGAACGCCTGGGAGGCGGTCGATTACGGCCCGGTCCCGCCCAGCACCGGCGTTTCCAGCAATGTCTGGGTCCGCCACGGAGACAATCTGATCCTCGCCCGGCAGGTGAGCGGAAGCGGCCCCAATACCCTGCTGCGCGGCCTTACGGTCTATCACCGAACGGACGGCATTCTCACTCATCTGGTGACCGCCGAAAGCGCCCGACCCGCTGGCGATGCCTGGCATCTTCGCAATGCGGAGATTTTCGACGTCGCCAAGAACCAGACTCGAAAGGTCGCCCTGCTTCGCGGCGGCGAAACGATCGACCCCAATCAATTCACACTCGCCAAGGTCAGCCCCGATGAGCAGGATTTCGCGACTCTCCAGCGCTCGATCCGCGATCTGAAGCAATCGGGCCGGCCTACCGGCGCGCTGGAGGCCGGCCTCTACCACAAGATTTCGGGGCCGCTTTCCGCCATATTGATGCCGCTTCTGGCGGCGGTCGCCGCGTTCGGCCTCGCGCGATCCGGTCAATTGTTCGTTCGCGCGGTGATCGGGATGGCGCTTGGCTTCGCTTATTTCGTGGCTGATAATTTCGCGCTGGCGATGGGCAATTTCGGTGCCTACCCGCCTTTGCTCGCGGCCTGGGGGCCGTTCGCGCTCTTCCTGTTGATCGGCGAGACGGTTCTGATCCGGACCGAGGAATGACCGACGGGGGGGGCAGCGTCACTCGGGGCGAGGTCGCAAAAGGCGCGGGACTTGCCGGGCTTGCCCGCGCCGGGGCCCTGATCGAGGCACTGGCCCAGCCGCTTTACACCTGGCTGTTCGGTCTTGCGACTTACGGGCTCTATGTCGTCCTCTGGGGCGCGGTGAACCTCGTTTCCAACATTGTCGACCTCGCCATGACGGCCGCCTTGCAGCGCAAGGTCCCCACCGCCAGGAGCAACGAAGAGGCGTATGGGGCGGTCAAGTTCGCGCTTCTTGTTTCCGTCCTTCCTGCGACTTTGCTGGCGGCGCTGGCGGCCCTCAATGCAGAGGTGGTGGCAAACATCTTTTCCGCCGCGCCCGACGACCGGTCGAGCCTCCCCACCGCGATAAGGATCTTCGCCTGGGCGCTGCCGCTCTGGACTTTCATCGAAGTTTCGACCGCGGCCGCCCGCGCCCGCCGCGCCTTTGGGCCGGAAATCCGCCTCCGCATATTCTGGGAGCAGATTGCCCGCATCCTTTTCGCCCTCGCCTTCTTCACGGCGGGTTTCGGCAATATCGGCCTGATGGCGGCGCATCTGAGCTCGCTCGCCCTCACCGCGATCCTTTCGGTGCGGCTGCTGGCTCGTTATTACGACCTTCCTTTATTGCTCCGGGCTCCTATTCCCGCCGCGCTTGCGCGCAATATGCTCGGTTCCGGCCTGGCCCTCCTCCCCGCCAGCCTTTCGAGGCGAATGCTGATCGACGGTTCGCCGATCATCATCAACCTGATGCTTCCGGGGGCACGCGGCGCCAGCGCCGCCGGCCTGTTCGAAATCGCCCGCAAGATTTCGACCCTGCCGCTGATCGTCCGCCAGGCATTTCAATATGTGATGGGGCCTTTGAGCTCCGCCCAGGCCAAAGAGAAGCGTGCGGCTCTAGGCCCGATCTATCGCTTCGCGAGCCGGGTCTCGACCGCCATGGTGGTGCCGATGGCGGGCCTGCTCAGCTTCGCGGGAGCGGATATTCTGAGCCTTTACCGTCCCGAAGCTGCGGCCGCCCTCCCCTTGCTCTATATCCTGGTTTCCGCACGTGCGGCCGAGGCCATAGTCGGGCCGGCAACCGCCATCGTCGAAATGACCGGCCATCGCGGTCTTCCCCTCCTCAATAGCCTGGTTGGAGTGGCCTTGTGGGCTTTGCTCGCCCGGTGGCTGGTGCCGTCTTTGGGCGAGATCGGCATGGCTTTGGCCGTAGGGGCCGCGACGATCGCGATTGCCTATGCCGCGACGATCGAGCTGCAGGTCAGTGACCGCCTCTCCCCGTTCGACAACTTATTGCTGCGCGGCCTGGGAATCGGCCTGTGCGGTGTAGCCCTGATGGCTATTGTGGAGGCGCTCAGCGGAGGACCTGCACGCTTTGCCGCGATCCTGGTGCTCTGGGCCGCCACGAGCTGGTGCACCTTGCGTTTCGGGCTTTCCCAGGCTGATCGCGAGGCGCTTGGCGGCTTCGCTCGCCGCCTGCATCTGGTGCACGAAAGCCACAATGCGCGGTAAGAGTCGCTTGGCTTGTCCAAAATTGGCCTTATTGCAAGTTCATGACACGCTCACATATTGGGGGCTAAGCGCATCGTTCAGCGCTATCATATTGTGATTTAGGAAATATTGCGTGAAACTCGTCTCGCCCATGCGGCCTTCATTCTGGAAGCGTGAGCATCATCTCGACAAGATGACGCTCAGGGAGCTGGTCGTCGCTTATGCTCAATATCCCGCGATAATCGGCTATGTCCTGTTGTCGCTGGTGGCCATGGGCCTGTTCGCCTGGCGTCCCGCACCCCTGGTCCCGACGCTCGCCGCGATCGCCATTTCGGCGCTTATCTATCCGCTGGTCTGGTATGTGCTCCACCGCTGGGTGCTGCACAGCCGCTGGATGTTCAAGATCGCGCCTTTGGCGTCGACCTGGAAGCGTATCCATTACGACCACCATCAGGATCCCAATCATCTGGAGGTGCTGTTCGGTGCGCTGCACACGACGGTGCCGACCATCGCCCTGGCAACGGTCCCATTGGGATGGCTTATCGGCGGATTCGGCGGCGCGTGCGCGGCGTTTGCGGCCGGCCTTCTGACGACCTGCTTCTACGAATTCTGCCACTGCATCCAGCATCTCGCCTACAAACCCAAGAGCAAATGGCTTGCGGAAATGAAGCGGCGCCACATGGCCCATCATTTCCACGACGAGCGTGGCAATTACGGGATCACCACCTTTTTCTGGGATAAGCTTTTCGGCACCTGGTATGACCGGTCCGAGCGCCCTGAAAAGAGCCCGACCGTATTCAACCTCGGCTACACGCCAGAGGTCGCCCAAAAATGGCCCAAAGTGGCCGAGTTGTCGGGCGGCGTTGCGACGGGGCATCCCCGCCGCCGGGGTCAATAAGCCGGATTTGATGTGGCTCGCCGGAAATAGCCGGCCACTAGCCTGATTTCCGGATTGGCTAGGACTGGGCCCCACCGGGGGTGCGGTCACGGGGTACGGGCGCCAAGGCATTGGCTCTGGCGAGGTCCAATGCCTCTTTCGGGGAATTGATTTCACCTTCGGCGACGAAGACAAAACTGCCTAGCTGGGTGACTTCGAACAATTTGCGGGCGAATTCTGCGGGGAGCCGGATGCATCCATGGGACGCTGGATGGCCTGGCACCTGTCCCGCGTGCAGCGCTACACCATACCAGTTCAGCCGCTGCATATAGGGCATCGGGGCAGCTTCGTACCGATTCGAACGGTGCATTTTTTTCTTCTGCAATATTTCGAATCGACCGATCGGCGATTCATAGCCCGGCCGTCCGCTCGAAATGGTCGAGGCGCCGATGAGGGTCCCCGAACGGAAAATATAGGCCTTTTGCAGCCCCAGGCTGATCACGATCTCCACCTGCCCCGCTTCCGCCCCTTCAGGCTCCCAGATAAATTGCCCGGGCCCGAGCGTGGCGATGCGCTTCTCGATCTCGGGCGCTTCGCGCGCGGCCGCCTGCTGGACCGGAGCAAGACAAAGCAATGAGGAAAAGAGGAGGACTCGCATGAGCCGGTCGATCGTTCGGGCCATGGAAAACCTTTTTACAAAATACCAGGCAAGACCAACAGGCCTCCCAGGTCCATAACGCGCGCATTCCGAAACGGTGCCATCCGGCAATTCAAGCCCGGATTGGCGGGATTACCGCTTAAATATTTCGCTGCAGCCATCGGCGACCAGCTTCCCGCCAATGGCTCCGAAAGCCAGACCGAACAGGGCCTGCACATGCCTTGCGAACCGTCCGTACGAGCCTCTGGCGGTGCTGCTTGAAAACAGCATTGCGTAAATGCTGTAGACTGTGAGAGCCGACATGAAACCAAGCGGCGCAAAACCCAGTACCTGAAGGGGCGACAATCCTGAACCGAACAGGAACGTCGCCACCGCACCCCACATCAGGGCCGATTTCGGATTGGTGATATTGACCAATAGTCCGTGCCGCCAGGCCTGCCGCGCAGACCATATCGCGTGGGTTGCGCCAAACGCTGCCGCGTCGCCCCGAGCGGCCGACCGGAACGCCTTCAGGGCAAGAAAACAAAGATAAGCGCCGCCGATCAGCTTCATCGCCGTCAGCAAAGCCGGAAAGACCGCGAGCAGCGCGCCCAATCCGAAAGCCGCTAGCGCGACCCAGGCAAAAATGGCGGTAGCCACGCCCAGCGCGACGAACATGGCGGCCTTGCGGCCTTGCCCCAGCGCGGCACCCGCGACTGCGAGCAAATTCGGACCGGGCAGGATTTGCCCAAGCACGATGCCTGCCAGCGTGAGGAGATAGATTTCAATCATCCTGGTTCCCTCGTTCAACTCTCCGGCCGTTGCGGAGGCTGCCAGACATATTCGCGAGGGTCCAGCGGCGCGATCCGGCCGGGTTCGAAGTTCGCGTTGTCCGAAGATCATGCTAGACCCGTGGCCGATGAACCTCCGCCACATCGAAATCTTCCACGCAGTATACGTCAATGGCTCGGTCAGCGCAGCGGCCCGGGCGCTGCATGTCTCGCAGCCCTCCGTCTCCAAAATGCTTCGTCATGCCGAGAGTCTGCTTGGCTTTCAGCTTTTTCACCGAACCAATGGCGGTCTGGTACCTACCGAGGACGCGCACACATTGTTCACCGAAGTGGGCGAAATCCAGGACCGGGTGCACGCGCTGCGCGAAGCGAGCCGCAACCTTCGGCGCGGCGTCGGCGGCGTGTTGCGCATCTCGGCGCTTCCATCGCTCGCGCTCGATACGATCCCCTCCGCCGTGGCGCGATTCCTGCGCACGCACAAGGATGTGAAGTTCGACCTTCAGACCGTTCATCATGACGATCTGCTGCGGAAACTTTATGAGCGGGAAACCGATATTGCGATTGCCTATCAGGTGCCCCCCGCCGCGCCGGTCGCGCACAAATGGCTGGGCGAAGGCGAATTGGTCGTCCTGTATCGCGAAGAGGATATGCCGGACGCGCCGCCGCGGATCGAGCTTGAGCGCCTGAGGGGAAAACCGTTCATCAGCCTCGCGACCAGCGGTCCTACCGGTCAGCTCTTCACCCAGGAGCTTCAGCGCCTCGACCTTGAACTGGACGAATTGGTATCCGCCCGCACCTTTTACATTGCCGCCGCTTTAGTACGGCAGGGCGTCGGCATGACGGTGGTCGACAATTTCACCGCCCAGGCAGCACTCGGCCCGGGGCTCGCCATGCGGCCGCTAAAGCCCCAGCTGACGTTCGACATACATGCCATGTTCCTGACCAACCGTCCGCCTGGCGCCCTTGCAACGGACTTCCTGAAAACCCTGGCGGGGATAATCGAGGCTCCATAACGCGAAGCTATGCCTGGCGCGTCACTCGCTATGCGCGACTTGAAAGGGGCGGCGATACGCTCCCCGACCAATGATACCTTCGCCCTTTCTCCTTTATCTCGGCCGCAGCGCGGATGCCCTGGGAATAAAGACCTCGCGCGGCCTGGCCGAATTCCGCCGCGAGGATTGCCTCGGCGAATTCCGGCACGACGATTGTCCGCAGACGCTCGGCCTTCCAAGGCTGACCATGGAAGAAGCCGCTGCCAAAGGTGCCCGCACCCTGGTGCTCGGCATCGCCGGAGCTGGCGGCAGGCTCCCCGACGAGTTGATCGCCGACGCAGCTTTGGCGCTTGAGGCGGGAATGAACGTCGCGGCGGGCTTGCATGAGCGCCTGCGCGATCAACCGAAACTGGCGAGCCTCGCCGCGGAGCGTGGCCTCGAACTTTTCGACGTGCGCGATCCCCCGCCCAACCTGAACGTCGGCAAGGGAATTCCGCGCGCCGGCCACAGGCTTCTGACTGTCGGCACCGACTGCTCTGTCGGCAAGATGTATGCGACGCTTGCCCTGACGTGGGCGCTCCGCGAGCGCGGCGTCACCGCCGATTTTCGAGCCACCGGCCAGACCGGGATTTTGATCGCCGGCGGTGGGGTGCCCGTCGACGCCGTAATCGCCGACTTCATCTCCGGCGCGATCGAACAGCTTGCTCCCGCGCGCCCGGACGAGGGATGGGATTTGATCGAAGGGCAAGGGTCGCTCTTCCACCCCTCCTTCGCCGGGGTCTCGCTCGGCCTTCTCCATGGGGCGCAGCCGGAAGCTCTGGTGCTCTGCCACGAACCCGGGCGAGCCCATATGCGGGGCATAGCCGGCCGTTCCTTGCCGGGCCTTGCCGAATGCCTGGAACGCAATCTGGAGGCGGCAAGACTAACCAGCCCGGAAGTGCGCGCCGTCGGCATATGCCTCAACACTTCGGCGATGGACCGCGAAGCCGCGCTCCGGCTTTGTGCGCGAACCGAGGATCATCTCAATCTTCCCTGCACCGACCCGATCGCGTTCGGTGTCGAAGCCATCATTGACCGAACCTTATGTCCCGCACCCTCAGCCTTCAGCACGACCGCTTCGAACTGACCCATCCGTTCCGGATCGCGCGCGGCGTGAAGACGGCCGCGGATGTGATCACGGTGGCGATTGGAGAAGGCGACACGATCGGCCGCGGCGAAGGCGTCCCCTACCCGCGCTATGGCGAAAATGTTGAAAGCGCTATCGCCGCCATCGAGGAAGTGCGGGCATCGATCGAGCGCGGTATTGGCCGCGACACTTTGCTAACCGCCATGCCGGCCGGAGCCGCGCGCAACGCAGTCGACTGCGCCCTTTGGGATCTGGAAGCGCGGCGGGCAGGCCGCGCTGTGGCCGACATGATCGGGGAGCCTGCCCCACGCCGGATTGTCAGTGCGCTCACCGTGGTCATCGATAGCCCTGAAGCCATGGCCAGAGCAGCGGCTTCGATCGCGCACGCGCCCCTCATAAAGGTAAAGGTCGATGCGAACGATCCCGAAGCACAGATAAAGGCGGTCCGCTCTGCCGCTCCCGATGCGGCGTTGATCGTGGATCCCAATGAAAGCTGGGACCGGAATTTGCTGGAAAGCCTTCAATCCTTGCTCGCCGAGCAAAAGGTCAGCCTGCTGGAACAGCCGGTTGCTGCAGGCGAGGACGAATGGCTGGAAGGCTTTACGCCGCAAATTCCGATCTGCGCCGATGAATCGGCGCACGTCGCCGCCGACCTCCCACTGCTGAAGCGTCGCTACCAAATGGTGAACATCAAGCTCGATAAAACCGGCGGCCTCACCGCTGCCCTCAAGCTGGCGCGCGAAGCCCGGCAGCACGGACTTGGCCTGATGACCGGCTGCATGGTCAGCTCGTCCCTGTCGATCGCGCCTGCGCTGCACGTGGCCGGCCTGTCCGACTTCGTTGATCTTGACGGTCCGATCTGGCTTCGAAAGGATCGTGCGGGCGGCGTAACTGATGAGGGCGGGTTTCTCCTCCCTCCGGCCGCCGGCTTCTGGGGAACGCCATGAATATCCGCCGTCCCGCTTTGCTCGCCGCCGCAGCCTTCCTCACATTGGGCGCGGGACCGGCGCCGGTGGACCTGCTGATCCGCGGCGGCACTGTCTTCACTGGCTCGGATGCTCCGTTCGTCGGCGACGTGGCCGTATCGGGCGACCGAATATATGCGGTCGGACCCGGCCTTTCTCCTCCCGCGCGGCGCATAATCGACGCGAGCGGCATGATCGTCACGCCCGGGTTCATCGATCCGCATACCCATGCGGGCGATCAGCTCGCTTCCAAGAAAGCCAAGGTCAGGCTGATCCCAGGCTTTCTGATGCAGGGTGTCACCACGGCTTTCATCGGCAATGACGGCCGCGGCGACCCCGACGTTCGATCGACACTCGGCCGCGCCGCGCGAAGACCGGTCGGCATCAATTACGCCACCTATGTGGGCCTTGAGCCGGTGCGAAAGCGCCTGATCGGCGAGGAAGACCGGCCGCCGAGCGCCGCCGAGCTGATTCGTATGAAATCGCTCGTGGCAAAAGCGATGTGCCAGGGCGCCTTGGGATTTTCGACCGGGCTCTTTTACGCGCCGCAAAGCTTCGCAAAGACGGATGAAGTGATTGCGCTGGCGCGCGAGGCGGCCTTGCGCGGCGGGGTCTATGACAGCCACATACGCGACGAATCCAGTTACACGATCGGCCTTGCCGGCGCGGTGGACGAAGCCATCTCGGTCGGCCGCGAGGCCGGAATGCCAGTCAATATCTCCCATATCAAGGCGCTCGGCGTGGATGTGCAGGGCCAGGCGCCCGCCATCATCGCCAGGATCGAGGCTGCCCAGCGCGCAGGCCAGAAAATCACGGCCGACCAATATCCCTGGTCCGCGTCCGGCACGAGCTTGGTCGCGTCGCTCGTTCCGATCTGGGCGCAGGATGGAGGACGCCCGGCCCTGCTGAAACGTCTCGATGATGCGGCTTCCCTCCCGCGCCTGCGCACCGAGATGGCCGAAAATATGCGGCGTCGCGGCGGGGCGGATTCGCTGCTGATCACGGAAGGCGATTACAAGGGAAATAATCTGGCGGAGATAGCCAAAGCGCGCGGCGAAGATCCGATCGCCGCCGCGATCGCCTTGTTCCGCGTCAAGGATCTGGCCGTCGCCTCGTTCAACCAGACCGAGGGCGACATTGCCGCCTTCATGCGCCGCCCGTGGGTCATGACCAGTTCCGACGCCTCGACTGGCCACCCGCGCGCTTACGGAAGCTTCGCGCGTAAATATGCTGAATATGTCGTTTCCAAAAAGGTCATAAATCTGCGCGACTTCATCGAACGAAGCACTTCGCTCACCGCCGACACGTTCGGGATCGCCTCTCGCGGGCGCCTGAAGGCGGGATCTTTCGCCGACATCGTCATTTTCGATCCGGCGCGATACGCGGCGCAATCGACTTACGAACAGCCAAAGCTTCTGGCGGCGGGCGTACGCACGGTGGTCGTCAATGGAAAGGTCGCGGTCGACAATGGCGCGCTTACGGGAACCGCGGCTGGCCGCTCGATCGCCCACATTCCCACGCGCGGGACCTGCCGGTGAGGTTGCTCCGCGGCTGGTTCGCGATCCCGTTGTGGAAACGGGTGCTCGGCGCCCTCGCGCTCGGCCTTCTATTTGCCTTTGCCTGGCCGGAAGCTACGCCTGCCGTCCAGTTCATGGGCGATCTGTTCGTTCGCGCCATCCGAATGCTGGTGGTGCCGATCGTTCTGGTCACCATCGCGTCGGGGATCACTTCGCTCGGCGATCCAAAGCGGATAGCGGGCCTTGGCGGACGCACAGTCGGCCTGTTCGCCTTGACCACTGCGCTCGCCGTATCGATCGGCATGGCGGTCGCCAGCCTCATTCGTCCGGGAGAGGGCGCCCCGCTCGGCAATGCCGCTCCCCAGGCGCTGGGCGATCCGCCCACGCCCTACGAACAATTGATCGGCATTGTCCCGACCAACATATTCGACGCGCTCGCCAAGGGCGACATGCTGGCGATCATCTTCGTCGCGATCCTGATGGGGATCGGGACGCTCGTCGCCGGAGAAGCGGGCCGCCCATTCTCCAATCTGCTGCAATCCGCCTCGTCGGTTCTGCTGAAGATCGTCGGCATCGTCATGGAAGCGACCCCGTTCGGAGTCTTCGCGCTGATTGCCAACGCCGTCGCTGCCAACGGGGCCGCGGTCTTCGTCAATGTCGGATGGCTCGCGCTGGCCGTGGTGATCGGTTCTGCCGCGCAGATTCTGATCGTGCACAGCCTCATCCTGAAATTCCTGGCAAAGGTGCCCGTCGCCCGCTTCTTTCGGGCCATCATCGATGCGCTCGTCGTGGCCTTTTCGACCGCCTCCAGCTCGGCGACCTTGCCGGTCGCGATGCGGGTTGCGGAGAAGAATGTCGGGATCGCGCCGCCGGTCTATTCAACCACCCTCCCCCTTGGCGCCAGCATCGGCAAAGATGGCACCGCCATGTATGTCGGGCTGCTCAGCATGTTCGCCCTGCAGGCGTTCGGAACCCCCCTCACCCCGACCGTCTATGCCCTGGTCCTGCTCACCGGCGCGCTGGCCGCCTTCGGAACCGCCCCCGTGCCTTCCGCTTCGCTTTTCATGCTGGCGGCAGTCCTGTCCGCCGTCGGCATTCCGCCGGAGCAGACCGCTTTGGTGGTTGGCTTCGTCCTGCCGTTCGATCGGCTGCTGGACATGACGCGTACCGTGCCCAGCGCCAGCGCCAATCTGACCGTGGCCACGACAGTGGCGCGATGGGAAGGAGAGCTGGACGAGACGATGCTGCGCCCGGGCCAGCCGACTGAAGAGCAAATATGATCCGGAGAATGTCGATGAAATCATCTGCGTACCTGCGCTCCGGCCGTCGCCAAATGCCGATCATGCCGCCGGTCGCGATCGGCTGGCGCGCAGCGTTGCTCGCTGTGGCCCTCTCCGCCGCCTCCCCGGCCCTCGCCCAGTCCTTGCAGGAGCGGGTGGAGACCGAACTTGCCGGGGCCGGGCCCGGTGTCCGTTTCGGCCTGGTCGTTGCCGACGCGGACGGACGCGAACTGATCGCGATCGATCCCGACAACCGCTTCATTCCCGCGTCCAACACCAAGATGCTGACCACCGCGGCCGCCTTCGCGACGCTCGGCCCTCTCGATCAGCCCGACACTAATGGCGGCGCGGCGGTGCGACTTGAACAATATGGGAAAATGGCTCCCGATGTAGTGCTGGTCGGCAATGGCGATGCGCGCCTGTCGAGCGCTCCCGAATGCGTGGCCAATTGTCTCGCCGCGCTGGCCGACGCCGTTGCCGCCCGCACCATGAGGGTCGGGAATGTGGTCGGTGACGACAGCCTGTTCCCGGATCAGAGATGGAGCCCGGGGATGAGCTGGAACAACATCCCTTCCCGATCCGGGACCGGCGTGTCCGCGCTCAGCATCGACGATAACGAGCTGCATCTTCGGGCATTCCCCACCAGCCCCGGCCAGCCCCCGCGTATCGAGCACCTTCCTTATTACAGGATCGAAAACCAGGCGCTGACCGTCGCCCATGGCGAGACAAATCTTTCCTTTGACCGGATGCCGGCCAGCAATGTCGTTCGCTTGTCCGGCACGATTGCTGCCGGCGCCGAGCCCGAACTTGTGCGGATGGGCATTGACGATCCGGCCCATTTCGCAGCCTGGCGCCTCAAGGATTTGCTCGAGGCGCGGGGGGTAAGGGTCGGGGGCGAGGTCGCTGTCCGCCACCGCGGACTACGGCCGTTCGACGACCCCAAGCTTCGGGCCGGAGTTGCCGTGGCTCGACCGCAGCGGGAAGAGCCGCTCGCGAAACTCACCCCGCCGCCGCTGGCGGATGACATCGAAACTATCAACAAGGTCAGCCAGAATCTTCACGCCGAATTGATGCTTCGCCGGGTGGGACTCGCATCCGGTACCGGCTCGATCGCCGACGGAGTCGCCGCCGTCCAGGCGATGATGGAGCAGGCCGGCGTTCCGCGCACCGGCTGGGACATTTCGGACGGTTCGGGAATGTCGAGCTACAACCGCCTCGCCCCGCGCAGCGTGACGAAGATGCTGCGCTGGATCCAGGCGCAGCCCTGGGGCGAACGCTGGCGCTCCTCCCTTCCGATTGCGGGCGTCGATGGAACGCTGGCGCGGCGCTTCAAGGACACCTCGCTTGAGAGCGGTCTGTTCGCCAAGACCGGAACGCTGAACGCGACCAACGCTTTGTCCGGTTACATGACCGGCAAAAGTGGCAAGCTGCTTACCTTCTCCGTTTATGCCAATGATGTGCCGGAAGGGGTGGCAGCCACCAAGGTCATGGATGCGGCGCTCGTGCTGATCGCCGAGGCGAACTAGCCCCAGGCTTTTATGACCGCATTTCCTGTTTCCTGCCGGAGGAGGTCTATGCCGGTTTCGCGGTGCCGCGTCGGGTGGACCCGATTGGTGAGCAGGGTCCAGGCCACCCCCCGATCGAAATCGATCCAGAGGCCGGTGCCGGTGAAACCCGTATGCCCGATCGTCTCGAAAGAGCAGGCATCGCCCCCGCGCCAGCCCGCAAAGCGCCGTTCCCACCCGCAGGTCCGATCGCCCTCCACCGGCGTGCGAATGGCATCGAGCGTGGCCGGGGAAGCGCCGCTGCCGTCTAACACCCCTTGGGCGTAGGCGAGCACGCCGGAGACCGTGCCGAACAGGCCGGCATGACCTGCCGCGCCGCCCAGCGCCCAGGCATTTTCGTCATGCACCTCACCCTTCATCACTCGCCCCCGCCAGCGGCAAAATTCGGTGGCGACCACGGGTCCCGGCGGCGGGCCATAAGCGAGGCCGGGACCCAACGGCCAACCCGAAAGCGGCCTTCCGGTGATCCGTTCGATCGCAATGCCGAGCAGCATGAAATTGATGTCGGAATAAACCGGCGGCCCCTGCTTCCATTCCCGCTGCAACAGAAAGGCCTTCAGCCGATCGGGATCGTCTCCGTAGGTATAGATTGGCTCCACCGCTGGCAGGAAAGTGCGGTGCGCCAGGCAGTCGCGAAAACTAAGCTTCCGTTCGGCTGCGCCCGCTACATCATATTGGCGAAGGTCTGGTATCGCGTCAGTAAGCGGGCGATCGAGATCGACCCTTCCTTCGTCCGCGAGCGTCAGAATCATAGTCGTCGTCGCAATGACCTTGGAAACGGAGGCAAGATCGAACCAATGATCTTGCGTCAGCGGCTCCGCATCCGGAACCAGCGCCGCCATGCCGCACAGGCGAACCGCGCGCTGGCCGTCCGCGCCGACAATCCCCAGCGTTGCCCCGGGTATCTGCCCGCTCGCGACCGCATCCTTCGCAGCAGCGAACCCTTTTTCGGCTACACCCTCGATCATGCCGGCAAATCGTCCGGCGCCCGTGGCCGCGCATTGCCTATAATTGGCAGTAATATGAGCGCGGCGAGGCTTAGGACGCCTGAAAGAATGAAGAAAAGGTCGAATCCCGGATAACCGGCCGAATCAAGGCCCTCCACGATCGATCCGCCTGCCCCCGCCAACAGGCGCGGCAAGAGGAAAGCGAAGCCCGACAGGAAGGCATATTGCGCGCCCGGATAGCGCGGATTCACTAGCATCGACAGATAGACGACGAAGATCGTGCCAGCCATGCCATTGCCGAACTGGTCGGCAGCGGTGGCGACATAGAGCAACATTTCATCGACCGGTTGATGCGCCAGCCAGACAAAGCCGAAATTGCCGATCGCCGCGAACAAGGCGCCGATCGCCAAAGTCCGCATTTGCGGCCAGCGCATCGCCATCCACCTGCCAATCCCCACCCCGGCAATGCTCGCGATCAGGGCGACATAGGAATCGGCGCGTCCGATCTGGGTCAGCGAATAGCCCAATTCCTTGATCATCGGCTTGGACAGGTTGAGCGCCAGCACGTCGCCCATTCGGTAGGTGGAAACGAACGCCATCAGCGCGATTGCCATGAAGCCGTACCGCCAGAAGAAGTCGACATAGGGTCCGATCGCGGCGGAACGCCGGGCGGGCGCGGTAGGAGGCATTGTCCGGATCTTGGGTACGGCTGCGGCCATCAACAGGAACGGGACCATGCAGACGGCCAATACATAAGGCGTGACGTTAGTGTTTCCGCTGATCCCTGCGCCGGAAGCGGCGGTAAGCAGGACCCAGCCAATCGCGGCGGTAACAGCCGTCAGGCTGAGCAAGATGGCGATGCTTACGCCAACGCCTGCGACAAGCGCGCCGGTGCGGCTACCGCCATGCCCGGGATCGGGGCGCATGAAGGCCAGCAGCAGGAAAGGCAGGAAGGCAACCGTCCCGATGGCGAGATAGGCCGCGGTCCAGCCCCAGCCCGGATGGTCCGCAATCAGAAGCGCGCCGCTTCCCGC
Organism: Sphingosinicella sp.; assembly: GCA_013816585.1. GTDB lineage: Bacteria > Pseudomonadota > Alphaproteobacteria > Sphingomonadales > Sphingomonadaceae > Allosphingosinicella. Next base: position 44,825 of record JACDEE010000011.1, on the reverse strand, counting down.
CGCCACCATGGCGGTGCGATAGCCCCATAGGTTGGCAGCCGCGATAGGTCCCTGTTCTTCCTGCGTCGGAGCAAGCTCGATACGCCAGGCATCGGCCGCGATTTCCAGCGTGGTCGTCCAGAAGGCCAGCAGGACGGCGAATAAAGCGGTGACCCATAAATTCTGGTCCGAGGAGGTAAGCCCCATCGTCACCATCGAGGTGAAGATGCCCAGCTGCGCGAGCATGATCCAGCCGCGCCTTTTCCCCCAATAGCGTCCGAATCCCGGCACTTCGAAACGGTCGAGCAAGGGCGCCCATAGGAATTTGAAAGTGGGTAGTAATTGCACCCAGGCAAAGAAGCCGATGATCACAAGCCCGACTTCGTGCGCCTGCAGCCGCAGCGAGAGAACGGTAGAGAACATGTAGAATGGGAGGCCGGCGGAAAAGCCGAGCGTTATGTACAGGGCCTGGCGACGAAGGCCCGGTGGGACGACCGAAGGTGGTGGTGCCGTCAGCGCATTTGCGGCAAGTTCAGCCAAGTGGCAGCCCCTTCATCACGGCGGGAAGCCGCAGCCGGCTAATCCGCATTGAATTCAAGCAGAGACCAAGCGGGTCCGCAAGCCATCTGGGGTCGGTAAGTGTTGGGCAGCCTCCACCAATGTTGGAAGAGGCTGCCCAAATTCGCCTAGCGCAACTTCAACCGCATCCCGACCCGGAAGGCGCGCCCAAGCAGGTCGCTGTAGGTGCTGTTGGCCGCGAGACCCGTCTCCGGCAACAGGATCGGATTGGAGTCGAACAGGTTGGTTACGTTCAGGAAGAACTCCCCGGCACCCCTGCCTAGCGCGTTGAACTTCTGGGTCACGTTGAGGTCGACGTAGAAAGCGCCCTTGATTCGGTTGCTCTCGTAGGTCGGAAACTGCGAGATCTCGGTCGGAGTTCGGTTTATCGGGCAGGTCGTCTGGCACTCGATGCCATTGGAAACATATTTGCCGGCGCTGACGCCGCGGCCGATCGCGGTAACGCCGAAATCGTCATTGTCGTAGGATGCGCTGACTCGGTAGATCCAACTTGGCGTGCCGCCCTGGCCGCCGTTCACACCGGCCGTATTGAGCACCACCGTGCCTGGCACGCCGCTGTCGAAGCGGTTCTCGATATAATGGGTGGCGAGGCCGCGGAGTGTGAACGAGCCATCGGCGCCGCCGAACAGCCGATCGAGCGGCACGCGATAGGACGCATCGATGTCGACGCCGCGGACTTTCTGGCTGGCCGCGTTGAAGGGCTGCGTCTTGATGAGCAGATAGGGTTGTCCCGGGTTCTGCGTGCGCGTGGGATCGACGCTGATCGCGTCGCAGAAGGCTTGCTCCCCAACGAAGCACAGATTGACGATCTGCTGTGCGCTGAAGGAACTGATACCGCTGTTCACCTTGATGTCGAAATAATCGACCGCAAGGTTGAAGCCGGGCAGGAAGGTCGGCGAGAACACCGCGCCGACATTCCATTGATTGGACTTTTCCGGCCCCAGGTCCGGGTTGCCCGTCGCGAAGCCGGAATAGCTGTAGCCCGCCTGCACCGGCTGGCCCGCGGGCACGAAGGGCGGGCTGGTGCCGCTCAGGACGCCGGGATTGCTGACCGAGTCGCTATTCGCCGTGCCCGCCTGGAAAAGATCGTTGAGGTTGGGCGCACGGATGTCGCGCGAACGTGTGACACGCAGGCGGAAGTCGTCGATCGGTTGCCAGGTGGCGCCCACCTTCCATGTCGTGACATAGCCTGCGGTCGAATAATCGGTCGCGCGCACTGCGCCATTGAGCTCAAGGCCGAACCCGAGGGGGACCACGGTTTCGAGATAGGCCTCTTTGACGTCGTACGATCCGAAGCTGGGCAGGTAGTTGCCCACGGACCAGCGGTTGGAGGCGCCAGTGACGCGGCCGCTGGCATCGACGATCGGCACGGGCTTAAACTCGTCCGGAACGAAGCCGCTGACCTTTTCCTTGCGATATTCCGCGCCGATCGCGACGCTGACATCGCCCGCCCAGGTCGCGAACGGCGTGGCCGAGAAGTTGACGCCGACCATGGTCTGTTCGAGCAACTGGTCGCGGCGGGGGTCGCCCAGGACGTAATCGATCGCCGCCGGATTGGCGACACCAAGACCCAGCCGGTTCAGCGGAACGCAGGCGGGATCGTTATTGGTCAAATTGGCGTCGACGTTGATCAGGCATTGAATGGAACCAGCGGGGAAGCCGCTGCCGGCGGGCGCGAAGGCCGCGTCCCGGGCGTTGTTGATGCGCGCGATATTCTGGATGTCCCGAAGCTGCTCCCGCAGATCGGCGCGGCCATATTGCCCATATACGTCCCAGCGCGCTGTCTTGCCGAACGCGTCGAACTCGCCTTCCGCGCCGATCAGGTAGCGCTGCACCTCGCGCTTGTTATTGATCTGCCGGAACGGCAGGTCGGCTGAGGTCGTAGCAATAGTCACGCTCGTGAGGCCCTGCAGATCCGCCGCGCTCAGTGTGTTGCGCAGGAACGCGTTGCAGGTGATTGGCACTGGCGTCAGGGTGCAGCCGGTCGCATTGAGCACGATGCCGGTCTGGAGGTTTGGCCCGGCGTTGAACAACACCTCCTGCTGATTGTACGCGGCTTCAGCGAACATCTCGATGTTGTCGGTCATCTCGTAGCTGATGCGGCCGAACACGCCGTGGCGGTCGTCCCTTGGCTCAAGGCCGATGTTGCGTCCCGAATTGTTGATCAGCCGATCGCCGCCTTGCGTTCGCAGGGGCACGGCGGTGCCGGTGAACGACGGGAAGGTCAGCGCGCCGAATTGGAACTGGTTTACGCTCCCTCCCGGACCGAAATAGCGCCCACGTAGTCGGTTGGCGGTACCGCCTGCGGAGTTGGTGATGATGCTGCCAGGGGTAGAATTGACGGGACCCGCGTCACGCACGAAGATGAACTGGGGGGCGCCCGAATTCGGGTTGGCAAGGTAGGCCGGGTTCTCGAATCGGAGGAAGCCGACGGCGTTCCAGTCACGATCGACCTCCAGGATCCCGTCACGATGAGCGACCTCGCCGGCGAGCAGGATGTGGCCCCGCCCACCTCCGAACGACATTCCGCCCGTGGCGTTGAACGAATAGTTGAAGCCATCGCCAAAGGTGGTGATGCCCGAATCCGCCTCAAGCTTCAGCCCTTCAAACTTGTTATCGAGGATGAAGTTGACGACACCCGCGACAGCGTCAGAGCCATAGGCCGCAGAGGCGCCGCCGGTCACCACATCGACGCGGGAGATCAGCGCCTGGGGAATGGTGTTGACGTCGACTATCCCAGTGATCGTCGAGGCCACCGAGCGCCGTCCATTGACCAGCACCAAAGTGCGAGTCCCGCCAATATTGTTATCCAGGTTGCGCAGGTTGAGCGCGTTAATGCCCGCCTGCCCGCTCGAAATGTTGAGGCGCGAGTTGGAAGGGCGCGTCGAGCCGGCAAGCGACGGCAGGGTGTTGACGAAATCGGCGATATTGTTCGTCGGTGAACCGCTTTCGATCTCCGCTTCGGTCAGCACGGTCAGCGGCGTAGGTGCCTGGAAGCCGTCGCGGACGATCCGCGTGCCAGTGACGATGATGTCCTCGCGGTCCGCAGCCTGCCCGGGTGCGGCGGCCGCACTGTCTTCAGGTGGCGTGGTCTGAGCCGATGCGGTGCCGGCTACGGCCAGGGCCGCCAGGCTCGAAATTGTCAGGAAGGCGCCTTTACAGCGTCCAAGATTCGATCGACTTTTCATAACCATCCCCCTCAGGTGCCGGACAACCCGTCGATCGGGAATCCTGCCGTCTTGTTTCAATCGCGTCCACCCGTTTTCTTATTTGGACGGTACACTCCGGCCAGAGCGTGCCGGTCTGCGCTGACAAGCGTCAATGGCTATCGGGCTTCCATTGCTTAGCTAGGTCATAGACGCAGACTATGGGCGACCCATAGCCTGACCTTATGATCGGGCGATCGCTTGCCATTATCCGGCGACGGAATGGCTGCGCTAGCCTGGGCTTAATCTTGCGGAGAATTTTGCCCGATGCTCAACCGCCGTTCCTTCCTGCTCCAGTCGGCCGCCATGATGGCGCTTGTTTCCGGCGCCGGTCGCGGTGGCGCGGCATTGCCCCTTTCGCGGCGGCGGCGCGTCGAAGTTGCCGGGCTGTCCGCCCCGATCGAGATTGTCGACGATTCTTACGGAATCCCCCATATTCGGGCGCGATCGAAACCGGATGCCTTTTTCGGCCAGGGCTATGTCGTCGCCCGCGACCGGTTATTCCAGCTGGACCTCGCTCATCGGAGGGAAGTTGGGCGTCTGGCGGAAGCGTTCGGGGCCGAATTCGCCCTCCATGACGGCAGGGCGCGCCTGTTCCATTATCGCGGCGACCTGGACCAGGAACTGGCGCGCGCGCCTGCCGAAATTCTCGCCTGCGCCCGTGCCTATGTGGCCGGGATCAATGCGCGCATCGACGAAGTTGTCGCCAATCCCGCGCTGCTGCCGCTGGAATATGAAATCCTTGGGGTCCGACCGCTGAAATGGGATGTGAGGGACCTGGTTCTGGCGCCGGGAGCTTCATTGGGAAGCGTCGAGGACGAAATTCGCCGTGCCCGACTTGCCGGAATGGGGTTGCTCGAACTGGACGCGGTGGTAGCGCCGCTGCGCCCCGCATGGCCGCTCACCGTGCCCGAAGGCCTCGATGCGGCCGCGGTTTCGGAGGCCGATCTTGGCGTGCTGGGGCTGGAAGGGTTGCCGTTCGGTTCTTTGGCCCCAAGGCCCGATCTGCCGGTGCCTGCCGCAAGCTCCAATGAACTGACCAACGCCGGCAGCAACGCCTGGACGATCGGGCCCGCGCGCAGCGCCACCGGCCGGGCGATCCTGGCCAACGACCCGCATTTGGGCATAGGCAGCTTCGGTCCCCGGCACGTGGCCCATCTCAGCGCCCCAGGCCTGGACGTAATCGGTGGCGGAGCGCCAGGACTCCCCGGGATCATGCAGGGCCATACGGACCGCTTCGCGTTCGGCCGCACCAATTTCCATATCGACCAGGCCGATCTGTTCATCCTGGAACTCAATCCCGACGATTCCGAACTTTATCGCCACGGCGACGGGTGGAAAAGGTTCGAGCGGGTCGACATCGCCATTCCCGTGCGCGACGCCGCGCCGGCGAAGATGACATTACGCTTCGCCGCGCAGGGGCCGGTCGTCGCCCATGATCCGACAAAGCATCGCGCGACTTCGGTGGCGACGATCGATCTGCAGCCGGGCGGCGGCGGCGCTTTCGCCATGATCGCCATCAACCTCGCGCGCGACTGGAAGAGCCTTCGCGACGCGTTCCGCTTCCATCCGTCCCCCACCAACTTCCATTATGCCGACGTGGACGGAAACCATGGCTGGCAGGTCATTGGCTACGCCCCCGTGCGGCGCCGCGGCGAAGGGCTGATGCCGGTGCCGGGCGACGGGCGCTACGATTGGACGGGAATGCGCGACTTCCGTTCGCTCCCCAGCGAATATAATCCGGCGAAGGGCTGGTTCGCCTCGGCCAACCAGAACAACCTTCCACCAAATTGGCCGCGTGACCGGATCCCCGCTTTCTCCTTCCGCGATCCTTACCGTTACGACCGGATTGTCGAAACGCTCTCCGCACAGCCGAAGCACAGCCTCGCGGACAGCGTCACGCTTATGCACGACACATTTTCCGCGCCCGCCCGGCAACTGATGGCATTGCTTCCAACGCACGGCTCGGCCGGCGCGGAACCCGCGATAAGGATGCTGAGCGGCTGGAATGCGCGGCTCGAAGGCGATAGCGGCCAAGCCGCCTTGTTCGAGATATTGTGGCGGGAGCTAGGGGCCAGAATGCTCGCCAGGATCGTTCCCGAAAAGGCGCGGGATCTGGTCACCGAAATCTCGCCTTCGGTGCTGCTCGGCCTGATGGCCGGCCCTGATGGCCGGCTGGGCGCGAACCCCGTCGCAATCCGCGACGCCCTGTTCGACGCGGCCCTGGCGGCCGCCTGGAACAGCGCACGCCAGATCATGGGCCCCGACCCGGCCGCCTGGCGTTGGGGCGCGCTGCACCAGGTGCGCATCGCGCACCCGCTGTCACGCATCCCGGCCATCGCCGCTGCCTTTCCGGCGATCGAGGGCGAGGGGTCCGGCGGAGATTCCTATACCGTCATGGCACGGTGGCTGCGTGGTTCACCGAGCTGGAACGTGAGCGGCGGCGCCAGCTATCTCCAAATCATCGACGTCGGGGCATGGGACAATTCACTGATGCTCAACCTTCCTGGCCAGTCGAACGACCCACGATCGCCTCATTATCGCGATCAATATGGCCCATGGATCAAAGGCGAGATGCAGCCGATGCTATTCAGCCGCGCCGCGATCGACGTCCGGGCGGTCGGCCGGACGCTGCTTCGTCCGGGCAAGGCGCCTTCCTAACCGGCGCGTTCAATTGCCCGACTGGTTTCGAACCTGATCGGCCTGCTCGCGAAGCGCCTTGGCTTCCTGCTTCGCTTTCTCGCTCGCTTTATCGGCGGACGCTTCCAACGAACTTGCCTGCGCGTCCAGGGCTTCGGACTGACGTTCGATCGCTTCGTCCGCTTTCTGGCCAAGGCGCTCGGCCGGTCCCCGCCGAAGCGTGTCTTCGCTGCCGACCGCGCCTGAGGCCACATCCGCCTTTTCACCCGCATTTTCGCGGGGACCGTCGCAGGCGAACGCCGCGAGGCACAATAAGGGCAGGAATGATTTGAGCTTGATCATGGTCTTCTCCTCGCCGGGATCACCCCGAGGCTGACGCCCCGCATCTCGACATTATCACCAAACTGATCCAGCCTTGTCGAAATTTGAGGCCTGCCATGCAAGAATTCTTTTCCAATAACTTCAACATCGTTCCGCACGCGATTGCGCTGGCCGCCGCCTATCTGCTCGCCTTGCCGATCGGATGGAACCGGGAGAAAGGGGAACGAAGCGCCGGGATTCGGACCTTCCCCCTGGTGGCGCTGGCCAGTTGCGGCTTCATTCAGGCGGCGGAATAGATCACGGCCGATCAGCCTGAGGCGTTGGCCCGGATCGTCGAGGGCATCATCACCGGCATGGGATTTATCGGCGGGGGCGCGATCCTGCGGCTGAAGGATAGCGTCAAGGGAACGGCCACCGCCGCAAGCCTTTGGGCGACGGGCGCGATGGGGACGGCGGTGGGGCTCGGCAGCTATGATGTGGCCCTCGTCCTTTCGCTCGCCACGATAATCACCTTGTGGGTTCTCTCTCCCCTGAAGGAGACGGTGGTTGAGACCACGGACGAAAAGCAAGGCGGTGAATGAGGGAGCGGTCATGCTCTAGCGGCGCTGGAAAGGAGGCGTTAGGAAGCGGCAGGAGCCGCATATTCTGCCTTTCCGCTTCGCGCGCACTCAGGGAGATCTCCCCTCGATGGGACTGAACATCAGGCCCGTCACGGGCAAAGCCGACCGCAAGGCCTTCGTCGACCTTCCCTGGACGCTTTATGCGAACGACCCGCATTGGGTTCCACCCCTGAAAGCCGAAGTGCATGGGTTAATCGATCCCAAGCAGAACCCCTGGTTCGAGCATGCGACCGCAGCCCTCTTCCTGGCGGAGCGCGATGGAAAAGTGGTGGGGCGCATATCAGCGCAGGTCGACCGGCTGGTTATCGAAATGCCAGCCGAGCAGGGCGGCGGGCCGGGCACCGGCCATTGGGGCATGCTGGAGGCGGCGGACGGTGAGGTGGCGACGGGGCTGATAGGCCACGCCGAAACATGGTTGCGCGGCCAGGGCATGACCCGCGCGCAGGGGCCGTTCAGTCTGTCCGTTTGGGACGAGCCAGGTTTGCTGATCATGGGCCACGATCACCCGCCCACGGTCATGATGGGGCATCATCTGCCCGCTTACGAAGCCTGGGTCGAAGCAGCGGGCTATAAGGGCGTGAAGGACCTTTATACCTACCAGCTGGATATCGCGCGCGAGATGCCGGTGGTGCAGCGCATCGTCGCCAGCGGCGAACGCAACAGCCGCATCGTCATCCGCAAGGTCGACAAATCGCGCTTCGCCCAGGAAGCGGCGACCATCCTCAATATTCTCAACGACGCATGGTCGGACAATTGGGGCTTCGTCCCGCTGACCGATTCGGAAATCGCTTATGCCGGCAAGAAATTGAAGCCGATCGTGTTCGAGGATCTGATCCGGATCGCCGAGCTGGACGGCGAGCCCGTGGCCTTCATGATCACCTTGCCGGATCTCAATGAAATGACAGGGGATCTGGACGGACGCCTGTTTCCCTTCGGCTGGGCGAAATTGCTCTGGCGCCTGCGCAAACTCCGCGTGCGAACGATGCGCGTCCCTTTGATGGGCGTGGTGAGGCGCCTTCAGGCATCGCGCATGGCAAGCCAGCTCGCCTTCATGCTGATCGATACAATTCGCCGGGCTTCGGTGGCCAATTATGGCGCCACAAGGGGGGAGATTGGCTGGATCCTGGAGGATAATGCGGGGATGCGATCGATCGCGGAAGCGACCGACAGCTTCATCAACAAGACCTACCGCATCTACGAAAAGGCGCTTTAGAAAACGCGATGCGGGAAGATGATGAGGACAGGCCTGCAGAACGGCCGAGGCATCTGGTGGGCTTGTTTGGCGCCTTTGCCCTGATCGCCTGGCTCGGGCTGCTCTGGCTGATGTTCGGAGATGTTTTGTAGAGATTAGCTCGCGCACCGTTCCTGCAGGTGAGGATTGGGCGCATCTCACTCAATAGTGTCGTTTCTTATCGGATCGTGCATAGAAGTCTCCTACACCCGCTTTCGGATTCTGCCGCCGAGACATGACCGGAGTGAAGACGCGTTGGAAGGTTCGAACCAATCTCCTCACTTCGGGGATCAAGACGGAGCCATTCCGCCGGTCGATGACGATTCGGCGCGCTCGCCCATTTCTCATTTTTTGCGGATTGCGGCGGTCGTCGCGGTGCCTCTCATCCTGCTCCTGCTCGGCGCATTGCAGGTGCGGCAGTCCGATTATGCTCAGGAGCTCCGCTCCCGGGTTACCCAGGCCTATGAATCGAGGGCCCGACTAGAGCGGTTCCTTTCGCTTCACCAGGATCTGGAAACCGGCCAGCGCGGCTATATCGTGACCGGACAGCCGGAATTTCTGGAGCCGTATTACGGTGCGAGAAAGCGCGTCGGACCCGAATTGAGCGCTTTGAAGTCAGGCTTCGCCAACGAGAGAGCCTTCGCCAACCTGCTGCCCGAGCTGGCCGCGCTAAGTCACCGGAAAATCGATTTTACCGAACGCACCGTAAGATTGCGCCAGCAAGGGCGTACCCGTGCCGCGATTCAGCTCGTTGCGGGCGGCGAAGGCAAGCACCTGATGGATCGCATGAGAATGCTTCTCGCGCGGATGGATGCCATCGAACGATCGCGCCTGCAAAACGCGGCCGCCGCGGCCGACAAATCGCGATCTCTTACCCAGGGGATGACCTTCGGGCTTGAGGCGTTGCTGCTCCTCCTGCTGGGCGGCGCGGCCTGGGCCATTTACCGGAGCGTCAATGCGACCCGTCGCGCCGTCGGCCGATTGCGGGATCTGAGCGCTCGACAACAAGCGATCTTCGAAGAGGCCATGGACGGGATGATCACGAACGATCCCGACGGCAGGATTGAAAGCCTGAATCGGGCAGCGGCCCAGATGTGGGGCTATGAGCCCGACGAACTGCTGGGCCGCAATCTGGGATTCCTGATCGAGGGAACGCCATCGGAGGCAGAAGTTAAGCTATTTCTAGACAAGGTCGCGAACAACGTGGGCAAGCGGGCCAACAGGCCGATCGAGTTCATCGCCAGGCGAAGCGACGGCAGCAATTTCACCGCGGACATTGCGACAAGCGCCGTGCCGCTGGGCGACGGGCTTCATTTCATCGGGGTGATTCGCGACATCACCGATCGCAAGCGCGTGGAAAGGATGAAGACGGAATTCGTCTCGACCGTAAGCCACGAGCTCAGGACCCCGCTTACTTCCATCGCCGGCTCGCTCGGCCTGTTGTCGGTCGGTGCGGCGGGCCCATTGCCAGAGCGCGCCCAAAAGCTGATCAGGATCGCTCATTCGAACAGCGAACGCCTGGTACGGTTGATCAACGACATTCTGGACCTGGAGAAGATCGAATCCGGGAAAATGACATTTCATACCAAGCCTGTTTCGCTTCGCCCGCTGGTCGAACAGGCGATCCAGTCCAATCTTGCCTTTGCCGATGGCTATGGCGTCAAATTGACGTTGGCGGACGAAGGCGGCGACCCCGTCGCGATTGGCGACGGCGACCGGCTGACGCAGGTGGTCACCAACCTCCTTTCCAACGCGGCCAAATTTTCGCCAAATGGTTCTGAGGTCCTCACCTCAATCCAGCCGGGCGAAACGAACCACCGGATCAGTATACGCGATCAGGGACCCGGTATTTCCAAGGAGTTCCAGGCGCGCCTCTTTTCCAAATTCGCCCAGGAGGACGCGTCCGACACTCGCGAAAAAGGCGGAACGGGGCTTGGCCTCAGCATCGTCAAGCAGATCGTGGAAGGATTGGGCGGAACCGTTAGCTTCGAATCCGAACTGGGGAAGGGCACTGTATTCCACGTGGACCTTCCGGCGGCGGCCGCTCTGGAAAGATCAAACAGGCGGCAAATTCTGATCTGCCAGGAAGACAAGATAGCGGCGGCAGAGATGGAGGCAGCCCTGCACAAGGCCGGCTTCGGCTGTGATGTCGCACCAAGCTGCAGCGAAATGCGGCGCCTTACCGCTGATAAAACCTATGCCGCGATCATCCTGGATCTAGCGCTCCCCGGGGAGGAATCGATCGGCCTGATCCGCGACTTGCGCGCGGATCCGCGCTACGCTTCCGTACCTATCCTGGTCGCAAGCGCGGAAGGATCGAACAACGAAGTTTCACAGACGATTGCGGTCGTCGACTGGCTGCACAAACCCATTTCGGCGGAAAAACTGGTCAAGGGCGTACGGATGGCGATTCCGGCCGACCATCTTCCCCACATTCTCCATGTCGAAGACGATCTGGATGTTTTGCGCGTGGTGGCCGCCGCCTTTGAAGGGCGGGCGCATCTTGATTCGGTGACTGACCTCGATGAGGCCAAAGCGGCACTCAAGGAACGACGCTATGATCTGGTCATCCTGGATCTCGCATTGCCTGGCGGTTCCGGCCTTGAATTGCTCCCCGTAATGCATCGGGACGACGGAAAACCCATACCGGCCGTCATATTTTCTGCGCAGGATGAGGATCCGGAACTGGCCCGGCGCGTCGAGGCTTTGCTTACCAAGTCGCGCGCTAGCCTGGACGACCTGGTGCAAACCGTGGAAACACTCATCGCCATGTATATGAAAAAATCGGACAAGGAATGATATGAGCGTTCGGATCCTTTACGTAGACGATGAGGCCGACATCCGGGAGGTCGCGGCCATGTCGCTGGAACTTGATCCGGGGCTGGAGGTCAGGACCTGCTCGTCGGGCAGCGAAGCGATCGCGGTCGCGGCCGAATGGAAACCGAGCCTGATCCTGCTCGACGTGATGATGCCGGGGATGGATGGTCCCACTACCTTCGCCAATTTGCGCCAGCAGGCGGAAACCGCGGATATTCCCGTGGTCTTCATCACCGCCAGGACGCAGGCGCAGGAAGTCGAAGGATTCAAGGCGTTGGGGGCGCAAGGAGTCATCGCCAAGCCTTTCGATCCGATGAGCCTGGCGCCGACCGTCCGCGAATATCTGGCGCGATAAGGGCGACCGCGCCGGCTGTCTTCCGACGCCACCGAATCACGGGACCCGGTTAGGGTCCCGAATTAAATTCCCTGAATATCCAGCGTCACCCAGGTCGGGGCATGGTCGGACGCCTTTTCGCGGCCGCGATAATCCTTGTCCACCCCCGCGTCGGTGAGGCAGTCGGCCGCGACCGGGCTCAGCAACAGATGATCGATCCGAAAGCCCGCGTCGCGCTGCCAGGCCCCGGCGGTATAATCCCAGAAAGTGTAGATCTGCCCTTCCGGGTAACGCGCCCTGATGGCGTCGGTATAGCCGAGATGGACGATCCGGCGGAACGCGGCGCGGCTTTCGGGCTGCATCAGCGCATCATGCGCCATGGCGCGGACCGAAAAGACATCGTCGTGGCTGTCGGTCGGGATGACGTTGAAATCGCCGGCAAGTACGACCGGAAGCTCGCTTTCCAGCAGTCTGGCGGCATGCTCGCGCAACCGGTCCATCCAGGCCAGTTTGTAGTCGAATTTGGGGCCGGGCTGCGGGTTTCCATTGGGAAGGTAGATGCTCCCCACGATCACGCCGCCGACTTCGGCCTCGATATAGCGGCTATGCGTGTCGTCCGGATCCCCCGGCAAGCCTATCCGGCGCAGGATCGGATCCGCGTCGCGCGCCAATATGGCTACGCCGTTAAACCCCTTCTGGCCGTGCCAGATCGCCCGATAGCCGGTGGCCTGTATGTCGCCGATGGGAAAGACGTCGTCGTCGCACTTGATCTCCTGAAGGCAAACCACTTCGGGCTTCTGTTCCTCCAGATATTCGGTGAGGCGCGGAAGCCGCGCGCGAATGCCGTTCAGATTATAAGTGACGATCTTCATGCAGAGCGGCTTAGCCGCCAAAGATCAGATGGAAAAGCTGGTTCCGCAGCCGCAGCCGGAAGCGGCATTGGGATTGGTTACCTGGAACGACGCGCCGCCCAGCGATTCGACATAATCAACCGCGCTTCCCCGGACCAGGTCCAGGCTCACTTCGTCCACCACCAGGGTAACGCCATCCTGCACCGCGGCGGTGTCGTCCGCCTCGATCGCGTCGGCAAGGCCGAACCGATATTGGAAACCCGCACAGCCGCCGCCATCCACGGCAAGGCGGAAAATCGCGGGCTTGCCCTGGCGGCCGGCAATGGCCGCGACGCGGGCGGCCGCGGCGGCAGTAAGGGATATTTCGGCGGTTTCCGACATATTTCCAAGATAGGGGGCCCGGGCGCCAGCCACAAGCCGCCTAGGTTCGGACCCGATAGCCGCAAATAATTCCGAACAGGAATGACGCGAACAGCCCCAATTGCATCTGCCCGCCGGAATCGTGAATGCCCAGGATTTCGCCGCAAAAGACGAAAAGCGCCAGGAACAATGCCAATGCCAAGCCCATCATGGGCTTTCTCCCCCTCGAACAAGCGAAAAACAGGATGGCACAGGCCGGTTAATTCCGCGTGAAAGCTTGTCGGGATCGGCCCCAATCGCCATAGAGGCGCCAATTCGGAAATCGGAGCCATGTTCCCATGAAAACCCGTATCTACGTGACCCTGAAGAACGGCGTTCTCGACCCCCAGGGCAAGGCGATCCACCACGCGCTGGAAGGATTGGGCTTTTCGGGCGTCAACGATGTGCGCGCCGGCAAATTGATCGAACTGGACCTCGCGGACGGGGTTCCGACCGAAGAGATCGAGGCGATGTGCACCAAGCTGCTCGCCAACACGGTAATCGAGAATTTCAGGATCGAGAAAGCCGCCTAGATGAAAAGCGCCGTCATCGTCTTCCCAGGATCCAATTGCGACCGCGACATCCAGGTGGCGCTGCGCGACTTTAGCGGACACGGGCCGGCCATGGTCTGGCACCGGGATACCGAACTTCCCGAAGGGATCGACCTGATCGCCCTCCCCGGCGGCTTTTCCTATGGCGATTATCTGCGGGCCGGTGCGATGGCCGCCCGGTCCCCGATCATGCAAGCGGTAAAGGATGCTGCCGGGCGCGGCGTTTCCGTGCTTGGTATCTGCAACGGATTCCAGATTCTCACCGAAACCGGAATTCTGCCCGGTGCGCTGATGCGCAATGCGGGGCTTTCCTATGTCTGCCGCGAAGTTAACCTCAAGGTCGAAAACAGTCAGACCGCCTTCACCAGCCGCTACCAGGCCGGCGAGGAAATCGTGATCCCGGTCGCCCACCATGATGGCAATTATACCGCGGACGAAGCGACTCTGGACCGGCTGGAAGGCGAGGGCCGCGTGGTGTTCCGCTATAATGGCGAGGTGAATGGCGCAGCTCGCAATATTGCCGGCATAATCAATGAGGCCGGCAACGTGCTCGGCATGATGCCCCACCCCGAACGGATGAGCGAGCCTGCCCATGGTCGCACCGACGGGCGGCGCATGTTCGAAGGCTTGGTCGAAGCGCTGGGCTGATCAGCCTCAGGTGTTGGCGATCATCGCCGTGAAGGCCAGCGACATGCCCCAGACGATCAGCAGCACGATCGGCACATAGATATATTTCTTGCGCCAGGGGCGCGTGCGGTCGCGCAGGCTGGGTTTGGGCACCGTCTCGATGAATTTGAGGAAGCGAACCTGATCGGCATCCTCGCGGGCCTCGATGTTGCCCGGACCCCGCACTTTGCGCTTGTGCCACGGCACGCGGCCGTCATGCTCGTCCACCACCCCATCGGGGTGCAGCAGCAGATCGGGGGCCATGCCCAGGTGACGAAGCACGATGCCTCCGCTGGGCGTCTCCTGGCCGAGATCCGGCACATAACCCTTGCGGACCAAGGCGTGAAGCCGCTCGAACGCGCGTGTCTCCTGCTTGGCGGGCTGCACCATCGGCACAGTTTTTTCCGTAGTTTTCATAAAATCCATGCTGTTCTGGTTAAGTAACACAGTCAAGGCCTTTGCGGCGGCCCGGTGTGCCCTTACCGTTTGAGGACGCGGGTGAAGCGTGCCAGCACGAAAAGAATTGTCGGCCAGAAACTGGTATTCCAGATGTCCTTCCAATTGGCGTCGAAATGGACCTTGCCGCCATGGCTCCACGTGTCGATCACGTCCCAGATTTCGCCCGCCAAAGCAGCGATCAAGACGGCCGTGATCGGCCGCCAGTCCCGCAAGGACTTCTTGAACAGAACCACGACCAGCAGCATGACCGAAAGGCCGACATAGACATGGAGCGCATCCCTGCTGAGGCCTGTCGCTCCCATCAGGGCGACCTTCGCGCTTTGCAGAAAAGACATTTGGTTACACTTTCGTCCGGAACGGCGTGAAATCAATATTGCTGTCGTAAACGTCCACGCCTTCGCGGCGCTTGAGCCAACTGACCGCGCCGTAAGTGACCGGAGTCAGCAACGCTTCCCAGGCGACCTTCAAGGCCCATTGGGTGAGCAGGACCTTGATCACAAGGTCGTTGTTCCAGCCTTCCGCGCCCCAGAAGGCGAGCGGATAGAAAATGAGGCTGTCCACCCCCTGCCCCGCCAGCGTCGACCCGATGGTGCGCGCCCACAGATGTCTGCCCTGGGTCCAGACCTTCATTCGGGCGAGCACATAGGAATTGACGAACTCGCCGACCCAGAAAGCGATCATCGAGGCGAAGACGATCCGCGGTACCTGGCCGAATATCGCTTCATAGGCCGCCTGGTTGGTCCAGTCGGGCGCCGGAGGAAGCGCCACTACGATCTGGGCCATG
Organism: Sphingosinicella sp.; assembly: GCA_013816585.1. GTDB lineage: Bacteria > Pseudomonadota > Alphaproteobacteria > Sphingomonadales > Sphingomonadaceae > Allosphingosinicella. Next base: position 29,388 of record JACDEE010000011.1, on the reverse strand, counting down.
AAGGCCATGAACAACAAGGCCGCAAACCCCACCCAGATCACCCGCCGCGCGCGGGCATAGCCATAGACTTCGGTGAGGATGTCGCCGATCACGTAGGAAATGGGGAAGAATAATATTCCCGCCCCGAACGGCCAGTCGCCGATCAGGGGCAGATCGATCGTGGCGACCTTGCCCGCGCCAAGCACATTGGATAGCAAAAGGATGGTGACGAACGCCGCCATCACATAATCGAAATAGCGCAAATGACCGCCGCTCAGCGCCGCGCCGTCTACCGATTTGACCTTGCCCCCGTCCATGGCAGCGACATAGCGAGGTTCCGCTCGGCTTTAAAGCGCGCTAAACGCGCTTTCGACGCGCCCGTAGCTCAGCTGGATAGAGCACGAGACTTCTAATCTTGAGGCCACAGGTTCGACTCCTGTCGGGCGCGCCATTTCCCAATTGTTCGAGTTTGAGATCCCTGTCGCTTGAGAGCCGAAGAACGAATGCGGCCGGAAACTGCCAGCGCTCTCTGATTAACGACGCGGCCTCTCAAACTTGAAGAGGAATTGGTCGGTTCGACCCTGGATCGACTTGTTGAAGGGACCAGCGGTGCGCGGATCGTTTGGGTTGGCCAGAATACGGCTTTCGCCCACGAACACGAAACCGGCGGCTTCCACCTGCTTGCGGACGACCGATGGTTCGATGCGATGCAGTGTATCGGTGACATTTGCGGGCGATCCCGGCGCCGCGACATGGTCAAGAATGATATAGGTGCCGCCGGGCTTCAGCGCGTCATACACGGCCTTGTTAAACGCGCTGATATTTACCGGCCCCATGAAGTCGTCGAGCAAGTCGTGATAGTTCTGTGAAATCCAGAACATATCGAGCTTCTCCGGGTATTTCGCGGCTGACAGGGCGCCCGCGAAATTCACGCTGACATTGGGATGTTTGGCCGACCAGAGCTGGGTGTCGGCCAGCCCCTTGACGATATTGGGAAAGGTAAAGAGTTCGCTCGGCACCGAGGCGTAGACGTGTCCCTGTGCGCCGACCACCGAGGCGAAGAGACGCGTGAAATAGCCGGTGCCGGATGCGTAGTCCGCGACCTTATCGCCTCGCTTGAGGCCGATGAACGCGAGCGTTTCGGCTGGCTTGCGATTGACGTCACGGTCGACGTCTTCGGCTGGCCGCGAAGGATCGGCAACTGCGGCGGCGTGGATCGGCGACGCTTGGGGGTTGGCACCGGATGCAAACGTGGTCGACGCCAGCAAGCCGGCAGCAACGGAAAGGGTCAGAAATCTGTGCAAGCCAATCTCCAATATCGAATTCGCCTGCCGTCAGATAATGACGACTTCGCATCAACCGATCGGTATTTGATCAATTGGAGATAGCCAATGACCAGTTCGTCGCGATGCGAGATGACCACTTGATCGTAGCTCAGCCACTGACCTGGAGATTTGACCGGACCAGTGGCGAGGCAGGGAGAAAGCAAAAGAATGGGGCAAGCCTGAACATACCTGTTTCCTCCGGATTTTTACTCGGGTGCAGACGTTGATTGGCACCGATCAAAGCTGATGACCACGGCGGAATGTGGGCCACAAAACTTCTAATCCTGAGGCCACAGGTTCGAATCCTGTCGGGCGCGCCATTTCGGTTCAAAACCACGAACGCCTAGCACCGCCGTCTCTACGCCAGAGGCGGCGGTTAGCGTTCGGAGCAACTCACTCCGCAAACCGCGGATGCGGACCTCTTTCCGGCTCACCACTTCTACCCGCTGCGCGACCGCGCGAACCTGATCGCGGGCGAACGTGCCGTCTCCGTTGCGCAGCTTCTTGCGGAGGGCAGCCGCAAACGCGCGCAGACTTTCCGGCGTGATCGCCGGGCCAATCTTCACGATATGCGCCAAGGCGCGCTCGGAGTCGCCCTTGGCTTGGTCACGCGTCGCAGTCAGCTCGGCGATGCGATCTTTCAGCGACGGGTCGCTCACGTCGATGACGCCGTTTTCGATTGCGTCATAGAGGCGCTTGAGCTTCGCTTCCGCCTCGGTCGCACGCCGCTCAAGATCGGCGACATGCTCGCGGCGCTGGTTTACCCACTCATCGCGCCGTTCGAGGATCTGATCCATCAGAACTTCCAGGCGCGTCGGATCGAGCAGCCGGGCTTCGAGATGATCGACTACGGCTTGATTCAGCTTGTCCATCGGCACGGTGATGCCGGGACACCCGGTCACACCCTGCCGCGCCTTGGTCGAGCAGGTGTAGTAGCGGTATTCCCGCCCGGCGCCGCTGGTCCCCGTGCGCAGCGTCATCGCGCCGCCGCAGCACGCGCAGAAGCAGATGCCGGTGAGCAGGGTCGGGCCGCCCACCGCCATCGGTGCCATGATCTTCGGGCTGCGCGCCTTGAGCGAGCGCTGGACAGCCTCGAACTCCGCTTCCGAGACGATCGCCGGCACTTCCATGACGGCGTGCTCGGCCTCGGGCTTGGGCGTCCTGGTCTTGTGATCGCGCGTGTTGAAGCGGTGCTGGCCGATATAGGTCGTGCGTGTCAGCACCATATGCACCGCGCCGAGACCCCATCGCCCGCCATCGCGCGTGCGGATGTTGTTCTCGTTGAGCCACGTCGCGATTGACTTGAGCCCCATCGGTCCCCGGTCACCGACACCATTCAAAGCCATGCGGTAGATGCGCCGCACCGTCTCCGCCTGGATCGGGTCGATCTCCAGCTTCTTCTTGATCTTCGCGCCGCGCTCCCCGGCCGCAACCACGCGGTAGCCGATCGGCGCCCGCGCCCCGTTCCAGAAGCCTTGCCGAGCATTCTCCTTCATCGCGCGCAGCGTGTGCTTGCCGTTCTCTTTCGACTGATACTCGTCGAACAATGTCATGATCTGACGCATCATGATGCTCATCGGATCGTCGCCCAGGTCTTGGGTGATCGAGACGAGCTTCACCCCGTTCTTCGCCAGCTTGCGGACGTAGAACTCGAACTGGAACTGGTCGCGGAAGAACCGCGAGAAGCTGTGGACGACGATGACGGTGAACGTCGGCGGCTTGGTCATCGCCGCGTCGATCATGGCTTGAAAGGCAGGCCGGCGATCGTCGGTCGCGGTGTTGCCCGGCTCGACGAACTCGGCAGCGACTTCCCAGCCGCGCGACAGGCAATAGCCCTCGATCTGGCGGCGCTGGTCGGGAATCGACAGGTCGCTCTCGGCCTGCCGGCTGGTCGAGACCCGCAAGTAGAGCGCGGCGCGGGCGGTTGCCGCGACCGGTGCCTCATCCTCATCTCGTCGCACGGCGGCGCTGGTCATGACGCTTCACTCCTCACTTCACGGCAGCGGTCCGAACAGCTTGTCCAGCGCTTGCCGCATATGGCTTTCGATCGCGCGCAACTCGGCGTCGCCGATCGGAACCTGCTCCGGCCAATTATCGGTGACGACGATCGGCCCGTCATCTTCGCGCGCCCGGCGCGAAGCCCGGCGCGGCGCGACGCGATCGGTGTAGTCATGCAGGTCATCCGGGTATTCGGCCCAGCGACGAGGCGTGCGGCGGCGGAGCTTGCGAGGAAGGGCCATCCCGACACGCTGCGTCGCAGCCGCGCCGCGCGCAAAGCCTCTTTCTCGGCGTAGCGCAGATAGGGGCGTGCTGCGGCGGGCATCATGCTCCATCGGCCGGACAGTGGATACCGCTCAGCGTGGGAGCATCCGTGACGGCTTCCTCACGCGCAGTCACGTCGTCTCCCAGACCTTGCGCAGCGTGCCGGTTGTCGGGACACCGACTTCATACCAATCCTGGCGATAGATGGCGCGCAGTTCCTCGCGGAAGCTCCGGCCCGGGGTCAGCACGACGTCGCCGCCGGGCTCTTTGGTTACAGCATTGACCACGATCGCGTTGAGCGCTGGGAGATCGTTCATCAGGCAATAGTGGCCGACGATCCCTAGTTGGCGTGAAAGCATATGTCCGGCGCGCGTGTCGCCATAGCCCATCCTCAAAGCCAGTTCGCCATAAGTGAGTGTTCGGGCACTTTGCGCTGGTGGGCTGTCGCGCCCGCTGACGTGGCCAGAAAGGATTAGCCAGATGCGTTGCGCCTGGACGGGAAGCCGGTCGCCCCGGCCGTAACGGCGAATGGCGGGAATTCCCGCAGGAAGGGCGAGCGCCGTCATTGCAGATTATGTGCAGGATTGCACAGTGTGTGTCAAGCTGGACGGCGCTGCTCTCGATGAGGTCATTCGGACCCCGAGCCGGAGTTGCCGATTTAACTATTTGTTCGGCGGGGGGCGGTTGCCAGTCACCACTTGCTTCAGCTCTGCGTCAGAAATTCCGCCTTGAGCTGGACCGCGCGCTTCAGATGCGAGCGAACGCTGGGGCTGAGTTTTTCGAAACCGGCGACCTTGCTCAAGGCGTGAATCGTGTCTCGCGGATCGGGTCCTTGCGCATTGTCGTCGAGCAGCTTGCCAACGCGTCGCAACCTGGAGACCACGTCGCCGCTCGACTCGCTGGTCATGCCGCGCTCCTCGGCCAGCCATCGTCGGAACGCGTCGTCGTTCGCGGCCAAACCGCGACTCCTCTCGTAGACGGTGATCGCCTCTCCGACGTGCCTCGCCAGTTCAACCGGCACCGCGTTCGCGACCATCGTGTCGACATCCGTGCGCGTGCCGGCGAACCCGAAGTCGCGCGCGAACGTCTGAATGCGAGCCCGCTCCTCGGGCGTCAACTGCCGGATGCCTTCAAGCGTATCGGACGCGTCGTTCTCATGAAGACGATATTTCGGAGAGACCGGCCGATTAGTCGACCGCACGGTCGCCGACGGTTCGTCGATCGAGTAGATCGCTTTGCGCCCCCAATTGCGCGGGTGACGATAATATACGTCGATGCCGAACTCGTCGCCAAGATAGTCGCGCACCGACATCCGGTTCTCGCTTCGCACCTCCTCCAGATGATGCTCAAGGAAGCCGTCCTGCTCGCCGAGGCAGCCGATGCAGAAGAACCGCTTCCGTATCTGCGGCACACCGTAAAGCGACGCGTCAAGAACGAGCTCCGTCATTCCATACCCTGCATTCGAAAAGGTTGGGCGAGCATGGCTGTACGCGACGCTTCCGGCGACGGAGGGAACGTTCTCCATAACAAACCACTGCGGCCGGACGGCGCTGACGATCTCAGCGAACACCATGGTGAGATCGGCACGACCCGTCTCCCGCCGCTGCCCGGCGGCCGAAAAGTCTTGGCACGGCGGTCCGCCCACAATCATCTCCGGCCGCTCGCGGTTGACCCGGAAGGTCGATTCGACGAGATTTGCGAGATCAATCGCGCTCGCTTCATGGTCGAAATTGGAATTGTAAACGTCGCGGGCCGGATCCCATTTTTCGGCCGCCATCACGATTTCGTGGTCAGCGCCCTGGAATCCGGCGGAAAGCCCGCCGCAGCCTGAAAATAAGTCCGCTACCCGCATTCGCCCGCCCTTCGAAGAGGCGAGCTATAGCCGTTGAAGTTCCGGCGTCAACTTTTTGACGCCGGTGGCTACGCGGCGGTTTTGAACTCGGGCTGCGGCAGCAGCAGCTCGATTTGCTCGGCGACAAGCGACTGCACGTCGAAGGTAACATCGAGATGCTGCATGATCTCGATCACGCGCATGATGCTGCCCTTGCCGGTCCCTTTAGCGCCCTTTCGGACCTCACCCTTCTTGGAATCCCAATATTGGCGATGCAGGAACCGCGCGAACTCCGGCGAACCAGCCAGGCCGAGGTCGGCCGTCCGGCTCATGACCTGCTCCTCCATCTTCGTTTGTTCGCTCGCTTTGCCGAGCAGAACGCGCGCGTGCGGACCGAACCGCGTCACGGCAACAATGCCTCCGCGCACGAGATGGCGGTGGCTGTGATCCTGATTTCGTCCCGCGATCTTCTCGACGATATGCCTCGACCGAGCACCGATCGTGTAGTGCCCCTTGTCGAACGGAAAGGTGGATCGCCAGAAGTACAGCGACAGCCAGGGCCAGATCTCGGGACTGCCGAGCATTTTGCGGAGATTCTCCTCGCCGGCATTGGCGGCCAAGTACATCGCCAAGTCGAACTTCTGCTCGAACACGTTCTTCGAGAGCTTGCCGAACTCCGTCGGCTTGGCGAACTTGTCGTCATGGAGAAGCTCCGCAGGCGGAGCCTTCGCGGTCCTTCGCGCTCCGTCAGTTTGCTCGTCGAGATAGGCCGAAAACCGCTTCATCCCCTCCGGGGTGAACGCTCGAATGGAAAATGAGCTCATCCTGCCTCCGCCGCGGCCATCAGCCGATCGTTCGTCTTGTCCTTAAGCTTGTGCTGCGCCGCGAACGAGACAGCCGCATCCCTAACCCATGTGTCGGCTAGGTTCAGCTGGCCGATGTCGCCCCCGAGCTGCGGGATGGGCTCGCCGTGGAACCGCGAAACATGTTCGATCCACTTCTTGCCCCAGGGCGAGTGCTGGAGGTCGTCGCGAAGGCACAGCCTGAAAAGCACCTCCCGGAACACCTGCGGCACGATCGCACCCGCGAGAGCGGCATCGTGCGTCAGGTAGTTCGCGTGATCGACCATGTCGCGGTTGACCAGAACCACAGGGCCGCTGCCGTCCTCCTCGGACCAGTCGATCATCCACGGCAAATCCCCGAGATCCTCCGGACGCACCACGATCAACTCGCTGCGGTCGGCGGGCGGCACGTCGCCGTCGGAACCGACCTTGTCGGCCTCGGCGAGCAGCCGGCGATCGGCCTTGTCGACCAGCTTGAGTCGGAAGGTGATGCCGGCAGCGCCGTCGAATCCTTCCAACGCCTCTTCAACAAGCGGGGTCGCCTTGGCCTTCAGGTCCTTCACCGAGCCGACGGGTTTCCGGAAATACGAAGCGGTCGACATCCGCCATGCTTCCATCACGACGTCAGCCGCCAACCAAGCGGCTTCGTCGTGCGGGTGGTCTTCGGGCAGTTCGAGACGCAGCAGGCGCGCGACGACCGCGCCGGACCCATCCTCCTCGACAGCAAAGGCGACCGCGCTCTGAGGAATGCGCACGCGGTTGGTGAAATTGAACCGCCGCTGGACCTTACGCGACATCGGCGGCCTCCGGCTGATCGATGTCAAGCTCGACGTAGAGATCGCGCGAGGGCAGGAATCCCGTCAGCTTCAGCTGGAATCCGGGCTTCGCCTTGGCGATGGTCACGGCCCCCGGGGCACAGGCGAACTCGCCGTCTCCGTGCGCCTCGACGGCGATGTGGCCGCCCGTCAGGTCGAAATCCTCGGCCCTCCATTTGGGCTTCCCACGCCGTCGGTCGTACGCGACATTGATCGTTGCGGCGGCCAACGAGCCTCCCACCGCCGCGCGCTTCACCGTGAAGCCGCCAGCGATCCGGCTGACCTCGAAAGCGTCCTTCTGGGTGCCCTCAATTTCGACCTTCTTCTTCTCCTTCTCCTGGTCGTCTTTCTGTTTCTTTTCGGGCGGCTTCTTCGTCCAGAAGAAGTCCTTCAGCGCGTCCTTGATCGCTGCCGGCGAGTCGGTGTGTGCCGCGATCTGGTGCAGATCGCGCAGGGCCAAGCGGATCGTGCGCAGAGTGTCGCCCGCGCTTTTGTAGGAGCCCTTCACCCGGTCGGCGATCCAACGCGAATGAGCGGGTCCCTCCGAGTCGCCGAGAATGCGCGATGCGGCACCCTCGTCGGCAACAAGCAGCGCCACAGCCGTTTTGCCGATGATCTTCGGAGACTCCGGCACGCTCACCCGACCGCGCACGTAGGTTTCGTGCGCGTCCTCGGCGGCCGCCGCGCGGCGCATATAGAGTTTCACCGTTCCTACTTCGTCAGCCCCGCCGACCGGCCGTACAGGGACCGGCAACTCGACCGCCACGATATCGTTGTCGCTCCAAGCCTTTCGTATGGCGGCAAGTGACTCTTCGTCGAAGTCGTCTGCAGCGAGCGTTCCTTTAACGGCGGCGCTCTTGAGCTTAAACAGCGCCGGTGGCGCGTCCGAAGTGACGACTCGGCTGAGCTCGACAGCGGCGTTCAGCCGCGGAAGCGCCGATGCCGCAGCGGCAGCGATCGTCTCGCGGTTGAGCACCTGATCGTCGATCTCGACAATCAGCCGCCCCGAGAGAATTTGATGAAAGCAATGCTCGACTGCCGCCGCGGTGAGCTTCTCAACCGTCAAAGCCTTCGAGGGGTACGGCACGACGACCGACAATCCGGGCTCAGCGCCGCGATCCAGGCCGAAGTCGGTGATGAAGGCATCGGCCTCGGCCCCTTTGAACGGCCGCGGCCATTCGTCAATGCCTGCGGGCGAGAACAACCCGTAGGCATCGAAATGCCCCTTTTCGCCTGGCAGCCTATGAAATTTTAGTGTGGCCTGACCGTACAGCAGTTTCTCGTCGTCGTCGGCGCGAACGGTCACCCCGTACACGAAGCGCAGCTGCGACGCGGCAGCGATCGTGCTCTTGCCAACTCCGTGGCGGCCACCGGACACACCCCCCTTGCCGGAGTCCCCGTACCGCTTCCAAAAACGGATGAATCCGCTCTCGTCATCGTCGTCGGAATCGTAGGGACCGAGCAGACCGCTCGTGCCGAAGTCTTCGATCGCGAGGTATGGCACAGGATCGGTGCCGTCGAGGATCGCAGCCGCGCCCGGATCGCAGGCCTCTAAATGCGCGCGAAGCCCCTTGAGGTAGCGGTTGAGGAACTCGTCGCGGCCGATCTCGCCGAACCGGAACTTCAACTTGACGGCGGAAACCCCTTCGCGTGCAGCATCGCCGCTGTTCTGGCTGACCTCGCGGACCAACGATTGAGCGACATCGCGATTCTCGTCGACGAAGAATTCGTCATGCTTCGGATTGGAAGCGACGCTCCACATGCCGAGGGGGTTGAAGTTCCACATATCAGAGCTTGAACTCGATCTTGTTCTTAACCGGCGTGTCGCTGAAGCGGCGCTGCATCGAATCGATTTCCTTCGTCAGCGCGGAAGCGATCTTCTTGATGTCCGCGTCGTCGAATTCATAGGCGGCGCGGTTCGACAGATTCCCGATCAACCTCACAGCGCGTAGCGCATTGCCAACCCGCTTCTCCGCAAGTCTCACAAACTTCGCACGACGATCGCCGCCTCCGTCCGTTTCCGTTGCCTTTGCCGCCGCCATATCGCGTCTCCTTTCGAACTGGTGAGATAGCGGCGCACGCAATCTTCGTCAAGGATGCGGATAATTATCCGATATATGCGCGAAATAATGGCCCCAGATGGCCATGCACTAACCAAAAAACCATCTATGGAATTGACAGATATGCGCCTCCCTGCGGGACCGCCGCTCTATCTCCGCTGCGCTCCAACCGAGCCCCGGGCCGGGTCTCGGCCCTGCCGGATGACGATCAGCATGGCGGAGCGGCGCTGATGCGCCGGGCAGCGCGCGGGGACCAATCGAGCGCACTCTGCGGCTTCTGACGAAGCCGGCAGGGTGCGCGCCTCATTGTGCCCGCGTGGCACTCTTGCTCTGCCCGGAGGGCGCGACGGCGGCTGGCCCCCAGGCCCGCGCGCACGCCGCCGCGCCGGCCGTTCGCCGCAAGGGTGCGTCGTTGGTTGGCCCCGCTGACGCGGCGCGGTTGCTTGGGGCTCTGCCCCCAGCGCCCTTCGGAGCGGCTTCCGCCCAGCTTCCCTCGCTTCGCTCAGTGCAGCCGGTTCCCCGCGAAGCCGCCCACTCCGGTTGCACCCCCGGTCTCGCCGACGGGCAGGGTTTCAGCGCGGCGCTTCGCTGCGCGAAACCCAAGCCCAAGGAGCAGTAAGATGACCGATACCGTTAAAACCGAAGCCGTCAGTGGCGTCGAGATTTTCGTGCCGCTGAACAAACTGAAAAAGTCCCCCAACAACGCGCGCAAGGTGCCGCACAGCGAGGCGACCATCGAGGCGCTGGCGGGCAGCATCCAGCACAAGGGGATGATCCAGAACCTTGTGATCGAGCCGGAAATCAGGGAGGACGGCACCCCGACCGGCTGCTACTTCGTTACCGCCGGTGAGGGCCGCAGGTTGGCGCAGTTGCTTCGCGCCAAGCGCAAGCAGATCAAGAAAACCCAACCGATCCGCTGCTATCTCGACACCGAGAACGACCCGGCGGAGATCAGCTTGGACGAGAATGTCACCCGCGAGGCGATGCACCCGGCCGATCAGTTCGAGCGGTTCCGCGAGTTGGCAGAGAGCAAGGGCTATGGTGCGCACGAGATCGGCGCGCGGTTCGGCGTATCTGCGACCGTCGTGAAGCAGCGGCTTCGCCTTGGCGCAGTCAGCCCCAAGCTGTTGCAGGTCTATCGCGAGAACGGGCTGACGCTCGATCAGTTGATGGCCTTTGCGATCAGCGAGGACCATGCCCGGCAGGAGCAGGTTTTCGAGAACCTGCATTACAATCGCGAGCCGTGGATTATCCGCCGTGATATGACCGCGAGCAACGTATCCGCCGATGACCGGCGCGCGGCGTTTGTCGGGGCCGATGCCTATGTCGAGGCGGGCGGCAACATCATCCGCGATCTGTTCAGCGAGGACCGGGGCGGGTTCTTCGAGGATGCGGGCTTGCTTGACATGCTCGCCACCGAGAAGTTGCGCGAGATTGCAAGCGAGGTGCAGGCCGAGGGCTGGAAATGGGCCGAGGCACATATCGACTATCCCCACGCCCATGGCTTCCGGCGCTTCTATCCGCTGCCGGTTGCCCTGTCCGACGAGGATGAGGCGCGTTTGGAGGCGCTGTCTGCCGAGCATGATGCGTTGGCCGAGGGCTATTCGTCCTACGACGAGATGCCCGAGGACTTGGCCGAGAAGTTGGAGGATATCTCCGACGAGATCGACACCATCGGCACCAAGCGTTCGGCTTACGATCCTAACGTGATCGCTAACGGCGGCGTGTTCGTCATCCTCAATCACGACGGCACGGCGCGCGTCGAGCGCGGGTTCGTGCGGGCCGAGGACGTAGCGCTGGCGGACCCCCAGCCCGAGGTTCAGGCCGAGGGCGACCACGGTGGCGAAACTCACGAAGCCGGTGACGAAGGCGGCTACGAGCAGCCCGAGACCGAGCAGGTGACGGAGGAAGCCGAGGACGAGGAGCCGGGCAAGCCGATTTCCGACAGCCTTGTCCGCGACCTTTCCGCGCACCGGACGCTCGCCTTGCGCGTCGCGCTTGGCGAACGGCCCGACCTTGCGGTGTTGGCGCTAACCCACACGCTCACGGCGCAGTTGTTCTACAGCTATGCCGAGGCCGGTTGCCTTGAGGTTCGCCCGACCGTGACCCCGCTTGGCAGTCATGCGGACGGGATCGAGGACACCCCGTTGGCGGCGCGCGCGAGCGAGGCGCACGAGGCATGGGCCGAGCGGATGCCGCGTGACGTGACGGACCTGTGGGGTTTCGTAGCCCGCCTGGACGACGAGAAGCGGCTGGCGTTGCTGGCGCATTGCGCGTCCCGCACCGTGAACGCGTTGCGGCTGTCGTGGGACCGCAAACCCCGGTCGCTGGAGACGGCGGACAAGCTGGCGACCGCGCTGGCGCTCGACATGGCACAGGACTGGACGCCGACCGTGGATAGCTACCTTGGCCGCGTGACCAAGGCGCACATTGCCGCTGCCGTGGCGGAGGGCGTGTCCGAGGAAGCCGCCGACCGCATCGTCGACATGAAGAAGTCGGAGATGGCGCAAGCCGCCGAGCAGCTTCTGGCCGGGACGGGATGGTTGCCGGCCGTCCTGCGCACCGCGCAGCCCGAGGCGGAGCCGGTGGAGACCGATGCCGGAGCGGAGGTTGAGGACGAAGCGTCCTACGCCGTCGCTGCCGAATGATGGAGAGGCCGGGGCCGCGTGAGCGGTCCCGGTCCTTTTGGCGAGCCAGAAATCAATGGAATGGGCGCGCTCGCCGGGCCGTGGCCCGGCTCGCGATTTGAGTTTGAAGGAAGGAGGGTCCGATGCCAACGCCCGAACGCTCTGTCGTCACCGGACGCAATCCAATCGTTCCGACACGCCCCCCGGGGGGCGGGGCGTCGAAGACGAGCCAGCGCAGCCAGCGATCAGCACAGCGCCATGGGGCCCGACCAGCGCGGTCACAGCGAGACGCGAAAAACAGCATCAGGCGAGACGCGGCGCAGCCAGATCCCCTGCGGCTGGCAGTCCACCCAACGAGTCTCTCACCATTGACGGCGCGAGCGCGACACCTTGATCGCTTGCGTCCATACAAATGCCGATGCCGCCGGTCATAGGCGCGACGATCCGCTCTTCCCGTGGTGCAGGCGGGCTGTCGATGATGCCGTCGCGTCATGATCCGCATCGACCACGACCACACGGCCTCTCAATTGGCTTGATCTAACCGGGGACCGGCTTCGCCTCGATCGTCCTGGCGCAACAGCGGCGCGTGGCTTTTTTCCGCCGCCTTCGGCTTTGCATCGCGAAGCAAAAAAGCCGCGCGCCGCCATCCTCCACTGCGCTGCGGCCGCACGCGGTGCGCGTCCGATCGTCCCCGCTTCACCGATCGCCATCGAGGCCGCGGCGGTCGTGGCCCGAAAGCGAAAGGAACTTCGACATGGCGACCATCGGCACCTTCACCAAGGCCGACAACGGCAACTTCACCGGGACCATCACGACCATGACCTTGAAGGCGAAAACGACCATTCGTCCGGTCGACAAGGAAAGCGACAAGGCGCCCGACTACCGGCTCGCGGTCGGCACGGTCGAATGCGGTGCCGGGTGGAAGAAGACCAGCCGCGAGAACCGGGACTACCTCTCGGTCAAGCTGGACGATCCGTCCTTCCCGGCTCCGATCTACGCCACCCTGGTCGAGACCGAAACCGCAGGCGAGTACGCCCTCATCTGGTCCCGCTGACCCGCAACGACGCCTCGCTCACCCGAGCGGGGCGTTCGTGCTGCTTCGAAGAACGGATTAGCTGGCGAGCAGATCGAGCAGCGGCAATGGCTCAATGCTGCGATCAACCAACGCGCCGGCATCATAGGGTGCGATCGTGACCCACTCGACGGTCCAATCCAGCGTCAGCTCGCCACATTCGACGCGGGAGATGCCGGCACCATCGACGATGACCCGGAAGTCGAAGCGGTCCGCCTCGGCTTCGAGTCGACCTTCGATCAGCGAGCCGTCACTTGCCGCCAGCAGGAAGCGTTCTTCCACTTCGTCATACGGCACCCGCAACGTGGTGGTGATGTCTCCGGCTACTCCGATGCGCTGGCCGGGCTGTCCCGTGATCGTAATGCTCATAACGACTCCTCGTCGTCCATCTCGATCAAAACAAGAACGAATGGCAAGAGAGTTGTTGGTTGGTGCCGCGCGCGGCGCGGTGCTTGGGGCTCCGCCCCCTGCGCACTTCAAGCGGCTTCCGCCCAGCTTCCTCCACGCGCGAGCGCGTTCCGTGCAGCCGGTTCCCCGCGAAGCCGCGTTCCGTTTGCACCCCCGGTCTCGCCGACGGGCAGGGTTTCAGCGCGGCGCTCCGCTGCGCGGAAACCCAAGCCCAAGGAGGCCCAGATGCACTACCAGCTTGCCACCCGGTTCGGCCGCAACGCCCATCAGATCAGCGGTCGGGAGCCGCTCGACAACGAGGCGCTGTATCGGCACGTCCCGTCCATCTTTGCCCGCGAAGCGCACGACAGCCGGTCGGATCGCTACGTCTATGTCCCGACCATCGACATCGTAGAGGGGCTACGCCGGGAAGGTTGGTCGCCGTTCTTCGCGGTCCAGTCGGTTCCCCGCGACGGCAGCCGCCACGGCCATGCCAAGCATATGCTCCGCCTGCGCCGGGACGACGGCATCGGCAAGCCGGAGGCCGCCGAAGTCATCATCGTGAACAGCCATGACGGGACCAGCGCTTATCAGATGTTTGCCGGGATGCTGCGGTTCGTCTGCACCAACAGCATGATCGCGGGTGAGCGGTTCGAGGAAGTCCGTGTGCCGCATAAAGGCAATATCGAGCACGATATTATCGAGGGCGTATTCACCGTCGCCGAGGACTTCCACCGCCTGATCGATGCCAGCGAGTCGATGAAGGCGATCCAGCTTTCGCCGGACGAGCAGCGCTTGCTTGGCGAGGTAAGCCTTGTCGCCCGCTACGGCGACGATGAAAGCCCGGTTCGGCCCGAGCAGATCATCGAGCCGCGCCGCCGCGAGGATGTGGACCGCAGCCTGTGGACCACGTTCAACGTCATTCAGGAGAATGTCGTTCGGGGCGGTCTGCATGGCAGCAAGCGCAATGCCGAGGGCCATATTCGCCGCAGCCAGACCCGCGCGATCAACGGCATCGACCAGAATGTGACGCTCAACCGCGCGCTGTGGACGCTGGCCGAAGGGATGCAGCGCCTCAAAGCTGCCTGACCATAACTACCGCAGGGCCGGAGTTTCCGGCCCTGCGGCTTCGCCATTTTCGGGCCGATCCACTGCGCTTGATCGGCGGCGGCGGCGCGTCCCAAGGTCCGCTCGGCCGCAAACGCGCTCGCCGGGCTGCCGCCCGGCTCGCGCTCAAGTTCTGCGAAGCTAGTCAGTCTCGGACGGATCGATCTTGGCGACAAGATCGGCAGGCGTGACGCCGAGCGCCGACGCCAAGTGAAACAAGGTGACGACGGTTGGATTGCGCCGGCCGCGCTCCAGATCGCTGACATACTGTTGGGTAAAGCCAGACGTCTCGGCAAAGCGCTCCTGGGTAAAGCCCTTATCCTTTCTCAGCTTGGCAAAGTTCAATCCCACGAGGCGGCGCATGTCCATGCGCGCGAAGCTGGACGATACATCTCATCCGGTTTATCCCATATGAGTTGTATCGGCTGGAACGCGTCATCGGTCACTGCGGAAGGTGCGTCTAACGATGCAGGACTCGCGCGTATCCGGTTCTGTAATTTGAGCTAAACTGGTTAACGGGCAACATGCCGGGGGCGCCATGAGCACCAGCCAATTCGCGGATCGCGCGCCGGAGGTATCGCAGCTTACGGCATATGACGAAAGGCATCTCACGGTCTATTTGCGACTGCTGGACGCCGATGATGACGGGGCCGATTGGCGCAAGACAACCGCCGCCATCCTTGGCGTGGACCCGGCTGCCGAGCCGCAGCGAGCGAAGACCATGCACGACAGCCATCTTGCCCGTGCGCGATGGATGACGGAGGTGGGCTACGCCCATCTGCTCGGCTGCGAGCGTCCGCTAAAGTGTTAAGTTTCAATCCGTTTTGGAATCATTCCGGCGCTGTCGCCGCAGCGTGCCCGGCATGGTTAAGCGCAACCTTAGCGCTATCATGCGTGAGGCGGCCTGTTGATCCTCACCTTCTGAAATCCGCGCAGGAGCGCGGTTGGGAGGATGCAATGCCGACACCGTCGGGGCGTCGCCAGCGAGGCGCCGGTGGAATCGCCGACGCGCTCGGGCGCGCCGATATAGCCGCCGAGTTCCTACGGCGAAACCACACCTATCGCGCCGAACATGCGCAGATGCAGCAACGCATCGCGAACGGCGCCGTCGCGAAGAACGCCGCCGAGTCGGCGTTCGCGCGGCGATGGGGGTTGTCCTTTCGCCACGGCACCGGATGACCTTTCAGACCCGGTAGCCTGGCGTCCGGAGCTGACCGCCGTCACGGTCATTCTCGACGCCGCGCCAGACGGATTCGAAACCGCCATCCCCGTCGATCCGCGCGCGCTCGGCGCGCTACTTGCAGACTTGGCCGGGATCGACGGACGCCATGTTGTCGTCGCTGATACGGCCGGCGAGCATCGGCTGTGGTTGCGCGACCCGACGCCCGGCCGGCCGCTCGCAGCCGTCATCCCGCTCGACAAGGATTTCCTCACGCGGATCGCCAGCCTGTTGCGCTTCCATCGCCGTCTGCTCGGCCGTGCTGCGGGACCGCTGCCGCGCGGGTGGCCGCTCACGGCCTACCGACTGGCCCGACTAGAACTGATTCTCCGCGCGCTCGACCTGCGCCACGGCGGCGCGACCTATCGCGAGATCGCGGCGGAGCTGGGGCGCGAGGAGGCTACCAAGCTATCCGCGAGCGATTGGAAGATGTCCGCTTCGCGTTCGTTCGTCGTGCGGTTGGTCCGCGACGGCATGGCGATGATGAACGGCGACTATCGTAAGCTGCTCCGTATTCGCTGACCCGTCCCCTTCAGCCGACACCCTGTAGGGGGTGGTCGCATCCGTGCAGCCGCACATGTTCATACCCTACGCAGCCGCCTTTGCCCTGCCAGTTTCGCCTCCTGCCGCCACCGCCCGCAGGAGCCGTCACTTGTCCGATACGCCCACTAATCTGCCGCCCCGCTTCCTGCGCACGCCGGAGGCCGCGCGCTTCCTCGGCCTCTCGGGGCGCACCCTGGAGAAGCACCGTTATTTCGGGACCGGCCCGGCTTACCGCCGGATCGGCGGCCGGGTGGTCTATTCCGTCGATGACCTGCGCGCCTGGGCCGACATCGGCATCAAGCATTCGACCTCCGATCCGGGGCAGGACGACCTTATGCCCCGCGCGGACTCGGCCATTGCGCGGAGCCGGCGATGAGCGTCCCGCCGTCACCCATGCGCCACCGCCAGCCATCCGACGACGGCATGACGCGCGTCGAATTGACCTGGATCGAGAAGCGGGTCGAGCACTGGATCAGGTTCGGCCGCGTCGCGGTGGACGAGATCGTGGACCGCCGCCGCCGCATCGTCCGCTTCCGTCCCGGCGCCATCTTCGCGTTCGTCCGCTGGGCGGCGAACAACTATGGCACGGTCAGCTCGCGCATCGACATCGTGCGCGCGGTCGGTGCCGGGGAGCGCTTCACAACGCTTCCGTTCGTCCGGCCTGGCGGCGACATCCTGCTCAAGATCGAGGGCTGGCCCAAAGTTAGCCAAGTGCTCGCCGCGATCGACGCGACCGAGGCGGCCGGCGTCGATCCCTGCGACGCCGCGCCCGACCATTGGCGGCACGTCCACAACCGCATCGCCGCCGGACATCAGCCGCGCCCCTACACGCTGGAGCGTCATCGCGCCTGGCTAAAGCGCCGGGAGATCGAAGGATGACGCGCCGTGGATGGGCCATTGCTACGGTCTCCATCGCGTCGCTGTTCGGCGTGTCGTTCGCAGCCGTGGCGGTGTTCGACCCGCTCCCGCGCGTCGTCTGGAACGCGAGCGCGAGCGCGCCGATCGGACTCTACCGGATCGAACCGTTGTCCAATCCGCCGCACGGCGCGCTGGTCGCCGTGACGCCGCCCGCGCCGCTGGCGCGGTGGCTGGCGGAACGCGGCTATCTCGGCGAGCGAGTGCCTCTGTTGAAGCATGTCGCGGCCAAACCGGGGCAGCGGGTGTGCAGGATCGGCACCGTCGTGAGCGTCGATGCACGGCCCGTCGTCGTCGCCCGCGAGCGTGACGGCATGGGCCGCCCGCTGCCGGT
Organism: Sphingosinicella sp.; assembly: GCA_013816585.1. Classification (GTDB taxonomy): domain Bacteria; phylum Pseudomonadota; class Alphaproteobacteria; order Sphingomonadales; family Sphingomonadaceae; genus Allosphingosinicella. The sequence goes on along the minus strand of JACDEE010000011.1, from coordinate 12,070 downwards.
CTGGCAGGGCTGCCGCACGCTGCGCGCCGGCGAGCTGTTGATGCTCAATCCCGATCACGCCGACAGCATGGACGGCCGCTATTTTGGCCCGTTGCCAGCCTCGAGCGTGCTCGGCCGCGCCACGCCGATCCTCACCCGCAACACCCCCGATGCTCCGCTCACCTGGCGCTGACCAGCTTTCCCAACTGCCAACCCACAGGAGATCATCATGCAGATCGGCAGCTTCTTCCGCACCGCCAACGGCTTCGAAGGCATTGTCGAGACGGCGACGCTCGACATCCGCATCTCCATCGTTCCCGCCGAGCAGAGCGACGCCGACAAGGCGCCTGACTGGCGCGTCCACCGCGGCGACAGCGAAGGCCCGGAGATCGGCGCCGGTTGGAACGAAAGCGGCGAGCGCGCCGGGGATTACGTCTCGCTGCGCATCGACGATCCCGCCTTTGCGCAGCCGATCCGCGCCGCGCTGTTTCAGAACGGCAACGACAAGTCGGCCTGGTCTCTGCGCTGGAACCGCCAGCCGAAATCGCGCGAGCAGGACTGAGCCCGTGCGTTTGCTCCTCATCCCTTTGTTCGCGGGAAGACCGTCTCATCCCTTCGTCCCGCTCGGTTGCAGGCCGGCCGGGGCGCGCAGCGAAGGTCAAGGGCGGCCGAAAGCCGGCGCATCGCGCGCACCCTTTACCGCAGCGAGTACGCTGGCAGGCTGGCGGCGGAGCGGAGCCGGATCGGCGGTGGCGCTTGCCGTCGTGCTGCTGTCCAGTGGCGCTGCGCCTGTTGCGGGTTTGGCGCAGGATAGGTCGGCCACACGATCGGCGGCCGTTCATCCCTACACCGCTCATGTCGCCGATGCCGCGCGGCGGTTCGGTATCCCCGAAGCGTGGATTTGGGCGGTGATGCGCGTCGAGAGCGGGGGGAATGCCCGCGCGGTTTCACGCGCCGGGGCGATGGGCTTGATGCAGATCATGCCCGCGACCTGGGCCGGACTTCGCGCGCGCTACGGCCTCGGCCCTGATCCGTTCGATGTGCGCGACAACATCATGGCGGGCGCGGCCTATCTGCGCGAGATGCACGACCGCTACGGCAACGCACGCGCGATGCTGGCGGCCTACAATGCCGGGCCGGGCCGCTACGACGACTATCTGTCGCGCGGCCGTCCGTTGCCGGCCGAGACGGTTGGCTACCTCGCCCAACTCCTGCCGATCGCCGGCACGCCGGGCGCGGCGGAGGTAGCGGTGAGTGCGCCGCCCGACCCCTTCGCATGGCGTCGTGCGGCGCTTTTCGTCCGCATAGCGAGTGCCGATCCAGATGCCGTTGATCCGCGATCCAGCAACGGCGAAGCTGCGACTCAACCGCAGTCCAACCGCCTCGGCTCCGGTGACGTTCGCACCGACGATCCGTCCTCCGATGCGCCGCGCGATACGCTGTTCGTGTCCCGCGTTCACGCGGGCCGACCGCAATGATCCGCCTGTCGCCCCCATCATCCGTCCGAAGCAGCATAGTGGCTGGAGAGGGAGAAAACGGCAGGGACAGACGAGGGCAAGATACAAGGCACACCCCCATTCGCCGAAAAGCCGAGGCTTTTCCGTGGCTTCATGCGGGTGCATCGGTCGGCGAGCGTGCCGCTCGGAACGAAAAACCCAGTAATTACAACGCGCGGAGTGGCACCATCGCCTGTTTCGGGCGGAAAGCGCCCCGGCGATGAGCGAGGATGGCGAGTTCCGCGTCCGGCCGGGGAAGGCCAAGCGTAGTGCGGCGCAGGGCCGCAATGCACGCGGCCTGGTCGCGGAGGTGCTGCGCGTCGCCGCCAAGAGCGGCGGCGGCAAGCGCGCCGGCTGGGGCGGATCGCGCCGGCGCGGGCACTCCAGCTTCGGACGGGGACGCACCTCATTCGCGCGCAGTCGCCTGTTCGGATCGGGCCGGCGCGTGCTGGTGAAGGCATTGCCCGTCCGCCACCGTGTCGGCGGACGGCGCATGGCGCCGCTGTCCGCGCACATCGCCTATCTGAAACGCGAAGGCGTCACCCGCGACGGCTCGGTTACGCGTATGTTCGACGCGGACGGGGATCGCGCCGACGACCGCGGGTTCGCCGAACGGTGCAAGGATGACCGGCACCACTTCCGCATCATCGTCTCGCCCGAGGACGCGGCCGACCTCACGAGCTTACGCGAATACACCCGCGATCTCGTCCGCCAGATGGAAACCGACCTCGGTACGCGGCTCGATTGGGTGGCGGTTGATCACTGGAACACCGACAACCCGCACGTCCATCTGCTGGTGCGCGGCGTCACCGACACGGGCACTGATCTCGTCATGGCGCGCGACTATATCGGCCATGGCCTGCGCTCGCGTGCCGAGGAACTGGCGTTCGCCGAGCTGGGGCCGAAGCCCGAGCACGAAGTCCAGCGTGCGCTCGACCGCGAGGTTACGGCCGAGCGCTGGACCCGGCTCGACGGCGAGATCGGCCGCGCTGCCGACGAGCTGGGCGTGATCGACCTGCGCCCCGAGCGACCCGGCCCGGACGATCCGCGCCTCCGCCGGTTGATGGTCGGGCGGTTGCAGCATCTGGAGACGATGGGGCTCGCGGTCGAGGGCGAGCCGGGCCAGTGGGCGGTGGCGGAGGGCGCTGCGGCGAAGCTGCGCGGGCTGGGAGCGCGCGGCGACATCATCCGCACGATTGGCGCGGCGCTTAGGGATCGCGGGCAGGATCGGCCGCTCGACAGCTACGCCGTCGTCAGCGGCGCGCCTCAGACGCCGATCGCCGGCCGGTTGATCGACAAGGGATTGCACGACGAGCTGACCGGCACCGCCTATGCCGTGATCGACGGCACCGATGGCCGCACCCATCATGTCCGGCTACCTGGCATCGAGGCGCTGGAGCATAGCCCCAAACTTGGCGGTATCGTCGAGTTGCGCGGCGTCGGCCGGCCCGACGAGGTGAAGCCGACGTTGGTGCTCACCACGCGGTCGGACCTCGACCTTGCCGCGCAGATCAAGGCGCCCGGCGCGACCTGGCTCGATCATCGCCTGATCGAGCGCGGCGCGGGCGTGGTGGACGGCGGGTTTGGCGCAGAGGTGCGCCGCGCGATGGACGCACGCACCGACTATCTTGTCCGTGAAGGACTGGCGCGCCGCTTTGGCGAGCGCTCGGTGTTCGAGCGCGGCCTGATCGACACGCTGCGCAAGCGCGAGCTGGACTCGTGTGGCGCGAAGATCGCCGGCGAGACAGGGCTTGCCTACCGTCCGGCCGCCGCCGGCGAGAAGGTCGCGGGCGTCGTTCGCCAGCGCCTCGCGCTCGCGTCTGGCCGCTTCGCCATGATCGACGATGGGCTCGGCTTCCGCCTCGTCCCTTGGACGAGCACCCTTGAACAGCAGCTCGGCCGCCAAGTGTCCGGCGTCGTCCGGGGCGGCGGCGGCATCGACTGGACGCTCGGCCGCAAACGCGGCCTCGGCCTGTAGCCCCCCAAAGGAGAACCCATGTCCGCGACCAAGATACTCTGGGGCCAGATCGTCACCGTCTTCATGATCGTGCTTGGCGCGATCTGGGCCGCGACCCAATGGACCGCCGCCGCGCTTGCCTATCAGCCCGAGTTGGGGCCGCCCTGGTTCGTGGCTTTCGGCTGGCGCGTCTATCCGCCACCCGCCTTCTTCTGGTGGTGGTTTTCGTTCGACGCCTATGCGCGCGACATTTTCAGGACCGGCGCGTTCATCGCCGCATCGGGCGGGTTCGCTTCGATCGCCGTTGCGGTCGGCATGTCGGTCTGGCGCGCGCGCGAATTGAAGAACGCCGAGACCTACGGCTCGGCGCGCTGGGCGACCGAGCGGGAGGTTCGCGGCGCCGGGCTGCTCGGAGCGAACGGCGTGGTGCTCGGCAAGCTCGCCGCCGACTATCTCCGCCACGATGGCCCCGAGCATGTGCTGTGCTTCGCGCCGACCCGGAGCGGCAAGGGGGTTGGCCTGGTTGTGCCGTCGCTGCTGACCTGGCCGGCGTCCGCGATCGTCCACGACATCAAAGGGGAGAACTGGACGCTCACGGCCGGCTTCCGCGCGCGGCATGGCCGCGTGCTGCTGTTCGATCCGACCAACGCCGCGTCGTCCGCCTACAACCCGCTGCTAGAGGTGCGGCGCGGCCAGTGGGAAGTGCGCGACGTGCAGAATGTCGCCGACGTGCTGGTCGATCCCGAGGGCTCGCTGGAGCGACGCAATCATTGGGAAAAGACCTCCCACTCGCTGCTGGTCGGCACGATCCTCCACGTCCTCTATGCCGAACCCGACAAGACGCTGGCGGGCGTCGCGGGGTTCCTGTCCGATCCCGCCCGCACGACCGAGCAGACGCTGGCGGCGATGATGGCGACGCGGCATCTCGGCGAGGCCGGCGTGCATCCCGTCGTCGCGTCTGCCGCGCGCGAGCTGCTGAACAAATCCGACAACGAACGCTCGGGCGTGCTCAGCACCGCCATGTCGTTCCTCGGCCTCTATCGCGATCCGGTCGTGGCACAGGTCACACGCGCCTGCCATTGGCGCATAGCGGATCTGGTCGAGGGCGAACGGCCGGCGACGCTGTATCTGGTCGTGCCGCCCAGCGACATCTCGCGGACAAAGCCGCTGATCCGCCTCATCCTCAACCAGATCGGGCGCCGGCTCACCGAGGAGCTTACACCGAAGGGCAACCGTCATCGCGTGCTGTTGATGCTGGACGAGTTTCCCGCGCTCGGCCGCCTCGACTTCTTCGAGTCCGCCCTGGCGTTCATGGCCGGCTACGGACTCAAGGCGTTCCTGATCGCGCAATCGCTTAACCAGATCGAGAAGGCTTACGGCCCGAACAACGCGATCCTCGACAACTGCCATGTCCGCGTAAGCTTCGCCACCAATGACGAGCGCACGGCCAAGCGGGTGTCGGACGCGCTCGGCACCGCGACCGAGATGCGGGCGATGAAAAACTATGCCGGGCATCGCCTGTCGCCCTGGCTTGGACATTTGATGGTATCGCGGTCCGAGACCGCCCGCCAGCTCCTCACCCCCGGCGAGGTGATGCAGCTCCCGCCCGACGATGAGATCGTGATGGTGGCGGGCGTCCATCCCATCCGGGCGAAGAAGGCGCGTTACTTTCGCGATCAACGCCTCGCCGAGCGGATCATGGCCGCGCCCGAACTGGCGGCCGACGCAGCCCGCCCGGACGACTGGACCGGGCGCGCAGCCGCTGCCGATCCTGCCGATGTGGCGCGGATCGTTCGCGCGCAGGAAGACGCCGCCAATGGCGGGCTGCGCCGTGAACCCGAGCTGCCCGAGCATGTCGCCATCGTGCCGGAGACGCCCGCGTCACCCGCGCAGGAATTTGCGATCGTCGATGACGATCCCGATGACGCCGCCCGGCAAGCGGCCGTGCGACGCCGAATGCAGGGGCTTGCGCGGCAGGCTTCGCTCGACCCCGGCGACGGGATCGAGCTTTAGGAGATGACCATGCGCGTGCGGCTCAATGTGTATTTCCCGCCCGCGCTCGCCAAGCAGGTGGACGAGCTTGCGATCAGGCGACGCATCTCGCGCTCGGCGATCGTGGAGGCGGCGGTGGCATCATACCTCTCGCCGGACGGCGCCGATCGGATGGAAGCTGCGTTCTCGCGGCGGCTCGATCGCTTGTCGCGTCAGGTCCAGCGGCTTGAGCGCAACACTGGCCTCACCACCGAGGCGCTGAGCCTGTTCGTCCGGTTCTGGCTGTCGGTAACGCCGCCGCTGCCCGATGAGGATCAGGCCGCGGCGCAGGTGAAGGGGCGCAAGCGCTACGAAGGGTTCGTCGAGACGCTCGGCCGGCGCTACGCCAGCGGCAAGACCTTGATAGACGAGATACCGGAAGATGTCTGGCCGCGCACAACATCGTCCGAGTCGGACTGAATAGCCGCGCCCAGCTTGTTTTAGTCAGAAGGCATCTTCGCCGACGGCATCGTATCTGCCGCCCGCTCTACTACGCCGGCAACTAGCTGTTGCGACGCGGATATTTCTGGCTCTCTTGCTGTGCTCCTGACGCCGGGCGGCGGTTCGCCCGGTCTAATCCAGGGGCCAGTTGTTGACCGTTTACTCACTTCGATCCGAGGCTCGATCACGCGGCGCGCGGATGTTGCGCACGGCGCTGGGGCCGTCGATCGCGGCTTGGCTAGAAGACCCTGCCGTCATCGAGGTGATGTTGAACCCAGACGGCAAAGTCTGGGTCGATCGGTTGGGCGAAGGGATCAGCGATACCGGCGAGTTGCTGACCGCTGCTGACGGCGAGCGCATCGTCCGCTTGGTCGCGCACCATGTCGGCGTCGAGGTTCATGCCCGTAGCCCGCGCGTCTCGGCCGAGCTGCCCGAAGGCGGCGAGCGGTTTGAGGGACTGTTGCCGCCCGTCGTCGCCGCGCCGGCTTTCGCGATCCGCAAGCCCGCCGTCGCCGTGTTCACGCTCGATGACTATGCGGCGGCGGGGATCATGTCGGCGGTTCACGCCGAGGCGCTCCGGCGTGGTGTCGAGACCCGCGCCAATATCCTCGTCGCGGGCGGGACCGGCAGCGGCAAGACCACGCTGGTCAACGCGCTGCTGGCCGAGGTCGCCAAGACCACCGATCGCATCGTCCTGATCGAAGACACGCGCGAGCTGCAATGCGCCGCGCCGAACCTTGTCGCCATGCGGACGAAGGATGGCGTCGCCTCGCTGTCCGATCTCGTGCGGTCCTCGCTGCGCCTACGTCCTGATCGCATTCCCATCGGCGAGGTGCGCGGCGCGGAAGCCCTCGACCTCCTTAAAGCCTGGGGCACCGGACATCCCGGCGGCATCGGCACGATCCACGCCGGCACCGCGCTCGGCGCACTGCGCCGCATGGAGCAGCTCATCCAGGAGGCCGTCGTCGCGGTCCCGCGCGCGCTGCTTGGCGAGACCATCGACCTGATCGCCGTGCTGGTCCGCGACGGACACAGCCGCCGCCTCGCCGAGCTGGCCCGCGTCGAGGGACTCGACCCAGCCACCGGCGACTACCGCCTCACTTCGCTTTCCCCATCCCAGCCAGGAGACCTGCCATGATCCATGCCCTTCGGCATGGCGCACGCCGCGCCACGCTCGCCGCCACTGCCAGCGTGATCGCGCTGACATTCGCCGTCCCGGCTCATGCCGGCGGCTCGTCGATGCCGTGGGAAGCGCCGCTCCAGTCGATCCTCGAAAGCATCGAGGGGCCGGTCGCCAAGATCATCGCGGTGATGATCATCATCATAACCGGCCTCACGCTGGCGTTCGGCGATACATCGGGCGGCGCGCGAAAGCTGATTCAGATCGTGTTCGGCCTGTCGATCGCGTTCGCCGCATCGAGCTTCTTCCTGTCGTTCTTCTCGTTCGGCGGCGGGGCGCTGGTCTGATGCTGAACGCTCCAGACGCTATCAGCTCGCCGATCCCCGGCTATTTTGCGCCGGTCCACCGCGCGCTGACCGAGCCGATATTGCTCGGCGGCGCCCCGCGGTCGCTCGCCATCGTCAACGGGACGCTGGCGGGTGCCATCGGCCTCGGCCTGCGCCTCTGGATCGCCGGTCTGGTCATCTGGGCGATCGGCCATGCGATCTCGGTCTGGGCCGCGCGGCGCGACCCGCAGTTCGTGGACGTAGCACGGCGGCACCTCCGTTACCCGGGGTGGATGCAGCCATGATGAGCCTGCGCGAATATCGCAGCAAGGCCGCGCACTTGGCCGACTTCCTGCCTTGGGCGGCATTGGTCGGCGACGGTGTCGTGCTCAACAAGGACGGCTCTTTCCAGCGCACCGCCCGTTTCCGCGGTCCCGATCTCGACAGCGCCACGCCAGCCGAGCTGGTCGCGACCACGGCACGGCTCAACAACGCGCTGCGTCGGCTCGGGTCAGGCTGGGCCATCTTCGTCGAGGCGCAGCGCACGCCGGCCTTGGACTATCCCGAAAGCGAGTTCCCCGATCCCGTGTCCGCGTTGGTCGAGATGGAGCGGCGCGAACAGTTCCGTGAAGAAGGAGCGCACTTCGAGAGCGCCTACTATCTTACGCTGCTGTGGATGCCCCCGGCCGAGGAGGCGGCGCGCGCCGAAGGCTTGCTCTACGAGGGACGGTCGAGCACCGGCGTCGATCCGTGGGAGCTGCTCAAGGGCTTCAACGATCGCAGCGATCGGGTGCTGAGTCTGGTTGAAGGCTTCGTCCCCGAGGTCCGCTGGCTCGATGACGGCGAGACGCTGACCTATCTGCACAGCACCATCTCGACCCGCCGCCAGCGTGTGCGCGTTCCCGAGACGCCGATGCACCTCGACGCGCTGCTCGCCGACGAACCTCTGACCGGCGGGCTGGAGCCTCGCCTGGGCGACCATCATCTCCGCACTCTGACGATCGTGGGATTCCCGAGCGTCACCTTCCCCGGCGTGCTCGACGAGCTGAACCGGCTGGCCTTTGCCTATCGTTGGTCCACCCGCGCGATTATGCTCGACAAGACCGACGCGACCAAGCTGCTCACCCGTATCCGCCGCCAATGGTTTGCAAAGCGCAAGAGCGTCGTCGCGATCCTCAAGGAAGTGATGACCAACGAGGCGAGCGCTCTGCTCGACAGCGACGCCTCGAACAAGGCAGCAGACGCAGACACCGCCTTGCAGGAACTCGGCGCCGACTATGCCGGCATGGCCTATGTCACCGCCACGATGACGGTATGGGACCGCGATCCCGCGATTGCGGCGGAGAAGCTGCGGCTGGCAGAGAAAATCATCCAGGGCCGCGACTTCACGTGTCTTCCCGAGGGCATGAACGCGATCGAGGCATGGCTGGGGAGTCTGCCCGGCCACACCTATGCCAACGTCCGCCAACCCCCAATTTCCAGCCTCAATCTCGCCCACCTGATCCCCCTGTCAGCGGTATGGGCGGGGCCGGAACGGGACGAGCATTTCGGCGCTCCCCCCTTGCTTTACGGCAAGACCGAAGGCTCGACCCCGTTCCGGTTTTCCCTTCATGTCGGCGATGTCGGCCACACGCTGATCGTCGGCCCGACCGGCGCGGGCAAGAGCGTCCTGCTTGCGCTCATGGCGATGCAGTTTCGCCGCTACGCGGGCGCGCAGGTGTTCGCATTCGACTTCGGCGGCTCCATCCGTGCCGCCGCGCTCGGCATGGGCGGCGACTGGCAGGATCTAGGCCACAGCCTTTACGATGGTGCGGCGGCGACAGTGTTTCTGCAACCGCTCGCGCGGATCGACGATCCGGCCGAACGGAGCTGGGCCGCCCAATGGCTGGCTGCGATCCTCGCGGGCGAAGGCGTGGCGATCGACCCTCAGGCCAAGGAGCATCTGTGGTCGGCGCTTGGGTCGCTGGCGTCCGCGCCACCGGCCGAGCGCACGCTGACGGGCCTCGCCGTGCTGCTCCAGGCGCAGGAATTGAAGCAGGCGCTTGCGCCCTATTGCGTCGGCGGCCCGTGGGGCCAGTTGCTCGACGCGGAGTTCGAGCACCTCGGCGAAGCCGATGTGCAGGCCTTCGAGACCGAAGGGCTGGTCGGCACCGGCTCGGCCGCCGCTGTGCTGTCCTACCTGTTCCACCGGATCGAAGGCCGTCTCGATGGCTCGCCGACGCTCCTTATCATCGACGAGGGCTGGCTTGTCCTCGACAGCCCGGACTTCGCAGCTCAGCTCCGCGAGTGGCTCAAGACCTTGCGGAAGAAGAACGCCAGCGTGGTGTTCGCCACGCAGAGTCTCGCCGACATCGAGACCAGCAGCATCGCGCCGGCCATCATCGAGAGCTGCCCGACGCGCATCTTTTTGCCGAACGAACGGGCCGCCGAGCCGCAGATCGCGGCCATCTACGAACGGTTCGGGCTCAACGATCGCCAGATCGAAATCCTGAGCCGGGCGACGCCCAAGCGCGATTATTACTGCCAATCACGGCGCGGCAACCGTCTCTTTGAGCTGGGGTTGGGGGAGGTCGCGCTGGCGTTCGCCGCGGCATCGGCCAAGACCGACCAGCTCGCGATCGCCGACATCATCGAAGCGCACGGCGCATCCGGCTTTGCAGCGGAATGGCTACGACACCGCGGCTGCGCCTGGGCGGTCGAGCTTCTTCCCGAACCCCAACCCGATCCGCTGGCCGGCCACCGGGAAGATACCGGCCAGCTCCCACTTGCCTTGAAGGACATCGAACCATGAAGCCCTCCATCCTGCGCCGCGCCGTGCTGGCCGGCGCCATCGCCACGTCGGGCATGATCGGCATCACCGCCGCGAGCCCGGCGCACGCCCAGTTCGGCGGGATCGTCTATGACCCGACGAACTATGCCCAGAACGTGCTGACGGCCGCCCGGTCGCTCCAGCAGGTCAACAACCAGATTCAGCAACTCCAGCAGCAGGCGACCAGCCTCATCAACGAGGCGCGCAATCTGACTTCACTGCCGTTCAGCTCGCTAGCAACATTGCAGCAGCAGGTGCAGCGCACGCAGCAGCTTCTCGGGGAAGCGCAGCGCATCGCGTATGACGTGCAGAACGTCCAGCAGGTGTTCAACGGCCGCTACAAGGGCGCGGCCCTCACCGGCACCCACGCGCAGATGGTCGCCAATGCCAATGCGCGTTGGGAGGATAGCGTCGGCGCGTTTGAGGACGCGCTGCGCGTGCAGGCAGGCGTCGTCGGCAATATCGACGGCGCGCGCACGACGATGGACGGCCTGGTCACGTCCAGCCAGTCGGCGATCGGCGCGCTTCAGGCCGCCCAGGCGGGCAACCAGCTTCTCGCGCTGCAATCGCAGCAGCTCGCGGACCTGACGGCGTTGCTCGCCGCGCAGGGCCGGGCGCAGGCGTTGGACTCGGCGCGCAACGCGGCGGTGGAAGCTGAAAGCCGCGAACGGCTCCGCCGCTTCCTTGCGCGACCCACCGGCTATCAGCCGGGCAACGCACGCATGTTCCACGACTGATCCGATGGACACGAAGCTCCTCGCGCGCATCGGCGCCGTCATCTTCATCGCCATCGCGATCACGATGACGGCGATCGAGATGAGCCGTGCGCCCGAACCCGCGCGCGCGGAGCCGGCGGCCGTCGCTGACACCTCGGCGACGGCCGACCCGCTGCTGATCGAGCTCCGCCGCTGCCAGTCGATCGGCCAAGCCGGTGCAAGCGATTCCGACTGCCTGCGCGCTTGGGCCGAGAACCGCCGCCGGTTCCTCGCGCCCGGCGCGCGCCCCGCTGCCCGCATCGCCGACGGCACGTCGGCACAGGAGAACTGACATGGGCGGCACCGGCGTCGTCGATCGCTTTCTGGATGTCTTCACCCGCTACATCGACAGCGGGTTTGGGCTCCTTGGCGGCGAGGTGGCTTTCATCGCCACCACGCTGATCGTCATCGACGTGACCTTGGCCGCGCTGTTCTGGACCTGGGGCGAAGGCGACGACATCATCGCACGTCTTGTCAAGAAGACCCTGTTCGTCGGCATTTTCGCCTACATCATCGGCAACTGGAACAGCTTGGCGCGGATCGTTTTCGAGAGCTTCGCCGGCCTCGGCCTGAAAGCGTCTGGCACCACTTTTACGGCCGCTGAGCTGCTACAGCCGGGTCGCGTGGCGCAAGTCGGCCTCGATGCCGGTCAGCCCATCCTCGAATCCATCTCAGACCTGATGGGCTGGGTCTCCTTCTTCGAGAACTTCATCCAGATCGCGGTTCTGCTGTTCGCCTGGGTGCTGGTGATCCTCGCCTTCTTCATCCTGTCGATCCAGCTTTTCATCACCTTGATCGAGTTCAAGCTGGCAACGCTGTGCGGCTTTATCCTCATTCCGTTCGGCCTGTTCGGCAAGACCGCCTTCATGGCCGAGCGGGTGCTGGGGCTCGTCATTTCCTCGGGCGTCAAGGTGCTGGTGCTCGCCGTCATCGTCGGCATCGGCTCGACATTGTTCGACGAGTTCCGTGCCGGGTTCGGCGGCGCGCAGCCGACCATCGAGGACGCGATGGCCGTCGCGCTCGCCTCGCTGTGCCTGCTCGGCCTCGGCATCTTCGGGCCGGGTATCGCCAACGGCATCGTTTCGGGCGGCCCGGCGCTCGGCGCAGGCGCCGCAGCCGGAACCGTGCTCGCGGCTGGCGGCGCGCTGGCCGGCGG
>JACDEE010000042.1 GCA_013816585.1 Sphingosinicella sp. | reverse complement strand
ACTCCGCTGTATCGCTCGACGGACTGCCTCAGTCGTCGTGGCGCTGCCGTGTAGAATCTGGCCCATAGCTCCTCCCGCCAAATATGATGATCAATCGTACCACCATACAACGGGATCAAACACCTAGTTGAAGCTATAACGATCCTGAACTTGGCAGGCTCGGCTGCGGAGTCACAAATGATCATCGCGTCCGCAGTTGCAAACTTGCAAACGCTTATCAGGTCGCATTCCGGACCCGTATTCCTAATTGCGCACAGTCTTGGGGGTGCAATCGCATTGGGGGCCGCCGAGGCTCAATCATCGAACCTCGCAGGCATGATTATTCTGGATGCTGGACCTCGGCCGACTCATCCAGCTGACCTCGAACGAAGCGATACCGAGATAGAAAAAGAAGGCTTGATATTGATTCCGGAGTCCTCTGACCCTGAATCCAGCGCAGCGATCGGAGTCTGGGTAGCAGAAATGGCCAAAAATCGTCGTGATCAGGCAAGGCTTGTCAGGGATTTCGCCAGTTCCAACCGTGATAATCTCAGGGCTGTTCTGGTCGATGGTCGTAAGCTGCAGCTGCGTCTGGACCCGCATAAATTAACGGCGCCTACGTTAGTGCTATGCGCATACGCTGGATCGAATGATTGCGCCGCTACTCTCTCAGACTACAAAAGCCGCTATATGGGGTTCAAAGAAGTCACCTTTCACGCAATCTCTCACTCCAGCCATTTCCTGATGCTTGATCATCCTCAGCTGGTGCTCGACCTCGTCCGGTCGTTTCTCGGACAGCGGCTTCGAGGGCTAATAACCTGAGGGCACTGAGCATCTGCGGAGTCCGAACGGGTAAATTATACGATCCGTGGGGCATATGCTCCGTCCCGAGCCATTGTTTAATCCTAAGTGGCTAGTGGAACAGCGTCCCCATCCCACCGCTGTCGGCTCAACAGCGCTTCATCCGCTATCAAGATCCAGCTTCCTGGCACTAAGCCCAGGATTTGTGCGCTCCCGCAGCTCAAAGCGGCCCCGCCGTCGAATTGAATGCAGAGGGTGGCCCGGGCTAACATTATCGCAGAGATCGCGACCAGGTGGCCCCGGTCGGAGGAGCACTTCTTGCTCCGGCGGAATAAGATCTTGATAGCGAGCCACTGATTTTCCTCCGAAATCGACGATGGCTTGGCAGCGAGGCTTAGCGGTTTGTTTCAAGGCGGCGCGCCGCGTGACCTGAGGGCTCCACCGAGAACATTGGAAACCGCAACGTGGGGTGTTTCATGCGTCTTTTTCGTGCCTTGTACATTTCCGCCGGCATTGTCGAACTTGCGACCCCCGGCGGTGTCCGCGCGCAAGCGACGGCCGAGGTCGATCAGTCGGCCCGTGTAGCCACGCAAGGAACGCGGACTAGGGTCTACGACGCCAACTTCTTCGCTCAATTTGCTCCGCGCACTGCTCTGGACATCGTCGGCCGAGTACCTGGCTTCAACCTTGAGCTGGGCAATATCGACACGCGAGGATTTACCGGGGCTGCGGGCAATATCGTCATCAACGGTTCCCGGCCGAGCACCAAGGCGGAGACCCTCGAGGCAACGCTCGCACGCCTCCCGGCGCGTAGCGTAGTAAGGGTCGAGGTCGGCCCCGGTGATCTCTATGGTGCTGAATACTCCGGCAAAAGCCAGGTGCTCAACGTGATCCTATCTGCCCAATCCAGCTTCGATGGCACGGTGACCGCGGCGGCGCGCCGCGACTTTAAAGGGCACATCACCCCGACCGGCTCCGCTTCGGCGATGATCAAGCGCGGCGCATCCACTTTCAATCTGTCCGGCGGAACCGAACACAGTTTTGGGGTCCAAGAGGGAACAGACACGCTTTTCAACCCTGGCAGCGGAGCCGTCGTCGAGTACCGGCGCAAGGATATTAGTTTTCGTGACTTTAACCCCTATCTGTCCGGGAGTTGGGCGCTTGAGCATGGGAAGGATCGGGCCGTCCGACTCAACGCCCGCTGGTCGCTCGCCCGTTGGGATCTCGAACAGAAGAATCGAGTTGCGCCAGCCGAAGGATCGCAGAGGGATGATGGGCTCATACAAGACTATGACAATTCGGTGTTCGAAATCGGAGTCGATGTCACTCGGCCGATTGCAGGAGGCGCCATAAAGCTCGTCGGACTAACGACGCGGCGCAAGCTGAACAATTTCGACGGCTACCTCAAGCGGAATGGCCTCCTTGAAGATGGTGCTGTCACGGTGGGAGGCTTTGAGCAGAACCAGATCTCCAAGCGTAACGAGTCCATTGGGCGCCTAAGCTGGACTCGTCAGGACTTCGCGGCCTTCTCTTTCGAGGTGGGCGGCGAGGCCGTCCTCAACTCCCTGGACAGCGCAGTCGACCTGTTCGTGGTTGATGAGGGCGAGCGCCTGCGCATCGACTTGCCGATTGATCGAGCGAGAGTCAGGGAGAAGCGCGCGGAGGCTTTCATCAACTTGGGGCACTCCCTCACGCCAACCTTGCGCCTCGATGCGGGCCTCACCTACGAATATTCAATCCTTGCTGTTCGCGGAGACGCCAGAGCCGACCGAACCCTTAAATTCCTCAAGCCGAAAGTGACAGTCGATTGGAAACCGGGCGGCGGCTGGCACACGCAATTGTCAGTCGTCCGAACAGTTGCGCAGCTCGACTTCTTCGACTTTATCAGCGCAGCCGAATTGGGCAGCGACCGCGTTAACGCCGGCAACGCCAATCTCCTTCCACAGCGCGCATGGGAAGGTCGGCTCACCGTCGATCGGCCAATCTTCGGCGAGGGGCTCGCCAAGCTTGAGTTCGGCAGCGAACGGATCGGTCTGCTCCAGGACCGGATCCTGATCTTTAACAAGGCTGGCCAAGCCTTCGACGCTCTGGGCAACATCGGCACTGGAAAACGCAGCTTCGCCCGACTTACTCTAGATGCGCCACTCAGCGGGCTGTGGAGCGGTCTAAGGGCCAAGTTTGACGGCACTATCCAGCGCACCCGTGTTGAAGACCCGATTAGTGGTGAGAAGCGGAACTTCAGCGGCTCATTTCCGAATTGGCAATGGTCCGTCAAAGTCCGACGCGACTCCGGCGCTTTCTCTTACGGCTTCTCGGTCACGGACCGCGATAATTTTACCTTCTTTAGAACTGATGAGTTTGACAGTAATTACATCAGCGCCGATGCGACGTCCTTCGTTGAATTTAGACCCAACGCGCGAACTGCAATAACATTCGACTTCATCAATGCATTGAACACCGGCTTCGGCCGCGAGCGACTGCTTTTTTTTCCTCATCGCGCCGACCCTCAGCAGCGGATCCGCGAGCTTCGGGAGCGCAATGGCCACGTCAATATTGGGCTGACCGTCAAGCGTAGCTTCGGTGGGGGGAAGGCTTCATCAGCATCAGCCTCATAAAAGCGCCGGGCGCGACACTTAAAACCCACTAGGTGCTCCGCTAATGAAACTGCGGATAAACGCGTCCCGATTCCCACCCAGGCCAAACAGGTGGCCTCGTCCTGGTGTAAGATATTAGGCGCACTTCAAGGATAGAACTCCGAGTCTGTCCGAGGAGGAGGGGTAGCTTGCCTCAAGTCTCGCAATCGAGATCCTCAGGAATGCAGGTTTTGTTGTCCAGGTCCAAGCTGAGCAGGAGCACAGCGGCCGCGGCAATGGCGACACCGCCCGCGACGAGCCATGCACTAACTTTGGAATTACCGACACCCAACCGTGCCTTCGTTTCCATCAGGCTTTGTCCTCCAAGGAATAGGCTGGGCTGAGCAGTCTTCGTGAACCTCCATTCAAGTCCAGCGAACTTCGGAGCGGAATGGGACAGGTGGCCTGGGTTTCGGCCCGTACGCATTGTGCCGACCATGAACCGAGCAGCCGGTTTAATTTTTCGCTGACCAAGCACCATCCGAGCCTGAAATCCCACAAACGCGCTTACTCGATCGCCAGCCGATTGGGTCGGGTCGAGCTCCTGTGCGGCAGCGCAAGGCTGCGCCGATGCAAGCAAGGAGGCCACGATGGTAAATGTGAATAGCTGTTTCATTATTTGCTCCCCAATATGGCCGAACCACCTTATCCGGCACTCGGGAAACTTTCCTGAGGTTTCGCTGTACAAAGCTTGCGCGCAATATAATTCTACACTTGCAGATCTTGCTATCAGCTTTTTAGGGAAGCCGGAGTTGCGCCATCAAGGTTGACATTCAGAAGTCAGCGCGCCCGTTTGAACGTTGTTCAATTCTCACCGCCCTGTTCCGTTGCGCAAAACTATATTTCTAACCTGAGTCTCTCTCGGCCGCCATTTACCTTACGCGGACACCGATTTGGTCCAGCAGGGCGTCTTGGCGCAGGATCGCAGGTGGGAGCCTGTTCAGTCAAACCACCGCAGCCGTTATGAACGTGGTGGACCGGGCAGCTGCGGTGCCACTGATGGCCCCAAACGTTCAAGGTTCAGCGCCATTATGACGAACTTTAGACCCCCTCCCTTTTCGGTGAGATGGTTTTCGCGTCTTCCCGGGGACCGTTTAGGGGGACTTCCAACGTACTGGGAAGTCGTACCAATCTCGGCATTCAGTCAGGCGCTTTCTAAGTTTGCGGTGCCTGACTTGCCAAAGATCCAAGATTGAGTTGAGCCCCTGATCTAGGTCGTGAACCCATAAACAGGATTCCCTTGGCGCGGGTTTTCTGATTCAGGCTCGAGCATGAGCCGATATGATCTGACCGATTTCGAGTGGCGGGTGATCCAGCCGCTGTTGCCCAACAAA
>JACDEE010000028.1 GCA_013816585.1 Sphingosinicella sp. | reverse complement strand
CCAAACCTCCGCACTCTCCTTCGCCGTGAACACTCGGCGCTCTCGTCCCTTCATCATCACACACCTCACCTCTGCTCAGGTAAAAGTGTTGCAACGACCAACTGAGTCCACCACCCATTGCGCACATCCGCCTACGGCTTAAACTGCGACGATGCGCGACATTCGAAACATCGTCATTCTGACCGGCGCCGGTATTTCTGCGGAAAGCGGAGTCGCGACCTTTCGCGGCCCGGATGGGCTTTGGGAGGGGCATAGGGTCGAGGATGTCGCTACGCCGGAGGCCTTTCGGCGCGATCCTGCTTTGGTCCAGAAATTCTATGACGCGCGGCGCGCTAAGCTGAAATCGGTAGAGCCCAATGCCGCGCATCTGGCGCTGGCGCGGCTCGATGCGGAATGGCCTGGCGAATTGCTGATCGTGACGCAGAATGTCGATGATCTGCACGAGAGGGCAGGGGCGAAGCGCGTGCTGCACATGCATGGCGAACTCAAATCCGCCTGGTGCCTAGCGTGCGACGAGCGAATGACATGGGAAGAGGAATTGTCGAGCGGTCCGGCCTGTCCGGAATGCGGCTTAGCCGGCCGGCTTCGTCCCGACATCGTCTGGTTTGGCGAAATGCCTTATGAAATGGATCGGATCGAAGGCGCCATACGAGAGGCGGGTCTGTTCGTGTCGATCGGCACTTCCGGCGCGATCTATCCGGCCGCCGGCTTCGTCCAGACGGCGCGTTATTGCGGGGCCGATACGCTGGAGATGAATCTGGAGCCGTCGCTGGGCAGCGTGTATTTTCATGAAAGCCGCGTCGGGCCGGCAGGTTCGCTGGTGCCCACCTGGGTCGAGGGCATGCTGGGTGGGGAACATCGTTCGTCCCGAGCCTAGTCGAGGGGCGTATGTCGGCTCATCGACCCAGCGCCCCTCGACTTCGCTCGGGACGAGCGGAGTCAGCGGATGGCTTGGGACGAAAGAGAGTGATCGCTATTCGACCCAGTCGAGACCGATTTCCTGATAGAGGCCGCGATCTTCTTCCCAGTCGGGCTTTACTTTTACGTGCAGGAAGAGGTGGACCTTCTTCCCAAGCAATTCGGCCAATTGGGTGCGCGCGGCGGTGCCGATTTCCTTGAGCCTGGCGCCGCCCTTGCCAAGCACGATCGCGCGCTGGGTCGGGCGTCCGACCAGGATTTGCTGGTGGATCACCACCGATCCGTCGCGCCTTTCCTCATATTTCTCGGTCTCCACCGCGCTTGCATAAGGAAGCTCGGCGCGGAGCTGGAGATAAAGCTGTTCGCGCGTGACTTCGGCCGCGAGCATCCGGTCGGTGGCGTCGGAAACCTGATCCTCGGGGAAATGCCAGGGACCTTCGGGCACGCGGGCCGCGAGGGTCTGCTTGAGATCGGCGACGCCGTCACCGGTGGTGGCGGAGACCATGAAAATCTCCTCGAAATCGACGCGTTCGGAAAATTTGGTGACGAGCGTCAGCAATTCTTCCTTGGGGGTCACGTCGACTTTGTTGAGGATCAAAATCTTGGGCTCGCTACGTCCCTTAAGCGTATCGAGCATCGCCTCGATCCGCTTGAAGAAGCCGGTCTTTGAATCCACCACAAGTGCGATCAGATCCGCATCCTGCGCGCCCGCCCAGGCGGCGGTGACCATCGCCCGGTCGAGCCTGCGGCGTGGTTCGAAAATGCCAGGCGTGTCGAGCAGTAGGATCTGCGCCTCGCCCTCGATCGCGATCCCCATCAACCGCACGCGCGTAGTCTGCGCCTTGGGGCTGACGATCGCGACCTTCTGGCCGATCAGCGCATTGACCAGGGTCGATTTGCCCGCATTGGGCGGGCCGACCACGGCAACCAGGCCGCATTTCTTGGTCATGATAATTTCTCCAATAGGGCTTTGGCGGCGGCGGTTTCGGCTTCCTGTTTGGATAGTCCCTCCGCGCCGGCGGTTCCGACGCCCGCAATTTCCACTTCGACCGCAAAGCGCGGGGTGTGATGGGGGCCGTGGCGGCCGGTCATTCGGTATTGCGGCGGTTTCTTGTCGTGCGCCGCCGCCCATTCCTGCAATTCGGATTTGGGATGCTTGGGCGCCCGGTCCTGAATGCAGACACGGTCGCCCCAGGCACGGCGAATGAAGCCGGCAGCGCTTTCCAGGCCCGCCTCGAGATAAAGGGCGCCGATCAGCGCCTCGACGATATCGCCCAACACATTGTCGCTGTCGGCGGCGCCATCATCGCGCGCCTGTTTTCCGAGGATCGCCTTGCCGCCAATCGCCAGTTCGCGCGCGATTTCGGCGCAGGTCTCGCCGGATACGAGGGCGTTCAGCCGGCGCGACAATTTGCCTTCGGGCTCGGCCGGGAAGATTTCGTACAGCCAGCTTGCAATGGTGAGGCCGAGTATTCGGTCACCCAGAAATTCGAGCCGTTCATAGTGATTATCGCCGCGACTGGAATGGGTCAGCGCGCGCTCGAACAAGGCGAGGTCACGCGGCTTGTGGCCAAGCGTCTTTTCCACCCATATCGCCAGATCGGCCATCAATAGGGCTTCCCGATCCGGTCCCACCGCGCCGCGGAAAACCAGGTCCAGGGCTTCGGATAATCGGCAGAGCCATCGGTCGAGAAAAAGGTGACAAGCGCCCGGCCGATCAGATTTTCGGCGGGAAGGAAACCGACGCCGCCGTCCATGATCGTAAAACGTCCATCGAGACTGTCGTCGCGATTGTCGCCCATCACGAAATAATGGCCGGCAGGGACGATCGTTGCCGGGAAATTGTCGCCCGGGCCCATGGTCTGGTCGAGTATGTCATAGGATCGGCCGCCGGGCAGGGTCTCCCGGTAACGCGGATAGGCGCAAAACATCTCGCCGTTATCGCCCCTCACTTCGCGTTTCGCGGCAGGATCGACCGTCCGGCAGGGGGTGTTGGCCGAAATCGGCATAAGATAATCGGCGATGCGGGTCTTGGTGATCTGGCTGCCGTTGAGAAACAATATGCCTTCGCGCATCTCGACCGTGTCGCCGGGAAGACCGATTAGCCGCTTCACCAGATCCTGTCCCTCGGGCGCCGGAAGACGGAACACGACGACGTCGCCCCGGTCCGGCACGCTTTCCAGGAAGCGTCCGTCGAACTGGGCAATGCCGAAGGGGAAGGAAAAACGGGAATAGCCGTAGGGCCATTTGGCGACGAACAGATAGTCGCCGATCATCGTCCGCGGAAGCATCGATCCGGAAGGGATGCTGAAGGGCGCGATGATGAAGCTTCGGAGAAGCAGGGCCGCGATAAACAGGAAAAGGAGGAAGCGCGTGGTCTCCCTGAGGCTGCTTTCCTGGCGCACTTCGGGGGCTGCGGGTGCGGTTGCGGCGGTTTCGATCTCCATCGCCCCGCTCTTCGCTTGGGCTGCGCTGATGGTCAAGCGCCTCCGGCAGGCCGCGCGGCGCGCAACCGTGACGCTAGAAACAATAAGCGATGAAGCTGGAAAGCCAGACCAGCTCGCCCTGACGGCTCCAGAGCCACAGCCCGAGCAGCAGCAAGGGCAGGATGGCGACGGGCAGCAGCCAGGGGAGCGCGCAGCGCATCAGGCCGTCTGCAGCCGCGCGACCGGAGCGTCGCGTATCGGCAGGTGGACCAGGGCCGCGAACAGCGAAAGGAGGATCGAGGCGGTCCAGGCCGTGTCGTAGGAACCGGTGCGATCGAATACATAGCCCGCGGTCCAGGCGCCGAAGAAGCTCCCGACCTGGTGGCTGAGGAAGACGATGCCATAGAGGGTGGATAGATAACGGACCCCGAATATCTGACCGACAAGTCCGCTGGTCAGCGGCACCGTGCCGAGCCAGAGGAACCCCATGGCCGAGGCAAAAGCGAGCGCGGTGAAGGTCGTAAGCGGGAGGAACAGGAACAGGCCGATCACGACCGCGCGCATCGTATAGATGCCGCTCAGCACATATTTCTTGCGCCAATGATCGCCCGATAGGCCGAACAGATAGGATCCGAAGATGTTGAACAGGCCGATCAGCGCCAGCGCAGTCGCGCCGATTTCCAGCCCCAGGCCGCGATCGTCGAGATAGGCTGGGAAGTGGGTGGCGATGAAAGCGAGCTGAAACCCGCAGACGAAGAAACCGGCATTGAGCAACCAGTATCCGCGATGCGTGCTAGCTTCGGACAGGGCCTGCTTCATCGACTGGCGCGGCCCTTCACCGGCCGCCCCGGCAGGCTTCCCGGCCACACCGATCGCAAGCACCGCCATCAGGCCGACCAGCCCGGCAAGGACGATCAGCGCGATGTGGTAGCCATATTCACCCAGCAGCAGCTGCGCCGCTGGTACGACCAGGAACTGGCCGAGCGATCCGCCCGCCGTCACGATACCGAAGGCAAGGCTGCGGCGTTCAGGCGGAACCACGCGGCCGACGGCGCCCAGCACGATGACGAAGGTGGTCGCGGCGAGCGCCAGGCCGATAGTGAAGCCGAAGGTCAGATGCAGCCCGAGCGCACTGCTTGCCAGCGCCGCGCCGACCAGCCCGATCACGTAGAGCAATGTCCCGACCAGCACCACGCGCCCAGCGCCATAACGGTCGCCAAGGGCGCCGACGAACGGCTGGGCCAGGCCCCAGACCAGATTGGCGATGGCGATGGAAAGTCCGAAATTTTCTCGGCCCGTATCCAGCGCCACGCTCATTTGCGGCATGAACAGGCCGAACGACTGTCGAACGCCCATCGCCAGGGTGACGATGAATGCGGCGCAGGCAATGACGATCCAGGGCCGTTTCATCGGCGAAGCTCCTCTATCTTGTCCAATATCGTGAAAAGGGGCTGGCGGTCGGCCCCAAGCGATTGTTCGATCCTGGCCTGCGCCTTTTCCCAGAGCGGCTGAGCGCTCCTCATCCGGACCTTTGCCTCGTCGGTGATGCAGACGATCCGGGCCCGCCGGTCGGCGCCGCGCGATGATCGGACCAACCCGGCTTCCTCCAGCGGGCGCAGGTTCCGGTTGAGCGTGGTCCGGTCATTTCCCGTGGCCTCGGCCAACGCCGTCAGCGAGGAGGGGCCGGCCTTTTGCAGCATCCGGAGCAGAGAGAATTGCGCGACGCTGAAGCCTGAAGGCGCCAGTTCCTCGTCATAGATGCCGCTGATGATCCGTGCGGAACGGCGCAATTTGGAACAGGCGCATAAGGTCGGAAGCATAAGCGTGCAAATACACGCATATCGAAACCGGTCAATTGGCTTTGTCGTCCTTCGTCCCTAGATAAGCGCGCAACAGGAGGATTGAATGAGCGACGCCCGGGCAGAGAAGGAATGGACCAGGGCGCAATCCGTCCCAGCCCAGTCGCTCGAGCATTTGTTCAAGGCGGAGCCGGACCGGCTGTCGCGGCTGACGGTCGAGGAAGCGGGAATATATTTCGATTTCTCCAAGACGCATCTCAGCCGCGAAATACTCGACGCGTTTGGCGCGCTGGCCGAAATCCAGGGCCTGGCAGGCGCGCGCGATGCACTGTTCTCCGGCCAATTGGTCAATGTCACCGAGGGGCGAGCGGCCGAGCATAGCGCCGAGCGCGGGCAGGGAGCCGCTCAATCGGTGCAGCGGGCGCAGGAATTCCACAGCCGGATGCGCTCCTTGGTCGATGCGATCGAGGCCGGGGTATTCGGTGAAATCAGGCACATCTTGCATGTCGGGATCGGCGGGTCGGCACTTGGCCCGGATTTCCTGGTCGACGCTCTCGGCCGCGATGCGGGGCGCTATGATGTCGCGGTCGTTTCCAACGTCGATGGGGCGGCGCTGGAAGAGGCCGTCTCCCGCTTCGATCCCCAGACCACCTTGCTGCTGATCGCTTCCAAGACCTTCACGACTTCCGAAACGATGCTCAACGCCCGTTCCGCCCTGACCTGGATGGAGGAGGGCGGTGTTGCCGATCCCTATGGCCGCGTTGTCGCGATGACCGCGAGCCCGGAAACGGCGATCGAATTCGGGGTCGACGAGACCCGGATTTTGCCATTCTCAGAATCCGTCGGCGGACGTTATTCGCTCTGGTCCTCGATCGGGCTGCCGGTAGCGCTCGCGCTCGGCTGGGACGGCTTTGAAACTATGCTCGAAGGCGCTTCAGGCATGGACCGTCATTTCCGGCTGCAGCCGATCGAGCGCAATGCGCCCGTGCTGGCGGCCTTCGTCGATCGTTATTATGCCAATGTCCGCAAGGCCGAGACCCGCGCCGTCTTCGCCTATGACGAACGGCTCCGCCTGCTGCCCTCCTATCTCCAGCAATTGGAGATGGAATCGAACGGCAAGAGCGTGACGATCGAGGGGAAGCCGGTAGGCCGCGCCAGCGCACAAATCACCTGGGGCGGTGTCGGCACCGACGCGCAGCATGCCGTATTCCAGCTGCTCCATCAGGGCACGCACCTGGTTCCGGTGGAATTCGTCGCCGCGATCGAGCCCGAACATGGGCTCGATTTCGCGCATCATCGCCAGCTTTTGATCAATTGCTTTGCCCAGGGCGCGGCCCTGATGGCGGGCAAGCAGTCCGACGATCCGGCCCGCAGCTATTCGGGCGATCGGCCCTCGACCAGCATTCTGCTCGATCGCGTGGATCCGGGGGCTCTGGGTGCGCTAATCGCCTTTTACGAGCACCGCACCTTCGTCAACGCGGTGCTGCTCGGCATCAATCCGTTCGATCAATTCGGCGTCGAGCTCGGCAAGGAAATCGCCGGTTCGATCGATGCGGGAGGCGAAGTCCGGTTCGATGCATCGACCCGCGCCCTCATCAGCCGCGCCCTTGGGGAGACTGAATAAGTGGCCAAGACCTATGATTATGACCTGTTCGTGATTGGCGCTGGATCGGGCGGCGTTCGCGCGGCACGGGTTTCGGCCGGACACGGCGCCCGCGTTGCCATTGCGGAGGAATATCGGGTCGGCGGCACTTGCGTCATACGCGGCTGCGTCCCCAAGAAATTGCTCGTCTACGGCGCGCATTTCGCCGAGGATCTGCAGGATGCCCGCCGCTTTGGCTGGGAAGTGGGTGAGACAAAGTTCGACTGGTCGGTTCTGCGTGACAACGTCCTTTCGGAAGTCGATCGGCTGGAGGGCATTTACGGCGAGATATTGGAGCGCAACAATGTCGAGGCGTTCGACCAGCGCGCCACCATCACTGGACCAAATGAAGTCCAATTGGCGGACGGTACCAGGCTGACAGCGGCCACGATCCTGGTCGCCACCGGATCGACGCCGATCGTTCCGGAAATTGATGGCAAGGAACATGGGATCACTTCGAACGAAGTGTTCCACCTGGAGGCGATACCGAAGCGCGTGGCTATCGCCGGCGGCGGCTATATCGCCAACGAATTTGCCGGCATCTTCCATGAATTCAGCTGCGATGTGACTTTGATCAACCGCGGCGACCAGATCCTGCGTCATTATGACGAGCAGGTCCGCGACCGCCTGCTCCAGATATCCCTGGTGAAGGGCATAAATTTCATCTTCAACGCGCCGTTCGAAAAGATCGAGAAGCAAGAGGATGGTTCGCTGCTGCTGCACATGAAGGACCGCGATCCTCTGGAGACGGATATGTTGCTCTTCGCTGTCGGCCGCGCGCCCAATACGGCCGGGCTGGGGCTCGAAAGCGCCAGCGTCGAGCTTGGCAAGAATGGAGCGATCCTGGTCGACGAGGATAACCAGTCGAGCTGCCCCACCATCTACGCGATCGGCGATGTCACCGACCGGGTGCAATTGACTCCGGTGGCGATCCGCGAGGGTCAGGCCTTTGCCGACACCGTGTTCGGCAACAAGCCCACGCGGGTCGATTACGAATCGATCCCCTCTGCAGTGTTCAGCCATCCACCTATTGCGGGGGTGGGAATGACGGAGAGCGAGGCGCGGACCAAGCTGGGTTCGGTCAAGACCTATGTGTCCGATTTCCGGCCGATGAAGAATGTTCTGGCGGGCCGCAACGAGAGATCCCTGTACAAATTGGTGGTGGACGATGCGACCGATGAAGTGGTCGGAATTCACATGATCGGCCCGGACGCTCCGGAGATATTGCAGGCCGCGGCGATCGCCGTGAAAGCGAAGCTGAAGAAATCGCAGTTTGACGAAGTGATCGCGCTTCATCCAACTATGGCGGAAGAACTGGTTTTGATGCGATAGGGCGGTGATGGCGACGGAAGGCTATATGAGCGGCTTCGGAAGCCATTTCGCGACCGAGGCGATTCCGGGCGCGCTTCCCGAAGGGCGCAATTCCCCGCAAAAGCCGCCCTTCGGCCTTTATGCCGAGCAGCTTTCCGGGACGTCCTTTACCGCGCCGCGCCACGAAAACAGGCGCAGCTGGCTTTATCGGATGCGGCCCAGCGCCGAGCACCCGCCTTATAGAAAATATGAAGGCGCCGGATTGTTCGCCCCGGCGGCGGCCGGCGGCGAGCTGGCGCCCAACCGGTTGCGCTGGGACCCGCTTGCGCTTCCCAGGGAGCCGACCGACCTGATCGACGGCCTGGTGACCATGGCGGTCAATCATGGGCCCGAAACGCTCACCGGTGTCGCCGTCCATGTCTATCGCGCCAATCGGGATATGGAGACGCGGGCCTTCACCAACGCCGACGGGGAAATGCTCTTCGTTCCGCAAATGGGCGCCCTTACGTTGCTGACCGAGATGGGCCGGCTGGACGTGAAGCCCGGCGAGATCGCCCTGGTCCCCCGCGGTGTGCGTTTCCGGGCCTTGCTTTCCGATGGCGAGGCGAGGGGCTATGTCGCCGAAAACCACGGGAGCCTGTTCCGCCTGCCCGAACTGGGCCCGATCGGATCAAACGGCCTCGCCAATCCGCGCGACTTCCTGACGCCGGAAGCCGGCTTTGAGGATTGGGACGATGATTTCGAGCTGGTGCAGAAATATCTGGGGCGGCTCTGGACCACGACGCTCGATCATTCGCCGCTGGACGTGGTCGCCTGGCACGGCAATCTCGTGCCCTGGAAATATGATCTGAGCCGTTTCAACACGATCGGAAGCATCAGCTTCGACCACCCCGATCCCTCGATCTTCACAGTCCTGACCTCGCCCTCCGACGTCCCCGGGCGCGCCAATGCCGATTTCGTCATCTTTCCGCCGCGCTGGATGGTGGCCGAGGATACGTTCCGCCCGCCCTGGTTCCATCGCAACGTGATGAGCGAATGTATGGGGCTGATCCGCGGCGCCTATGACGCCAAGGCCGAGGGCTTTGCGCCCGGCGCGTTGTCGCTGCACAATCTAATGGCGGGACACGGCCCCGATGTCGCCACCTGGAAAGGCGCATCGGAGGCTTCGCTGAAGCCGCACAAGATCGAGGAAACGATGGCCTTCATGGTCGAAAGCTGCTGGCCCTTCCGGCCCACTTCGCACGCGCTTGGATGCAAGGAATTGCAAAAGGATTATGACAAGGCCTGGGGGGGATTTCCCAAGGCGAAACTGCCCGAAGCATGAGCGACGCGATCATTATCGGCGCGGGGCATAACGGCCTGGTCTGCGCTTATTATCTCGCCTCCAAAGGCATGAAGGTCACCATGATCGAGCGGCGCCCGGTCGTGGGCGGCGCCGCGGTGACCGAGGAATTTTATCCCGGGTTCCGTAACTCGACCGCGAGCTATACGGTCAGCCTGCTCAATCCGCAGATCATCAAGGATATGCGGCTCTACGATCACGGCCTGAAAGTGGTACTTCGGAAGATCGATAATTTCCTGCCGACCAGGACCAGCAACTATCTGCTTTCGGGCAACAATGGCCTCACCCGCCGCGAAATCGCGCGCCATTCGCCCAAGGACGCCGAGGGCTATGACGCCTATTCCGCGGCTTTGGTGTCCGTGGTCGAAATCCTCCAGCAATGGATCTTGCGAGCCCCGCCCAATGCCGGCGGCGGCATTGCCGACGTGCTTTCGATGCTACGGCTCAGCAACAGCGTTCGCGGACTCAGCGCCGAAGAGCAAAGGCATTTGTTCGATTTCTTCACCAAGAGCGCGAGCGACGTCCTCAATCGCTATTTCAGCACCGATATCGTCAAGGCCCTGTTCGGCTTCGACGCCATCGTCGGCAATTATGCCAGCCCCGAAACGCCGGGTTCGGCCTATGTCCTGCTTCACCATCTGTTCGGCGAGGCGGCAGGAGTCCCCGGCGCCTGGGGCCATGCGGTCGGCGGAATGGGCGCGATCACGCAGGCCATGGCCAAGGCGGCGCAGGCCAAGGGCGTCGAGGTCATCCTCGATACGCCGGTTGACGAGATCATCGTGGAAAACGGGAAAGCTTCCGGCATCGTCGCGGGCGGCAGGACGTATCGAGCCGGGCAGATCATTGCCAACGTCCATCCCAAGATCCTGTTCGACCGCCTGATCCCGGACGGAGCCGTCGCGCCCGAAATCAGCCGACGCATGTCGCATTGGGCGAGCGAATCCGCGACCTTCCGGATGAATGTCGCGCTGTCGGAACTGCCCGATTTCACCAGCTTCCCCGGTGAAGGCGATCATCTGACCGCCGGCATCATCATGGCGCCATCGCTCGATTATATGGACCGCGCGTTCATCGACGCGAAAAAGGATGGCTGGTCACTTGAGCCAATCATCGAGATGCTGATCCCCTCGACGCTCGACGACAGCCTTGCGCCCGCGGGCCAACATGTGGCCAGCCTGTTCTGCCAGCATTTCCCTTATGAAATCCCCGGCGGGTGGGATGCGCGCCGCGAAGAGGTGGCGGACCATATCATCGCGACGGTCGATTCCTATGCGCCGGGCTTCAAGGCGTCGGTCTTGGGCCGGCTCGCGCTGGCGCCGCTCGATCTGGAAGCGCGTTTCGGACTGATTGGCGGTGACATCTTCCACGGCAAGATGGGCCTCGATCAGCTCTTTTCGGCGCGCCCGATGCTTGGCCATGCCGATTATCGTATGCCGATCCCCGGCCTTTATCTGTGCGGCGCGGGGGCGCATCCGGGCGGCGGAGTGACGGGCGCACCGGGACACAATGCAGCGAGGGCCGTGATCGCTGACCGCAGAAAGTTTCGGAGACATTGATGAAGACCAGAGCCGCCATTGCCGTCGCCCCCAACAAGCCGCTGGAAATCCACGAAGTCGATCTGGAAGGTCCGCGCGCCGGCGAGGTGCTGGTCGAAATCATGGCGACCGGCATCTGCCATACCGATGCCTACACGCTGGAAGGCAAGGATTCAGAAGGCATATTCCCCTCGATCCTTGGCCATGAAGGCGCCGGCATCGTCCGCGAAATCGGCGCGGACGTGACCTCGGTAAAGGTCGGCGATCATGTGATCCCGCTCTACACGCCCGAATGCCGCCAGTGTAAATCATGCCTTAGCCAAAAGACCAACCTCTGCACTGCGATCCGCGCCACGCAGGGCAAGGGCCTGATGCCCGACGGCACCAGCCGCTTCAAACTGGGGTCGGAGACGATCCACCATTATATGGGCTGTTCGACCTTTTCGAACTTCACCGTGATGCCCGAAATCGCGCTGGCCAAGGTCCGCCCCGACGCTCCGTTCGACAAGATCTGCTATATCGGCTGCGGTGTGACGACCGGCGTCGGTGCGGTGATCTGGACCGCGGGCGTCGAGCCTGGCGCCAATGTGGTCGTGTTCGGCCTTGGCGGCATCGGCCTCAACGTCATCCAGGGCGCGCGGCTGGTCGGCGCGGACAAGATAATCGGGGTCGACATCAATCCCGCCAAGCGCGCCATGGCCGAAGCGTTCGGAATGACCCACTTCATCAACCCGAAGGAGGTCGGCAACGATCATGTTGTCGCCGCGATCGTCGATATTACCGACGGCGGGGCGGATTACAGTTTCGATTGCACCGGCAATACCGACGTGATGCGCCAGGCGCTCGAATGCTGCCACCGCGGCTGGGGCGAAAGCGTCATCATCGGCGTCGCGGAATCCGGCCAGGAAATATCGACCCGCCCGTTCCAGCTCGTGACCGGCCGCATCTGGAAAGGAACCGCATTCGGCGGAGCCCGGGGCCGCACCGATGTTCCCCGGATCGTCGACTGGTATATGGACGGCAAGATCAACATCGACGACCTCATCACCCACAATATGCCGCTCGATCGGATCAACGATGCGTTCGACCTGATGCATGAGGGCAAGAGCATCCGCAGCGTGGTGATCTACTGATCATGGACACGATTTCGGTCACGCGCGCGCATGGCGGCACCCAGCATGTGGTCAGCCACCCAAGCGAGGCGACCGGCACCGAGATGACATTCTCCGTGTTCGTCCCGCCCCAGGCCGACGAAGGCGCTTCCTGTCCCGTGATCTGGTATTTGTCGGGGCTGACCTGCAATCATGCCAATGTGACCGAGAAAGGCGAATATCGCCGTGCCTGCGCCGAGCTTGGCCTGATCTTCGTTGCGCCGGATACCTCGCCGCGAGGCGAGGGGATTCCGGACGATCCGGCCGGCGCCTATGATTTTGGCCTAGGCGCCGGTTTCTGCCTGGATGCCACGGAAGCGCCGTTCGCCAAAAACTACCGGATGGAATCTTATCTGATCGGGGAATTGCCGGAAGTGGTGGCATCGGCCTTCCCGATCGACCTCGACCGGCAGGCGATTACCGGCCATTCGATGGGCGGCCATGGCGCACTGACCCTGGCGTTGCGCCACCCGGACCGCTTCAAGAGCGTCTCCGCCTTTGCGCCGATCGTAGCCCCGTCCAGCGTGCCCTGGGGCGAGAAGGCTTTTGCGGGCTACCTGGGCCAGGATCGGGACATTTGGCGCGCCCATGATGCCGTGGCGTTGATCGAGGATGGCGCGCGGGTTGCGGAAATATTGGTCGATCAAGGCTCCGCCGACAGCTTCCTGGAAGAGCAATTGCGTCCGGACCTGCTGGCTTCGGCCTGCATCAAGGCCGGGATCGACTGCACGCTTCGAATGCAGGCCGGTTACGACCATTCTTATTATTTCATCTCCAGCTTCATGGAGGACCATCTCCGCTGGCATGCGGAGCGGCTGGCGCGATGAATACCTTGATGCAATTGATGGTCGATGCGGCGCGCAAGGCGGGGGACGAAATCGAGATGATTTACGGCGCGGGGTGCGCAACCGAGATCAAGGAAGACGGCTCTCCCGTCACCGAAGCCGATCACCGCGCGGAAGCGATCATTCTGGCCGCTTTGGGCGCCGCTTATCCGGATATCCCCGTCATTGCGGAGGAGGAAGCCTGCGCCGGGCGCATTCCCGAAATCGGCGAGCGTTTCTTTCTGGTCGATCCGCTGGACGGCACGAGGGGCTTTGTGAACCGAACCGGCGAGTTCACCGTCAATATAGCGCTGATAGAAAATTGTATCGCCACGGCCGGTGTTATCTATGTCCCCGACAGCCACCGCCTTTATTATGGCGAGGCAGGGGAAGGGGCCTTCCGCCGCGTGGATGACGGAGAGACGCAGCCGATACGTGCCCGCGCCGGGCCTGCCGAAGGGCTTAAAGTGCTCGCCAGCCGCACCACCGCCGAAAAGACGGCGGCGATGCTTGCCCATCTGAACATTGCCGAATTTCTGCCCTCCAGCTCCTCGCTCAAATTTTGTTTGCTCGCCGAAGGCTCCGCCGACGTTTATCCGCGTTATGGACGAACGATGGAATGGGACACCGCGGCCGGGCAGGCGATCCTCGAAGCAGCAGGCGGCCGCGTAATGGCGCTGGACGGATCGGTCGAGACCGGACCGCTTCGCTACGGCAAGACCAAGGGTGGGTTCGAAAATCCCCCTTTCATCGCCTGGGGCGCGACAGCAGGAGAAACAGGATGACCATGGCCAAGGGATATGCGGCCCAGGCGGCCGACGCCCCGCTGGAACCCTTCCATTTCGAACGGCGCGCGCTTCGGCCCGGCGATGTTGCGATCGATATTCTCTATTGCGGCGTTTGCCATTCCGACATGCACACCGCGCGCAACGAATGGCATAATAGCCGCTACCCGGTGCTTCCGGGACACGAGATCGTCGGCCGGGTCGCCGCGGTCCATCCCGACGCCGTCAAATATAAGGCGGGCGACATGGTCGCGGTCGGCTGCATGGTCGATAGCTGCCAGCAATGCCGGGAATGCACGGCAGGCTATGAACAGCATTGCCTGCGCGGGGCGACGCTCACCTATAACAGCCCGGACCGGGTAACGAGCGACATCACCTTCGGCGGCTATTCGGACCATATCGTGGTTCGCGAGGAATTCGTCCTTCGCGTCCCCGACGGTCTGGACCCGATGCGCGCGGCTCCTCTGCTGTGCGCCGGCATCACCACCTGGTCGCCGCTTGTCCGCTACAAGATCGGGCCCGGCACCCGGATGGCGGTCGCCGGCCTTGGCGGGCTCGGCCATATGGGGGTGAAGTTCGGCGCGGCGCTCGGCGCCCATGTCACGATGATCACCACCTCGCCCGAAAAGGGCGAGGATGCGCGCCGGCTGGGCGCGGACGAAGTGCTGCTTTCAACCGACCGGGAGGCGATGAAGGCGGCGCGTTCCAGCTTCAACTTCATTCTCAATACAATACCGGTCGCGCATGACCTCCATCCCTATCTGCAATTGCTGGCGCGCGAGGGGAATATGGTGCTGGTCGGCGCGATCGAACCGCTTCCGCCCATCCATGGAGGGATGCTGATCGGCGGCGACCGTTCGATTGCGGGATCGGCCATTGGCGGCATTCCGCTGACCCAGTCGATGCTCGATTTCTGCGCGGAGAAGAACATCCTTCCCGACTGCGAAGTGATCCCGATCCAGGCGATCAATGAGGCCTATGAAAGGATGTTGAAGAGCGACGTGAAATATCGCTTCGTGATCGACATGGCCTCGTTGGCACAGGAAAAAGCCGCGGCGTGAACCCCCCGATGCGTTTTCCTGCTTTTCCCCCGAGGCTTCTCCGGCCAAGGTAGAGCGGGGGTTAGGGTGATGCGTAGAGGCTGGGACGAAATCAGGCGGCAGGCCAAGACGTTCGCTGAGGAGTGGAAGGACGCCCACTATGAAAAGGGCGACACTCAGACCTTCTACAACGAGTTTTTCGAGATCTTCGGCGTCAAGCGCAAGCAGGTGGCAGCCTACGAACAGCGTGTGAAGCTGCTGAACGACAGGCACGGCTTCATGGATTTGTTCTGGCCCGGCACCTTGCTGGTTGAGCAGAAGAGCGGAAAACTCGATCTCGGCAAGGCCATGGGACAGGCGCTCGACTATGTCGATGGGCTCGAGAAGCCGGAGCTCCAGCCCAAATATGTGCTGACCTGCGATTTCCAGAACTGGAATCTACTGGAACTTGAGACTGGAAATCGGATCGATTTCAAGCTCGCTGACCTTCACAAAAACGTCGAGCATTTTGCGTTCGTTCTTGGGCGCCGCCGCACTTTCGGGACGCAGGCGAGCGTTAATATTAAGGCCGCCGAGCTGATGGGCCGGTTGCACGATGCAATGGAAAAAAGCGGCTATCGGGGCGCCGATCTTGAAACATTGCTGGTGCAACTGCTCTTTTGTCTGTTTGCGGACGATACCGGCATCTTCGAGCCGAAGGACATCTTCCTCCAACTTATAGACGCCGACACTAAGGAGGACGGCAGCGACACCGGGCGTATCCTTGTCGAATTGTTCGATGTGCTCAATACGCACCCCGACCATTTGCAGTCGGGCCTGTCGGCAGAGTTGCGCGCATTCCCCTATGTAAACGGAGCATTGTTTGCTCGGCGCGTCCGGACCCCCGTGTTCAACGCTAAAATGCGTGAGATGCTGCTCGATGCTGCTCGTTTCGACTGGGGCAGGTCAGCCCGGCAATTTTCGGCTCGTTGTTTCAATCGGTCATGGAGCCGGAAGAAAGGCGAAAGAAAGGGGCGCATTACACGTCCGAGACTAATATCATGAAGGTGATCGGGCCGCTATTCCTCGACGATCTTCAAGAAGAGTTCCGGAAGCTGAATGCCCGCCGTACCGGTCGTTCGGCAGCCCTGATCGAGTTTCAGAAGAAACTATCACGACTGACTTTTCTCGATCCCGCCTGCGGCTGCGGCAACTTCCTGGTCGTGGCCTATCGCGAATTAAGGAAGCTGGAACTCGAGGCTCTGCAGGCGCTTTACGGCGCGCAACATATCGACCCTTCCTTGCTAAGCCTCGTGACGGTCGACCAGTTTCACGGCATCGAATATGAAGAATTCCCCGCGAGGATCGCGGAGGTTGCGATGTGGATGGCGGATCATATCGCCAATAACGAGCTGAGCCTCGCCTTCAATCGCTCCTACGCCCGAATTCCGCTCAAAGAATCGGCGCATATCCGTCACGGCGATGCGTTAGAGACAGACTGGAACGACGTGCTGCCGGCGAAGAAATGCGGCTATGTGCTGGGCAATCCTCCGTTCGTTGGGGCCAAATATCAAAGCGCGGAGCAGCGGGCCCAGGTTCGGCGCATAGCGCGCCTGGGTGGTTCGGGCGGAACACTGGATTATGTGGCCGCCTGGTTCATCATGGCAGGCGAATACATTCAGCCTAACCGTCGGATACGCATCGGTTTCGTGGCTACCAATTCGATCAGCCAGGGTGAGCAGGTGGCGCAGCTTTGGCCGATCCTGTTCGGTCGCCACGGGCTGGAAATCGCCTTCGCCCACCGCACCTTCCAGTGGAACAGCGAGGCGCGCGATAAGGCGCATGTCCATGTCATCGTCATCGGTCTTGCCCATCGCGATGCCGAGCCGGCGGAGAAGCGGCTGTTCAGTTACGCCGACATAAAGGGCGAGCCGGTCGAGACGCGACATAATGCGCTGACCGCCTATCTGTTCGATGCGCGGGCCGTGGCGAACAGGCATCTGGTGGTGAAAGAGGAAACCCGACCAATTAACGGGGCGCCCAGACTTAAAACCGGCGTCCAAATGATCGACGATGGTATCATGACATTCACTCACGCGGACAAAAATGCATTCCTTGAAGCCGAGCCCGAAGCTCGTCACCTGTTTCGCGATTTCCTCGGTGGAGACGAGTTGACGTGACCCCCGTTTTTTCCTCCATTTTGAGTTAGAGTCCGACCCATTGAAGGGACGGACAGATGAAGCGGAAGCAGTTTTCGGAAGAGCAGATTATTGGCCTCCTGAAGGAGGCCGAGGCGGGT
>JACDEE010000010.1 GCA_013816585.1 Sphingosinicella sp. | reverse complement strand
TGGCGACCGACGCCATGGTCTACTTCTGCGATCCGCAGAGCCCGTGGCAGCGCGGCTCCAACGAGAACACCAATCGCCTTTTGAGGCAGTACTTCCCGAAGGGCACTAACCTGTCGGTGCACTCACAGGAAAGACTGGACGAGATCGCTAGGCAACTTAATCAGCGGCCACGCAAGACGCTCGGCTACAAAACACCCGCAGAGCGTTTTGAAGCATGTGTTGCAATGACCGGCTGAATCGGCAGTGGAAAGCGGACATTGGGCGCCTTAAGAAGCGACGATGCTGAACGTTGGTCTGTTCGACGACTTCAAAGGCGCTAAGACCCTGCTCCTCTGGGGTGACGCGGAGGGAATGGCCGCCTTCGCCGCTGGCTTATCAGCGTTGCGGAACCAGCCAGGGCGCGACCTATTGCTGGACGAGGGCACCATTCGCCTGTCCGTCTGCTCCGTTGCCGCACCAGCCCACTGGTCAAACCTGACGCGGGAGACGGAGGGCTTCAGGTGGGAATGCTCAGGATCAACACTCCAACACGCTGAAGATGTGGTCCGACCCCTGATCCACGGGGCGGGTCATCAGTATTTAGAAGTGACCGGCGAGGCGCAGCAGGTATTCATACCCCGAGACGAGTATCCACCCGACCTTCGCTAATGTCCGCAGGATCTAGAGAGATAGGCGCTTTATGAGCGTCCTACACCGGCCCGTACTCCACCGTCGTAATCGCCTTCCTTGAACTTGGGGATCATGTCTCCTTCAATAACGGAGGCGGCGAAACTATTGGTCAAGACTGGCTCAAGCCCGGTCCCTACCTCTATGCGCATTTGGCGCTCATTAGGTGCAACCAGCACCATGACCCCATCATTATGGCCGCGCCGCCCAACGCCCCATTTGCTGGCCAGGCCGATGGCATATTCCTCAATTGCCTGCCCTTTTAAAGTGGGAACGGTCACCACTACCATCTGGTGTCCCGTCTTTTGCTCAAGTTGGCGCAGTTGGTTGGAAAGGCGCGCCTCCTCGCTGTCATCGAGGATTTTAGCGGCATCGGTCACCCATCTACCGGGTGCCAGGGCTTTCTCATCTAAAACCGAGCCCGCTTCTTGTTGCTCGCCGCCAAAAAACCTCGCACCCTGGCCGTCACAGGCCGACAGAACCAGCAGAGAGGCAGAAAGCAGACGCCAAGACTTACCCATCCGATAATGGTGCAAGTGGATCAGGGACCTGTCAACGAAAGTCCGCAATGAGTCGAAACGAGACCTTCGGCTGCATTTCTAGAATGGGTGGGAAGCGGACCTAGCCTTCACCGTTTACTGCACGAGCGAGAAAAGTTCCTATTTTAAAGCCGATCAACGTAGCGCCCAGCGAAAACAAGAATGGGACACCGCCGACAATAAGCCCGACGGCCCACCATCCCCAGAAACCGCCGCCTTCCGATGGGCGGGCTCCGCCCAGCCACCAAGTATAGATGAGGAGTGGAGCGGCGACTATCAGCAGCAATGCCCACCCTCGCCACTGCACGGGCACAATTGCGCCTGCGCCGAATGCAGCGATGGGGGCGAAGATTAGGCTGACTAAAGTGGCTTCCACGAGATGAAGTTACCCGCGGCCAAGCCGTGCAGCAATATCCGGAAGGGGGTCGAAAAGCGGAAGCCAGAGAAATCCCGCTAATAACTCGCACCGTCAATCAGGCGGCGCGGCAGTTCGCGCCACAAGGTGGGTTCGAACATCCTGAGGTTGACCCCCATGCGAGGGTAAGCCGGGTCGGTCGCGCTCCAGTGCGTGGTACAGCCGCAGGTCGGGCAGTGCCACAGGTCGAGCGCGCGATCGCCCTGCTGGTACGAAACGCCTTCTCCCGCCACGGTGACGGCATCGGGAGCACAATAGTGCCACAGCCCCGCCGCGCGCCGGCAAATCGAGCAATTGCATTCGCCGGCCTCGGCCGGCTCTCCGCGCAGGAGCAGCCGTATCTGTCCGCAGTGGCAGCTTCCTTGATGCTCGCTCATTCTGCAATTTCCAGTCCTGATACGACTAAGCGGCCGGTCCACGTTCAGTCGAGGCTTGCGATCCTGATCGCTTTAAGGACCGTTTTACGTCCCCGCCCGGACGTGCGCAATCGGTCGACTGGACATTGCCTGGGCCGCGCATGGAGTTCATTATGACCCAAATTCAAGCGGGAGTGCGAGATACGGCCGACCGGCTTTCGTGCGATATGGGCGTTCTTCCTTTTCACCCTTATCAGCGCGTGCGCTCATACTGCGTTTCCTGTTGGAGATCCGGCGAGCAAATCCTCGGCTTCTGCGGCTGGGTTACGCCTTCATTTCCTGGACTTCGGCGGAAAAGGCGACCCTGTCATATTGCTTGCGGGGCCGGGCAACACGGCCTGATCTACCACGATTTCGGGCAAGACCTCGCCGGCGATTTCCGCGTGTTCGCCCTTACTCGGCGTGGCCATGGCGAGTCCGACATGCCGGCCACCGGCTATGATCAGACGACCCTGGTGGAAGACCTGCGCGGATTCCTGGACTCGCAAGGATTGAAGCGTGTCCATCTGGTCGGCGCTTCCACGGCGGGCGAGGAATTGACGCGGTTCGCCAGCAAATATCCGGAGCGGGTCGGCAGCCTTGTCTATCTGGATGCGGCCTATGACCGATCCGTCGATGTCGAAAGTGGAACTCCCGACCGGCCGGCGCGACCCACGCCGGCGGACAGAAATTCGGTCGAAGCCTATGTGGCCTATCTAGTGCGGACGCGCGGCGTTTCCGAAGCGCCGCCAGGCGTCTTGGAGCGCAACTGGCGGGCATCTGTCGCCCTGCAAGCCGACGGCAAAGCCGGGATGAGATGGGGCGAAGCGCAGTATGGCGAATATATGCGATCCCTCACTGCCGCGCCTCCCGATTATTCGAAGGTCAGAGCCCCGGCGCTGGCCATTTACGCTATCGGGGTGCCCCATGACCGTCTGGAGCGCGCTACGCCGGAAATGCGGGCCGCAATTGAGAAGCACCGGCGGGAAATCGTGGTCCCCTGGCGCACGGTCAGCGTGGCCCAATTCAGGACGGTGTTGAGAAAAACGAAGTCGTCGAACTGGATTCGCTGCACCATCCCTTTCTGCACCGGCCTCAGGAAACCGCGTCGATCGTCCGCGCCTTCCTGAAAAAGCATCGCCTGAACAGATAAGCCCGGATCGAACTTGCGCCCCAGGGGTCGAAATCTTGCCCGGCGGATGAGACTGGCGAGGAACCGGGTAGCCCGTTAGGAAAGATGGGATGGCCGACCTTACACCCTTTCATATCGCCTTTCCGGTCGACGACCTCGCGGCCGCGCGTCACTTTTATGGCGAAATACTTGGCTGCCCCGAAGGCAGGAGCAGCGACCGGTGGATCGACTTCAATCTCTTCGGACACCAGATCGTCGCCCATCAGGTCGGTCCTGCAGACCGCGGCGTAACGGGTGGAGAGAATTCCGTCGATGGTCACCAGGTTCCAGTGCCGCATTACGGGGTCGTTCTGAGGCCGGCGGACTGGCACCGACTTGCGGCGCGGCTGAAGTCGCATGGAATACGGTTCTTGATCGAACCCCATACGCGCTTCGAAGGCGAGGTCGGCGAGCAATCCACGATGTTCTTCCTCGATCCCGCCGGAAACGCGCTCGAGTTCAAATCATTCGCGGACATGGACCAGC
The DNA here is from genome assembly GCA_013816585.1 of Sphingosinicella sp. Taxonomy (GTDB): domain Bacteria; phylum Pseudomonadota; class Alphaproteobacteria; order Sphingomonadales; family Sphingomonadaceae; genus Allosphingosinicella. Next base: position 73,052 of record JACDEE010000010.1, on the reverse strand, counting down.
TGTTCGCTTCGTAAGCCTTGGATCAAGGAACATTGTTGGTCGACTGGTCCAACTCAAACACTGCGGCATCGGAGGCGTGCAGGATAAGGGTTGAATAGGCCCCAGATGTCGCGGCATCCGCAAGGCATGCCGCGATCCCGTAGCTCTCTACCGCCTCCGCCAGACGACCTTCGCTACTCGCCCGGGACGATGTGAACCTGGCGCGATAAGCAGCGGGTGGAGATCGGCCATGGACGGAAGCCGGATTTAATCGCCAGCCGCCTTCAGTCGCTTGGCACCTGAGTTGAGAAATATTCGACAATTCCTGCCATATCCCGTTCGAAGCCGCCGGGAATGTAGATGTTGAGCAGACCCATGGGCGCGTCGCTTTCATTCTTGAAACTATGCGTCACCCCGGCTGGAACGCGCACGAAGGAACCCTTTGGCGCATCGGCCCAAATCTCCCCCACCAGCACGCGCGCATTGCCTTCGATAACGTAAAAGATGTCGTCATTGGCGGCATGGCTGTGCGCGGGCGGACCCTCGGACTGAGGTTCCAGCCACCATTCGGAGGTCGAATAGGTGGACCCGGTCTCCTCTTCATCCGCCTTGAAGACAGCGCGCATGGTCCCAAGTGAATAATGGCGGCCCTCGTCGGGACCTAGAATGATCTGATCGCCTTGCACCTTCGTCACACACAGCTCCCGGATTGAGAATGGAATTGCCGGCGGATTGCCGGATCGGGGGGAACCTCCCCTATGAGATCCTCGAGGGCTGGCCGCAATGAGGAGACGATCCCAGTCAAGCCGTCAACGAAGCTTCACGGCTCAATACGCCAATGGCTCCCCGGGGAGAATATTATCGCCGCGACGGTGATTGCCGCCGCGTCGGTCGGGGGGCGTTATCTCGCCAGTCGGGACACGTTCCACCGCTTCCACTCACGCTGCCTGCGAGGTTGACCCCGGCGCGAGTTGGTGGAACGACAGCGCTGAAGGGGTCGGACGCATGCGTATCGCAGGATCTGTCGCAGCTTTATCACTGCTGTTCACCGGCTGCGGACGCGGCGATGAGGCCGGGGACGACGCAACCGCCGCAGGGACGAAAGTCCAAACGGACGGCCGGACCGTCACTGTTCCCCACCAACGCGCGAGCGATAGCTGGGACCTGCAGTCTTCCGGCGAAGGAGTGGCACTCGTCTATTCGAAGTCGGGGAACATCGCTGTCCGTCTCTTTTGCCCTTCCGGCGGGAGCGAATTGCTCGTCAATGTTCCCGCCTTTCGGCCCGTTGCCAGCGAGGAGAGGTTGTCGTTCGGCAGCGGCGGCGAAGCGGCGGCGCTTGTCGCCGACACAAGCGGCGATAGGCAGCGCGGCGGCGTCAGCGGCGCCGGCGCGGTGCCGGAAAATCTCCCCGCGCTGGTTGGCGGTCCAATCACGGTCAATTATGGCTACCAGAATAGCGGCCCCCATGTTGCTCCCTCGTCCGAATTCGCCCGCGCCTTCGCCGCCGCCTGCCTCGGGGGCACCACGCCGCCGCCGCGCCAGCCTCCGCCCCTCGGAGAGGTCAGCGCCTGTCTGAAACAGGATGGGCAGCGACTTCAAAATCCCGCACTACGCGCCGTCGGCACCGAGCCATTTTGGGGCGCGCAAATAGAGGGGCGATGCGTCACTTACTCCCACCCGGAGGACCAGGACGGGACCCGCGTCTGGACGCGATTTACGCCGGCTCCAAACGGCGGCGGCACCTGGTCCGGATCGCTTGGCGGCCGTCATTTTGAGCTGATTGTCCGATCAGAGCCGGGCTGTTCGGACGGAATGTCCGACAGGCGTTACCCCTATGCCGCCGAGGTCGCGGTAAATGGCGAGCGGCGCCGTGGCTGCGCGCAGCTACGCTGAACCCGAGTCTGCTTTCGGGTTCAGTCTCATCGACCTTGAGCTACCGGAGATGGCGCCAAGCTGCGATCATTCGCCCCCCATTCACACGAGGGCTCGCACATCCGCCATGATCGAAAGGCGAACGTTCGAGGAAGCAGCCCGAAAGAGAGTTATAGCAGGGCCGGCGGCCTTCTTAGGCAGCCTGAGCGAACCCCGGCATCACGATATTGCGATTGTGTCTCGCCTCCCTCATGAAGCGTCAAAGGCGAAGGGCGGCGAGAACATGACGAGCATCTGCTTATTTGGGGCGAGCGGGCGGATGGGGCAGGCGATTGCCGAAGTCGTCTCCGATCGCGAAGACGTGGCGATCGTCGAGGATTCCTGCGACGTCTATGTCGATTTCTCCGCCGCCGGGGGGCTTGAACTTCATATCGAAACCGCGATCCAAGCCGGAAAGCCGATCATCATCGGCACTACGGGCCTGACCTCCGCCCAGCAGCAGTTGATCGACGACGCCAGTACGAAAATCGCCGTTTTGCAGGCCTCCAACATGTCGCTCGGCGTCAATGTGCTTGCCCATCTGGTTCGCGAGACCGCCGCCCGCCTGGGCGAGGATTGGGACATCGAGATCGTCGAGATGCACCACCGGCATAAGGCCGATGCGCCTTCCGGCACCGGCCTGTTGCTCGGCGCCGCTGCGGCAGACGGCCGCGCCGTGGATCTGGCCAAAGTCGGCGATCGCGGGCGCGACGGAATGACGGGTCCCAGGAGGGAAGGCCATATCGGCTTTGCGTCGCTTCGCGGCGGATCGGTGGCCGGCGATCACCAGGTGATCTTTGCCTCGGACGGCGAGCGGATCGAGCTTGGCCATCGCGCCGAAAGCCGAATGATCTTTGCCCGCGGCGCGGTCCAGGCGGCCTTGTGGATCGCGGAGCGAAAGCCCGGCCGCTATAGCATGAATGACGTTCTGGGCCTGAAGTGAACCGGGCGAACGTCGCGGAATTTTACCGGCGGCTGGCCGACCGGATTCCCATTCCCGAGACCGAGCTCAAATATGTAAATACCTATACCCTGCTGGTCGCGGTGGTGCTGTCGGCGCAATCGACCGACGTGGGGGTCAATATCGCCACCCGCGACTTGTTTGCACAGGTGACGACCCCGCAGCAGATGCTGGAGCTGGGCGAGGAGCGCCTGAAGCAGCACATCAAGACGATCGGGCTGTTCAACACCAAGGCGAAGAACGTTATCGCGCTCAGCCGGATGCTGGTCGATCAATATGATGGCGAGGTGCCGTCCGACCGGGATGCCCTGACGCGACTTCCGGGCGTCGGCCGCAAGACCGCCAATGTGGTGATGAATACCGCCTTCGGCGCCGAAACCTTTGCGGTCGACACGCATATCTTCCGTGTCTGCAATCGCACCGGCCTCGCGCCCGGGAGGGATGTGCTGAAGGTGGAGCTTGGGCTCGACAAGGCGACCCCCCAGCCCTATCGGCGCGACGCCCATCATCTGCTGATCCTGCACGGCCGTTACGTATGCAAGGCGCGCAAACCCGAATGCTGGCGCTGCGTCGTGATCGATCTGTGCCGCTACAAGGCCAAGACCCCGCCGCCCGCCTAACCTGCGCGTCATTCGCCGGGCGAAAGCCACTAGCCGCTGCCTTTGCCCTTTGCTAAGCGCGGCATCGTTCCGGCGATCCAAGCACCCGTAGCTCAGCTGGATAGAGCGCTGCCCTCCGAAGGCAGAGGCCAGAGGTTCGAATCCTCTCGGGTGCGCCATTTCCTTTCAGCCTTGGCCGCCATGTCGGCAGGCCCGCCTATAGCAGCAGGTGGGAGCTGCCGCAGGGATCCGCTTATCCGGATATCTTACCGGCGCGCCTCGACGCGATCGATCCGCTTTTGGCCCGCAACAGACGATCTTTCGCCGCCGCCGCCGCGATCATGGCCTCGAATGCCGGTCTACGGCCAGGGACGGCTCGAGACGCTTGCGCTTCCTGTCCGAGCAGGCTAGATACTGAACTATATGGTTCAGTATGCAAGTCCTCCCCTTGATCGCTCCTTTGCCGCGCTGTCCGATGCGACCCGCCGCGGAATCCTCGATCAGCTTGGCCGAGCGGACGCGTCGATCACCAGCCTCGCGGACAAGTTCCAGATGACGCTGACCGGCATGAAGAAGCACGTTCAGGTTCTGGAGCGGGCGGGGCTCGTCGTCACGCAGAAGGCCGGACGGGTGAGAACCTGCAAGCTTGGGAAACGCGGCCTGGAAGCAGAAGCCGAGTGGATCGAGACGCACCGAAAGCTCTTTGAAGCCCGCTTCGAAGCACTGGACGAAATCATCAGCGAAATGAAACAAGAGGAAAGTGATGGATCAGCAAGTTAGCAATGCCGGTGGTGCGCAGAACCGCACGTCAGTCGAGCGCAAAGGGGAACGCGAGCTCGTCGCAACGCGGACCTTCGATGCGCCGCCGAGCATTGTTTACAGAGCGTGGAGCCAACCCGAGCTGTTCCGGCGCTGGTGGATGCCCAAATCGGTATCCGGCGTTTCGATCGTAGCGTGCGATATGGACGTCCGTACCGGCGGCAAATATCGACTGGAATTCGGCGCCGACGGTTCGGACACGATGGCTTTCTACGGCAAGTATCTCGAGGTGATTCCGAACGAGCGCATCGTCTGGACCAACGACGAGGGCGAAGAGGGCGCGGTCACGACCGTGACGTTCGAAGACCAGGGAGGAAAGACGCTGCTGACTTTCCACGAAGTCTATCCGTCCAAGGAAGCGCTCGAGGAAGCAATGCAGGGTTCGGCGGCCGGATTGCCGGAGCAGCTGGAGCAGCTGGACGAATTACTTTCCACCCAAAGCGATTAAAGCCGGTAATACTAAGGGGCCGATCGGACTTCAGGCGGCTGCGCGTGACGGCCCACGCACGCGCCTGAAGTCTCGATCATGAGCATCTAAAAGCGCAGCTGCCTCCCGCCGCTCACAGATGCAAAGTGCCCCTGGCGACGACCAGTCCCGATCCCGAAAGCACCGGATCCGGTGAGAGGCGCACGTCGAGGAAGCTCGGCCTGTTCATACGCGTACCCTGCTCGATGATCAGGCGGCCATCCAAAAGCATGTCGTGGACGGCCAGGTAGGCGCATAAGGGGCCGGCAGCAGTTCCCGTGGCCGAATCCTCCCAAAGGCCGATGGTCGGATTGAAGAAGCGGGCATAGGCCCTGTCCACCTTGGCCTCTTCCGATTTTCCCTCACCGATCGTGTAGAGATAGCATCCTTCCGCCTCGGCCGAGCCAAGCACCTGCAAAAGATCGGCAGCGTTGGGCTCCGCCCGGTCCACGGCCGAGCGGTCCCTCGCGCGCACCATGAGATGGGCGGCGCCGGTATTGGCCGCGCGAGCGGACGGACCGTCCAGCAGATCATCGCGGCTGAGGCCAAGGGCCGCGGCAAGAGGCGCCAGATCCGTGATGGGCGGGCCGAGCTTCAGCGCAGTCTGATTCATGGACCCGACGAACCGTCCTTTCTTCCCCGAAAGCGTGATGGGCAGCACATGGCCGCCAATTTCCTGCCGAAAAGTCTTCGGCGCCTCCAGGTCGCCGAGCAGCCCCCGGTCGGCGAGCCACAGCCATGCGCCAAGCGCATTATGCCCGGCGCCGCCGACCTCCACCCCGATCGCGGTGAAGGAGCGTAACTTCCAATCGGCGCGTGCGCTCTTCATCAGGAAGGTCGTCTCCGCCTGATTGAATTCGCCCGAAATGCGACGCATCAGATCGTCGCTCAGATCGTCGGCGCCTTCCACCACGGCGAGGGGGTTTCCACCGAGCGCTTCCTCCGCAAACACATCCACCAGTCCAAAAATATATTCAGTCACAATCATGTCCTTCCGAAGGATGGAGATAATTCACCTTAATTCCTCTATGGAGAAGGTAAGATCGCAGCATTGCTGGGGCAAAATCGAATAATTCACGCTGAAGATGAGAAAGATTCATCATGGTCTATCAATTGCCGCCGCTGACCGCGCTTCGCGCCTTCGAGGCGGTGGCGCGGCTTTCGAGCTTCAAGGCGGCCGCCGCCGAATTGTTCGTGACTCCCACTGCGATCAGCCACCAGATCCGGATGCTCGAAACCTATTTTGGGCTGAGGATGTTCGAACGGACCGCGCGGGGCGTCGCGCTCACGCCCGAGGGCCATGGGCTGTTTGGAGCCGCGACCCAGAGCTTCACCGAGATCAGCCGCGAGGTCGCGCGACTGAAGCGGCGCGAGCCGCAGACGATATTGACGCTGACTTCCTCGACCGCTTTCCTAAGCCACTGGCTGGTGCCGCGATTGGGCGAACTTCGGGAGCTGCTACCGGATCTGGACCTTCGGCTTCACGCATCCAACGCGGCCGTCGAACTAAAGCCCGGGGGGATCGATCTCGCGATACGATATGGCGCGGGCCCCTATCCCGACACCGACGCGACCTTGCTGGCCGAAGATCTTTTCGCGCCCTTGTGCAGTCCGGCCATCGGCATCCGGATATTGTCCGATCTGTCGCGTTTTACCTTGATCCACGTAGACGGGCGCGTACGTCCCGCGCCACCCGCCGATTGGCCGCTTTGGTGTAAGCTGGCCGGCGCGTCGGATGTGGATACGGGCGAAGGACTGCACCTTCCCGACAGCCTGCTGGCGACACAGGCTGCGATAGCGGGACAAGGCATCGCGATCCTAAGTCTGGTTCTTGCCGCCGACGCGTTGAAGGCAGGCCTGCTGGTTCAGCCATTTGCCCAGACGATGAAGAGCGATTCGTATCATTTCCTGAGCGCTCCCGGTCTCGGCGATATGGAAGAGGTAGGGATTTTGCGGAAGTGGTTCCAAACGAGCCTGACCCAGGCCGATGCCAAGTCATGATGGACAGGCCGCGGCACCTCCCCCAATGTGGGGCCATGGTTTCGGAGACAGGGATTTGACGACACGGCCCGTCGCCATTGCGCAGCTTTTTACCGGCACGGCCGCGGCCATGGCGCTGCTTTATTTCCTTCGAAGCATCTTGGTGCCGGTCGTGGTCGCCTTCGTCCTGGCGATCCTGGTGGACGCGCTGGTCCGTTCGATCGATCGCCGTTGGCCGAAGGCGCCAGCGTGGACAGTTGTCGGGCTTGCCGGGATCATCATCGCCACCTGCGTCGCCGGTGCCCTCTATGTCACCGCGCAGGGAGCGGCCGAAATCGTTGGTCAGGGCCCAGCCTTGATCGCGCGCCTGGACGAACTGGTCGAAACGCTGGGACGTTCGCTGGGCCTTGATCAGCCGGTTCATCTCGACACGCTGGTCGGCGGGGTCAGCGTCCCCCAATTGGCCGGTGAAATATTGACCGGCGTGCAGGGCGTGTTGTCCGGCGTATTCCTGATGCTGGTATATTTCGGATTCATGCTCGCTTCCCGCGCCCGGCTGGCGCCCAAGATCAGGAACATTGCCGCCAATTCGGATTCCGCCGACGCCATCAAAAAGGGAATGGGACGGATCGCCACCGACATCGAAACCTATGTGTGGGTGCAGACGCTGACTGGTATCATGCTGGCGGTCGTCTCGGGCCTGGTGATGTTCGGGATCGGCCTCGACAACGCCCTGTTCTGGACGATCATCCTGTTCTTGCTGTCTTTCATTCCGATCATCGGGGTGACGGTGGGCTCGCTCGCGCCCGCGGCCTTTGCCCTGCTGCAATTTCCGACATTATGGCAGGCGGCGCTCGTCTTTGGCGCCATCCAGGTCGCGGCCCTGATCGTGGGCAATCTCATCTATCCCAGGATGCAGGCCGACACCCAGAATATTGATCCGGTCGCGACCATTCTGGCCTTGTCCTTCTGGACCTTCCTCTGGGGTCTTCCGGGAGCGTTCCTTGCTGTGCCGCTGACTTTGATGCTGATGATGGTCTGCGCCCAATTCGAAAGCTCCCGCTGGGTCGCGGTTCTTTTATCGAATGACGGCAAGCCGCAGATTCCGAACGAGCCGACATCAAGGCGTCGTCGCGACAAACCTTGAACGATCGCCGCTTGCTCTCGCGCCGGAGCGCCTCAGACCCAGCGGCGAGAGTAAGAGCGTCTAGTGCTTGCTTGCCGCACGCGCTTGCCGATGTTCGGCGTCGCTTACGATGCCATCTTCGTTGCGATCCATCGTTCCGAAATGTTCGAGAGCGAGTTTTCGGAATTCGACTTTGGTCACAGAGGCCCTGCCGCCAAACATATGAACAGGCATTTGATGGCCAGCGGAATGATCGGCATGCCCATTAGCTTTGCCATGCTCGTCAGACATCGCCGCCCGCATCTTCTGGTGCCCTTTCTCGGCCTCCGACCGGAAAAGACGCCCGTCCCCATCGAGATCGAGCTGAACGAACATTTTATCCGCATGGGCGAGCGCCTGCTCTCGCGTGACGTTCGCACCGTGCAGGCCATACTGGCCTGATGGCGCCTGTGCCAAGGCGATGGCGGAAACGGCGATCCCGCCGAGGCTCGCAATCAAAGCGATCTTCTTCATATCCAAATCCTCAAAAAACTTCGGAACGACACATCCGATCAATACTGCTTTTAACATACATAGTGTCTATGTCGAGTCAAATTGTCTCTATTAGCTTTCAGCTTGTCGCAATACGCCGGCAAGCTATATCCGACGGATGCCTAGGCTTTGGACCGACACGATCGACGCGCATCGCCAGGCGGTGCGCGACGCGGTTGTGAGCACGACATCTATTCTGGTCCGGGAGAACGGGCTTGCTTCCGTCACGATGTCGCAAATTGCCGAACAAAGCGGCATCGGTCGCGCTACTTTATATAAATATTATCCGAACCTGGAAGCGATCCTTGCCGCGTGGCACCAACGCCATGTGGCGGACCATATCGAGCACCTCGCCCAGCTTGGCCGCACAAGCGACGATCTTGCCCATCGCCTCGAGGCAGTGGTTGGGGCGTATGCGAGAATTGCCTTTCGTCGCGGGCGCGAGGGGGGTGATGCTGCGGCCATGATACACCAGGGCGAGCATGTGGCCCGCGCTCACGATCAGCTGAACGACTTATTCCAAAAGCTTCTCGCCGACGCCGCCCGAGCCGGAGCCGTTCGACGGGACATCCCCGTGGATGAGCTTGCCAACTACACGATCCACGCTTTGACGGCCGCTGAAAAACTGACTTCGGAAGCATCGGTGCAAAGGCTGGTTCAAGTCACGCTGGAAACGCTTAAACAGCAATGTTGATTTCGGAAATTTCCGATTTTCCGCCAGCACTCTCACCTTCTGTCTGTTCTGAAAATCGAGAGCCGGTAAAGCCGGGCATGCCAAGGTAGCTTGGCGAACCGAGTTCTGTCGCCAACACTCTTCCGCGCCCCGCGGATAATGAGGGCGGCCATTCCGACCGCCCTTTAATCCCGTTGGAGTTGGTCATCCGTTCTGCGATCAGATTGGTCGAGAGTAGATCGTCACGAATCCCGGGGTCAATTTCAATTCGATGTTGCTCAGCGGACCCTCCGACCGAGGAAATCCCGAATGTAGCCGGCAATTTCAGGACCGTGCGTTTCCAGCGCGAAATGTCCCGTATCCAGCAAATGTACCTCTACATCCTGATTGTCGCGGCGATAGGCCTCCGCTCCGGCAGCGACGAAGATCTCGTCATTCTTTCCCCACAGGACAAGCGTTGGGGGTTTCCGGTTGCGGAAATATTCCTGCCATTTGGGGTAGAGCGGCAAATTGGTCCGGTAGTCGTAAAACAGGTCCAGCTGGATCTCCTGATTTCCCGGGCGGTCCAGGAAAGCCTGGTCCATCGTCCAGGCGTCGGGACTGATTAGCGACAGGTCCTTCACCCCATGCGTGTATTGCCAGTGCGTTGCCTTTAGCGACGTTGCCCAGCGCATCGCCTCTCGTTCCGTCGAGCCGCCAGTCTTCCAATAGGCCCGGATCGGGTCCCAGAATTTCTCTAGGCCTTCTTCATAGGCATTGCCGTTCTGCGCGATCAGCGCCGTCACCTTTTCGGGGTTGGCCGTCGCCACCCGGAAGCCGACCGGCGCGCCATAATCCATCACGTAGATCGCGTAGCGATCGACCTTCTTCTGCTCGAGCAATTTGCCGATCGTCGCCGCATAATTGTCGAACGTGTAGCGATATTCCGCCGCGGCAGGGACGGCGCTATGGCCGAAGCCCGGATAATCGGGAGCGATAACATGATATTTGTCCGCCAGCGCCGGGATAAGGTTCCGGTACATGTGGCTGGAGGAAGGGAAACCGTGAATCAGAAGGATCGTCGGCAAATCGGACGAGCCGGCTTCGCGGTAGAAGATGTCGACGCCGTCCACCTTCGCCACTTGATACCTGACCTTGGTCTCCGCATCGAAAACGGCAGGGTTTTCGGCCGCTGCAGCCGCCGAAGTCACGGGCAGCATCGTCGCGCAGGCTGCGCCAAGCAGAATCAGCTTGAGGGAATGCATATTCAATCTCCAGATATGTACCGATCGTTCGGTTCAGATATGAAGCAGCATTAGATTTGTCAACGGCTCTTCTATTGAATTGAGCGGGGCAGGCGCTACCTTGATCTGGAACGAATGGTCCGGTAGAGGTAGTTATGGCCGGTGCGGCGACAGGATCGAAAGACATGGCCGCATCGCGTCTGCTCGGCGTTTTTCGCGAACATGGCTATGACGGCGCGTCGCTGGCAGAGCTTTCAAAAGCCACCGGTCTTGGGCGCTCCAGCCTTTACCACCACTTTCCCGGCGGGAAGGAGGATATGGCCAAAGCGGTGTTCGATCACATCCACGAGTGGATGGAGATCAGCGCCTTGGCCCCGCTGAGAGAGCCGGGCGATCCAGCCGAGCGGCTGCAAAAGATGATAAATGCGATCGATCGTTATTATGTCGGAGGCTATGAACGCTGCCTGCTCGGAAGCTTCGTCCTCGGCGGGTCGCGGGGCCGGTTTCAGCCGCAGCTGAAATCTTCTTTCAGCGGACTGATCAAGGCCCTCGCGGCCCTGGCGGTGGAAGCGGGAGCCTCACAAGAGCAAGGTTTTGAACGCGCCGAGGAAGCGGTGGTCCAGATTCAGGGTTCGTTGGTGGTTTCCGGCGGCCTCGACGATCCCGCGCCCTTTCGCCGAGTGATGGAGCGCCTGCCCAGGCTCATTTTGGGTCGTAGCTGAGCAACTCGCAACGGCTGATGGTGGGGCAATAGAGCGCGCGGCCATCGGGGCTCTCATCCCGGATAGCGGCCGGTCTCCAGCGAATATTTCTCTCCCCACGCGGCGATCGGCAACAGCGCCTTGTTGAGCGTTTGGCCCCAGGATGTAAGCGAATATTCGACGTGCGGAGGCACCTGGTTGAAAACGGTGCGAACGACCAGATCGTCGCGCTCGAGTTCCTTCAATTGCTGGATCAGCATCTTCTCGCTGACGCCCGCGATACGCCGCTTTAGCTCGCCAAAGCGCAAGGCCCCCGGATGCAATTCCCAGAGGATCAGCGCCTTCCATTTCCCGCCGACGACGTCGAACGCGGGTCCGATCCCGCATGCATATGCTCTCTTGGCCATGGCCCAGCCTAACATACCTAAAGGTAAGTACACACAAAATAGTCGGTACTTGTCCGTTTGAAAGCGCCACTCCATTTGCCGGTCCGTGCCATTGGCGGGAGACAGGAAATGACGGACGTTTCAATAATCGGGCTTGGTTCGATGGGCTTGACCCTGGCCGATCTGCTCCTAAAAGCAGGAAATTCGGTCAGCCTGTGGAATCGAAGCGCCGAAAAGGCGGCCGATCTGGTTGCCCGGGGCGCCCACCTCCATCCGACCCCCGCCCTGGCGATATCCGCCAGCCCCATCACCATAATTTGCCTCTATGATTATGACGCCGCCAGATCGATCCTGCGAAGCGAGGGTGTCGCCGAGGCGCTCGATGATCGCCTGTTGGTCAACTTGGGCACGGGAAGCCCTAAGGATGCTCAGGAGGCCGGCGCATTCGTCGCCAAGTCCGGCGGTCGGTATCTCGACGGCGCGATCCAGGCCGCGCCCAGCCAGATGGGCCAGCCCGAAACTCCGGTCCTGATTTCGGGCGCGCGCGATTCGTTCGATGAAGGCGCACCGACCCTGCGAATATTGGGCGGCAATCTGATTTATCTCGGGGAGCGCATCGAAGCGGCCTCCTTCATGGATCTCGCCACTCTTTCTTATGTCTATGGCGCTTATGCCGGGTTCCTCCACGGTGCGATGCTCGCCGAAGCGGTGGGAATAAACGTCGGCACCTATGGCAATCTGGTGAACGACATTTCACCGACCTTCGGCGCCTTCTTCAAGAATGAGGGAGGAGTGATCGAGTCCGATGATTTCACCATCACCGAGAGTCCGCTCCGCATCTCCATCCCGGCGGTCGAACGCATCCTGACCGCTTCGCGCGATCTTGGGCTCAACACCGAGGTCCCGGAATTGGTCGGGAGCTGGCTGGATCGGGCGGAGCGCGCAGGCCTTGCGGACCAGGAGCTGGCCGCAATGATCAAGGTCATTCGGCCGGCCGCTCCCCGGACGTGAACCAGCCGCCCGACGAAAAAATCATCCGGCCCTTTCAAAAACTCCATCACTTTCATCACCAGGAATTTCACTCATGGTACGCATCGTCCGTTTTTATGAACATGGCGGCCCGGAAGTATTGCGGATCGAGGAAGCGGAAGTCGCGCCACCCGGCAGCGGCGAGATCCAGATCCGGGTCAAGGCGCTGGGACTGAACCGCGCCGATGCCCTGCTTCGGGCGGGCACCTACATCGAAACCGCGCCTTCGCCTTCCAGCCTGGGTCTGGAGGCGGCGGGAATTGTCGAGGCGATTGGCGACGACGTGCACGGCTTCGAACCGGGCGACACGGTCAGCGTCATACCATCCACTTCCATGGTCCGCTGGCCTTCTTATGGCGAGATCGCAACCTTCCCGGCCAATTTGGTCGTCAGGCACCCCGCCTTCCTCAGCTGGGAAGAAGCGGCTTCCGTCTGGATGCAATATGTCACCGCTTATGGAGCGCTGGTCGATATCGCGAAGATCCAGCGCGGAGATTTCGTCGTCGTCACTGCCGCCTCCAGCAGCGTCGGCCTCGCCGCCATCCAGATCGCCAATCTGGTAGGCGCAGTGCCGATCGCGGTCACTCGAACCTCCGCCAAGAAACAAGCCTTGCTGGACGCCGGTGCCGCCCATGTGATCGCGCTGGCCGAGGAGGGGCTTGAAGATCGACTGAGGGAGATTGCCGGGCCCGATGGAGTGAGAATCGTGTTCGATCCAATCGGGGGGCCGATCTTCGGACCGCTGACCGGGGCCATGTCCCGGGGCGGCATCCTGATCGAATATGGCGGCCTCAGCCCCGAACCGACCCCCTTCCCCTTGTTCGCGGTGCTGGCCAAATGTCTGACGCTACGCGGCTATCTGATGCATGAAATCGTCCGCGATCCGGCAAGGCTGGAGGCCGCCAAAACGTTCATCCTCGACGGTCTCAATGCGGGCGCACTCAAGCCCATCCTGGCCGCAACCTTCCCTTTCGAACAAATCGTCGAGGCGCACCGATTTCTGGAAACGAACGAGCAATTCGGAAAAATCGTGGTCACGATCTGATCATATTCGAGCACAGGCGAAGTGCCCGATGCCGGCCTAGCAGTTCGCGCGTTGATAAAACGGCGCGCGACGGGGCAGCAGCGATTCAAACTGACTGACGACAAATTTAAGGCACCGGTTGCGCGGCGTCGGAGGCTTCGTGCATGACGGGGCCTAATGACCGGTTCGGATTTCCTGATCATCGGCGGCGGAATTGCCGGCCTTTCCGCAGCCTCCCGGCTGGCGCGGCACGGGAAGGTCGTTCTGCTCGAGGCCGAGGACGCGCTCGGCTATCATTCATCTGGCCGAAGCGTCACTTTTTCGCATTTCGGGATCGGCAATGCGGCAGTGCGCGGCCTTACGGCCCATAGCCGATCGTTTTTCGAAACGCCGCCGGAACGCTTTTCCCCTACACCTTTATGCCGCACACAGGCATCGCTTTACGCCGCGACCGAGGAAATGCTCGGGGAGCTCGACCTGATGCATCGGGAAATAAGCCACTTCACCGACCAGACGCACCTGGCGGATGCTTCCGAAATCCGCGCCCGATGTCCTGTCTTGAAAACCGGCCCTGACGCCCTGGTGAGCGCGATAGTCGATCCCTCCGGCCTCCGGCTCGATGCCGACGCCTTGCTCCAATCCTTCGCCCGCGAGGTGCGGGCCAAAGGCAGCGAGATACTTACCGGCCGCCGCATCCTGTCCATCGACCGGGCGGGCACGGACTGGCGGGTCGGCACGGAAGCAGGCGACGAATATAGCGCCCCGATCCTGGTCAATGCAGCGGGGGCCTGGGCTGACCATGTGGCTGGCCTGGCGCACGTTAGGCCGCTCGGCCTGGAGCCGATGCGCCGGACGATCATTGCCTTCGACCCGCCCGAGGGAACCCACATAGCGGACTGGCCCTTCGTTCACACCGTCAGAGGCGATTTCTACATGCTGCCCGAATCCGGTCGGCTGCTCGTCTCGCCTGTCGACGAAGTGCCGAGCGATCCATGCGACGCCTATCCTGAGGAATATGATATCGCCCTCGCCGCCTCCAGGGTCGAGGAATATACCAATCTGCCCCTGCGCCGGATCGCCCATAGCTGGGCGGGATTGCGCTCTTTCGTGGCCGATCGGGTGCCGACCGCCGGTTTCGCCCCCGACGCCCCGGGCTTTTTCTGGCTCGCGGGCCAGGGCGGCTATGGCCTCCAGACAGCGCCAGCCATGGCCGAAATCGTGGAAGCCTTGGTGACGGGCGGCGATTGGCCTTCGAAAATCACTGGCCTTGGCGTTACTCGCAAAGAAATCGAACCGGGGCGGCTGTTTGCGGCAAATAGCTGAAACCAAAAGCGACTCGCTCCGTTCGTGTCCCGCCGTTAAGAGGATTTCCATGCGTTCAGCTTTTGCCTGGGGCGATCTTCGCTGATGCTTTACCGCGACACCCCCGTCGGCCAGCCCCTTGCGCCACTACCTCCGGGGTCCTTCCCGCCCGGGTCCGTCCCGCCTTTCGATGGACCGCCGTCTCCCGATCGCGCCCGGCGCCGACGCCGCGGCTGGCGGATCGCGTCCATTTTCCTGGGGCTGTTCCTGATCCTTTTCGCCTGGCTGGCAATCACCGCCCCCTTGTCCCGATCACTGCAGCCTACCGCCGCGCCGGGGATCACCTTGCTTTCGGCTGAAGGCACTCCGATCGCGCGGCGAGGCGCGGTGATCGACAAATCGGTCGATGTGACCCGGCTTCCCGACCATGTCGCCGCGGCTTTCATCGCCAGCGAGGACCGGAAATTCTACAATCATAGCGGCGTCGACCCCTGGGGGATCATGCGCGCGATGGTGAAGAACCTTGTCGCCGGCGGCGTGGTCGAGGGCGGCAGCACTATCACCCAGCAACTCGCCAAACTGGCATTCCTCAGCTCAAGCCGGACTTATGGCCGCAAGGCGCAGGAATTTATCATGGCCTTCTGGCTGGAGGCCTGGCTGACCAAGGACGAAATCCTGTCGCGCTACATGTCCGGTGCTTATTTCGGCGATAATGTTTACGGCCTCCGCGCCGCCTCCAAACATTATTTCAGCAAGCCACCGGAGGATTTGTCGGTCGAGCAGGCGGCGATGCTCGCCGGGCTGGTAAAGGCTCCCTCCCGCCTCGCCCCGACCAGCAATCTGAAGGGCGCCCGGGCCCGGGCCACGGTGGTGATCGGCGCCATGGTTGATGCAGGCTATTTGACCCGGGCTCAGGCCGCCAGGCTGTCGACCGTCAAGCTGAAGGTCGGGCCGGCCAGGGATCTCCCGACCGGTACCTATTTCGCCGACTGGGTTTTCCCTGAGGCGCGCGCCGCCGCCGAGGGCGTCTATGGCGAACAGACAATCCAAACCACGCTTGAAACCGATTTGCAGCGTTACGCCGTCCGCGCGATGAGCCGCGCGGGTCTTGGCAATGCGCAGGTCGCCTTGGTGTCGATGCGCACCGATGGCCGCGTGGTCGCGATGATTGGCGGCAAAAGCTATAAATCCAGCCCGTTCAACCGCGCTACCCAGGCGCGGCGCCAGCCCGGTTCCACCTTCAAATTGTTCGTCTATCTCGCCGCGCTTCGCCGGGGAATGACGCCCGAGAGCATGGTGATGGACGCGCCCGTCACCATAGGCGACTGGTCGCCCAGGAATAATAGCGGATCCTATCAGGGACCGATCACGCTTCGCGAGGCCTTTGCCCGGTCCAGCAACGTCGCCGCGGTGCGCCTTTCGGAGCGGGTCGGTCGGGACGCCGTCATCAAGGCCGCCCGCGACCTGGGGGTAACCAGCGAACTCCGGGCGCACCCCAGCCTTGCGCTCGGCACCTCGGGAGTCAGCCTGGTCCAAATGACCGCGGCCTATGCGGCAATCGCCAACGGTTCTTATCCCGTAAAGCCGCACGGCATCCCCCGCACCGATGAAGGCGGATGGTTTTCGTCCTTCATTACGGGGCCCAGCCGTCTTGGCCGGCGCATCCAGCCGATGATGCTCGACATGCTGTGGCAGGCGGTCAATGCGGGCACCGGCCGCGCCGCCGCGCTGAACGTCCAGACGTTCGGCAAGACCGGCACCACACAGGATAATCGCGACGCGATCTTTATCGGCTTTGCCGGCGACCTCGTAACGGCGGTGTGGATCGGGAATGACAATAATACGCCGCTTCGCGGCAACCAGGGCGGCGGGCTGCCGGCCCGGATCTGGCGCGACTACATGACTTCCGCGCTCGCCGGAGCCGCTCAGGTGCAGCGTTCGGTGCCTCGTCCGGCATCTCCGCTTCCGGAGATTAGGATACCCGCAGGCGACCTCCCGACCGAAGTCAGGGTTCCGATTGAGGGAACGGGATATGAGGTCGGCGTGGACCTCCAAAATGATGGTGTGACGATATCGGCCCAGCCGTCGCGGGATCGGGAAGACCGGCGCGCGCCGCTGCCCGAGAATGGCCCGGCCGCCAATGCGCCGCCGCCGCGCGAAGATCCGGAACCAGAGCCGGAATCCTGAGGGCGGGAAAACGCCACCCTCAGGCCAGCATTGTTCAAGAATTCAGATCAGACGCTGCGATCGGCGCGATAACCGTCACGCAACTTGCGCGAATCATAATATTTCTTGGCCGCATACCCGCCGGCCAGCGCAAGGCCGAGCGGACCGAAGGCGCGCCGGGCGATGACGGGAACCAGTGCGCCCAAGAGCATGCCCTTGTTGCCGCCGTAACGCCCGGCGACGCGCCTGCCGACTGCCGCTCCGATAATCTTGCCAATCATGTGAATCTCCATTGCCTGCCGTGATTTACCGTAGAGCGATGGAAAGCGGCCATTGTTCCCTCAATCGAGGAACAGTTCCGCCGCCGCTTCGACGATCGCGTCCACGTCCAGACGGTAATGGCGATACAGATCGGGGAGGCTTCCGGTCTGGCCGAACCGGTCGAGTCCCAGCGGACTGACCCGATGCCCGGCGACTCCGCCGAGCCACGAAAGCGCCGCGGGCGACCCGTCGAGCAGGGTGACGAGACCTGCGTCGCGGGAAAGCGGGGACAGCAATTTTTCGACGTGCGAAGCTTCCAGATTCCTGCCGCCCCAGCGCGCGCCGCGCCGCGCGCTCCAGCCGCGATGGAGCAGGTCGGGTGAAGTGACGGCCAGCAGCCCAAGGCCGGGCATGTCTTCGTTCAAGGCCTCCCAGGCAGCCAAAGCCGCCGGCGCGATAGCACCCGAATAAACCAGCGCCGCTTCCGCTCCAGGCTGGGGTCCGCGCAGCCAGTAGCCGCCAGCGATTGCGCCCTGCTTCCAGGCGTCGTCCGTCCGTTCGACCTGTTTAATGGTCCGCGTGGTGAGGCGAAGATAGACGCTTTCCCCATCTTCCGCCTGCATCAGCCGGAATCCTTCCGACATCAGCAAGGCGAGTTCATCGACAAAGGCAGGTTCGTAATGGCGAAGGCCCGGCTGGCCCATGGCGATGAGCGGCGGGTTGATCGACTGGTGCGCGCCGCCTTCGGGGCCCAGCGTCACTCCCGACGGAGTGGCGACCAGCATGAAGCGCGCATCCTGGTAGCAGGCGTAATTGAGCGCATCGAGGCCGCGCGCGATGAACGGATCGTAGACGGTCCCGATCGGGAATAGCCGCTCGCCGAACAGGTCGCCGGCGAGGCCAAGAGCGGCCAGCATCAGGAACAGGTTGTTCTCTGCAATGCCGAGCTCGATATGCTGACCGGCCTGATGCCCGCCCCATTTCTGCGCCGACGGTATCTTAGCGGCGGCGAATATGTCCGGCAGTTCCTGCCGCCGGAACAGGCCGCGCTGGTTCACCCAGGCGCCGAGATTGGTGGACACGGTGACGTCGGGCGAAGTGGTGACGATCCGATCCGCCAGCGCTCCGCCGGCGCGGGATATATCGAGCAATATCTTGCCGAACGCCGCCTGGGTGGATTGTTCGTCGCCTGGCGGTGGATCGATTTCCGCCACCGGCGCCACATTCCACGGACGCTCACGCTTTGCCCTGGCGATCCGGCTATTTTCCACCAGCGCCTTTGCCGCCGCGGCGGCGTTGCCGCCAAGGCCGGCATAGGGCGCCCATTCCTCGCCCTCCGCGATACCCATCTTGTCGCGGAGCGCCGCGATCTGGCCGGGATTCATCAGGCCTGCATGATTATCCTTATGCCCTGCAAACGGAAGGCCCTGCCCCTTGATCGTGTAAGCGATGAACAAGGTGGGCACATCGTCCTGCGAGGCGTCGAATGCCTCGACCAGCGCCTCCATGTCGTGACCGCCCAAATTGGTCATCAGGCTCGCCAAGGTCTCGTCGTCGCGGGCGTCCAGCAAAGGCTTTACCGCGGGTACATCCTTCATCAGCCGTTCGCGCCAGGCAGCGCCGCCAAGATAGGTGAGCGCCGCATAATCGGCATTGCCGACGCCATCGATCCAGGATTTGAGCTCGGCGCCGCCCTTTTCGGCGAACGCCGCCTGCATGGCCTTGCCATATTTTAGCGTCACCACGCGCCAGCCGCAGCTGGCGAAAATCTCGTCGAAGCGACTGAACATCCGTTCGGCGGTCGTGTGATCGAGCGACTGGCGGTTATAATCGACGATCCACCAGCAATTGCGGATGTCGTGCTTATAGGCCTCGATCAGGCATTCGTAGATATTGCCCTCGTCCAGCTCGGCATCGCCCATCAGCGCCACCATCCGGCCAATATCCTCCGGCTTCATCATGTCGTGGGCAACGAGATAGTCCTGGATCAGGCTGGCAAAGGCGGTGATCGCCACCCCAAGGCCGACCGAGCCCGTGGAAAAATCGACCGGGATCTTGTCCTTGGTCCGGCTGGGATAGCTTTGCATTCCGCCAAAGCCGCGGAAATTCTCCAGTTGCTCGAGGGTCTGGCTACCCAGCAGATAATGGATGGCGTGGAACACGGGCCCCGCGTGCGGCTTCACCGCTACCTTGTCGTTGGGTCCGAGCGCGTGAAAATAAAGCGCCGCCATGATCGCGGTCATCGAGGCGCACGAGGCCTGATGCCCGCCAACCTTCAGCCCATCCGGGCTTTCGCGCAGATGATTGGCATTGTGGATCGTCCACGCGGAAAGCCAGCGAAGCCGCTCGTCGAGCAGGCGCAACGCTTCGAGATCGGGACCGGAAGTCTTTTTCAGCATCCCTGGCCCATAACGTCATTGTGGACGCCCGCAAATGGCGGAACGTCGGCCTCACCTCCCGGTCCCTCGAACCGAAGCAGTCCCGTGCACGAAAACCTATTTTGCAATCCTGCATTAGGAGCCATGCTAGTTCGGCTTGTTCCTGGGCCCCGGCCGTCATAGCATCGGGGAATGGAGTATGAGCCGGCCTATTTGATTGATTTGTCTGCGCTAAGTCCGGTGTTGGAGACGGCCCTGGATGCAGTGGTGGCGATCCGGGGCGACGGGAACATCGTCGCCTGGAACGCCGCCGCCGAGCAGATTTTCGGCTGGTCGACCAACGAGGCTCTTGGCCAGTCCATGGCAGAACTCATCGTTCCCGCGCAGCATCGCCAGGCCCATTGCGAAGGCCTCAATCGTTACCTTGCCACGGGTGAAGAGCATGTTCTCAACCGGCGGATCGAAATAAGCGCGCTGAAGAAGGGCGGGGAGGAAATCCCGATCGAATTGTCGATCACCAAGGCGCCCTTTGCAGGCGAACCCATATTCCTGGGGTTCCTTCGCGACATCAGCGACCGGCGGCGGTCCGAGGCACGCGTTGAGCGGCAGGCGCGGGAGGCAAGATTGCTGTTCCAGGTCACCCACCTCGCCTCCGAAACCGAATCCCTCGACGATACCTTGCGCTCCTGTCTTCAGGCGATATGCGAGCTCACAGGCTGGCCGGTGGGGCACGCGCTCATCGTCGCCAGCGGCAACGCACGGCTTGAATCCGCTGCCATCTGGCATGAAGCCGAGCCCGGTATCGCCACCACTTTGCAGGCTGCCACTGAAAATGTGAGTTTCACGGCTGGGGTGGGCCTGCCGGGCGTCATCCTGGAAACGGGCGAACCAGCGTGGATGGCCGATCTCGACACCGATCCCAAATTCCTTCGCAAGGGCCACGGTTTTGGCGCAGCTTTTGGCTTCCCGATCCGAAGCGAAGGGAAGGTTATCGCCGTACTTGAATTCTTCGCCCTTTCCGCGATCCCGCCCGACGAAGATTTGCTGCTGACGGTAAGGACGCTGGGCGAGCAGGTCGGAAGGGTATTGGAGCGCAAACGCACCGAAGAGCATCAAAAGCTTCTGGTCAACGAACTCAACCACAGGGTAAAAATACCCTGGCCATCATACAGAGCGTCGCCCTGCAGACCTTCAAGGGAGAGGCGGCCAGCGAGGCGGCGCGCGAGGCTTTCGGCAGCCGGCTGGCGGCCCTCGCGGCGGCCCATGACACGTTGACGGCCAAGAATTGGGAATCGGCTTCCTTGCGCGAAGTGGTCGAGAAATCGGGTCTCGGCTGCGGTGCCGACCCCGCGCGCGTTTCGGTGGAAGGAGCGGATCTCAGGCTAATGCCGAAGACGGCCGTGTCGCTGGCAATGGCCCTCCACGAGCTTTGCACGAACGCCGTAAAATATGGAGCCCTGTCGTCCGCTGCGGGAACCGTGCTGGTATCGTGGCACGTGGAAGGGCCCGAGGACGCTCCCAGCCTCTTCCTGCAATGGCAGGAAAAAGGTGGTCCGCGCGTTTCCCGGCCCGAGAAGCGAGGCTTTGGAAGCCGCATGGTCGAGCGCGCACTCGCCGCGGAACTGGGCGGCATCGTAACAATCGAATTCCCACCCGAGGGAGTTGTCTGCACCATCAAAGCCCCGATCGTCTCGGGAGCTTCTTAGACCCAGCTCTTCCCGAATTGGCTCAATGCATCGAAAGCAGTTTGAGCGGATTTTCGAGCAGCTTCTTCAGCGCCTGGATGAAACTCGCCGCGTCCCAGCCGTCGACCACGCGGTGATCGCAGGATAGCGACAGGTTCATCATCTTGCGGATCTCAAGCTCGCCATCGACGACGACCGGCATTTCCTTGACCTTGTTGACCGCGATGATCGCCACTTCCGGGCGGTTGATGACCGGCGTCGATACGATGCCGCCCATCGGCCCGAGGCTGGAAATGGTAATGGTCGATCCGGAAAGCTCTTCGCGCGATGCCTTGCCGGCGCGGGTGGCGTCCGCAAGCCGGAGTATCTCGCGCGCCAGATCCCAGATATCACGATTCTGGGCGTCGCGGATCACCGCCACGGAAAGGCCGTTATCGGTCTGCGTCGCCATTCCCATATGCACCGCGCCCGACCGATGGATGATATTGGCATCATCGTCATAGCGTGCGTTGAGCATGGGGAAATCGGGAAGCGCCCGGCACATGGCGGTGGTCAGGAAGGGTAATAAGGTAAGCTTTGGATTGCTGCCTCGATCGGCATTCATCATCGCCCGCGTCTGTTCGAGGGCGGTCACGTCCACTTCGTCGACATAGGTGAAATGCGGGATGCGGCGCTTGGCCTCCTGCATATTCTCCGCGATCTTGCGGCGGAGACCCACTACCTTGATGCTTTCGTCCTGACGCCGGCTTCCGCCGCCGCGGGAGGCCGATCCGCCATTGTAGAGCAGATAGGCGTCGAGATCCGAATGTCGGACCCGGTCGCTAGTGGTTTTCACCTGCGACAGATCCACTCCCAGATCGCGGGCGCGTTGCCGGACTGCCGGCGAGGCGAGCATCGTAGGATTCTTGCTTTCACCGCCGCTCGGCGCAGAGGCCTTTCCCGCAGCGGGGGCCGGAGCCGGAGCGTGCTCGCTGATTTCGTCGGCTGGCGCGGAATCGACCTCCATCGAAGGGACGGATTCCTCGATGCCGGGCGTGGGCTCGACCATTCCGTCGGCAAGCGCGACGCTGTCGGAACGATCCTCCTCGGCAGGGGCTTCGCCCTCCACTTCGAATTCGACCAGCACCGATCCGATCGCGATCTGGTCGCCGACTTCACCGGCGACCGCGACAACCTTGCCCGCGACCGGCGATTCCATTTCGACCGTCGCCTTGTCGGTCATCATGTCGGCGAGCTGCTGGTCTTCCCTGACCATGTCGCCAACCTTGATGTGCCAGGCGACGATCTCGGCCTCGGCAATGCCTTCGCCGATATCGGGCAGCTTGAATTGGTAGCGCGCCATGACCGATCAGTCCTCCAATGCTTTCTTCAGCGCCAGGCCAAGGCGGGCCGGCCCTGGAAAATAGGCCCATTCAAGGCTGTGCGGATAGGGTGTGTCGAAACCGGTAACACGCTGCACCGGAGATTCCAGATGATAGAAGCAGCGCTCCTGCACCAAAGCGGAAAGCTCGGCGCCAAAGCCCCCGGTGCGGGTCGCCTCATGGAAGACGACGCAGCGGCCGGTCTTCTTTACCGACGCCTCGATCGTTTCGATATCCACGGGCACGATGGTTCGAAGGTCGATCACTTCGGCATCGATCCCTTCGGCTTCGGCGGTCGCTATCGCGACATGGACCATCGTTCCATAAGCCAGGATGGTCACGTCATTGCCCGCACGGGCAATTGCCGCCTTGCCGAGCGGGACCGTGTAATAGCCTTCAGGCACTTCCGCCGCCGGATGCTTGGCCCAGGGGGTTACCGGCCGTTCGTAAAATCCATCGAACGGGCCGTTATAGATGCGCTTTGGTTCAAAGAAGATGACCGGATCATTATCCTCGATCGCGGCAATCAGCAGGCCCTTGGCGTCATAGGGGTTGGACGGGATCACCGTCTTGATCCCCGCGACATGGGCGAACAAGGCCTCGGGCGACTGGCTGTGGGTCTGCCCACCGAAAATGCCGCCGCCGTAAGGCGATCGGATCACCATTGGCAGAAACCACTCGCCCGCCGTACGGTAGCGCATCCGGCCGGCCTCGGAGACGATCTGGTCGAAGCCAGGATAAATGTAATCGGCGAACTGAATCTCGGCCACAGGACGGAGGCCGTAGGCGGCCATTCCGATCGCGACGCCGACGATGCCGCCTTCGGTTATCGGCGTGTCGAAGGTGCGCGACCGCCCATATTTCTTTTGCAGGCCCTCGGTCGCGCGGAAAACGCCGCCGAAATAGCCCACATCCTCGCCCATCACGACGATATTCGGATCGCGATCCATCATCACGTCATGGGCGGAATTGATCGCCTGGATCATGTTCATCACGGGCATTATTTTTTCGCTCCCGCTTCGGCGATCGCCTGTTCGCGCTGTTCCTTCAAATGCCAGGGAAGCTCTTCGAACACGTCGTCGAACATGGAAGGGATATCCTGCGCGGGGCTGTTGCCGAGCGTGCCTTGCTTCTCCGCCTGCTTTTGCGCGGCGCGAACTTCCTCGCCCAGCTGGTCGAGCAAGGCCGCATGCCGCTCCTCATCCCATTCGCCAAGACCCAGCAAATGCGCCTTCAGTCGTTCAAGCGGATCGCCCAGCGGCCATTTGGCACCGGCATTTTGCGGCCGGTAGACGGATGGATCGTCGCTCGTCGAATGGCCTTCGACGCGGTAGGTGAACAATTCGATGATCGTCGGCCCCAAGTTCGAACGTGCCCGATCCGCCGCCCAGCTCGTCGCCGCATAGACCGCGAGCGGATCGTTGCCGTCCACGCGAAGCCCGGGAATGCCATAGCCGACGCCGCGCGCGGCAAAGGTGGTGAGTTCGGCCCCGGCAATCCCGGAAAAGGTGGATATCGCCCATTGATTGTTGACGATATTGAGGATGACCGGCGCGCGATAGACTGCGGCGAAGGTCACCGCATTGTGAAAATCGCCTTCCGCGGTCGCCCCATCGCCGATCCAGGCGGCGGCGATGCGGCTGTCGCCCTTGATCGCCGAAGCCATGCCCCAGCCGACGGCCTGCGGATATTGCGTGCCGAGATTGCCCGAAATGGTGAAAAAGCCATGTTCGCGATCGGAATACATGATCGGTAGCTGGCGACCCTTCAATTTGTCGCCGGCATTGGAATAGACCTGACACATCATTTCGGTCAGCGGATAGTCGCGCGCCACCAAAATCCCCTGCTGCCGATAGGTCGGGAAGCACATATCCTCGCGGTCGAGCGCATGGGCGGCGGCGACCGCGACCGCCTCTTCGCCGGTGCATTTCATGTAGAAGCTGGTCTTGCCCTGGCGCTGGGCGCGATACATGCGGTCGTCATAGACCCGCACCATCATCATATCGCGAAGCATGCGGCGCAAAGTCTCGGGATCGAGGCGTGGGTCCCAGGGGCCGACCGCCTTCCCCTCGTCATCCAGCACGCGGATCAGGGTGTAGGCGAGATCCCTGATCTCGGACGGCGCCACCGCGACGTCCGGACGCATTACGCTTCCAGCGGCAGGAATTTCGATATGGCTGAAATCGACTTCGTCTCCGGGCCGGGCATCCGGCTCTGGTACATGGAGCGCGAGCGCCGGCCGGTTGGGACGCTCCTTCTGCCTCTTCATCCTGCACATCCTGTTTCGGCTTGCACCCCGGGAACGCCGAGACACCGATATTGAGAGAAGGCCATGCCAGAAGGCGGCATCGCCGTCGATGGGGGGCGCGTCTAATCGATTTTTCGACCCTGTGCACCCCTGAAGAGAATAGCGGGAACAGCGGTTGCGCATGCACGCCGGATGCGCGACCAAGGCCCCAAAGGAGTTGCCCCCATGTCCCCGATCCGTCTCTTGTCCGCTTTGCTGCTGCTCGCGCTGGCGGCTTGCTTCCCCGTCGCGCCGCAAGTGCCGCTCGGGCCTTCTTATTACATCATGCGGCATCTGAATACGATACCGGGCACGTCCGACCCGGATCTGACGGCTGAGGGGCAAAAGAATGCGGCCCTGCTTCTAGAATGGTTTGCCGGCGATCCACCGAGGGCCATTTACGTCAGCAATACGAAACGGGCCCAGCAAACCGCGGCCCCGCTCGCGGTGGCCCTGGGGATCACGCCCAAAATCTACGACCCGGCCAACACGCCCGCTTTGGTACAGCAGGTCAGGTCCGAAACCGGCGCGGTGCTGGTGGTAGGGCACAGCAATACGGTTCCGGACATCGTCGAACAATTGGGCGGCGTCCGTCCCGCAGCCATCGGCCACGACCAGTTTGGCGACATCTGGCATGTGGCGGGGCTCAACGGCAGCACGCTGAAGCTCAGCCTCAGTGGAAATTAGTCGCCGGCCTCTTCAATCGGGATCGTCAGACGGCGCTTGTGCACGCCAAGCGCAACATTGGTAGTGAACCGCCGGACATTGGGATTTTCGGTCATGAGCGAGGTCATCAGCTCGTCATAGCTCGCCACGTCGCGGGCGGTGACGACCAGGATGAAATCCCAGTGGCCGGTGACGTAGAAGACTTGCTGAACCGCGTCCTCCGCCCCAAGCCAGGCGCGGAGCCTGGTCAATAATTCGGGGCGCTCGCGTTCGATTTCGAGCCCGACGATGAAGAAGGACGGCTTTCCCGCTTTTTCCGGATCAAGGATCGCCGCGACCGAAGCGATCACGCCGGTCGAATGAAGACGCTTCAGCCGACGTTGTACGGCGGATGCGGACAGGCCGACCTTGTCCGCCAGTTGCTCGCTGGTCAGCGCCGCATCGCGCTGTACGATGGTCAGGAGCTTCCGGTCGAATCCGTCCAGTTTGGGCTGCATGACCGCACTTTATGCGAAAACTGCGCGAATTTTCACCATAATCTTGGGCGCTTTTGCAGCCATTCCGCGGGCCGGCGCGATAGGCTGGGGACCCACAGCCATTGCCTGGGATACTTCCGATGCTCGATCATCTCGAAATACAGACGCGCGACATGCCCGCGACGCTTTCCTTTTATTCCGATCTGCTGAAACCGCTTGGATATGAATTGAAGGTCGACGGCCAGGTCAAGGGCTTTGGCGATGCCACGAGGCTGGACTTCTTCATCGTGGAGGGCGAGCCGTCGGCCGATGTCCACTTCGCATTTCAGGCGTCGTCGCGGACATTGGTGGATGAAATATATTCAAAAGGTCGCTCGGCCGGCCACCGGCTGGATCGGGAGCCGATTCTGGCCCCGCACATCCACCCGAATTATTATGCGGGATATCTGCGCGATCCCGATGGGCGGCTCGTCGAATTCGTCTGCCACGGCGCCGAATAGGATAACCAGGTCGGCGCCGGGCAGTAGCAATAGCTGATCATAGGTCTACGCAGGCGGCGATCGATTCCAGCTTGCGAATACGTTCCTTCAGATCGGCGATTTCGATCCGCTCCATCGCCGGGCTCCTGCCCTCACGCTGGAGACCCGCCAGTTCCAGCCGCTTCAGGTCCAGCCATCCCTGCCAGCCCTTCAGGCTGGCGAAAAGGGCGATCCCGAGCGCCGTCAGGCCAAAGCTTGCCAGCGTCATGAGTGTCAGTGGTTCGGACATGATTTCCTCCCATTCCCTGCATCGAGGCTGCCGTTACCGCAGCTTCTCAATTTCGTTTGCCAGGCCCGTGTTGGAATTGGTGACATAGGTCTCCACCTCGGCCATCCGTCGATCGATATCGCGCGTCGCGAGGTGCAGATCCCGGGTCGAGGTTCGCGCCGGTCCAAAGCTTTCCATCCCATAGGCGCTCGCATCCTTGGGCTTGGCGGCCCAGGCCGCGACGCCGTAAGCGATCAAGGTCCAGGGGAAGGCGCCCAGCAGAGTCACCACCACCATTCCGATGCGGACGAAAGTCGCGTCCACGCCCAGATAATTGGCTAGGCCCGAGCAGACGCCCGCAAGCTTGCCGTTGGTTTTGTCGAGATGAAATTTCCTCATAACCATATCCCGTCCTCCCTGTTTTCAGCCCGCCGCACGCGCCGCCTTCATGGCGGCAAGCTCGGCATCGACCATTTCCACCGACCGAAGATCGGCAATTTCCTCTTCCAGCGTCCGTGGCGCCGCCAGGGCCAGGGCTTCGGCCTGTCCTTCGGCATAATCGGCGCGGCGCTCGAGCAATTCGAAGTTCGAAAAGGCCTCCTCGACCTTCTCGCCGGCGTACATTTCGCGCATGCGAGTGCGGTTCTGCGCACCCTCCAGGCGGTTCGAAATCTGATTCTGACGGGTGCGGGCTTCCCGAAGCTTGGCCTGGAGCCGCGCAATGTCGCCTTCCGAAGCGCGCATCGCGTCACGAAGCACGCCAATTTCTATTCTGAGGCTCTCGGCCATATCGGCGAGCTTGCTTTTTTCGATCAGCGCCAATTTCGCGAGATCCTCACGCTCCTTACTGAGCGCTAATTCGGCTTTCTCGGTCCAACCGTCGCGCAGCATTTCGATCTTGTTGATCTGGCGCTGAATTTCCTTCTGGTCCGCGATGGTGCGGGCGGCAGAGGCGCGGACCTCGACCAACGTCTCTTCCATTTCCATGATCATCACCCGAACCATCTTCGCGGGATCCTCGGCCTTATCGAGAAGGTCGGTGAAGTTGGCGGCGACGATGTCGCGGGTTCGGGTAAAAATACTCATGACACTGAAATCCTTGATCGTTGTGAAAGGCAGCGGCTGGGAAAGGTTGAAAGCGGGAAAAGCTTGCCGGCGCGCCACCATCAGCTCAGGCATCGGTGTGACCTTCGGCGTGTCCTACGACCGGTGCGGTTTCGACGGCCCGAGCCGGGCCTATTGCCGCACCGACGAAGGTGGTGGTGAGAATGAGCGTTCCAAGCATTGCGAGTGCGGCCTGGCCGAATTTGTCCAAATTAAACATGTCGGTCTCCCTGAAATCTGTTTCGTTCATTTCCGCCTGTGATCCGGCGGTGTGCCGAGTAGTATTTCAAGAGCCGTGCCAATTGAAAGAAATGGCAGGTTTGCGGGGATTTTATCACTGGAACAGCCGCTCGTGACCAGACGCGATGGGAGTTTTTACCAATGTTTGGCGAAAACATTCCCAACCGGAGCGGGCAGTTTTGGCCTACAGTAATCTCCGCAGGTCAATTCCGGTTTCCTGTCACTCGCTACTGGACTATCCCTGTCCCGGTGAGGGGCATCGATTCCATTATCTATATCGTCGACGACGACCGGGACGTGCGGTCATCGATCAGCTTCATGCTGGGTACGTCGGGCACACGCTCACGCCCCTTTGCCAGCGGCGGCGATTTCATCGACAGTCTCGACCATCTTGAACCTGGCTGCATCCTGCTGGACGTTCGAATGCCGGACATTGACGGAATCGAGGTGCTTGGCGAACTCGCGCGGCGGGATATCAGCTGGCCGGTGATCATCATGACGGGTCACGGCGAAGTCGCGCTGGCCGTGGAGACGATGAAGCTGGGCGCGATCGATTTCCTCGAAAAGCCGTTCGAGGAAGATCTGCTCCACGCCTCGCTGCAGCGCGCCGCTGCCTTGCTGGAAACCGAGGCCGGCGAGTCCGAACGGAGGCGCGAGGCCAAAAGCCGCGTCGCGAGCCTTACCGAGCGCGAACGCGAAGTTCTTCGCGGCTTGCTTGCGGGAATGCCCAACAAGCTGATCGCGCATCGGTTTGGGATCAGCCTTCGAACCGCCGAGATGCACCGCGCCAACATGATGCAGCGGCTGGGTGTGAAAAGCCTTGCCGACGCGCTCAGGATCGCCGGCGACGGGGATTTGAAACCGCTCGACTGATCTTATCGGGTGAAGCCGCCCAGCCTGGATTGATCGTCAAGCCGTCCAGGATCGGAGTGGCGGCGCCTTTCCCCATTATCGGGCCGGGTTGCGTCCAAAATCTTGGCGCCGGCCATGAAGACGGCGCCAGTGCAGGCGGCGAATAACAGCCAGCCCCCGAGGCCCGGATATTGATCGAGATAGCCTAGCCCCCGGGTGACGGCCCCCAAAGCCAGGGCGTAGATAACGGCCATGGCGTCGAACCTGGTCTTGATGATGAACAGCCGTGCGATCTTCTTGAACATGCGGGAACATAGGCAAGAAGCGTACCAGTCGCGGAAATGCGGGCTTTCTGAAAATATATGGTTACCAACTTGTAAACTATTTCGACGTTATCGGGCCTGCCCGTCGCGCAACGCGTATCGCTGGAGCTTGCCGGTGGCCGTTCGGGGAAGCGCATCGACGAACTCGATCTCGCGCGGATATTTATAGGGTGCGATCGCTTTCTTCACATGATCCTGAAGCTCGGTTTCGCTCACCGGGACGGAGGCGACGACATAGGCCTTCACCTTCTGGCCGCGTTCCTCGCACTGGATCCCGATCACCGCGCATTCCTGGACTGAAGGATGTGTGTAGAGCGCATTCTCCACCTCGGGCGCGGCAATATTATAGCCCGAGGATATGATCATGTCGTCGGATCGGGCCAAGTACCAGAAATAGCCCTCTCCGTCCTGACGATAGGTGTCGCCGGTCAGGTTCCAGCCCTTTTGCACATAAGCCGACTGGCGCTCGTCATCGAAATAGCGGCAGCCGGTCGGGCCCTTTACGGCAAGGCGGCCATCCGCGGGGGGCGGTAGGATTTGGCCATCATCATCCACCACGCAGGCGCGATAACCGGGAACCGCTTTGCCCGTCGCACCGGGCCTGATATCTTCTCCAGATGCCGAGATGAAGATATGCATCATCTCGGTCGCGCCGATCCCGTCGACGATCGAAATTCCCGTCGCCTCTTTCCAGTCATGCCATGTCGCAGCCGGGAGATGCTCGCCGGCCGAAACACAGACGCGGAGATGGGCGACGTCCCGGTCTTCGATAAATCCAAGCATCGCCTTGTAGGCTGTGGGCGCCGTGGCGAGGATCGTGACCTTGTGGCGCCGTACGGCGTCGAGCAAGGCCGCCGGGTTCGGAGTCTCGATCGTCACCGCCGTACCGCCGAAGCGCCAGGGGAAGATGAGTGCTTGACCGAGGCCGAAGGTGAAGGCGATCGGCGCCGAACAGGCCCAGCGGTCGCCGGGCAAAGGCTTCAATATGTTCCCCGCAAAGGCGTCGGCCGAGGCGAGGATGTCGCGATGATAATGGACGCAGCCTTTGGGTTTGCCGGTCGTGCCTGAGGTGAAGGCGATCAAGGCGGGATCGTCGCGATGCGTCTCCACCGCCTTGAAACCGGGCGCGACGCTCTTCAGTTTTGCTTCCAGATCGCCGGTGCCGGCGTCGCCTTCATAAGTAAGAAGAGACCGGATTTTGCCCGTCTTTTCGTGCGCTGGACGATAATCTTCCAGGCATCGCGCATCGATGATCGAATGACTGATCTCGGCGCGTTCGATGATCGTTTCGATTTCGCCGGCGCGAAGGATCGGCATGGTGGCCACCACCACGCCGCCCGCTTTCAACACCCCAAGCCACGAGGCGAACAGCATCGCATTATTGGGACCGCGCAGCAACACGCGGTTGCCGGGGACGAGGCCTTCCTGATCGACCAAAAGCCGGGCGATAAGATCGGAAAGATCATCCATCTCGCCACAGGTCCAGGCGCCCTTGTCGTTGAGGATCGCCAGTGTCTCCGGGTCAGCCCTGCCGATCAGCTCGACCGCCGCATTGAGCCGATCAGGATATTGCAGTTCCGGCCGGTCGAACAGAAATTCCGGCTGCGCTTCGGCGGACGGCAGCCGATCGCGGACGAAGCTGTCGACATGCGCGCTGATCATTCGTCGGGGACCACCGCCGTCGTTTCGATTTCGACCCGCGCCGCGGGATCGACCAGGGCTACCACCTGCACCACCGCCATGACGGGATAGCATTTGCCCATCAGCTCGCGATAGATGGCGCCGATTTCAGCGATGTTGCGGACATAATCCTGCCGGTCGGTCACATACCAGGTCATGCGGACGACATGTTCCGGGCTGGCCCCGCCTTCCTTGAGTATGGCAAGCGTGTTGATCAACACCTGCCGAAACTGGCCGACCAGATTTTCGGAAACGAAATGTTCCTGTTCGTCCCATCCGACCACGCCAGCGGTGAAGATCATTCGGCCGCGGGCGGCGATGCCGTTGGCATAACCTTTGGGACGCGGCCAGCCGGGGGGCAGCAATTCCCTCATTCTGCAAAAGCCGCCAGGTGATTGCGTGCGATCACGATCTTCTGCACTTCGGATGCTCCCTCATAAATGCGTAAGGCGCGAATTTCGCGATAAAGGCGCTCCACAGCTACTCCGTGGGTAACGCCGAGGCCGCCGAACAATTGCACCGCCTTGTCGATTACCTTCTGCGCGCTGTCGGTGGCGTGAAGCTTGGCAAGCGCGGCCTCTCGGCTATTGCGCTGTCCCTGCACGTCACGCAGCCAGGCAGCCCGGTAGATGAGCAAGGCGGAGGAATCGACGTCCAGGATCATTTCCGCCAGCTTCGATTGCGTAATCGGATTGTCCGAAAGCAGACCGTCGCCAAGCCTGCGGTTCAGCGCCCGGCTGGTCGCTTCGTCCAGCGCACGGCGGGCAAAGCCGAGCGCGGCGGCACCCACGGTGGTACGGAAAATGTCGAGCGTCGCCATCGCCGCGGCAAACCCCTGCCCCCGCTCGCCGAGCAGGGCGTCGGAATTCAGTTTCATCCCGTCAAACTTCAGGGTGGCCAGCGGGTGCGGCGCCATGACCTGAATCCGCTCCGATATCAGCAAACCGTCCGTGTCGGCGTCGACGATGAAGGCGGATATCCCGCGATGCCCCTGCCCTTCGCCAGTGCGCGCAAAGAGTACGTAATAATCGGCAATGCCGCCGTTCGAGATATAGGTTTTCGATCCGTCGATCCGATAGCCGCCGGCCGCTTCGACCGCGCTGGTTTCCATGGCCGCGACATCCGAACCTGATCGCGGTTCAGTGAGGGCGAAGGCGGCGATTTTTTTGCCTTTGGCAACGGCGGGAAGATAAGTGTGCTTCTGTTGGTCGGTGCCGAACAAGGTGATCGTCCCGGAACCGAGCCCCTGCATCGCGAAGGCGAAATCGGCCAGGCCGGAATGCCGTGCCAAAATTTCCCGGATGAGCGCGAGCGACCGGACGTCCAGCGTCTCGTGCAACCCACCAAAGGCGGCGGGGACGCAATAACGGAGCCAGCCCCCCTGACCCAGTTTGCGGACCAGGGCGACGCATTCGGCATCGACATCTTCGCCATGTTCTTCCGCGAGCTCCGCTTCGCACCAAAGTTCCAGCTCCTCCCCAAGCTTCCGGTGGCTGTCGTCGAGGAAGGGCCAGTCGAGAAACGAGCGATCCGGCATCAATCGCCCTTGAATTCTGGGGTCTGTTTGGCAGCGAACGCCTCGAACGCCCGGCGGAAATCGTTTGTGGCCATGCAGATGGCCTGCGCCTGCGCCTCCATTTCGATCGCGGTCTCCAGGCTGACCGCCCATTCGTTGTTGAGCTGCATCTTGGTGATGCCATGCGCGAAGGTCGGCCCCACCGCCAACGACCGTGCCAATGCCTCCGCTTCGCCCAAAAGCTGGTCCGCGGCGACCAGACGATTGTGAAAGCCCCAGGCGGCGCCTTCCTCGGCGCTCATTACCCGGCCAGTAAACAAGAGCTCCGAAGCCCTGCCCTGGCCGATGATGCGCGGCAGGATCGCGCACGCGCCCATGTCGCATCCGGCGAGGCCAACCCGGGTGAAGAGGAAAGCCGTTTTGGTCGCGGGCGATGCCAGCCTGATGTCGGAAGCCATCGCGACGATCGCGCCCGCTCCGACGCATATCCCGTCCAGGGCCGCGATGATCGGCTGCGGGCAGGCCCGCATCGCCTTCACCAGATCGCCGGTCATTCGCGTGAATTTGAGCAGACCGGGTATGTCCATCCCGGTTAACGGACCGATGATCTCATGCACGTCGCCGCCGGAACTGAAATTACCGCCGGCCCCGGCGATTACGACCGCCTTCACGTCGCTCGCGTAAACCAGGTCCCGAAACAGGTCGCGAAGTTCGGCATAGCTTTCGAAGGTGAGCGGGTTCTTGCGCTCGGGCCGGTTGAGCGTGACGGTCGCCACCCCATCCGAAAAGGTCCAGCCGAAATGCTGAGGGGCGAAATCTTTCGGATTCACATTATCTCTCCACCGGCAATCGGGATCGCCTGACCGGTCACCGATCCATTCTCGGCAAGGCAAAGCCAGAGCACGGCGCTCGCCACTTCCTCGGGTGTGATGAGCCGGCCCTGCGGATTGAACCTGGCCAGTTCGGCCCGGGCTTCGTCCGCGCCCCGCCCCGTCTTCGCCTGGATATTCTGCACGGCCGCCCCAACCATGTCGGTTTCGGTGAAACCGGGACAGACCGCATTGACGGTGAGGGCCGTTTTGACGAATTCGGTGGCAAGCGCCCGGGTCAACCCGACAGCGCCATGCTTGGCCGCCACATAGGGAGCGACATAGGCATAACCCTTGAGACCCGCGACAGACGCGATGGTCACGATGCGCGCCGATGGCGCGGCGAGTAGATCGGGCAAAGCGGCCTGACAGCAATGCAGCAAGGCGTCGAGATTGACCGCCATGATACTTCGCCAATCCTGCTCCCGAACCTCGGCGAAGGGGGCGCTTGAAGCAGCGCCGGCATTGTTGACGAGGATGGTGACGGGGCCGTGCGCCGCGCGCGCGGCAACGAACGAAGCGTCGACCTGCGGCCTCGATGTCACATCGGCGACGGCAATCGCCGCGCCTTCGATCCTGGCGGCGGTTTCGCGTAATTTGTCTTCGCGGCGGCCGACCAAGGTCACTTTGGCTCCGTCGGCGGCAAGCGCCTTGGCGATGGCGGCGCCGATGCCCGTGCCCCCGCCGGTCACCAGCGCATGATGGCCTGAAAGCCGCATCAGGCCTTCATCTCCGCTTCGCGGGCAAGGTTTCGGGCAAGCTGCGACATTCCACCCAGATAGGGCGAGGGCACCTTTATGTCCCGATAATCCTGGGCCGCGGCGGCGCGCAGCATCCACATCGGATCGACCAGATGCGGCCGCGCCAGCGCGACCAGGTCCGCCCGGCCGGCGGCGAGGATCGAATTCACATGATCGCTTTCGTAAATATTGCCCACCGCCATGGTCGAAACGCGGGCCTCGTTGCGTATCTGATCGGCGAATGGGGTCTGGAACATCCGGCCATAGACCGGACTGCATTCGGCCCAGGTCTGGCCGGCCGAGACATCGATCAGGTCGGCGCCCGCTTCGGTAAAGGCGCGGGCGATCCCGACCGCTTCGGCTGGTGTCACGCCCTGATCACCCATCCAGTCATTGGCCGATATGCGAACCGACATCGGCTTTTCAGACGGCCAGGCTGCCCGCATCGCAGTGAAAATCTCCAGCGGGAAGCGGAGCCGGTTTTCCAGGCTTCCGCCATATTCGTCGGTCCGCCGGTTGGTGAGCGGTGTGATGAAGCTGGAAAGGAGATAACCGTGCGCGGCATGAAGCTCGACCATATCGAAGCCCGCTTCGATCGCCATTCTTACCGAAGCCACGAACTGGTCGCGCACCTCGTCCATGTCGCGCGGGTTCATCGGGCGCGGCACCTGATTGTCGGCGCTCCAGGCCACATCCGATGCGGCGATGAGCGGCCAATTGTCGTGGTCCAGCGGCACGTCATAGCCTTCCCATCCCACGCGGGTCGAACCCTTTGCGCCGCTATGGCCCAACTGGAGGCATATCCTGGCTGCCGAGTGGGAGTGGACGAAGTCGACGATCCGTTTCCATGCTTCCCCATGCGCCCGATCGTACATCCCCGCGCAACCCGGGGTAATGCGCGCGTCGGGTGAAACGCAGGTCATCTCGGTATAAACAAGGCCCGCGCCGCCCTGCGCGCGCGTCCCGTAATGAACGAGGTGAAAGTCGTTCGGCAGGCCGTCCGTCGCCGAATACATCGCCATCGGCGACACGACCACGCGGTTCGCCAATTTCATATCGCGCAATTGATAAGGGGCGAACATGGGCGGCGCGGGATCGTTTACCGGCGTTCCAAGCGCCTTGGACTGGAACCAGCGTTCGACATTTTCCAGCCAGGGCTTGTCGCGAAGGCGTAGATTTTCGTGGCTGACCCGCTGGCTGCGGGTCAGCAGGGAATAAGCGAACTGGATCGGTTCGAAATGAAGATAACGGTCCAGCGTCTCGAACCATTCGGTCGAGTTTCGCGCCGAATTCTGAAGCTTCAGGACCTCGACATTCCGTTCGTTCTGATATTCCTCCAGCGCCGCTTGATGCGCGAGGCCAGGTCGGTTCAGCACTTCGGCCAACTTGATCGCATCTTCAAGCGCTAGCTTGGTCCCGGATCCGATCGAGAAATGCGCGGTGTGCGCCGCATCCCCCAGCAGGATCAAATTCCGGAAGGACCAGCGATCGCAGATAATCCGTCGGAAATTCAACCAGGCCTCGGGGCCTACGCGATGCGCCGCGTTGGATTGGAGGCTGTTGCCATCCAGATATTTGGCGAAGATGCTTTCGCACAAGGCAATCGCTTCACCTTGACTCATTCGGCCCAGCCCCAGGCTTTCCCAGGTGTCGGGCGCGCATTCGACGATGAATGTCGATAGATTATCGTCGAAGCGATAGGCGTGAGCCCAGACCCAGCCGGCCGCCGTCTCTTCGAATGCGAAGGTGAAGGCTTCGAAAACCTT
The DNA here is from genome assembly GCA_013816585.1 of Sphingosinicella sp. Taxonomy (GTDB): domain Bacteria; phylum Pseudomonadota; class Alphaproteobacteria; order Sphingomonadales; family Sphingomonadaceae; genus Allosphingosinicella. Next base: position 37,225 of record JACDEE010000010.1, on the reverse strand, counting down.
GTGCGTTCCGAACCAGAAGAATTTGTTTTTCCGCTGCTGGATATCGAGCCCGAAATGCTCCTCATATCGGGTGCGGATCAGGCTGTTGGCGCCGTCGGCCGCGATCACCAGATCATAGCCCGCCCAGTCGGCAAGATCGGCGCTCGCCTCATGCTCGAAATGAAGACTCACCCCCAGTTCGCGCGCGCGCTGCTGCAGGATATTGAGCAGGCGCTTGCGTCCTATCCCGATGAAACCGTGGCCCGACGACCGGATCGTCGTGCCGTGAATATGGACGTCGATATCGTCCCAATGGGCGAAATCGCCCTGTATCGTCGCTCCGCTGATTGGATCGTTCGCGATCAAATTTTCGACCGTCTGGTCGGAAAAGACCACGCCCCAGCCGAACGTGTCATTCGGCCGGTTGCGTTCGAACAGGTCGATATGATGCGCCGGGTCGCGCAGCTTCATCGAAATTGCGAAATAGAGCCCGGCGGGTCCGCCGCCCAGGCACGCGATCCGCATGGCCCTCTCCCTTTTCTCCCTCTGGCCTAAGACGCCAGAGGGAGGGAGGCAAGGTCAGGCCCGATCAATCGGCCAGTTGCCGGGTTGCATAGACATATTGCAGCGCGTTGAAACGGGCGCTTTCCGCCAGATTGGCGGCGGCGGAATGGCCCCCGTCGATATTCTCGTAATAATAATAAGGCTGGCCAAGCGCATTCATCCGCGCCGCCGCCTTGCGGCCGTGCGCCGGATGGACGCGGTCATCCTTGGTGGAGGTGAGAAAGAAAGGCGTCGGGAATTTTTTGCCCGCGACCAGCTTTTGATAGGGCGAATAGCCTTCAATCCACGCGCGCTGGGCCGGATCTTCCGGATTGCCATATTCGCCGACCCAGGACGCTCCGGCGCCCAACTTGTGATAACGCATCATGTCGAACAAGGGCACCTGGACGATCGCGGCGTTGAACAGATCGGGCCGCTGCGTCAGGGCGGTACCAACCAGCAGGCCACCCTGGCTGCCGCCGATCACGCCAAGCCTGCGCGGGCTGCTTATCTTGCGTTTCACCAGATCCTCGGCGACCGCGATGAAATCATCCCACGTCCGCTGCTTGTTGGCGCCCTGCGCGCTCTGGTGCCAAGCGGGCCCGAATTCGCCGCCGCCCCGAAGATTGGCGACGACATAGGCATTGCCCTGTTCCAGCCACAGCTTGCCCATCGTACCCGAATAATTGGGCACCATGCTGACTTCGAACCCGCCATAACCATAAAGCAGGGTCGGGGTACTTCCGTCCCGCTTGAAGTCCTTTGGCCTAACCAGAAAGTACGGGATTTTTGCGCTGTCCTTGGAAACCGCCTCCAGCTGTTCGATCACATGCTTCGAGCTATCGAAACGCGCTGGAGAGGATTTGATCGCAGTCACCTTGTTGGCGGCCCCGTCATAAAGCGACAGCGTCGTCGGCGTCAGATAATCGGTGATGGTGAACATCGCCCGATCGTCGACATCGGACGCGGCCGTGATCCCGATCGTGCTGTTCTTGGGAAGATCGATCGGCGTGCGCTGCCAAGCGCCGCCGCTATAATCATAGGTAAAAGCCTGGCCGAGGACATTGTCGAGGATCGACAGAATCAGCTTGTTCTTGGTCGTTACCACCTCCCTCAGCGTCTGGCGGGGCCCCGGCTGGAACACCAAAGATGGCTGCGCGGCGGCCGGATCGCGTTTCCATTCGACGAGATCGTACGATACCAGCGACCCGGATTTGAACGCCCGGCCCGGTGCGGGTGTCCAGTCTTCCCTCACCGAAACGAGCAGCCGGCCGTCGATGATGCCGCTCACGTCGGACTTTGCCGGCAACGGAAGTTTCACTGGGCCGGCATCGGTCAGAAGACTATATTCGGAATTGAAGAAGTCGACCGCGCGCTGCGCGCCGATGCCATGGACTGCGCCGTCGCCGTCGCGGAGGACGAAGGCCGATGTAGAAACATCGCCTTCGGTGCCGCGGAACAGTTCGCGTGCCTGATCGAGCGACTGGCCCCGCTTCAGTTCCTTGATGACAAAGGGATAGCCCGACTTGGTCATCGTGCCCGGCCCCCAATCGCGCGACACCAATAAGGTGTCCTGATCGACCCAGGTCGCATTCTGCTTGGATTCGGGGAGATTGAAGCCGCCGTCGACGAAGCGCTTTTCGACCGTATCGAATTCACGAAGCACGCTGGCATCCTTGCCTCCGTCGGACAAGACGACGAGGCAACGGCGATAATCCGGCGCAAGGCAATTGGCGCCCTTGAACACCCAATTGGCATTTTCCGCCTTGGCCAGCGCGTCGATGTCCAGCATTGTTTCCCACTCAGGCTGCGCGCCTTGATAGCTTTCCATCGTCGTACGGCGCCACAGCCCGCGAACATGCGACTGGTCCTGCCAGAAATTGTAAAGGCCATTGGCCTGGATGGAGACGACCGGAATGCGGTCCTGCGCCTGCAGGATATCCAGCGCGCGGTCCCGGAATACGGCGAAGCGCGGGTCGGCTTCCAGCACTCCGAACGTCTTGGCATTTTCCGCCCGCGCCCAGGCAAGTGCCTTTTCGCCCTCGATTTCCTCAAGCCAGATGAACGGGTCTTCCTGCGCCACTTCAGCACCTGCGATCGAACCCAAACCTGCCATTATCGCCATTCCTGCCAACAAGATGCTTCGTTTCACCCGGAAACCTCCCACGTTCGTCTGCGCCCTTGGTAAAGCGGTTTCCGTGCCAGGCAAGGAAGCAGCCATTGCAGCCATGGGGAGACCCGACTAGGCTGATCTCTCTTTCGTTCACATAGCCATTAGGGGGCTGCGATGAGCAAGTTACTTGGAAATCTGAATCTGGCGATGGCGCTTGGCGTCCTCCTTTTACTGGCCGCGATGTTCGGCCTGCACGGCGAGATGATGGGCGACAATTATGCGACCGCCTGGCTTCGCTTCTTCCACGTGCTGGCGGGCATCACCTGGATTGGTCTGCTTTACTATTTCAACCTCGTGCAGATCCCGACCATGCCGAGCGTACCCGCGGAACTGAAAGGCGGCGTCAGCAAATATATCGCGCCCAGGGCCCTGTTCTGGTTCCGCTGGTCGGCGCTGGCGACGGTGATCCTGGGCCTGCTGGTCGCCGAGACGCAGCAGGCCGGATATGCCGGCCGCGCGCTCACGCTAAGCGAAGGTTATCGGACGATCGGCATCGGCATATGGTTGGGCCTCATCATGGCCGCCAACGTATGGTTCATTATCTGGCCGAACCAGAAAAGAGCGCTGGGCCTGGTGGCCGCGGACGATGCGGTGAAGGCGCGTTCGGCGACGACCGCGATGATGGCCTCGCGGACCAACTTCATCCTGTCCGTCCCGATGCTCTATTGCATGGTGGCACAGGCCCATATCGGCTAGCTCGAACCTCCGGCCATGATCTTCGTCGGGAACATATGAAATGACGGAGATCGTGGCCGCCGATATCGGCGGCAGCCACGCCCGGTTCGCACTGGCCGAAGTCGCCGACGGAAGAGTGGTTGGTCTCGGCGAACCCTTTACTCTCAGGACCGCCGAACATGTCGGCCTCGAAGCGGCCTGGCGCGAATTCGGATCCCGGCTCGGCCGCCCACTTCCAAAGGCGGCTGGCATAGCGGTCGCCGCGCCGCCCGGCGGCGAAATCCTGAAGTTCACCAACGGTCCCTGGACGATCCGTCCGGCCTCGCTCGAAAGCGACCTTGGTCTCGACCGGCATGTTCTGCTCAACGATTTCGGAGCGGTGGCGCACGCCGTCGCGCAGCTGGAAGGGGATCATTTCCGACACCTTTGCGGGCCGGAAGGGCCGCTGCCGCGACAAGGTGTGATCAGCATCATCGGTCCGGGCACGGGCCTTGGAGTCGCGCTGCTCCTCCGCCGCGATGGCCGTTATCATGTAATCGAAACCGAGGGCGGCCATATGGATTTCGCACCGCTCGACCCCCTCGAAGACCGAATGCTGGATAAACTGCGCACGCGCCACGTCCGCGTTTCGGTCGAGCGGATCCTCTCCGGAATGGGCCTTTCCAATTTTTACGAAGCGCTTGGCGCGACCGAAGCGAGTTCGCTTCCACACCGTGACGAAAAAGCTCTCTGGGCCGCCGCTTTATCCGGAGAGGATCGACTTGCGTCGGCGGCCCTGGACTGCTTCTGCCTGTCGCTCGGCGCTGTTGCGGGGGACATCGCGCTGGCCCACGGCGCTGCCGCCATGGTAATCGCTGGAGGGCTTGGCCTACGCCTCGCCGATCATCTGCCGCAGTCTGGCTTTCGCAAACGTTTCGTGGCCAAAGGACGATATGAAGGGCGGATGGAGGCTCTACCGGTTCGAATCATAACCCATCCACAACCCGGCCTCTATGGCGCTGCCGCTGCCTTTGCCCAACACCGTGCTCATGGCGATTGAACCGGCAAGCGGCCGTCATTCAAGATTCAGCCACTGATATGCCTGTTCCCCGAAGCCCGACAACGCTGGAAGCTTCCTATCGGTAGATGCATTGCCGCAAATAAAGCCTCTCTCGTATTCGAGGTCGGCGCCGGCGACTGGAGTTGGGACCGCTGGGTGCGTCCCTAACTCGCCCTCTGAATCGCAAGATCCTGGTAGAATTCATTCCAATCATCCTTTCAATTCCGGTCGGGATCATCGGGAAAGGGTATGGGATGTCGCATTCGGGAGGCCTTCGGGCGACGGTCGGGGCGGCTATGCTGTTCACGCCGACAGCGGACGCAGCCGCAAACTTGGACGACAGGAGCATCGTTGCGTCGCTCGATGTCGAATATCAGGCGGCGGTGAAGCGGAATGATTCGGTCATTATGGAACGCATCCTCCACTCCGATTTCATTCTGGTGCGCGGCGACGGGTCCACGGTCTCTCGCGAGGAGATAATCGGCGCGGCCCGGGACAGGAAGGTCGTCTATGAACAGCAGGACGAGATCGAAAATAGCCAGACGGTTCGCCTTTGGGGGCCCGACACCGCCGTGGTTACAGCCTGTTTGTGGATAAAGGGCGTCAATGAAGGCCAGGAATTCGACCGCAAGGTCTGGTTCAGCGACACCTATGTGCGAACGCCGCAGGGCTGGAAATATGTCTTTGCCCAGGTCTCGCTCCCGCTCCCCGTCCAATGAATAGGCTGATCAGGACGGGCCCCTTCCTGTTCGGGGCCGGCTTCGTGCTCCTGGGCCTAGTAGGGATGGTTTTTCTCACCCTTGTTCCGGGCCTTCAGCCAACCGCCGAGGATGGCCGGGTGGCGAATATGTGGGTCTATTTGAACGGGATCATCCTGATCCTTGGCGGCGTGGGACTGTGGATTCGGAGGACAAGGCAAATCGCCGCGCTCGCACTCGCGCTCACTTTCACCCTTTGGACGCTAGCCGCGCATGTTCCAAAGCTCATCGGGGACGCGGACGATGTCGGCGCCTGGGTGTCAGGTTTCGAAGCGCTCGCTATCGCCGGTGTTGCGTCGACGTTGAGCGGCCGAAGCGTCGGCCGATGGCCTGATCTTGCTGGACGTCTTTGCTTGGGCGCCGCCTTATTCGCGTTCGGCCTCGTGCATTTCCTCTATCACGACTTCATTGCCTCGATGATCCCGGGCTGGCTTCCGGCGAAGCATATCTGGCCGTGGTTCACCGGATCCGTGAACATCGTCGCGGCTCTCAGCATCCTGACCGGGCATAAGGGGCATTTGGGTGCTGCCGGCGTCGGCCTGATGTACGCATCGTGGATCATCCTGGTCCATCCGGGGCGCATAGCGGTCGATTTCGCGAGCAGTTTCGAATGGTCGTTCCTGGGAATCGCGATCGTCCTGACGGGCGCGGCCTGGATCATGTTCGACCGTTTGCGGCCATCCTCCCCAGCCGTAAAAGCGCCGCGACCTATTCAGATGGAGGCAGGCCCGGAATAAAAATTCGAGCGCAAGAGACGGAGTTCGGCCCGCGCACATTGCCCTTATTCGACCTGGCAAGGGTACGAAAAGGAGCATGACAATGTCTTACGAATCATCCATCGACGATGGGCGCTGGGCGGCCGTCTGGGAACGCGACAAGGAAGCCGACGGCCGCTTTTTCTATTCGGTCAGGACTACGGGAGTCTATTGTCGGCCATCCTGTCCATCGCGCCCGGCAAAGCGCGAGAATATCGCATTTCACGACAGCCCTGCCGACGCGGAAGCGGCGGGTTTCCACCCCCGCAAACGCTGCGATCCGGCCGAACAGCGCCCGGCCAGGGAACCAGAAGCGATCCGCGCCGCCATTGGCCAATTCTCATTGGGCTATATACTCGTGGCGGCTACCGAAATGGGGGTTTGCGCGATCCTGCTGGGCGACGATCCCGACGCCCTGGTACAGGATCTGCGCCTTCGGTTTGGCACGACTCAAATCCTCACCGGCGATCCGGATTTCGAAACGCTGGTCGCCAAGGTCGTCGATTTCGCCGAACAGCCCGGACAGGATTTCGATCTTGCGCTGGATGTGCGGGGAACGGCCTTCCAGCAAAAGGTCTGGCAGAGCCTTGGCGAAATCGAAACCGGCAAGACCGCCAGTTATGGCGAAATAGCCCGACGGATCGGAGCGCCGGATTCGGCCCGCTCCATTGCCGAGGCCTGCGCCGCCAACTCACTGGCCATCGTCATACCCTGCCATCGCGTCGTCAGAGGCGATGGGTCGATTTCGGGCTATGCCTGGGGAGTGGAGCGCAAGCGGGTTTTATTGTCGCGCGAAGCGACCTTTTCCCGCAAGGCAGCCGCGTGAACGCGGCGGTCCAATTTGCCGTCATGCCTGAAATACGCCCGCGTCTGGAGAATGTGGACTGGAAGGCCGCCGAGAATGCGCTCGACCTCGAGGGTTCGGCAATCCTTCCCGCTTTGCTTACGCCGGACGAATGCGCAGCGATGGCTGGATTGTACGGGAATGACGAGGGCTTCCGCAGCCGCGTCGTGATGGAACGCTACGGGTTCGGGCGCGGTGAATATCGCTATTTCGCATACCCCCTGCCCGACCTTGTCCAGGATTTGCGTGCCTACCTCTATCCGCAGCTCGCGCCGCTCGCGAACCAATGGAATCAAAGGTTGGGGATCGAAACAGATTATCCCGCCGATCACCAAAGCTTCCTCGACCGCTGTCATGTCGCGGAACAAAGACGGCCGACCCCCTTGCTTCTTCGCTACGGCGCGGGAGATTATAATTGCCTTCACCAGGATTTGTACGGCGAGCATGTCTTTCCGCTGCAGGTAGCCATCCTGCTTTCGGAACCGGGCCGCGATTTCACCGGCGGCGAGTTCGTCCTCACCGAACAGCGCCCACGGGCCCAATCCCGCGCCGAAGTTGCGCCGCTGGGGCAAGGCGACGCCCTTATCTTCGCCGTCCACACCCGGCCCGTCGCAGGCAAGAAAGGCGATTACAGGGTCAACATGCGCCACGGCGTCAGCCGCGTGCGGAGCGGTCATCGACACACATTGGGCGTGATTTTCCACGACGCGGCCTGATCAGGATCGCAGTTTCAAAATGGAGATTTCATGAGCTATTCAATTACCGGTCTTCCCGTCGAGCAATTCCAGCATCTGTTCGGCCTTCCCGACGAAGAACTGGCCAGGCATGCCGTGGTTCGAATGACTTCGGACTCGCCGGTCGGCTATCCCTGCCGCGTGCTGCTGGAGGATGCCAAACCGGGCGACACCTTGCTTCTGCTCAATCACGAATATCAGCCGGCGGAAACGCCTTATCAGGGCCGCCACGCAATCTTCGTCAACGAGGCGTCAGTTGCACCGCGTTGCTTTGTGAACGAGGTTCCGCCCGTCCTTACCGTGCGCAAGGCGATTTCGTTGCGCGCCTTTGACGCCGATCATATGATGATCGACGCCGATGTGGTCCCAGGGCCGGACGTGGAAACGGCAGTCCTGCGCTTATTGGAAGAGCCGCGCACGGCCTACATCCATGCCCATAATGCCGGCAGGGGGTGCTTTGCAGCGCGGATCGATCGCGCCTGAAATTGCGCGTGTCACAATATTGCGGATTGGATCGTCATAGCTCACACCTCATGCGGCTCCGAAGGTAAAGGTGATGAATATATGGGCAAGATTGGCGTCGCAGCTGAAGTAGAAGATACGATTGCCGGGTGGCGTAGGAATCGCAAAAGCGGGATGATCGCGATCGCATTGTCCGGGCTGGTCGCGGCTGCCTTATGGTTTGGGATCCGCTATGGAGTCTCACCCATTCCCGGCATGGAATTGCTGGGTGCGCGGATGCTGTTCGCCCTCAAATGCAGTAGTTTTGCTACCTTGTTCTGCCTCGTGCTGGGGGTCGAGGCGGTGGCCCATGAACGTCTCCAATCTCCGGCCTTCGACCCGCTGGTCAATTTCGAAACGAAGCGCCTGCGGGTGAACCTCCGCTATCTGCAAAATACGTTGGAACAGCTGGTCATCTTCTTCGTCGCCATTTTCGGCCTCACTGCCTACAGCCCGGACGGCGATTCCATGCGGGCGGTTCTGGCGACGACGATCGTATGGATCGCGGGGCGCTTCGCCTTCTGGGTTGGATATCATATCAGCGCCGCGATGCGCGGCATCGGCGCTCCCGGAGTGATCGTGACGATGCTGGCCCTGCTCTATGTGGTCGCGCGGATCGGCTTCGACATGGCCGGCATGGCCGGCGCCATCGCGTCCATGGCTGCCTTTTTCGCGATCGAAGCTTTCTTATTCTGGACCACTCGCGCCAGGCCCTGATGCATTGGCGGGAAGAGCCGGCGGCCCTCCCGCCGTCAGCGGATCAGCGCTGTCCATGACATAGCGGACATAGCGATAGTCACGGATAAGGCTGATCCGCCCGTCCTTCCATTCGAGCCACATCATGTAAGCGGGCGCTGTCTCGGCAGCGCCTTCGAACACCAGCATGACCTCGCGCCCTTCTAGCCAGGCGGGAGCGATCCGGACTTCGGGCATCTTGGCATAAGTGGTGAAGAACATGCCGACGTCGGCCGATCCCGCCCGAACCGGGTGCGTCGATTGAACCAGCTTCACATCATCGGCGAGAAGCGCCCTCAACCCCAGCCAGTCGCGTTGGTTGAACAAAGCGACGTAGCGCAGCACCGCGGCGGATGCAGGAAGGGCCGCGGGAACCCGGCTCGCCTGCGCGTTGATTTCCCTCAGCCTTGCGCGGCCTCTGGCGAGGTGGCCTTTGACCGCGTCGACCGAAAGATCGAGCAAGGCGGCGATGTCGATCAGCGTCTCGCCAAGCACATCCTTGAGGATCAGCACGCTGCGCTGAGGAACGGGAAGTTCGGTAAAACGCGAGACGGCCGTGTTGACCGCTTCCTGGCGCATGAGCACCTCCTGGGGATCCAGGGTGGCGATATCCGGGACTTCCGCCGCGGCTTCGATCGTCTCGGCCTTGTGCACCGCGCGGCTGCGCAACAGGTCCAGAGCGCGGTTATGCGCGATCCGGAACAGCCACGGGCGAAGCGCCGCCGCTTCGTCCAGCGTCTCGATCGCGGCGAGCGCTCGGACCATCACGTCCTGGACCACGTCCTCGCCGTCGATCACAGATCCCATCAGCCGCGCGCAGTAAAGGTGCAGCTCGGGCCGTAACTGGCCGGCCAGGGCGGCGAGCTCCATCTTCCTATCGGTGACGGGTAAAGGTTCGCCTGGGTTCAAGCCGCCACTTCCTCGATGATGGTCACTCCCGCATCGCCACTAAGGCCAAAGGCGAAGCCTTGATCATATTGTGGGTCATCCAGGATCGACACAATATTCTCGCCGAATTTGCGCGGGAGCATGGGCGCACCGAAGCGGCCCAGAAACTCTTCGATGGTGATCCCCTCGGCCTCGGCATAGGCGCCGGCCGCGGTATCGCCGACACCCGTTCCGCCGATCATCATCCTCGGGATGATAACCTGAAAGCGGATCCCCAGATCCTTTCGCTGCGACGCCAGGTTCGCATATTTGGCCATGATCCACAGCATACGCTTGGCGCCCGCATAACCCCCTGAGCGCTGCGATCCGTTGAGCGCGGCGCCGCTGGATCCGACCAGCACCCGGCTGCCGGGCTTGAGCGGTTGGTTGAGCGCCGCTTGCACCCAATAAAGGCCCCCTTTCACATCGGTTTCCCAGGCTGCGGTGAACTCGTCCCAGCTGATTTCCTCGATCGCGCCCATTCGGGGCAAGGTCCCGGCGTTCAGCGCTACAACATCCGGACCGATTTCGCCGATAATCCGGTGCGCTGCCGCTTTGTCAGTCACATCTGCTGCGATGGTCGAGACACCCAGTCGCTCGGCAACGCTACCGAGCAATTCCGCATCGCGCGCCACGACGGTCACCTTCGCGCCCTGGGAGACGAGGGCTTCGACCAGACCGAGGCCGAGGCCGCGGCTCCCGCCGGTAACGATGACTTTCTTGTCCTTGAGGCTCATGATTTGGCTCCCGCTCTATGTCAGATAGAAGCAAGACGTTCGGGGTTTGGCAAAAGAGTCACTTTGCGCCCGGGCGTCGGCAAGGAGAGGTTCACGGAGGCGGCTTTATTGATCCGTCGGGCGAAATGAGGAGATATCAATTGGCGGTGCCGATCCTGCTCGCGGCGATGCTTTCGCAGGCACCTTTGCCGGCCGTGCCTATTCCGGCAGAGGAAGCGGTCCAGGAAATCGTCGTGACCGCCAACCGCAAGGGCCGCTGCCGGGTGCAGTTGGAAGATCGCAATCTTTCCGACAAGCAGCTCGCGGCCAATGCGCGATCATGGGCCGCGACGGGAGTTCCGGTGCGCGTCGTGCGGCCTCGGGGTGCAGGCTATGATTGCATGGCCAGGATCGCCTTCAGTCTTGGCAGGCATGGAGTAAGACTGATCCAATTCGTCGAGCGTTGATTTATCGCTATTGATAATCGTTCGCAACTTGCTTAGTCGCAAGCCTCCACCGGGAGGCCAAATTGAAATTTCTTGTTACCTGTTCCGCCGCATTGATGTTTGCTCCCGCTTCGATCGCTTACGCCCAAACGGAGGAGCCTGCGGCTGCCAGTAAGGACGAGGATGCGATCGTCGTAACTGGCGCGCGAACGATCCTTCCCATAACCGCGCTCCCCCTGACGGTCGACATATTGGGCGGGGAGGAATTGCAGCAGCAGATCGCAGTTTCAGGATCGATCGTCGACGCGGTATCGGCGCGTTTTCCCTCTTTTTCCCCCACACGCGAGAAATTGAGCGGGTCGGGCGAAACGCTCCGCGGCCGGTCGGCCTTGTTCGCGATCAATAATGTCCCGCAATCGACCCCCATCCGCGACGGGTCGCGTGACGGTTACACGATCGACCCCTTCTTCATCGACCGCGTCGAGGTCATTTATGGCTCCAACGCGCTGCAGGGCATTGGCGCCACCGGCGGGGTCGTGAACCAGGTGACCGTCAGCGCGCCCACGGAAGACGGAGTCAGCGGACGCGCGCTTCTCCAGGAGAGCGCGCAGGACGGGTTCGAGGGCGATGCGATGGGCGGCAAGGCCGCCGCGCTGGTGGGATGGAAATCGGGTGCGTTCGATCTCACCACCGGCGCCAGCGTCGAAAGGCGTGGCGTCTTTTTGGATGGAGAAGGCCGACGGATCGGCGTCGATGGCACCCAGGGAGAGATCCAGGACAGCGACAGCTGGTCGGTCTTCGGACGCCTCGGCTATCAGTTGAGCGGCAGCGCGCGCATAGAGCTGGTGGCCAACCGCTTCGAGCTGGAGGGCAATGGAAATTACGTCGTCCTCCCGGGAAATCGCCTTACCAGTCTTCCCACTTCCAGCGTGCGCGGCGAAAGTCCCGGCAACCAGCCTGCCAACCGCGCCGAACTGCTTTCCCTTTCGCTGATCGAGAGCGATCTGGCTGGAGGGTCATTGAATGCCCAGGCCTTCTTCAGCCGCACCCGGGACATTTTCGGCGGGGGCATCTTCGCCACGTTCCAGGATGCCGCGCTCGATCCGACCCGCAAGTTGTTCGACCAATCGGTGAACAGGTCGCGCAAGGTCGGCGCCAAGCTCAGCTACGAGCGCGCAGCCCCTGGGCTCGAAAATCTGATCGTCACCGTCGGTGTCGATACTTTGCGCGATCGCACCGCGCAAACCTTGCTCCAGACGGGCCGCCAGTGGGTTCCGGAAACCGACTTCCGAAGTATCGCACCCTTCCTGCAGGGCAATCTGAAAATGATGGACGGGGCCGTCAGGCTGGTTGGCGGACTTCGCTATGAGAATGTATCGCTGAGCGTTCCGGATTTTACCACGCTGGCCTTTTATGGATCGCGCCGGGTCGAGGGGGGAACACCCAAGTTCGACAAATTGCTGTTCAATGGCGGATTCGTCGTCGAACCGGTCCAAGGCCTGCGCGGTTACGCCTCTTATGCCGAAGGCTATACTATTCCCGATGTAGGCCGAGTCCTTCGCGGCATCACTCAAACCGGCGTCCGGATAGAGGATTTCCTGGACCTTCAACCCGTCGTATCCAACAATCGCGAAATCGGTCTCGAATGGAACCGCGACGCATTGGAAGCCAGCGTCAGCTATTTCTGGTCATCGAGCAAACTTGGGTCCCTGCTCGTCCGCAATCCGGACGGGATCTTCGACCTGGTTCGAGAGCCGATTGCGATCGAAGGCCTCGAAATCAGCATTGCATGGAAAACGCCCATCCAAGGTCTGACGCTGGGAGGCGCTTATACCCGTGTCGAAGGCGCAACGGATGCGAATGATGACGGCAAATATGAGAAGGATCTCGACGGTGCTAATATTTCGCCCGACCGAATGAACCTCTATGCAGATTTCGGGCGCGGTCCGTTGGATGCCCGCCTCGCGATGCGGCGTTATTTCGATCGCGGTTTCAACAGCCAGCCCGAGGCCAATGATTTTGCGGGCTACACCTTGCTGGATGCCGCGATTGGCTATCGTTTAGGACCGCAGCGCATCCTGGCCAGCGTCCAGAACCTGACCGACAAGCAATATGTCACTTACTTCAGCGACACCCAGGGACCGAACGACAATCTGCGCTATTTCACAGGACGGGGTCGGACCTTCACCCTCACTTTGACGAGCGACTTCTAAAAAATGATGAAACTGCTTTCGATCCTTCATCGCTGGACCGGCGCCTTTATCGGCTTCCTGCTTGCCTTGCTGGGGCTCAGCGGGGCTCTATTGGTGTGGAAGGATCAATGGATCAGCCTCCCGCATGCGTCGGACCCCCTGGCGGAAAATGTCGGGCAGATCGGCCGGATCGTCGAAGCCGCCGGGCCTGGCTTTTCGCGCGTCACCTTCGCGCATGAGGAAAATGGGCTTCACCATTTTGTCTATGGGGATGGTAGCGGCGCCTATTTCAGCCAAAACGGCGTCCTAGTCGATCGCTGGCAAAGCCAGTGGGAGCGCCCCGAATTGTGGCTGTTCGATTTCCACCATCATCTCTTCGCCGGTGATACGGGCGAAACCGTGGCCGGGGTGACGGGTATCGTCGGCTTGGTCTTCGTCATGACCGGTCTGATCCTCTGGTGGAGGGCCCGGCGGGCCACGCGCCTACGCCTTTGGCCCAAACGCTTCGCCCCGGGTCCCATCGTTGCGCATCATCGTGACCTGGGCCTGATCGCCTCGCCTCTATTGCTGCTGTCGATGCTGACCGGCACGATGATGCTGTTCGAACCGATCCGAAGCGGCATCCTGGGCGCGGAAGACCGGCCCAAACAGGAAATGGCGGGACCGATCAATCCATCGGTGTCGCAGGCTCTCGCCGCCGCGAAGGCGCAATTCCCCGATGCGCTGCTGCGCCGCGTGGTCGTCCCTTCCGAACCCGGCAAGCCGCTAACCGTTCGGATGCGGCAGCCCTTCGAATGGACCCCCAACGGACGGACCCAGATGAGCTTTGCTCCGGATGGGAAGCTGACGGTCGATGACGCAGCCTCGGCCAATCGTTCGGCCGGCCTTGGTGAAAAGCTTTACCCGCTTCACTCGGCGAAAGTCGGCGGCCTGGCCTTGAAGCTCGCCATGACCTTGTCCGGCCTTGCTTTGGCGATGCTCGGAAGCTTCACCATGTGGAGTTTCTGGGCGCGCAGATCGGGTAGAAAAATCGCCCGGAAACGGGCCGCCCGACCTCAGAGGCCCGGTCAGGCCGCCGATTTGCAACTACATCACCGACCGCATTCCGGCCGCGCCGAATGTCATCCAGATCGCCATCGCGACCATCATCACATTCTCGGCAAGCGAGATGAAGCCGAGCGGCACATTGCTCGATCCGCCGACGCAGGCGCATTTTAGTTCGCGCTTGTCGATATAGACGGCCTTGAACACCGACACCGCGCCGATCGTACCGATGAACAAGGCGATCGGCACGGACAGCCAGGTCAATATGCCCGCGACCATCAGCAAGCCGGCCAGCCCCTCGGCAAATGGGTAGATATACGAATAGGGCACCCACCTCTTGGCCAGCAGATCATAGTTCAGGAACATCGTCGCGAAGCTCTCGACATTCTGCAGCTTCAGCAGCGACAGGATGATCATCGAAAAGCCGATGAACCATTCCGCGGCGCGAAGAGTGAACAGGTTGCCAGTTGCGGCATAACCAGTCGCCAGCGCCATCAGGGCGGTGATCGCGAACAAGGCGATGACGGGGCGATAGCTGGTCGCCTTTGGATCGGGGACCTTCTTCCCCAGGAACTTTCGCAGGTCGTCATAGCCGCCCACGCGATTTCCATCGATGAAGATTTGCGGCGTCGTCGTGACCTTGTGCTTGGCCTTGAAAGCATCGGTTTCTTCGCGCGTGGCGAGGGCATGATCCTCAACACGATAGCCTTCGCTTTTTAGCAGATGCACGGCTTTCAGCCCATAAGGGCAAATGTGATGCGGCATCACCATGCGGTGAATGACGGCCTTGCGGGCCTTGGCTGGACTATGGCTCATTTCCGACATTTCTCGGCTCCTTGTGATCCGGTCGGTGCTCATATAGGTCCTGTACCATGGTACAGAGTCAAGAGGGCGCCGATTTCACCATCGGAAAACTTGCCGCCGCCGGCGGCGTCGGCGTGGAAACGATCCGTTTCTATCAGCGCAAGGGCCTCATCACCGTCCCAACGCGCGGGGTCGGGATCCGGCGCTACGGCCACGAGGATGTCCGACGCCTGCGGTTTATCAAGCAGGCACAGGCGGCAGGATTCACGCTCCATGAAATTAAGGAACTTCTCGCGCTCGACGCGAGCGAGGACCGCCACCGCGCACGCGAACTCGCGAGAGAACGGATTGTCGCGCTCAATTCCCAGATCGAGCAGCTGGAACGGGCTCGGAATGCGCTTCAACGCCTAGCCAGGCAATGCGCCGAAGGAGGCAGCGGCCTCTGCCCTATCCTTACCTCATTCGAAATTTAGGGCACGAGCATGAACTTCGACGATCAGCTTCAGCGTTACTTTGGAACGACCGATATCGCGGCGATCGCGCCCACTGCCTTCGACCCGGCGATCGAGAGGATGAAAGTCGATCTTGGACTGGAGCGGGACAAGGGACGCCGTTTTGCGATCTGGGCCCTGCTTCACATGTTCGGAGCCGCGCCTGACCTCGATGTCGCCTTTCCGGACGCGCAGGATCGGGAAGCCGCTCGCAACTTCCTGGATCTGGCAAGCCGCGCTGAAGAGACGTGAACCTGGCGCCGCAACGTTTCAAATTTCCCGCCCCAAATAATATTCAACCAATCGGTTGACATTCCGATTTAACGCGCAGATATTCAACTTCATGGTTGAATTACATGCACCCCGGCTGGACTTTGTTTTCCATGCTCTTGGCGATGCCACGCGCAGGCATATGCTTCGCGAACTCGCTGACGGCGAACGAACGGTCGGCGAGCTTGCCCGGCCGTTCGAAATGTCGCTGGCGGCGGCCTCGAAACATATCAAGGCGCTGGAGAATGCGGGCCTGATCCGCCGCGAAGTTCGCGGCCGGACCCACCTCTGCCGGCTCGACCCGGGCCCGCTTGCCAGCGCGCATGAATGGTTGAGCGTCTACGAACGATTCTGGACCGAGCGTCTCGATGTCCTCGAGCGGCTGCTGCGCGAAGACGATGCCCGCAAATCACCCAAGACCCAAGGAGACGATGTATGACTGAAGCCCTGACACTAGACGATTATGGAGTCCTGACCGAGCCTGCGACCTTCACCATCCAACGCCTTCTGCCTGGTCCCGTCGAACGCCTGTGGTCCTATTTGACCGACGGCGACCTTCGCCGCCAATGGCTGGCTGCAGGTCCCATGGAGGAGAAGGTCGGCGCTCCGCTGGAGCTCGTGTGGCGCAACGACGAACTTACCCAGCCGGCCGGCAAACGGCCGGAAGGTTTTGCCGAGGAACATCGACTGCAAAGCAAAGTCACCGAGATCGACCCGCCCCGCAAGCTCGCCATCAGCTGGGGAGATACGGGCGGCGTGTTGTTCGAACTGGAATCGCAAGGCGATGAGGTGCTGCTCACCGTCACCCATCGTCGGATCACCGAGCGCTCGAGCCTGCTGAACATCAGCGCGGGCTGGCACATGCATCTCGACATTCTGGCGGCGAAGATCCGCGGCGAAACCCCAACCCCATTCTGGGACGGCTGGAGCCAGTTGAAGGCCGAATATACAGCCCGGATTGCGACTTAAGGGAGGCTGCGGCCCCCTCCAAACGAGTGGGGCCGCCCCCTTTGCGAACAAGAGGATCATATGCCGAATATGCTGTCAGTAATTGCACTCAGCCTTGCTGCTCCGGCCAGCGTCCATGCTTCTGCACAAAATGTGATCGAAGCGATGCCCGTGGCGCTGGAGGCGGAATATGCATTGAGTGCCCTTCCTCCTGCCATGCGCCCCGCCGCGTCCGTCTATCTGCTCGACCCGGGAAGCGGCTACCAACTGGCGCAGCAGGGGATTAGCGGCGTCACCTGCATCGTCCAGCGTACCGTCTGGGAACTCGGCGACTATCGCGACGATATCTATATCCCGCTTTGTTACGACGCCGCGGGCACGCAGACCTATCTTAAGGTCATCATGGACGCGGCGAAGTTTCGCGCCGAGGGGATGGGGCCGGAGGATTTAAAGGCCCAAACCGAAACGCGCTTCAAGGACGGAACCTACAAGGCGCCCGCCAAGCCCGGACTATCCTACATGTTGGCACCTGTGATGCGCACCATCGGGCCGCCGGACCGGATGGTTCATACCATGAGCATGCCCCACGTCATGTTCTACGCCCCGAACGTCACCAACGAAGATATCGGCGCCCTTCCGAATCTGGCAGACCCTGCAACCTTGCTCTACCCGCTCATCGACCGGCAGGGGAATGACGAACAAAGCTATATCGTTCAGATGACGGGCGGGGCCGAAAAGGCAAAGATCGTCGCAGACGGGAAGCAACTTCTGGATTCACTATGCGGCCATCGCGATATTCTTTGTCTGAGCCACGAAGGTCATTGAGAAGGTCGGCCTGTCACCTGGCCGGCCGCTTTTGCCAAAGCAGGCTTCGCGAGCAAGCGCGTTGATACCGCCAGGGTAACGGCGACCAGCGCCAGGCCCGCCGCGCCCCAGCCGATGGCTTCGAGGCCCCAAAAATCGACCACGAAGCCGCCGACCACCGCGCCCAGCGCGATGCCGAGATTGGCGGACGCGATGTTCATCGCTATCGCAAAGGCAGGCGCCTCGCCACCGGCGAGCGTGACCCGAACCTGGCACGCCGTGACGACCGCCGTGTGCGCGGCGCCCCAGATGCCGAGCATCAGCAGGAAGGGAAATATCTGTCCTATGGTGACAGAAGCGCCGACGGCGGCCGCCGACGCCACGCCCAACGAGCTTAGGGTACAGGTGATCGGCGCCCTGTCCGCATAGGCGGCCACTATCATGTTACCGATCAGGCCCACGGCGCCAAAGAATGTCAGCGTCAGCGCAATTTCGGCCGTGCCGAATCCTGCCGGTCCTTCAAGCCATGCCGCGAGATATGTGTAGGACGCAAACATCGCGGCAAAGGCGGCAATTGAAAGCAAGAGGTGGCCAAGGAACGGGAGACGCAGCAGCAAGGCTGCCTGATCGGGTAAGCTCAAGGGCTCAGACCGGGTAGTATCCGGGAATGCCCAGGCCATGACAATTGCGGCGGCGATCGAAAGCACAGCCAGCGCGATAAAGGAGGTCGACCACTCGCCTCCCTCGGCAAGGGCGACGCCTGCCGGCATGGCGACGATCAGCCCCAGGATGAAGCCGACATTGGCGAGGGCCAGAATCTTTCCTCGCCGGTTCACCGGGGACAATGATATTGCCGCCGCCGTGCCGACGCTGATGAAGGCGGGAAGCGCGGCCCCCTGAAGGGCTCGTACCGCCAGAAAGATCGGATAGGTCGGGCTGAGAACCGCCAGGACATTTCCCGCAGCGAACAGCAGCAGGATTCCGGCCAGCAAATGGGAAGGAGCGAAGCGCGGCGCCACCAATGTCAGCGGTAGCCCGAATATCGCCGCGGACAAGGCAAAAATCCCCGCCAGGTGGCCGGCCTTCGGCAGCGATATTCCAAGGTCCGCAGCGAGAACGGGAAGAAGGCCTGTGACAATGAACTCGGTGGCGACGATGATCGTCGTCGCCAGCCCAAGCAAAAGAAGAACCCGCCGAAGCGCGGGGTCGAGTGTCGCGGCCGGATCGTCTCTCACGCGTTGGCGCCGCCGTCGATGGTGAGGCCCGTGCCGTTGATCGACCGGCCTTCCGGTCCGGCGATGAAGGCAATGAGGGCGGCGATGTCGTCCGGGCGACCATAGCGCTTGATCGCCATCCGCTCCCGCTGCGTCTCCGCGCCTTCGCCGTCGGCCGGATTCATATCGGTATCGGTGGATCCGGGATGGACGATGCTGACCGTGATCCCCCGCGGACCAAGGTCGCGCGCCAGCCCCTTGGTCCAGCCGATCAGGGCGGCCTTGCTGAGCGCATAGAGACTGACGTGGGGCTCCGTCACCCGTTCAGCCAGACAGCTTCCGATCGATATGATCGATCCGCCCTCTTTGATGTGCGCGAGCGCAGCCTGCGAGGCGACGACAACCGCGCGAACATTGACGGCCAGTGTCTGGTCGATGTCGTCGAGGGTTAGATCATCGATCGGCCCGCCTCTGAATATCCCGGCATTGTTGACCAATATGTCCAAGCCACCGAGCGCGCGCGCCGCTTCGTCCACGGCGCCCTTCACGGCGACTGGGTCCGCGGCGTCAGCCTTGATCGCAACGCCGTTGCGGCCCGAATCCGCGAGCTCCCTCACGAGCGCTTCGGCCGGGGCGGCGGATTGCTGGTAAGTGAAGGCGACATCGGCGCCGTCGGCAGCAAGCCGCCTTGCGATTGCCGCGCCAATGCCTCGGCTTCCGCCCGTCACCAATGCCTTTTTGCCCGCGAGCGATGCATTCGTCATCTCGAAACCCCATTTCTGTATTGATCGACATATAAATGCGCCTGTCACTGTTGCGCCGGGTCGTCAAATGATTTATTTGTCAATCGACACAGATCTAGGATGAAAATGGCAGAGCGTGGCCGGCCGAGAGGCTTCGACAAGGAAAATGCCCTGCTCCGCGCGATGGAGGTGTTCTGGGCGAAAGGGTATGAGGGCGCTTCGATGTCGGACCTGACGTCGGCGATGGGGATCGCCTCGCCCAGCCTATATGCGGCGTTCGGAAGCAAGGAGCAGCTGTTTCGGGAATCGCTGAAACTATATGAAACGATCGAAAGCCCCGGCATCTGGGGCGCGGTGGAAAACGCCCCCACGGCTTATGACGCGGTCAAAGGCTTTCTGATCGAAACAGCGCGGGTTTTTTCGAGGCCGGGGAAGCCGCCCGGCTGCCTGGTGGTGCTGTCGGCATTGCACGCCACCGAGACATCGGACCGCGTTCGTGGCGAGCTGATCGACCTCCGCGCGCAGACGGTGACGGAGCTTGCCAAAAGGCTCGATCGCGGACGGCAGGCGGGCGAAATAAAGGCCGACGCGGAGGTGAACGCGATCGCCGCTTATTTCGTGACCGTCCAGCAGGGAATGTCGATCCAGGCCCGCGACGGCGCCACCGAGGATCATCTCCTGGCCATTGCGCGGGCCGCGCTTGCGGCGTGGGAGCCATTGACGGGAGCGAAGCGGGCCTGATCCGCCGGGCCGCCCTGACTTGACAAGAAGCGCTCCTCCGCCCCTCCTGTCGCCGCCGTAACCGAGCGGCCACCATTTCCGGAGGGCGAATGCCTGATCAGCCGAAATCAGCGGATCATAAGCGGCAAGCGACAGCGCTCGCCGCCGATCCGCGTTATGAAATATTGGTGCGAAAACGATCGCGTTTCGCCTGGACGCTGACCGTGATCATGCTGCTGATCTTCTTCGGCTATATCCTGCTGATCGCCTTCGACAAGGCATTGCTGGCCCAGCCGCTTTACCAGGGCGCGACCGTCTCGCTAGGCATTCCGATCGGCATCGGCGTTATCCTGGCCGGGATCATCCTGACCGGAATCTATGTCCGCCGCGCGAACCGGGAATATGATCCGATCATGCTTTCCTTTCGGGAAGATGCCGAACGATGAGGAGCCATCCGAGCCCCCGGCATTGGCTTTTCATCCTGGCGATCCTTCTTCCCACAGCGGCTCTCGCCGACGCGCTGACCGTTACCACGGAGCGAAGCGCCACCAACTGGCCCGCCATTCTCATATTCTCGGCCTTCGTTCTGATGACGCTGGGGATCACGCGCTGGGCGGCGACCCGCACCAGGACCGCGTCAGATTTCTATACGGCCGGCGGCGGAATCACCGGATTCCAGAATGGCCTCGCCATGGCGGGCGATTACATGTCCGCGGCATCCTTCCTGGGCATTTCGGCGCAGATCTTTGCCGATGGATATGACGGCCTCATTTATTCGACTGGATTCCTGGTCGGATGGCCGATCATCCTGTTCCTTCTCGCCGAACGGATCCGAAATCTCGGCCGCTATACCTTCGCCGACGTTGCCTCCTTCCGCTTTGCGCAAACGCCGGTCCGGCTGTTCGCCGCGCTCAGCACCCTGGTAGTGGTTATCTTCTATTTGATCGCGCAGATGGTCGGCGCCGGGCAATTGATCAAATTGCTGTTCGGATTGCCTTATGGCTATGCGATCGTGATCGTCGGCGTGCTGATGACCTGCTACGTTTTGTTCGGCGGGATGATCGCGACGACCTGGGTGCAGATCATCAAGGCGGTGTTGTTGCTCGGCTGCGCGACCTTCATGGCGGTCGCGGTCCTTGCCAATTTCGGTTTCTCCCCCGACGCCCTGTTCGCGCAGGCCGTGCAGGTGAAGACCGATCTTGCGGCGGCCAGCGGAGCGGCGGCCGGCGAGGCCGCGGAACGCGGGCGTTCGATCATGGGGCCCGGGAACTTCATCAAGGACCCTGTCTCCGCCATTTCATTTGGAATGGCGTTGATGTTCGGAACCGCAGGCCTTCCGCATATCCTGATGCGCTTCTTCACCGTGCCCAATGCCAGGGCCGCGCGAAAATCGGTTTTGTGGGCGACCGGATGGATCGGTTATTTCTACATCTTGACCTTCATCATCGGTTTTGGCGCGATCACGATGGTGGCCACCAATCCGTCCTTCCTGGAAGCGGACGGCACGCTTCGTGGCGGCGGAAACATGGCCGCGATCCATTTGGCGTCGGCGATCGGCGGCAATTTATTCCTGGGCTTCGTCTGCGCGGTGGCTTTCGCGACGATCCTCGCGGTGGTCGCCGGGCTGACGCTCGCCGGAGCCTCGGCGGTGTCGCACGATTTCTACGCGTCGGTCATCCGCAAGGGCGAGGCAACCTCCGCCGAGAGCTTCGCGTGTCGCGCCGAACCGTTCTTGCCCTGGCATTGGTCGCCATCCTGCTCGGGATATTGTTTGAAAAACAGAATGTCGCGTTCATGGTATCGCTCGCTTTCTCGCTCGCCGCGTCCGGCAATTTCCCGGTCTTGCTGCTATCCATATTCTGGCCGGGCTGCACGACGCGGGGAGTGGTGGTGGGCGGAAGCATCGGGCTGCTGACGGCCCTCGTTCTGACCATATTCTCCGCAGCCATCTGGGTGAACGTGCTCGGCTACGAAGCGCCGGTCTTCCCTTATTCCTCGCCGACCCTCTTCTCGATGCCGCTGGCTTTCTTCATCATCTGGCTGGTGTCCAAAACGGATCGGAGCGGAAGAGCCGCCGTTGATCGGAACGGTTATCTGGAACAGCGGATCCGGTCCGAAACCGGCCTCGGCGCCGCCGGGACCTCAGGACATTGACCCGCCCGAAGTCCTTCTTCCTTGGCTCTTGCGTCTTTTAAAAAACCGCCTGCAGGCCAAGCCTCAGAGCGATCGCCGCGCGGCCCTGCTGCTCCTCGGCGCTGAATTCCCCGCCGAGGGAGAATTCATCATTGCCCCCGGTCAGCCGGAACTTGCCTACCCAGCCATCGCTTCGATTTTCAGGCAGCAGGGTGAAGCTGTCACCAGTGCCGAAACGGGCAATGGTCTCGCCAATGTCGCCGCCGATTATCTGGCGGCGTCCGCCCTCGATCTCGGTGCGCAGCCATCCTTCCGACTGCGCTCCGCTCATCAATTCATAACCGGCGGCGAGACTGACTTCGGCCGCAGCCTCGTCGCTAGTGCGATCCTTGACGCTCAGGTTCATCGCGTCGCCGCCACCGGTTTCCGTATAGCCATCTTCGGATAGGCGATAATAATCGACCGACACCGCCGGCCGGAAGCTCAGACGTCCAAGCGCTATCTCGTAGGAGAGGCCCGCTGCCGCCGAATAAAGCTGGCCGTCCCATTCGCCCGAAGCGGTGCGAGTGACCGTCTCGTTGCTGACGGTTCCCCTGAAGGTTCGGGTGCCGTCAAAGCCGATCATCGCTGCCGATGCCCGGGCGTGGGCGGCAAGTCCGCCCCATTTCCCGCGCCAGTAAGCGGCGAGTTCATATTGATTGGCACGGACTTCATTGTCGTTGCCTGATTGAGCGTCCTGCCCATTCAGATAGGCGACCGACAGACCGGCATTGCCGATTCCGCCCAGCTTGAATTCGGCGCCGCCCGCGGCGCCCCAGCCAGTAATGTCATAGGATGAGGTGTTGCCGATATTCTTGGACGTTCCCCAAGCGACCTGCTGCAGCCAGAAACCCCAATTCCCCATATCGGCCAGCGGCGATCCGGGGTCCTTCAGAATCCGCGCCGTGGCACGGGAACCCTGCGTCACCGTTTCGAAAGCACCGCCCGCATGTTCGGGAAGCATTTGCTGCATCGCCTCGCGGAAGGTCTCGGCATCCTCCATTTCGAGGAAGGCGCCGGCGACGTCTTCATCCGCGTCCAACACGGCGTAAATGGCGTCCCACGCCCCGGCTTCCGACCGATTAAGCCCTATGTCGGCCGCGCTCCTCCGTTCGATCAGGACCGCCAGCTCGTCCACCTGCTCGTCCGCTACCAGGCTGCTTTTCAGAAAGATGGGGAGGCCCAAACTGTTCGAAGAAAGTCCCGCCGTGCCGGTCAGGCTGCCCGCCTTCAGAATAGTGAAGCGTCCAAGTGCATCGCCGAGGGTGACCAGCTTGATCGAAACCTTTGAACCTTCGGCGAAGGAGGCGGCCCCCGCCACCTGATAGGAGGTGCTCTTGCCCGCTCTGGCGTCGATCGTGACTCCCAATATTCCCTTGGCGCCGACCTCCAGCGAATCGATCGCCACCGGGGCCATCGTGGTAGTGACTTCGAATGTACCCCCGCTCACCTGCACCCGCAGCGCGTTCGCGTTGGTGAGCGCGCCGCTAAAAATTGAATTATCGGAGAGAGTGAGAAGGTCGGCGCCCCCGCCGAAATCCGCCGCGCCGACGAAGGCGGAAGTCCCCGCAAGCATCAGCCGATCGGCGCCCGCCCCAAACTGGACGTTCCCGGTATGGCGCGCGTCGCCCGACATATTGAGACGATTGGCGCCGGTTCCGAACTGCGTCGCTCCCTTTACCTCGCCGTCGGCGAGGTCGAGCAGGTCGTCACCGGCGCCGAACAGAATGTTACCGCTGATTGTGGGGGCGGTAACATTCTGTCCAACCTGGGTCTGGCGAACAATCGCACCAGAGGCATTGTTTCGAAGGTCGATGGCAATGGCGCGGCTCGTATCGAGCCCCACGCCAGTGGCATTGATGGCTCCGCTATTTTCGATAAGGGCGAGGCTGCCGCTGCGGTCGACAATGGCTCCTGCGGTTCCATTGCTGCTCGTCGAGGCTGCGATCTTGCCGCTATTGCGAACGGCGGTCACCGTCGCTCCCTGTTCGATGAGAATGGCGTGGTTCAGCGAGGTGGCGGTGCCGCCCCCATCGGCCTGCACCGTCCCGGTGATGCGGATCTCGTTCACGCTGGCGGCGATGGCGATATGAATGGCGGTCGCGCTGGCACCGTTGGACGCCGCAGCTGCCTGTCCGTTGACGGTAAGGCCGCCGGCGATGTTGACCGCCCCGCCCAGCCCGCCAATCTTGATCCCCGTCGCCGAAACGCCGCTATAGACGCCGCGGCCCGCTATGCCCCCATTGACCACGATACCGTGGCCCTGGACGTTGCCGGTGACGGGTCCGATGCTGACGGCATGATCGGCTGCGCCGATCTGGACCGCGGCCGCGGAGCCAAAGGAAGTGACGCTTGCAGTCGTTTCCTTGGAATCCTCTATCCCGTCCTTGTCCTCGTCATTGTCGGTTGCGCTGTTATTGGGCGGCGGCGCATCGAACAATATGCCCTTGGCAACATCCCCAGTGACTCGCAGCGCCGAGCCCCCCTGCAGAAGGTCGTCCGCGTCCAGTTTCGACACATCGGCCGGCAGCGTCACAAAACGATATCCGGTGGATGCGACGGCGCCCTGGATCACGAGCGCGCCGCCAATATTCCCGTCGAGGGCAACGCCCATGGCGTCTAGTCCGGACGCCCCGATCGTGCCGTTCAGGCGTACGTCGCCTGTTACCTCGGCAACGCGGATCGCAACCGAGCGATCGCCGACCAGTGCGATGGTCCCGGAATTGGTGAGGGAGCCGGCCAGACGGCTGTCCGCGGCGATACCCGCTGAATCATTACCCTCGATATTGATCGTGCCGCTATTGGTGACGGCGCCGGTAAAGGTACCCCCGGGCGCCAGACGGATACCGAAACGGCCGGACCCACTGGCGAAAGCGCCGTCGAGGTCGCCATCATTATCATTGTCCTTCGCGGTATAGGTCTCGATCACTTCGATCTTGCCGCCGTTGGTGATCGTTCCCGACCGTCCGGCATTGGCCTGGATGCCGGTCGAGTTATTGAAATCCGTGAAGCTGATCGTGCCTTCGTTGACGGCATTATTATTGCTGTCGATCGTGATACCGGCGCCCGCGGAATCGGGAACGATAGACCCTGCGCTGGTCACTTTGACGTCATCGGGGGCGCCGTCCTTCACCGTGGATGTACGGACCGGATTGGTGGCCTTGGTCGCGATGGAGGTTTCGGAATGCGCGGCAGTTGCGGCCAGGAGCAAGGCGGGCGTCAGATAAGTGCAAGCGAGCAAGTTACGCATTACTGTCCCTCATGGTTGATACCGCTCGCCGGTCGGCGCGGGGGTCAAATTCGGGAAAGAGACGGAGCAGTGCGGGCGAACCCGCACTTCAAATGCGCAATTTTATTTGCGCGGCTGAGCGATGGTCAGAAACGGGTTTCCCAGCCAAGCCGGATCGTTCGAGGACGAAGCGGCGTAACCTGGGGCCGCTCCACCATGGTGAAAGGAGACCCAAAGGCGAAGCGATTGCCTTTCTCGTCCAGCAGATTGGAAAGAGTGAGCGAGAAAGAATGACGATCCTTGTCGAGGTAGGCGGCCAGCCGGGCGTCGATCCAATCGCCATGCTCCTTCCCCAAAATGGGACCAATCCCAAGGGTCGATTTACCCACATAACGGGCCGAACCTACCAGGCGGAGGCCCAGATCGTCGGACAGGCTGGTCTGATATTCGGTCCCGAAGCGGGCATTCACGCGCGCCACATTGGGCAAAGGCGCCGTTGAAGTAATGTTGATCGACGGTACGGGATTGGTGACCTTGCTTTCGTTCAGGACAGCGCCGATTTCCGTTTTCAGTCCGCGAACGGGAGTCCAGGCCAGCGCCAGATCCGCCGTCCAGATGCGCCCGTCGCCGATATTTTCCGTTGTCGGAAGGCCGCCCAACTCGATCGTATCCGCCTGGATGTCGCGCCAGTCGGTATGGCCGAACGATGCCGCCGCGCTGAAGCCTCCCGATCCATCATATCGAAGGCCCGCCTCCACGCTGGCCACCCGGTCGTTGCGAAAGCGCTGGATGAAATTCCCCCGAACCGCCAAACCGCCCGGGCGAAAGCCTTGCTGATATCTCAAGTAGAAGGAGAGTTCGGGAGACGCTTTGGCGGTAAGGCCGAAGGACGGAACGAGACTGGTTTCGCTTCGGCTCGCTCGTACTCCGGAAAGGAAAGGTATCAGCTGGACAGGCAGATCCAGCGCCGATCCGTTCAACCGCGAATGCGCAAAACGGGCCCCGGCGGTAAATCGAAAAGCTTCGCTGGCGATGATCGTTGCCTCACCATAGAGCGTTGCTTCGGCGATCGAATTGCGTACCCCTGTGATGGGCACGGGCGCTTCCGGGGCGCCCAGCTTTCGTTCCTGTTCGGAGCGGTTGGAGATGAAGCTGGCTCCGACGATCCAGCCGATCCCACGACTGACTTCGTTCGACAGGCGGGTGTCGGCCGAAAACATGACAATCTCGTTCGCCTGTTCGAAGACCTGAGGCGTCCCGCCTGAGCGGGTCGAATCGTAGCGTTCGCGCAGCGTCTGCCGGACCAGGCCGGTCGCGGTGACGAGCCGAAGGTCGTCCCAGGTCTTGCTAACAACCAGGTCTGCCAGAAAATAGGAATTGCGGAAATCCTGCTGAACATGACCGCGCCGAACGAGCGGTGGAGCGTCCCGATCGGCAAACTGGGCGTCGTCCCCTTCAATCAATTGTCCGGCCGTTCCAAGATCCACCGTCCAGCCGTTGTCGCTGACGGCGCGAAAGCTCAGGCGGCCTCCGGATATCCTGGTGCGATTGATGTCTTCGAGGTCTCGAAGGGAATCGTCGATATAGCCACCCTCGGTTTGGGCATAGCCCAGCATGCGCAGGCCCAGGCGGCCGCCAGCTAGCGGCAGGTTGAGTATGGCCGCTCCATCGGCGCCGGACGATCCGTGCTGGGTCGCCGATAATCCCAGGGATGCCGAGCCCCCCATCCGGTCCGGATCGGCAGGATTGGGAACGATCCGAATGATCCCGCCCAGAGAACCTGCGCCATAGAGCGTGCCCTGCGGCCCGGGCAATATTTCCACTTTGTCCACATCGTAGAGCCGGAGATCCGGGTCCGGCGCGTTATAATTGAGGCGCGTTTCCCCGAAATATTGGCCGACCGTAGCCTGGGTGGGGCCATTGAAGCTCGAATCAGCAATGCCCCGCAGGAAGAGCTTGTTACGTCCGGGGCCCAGATGGGTCGAGGTGAGCGCCGCCACTCGTTCGACCAGCGCTTCGCTGCCCCGAACGCCGGTCAATATCTCGTCGCCGCCGTCCAGCACCGCGAAGCTGCCCGGATAATCGCCCAGCCGCAGGCGGCGCTTGGATCCGGTGACCACTATTTCCGCGATGACTTCCTCTACGACCCTGACTTTGGTCGGGTTGGGAGAGTTCACCCGCAGCGCGGGAAGGTGGGCCGCGCGCTGCCGCATGGTTCGCTGCGGATCGGGCACGACGAGCCAGGTGCTGGTATCAAGGAGGACGGCCTTGGCGTCCGATCCCGCCAGCAAATGGCGCAGTGCCTGCTTGACCGAATAGGTGCCGCGCAACGCGCCGACCCACCGGCCGGCAAGGCGGGAATCCCTTATCCCGATATTGATGCGCGCCTGCTGGCCAAGCGCGATCGCAGAATTTTCCAGCCGTCCTGCAGGCAAGTCAAAGCGATGCCGCTGGGCGGCCTCGGCGGCGCCGCTCAGGGACAGGAACAACAATAAGCTTATCAGGAACCTAGCTTGCTTCACCTGCCCCTGCTTTGAGTGTCCAACCTCTCTCGTCGCGCCCAAGTTTGAGGCCAAGCAGGGCCGCGGTTCGGTTCAGCACGGCTGCGCGATCCCCGTCGATCATGATGATACCGCTGAACGGACGGTTCGCCACATCCGCATCGACGCTTACCGCCACGCCTAGATTGCGTTGAAGATCGGAAGCAATGCGCGACATGGGCATTCCCGTATAAATCAGCCGATTCTCGCTCCAGGTTCCTATCGCAGCCGTGTCGATTTTTCCGATCCATGGCTCCGCGCCCTTTTCCCTCCGAAGCGCCATGCCCGCCTGCAGGTTGGTGGCCTCGCGGCCCGGATTGTAGAGCACCGCCCCTTCCGAAACCGCGATATCCAACAGGCCGTCTTGTCGGACCACATTGAATATCGTCCCCATGTCCCTCAGCATTGCGTCGCCCGCCTCTACTTCGAACGGGCTGGCGGGCGCGTGGATCACATGGAACAAGGCTTCGCCCTGTTCGAGCCGAGCGAAGCGCGGCCGATCCTTGTCCAGCGTAACCTTCGTATCACCGTTGAGTTCGATCCGGCTGCCGTCGGCCAGTTCGATTTCGCGGCGCTCGCCGGCCTCGGTTTCAATCGAATAGGATCTCGTGTCTCTCGTCGCCGCATAGCCGGTGACGAAGACGAGGCTGGCGGCGATGCCCCACCTGAGAAAAGCCCGACGGCCCGCGCGCCGTTCGACGGGCGAAGCATGTACCGCAGGACGATGAAGCGGCAGTTCGCGTGGTCGTGCCGGCGCAGGGGCAAAAACCTCCTCCGCCTCGTCATCGCACAGCGCAATTTCTTCATAGGCGGCCGCATGCGCAGGATCGGCTCCCAGCCACCGGGTGAAAGCATACCAGGCATGCTCGTCGCCCGCCTTCAGCCGCATCACCCAGCCAATGGCTTCTTCCTCAATCTCGATTTTTGTTCTCAACATGAGCATCGCCTTTTCGCAACGACGCCGCCGCCCGCATCAATCCGCATCATGGCGCCTCCGGATATCCAGAAGGAGGCGATATGCCTTTTGTAAATGCTTCTCGACGGCGCTGACGCTGATCCCCTCGTCCGCTGCAATTTGTCGCTGGCTTTCACCCTCCAGCCGAAAGCGGCGGAAAATCTTCACTGTCCTTTCGCCCAGCGAGTCGAGCATGGCCTGGGCAGCTC
Source organism: Sphingosinicella sp. (assembly GCA_013816585.1). Classification (GTDB taxonomy): domain Bacteria; phylum Pseudomonadota; class Alphaproteobacteria; order Sphingomonadales; family Sphingomonadaceae; genus Allosphingosinicella. The sequence continues at coordinate 8,065 of JACDEE010000010.1, read as the reverse complement.
TCAATTCTCCCTGATCGATCAAAGATCGCTCCGGCGATGGCTCGCCCGAGGCACCCCCGCCCTTGGTGCCGGCTATGGCAGACCAATCCTGCTCGCGTCTGGCGCGGCGCGTTTCGGCTCTGTGACGGTCGAGCATCAGATTATTGGCCGCACGATAGAGATAGGGAAGCGGGTCGTTCACCGGCCCGGATACCCCGGTTGATGCCTTGATCCAGAGCTCCTGCAGTAAATCTTCGGCAGCGTCCCCGGCGCCCCGCGCGCGAAGAAAACGAAGCAACGACGCCTGGTGGAGGAGGTAGACCTGTTCCAGTCCGGTTCGGCTATCTGCGCCGGCCTTGGCCCGCGTTTCCGCAGTCATCGTTGTTGCTTATCCCTTGGCGGCTTCGGCTTTTAGGCATGCGGCAGATGAACGAAACGTAGCCGAAACAACAAGTCATCGATGCCGATGTCGGGCAATAGATCGTCGGCCAGGAATGAAAGATCAATCGAAATGCCGATCAGGCCCTGGCCGAAGTGCGGGGAAGGGGGGTGGACCCTTCCCCGCCCATCGACGATCGACAATCGATGGAAGCCCCCAGGGGGATCAGTGGGGCCGCAGGCTAGACGACGCGGTGCACCGAAACCCGCATCAGGAAATTGATCGGCGGTAGCGCCGCTCAACGAGGCGTGGATCTTATCAATCTGGCGAAGGGTATACCGGCGCGGGCGGGCGGAGCCGAAAGCGCCTCTTCGTCGTCCCATCCATCCAGCCAGGCGGTGCGGCGGCGAGTCCCCGCCGGATATGGGCAAAAGGACCAGGACAGTCCGGCAAACCTGGCCCGGACGCCTTCATCGAAGGCATTCCGGTGCGCCTCCCCTTCATACCCACCGCCGGGCGGCAAGTCAGGAACGTCTGGAATGGCGAACGGACCAGAATAGGGCCCGGCCTAGGAGCGACCAGCCGCCGCGGCTGCTCGACCCTTGTCGATAGGTGAAGCGAGTCATGTCCAATCCTCCCTGACAGGAGAATTAGGATGCGCTCGTTGCAGGCGCATGACAGTCGACGAAGTCAGGAAGACCGAGGCTGGGCGGAGCCCTGGGTCACGGGATCAGCAACGAGGCTAATCGCCGAGAGCGACAATTCCGCTTCCGGAAATGAAATCTTGGCCCTGCTGCGCGGAGTCTCGGGCAATTCGGACTTGCCACAGAGCCAGGAGGGGGACCACGGCCAATTCCATTGCAAGGCCGAAAATATGGCCGCGACCGGGCATTCCGAATTCGGCGATCGAAATGAGGCGGCCCAAACCTCCTATGACGACGATCGACGCCAGCATTCGGAAAAGGGAGCTCCGAGCCTCAATCCGGGGGATGCAGCTGAGAAAGGCCAAGCCTAGCCCTAATAAAAGCCCTGAAAGATAACGGAAATGGCTGTCCAGATCGACCGGCGCGCCGCTCACTCCCTTTATCGTCTCAACCCCCCCGACCAGGCATTTCAATCCCACTGACAAGGGGACGAGGCAGGCGATGGCGACTGCCAGCTGGAGCAGCCTGCGTTCGAATTCATAGAGCATTCCGCCCCTTGAACCCGTGGGTCGGGAATATCAATGTCTGCCCAGCCAACATGTCCGCTTTGTCCGGAAACGAGCATCGTCGCTTCGCCACCGGCTCGGAGATTTCACCATTTGTTGGGCAAAGACATCATTACCTGAGCAAATTTGTCCTCGAAAAACTTTCCATTTCCTCCGAGAATCCAGCTTTTCCTAGCCTTCTAAGTGTTTGGCATAACTAATGCAGTAACACAGCTACAGCGCGCTCCCGCGCTGACAGGAAGAGGAGTATTGTTATGTCTTTCTCAAAGCTGATTCTTGCCGCCGCTTTGGTTACGTCCGGCGCGGCCCCTTTGGCCGCGAAGATCAACAACGGAACCAATGCCCAGGCAGAATCCTCGGCAAGCGGTGCCCTCGAGGAAAAGAAGATCTGCAAGAAGCTGCCCGCCACCGGAACCCGGATGGAGAAAAGGGCGTGCCTGACCAAGGCCCAGTGGAAGAAGGTGGAAGATCAGAATTGAGAGTAAAGGGAGCATTCCACGCAGGGATGCTCCCCTCCCGCCCGTGGCCGGAAGTCGGTTTGCCTGTGGTCAGTCGAACCGGAAGATGTGAACGTCTTCCGGAAAGGCTGCGCCTTTGCCGGCTCAACGAACAATTTCAGGCTCACCAGGAGCGCTCATTGGGTGCTGCAATGATGCATAAACTCCGCCGGCTCTTTCCACCCTCGATGAGTAAACAGGACTATGGCGCGTGTGCCCTGCCGATCCAGCAGGCAGCGGTGAAGCGTACCTCCCCGCCCTGCACGAAGGGTTCGAATGCCGCACGGACCTCCTCCACGATCTGCTTGCGCGTGGCGACATCCACATCGGGCAGAACGAGACCGAGCGGGCCAAGCCGGGTAAAGTAGGATTCCAATTCGCTTTCCAGCAGGACGCAATCCATATCGTAAGGGCGAATATCGGCCGCTTCCCAGCCGGCCTGTTCCAGGATCCGGCAGGTTCGTTCGCGATCCGCCAGGCCGAACTGTCCCGGTGCATCCGCACGGCGTCGCGGGAGGTCGGCAAGAAACGGCGCTGCGGCCCGCTCGGCGGTGATCATGAAAGGATTATCCTCAGGGCCCCGCCAGGCGAAGAAACGAAGCTCGGCGCCTTCCTTTGCGGCGCGTCGAAGATTGGCAAAGGCCGGTATCGGATCGTCAAAGAACATCAGGCCGAAGCGCGAGATGATCGTGCCAAAGCTCTGCGGCTCGAATGAATATGTAGCGGCGTTTGCGGCGATGAATTCGGGCGGGGACGGAACCTGCTCGGCGCGCTGGCGGGCGGCGGCGATCATCGGCTCCGAAATATCTATTCCGACGATCTTGCTTCCACGGCCGACCATTCTGGCCGCCGCCAATGTGGTGGTCCCGGTGCCGCAGCCGACGTCCAGCACAGCCGTCCCGGGCCGCGCCAGGACGGTACCCACAAGATGATCCTCGATCGGCCTCAATAGTCGATCGAGCATCTCCTGCGATTCGATCCAAGCCACTCCTGCGCGGCCATTCCATGGCGGCCCTGACGGGCCTGCTTTCTTCGGTTCGCTCTTCATCTTGCGGGCTCCCTGTTGTCTTTCGAATCGGAAAGCCGCATTGTGCCACTTCAAGTACAGTTGAGGTCAAGTCCATGCGGGACCTGGATATTGCGGAGGTGGCCCGGCGCTCCGGCATCTCCGCCTCGGCGCTCCGTTTTTATGAGCAGAAAGGGCTGATCGCGTCCGTGGGGAGGCGCGGCCTGCGCCGTCTTTTCGATGCCGATATATTGGAACGGCTGGCGCTGATCGCCTTGGGCCGCGCGGCCGGTTTCACGTTGAACGAGATTGCCGGCATGTTTGCCGCCCACGGCCGCCCGGCCATCGACCGGCAAATGCTCACCGACAAAGCGGAAGAACTGGACCTTATGTCCCGCCAGTTTGCCAAGATGCGGGATGGTTTGAGGCATGCCGCTGCCTGCCCTGCCCCAAGCCACCTGGAATGTCCCAAATTTCGCCGCATCATGCGGGCAGCGGTGCCCGAGACGCGTCGCCGCAGCGTGGCGCAATCGGCCTTCCCCGCGAAAAAATGAAGGCTCGACCCGGAGCGCAGCAGACCCCGCTTGGACAGGTGTTCGCTATTTGAGCCGAGCCGAGGCCGAAACAGGTCGGATGCCGGATTTCAATGATGACGCCGTTAATCAAACCTCTGCTATGCAGGCGATGGTCGCGCCTCGGCATCCCTGGCGCGGAGAGTTTTTTGGGGAATGTGCCGATGTTTCGTATGAGTGCGGTGCTTATCTGGCTCCTGGCCCTCGTCGCCCAGCCGGCCTGGGCCGAAGCCCCACCCAGGCTGAAGCTGCTGGAGCAGCAGCTCGCCGCCACCGCCATCGAAAATCCCGGCGAATATGGCATTGCCGCCTTGGACCTGACGAACGGGTCCGCGGTCAGCTTCAACGGCAATGAGCCCTTTCCGATGGCCAGCACGATGAAGGTTGCGGTCGCCGCCGCCTATCTTGCGGAAGTCGATGCCGGGCGCCGTTCGCTCGACGAGATGATCGGGAGCACCACCGCGCTTGGCTTAATGGATCGGATGATTACCCGCAGCGACAATCGGGCGACCGACATGTTGCTGGCAACGCTCGGCGGGCCGAGAAGCGTTGATAATTGGCTTCGCTCCCATAGTCTCACCGGCATGCGTGTCGATCGTACGATCGCCCAACTGCTCAGCGACCGCCGGGATTTGCGGGACATTCGGGATTCGAGCACTCCGACCGCGATGCTTGGACTCCTTCGCCTGATCGATAGCGGCCCGGCATTGAAGCCGCAGAGCCGGTCGGTGCTGCTGGGCATGATGGGCCGGTGCATCACCGGATCCAACCGTATCCGCGGTTTGCTGCCGCCCGGCACGCGGGTCGAACATAAGACAGGGACCCTTTCGGGCTATACCGGCGACGTCGGATTCCTCACATTGCCCGACGGACGGCGTATCGCCGTCGCAATGTTCGCGCGCGGAGGAGAGAACCGGCCCGCAGTGATCGCTACCGCGGCGCGGGCGATCTATAACGCTTTCGGGGTCACGAACGGCGCCAGCGTCGGGGCCATGCAGCAGGCGCCCAATGCGGCCATACCGGCAGCGCCGTCGAACAGCGCCTGGCCTGCCCTGAGGACCATGGATACGGGCCGGTCTCCCGCCTCCATCGCGAATTAACGGATCTGATCGGGCAGGGCTCGTCGCACCGACGGCCGGTTTTATTTCCGATCGGACGATCCAGGGACGCGCCAGTCATTCGCTTCCGACAAACGACAGATAGTCCGGCACGGCAGCCCTATCTCGGCCTCCCGACCATAGTATCTTGCAACAGCGCCCTGCTTTTATATAACGATGGTTATGTAAAATTTGACCGGTATCGCCGCCAGGCTTGGTCAACAAAGGATTCGCTATGCGCCAATTGGCTACCAGCAGGGGCAAGTTCATGGAAATCCAGGCCGCGAGCTTCGGTCGTCCAAGAGAAAGCGGCCAATCTCGTTTCGGCCTATACAAAGAACTGATGGCAGCACTGGCTTGCTGTCTGTGGTCGGTCACATTGGCTGCCCAGGCACCGGCCAAAGGCTCACTTGCGCCGGAGATCGCGCGGAAATTTGCCAGGCCGCACGACCTGATCGACATAGGCGGCGGTCGTAAGCTCAACCTGTTCTGCATGGGCAATGGCGACCAAACCGTCTTGTTTGATTCAGGCGGAAGCGACTGGTCCGTGATCTGGGCGCTGGTGCAGCCGGCGGTCGCCAAGGGCGCCCGCGCCTGTTCCTACGATCGCGCCGGGCTTGGTTATAGCGATATTTCCCGAATGCCGAGGTCGCCGATCCAGATTGTCGAGGATCTGCATGCGCTCGTCCAGGCGGCCAAATTGAACACGCCTTTGATATTGGTCGGGCATTCGCTCGGCGGCTTTAACATGAAGCTCTACGCCCTGACCTACCCCGGGGACGTAGCTGGGCTGGTGCTGGTCGACCCTTCGGAAGAACGATCGGGTGAACGGGGGCGGTCGTTTCTGACCAAAAATTACGGGGCCCACCTGGCGGCGCGGATCGAGCTGGCGGACCTCGATTTCTTCCCGCTCATCATGCGCCGCTATGAAGAATGCGCGGCCGCCGCGCGGACCAGCAATCTGGATCCAGCCTCCACCCAGTATAAACGTTGTTCGGATCCGGTGCGGGAGCCGCTCGGGCCCGAAATCGCTGCCGAGCGCGCCCGGATCCAGGTCACCAGCGCGTATCAGCAGGCGCAGGCATCCGAAATTTCGAACAGCGTCTATGGCGATCGCCGGGGAGACGCGGCCTACTCCGCCCTCTTCCGCAAGGGTGCCATGGGACAAAAGCCGCTGATCGTCCTGACGCACGGCATTTATGATCCCCAAGACCCGCTCGACGCCGCTGACTTTGCCTTGATGAACCAGCTCCATCGCGAAACCGCCGCGCTTTCGACCCTGGGGCGCCAGCGTGTCGTGCCCAACACCAGCCACAATATCGAGATCGACGATCCTCAATCGATCGTGGATGCGGTGGACGAAATCCTGCGCGAACTCGACCAGCGGAGAAAGTGATCGGACTGAGCGCCGACGCAACCGCGTCTGGCTCGCCGGCCCGTTAAACTCGGACGCTGGGACGCCTCGATCCCGCAGATGAATTTTTGCGGCAACGTACCCGCCGTTCCGGTTGCGCGTGGATCAGACATCGGACAAGCTTGGGTTGGGGCTAAGATGGGCCTTGGTGACCAGGTGCCGTAAGCTTGCATCGGACTGCGAAAGGCGTGGATGTGTCTGTATTCGAGCGAATATTTTTCGAATCCTCCGTTCCCATCGCCCAGGTTGCCCCCGACGGGTCTTTCCTGATTGTCAATGACGCCTTCTGCCAGCTCACCGGCTATTGCGCCCAAGAGCTTCTCGCCGGCGGTTTCCAGCAGATCACCCATCCCGATGACCTCAGCCTCGACCTGGACCATGTCCGGAATTTGCTGGCCGGCAGCGCAGCCCGTTATTCGATGGAAAAACGATACATTCGAAAAGATGGATCGATAACCTGGGTGAACCTGACGGCCACCCTGGCCCGGGACGCGCAAGGCCGTCCGGATTTTTTCATTTCGGTCGCCGAGATGATCGACGAGCGGAAACGGGCCGAGGCGGAGCTGGCCGAGAGCGAGGCCCGGATGCGGACCATCGTTGAGACGGTACCCGTCGGCATCGTTTTCGCTGAACTTCCTTCGGGAAGGATCGTCAGCGGCAACAAGCAGGTGGAAAACATTCTGGGGCATCCCGTGCTCTTTTCGCCCGACCGGGATTCCTACGACGAATGGGTTTCCTATCATGCCGACGGCAGCCGGGTGAAAGGCCACGAATATCCCCTGGCCCGGATTGCCAGGGGCGAGGAATTTCCCTCGCTGGAGGTCAATTATCAACGTGGTGACGGCACGCTTTCCTGGGTCCGGTTCATCGCCCGCGCAGTAAAAGACGGCGCAGGGAATTTCGTCGGCGGCGTCGTGGCTTCCCTGGACATCGATCCGGAACGCAAGGCGTGGGAGCGTGTGACCCGCGAGGTCGAAAGTCTGCAGGATCAGCTCATCCACACATCCCGTGTGAACGCGATGAATACGATGGCAGGAATGCTGGCCCATGAGCTCAATCAGCCGCTGACTGCGGCGGCCAATTATCTGGGAGGAACGAAGAGGCTCCTGACGCAGGACCCGCCCGCCATCGCGGAGGCCTTGAAAGGGGTCAACGAAACGCAGGACGCGGTCCTGCGAGCGGGCCTGATCATAACGAGCATCAGGCAAATGGTCAGCGGCAAATCGGGCACGAAGGTGAACGTCAAGGTCAAGGATCTGGTCGAAGATTCCATCCGATTGCTCGGCTCTTCGATGAAAATCGCGCCCATGGTCGAAATCGGGGCCAGCGCCGATGAAATCTGGGTCGACCAGGTCCAGATCGAACAAGTGCTTCTCAATCTTGCCCGCAACGCCAATGAGGCCATTCAGGGGCAGGAAAGCCCCTTCATTAGGATAGCGGCGGTGTCAGACGGCGAGTTCGTCGAAATGTCGGTCAGCGATAATGGCACGGGAATTCCCGACGAAATGCGCGACGTCCTTTTTTCTCCCTTCAAAAGCGCCACCGGAACCGGTCTCGGCATCGGCCTTTCCGTGTGCCGGACGATCGTTGAACAACATGGCGGACGTATCTGGCTGGACGAAACCGACGACTTCACCACTTTCAAGTTTTCGCTGCCGAAAAGTCAGGACGTGGGCGCGCCAATGGTGGAAACCCCGGCATAGATACGGCCAAGCCGGCGGCGCTATCTGGCCGATTTCAGATGGGCCGGTTTCGGCGGGCCCGACAGATAGCTGCATCCGGAACAATTCCGGGGACATGGCGTAATTGAGGTAGTCATCCTCCTGCTATGGCGGGGTCGTGTTAGCGCCCCAAGGAGGAGGATGACCGATGACGATATTTGCAGGGTTGGACGTGAGTGACAAGGCCACG
>JACDEE010000027.1 GCA_013816585.1 Sphingosinicella sp. | reverse complement strand
TAAGATAATGCCGCCTCGATGTGCGGTCTAGCCCGTGCCAGATCCATCAGTTACCCTGCCTAGCCTCGAGGGCCTGGACCCGCTGGAGGAGGTTGCCCAGACCCAGCTCGAGGATCCGGCGGGCCTCATTCTGGTTCCGCCCATCGTGATCCTCCGGCGACGACGGGAGCGGCTGGCTCACCGCCGGCCCAAGGGGATCACGCCGAGCTGCGGGGTGCCGACCCGCCAGGAGACGCCGAGGGCCTCTTCGATGCGGAGCCTTACATACTTCGCCGTGAGTCGGACATCAGTCGGGTTCGCGAGCGAGTAGGGCCCGTTGAGGGTCTCGTTCTCGACCGGGAACATCGAGGTATAGATCGACATCATAGCATCACCGAGTGCCGTCCCATCAGGGACAATCCTCTGGATCCGCATCACGCGATCCTTGTCGATCGGGACGGGCCCGCTCTCGAGGAACGGCTTCTCAGCCCCACGATCCTCGGCGATCTCGTGCTCATAGAGACGCTTGTCCACACCCACCATCACCGGCCGGGGATAGACACCGGCATCAACCCCGCACGTCCTCGCCAGTGCCCCGAAGGTCCAGTGGTTCGCGCGGTAGTTGAAGGTGACATAGCGGTTGGGATCCGTAGACCCCGCGCTGCAATACTCCCAGGTGACCTCACCGAATTCGGCGGTTGTCTTCGCCCACACCTGGGCCGTCTGGAGTCTGTTGAAGTCCTCGAAGACGTAGTCTTGGACCTCACACGGGACCGGCTGCACGAACCCGTCGTATCGGTAGAAAGTATTCTTGCCCATCCAGAAGGCCTGTGTGTCCGTCATCGCGACCGCATTCGGGCCGATGATCCCACAGTTATCACCCGCCTGGGCGAAGGAGTAGATAAGATCTCCACCGATGTACGTCATCGTATGCAGATCGACATCTGTCCAGATCAGCGTCTGCGCCTTCGTCCGTCGCCCGCACCGGATCCTGCCGGTGGATTGGAGCTCGAAATCACCCGCCTGGTTGGAGACCGATGGCGTCCAGACCGTCGACGATTCCTGATCCGCCCACTGCACTTTCCGAATATTCCCGCTCGCGCCCAGCGCGACGAGGAACCGCTCGGGCGTCACTACCACGCCAACGTTGTCTATTGGGGCGCCAGCGACTACCACCAGCTTCGCGCTCTCGTCTGTGCCCCAGATCAAGAGCCTGCGGTCGGCTGAGTGTACCGCAACAAGGAGCTGCCCGAAGTTGTCGAGCTGCCAGGTGGCGGCCTCAACCAGCGTGAGCGCACCCGACCCGACGCCATAGGGCCCCGCACCATAGACACCCGCACCATAGATCCCGCCGGTCATTACGGAGGTCATGCCGCCGGCGGCCAATGATACGGGCGTGATGTTGACAGAGTTGCCCCCGACGAGCTCGCCCTGGAACACATAGACGGACTCGTTACCAGCGATCGCGAGACGCTGGTCTCCACTGTTCCGGCGCCAGGCCAGCGCGGCATTGAAGCGCGCGGTGGCGCTCGCCGTCAGCGCACCGAGCGGACCACCGGCGCTGCTCTGTGCCTCGCGCCACCCACCGAGCGGCTGGGGGTAGCCCTCGACCCAACGCATCAGTTGGCCGTTATACCAGCGCCCCACCGCATCCAGCCGCGTCCCGTTGCGGAAGAGCCCCGGGGGGAGCGCGACCGGGATCAGTGTCTCGATCATTTGACGTCCCACTGGATGGTGATCGTAGTCTCGTAGACCCCGCCCATCCCTTTCATAAATTCAGCGAAGGCGAGCCTGCTCTCGAGGACACCCGGCTTCTCGACGATGATCCCCGTGTCTTCATCCCTGACCCGGAGCAGCCCGGGTCGGAGGCCCAGGAGGATACAGCCCTGCGTGTCTTCCTCAGTATTGCCGGGGTGGAAGAGGATGCGGCCCCGCCCTGGCACGTCACGGACCTCGTAGGTCGGGAAGTCGTGCTTGAAGTAGGAGGTGCGACGAACCGGGTACGTGCCGGCTGGGATGCACGACACGCACCGCGCGTTATCGCGGTCCTCCTCTTCAGCGGTGCAGAGCACGAACCCCGGACCCCGCAACACGCCGAACACACCATCCGCAGAGCGGACGGTGCGTATCAGCGTCAGCATGGTTAGAACGCTTCACTATCCGCATCCAGCCTGCGGAGGATCGACTCCACCTCGGCGTTGAGCTGCGCGCCCACGAGTGTCTCCGCGATCGCGGTGGCGATGCTCCCCGCGCCAGAGGCGAGGGTCGCGGCGCCCCAGGAGGCGTTGGTCTGGGTCTCTGTGGTCGCGATGAGGTTACCGATCGCGCCCGGGACTTTCGAGACGACCTTGAGGGTGGTTGCGGTCTTCGTGGTCGCCTTGACGTGGGGATTGACCGTCGTCGCAGCGGCGTAGAGCGTGCCAGAGCCGGCGTCCAGATTGATCGCGGCCTTCAGATTGGCGAGGGTCGTAGAAGCATCGGCGCCGATGAGGACGTTGCCGTCCACGTTGGTGAGTGTGGTCTGGGTGGTGTACGTCTTACCACCGACCACGATGGTCTGGGTGTCGGTGAAGACGCCCGCGCTGGTGAGCGTGCCGAATGCTGCCACAACTGCGGTGATGTCCATCGGTGAATCTCCGGGGGCCTTCCTATCTCACTGCGACGCGCGGGGCGCGAGGGTTCACGGCTCACGCCGGATCGGGGGACTTACTCAGATTTCTTCATTTCGTCTGGGATCTGCGGTGCTCGCGCCTCGGGCGTGACACCCAATTTAGTAAGTTGGGCGATCAGCTTATCATTGAAGTCCTGCATCTGGCTCATGGGCGAGTTAACCAGGGATTCTATGTGGTCTAGTTTCATCGCCTGGGTCTTATTCGACTCTGCGACCGTGACTGCGACGGTAGCGGCATCGGAGACCGCTCCCTTAGCTATGGATTCGATGTTGTCAAGTTTCATCTCCTGCGCCTTATTTCCCTCCGTTACTGCGGCCGCGACGGTGGCGGCATCAGCGGCCGATACCTTAGTCAGTGTTTCGATAAGGTCAAGTTTCTTCACCTGCACCCTACTGCTGGCCACGGCGGTGGCAGCATCGAACGCCGCTACCTGGGCGTTCGTCGCCGCCGTTTCCGCCACCGCAGTAGCTTTATCTTGGCCCGCATTCAGCTTGCGGAGATACCAGGCGACCACACCCGCCAGGAAGAGCGAGGCGAATGGCTCCAGAAATTTCCACACCCCACGTAACAGATCGAGCATCTGGCTCGCTGTGTCTGGGTTGGTGACGTAGATCGTATCCTGCATCATTTTATATTCTTATCACTGTCGGCTGGACCCAGGAGATCAGGGGCTGCGAATTGGATCCAGTAATTCGGACCATGTCGAGGCCGAAGAAATACGCCCGGTTCGCTACAATGTCGTGTGAGAGCCCGGTTTTCGTCAGGATTTCCAGCGATAGGCCATGCGAGTGCGAGGATATCACCGAGTCAATTCCATTCTCCCCGGCGTAGACCAGATTGATTGTTATGACGGTATTCGCCGGCTCTATCGCATAACTCCTGAATCCCGTAATCCGCATTCCAGGTTTCAGCCCTGTTATTGGAATTACGTAATTCACAGATTGCGCTCCAGACCCAACCAGGGTGATACCACCAGCGCCGCCGGCATTGTACACCCGGCGAATGTCGACCGGCTCGGCGCCGTTGAATGACGCATACTGTGCGCCATAGGCAGACAGCAGCGGAAATGCCAGATTTTCGGTGAGTGCCTTGTTCGCCGTAGTCTGCGCCGCCTCGGCCTCATTCTCCGCTGCCCGCAGGCTGGCGTCGGCTGACACGAAGGCGGCGTTGAGGATCGTATCCCACGATCCCGTCGAGCCGTCGATGACTGGAGTTAGCCATCCGTAGTTTGTTGTAATTGGCATAGTGAATTACCCGAAAACCACCGGAAGGCTGATGACCTTCGGTGCAGACCCCAGCTCGGCGCGCTCTCGCGCGATGTTCTCATCGTCGATGGCCTTCTGGTACTTCGCTTCCCAGAGCGCGACACGCTCGTCGTGCTCGAGGTAGGGTGCCATCTCCTTCAGCGCACCAAAGAGATAGAGGCGGGAGGCGCTGGTGAGTGTCGCATTTGTGGGAGCGGCTGCCGAGAGTGGTGTCAGCTTCTCGAAGTAGATGATCTCTGCGGGGTATGTCGTATCTGGCATAACATCGAGTAGCAGCAGGCCATTCACAACAGCATAGCTGCCTGGCGTACCCGTCCCGCTCTGACGTACCGCCGCCAGCCCTTCGGGGGTCCGTGCCTTCAGGGCGTAACGCCGGGTGGGGCTCGCATACCGGACGGATCGGAGCTCGGCGACATCCGTGGGGAGCACGGTGGCGTAATCAGTCCCGTCAGGCACATTCACCAGATTGACAGTCGCGCGCACAACCCGCATACGCAGGTTGGCGGCAATGTCCTGCTCGGCGAGCGCGATCGCTTCCTGAATGGGTACGGTCATGTCCGACCGGCCTAGCCAGGAGGCTACTTGTGTTTGGAGGGTGGTGTAATCAGTGATCGCCATGCGAGACTAGAACCCGGGGCGCATCCTGTTCAGGCGCCGCCGAGTCCCGTAGCTCACGGGCGTGCTCGAGCGAGGTCGCCGCCACGAGGGCGGGTGTCCTAAGATAGTCGGTCGGGATGGTCGGCGCTACCACAGTCATAGCGCGTGGCCCGCCTCTCGGAGTGCGATAGCCAGTGAGCCCCGCCCCCCGCCGGTAAGCAGATAGTAAACATCCGCCACATAGCGGCCGAACGTCTGGGAATCTTTCCAAGTGTGCAATTCGACGTGCTTTCCCAGGATGGCGTTCATGGAGAATCGCTTGGCCTCCTGCGCCCGCGCCCGCTCGATCGGATCACCGCTATTGATTTCCGCCGTGTCCACGCCACGGAGCCGGATGGTGATGTAGCGGTAGCTATTAAAGCCCAGGTCTACCAGGCAGTCCATCGTGTCGCCGTCCACTACGTAGGTACACACCCCGCGATAAGACGGCTGCTCGGGGAAGGCCAGGAAGTGGCCGGCGAACTCAGGGGGAATCCGCCCCGCCATTTAGACGCGCCCCGGCCGGGTCCGAAAGTATAGGTTGTCAGGATCGTTCAGCCACTTAACAAACGCCTTCGGATCCCTCGTGATCCCCTTCGCTTCCAGGTCCATGAGGACGACCAGCGGGATCGACGCAACCTTATGGAACCCGTCGCCCGAGAAGGGGGTGCGCTGGTCATACAAGTTGTACTGGTAGCGGTTGACCTCGACGATCTCCTCAGCATCCTGGCGCTCCTCGAGGACGAACTTGTTCCCATCATCACTCGGGTGGAAAATTGTCTGGATCTTCGTCTCCGGGTCGGACGAAATGATGTTGTTGTCGTCGCTCATAAATCCCAGCTCAGGGTCAGGCCAATGACGGAAGCAGGCTTCCGGGTGAGAGGGTTGATACCGACGGCGGCGCCGACACCAACATTCGGGAGGAGGCTCTTGAGGAACGACGGCCGGGTCGCATCGAGTATGCCCTTGGAGGCATCCCCATAGTCGCGGACGAGAATAGCGAGGTGCTTATTCGCGGCCTCGAGCGTATCGCCCCGGGCGCGGAGAGCGCCAGCGGCGGCGAGCTCAGACGTGTACGCATCGTGCCAGGCGTCCTTCGCCGCGATCGCAGGGGGGAGTGAGTCAGCCGCTGTCTTGGCGGCCTCCAGGCGCCCCTCAGCGCGCTCGGCGCGTAGCTCGGCGCGCTCGGCTACCTGCTCGGCGCTGTCGGCGGTGCGGACGAGCCGCTCGGCGTAATCGGTGATCTCCTTGTTGATCGTGATCTGCGCCTCGGCATCAGCCTGGACGGCCTTGAGGTCAGCGCGGGCGTCAGCGAGATCGGTGAAGTGAGATGCTACGAAACGGATGGCGCCCAAGACCAGCACGGCGCCAACAATGAGGGAGAGGTACAGCTTCCAACCACGCATTAGGTCATTCCGAGTCCCTCCAGTGAAGGTGAAGCCAGGAGGGGGCGCGGCCGCGCCCCACTCCCTTTTACTGCTACCCGGCGCTACCGGGTTACTGCTTAAGCCGTAGTCAGATCGTACACGGCAGCGTGCGCCTTCTCGGTGTGGACCTTCAGGCCCCACTCCACGTTGATGAGGCGCTTCTCCGCATCGCCGGTCTTGGCGAGCGGCTTGGTGCTGAAGGGCCGGAGGTACATGATGCTCATGTACTCCGGGTCAATAAGGAACACGTCACGGGCCCGCTGGAAGCGGCTCGGGACGACCCTCAAGGTGCCAAAGTTGCTGACATACACGTCAGCCGAGGCGACGATGGTCCCGGGCTTCGCGGCATTCAGGTTATACACCTGGTCGGCGATACCCAAGAAAGCAGAGAACGCCGACTTGTTGAACGAACCAGCCAGGATGACATTCGGCTCGGCGCCCTCATCCCACCCGAGCGAAATCGCGCTCTTCAGCATAGCTTCAGTGAATGGCGCCTGAGTACCATCCGTACGCGCGGCGTTGGGGAGCGTGGTGTACACGGGGCTCGCGCCACCCGCACCAAAAACATCGTTGGTCTTGAGCCACGCCGGGAGCCCGGCGGTTTTCCGGGGATCGGAGCCGCTCGCCGGCTGATTGCTCAGAGCGATGGCTTCCATGTCCCGCTTGAGCTCGGCCGAACGCTTGGCCAACTGCTTGCTCATCTCGCTCTTCCGGCCAGCCTTGTCGACAGCCTCGAGAGTGCCGGAGACTATCGCGGTCTTGTCCGAGATCTGGACATAGTTGCCGAGACGGACGGTCGGCGCGGGGGAGGTAAAGGCCGCCTCGTTGCCTTCCGGCCGGTTGTTGTTGAGATCCGGCGTTGCCAGCGCGTCTTCCTGCCACTCGTGGAGCGTGTTGCTCGCTTTGGTGCGCCCGATCATCGAGAGGAACGGGGTTTTGGTGGGCGAGATCTGATAGATCATATCCGTCAGATCTTCACGAATGCCCTTTGCTTCGGTCGTGACGTAGGTGCCTGTCAGTTTTGCCACTGTTAGGGTTTCCTGTGCTTCCTCGAGAGGCTAGTCCTCTTCGAGGAACGACTCAAATGCGGCCGCAGCATCCTTCTGCGAGCCCGTCTTCGCGAGCCTCCCACGCGCCTTTTGTGCCTCGGACACCGGCTTTACTGCCCCACTGGCCGGCCCGGGTGTCGCCGATCGCACTTTCTCGATCCGCTGTTGGACATCAGGCTTCTTCTTCTGCGCCTCATCCCACCGCATAGCCTTGTTAATCAGCACCAGCAACCTATGGTCGGTCACCTGGCTGATCTCCGCGACGGTGTAGCCCATGTCTTTCACATAGCCCACCATCTTAGTCTTGGCAGTCGTCGCGTGCTCGGGGTTGCCCCACTCGGGGAGTGCCGCGAGTAGCTTCTCCTGCTCGGCCTGCAAGTGCTGCTGATGAAGCTGCGCCTGGTCCCGCATCACCTGTTCCTGCGCCCGGCCACGCTCCTCACGGATGGCGGCCATGCGCTCCTTGTGTGCGGCCCACTGCGTGTACAGCTCGGGGAACTTGGCGGGCTGGTCGAGCTGCACCTGGGCCCAATCCGGTTCCTGTGGCGTGTACTCCGTAATGGTCTGTTCCAACTGCGCGAGCTGCGCGGCGTACTGTTGCGCGCGTTCCCGCACCGCAGCCGCCTCGGCCTCAAACGCTCTGCGCTGGGCCGCGACTTCCTGCGTCTTGCGGGTGTAATCCTGGGTCCGCGAGTAACCTTTCAGAGCCTCCTCGATGGTGATCTCGACCTCTTCGCCGTTGATCGTCTGCTTCACTGTCGCAGATAGATCCAACGCCGGCGGCTCGGTCGGACTCTCGGGCTGCTCGTCCTCGGTCTGCTCGGGCTCTTCGGATTCGACCTTCTCCGCTTCGGCCGGCTCGGTGCTGGCCTCTACTACTTCAGCGGGTTCGGTCTTTTCCGGCTCGGGGGCTATCTGAGCCGGGGGCGTCTCGGGCTTTCCCTTGTTCTCCTCTGCGGAGAGGTAGGCCTCGAAGACAGGTGCGGCGGTTTCGACGTTCAGCTCTTGCGAGCCGGTGGCGCCGTCTGCGTCGTTAGCAAACATTATAACCCTTTCAGGGGCTTTCCGCTAGGCCAGTGCGTTACTCGCGCTTCGCGAGCTCACCGGCATCGACGATGGCCTGGAGGTTGATCTGCAGGTCATCGAGAGCACGAGCCTTAGCCCAGAGTCGCTCACGCTCCTCGAGGGTCTCGGCGGCATACCAGTCATTGAAGTACAGCAGCTTCGTGTCCCTGATGGCCGCCTGGATGGCTGAGTCATTCAGGAACCGGGCGACCGCATCGCCATTGATTATCACCTGCTCGGGATCGTACATGGATCTCCTTAGATCATTTCCAGTATGTATCGCAGGAACTGCTCTTCCTCCTCAATCTCCCACTGCGGCCGGGCGCCGGTCTCTGCCCGCACGGGGAGCGTCGCCAGGCCGAACAGGACCGGGTCCAGCACCGGCGGGGGGAACAGGGACGGCCGGAAGAGCTCCGGTGGCGGGAGCTCCGGGGACTCGATGACCTGGCGGGGCTCCGGCGGGCGCGGCCGGCGTGGCTCCCTATCCTGAGCGTCAGGGGTGTCAGGGGCGATGAACACCCGGCGCCGGGCTCCCCCGCCACCAGTCGCGCGGCGTGGCGGGCGGGGGACTTCAACCGGGGGAGGAATGTATGGGCTGTCGTTCGTGGCAGCGCCGGTCGCGCTCTTGGAGAGCGTCTTCGTTGGTGCGCCCGATCCGGTGGCGTCGAGTAGTCGGGTGGCAGCGCCGGTCGCGCTCTTCGAGAGCGTCTTCGTTGCTGCACCGCTGCCGGTGACGTCGAGTGCCCGGGTGGCGACGCCGGTCGCGCTCTTCGAGAGCGTCTTCGTCCCTGCGCCGCTGCCAGTGACGTTCGCGCTGGTGCCCCGTGTCGCGACGCCGGTCGCGCTCTTCGAGAGCGTCTTGATGGGCGTGCCACTGCCGGTTGTCTTGAGGGCCGGGATGAGCGCGATCGTGACACCAGCGCCCCGGGTCGACGAGGACCACGTCCCGGTGAATGCAGGGACCGCACCCGCCGTGATCTGATTGCCGGTCGCGATGACGATGCCGCCCCCGTTTCCAGAGGCGTGGCCGAAGTCGACAATCTCCGCGACATTGAAGAGACTCGAGTTGATGATGCTCGAGGCACGCCCGCCAGCGACCCCAGAAATGTGGTGGGTGACCGCTGTAACGATCAAGCATTTATCGACCGTGGGCGTCACACCCGGCGCGGTGAAGGTGGTCGACGCAGGGGAGTAAACGGCAGTCGCAATAGCGTTCCACACATTGCCAGTGGACACTGCGCCCTTGAACAGCAGCATGACCGCTGAGACGTTATTCCCAGCGTCGGCGATGAGTATCTTACTCATGTTCGTCGCCGTCGCCCGTTGGCGATAAACTTGCATCCGTACGGCTGACGCATTACCGGCGAGGCCGATCCCGGCCTCCGCGCCAGGGATCGCTAAGAAGTTGGAGGGGGTGCCCGCGCCCGTCGCTGTGATCGACGGGACGACCTCGTTCGATGTCCCGAGGAATAGGAGTGCGAGATCATCGACCTGGTGACCCGCCGGCCAGGCGAGCGTCAGGGTCGCGGTCGACGCACCAGAGGTCTCGCCACCAGTCCATGTCGGGCCCGTGTACCCCACATTGCGCGCCGCACCAACGGCGCTCTTCGAGAGCGTCTTGATCGGGGAGCCAGAGCCAGTGAATTTCTGTGAGGCCACGCCGACTGCACTCTTCGAGAGCGTCTTCGTCGGTGTGCCGTAGCCGGTGAAGTAATCCTTGCCCGCCGTCGCCGCGCCGGTCGCGCTCTTGGAGAGGGTCTTCGTCGGTGCCCCAGACCCTCCGACATCGAATTGGAGGGCACGGCCGGTGGCACTCTTCGAGAGCGTCTTGGTTGGTGCGCCAGAGCCGGTGAATTTCTGCACCGCCACGCCGACCGCGCTCTTGGAGAGGGTCTTGGTCGGGGTGCCAGAGCCGATGAATGCCAGCTTCACCGTAAACGTCGGCGCGGCTATGATCGACTCACCGACGACGAGCGCCACCTCCGGCACCGTTACGGTGATCGTCTCGGTTGCTGTAATGTTGTAGCCAGCAATAGCCGGCAGGGTAATCGTAACCACCGTATTCGACGTGCGGACCACGGCCGAGACAGGGATCCCAGCCTTGACGACAGCATCCCAGCCGGTGGCCTCTGACTGCGCCGATTCGAGTCCGTCGATGATATTCCGGCGGATGTCGGCGAAGAAGAGGTCGCAATTGACCGCGACACCGACCGCGCTCTTGGAGAGGGTCTTCGTTGGTGCGCCAGATCCGGTAACGTTACCCGCATCCGGCGTGTTGGTCGCAGCACCGCTCGCGCTCTTAGAGAGCGTCTTCGTTGGTGCGCCAGAGCCGGTGAATTTCTGCACCGCCACGCCCGATGCGCTCTTGGAGAGCGTCTTTGTCGGTGCGCCGGAGCCGGTGAACGTCTGCACCGCCACGCCAGTCGCGCTCTTAGAGAGCGTCTTCGCCGGGGTGCCAGAGCCGGTGACGTTATCCGGCGCGTTGGTCGCCGTACCGCTCGCGCTCTTGGAGAGCGTCTTCGTTGGTGCGCCGGAGCCAGTGAATTTCTGCACCGCCACGCCAGACGCGCTCTTGGAGAGCGTCTTTGTCGGTGCGCCAGAGCCGGTGAAGATCTGCGTCGCCGTGCCGGTCGCGCTCTTGGAGAGCGTCTTCGTCGGTGCGCCAGAGCCAGTGAAGGTCTGCGTCGCCGCGCCGGTCGCGCTCTTGGAGAGGGTCTTCGTCGGTGAGCCGGAGCCGGTAACATTTTCACTGGTGGCTGCAACAGTGAATGTCGGTGTGCCAGTGATCGGCCCGCTGAAGAGGAGCGCCGCGTTGGGTACGGTGGCGGTGATGGTCTCCTGCGCGGTGATGTTGTAGGACGCGAAAGCAGGCAGGGTAATGGTGACAACAGTATCTGACGTGCGGACCACGTTCGCGACGGGAATCCCGGCCTTAACTACAGCATCCCAACCGGCGGCCTCTGCCTGCGCCGAGTCGAGCCCATTGATGATCTCCTGACGGATATTAGCAAACGTCTCTTCCAATACCAAAACGCCGCTGCCGTCCTCCAGCAGCAGCGCATCGGTGCCCGTCTCCAGAAGCAGACGACTTGCCATCTTAGATCATCCTGATAACGCAGATACTACTACCGAGCATCACGGTAGATGCGGCGGCGACCTCGGAGCCATGGTACAGTTCCAGGTTCCCCGCAGCGGTCACCTCGGCCATCCCCTCGATAACCATCAGCATATCGGCATTAGCCGTATCCACCGAGAGTGTGACCCCCCGGCCCGCCGTGCCCTTGGCTCGGCTCGCAAATGAGCCCATGACATGACCGGCCGCGCCGATGTTGTCCTGATCGGGGACCGCTGAGGACGCAGTAGAGCTTACATCCGACCACCGCTGGTTCCAGTTGAATGCGGTAACCGTGCCGGAGAAGTTCACGTCGAACTTGACCCCGGTCGTCGCCGCCGCCGCCTGGTATCGGATCATGTAGGTGAACTGGAATGTGCCAGTTGGCAACGCGAGATCGAGCCCGGTGACCTTGGCTGCGGTGGTGGACGAATTGGCGAGATCCGCCGAGAGCCGCTTGGTATAAAGACCGAGCGCATTCCGCAGCTCGGCCAGCGTGGCCCGCTTCGACGTGCCACCGTCATTGACATAGACCTCATCCGTCTCGCCAATATTGACGCCAGTCACGGCCGTCAGGGCACTCAGTTTTGTATCAGCCATGATCCTCCCACTCCTCTCGCTTTACGCGGGAATCCATTGGGCACCACCGCTCAGGGTGATGATGATCGTTTTGCCTCCGGCCACCACGTCCGCTTCATTCATCGCCGCCGTAGCCGTGCCAGACACCGCCGCCTCCGTCAGCACCAACGCCAGCGGAAAGCTGGGCATGAAGAAGGGGTTATCCGCGCCGGTATCCACTTCAGAGAAGTCGAGATCCGCCGCGCCATTCTCCCCGAAACTGTATGTGTGGGTCCAGTTGGTGGACGCGGCTTCCACATCTCGCGCCCCAAACTCGATCACCAGATAGTCGCCTACCTGGAACGCCACGCCGGTGACCGCGAGGCCGTTCGTCGCCCCCAAGGGGAAGTAGCGGCTGGTGAGCGTCGTTAGCGCAAACTCGTTGCTGGTGCCGGTCTGGTGAGCCACCAGCGTACCACGCACGACCGTACCATCACTCGAGACGATCCTGGCGAGCATCTGCGGCTGGGCATTGGCCGACGCCGAATCTTCGGCGCAGCGGATCACCCCGAGCATTGCCCCATCCCAGGTGCCCGCCCGGGTGAAGGGGCCGAACACGTACTGCCGCGCTAGTACGTCCACCGGGTTCGTTGTCACCGCTTCGTCAGAGGTCTTGTTGGTCAACGCCGTAGTGCCCTTCAGCCGGCTCCCCAGAATGCGGTCGGCGTCCTCGGTGTCCTCCCAGCTCGCGTCAAAGGCCGGGGAGATCGGGGCCGCCCCACTGGACGGGAGCCAGAGATAGTTGGGCAGCGCCGATGGCTGGTGCGCGACGGTGTGAGTGCCACCACCCGCGAGGGGCGTGCGACCATTCCCGCTCCGGTCGTTCCGGTCGGTCGGCAAGATCAGTGGCCAATCCGCCCACGCGGGTTGTGTCGCCACGAGCGAGGCGGCCTGCGTTTTGATTTCCGCCAGTGATAGCGCCGAGGTGAACAGCTTCACGGCGGTTATGTCGCCATTGAGAAAATTCCCGCCGGCGACCGAGCCGACATGGACATTCCACGGGCTCAGTCGGCTCGCCACATTGCCGCCGGTTTGGGTCGATTCGCTGGCGATCCCGGCAGGAGAAGTGCCGACAAACAGCTCGAAACTCGTGGCCGAGTTGCGCCGCATCGCCACGTAATACCAAGTATCGACCACGACCGTCGTCGTGCCGACGGCGTCGAGGACGACACTCGCGTTGGTCTCGCGAATCCTGAACACTCCGCTCGGTGATCCAAGATAGAGGTGATCGAAATTAGCGGCCCCTCGGTCGATCGATACCACTGTCGGATCACCCGTCAGGGTCGTGAAGCGCACGGCAGCCATATAGGTATAGGCCGCATTGTAATCCGGCGCGGCAGGGTCGTAGTAGAGATACTGCGACGAGGCGCTGGCCAGGTGGACGGACATGGGTTAGGGCACGACCCGACCCGACGATACCGTAAAGTCATCCGAGAATAGACGCTGGTCCCCGATCTGGGGCGCACCGTAGATGCCGAACTGCAGCATCATGTCGCCAGCCGTATTGGTGAGCGGGGTATAGGTGCTCCCGCCGAAGGTGTCGAACGTGGGTGCGGTGAGATCCATGATCTTCACCCCGTTCTGCCAGATTTGCACCTCCCCGTTACTCGCCGAGATCTTGTAGTAGGCAGAGATATGGACCCACTGATTGCTGGGAAATGCCACCACACCCGCCGGAGAGCTGGTGGTCATGAAGTAGTATCCGTTGCTGACGTTGCTATACCCGCTGATATTGGGCGCAGTATAGTTCCCTGCCGTCGCATTAATGAGGCGAAAAGAGAGCTGAAGCACCTGGGGGGAGCCGGCCGGGGGCATCCGGAGCTCGATGCTGCTAATGGGACTCGGCGATCCGCTCACGCCAGTCATCCACCCGAGCAGCATGTTCCAGTCGGGCTGTGTGTATCCTGCGTCGATATAAGCCCAGAAGCTGTACCAGCCCGTGTAGAAGTGGCCACTCGGCCCGCCCATACTCGTCTGCGGATCGCCCGCGAAAAGCTGGGAGTAGTGCTGATTCGTGGGTGCACCAGCGGCCGGGATCTCGAACTTGTAGGATCGTGTTCCGTTCTTCGCCCTGGTCGTCGAGTTGGCCGCGATGATCCCGCCATTGCCGAATGGGGTATAGGTCGGGTGCCACGGATCAGTGACGCTTCCATTCTCAGCCGTCGCCAAGAAATAGGTGGTGCCGCCCGTGGTAATATCGATTCGGGTGCTATCCTTGATGCTGCCGGTCGCAGCATAGATATAGACCGCACCCGTAGCCAGCGACGTGACCGCTACTTTTCGAGTGCCCACTGCTGACAGAGAGGCCTTAGCTGTCGGGGCACGAGTGTATGTCATGGCCGCGCTGGTGTTGACGTTATTGCACTTGTCGTACACCGTAGCCGTAAGGGTATCAACCCTCCCTACGACCGACGCCACCAGCTCGGGATTGAGCTCGACCCGGAACGGCCGATTCCCGGCCGTGCAGCGGTGCCTCACGTCCACGAGAGGAGTCTCGGCTGGCGCGCTCGGCAGATCAGCCCCACAGGCGAGCAGCCCTACGGCCAGGAGGAGGATATTTTTCATACCGCCCCCCTACAGCGCGATCGAGAGCGTGAGCGACGTTACTGCGATGTCGGCGCCGGCCTGGAACGCCTTGTTGTCCACAGTGATATCGGCCGAATCCGCAGCCTCACCAACCGTGAGATCGACGTGTCGGACACCGGCGCTGGTCACAAGGGTAGCCCAGGTCGCTGTCCCGGTCGCATCAGCCGTGGTATCGGTGGTGATCGCAGCCGCCGTAATGGTTCGCCCCGACGCCACCCCGAAGGACACGGATGACAGCGGGAGCTCGGCGAGCTGGGTGTTACCCGACAGTGCGGCATCAGCGGTGGCCGGCTTGGTGCCAGTGTAGAAGCGGAGGAACCCGCCCGAGCCGATGCGGATGTCGACCTGATCGAGAAAATCGTTCGTCAGGGTCGTGGAGAAACGCACATCTGAAGCCATTTACATATCCTCTTCGTCTACTACCGTTGCACCCGCGAGGCGACCTTGACCGTCGCGCTCGACCCGTACACGCCGCTTACGCGGGGCAATCTCTTCCGGGCTCCGTACACCACGGGCCCGCATATCTTCGATCTGGGCGATCGCGCCGGCCTGGCTGATACCGGTGGTGGCCTCGATGTTCCGCAGCTTCACGATCGTGTCGGTTGCGATCTTGTCGCGCTGCCGATCATCCTCGAGGAGCATATCACGCCTCTTGAGCTCGAGCTCGGCCTTGGCCTTCATCATCTCAAGCTGGGCGTGCATCATGTCGGTCTGCTTCTTGGCCTCAGCCTTCATCTGCTCGATCTGGATCTGGGCCTTTGCGATGACCATCTCCGGGGTCTCCGGGGGTGGCTTGTTCGCGGCCTCCTGGGCCATCTTGTCGAGCTGGGCCTGGTCAACCTCCTTGAAGTACTTCCCGGTATTCTTGAAGCCCCGGAGGGCCAGGGCCTGGGCGAGCGTATCTCGGTATTCTTTGAGCCCGACAATGGGGTTGCTGGGCCCAAGCTGCTGGAGGAGCTCTGCCTGCTTGGCGGCGACACCGGCGAGGGTCTGGATCTTCTCCTCAACCAGGCCGGTCCCGAGCGTGACAGTGACCTGGGCGTCCATGTTCGTATTCCACGAACGGGGGTCGACATTGACCCACTTCCCACGGAGCCGAGCCATCTTCGCTCGAGGCTGGTGTTTCACGAGCAACTTCGCGATCCCCACGAAGAGCATCTTCAGCGTCTCACTAAAGATCCGCACGACCAGCTCCTGCTGGGCCTGGGAGGCAGTCACCGCCGCCGCAACGGCGGCCTGGGTGCTAGACTGGAGCGCATTGGCGTCGAGCCCCGCCGCGCCCTTGTTCTGGCCGGTTCGGCGCTCCACGATGTCATCACAATACTGGAGCATCGCGAAAGCCTCCCTCCCGACGAACGTGTGCGCGAACTCGCCGACAGCGTTGGGGCCCGAGCGGGTACGAATCGGGGCCCCAATCGCGACATTGAGGACATCGGCCAGGTTGGCGTCGCCCTCTTTGTACCACGTCCGGGGGTGGATTGAGGCCGCGAGGGAGTCGAGAGTCGAGCGGAGGACCATCGACTTGACCTTCTGCATATCCATCAGCTTGTCGGCCTGGGACAGACCGAGCAGCGTGTGGGGCTCGGGGTCCGGGGTATAGATCGCGAAGTTGAGCTCGTCGGTGGGCTCGTTCTCGACGATGTGGTGCCCGCTCCCGATCGTGCAGATCTTGCGGAGCTCGGCGATGCCATCGCCATCGTAGTCGATGCGGACATAGCCCTCGACGTAGAGGATCTTGTCGTTCGCCTTACCGGCGGCGTCGTCCTCGGGGGTGAGCTCATTCAGTGTCCGAGCGAGCACCTCCTCGTTGGCCTGGAGGGACGGATCGTCGCCGCCATGCTCATCGAGCTCCTTCGCGGGGATCCCCATCGAGACGAGCTCGCCCTTGGTCTTCCGGGTCCGGTGGAAGATGCCAGGTGAGGTGTTAGTGTCGCGGGACTCACGGACGAAGAGGAACTCCTCGGGCGGGACGGCGTAGATACGGACCTTACCATCCTTCTGGGTCCGGGTGAGCTCGACGTCGAAGAGCTGCACCGGCTCGGCAGGGGGTGCCCCGGGTGCTGACGGGGATGGGGGGAGAACCTCACCAGGCTCGATGCGTGTCAGCTCGAGCTCGTCATCGCCGGCGAGTGCCTCAATCTGCTGCTGGTCGAGTCCCTCCAGCTTATGGTGCTCGACCTCGCTGTACTCGTCCCAGACCCACTTGAAGACCCCGAGGCCCCGGATCAGGCCATCTTTCAAGACCTCGATCGTGCGAAGAAAGCCGCTCTGGTCCTCGAAGACGTACCGGACGTAATCGGTCTTCTGCTCGGCGTCCTCGACATCCTCGGGGCCACGGGGGCGGAACTCAACAGGATTCTCCGCGGAGCTGAAGAGGACACGGAGGACCGGCGGGAGGAGTGAGAGGATCCCGTCGCGGACCTCGGTGAGCACGACCTGACTCCGGCCTGGCTCTTCGTTCCCGAACGGGCGGCCCTTGTAGTAGTTGGTCGCGGTGGCGCGATCAGGAGAGAGCTCGCCGTCAATGTACTGTGTTGCGGAGGTGATGAGCCCAGAGACCAGCGACTGGAGCTCGCTGTCGTCCATCGGGCCTTCATCCGGGCGGGGACCAACCGACGGTGTAGGCAGCCTGTCGTTGGGGCTGTCGAACGTGTGTTCCATCAATCGTCCATGGGCTACCCTTTGATAACGGGACGGGCTATGAAAGCCCGGGAGAGCCCCCGCAAGGGCTCAGAAGAGCACAGAAA
>JACDEE010000041.1 GCA_013816585.1 Sphingosinicella sp. | reverse complement strand
CTGATGAGGACTGGGCTGAATGTGCCGATCGGACGACGCCATGATCAATGATCATGACTTAACCGGAGGCAGTTCCATTAACAGCAAATTCCCCGGAAAGAGTGCCACTCGTTTCTGAGCAGTTACCAGCGTTCTAATCCAGGTATCATCCATCCCGATCACGGGGTGCTCACGGATGGAGGCACCGATGGCGGCCTGGATGGGTAGCAGGGCGGTCGCTCCATGGCGCACCCAGTTCATCAACGTGGAGCGGCCGAGGTCGATGCCGGCGCGCTCCAGCTTGGTCTCCTGCCGATAGAGTGGGCAATGGTAATCGTACTTCTCCACCAGAACCATGGCCACGGTGGTGTCGGTGGGCAGACCCTTGGGCACGATGCAGGGCATGGGATTCGCCGAGATCCGCACCTGGGGGAGGGATGATCCATAGATGGCGTAGATCAGACGCAGACGGCGGAACCAGGCGGGGAAGTGGTCCAGCTTATCAACGATCCGGGTACCGATCTGTGGCAGCGGCTTCCCGTCTGGGCCGAGACGCTCGGACTCAGGCAGTTCAATGAAGCGCTCTTCGATCGGCAACGTGTCGGGCAGCGAGAGCCGCCCGCGGCGCTTGGTACGCAGCGTGGCGGTGGCGGCCGTGCTTGATGTGGTCGTCGCATCGGCGGTCGTCGCTGCGGTGGTGGTGGCCGCGGTCGAGTCATCCGGCCGCAGTTCGTTCTCCACCAGAATCTGGCGCATGATCTCATCAAGATGCTGTTGATCCGGATGGTGGGTCTCGCTGGAACGACCGAAGACGCGGCGGGTCATCTGGACCATGCGGTAGGTCATGATCTCCAGCTTCTCGGTGAGGTCGGCGACCTGGACGCGTAGCGCGGCGTTCTCGACCACCATCTCTGCCGCGGTTCCGGTGATCGCGAGGTGCGCACGCATGGCGATGTTCTCGGCCTCTGCCTGCTGCCGGCGGAGAATTTCTGCCGCCAAGGCATCGGTCAGCATCGTCACTCGTTCAGCCAGCGTCATGATGATGCATGGTACCAGCATGGACCTCGCGTCAACACGGTAAAATCAGTGCGTTTGATTAAGTGATGAGAGTTGATGCCGACGCAGGCGCTGACGTTGTCGCCGCTGGAGGCGGTCGGTGGTAATGCGCATGATACGTCGCGTGGTGCACATCGATTCCTTCGAGCAGCATCTGGATCTGAGCGGGAGAGAGCGGCATGGTGCCGGCGCCGTTCTCGACCGCGGCACCTTTCGGAACCGCGAACGTGCCCTGCTCTAAGCGTTTTGAGCACAGCCAAAATCCCGAGCGATCCCAGGCGACGATTTTTACGCGATTCTTGTGCTTGCCGATGAAGACGAAGATGTCGCCGGCATAGGGATCTTGGCCGAGGGCGTTCTCGACCACGGCCGCCAAGGACGCACAGCCTTTGCGCATGTCGGTGGCTTGGCGCGCCAGGAAGATGCGCCGGGTGTCGCCGAAGGTCAGCACGTTGAACCTGCCAGGGTCTGCAGCACCAGGCGCAGCAGCATGGGATCGACACCGGGAGCGACGCGCAGCTGAGCGCCGCCGGCGAGGCGGATCTCGATGGGCGAGTGGCGTTGATCGATCGGTGGCTGGCGCGGGAGCGGAACCGGCACTTGAACGAAGGCATCGGCAAGGGGCGTGGCGGTGGCCGCCGGCTCCACTGGTTCTGCTGGCATCGATGCCGTTTCCCCTGGGACGGGGAACTTCTTGCCCCAATAGGTCAACAGGTGCTGCCCGATGCGCTGCTGGCGGGCGTAGGCGACCTGGGATAGGCCAGATTCGCGCCAGGCCGTGATCAGGGCTTTGCCGCGCTCGGCGGGTGATGGTTTCTGGGTACACTTCGCGTGCGTGGACTGGGTCATGGTGGACCTCCTACGCGCGATTATATGAAGGCGGATTTCAGAACTCTAGTACTCGTGGATGAACGCTTACCACTCAAAAACGGATTCCGCAAAACCAAATTTAGCACCGCCCTCAAAACCGTCTGGTTCCTCATCTGCGCCACCCTGACCACACCACGCGCCGGTGAACCACCACCCATTTTTGAGCGACTCTGCAACAACCTCGTCCCCTATCGACCTGGACGAAAATACCAACGCATCAGCAAAGACCCCAGCGGCATCTTCATTCCTAAAAGGCCAAGCCAATCACAACGCAAAGCAGCGAGAAAACAGGGGGATCGGCTGAAAAAACACTAAGTTTACAGGCATTGCCGAAGAGGACTGTCACCTCCTGCAGACATGCCAGGCACGCAACAAAAAACCATCGGTTTTCACCGACGGTTTTATTGGTTGATCGGATTGAACGGGCGAATGAAAATTCTACGAATTCGCTTCGATCACCATGCCACCCGCCGCAAAGCGGTCAAAGGGAACATATATAAGCGCGGAATCATTGGCGCGAGAACTCCCAAACGAAGTCGTCGCGGTTGCTGGCAACGCCATGGATGCCGCTTCTGCTTTCTCCCACATCCCCACCATCAAGTGATTTGTTGCCTGTGCCCAGTGGATAGTTGGAGTTTGCTGCTCGTGCATTTTGGGCGTTTACCCTCATCTCGACGTGAAACTGCCCTGATCCACCAGAACTGTATCCGTATGTGGAATTTTTATACTTGAACTGAATTTTCCTGTTGCCCACCCATCGAATAGAATTGCGCTTTATGGTAATGCTACCGCTGAGGACATTGTAGGTAAGGATGGTGTCGGCAGGAACGCTGGTGTTCATAATCGTATCGAAAGTTACATGCCCTGTTATGTCGACCCCTTCGCCGGAAGGGGCATTCGTCCCGAGTGGGTAGACGGGGTCTGATGCACTTGGATCGCCATCTGCATTTATTACAGCAGGATGTACAACGGACGGACATAGCGTCGTCCGAGGATTTCCTGCCATTGTGGCTAGTAAAGTATTTGTGGCAGCATCACCTGCAAGCCGTTTGGTTCCTGGTGTGTCGCCAGAAAGGTAGGCCCCAGTTCCATTCATGGAATCAAAGATGGCCTCAAAACTGCCCAGTGCACCGCTCAGTGGTGTGCTGTTCAGTTGCAGCCCAAAGCCGACCCGACCACCCATTGATTCCAATATTGGCGCACTTCCGCATACGTGTGCAATCATCAGAGTCCGTTGAGTATTATGGATTCCTTTCCAATTTGCTGCAAACCAGCGTTTCCTGGCAAGGACCGTTCGTTTGAGGATGATAATGTTCGGATTGGCCGAGGAACGGCATCGACGCTCACGAATGATGAGTCCATCATTCGAGGTGCCTGCGTTGATCCAATTTTGACAGTCTTCCAGTGCCGGGAGCGGATCTCCCTCTTGGCGATCAGCCCGCCGTGGGTCTTCATAGGGGGAGATGTAAACCTGAACTTCGGTATCATCTCCAACCGAATTAGCTATTTCACCATGTGCCGAAACGCAGCTTATGCCGCTGAAAAAAGGGAGATTGTCAAAGGCATAGCGAGTGCATGCGCTTCCCGAATAGACGGTCCCGAGGAAATATCCCTGACTCTTGCCACCGGAAGCGACTCGGGCTTCAATAACTGCAATTGAGATTGGATCGAGAGGATTGGAGGGGAAATCAATGGTTTGTAAGTCCAGGCCTGCCCATGGTGCCCAGTCCTTGATTTCGGAGCAGTAAGGACTCTCTGCGGCCTCGCCGCCCAGAGCCTGTGCGGTAGCGAGCGTCAACATGGCGATAGAGTTAAGGATAATTTGTTTCATGGGGGGCTCTCGTTATTGTCGATGGTTAATTCGGCTGAAAACGATCTTTAAGCCGGCGGCTAGCACAACAACTATAAGGAAGGCAACTAAGATACGCATGCCTTGTGAAAGTGACGTGCTGTCGTTGGTCGCGGGTTTAGATGTGGGCTCGGTGATGAGATGCTTCGCTTGGCTTGGGACGCCGTGGCGAAGAGAGTCGGGCGGAATAGTCTCCGGCGAAGGAGATATTTTTGGTAGTGGCGATTCTGTAGCAGAGACGTTCGGATTCGGTGCCGGCTGCAGGCGGGCCGATCTTGCAGCCATCTCATCCATTAGTGCAGCATGGCCTGTAAAGCCATGGACGAAACGAGTCCAAAGATCGTCTTTGGGATTTAATGCCCCCGAATTTAGAATTGCCTGATATTTTATTTCCGGATTACCCGGCTTAGCCATCTCGGATAGAAATTTGCCCTGGAAATCTGGGTTTATTACCGCGACTCCCGATGTTGAGTTGTAAATCCAGACAACATTATTCTTCCACATTTGACGTCGCAAAAAATCAGCGAAAGCAGATTTCCCAGCGACCGCCGATTTGACCGGATCTTTGTCGACAAATCCCTTCATGGGCCCTTTCATTGAGTAAAAGTGCGCAAGAGGCTTCCCTTTGTAAGTATCCTGAATGAGAATCCCATCGGCGGTGTCCGGATCCGTGCGGGCAATGGACCTCGCGTAGTGGGCGTTCATTTCCTGAATTATAACGAGTCTCGCCATTTCCGGAGAGCTTGATGTTTTTAGGGCGATATCCCGTCTCGATTCCCAGTAATGATGGCTGTCATCATTGCCGTCGGAAGGGTTTCCCTTTGGGTCTGGAGGAGTGGAGGCGAGGTTGACAATGTCGGTCGGTATCGTGGGCGTATTGGACTCACTTACGGAGCTTTGAGCTACGATAACCCCATTTACAGACACAATTTGCTCAGTAGCTAGAATGCGGTATGGACCGGGAATAAGCGCAAACTCGAAGAAAATATAGCCATATGGAATCGCCGCCTCCAGTTGTGGCTCATCTTTTTCTTGTGAGTGAATTCTCGCCGAAAAAATGAGCAGAAGAATTGCAGCAATCACTGAAGCAGTTCCGGATTTAGCTCTTCGGTGCTTCCGCTCGTGGCGGCGGCCTCCCGAATGGACGTCATGTCTTACCGCCAAGCAGCACCTCATCTTTTTTCGCCTCTGCGATCCTTGAGGTAAGTCAGATTTCACAAGGGCGAAGTTAAGTGGTTGCCTAAGCCTCAATGCCGTTCACTTTACCCACCCCGTTCCGTGCGTCCGAACGGCAGTTTGGAAACACGAGGAAATGATCGTCCCGGCCGCGGTTTATAGGCGTGTCGTCGCGCTTCGGTGATCATGGCGTCGATT
>JACDEE010000026.1 GCA_013816585.1 Sphingosinicella sp. | reverse complement strand
GCGTGGCCTTGTCACTCACGTCCAACCCTGCAAATATCGTCATCGGTCATCCTCCTCCTTGGGGCGCTAACACGACCCCGCCATAGCAGGAGGATGACTACCTCAATTACGCCATGTCCCCGGAATTCCTAGATTGTGTCCCCGGAATTTCTACGAGGCTGTGACGCCGAAGAAGCGGCGACGCTCCCGCTGGCACACGAAGCCTCATCGCAGCTAAGTGGACGCGCCTCATTCAGCACGAGTCAATAATCGACGGAGTAACAAAACGGCAATAATAAGGGTCAATAAGTACGTGGCACGATTGTCACACTTAAGTTGACATGTTGGAAACAAAACCCCACTTACACGTTCGAATCAATGTGAAGCTTTAGAGGTGAGAACAGCCTCCTCACACACCACCCTGACTGCGGTTGAGGTGGTACAGTAGCCCCGAATGGGGTGAAGAGATCCTAGTGTGGGCAACTAGGCTAGAGCTTCAACAAACTAGGCCCCCGGCTTCGGTCGGGGGCCTTTTCATATCAGCCTCAACCTCTTCAATGTGCCCGCATCGCGCCGTCGCTCGACCTTTTGTTCGGAAATCGGATAGAAAGACGTGACGTTATAGCGACCATCGACGTCTAGCGAAATCTCCACAGCCACCAACAGATATTCACCCAAGGCGATCGGCCTGCCTACCAGTTCGATTTTACCGTCGTTCCGGTAGTCGTCACGAACATACAGTGGGTTACCGATGATGGCGGCCACATGAGGAAAGCAGCGGGCAAACTCCTTCGGATGCCTCTTCTGGGCATGGCGCTGAGCATTAACGGACATAACAGCTTGTCCAGGGTCAAGTTCTAGCTTCAAGGCATCATTGATCGCCCTGATCGGCACGTCGCCGAACAGTGAAGGTATCAAACGTTTCCGTCGCTTTTGGGGCATCACCGTCCTTGCGGAAGTCGCAGAAAACTGCGGAATCTTGACATTGCTAACGTTGACAACTTATAAACGCACAACGGCGCCCCCCGGTTAGACTGGAAGCGCGCCGTCGCTCTTACCCCTTGTGGAAGGGGGCAGGGTGGATTGGCGGTCTAACGACCGTTACCCGGTAACCTCCGGGTGATTTGCCAAATCATCTTAGCCCTCCTTCCTTGGTGTTCTGACCGGCCCTTCACTTTCCAGGCTTGGGGCTGGCCACTCGAATAGATGCGGCGACTGGTCATTGATCAGTCGTCGTTTTCTTTTGGGGTACGGGCTTCCATGATGGGGAAGCAGAAATCGAGAACGGCACCAAAGGTGGCGTAAAATTTGTCTCGCTGGTCTTTAGGCCAGCCGGCGCCCTGCGAAGGTAGACTGGCGAGAAGCCCCGCCAATGCGGGAGGAACGCCACCGATTTTAACACTGTCATGCTTTTGCTCGCCAGCGCCGCCGCTTCCGCCATTCGGATTGGCTCGAGCCTTGGGCGCGGTGGGAGTCGGAGGCTTACGGATACCGGCCTGCGGCGGCTTCCGGACCACCATCTGCTTCTCCGGCATCACGCCCGCTGCGGCATATAGTCCCATGAAAAGAGTAACCATCCGAGCCTGCTGGCCAACCGGCTTATAGCTTCGGAAGGCATCACGGATCGCAACCTCGTCGTCGGTAGCGGGGTCAACGAAACCAAGCGCATCGGCATAGGCATTGTTCAACCATTCTGTGAGGCGCTGCTTGTACTCACCTTCAGGGGCGAGCCGAAGTCCCTCCAGCACTTCGCTGGGGCTGCCGTTCTCAGCGACCAAATCTAGCACCTGAAGCGCTTGCAGGGTCCGATTGATGAGGCTTTCGGATATGCCCGCCCGCCCAAGCACGTCTGCATCCACGGGACTTGGCAGCCCCTTATTACGGTGCCGTTCGATCAAAGCGAGAATGGAAGAAGGCGGCGCATATGGGGCTGGCTGGTCTCTGGTAACTGGCATCGTCGTTATCCGATCACGTCATCTTGGTACTTTCCCCTTATAAACTAAGTAACGAACATTGCAATATGTGGTTTTGATGAGAATGGTACGCCCGAGATAGGTGCTAGGCATTTTATTAATAAGGGGAAAATAATTATTGCTACCGTGGAGCGAAAGAACGGAGAGATAGCAAAGTGGAAAAGAATGAAACAGCAGACCGAGATTCCCCTCGAGTCGTCCGGCGCCGAAGCGGCTCTTGGATTGCTCTCTCGCTGGAGGGAGAGCCTCTGCAAATCGGCGTAATCGGCGAGACGCAAGATGCCGCCCGCGATCTGTTCAGCGCGGCTCTGGCGGCATGGAGGCGGGCCCTAGCCGAGGGCCGGCGGGGCGCGCCGTGACCGGCGGACGAGCGCTTCAAGCGCCTCGTCCGCGTCGGTGGGGTTTAGTTCGCCAGCGTCGATCGGCCTTTGGTCCTCGCCCTTGAACCTTGCGCTCTGTTCCTCCGGTGTCAGTCCGGGCTTCTTCTTTGGGATGATCTTTATGCTCCGCCAAATTCCCGCCAAATGTTATATTGTATCTCTGGTCCGACGCGCTTATAAGGGGGCTCGGAAGGACTGAAGAGAAGAATGTTCGCGGATTCGGCAAGAGGCGGAGTGATCGACCGGATGGCCATTGGCCTTTCGGGCCTTTGCCTTGTCCATTGCCTGGCGAGCTCGATCTTCTTCGCCATGCTGTCCGCCGCGGGCGGATTGCTGCTGCTCAGCCCTGTCATTCATGAAACCGGCCTGCTCATCGCGCTCGCGCTCGGCATCGTCGCCCTCGGGCGCGGCGTGCTGGAACATGGTTTCATGATGCCGGTGGCGGTCGGAAGCCTTGGACTTGGCGTGATGGCGGGCGCGCTCACCATGCCGCACGACGGGATGGAGGCGGTCTATACGATCGTCGGCATGATGATCCTGGCGCTGGGCCACGACCTCAATCGCCGTGCCGTCATCTGACCTTGCGGCAAGGGGGCTGAGGCCCTATTTTCATGTCCATGGCCCACATCCATCATTCCCGCGAAGGCGAGTCGCTTTCGGTCGCCGCCAAGGCCTCGATGGAGAAATCCGGGGAACAATGGACCGAAATGCGCGCCGCGGTGTTTGAGGCGCTGGCCAGTTTCGACAAGCCCGCATCGGCCTATGACATTGCCGACAAGGTTTCGAAGGATCAGGGGCGCCGGGTCGCGGCCAACAGCGTCTACCGCATCCTCGATTTGTTGGTCGGCGCCAATCTCGCCCGCAAGGTCGAAAGCGCCAACGCCTATGTCGCCAACGACCATCCCGATTGCCTGCACGACTGCATCTTCCTGATCTGCGACAATTGCGGCCAGGCCACCCATCTCGACGATGACAGTCTTTCGGGCGGGGTTCGTGATGCGGCCAAGAAAGCCGGCTTTGCCCCGGAACGCCCGGTGATCGAAGTGCGCGGCCGCTGCGGCGATTGCGCCTGAGCGACCGGGCCTGAGCGATCGGCCCGTGTGCCGGATCGCCCCCCGCACTTTTTCGATAATCCGGTAAATCCGATGGTTCACCTGCCGCGCGCAATGGACTAGGGAGGGGGCCGAAAGGCGCGGCTCCACGATCATGTCCAAAAACCCCGATACCCCCCTTCTCGACACGATCGGCACTCCGGCCGAGCTCCGGTCGCTGAAAAAGAAGCAGCTTCGCCAGTTCGCCGACGAGCTTCGGGCGGAAACGATTTCGGCGGTGTCGGTGACGGGCGGACATCTGGGGGCCGGGCTTGGCGTGGTCGAGCTGACCGTCGCGCTCCATTATGTGTTCGATACGCCCGCCGACCGGCTGATCTGGGACGTCGGCCACCAATGTTATCCGCACAAGATCATCACCGGCCGGCGCGACCGGATCCGGACGCTTCGCATGGGCGGCGGCCTGTCCGGTTTCACCAAGCGTAGCGAAAGCGAATATGATCCGTTCGGCGCCGCGCACAGTTCCACTTCCATTTCGGCGGCATTGGGCTTTGCCATCGCCAACAAATTGTCCGATCGGCCGGGCAAGGCGATCGCGGTGATCGGCGACGGCGCGATGAGCGCCGGTATGGCCTATGAAGCGATGAATAACGCCGAGGCCGCGGGTAACCGGCTGGTCGTCATCCTGAACGACAATGACATGTCGATCGCGCCGCCGGTCGGCGGCCTTTCCCATTATCTAGCGCGGCTGGTTTCATCGAACAAATATCTGTCCGTTCGGCAACTGGCGCAGCGTTTCGCGCGCAAATTGCCCGACGGCCTCCACAAGACCGCCCGCAAGGTGGAGGAATATGCCCGCGGCCTCGCCACCGGCGGCACCTTGTTCGAGGAACTGGGATTTTATTATGTGGGCCCGGTCGACGGCCATAATGTCGAAGGGCTGGTCGACATCTTGGAAAATGTCCGCGACGCCGACGAAGGCCCGATGCTGGTCCATGTCGTCACCAAAAAGGGCAAGGGTTATGGCCCGGCCGAAGCCGCGGCCGACAAATATCATGGCGTGCAGAAATTCGACGTCATTTCGGGTGAGCAGGCCAAGGCGCCGAGCGGTCCGCCAAGCTATACCGGCATATTCGCCAAGGCCCTGGTCGATGAGGCAAAGCGCGACGAAACAATCGTCGCCATCACCGCCGCCATGCCGTCGGGCACCGGGCTCGACAAATTCCAGGGGCTTTTCCCCGACCGCACCTTCGATGTCGGCATTGCCGAACAGCATGCGGTGACCTTTGCCGCCGGCCTCGCCGCGCAGGGGATGCGGCCTTTCTGCGCCATTTATTCGACTTTCCTGCAGCGCGCCTACGACCAGGTGGTGCACGACGTCGCGATCCAGAATCTTCCCGTTCGCTTTGGGCTCGACCGGGCCGGGCTGGTCGGCGCGGACGGGGCAACGCATGCGGGAAGCTTCGATCTGGCTTACCTCTGCACGCTTCCCAATTTCGTGGTGATGGCGGCGTCGGACGAGGTCGAACTGGTCAATATGGTCCACACCATGGCGCTGCACGATACAGGGCCGATCGCGGTCCGCTATCCGCGCGGCAACGGGCTAGGGCTTGAACTTCCCGCCGTTCCCGAACGGCTGGAAATCGGCAAAGGGCGCGTGGTCCGCGAAGGCAAGAAGGTCGCGATCCTGTCGCTCGGAACGCGGCTGGAGGAGGCCCGCAAGGCCGCCGAAATCCTCGAGGGCAAGGGGCTCAGCACGACGGTCGCCGACATGCGCTTTGCCAAGCCGCTGGACGAGGATCTGATCCGCAAATTGCTCACCAGCCACGAAGTGGCGGTGACGGTCGAGGAAGCCGCAATCGGCGGGTTCGGCGCGCATGTGCTGACACTGGCGAGCGACGAAGGGCTGATCGATGCGGGGCTAAAGCTTCGGACGATGCGGCTTCCGGATATCTTCCAGGATCAGGACAAGCCCGAAAAACAGATCGCCGATGCCGGGCTCGATGCGGCAGCGATCGTCGACACCGTGCTGAAGGCGCTTCGCAAGAATAGCGTCGGTGTGGTGGAAGCCAGCGCCTGAGGATGGGCCAGCGCCTGAAGGCTTGAAGACATGCAAAAGCCGCCGGAATCACCCAGCGGCTTGCATCGCGATCTTGTCGACTATTCTTAGATAAGAACGGTAGCGACGATCAGCAGTTGGGCGGCGACGGAGACGAAGGTCACCGTGGCTTTTTCGATGAATGCCATTTCAATTTCCTTGGTACGAGACTGGAGCATCTGCTCCGCCCGCTGAGATACGGTAATTTTACCTATTCTCAACCGCAAAGCTAGACAATGCAGATGCAAAAACTGCAACTGCTTCTCGCAAGGCGATCCGGTCTCTATGGGAAGGCAATGGCAAAGGGCCCCCGCGTCGATCAAATGCTGCTGGAGCGCGGCCTGGCCGAAAGCCGCGCCAAGGCGCAGGCTTTGATCCTGGCCGGCCTGGTATACTCGGGCGAACGCAAGATCGAGAAGGCGGGACAATCGCTCGCCGCCGACGCGCCGTTGGAAGTGCGCGGCCGGGAACATCCCTGGGTCTCGCGCGGCGGGATCAAGCTGGCGCACGCGCTCGAACATTTTGCCTGGGACGTGACGGGCGCGGTGGCGCTGGACGTCGGTTCGTCCACCGGCGGCTTCACCGATGTGCTGCTGCAAAAGGGCGCGGCCAAGGTGTTCGCGGTGGATAGCGGCACCAACCAGCTTGCCTGGAAATTGCGAAGCGACCCGCGAGTGATCGTCCATGAAAAAACCAATGCCCGCTATCTGACGGACGAGATCATTACCGAGCCGGTGGACATGATCACCTGCGACGCAAGCTTCATCTCGCTCGCCAAGGTGCTCGACAAGGCGCTCGATTTCGTCACGCCGGGGGGGAGGCTGATCGCCCTGGTCAAACCGCAATTCGAGGCCGAGCGCCACGAAATCGGCAAGAACGGCGTCGTCCGCGACCCCGAAATCCACGCTCGAATCTGTCATGACGCGAAGCTATGGATAGAGGCGAGGGGCTGGAACGTGGCGGGCCTGGCAACAAGTCCGATCACCGGGCCTGAAGGAAATATAGAGTTTCTACTCGCAGCACAGCGCGCTTGAATACGTGGCCGCCGCACGATAGCGGCAATGCTATGCGCAAAAACGCCCTCATTCTTGCGATGCTTGGCCTGCTCGCCGCGTGCGGCGGCAGCGAAGCCAAGGAAAAAGGGCGCCCGCCGGCTCTGGTCAAGGCCGAACCAGCCAGCTCGATCCGTTTCGTCGAGCGGATCGAAGCGGTCGGCACCGCGCGCGCCAATGAACAGGTAACCTTGTCCGCGCCCGTCACCGAACGGATCGTTCGCCTCAATTTCGACGATGGCGGCTTCGTCAATCGGGGGCAGGTGCTCGCCGTGCTGGCGCAGGGCCAGGAAAATGCCCAGCTGAACGAGGCTCAGGCGCGCGCTCGTGAGGCGTCCCAGCAGCTTTCCCGGGTCCAGGCGCTGAAGGACCGGGGCTTTGCCACCAAGAGCAATCTGGATCAGCAATCCGCGCTCGCCGCGCAGGCGCGGGCGCAAGCCGCCGGCGCCCGGGCCACGATCGGCGACCGTGTCGTCACTGCGCCGTTTTCGGGCTGGGTATCGCTCCGCAACATCTCTCCCGGTGCCGTGGTCAATTCGGGGACCGAAATCGCGACGATCAGCGACCTCACCTCGATCAAGCTCGATTTCGCGGTGCCGGAGACATTGCTGGCGGCGATCCGCCCCGGCCAGACGATCGAGGCCCGATCGGCGGCCTATCCCGATCAGCCCTTTCGCGGGCAGATCGCCAATATCGACCCCGTAATCGATCCCAATACCCGCGCGGTGACCGTTCGTGCGCGCCTCCCCAATCCGGACCGCAAGCTGAAGCCTGGAATGCTGCTGACGGTGGGCATTGAAACCGCGCCGCGGCTTTCGCTGTCGGTGCCGGAGCTTTCGGTAGTGGGCGAGGGCGATCAGCGCTTCGTTTATGTGGTCGACAAGGGCGCCGCGAAGCGCGTGCCGGTGCGCACCGGCGTTCGCATGGGCGGACGCGTCGAAATTCTTGCCGGGCTTCGGCCGGGGCAACAGGTGGTGACCGAGGGGGTCGTCAAATTATCCGATGGGATGAAGGTAAAGCTTGCCGGGGCGCACAATGCGGCCGCCGGCGGCCCGCGCCCGGCAAAGGCGGAATAGTCCCGCGCCCATGAAGCTTTCGGACACATCGGTAAAACGTCCCGTCTTTGCGGCGGTGGTCGCGATACTGCTGGCGGTGGTCGGCCTGGTCGGGTTCTTCAGCCTGTCGGTTCGTGAATATCCCGACGTCGATCCGCCGGTCGTTTCGGTCCAGACCGTCTATACGGGCGCGGCGGCCAGTGTGGTCGAAAGCCGCATCACCCAGGTATTGGAAGATCGCCTTTCGGGCGTCGAAGGGCTGCAGACGATCACCTCGCGCTCGCGCGACGGCCAATCCGAAATCACCATCGAATTTGCCGCCGGGCGCAACGTCGATGTCGCCGCCAACGATGTTCGCGACCGGATCGGCGGAGCGGCGCAGGATCTTCCGGAAGAAGCGCGGCCTTCCGAAGTCCGCAAGGTCGATGCCGATGCGGCGCCGATCCTGTTCCTGGTATTCTCCAAGCCCGGCTGGTCGAATTTACAACTAAGCGATTATATCGACCGCAATATCGTCGACCGATTTTCCTCGCTGAACGGCGTCGCCCGAGTCTTCATCGGCGGCGAGGCCCGGCCGGCCATGCGGGTGTGGATGAGGCCCGAACGGCTTGCCGCTTTCCGCCTTACCCCCGGCGACGTCGAAACGGCGCTTCGAACCCAGAATGTGGAGCTTCCCGCCGGACGCCTTGAATCGGTCGACCAGAATGTGACCCTGCGGGTCGATCGCCCCTTCATCACCGCGCAGCAATTCGCCTCGTTGGTCGTGGCGCGCGGCGATGACGGCTATCTGGTGCGCCTCGGCGACGTCGCCCGGATCGAACAGGCGCCAGAAAACCCTTATTCTTCCTTCCGCGCCAATGGTGCCTCGGCGGTCGGCCTTGGCATCGTCCGCCAATCGGGCGCGAACACGCTCGCCGTGGCCGAAGCGGCCAAGCAAGCGGCGGAGGATATCCGCCCCAGCCTCCCCGAGGGCATGGAAGTGACGATCGGTTCGGACGAGAGCCTGTTCATCAGCCGCGCGATCGAAAAGGTCTGGGTGACCTTGGCCGAAGCGGCAATATTGGTCGTGGCCGTGATTTTCCTGTTCCTTGGCAGCTGGCGCGCGACCCTGATCCCGGCGGTGACGGTGCCGATCTGCCTGCTGGCGGCCTGCGCGGTGCTCTGGATTTTCGGCTTCTCGATCAATCTGCTGACCCTGCTCGCGCTGGTTCTTTCGATCGGGATCGTGGTCGACGACGCGATCGTGGTGCTGGAAAACGTCTATCACCGGATCGAACAGGGGGAACCGCCTTTGGTCGCCGCCTATCAGGGTACGCGCCAGGTAGGATTCGCGATCGTTTCCACGACGCTCGTCGTTTGCGCGGTGTTCGTGCCGGTCATGTTCATCACCGGCCAGACCGGCCTGCTGTTTCGCGAATTGGCGGCGGCGATGATCGGGGCGGTGGCTTTTTCGGGCTTTCTCGCGCTCAGCCTTGCGCCGATGCTCTGTTCCAAATTGCTCCGCCATGAAGAACGCGGGCGGATGGCCAAATGGGTGGACGACCGGTTTCAGCGGGTCGAAACGCGTTATTCGGCGGGGCTTAACCGCATCATCACCAAGCCGCTGGTTCCGGTTGCCGTCCTTTTGATCTTCCTCGCCGCTGCGGGCGCCCTGTTCGCGACGCTTCAGTCCGAACTGGTGCCCGGCGAAGATGTCGGTATCCTTTCCGCCAACATTTCGGCGCCCGAGGGGACCGGCTTCGAAGCGATGAACCGCTACATGCTGGACGCGGAAGGCAAATTGCTTCCGCTGACCAAGGAAGGCTCGGTGAGGGCGATCATCAATCGCACTCCGGGCGGGTTCGGCGCCAGCGACGATTTCAATTCGGGCAATTTGATCGTTTTCCTGAAGCCCTGGGAAGACCGCGAAGAAACCACCCAGGAAGTGGTGGCGGAGGTCAACAAGATCCTGGGGCAGCTTCCTGCGGTTCGCGGCAATGCTTCGGTTCGCTCGTCGATCGGACGCGGCCGGGGACAGCCGCTCAACTTCGTCATCGCCGGCGGCTCTTATGAAGCGCTGGCCCGCGCGCGCGACCGGATCATCGCCGCCGCCGCCGCCAATCCGGGCATCGTCAATCTGGACAGCGATTATAAGGAAACCAAGCCGCAGGTCCGGATCGAAGTCGACACCAATCGCGCCGGCGACCTTGGCGTGTCGGTGGCGGATGTCAGCCAGGCGCTGCAAAGCCTGCTCGGGTCACGCCGCGTTTCCACTTATGTCGACCGGGGCGAGGAATATCGAGTCGTGGTGCAGGCCGAAGCCGGCGCGCGCGCCACTCAGGCCAATCTGGCCGGCATCTATGTCCGTAGCCGCAGCGGCGATCTGATCCCTTTGTCCAACCTCGTCACGCTCCGCGAAACGGCGGGCGCGCGCGACCTTGGCCGTTATAACAAGCTTCGCGCCATCGCGCTGTCCGGGGGGCTCGCCCCCGGTTACTCGATGGGCCAGGCGCTCGATTTCCTCGAGCAACAGGCGGCGGCATCGCCCGAGGTGACGGCGGTCGGCTATCGCGGTGAAAGCCAGGCCTTCAAGGAAGCCAGCGGATCGATCTGGATCGTGTTCGCGCTGACCATCCTGGTCGTCTTTCTGCTTCTCGCCGCGCAATTCGAAAGCTTCGTCCATCCGGGCGTGATCATCACCACCGTGCCGCTGGCGGTGGCGGGCGGCGTGATCGGGCTTGCCGTCATGGGCCAGACGCTCAACCTCTACAGCCAGGTCGGGATCGTCATGCTGGTCGGCCTTGCCGCCAAGAACGGGATCCTGATCGTCGAATTCGCCAACCAATTGCGCGATGCTGGCAAGGATATAGACACCGCCATCCGCGAAGCCGCCGCGCGGCGTCTGCGCCCGATCCTGATGACCTCGATCGCCACGGTGGCGGGCGCGGTGCCGTTGATGATCGCCAGCGGCGCCGGCGCCGCGGCGCGCCAGGCGATCGGTGTGGTGGTGGTATGGGGCGTTTCCATCTCCACCCTCATCACCTTGTTCCTGATCCCGGTCCTTTATTCGCGGCTTGCTCGTTACACTGGCTCGCCCGAGGCGGTTTCGCGCGATCTGGAGGAGCAATTGGCCCACCCAATTCCTGCCGATCCGAAGCCGCTTCCCGCCGAATAAGGCTTTTGCCATGGACGTAAGAATGACTGACCAGGAAAATAGCGAAATCCGGGCCCGGCCCTTCTGGCGCTATGCCATATTCACGATTCCGATCATCCTCGGCATCGGCTTCCTGATGGGGCAATTGTCCAATTCGGGCTATGGCAATGACTGGTTCGACGCGCTGCGAAAGCCCGATGCCATGCCCCCCGGCTGGATGTTCGGCGCGGCGTGGTCCTTGCTTTACATCCTGCTCGGGATAGCCATCGCCTTGATACTCAGCGCGCCGTCACAGCGGGGCAGGGGGCTCGCCATTGGCCTGTTCACAACGCAGATGCTGCTCAATTATAGCTGGTCGCCGGTCTTTTTCGGAATGCACCGCGCCAGTGAGGCATTAGTCATCATCGTCACCATGCTGGCCCTCTCGATCGCCACCATTTTCGTCTTTCGGACGATCTCCAGGCCCGCGGCGTGGCTGATGCTTCCCTATCTCGCCTGGCTCGGCTTTGCCTCCTTCCTCAATTATGAGATCGTCCGGCTGAATCCTTGAACGGCACCGCTCTTGTGCGCCGGCGCCGCAGTGACGATATGTCGCCCAAGAGACAGGCAATTTGACAGCTCAACAGGAGGGCAGGCCCATGCAGTCCCAGAACCGGTTCTTTGACGATCTCGTAAAGGTGCTGAACGGCGCCGCCGGAACCATGGCCGGAATGGGCCGCGAGGCCGAAGGCGCGTTTCGCGACCGGGCGCGCGATTGGGTGGGCGGGCTCGACATGATCAGCCGCGACGAATTCGAAGCGGTAAAGGCGATCGCCGTCGCCGCGCGCGAGGAAAATCAATTGCTGAAGGCGCGGATCGAGCGGCTGGAGGCCGGATCGGCGCCAGCGGCCGCAACGCCGGTTTCAGGCACCAAAGCCTCCGCCGGATCCGCAACGCCCAAGGCGCGCAAAAAGCCCGGCGCGGCTTCGGGAACCATTGAATAATCCACAACTTTGTCGGCCCCCGGCTGCGGCCGCACTTGCGTGCATCAGGAGTCGCGGGCACCGTCGCCTTGCGATTTTGATGTAGGGACGGGGCATGAACGTGGACGAATTCGAGATGGAACGGGACACTTCCGCCCCGATCGACATGCTCGAACATTATTTCAGCGCGCATGGCTGGGGCTATGAACGTCACGGGGATGAGGAAATCGTCGCCACGTTCCAGGGCAGCTGGGCGCAATATGAATTGCGCGCGATCTGGCGCGACGACGATAATGTGCTTCAGTTCCTTGCGCTTCCCGACATTCGCGTCGCCGCCGACAAGCGCATTGCGACCTACGAGACGATCGGGCTGATCAACGAACAATTGTGGCTTGGTCATTTTGAGCTTTGGGCCGCGTCCGGCCTGGTCCTGTTCCGCCACGCCGCCTTGCTGGAAGGCGAAGAGGGCGGGACGCTGGCGCTGCAGCAGGCCGAAACCCTGGTCGAGGCCGCGATCGAGGAATGCGAGCGTTTCTACCCCGTATTCCAGTTCGTATTGTGGGCCGACAAGACGCCGCAGGAAGCCATTGCCGCCGCGCTTATCGAAACGCAGGGCGAAGCGTGATGGTATGCGCGAAGCGTGATTAGGGCCGAAGCCTGATATGAACGCGCCGCCGCTGCCGGGGCCGTTCTGGCTGGTCGGCTGCGGCAACATGGCGGGCGCGATGCTGTCGCGCTGGCTGGCCTCCGGCATTGACCCTACCCAAATCACCGTCATTCGCCCCAGCGGCAAACCCGCGGGCGAGGGGGTCCGAGTCCTCACCACTTACCCCGAAGGCGAAGTGCCCGCGTTGGTCATGCTGGGCATCAAGCCGCAGAAGATCGGCGAGGTCGCGCCGTTGCTGGCGCCGATCCTCGATCCGGGCACCATCCTTATCTCCATCCTCGCCGGTATCGAAAGCGCTTCGCTCCGAACCTATTTTCCAGCGCCCGCCGACATCATCAAGGCTATGCCCAATCTGCCGGTGAAGCTTGGCAAGGGCGTCATCAATCTGTTCGCCGATCATGCCGATACGGAAGCGCGCTGGACCGTCGAACAATTGATGACCACGCTCGGGACCAGCCTCTGGTTCGACGACGAACGCACCTTCCAGGCTGCGGGAATTCTTTCCGGCGCAGGCCCCGCCTTCCTGTTCCGCTTCATCGACGCCCTGGCCGCGGCCGGCGAAAAGATCGGCCTTCCACGCGAACAGGCATCGCAGCTGGCCTTGGCGATGGTCGAGGGGGCCGGTGCTTTCGCCGCATCCGAACCCGACACGCCCGCGACATTGGCCGACCGCGTCGCCAGCCCCGGCGGCACCACTCGCGCCGGGCTCAACATCCTCGACCAGGATGAAGCGCTGCAGCAGCTGGTCCGGGAGACGATTGAGGCGGGCTTCCAGCGCAGCCTTGAAATGGCGGAAGAGGCCCGTAATTCCGCACATTGACCGACCGGGCGGTCGGTCCTATCGCGCGGGCTAAGTTTCCCAGTTTCAAAGGATTCCTATGTCGGACGAAGGCAGCTTTGACGATCGTGACGGTTGGATCTGGTTCGACGGAAAGCTCGTGCCGTGGCGCGAGGCCAATATCCATGTCCTGACCCACGCGCTCCATTATGCTTCCTCGGTGTTCGAGGGTCAGCGCGCTTATGGCGGCGAGATATTCGAGCTTACCCAGCACAGCACCCGGCTTCGCAAGAGCGCGTCCATATTGGGCTTCGAACTTCCCTGGTCTGTCGAGGAAATCGACCAGGCCTGCCGCGAGACGTTGAAGGCCAGCGGCCTGATCGACGCTTACATGCGCCCGGTCGCCTGGCGCGGGTCCGAACAGATGGGCGTCGCCGCGCAAAAGACCAAACCGCATCTTGCCATCGCCTGCTGGCCCTGGGGCGCCTATTTCGGCGAGGAGGCGATACGCAAAGGCTTACGCCTCGACATCTCCCCCTGGCGCCGCCCTGCGCCCTACACGGCGCCGACCGAGTCAAAGGCGTCGGGCCTCTACATGATCTGCACCATGGCCAAGCACGCCGCCGAGAATAAGGGCTATAACGACGCCCTGATGTTCGATTGGCGTGGGCAGGTGGCCGAAGCGACCGGCGCCAACGCCTTCTTCATCAAGGAAGGCAAGATCCACACCCCCACGCCGGATTGTTTCCTCGACGGAATCACCCGGCGCACGGTCATGGGCCTGGCCAAAAAGCGCGGCATCGAAGTGATCGAACGCACCATCTGGCCGGAGGAACTGGAAGGGTTCGAACAATTCTTCCTCACCGGAAGCGCCGCCGAAGTCACCCCGGTGGCAGAGGCCGGCCCCTGGAATTTCGAGGTCGGCGACCTCTCGCTCCAACTCCGCAAGGACTATCTCGACCTCGTCAATCGCCGCATTTCGAACGTATAGGCTTTCTTTGGGCTGGCGGCGGCGATAAGGCCCGCTCTGCCAGCCGAGCTGGGGCGTCGCCAAGTGGTAAGGCAGCGGCTTTTGATGCCGCCATTCGCAGGTTCGAATCCTGCCGCCCCAACCAGGAGTTTCTTCGCCTGGCCGTCGATCCGTCACCCTTCAGAGATATGCGACGCTTTCCATTCTTTGAAATGGGGTGTGAGCTCCGAAGGAAGGGCCTTCTCGAATTCGGCATCCAGTGGAAAATGCGGCATGGCCTGCGCGACCGCGTCAAG
Organism: Sphingosinicella sp.; assembly: GCA_013816585.1. Classification (GTDB taxonomy): domain Bacteria; phylum Pseudomonadota; class Alphaproteobacteria; order Sphingomonadales; family Sphingomonadaceae; genus Allosphingosinicella. The sequence goes on along the minus strand of JACDEE010000026.1, from coordinate 3,963 downwards.
AAGGGCTCGTCCCTGAATCAGGTCTTTCGGTTTCTTGAGCGGGTTGCGCCGGGGCTTTTTCGACATCCAGATTTTGTGGAGAGCGAACCAGCGCGGGTCAGGCGCAACGATCCTGGCAGGGTTGCCGTCTCGGCCGAGAACGACTTGATCGATCGTCTGCCCGTTCAAGAGCCATTCCTGTTCCGGAAGCTCGACCGGGCTGGGGCGGTCGGTCCGGCCGATCGTTTTCATTTTGGAGGGCGCGGCCAGCAGCTCGACTTCATAGGCCTTTGCGTTGCGGGCCTGAAATTCGCGCTCGGTGTTGACGGTGAAGGTGGGATCGACGGCCTTCAGCATGTCCCAGACCGGCTGCCCGTCCACGAAGTCGTCGGCATACCAGGCGATGTCGAAATCCAGGGTCTCGTCAGGTACGTCACGGATGAAGCCCGCTGCCTCGATCGAATAAGCGGGCATGGCGTTCGTGCCGACGACGATCACCTGCTTGCCAAGCAACCTGCGCCGGTCGGCTTCCCGAAGGATTTCCCCGGCAGCGCTGTCTATCATCGGCAGGCGTAGCGCGCGGTACAATCTGCCGGTGACCTTGATCTGCTCCCGGCTCTGGTCGCGTCTCTCCTGCGCCTCCGCCTTGGCCTTGTGATAATCGTTGAAGCGCTGCGCGGCTTCCTTGTCCCACGGACCAAGGCTCTTCGCGTTGTTTTGCCGATCGATTACCTCGTAAAGATAGTTTCGGCCTTTCACGGTCTTCCGAACGAGATTGTAGGGGAGGGCGTGGAGCACCTGCTCCGCCTCGATCCAGACCTGATATTGCTGCTGCAGATTGATCAGCGTCCTGGCCTGCTCGTCGGTAAAAGGGTCGATGCGAACGGCCATTGTTATCCTGCAAAATAGATTTTATCGAAAATGCAGGATAACCAAGCCTCTGTCAAGATTTGACCGAGCGATGCACGTTCGAAAAACGGCGGAGACTCTGAGTGATCGACATCTTGGGGCCTCCGCTTTTGGTAGGGCAGCGGCCTTCGATGTCCGCAGGCTCGATCCTGCCGCTCAACCAGACGATCCTCTGAACCAGACCGCAAATTGCCGGCCTTGGCCTGACGGGTTGGCGTCGAGTTCCGTAACCGCGTGATATTCCCCACGAATCCAGAAAGATTCGTAGGCGGAACGATTGGCACCCTTTCCCATGCGAGCCGTTCCATAACCCAGGTTAAGGAAATTGCCGCATGGCCAAAGAACGAATTGTCGCGATCGGTCTCCTCACTTCCAGGGACGTGGAGATGCTCGGCGACAGCTTCAATCGGCTCTGGCCCGTCGAGGAGACGCCATGTTTTTCGCAATTGATCCAGGCCATCGACGAGGCGGAACGGGATTTGTGGCGCGATCGCGACAAAGCGGGCGCCACGGATGCGGAGCCACCCTTGGCTCCCAATATCAATCGCAACCCGGCATGAGCCGCCAATAGTCGGCGCGGAAATTTAGGGCATCTTCGCGCTGGACAGCTCACGATCTATCTTAGCCGGCGTCGAGGGCGTCGCAAGGGGGTAAGGCGGCGGCTTTTGATGTTCGCAGGTTCGAATCCTGCCGCCCCAACAAGCATCTTTACGCGTGGCCTCTGCTAGCTTCTCGTGGCCACAAGGGCGCCCTCAAACTGGCGTGCGCCTGCGGGCCAAGAGTAGCTTTCGGCCTGCGCCGCGCACGAGAGTTTGTCCTTTGCGAGTGCATGCTCAATCGCCCTGGAAAGGCATTCGTCCATCGCGCCCAAATCATCGTTCAGGATATCCGCCGGCCCTGGGACCGGAAAAGTGGCCACGGGCAGCCCGCACGCCAGGGCTTGGATGATGACGAGACCGAATGTATCCGTTCTGCTTGGAAAGACGGAAACGTCGGCGGCGGTGTAGGCCGAAGCCAGCTCAATACCCGTCAAAGCGCCTGGAAAACACGCGTTCGGATACAGTTTTTTCAGCCGCTTGAGATCCGGCCCATCGCCGATCACGACCTTGCTGCCCGACACGTCGCTGGAAAGAAACGCCTCAAGATTCTTCTCGACGGCCACACGGCCGACATACAATTGGATTGGGCGGGGCAATCGAACCAGGGTCGGATGGGGCGGCACGTCGGGGCATTCGGCCTCGTAAATCTCCTACGCTTTCGCTTTCGGCTTGCAACGCTTGACCAGAGCTTTGCCAACATATCCCGTCGCTTCAAGGTCCGTGTGAAGCCGATGATCGTCAGCGATGGCCGATTGGCGATAGACGTGGATAATGATCGAACCCGCGTCATAGTCGAGGAGATATTTGCGAGAGAAGCGGCTGCGTGAGGATCGATAGGGCAGTTGGCCCGCTCCAGGTGCAGGGCGCGTAGTTTACGAAGCCTGATAGGCGGTTTCGAGCAGAAACTTCGACTTTTCCAAATCGGCCATCGTGGTGATCACGATTTCGAGGTCGCCCGTGCCGAAATGTCCGATCTTCCGCACGTCGCGCGTGAAGCCTTCTTCCAGAGCTACCGTCGTTGGGTCCACCTTGACGTAGACGAGCAGCTTCTTCGCCTGGTTTCTCAATTCGACGCTGGCAAAGTTTTTAATGCGCCGGAACGCCACATAATAAGCGGTGGTTTTGGTCTGCACGTCATCGCCGAGCGCGAGCAGGTAGTCGGACAGCATGTGATAGAGATCGAGCAGATCGGCTGGCGCCTCCGCTGTTTGGTCCGTGATGGTTTTGTAATTCGTTTTCGCTGGAGGCCCAGCTCCCTGGCCGCTGGGCGCGGCAGCGCCCTTGGCGCTCGCTGACGTAAGCTGCTCGAGAAGAAGCAGGTCGCCTTCAAACTTGAGATAGCGGATCAGCGAAATATTGCGGTTCATCTGCTTTACAGCGTGCTCGTCATATTTGCCGAAATCGGTCGCGATGCAGATCAGACGCGACCCGGACCAATCGACAACTTTGGCCGCGTCAGCGCCTAGCTTTTCCAACACGAGCCATTCGAAATCCTTCCGATGACCCATCAGCCAGTCGAGATAGTAGAGCCCCTGGTTGATGACGTTTTCATTTGATGATCGCTTATATTCGATGACGACAGGGCTGTTGTTTTCGTCAATCCCGAGCGTATCCATCCGACCGCCCTCGTTGGTAGAAAATTCCGAAGCGAGGAAGCGCACGCCGAGCAATGGCTCAAGATTGTTTTCAAACAGGCTCTGGAGTGACTTCTCAAGAGGCATCGCCGACCCAGAAAGCTGGATGATCCCTCCCGTTTCGGTGCGATAGAGTTTGATGTCACTCATAGAACTACCTTTGCAGAGCAACTACCTGTTCGCTTAAGCGGCATAGCGGCCATCGGTGAGCCGTCGGGCCATACCGATGCCGGCGAGAGCCTGTAGCACGGGCTCGACCGTGGACGCGCGCTTACCCTTGAAGGCACGGGCGACCTCCTGAGGGGCTAGCGGGGCAGGGGCCGCGACAAGGATTTGCTGGACCGCGCTAACTTGCTCGGGGAGCGAGCTAGGCCATGGGATGACATTGTCTGGCACAGTGGTGGTTTCGCCAAAGTCGAGGGATCGGGTAATTGGGGGCGAGTAATCGGGCGCCTGATACTCGGGCCGCAACCACCGAACCAACCCTTTGGCCTCCTCTGCGGCGCGTGCCTTGTTGAGCGCAACAAGGCGAGCGAGGATATCCTCGTCCGACAGGTCGATCGGCCAGCCGTAAGCCTCAGCAACGAGAATATCGATCGCATCGTGATGCTGGTGGATCAGCGTGACAAGTCCGCGATCGTGAATGTCTCGCTCGACGCCAGTCAGCGCGCGGCCGTTCCGCAACGCCTCGACCACATTATAAAGTTTGGTGAGGGTTAGGTGTTTAGTCCCGTTGTGTGGCGATACGGAGCGATCTTGAATTGAGCCGGGTCTTGTGTCCAGACGCGGGCGACATATTCGTAGGGTGTAAGGCCGCGGAGGGTCTTCAGCCGGCGACCGTG
>JACDEE010000040.1 GCA_013816585.1 Sphingosinicella sp. | reverse complement strand
AGCAAGACGGAAGATGAGGCGCACTGCTGAGTTTTCCGGGGTTCATTAAAAACATACAGCCGATAAGCGTGGGCGTTTGATGGCGATTGCCAAGTTCTTCGGAACAAATCAGACGCTCAACGAAAAGAAGTGAAGTTCACTTTGATTCCTAGAGCAAAAATCAAGATCGAACTGAAGAGTTTGATCCTGGCTCAGATTGAACGCTGGCGGAATGCTTTACACATGCAAGTCGAACGGCAGCACGGGGGCAACCCTGGTGGCGAGTGGCGAACGGGTGAGTAATACATCGGAACGTGCCCAGTCGTGGGGGATAACTACGCGAAAGCGTAGCTAATACCGCATACGAACTAAGGTTGAAAGCGGGGGACCTGTAAGGGCCTCGCGCGATTGGAGCGGCCGATGGCAGATTAGGTAGTTGGTGGGGTAAAGGCTCACCAAGCCGACGATCTGTAGCTGGTCTGAGAGGACGACCAGCCACACTGGGACTGAGACACGGCCCAGACTCCTACGGGAGGCAGCAGTGGGGAATTTTGGACAATGGGCGCAAGCCTGATCCAGCCATTCCGCGTGCAGGATGAAGGCCCTCGGGTTGTAAACTGCTTTTGTACGGAACGAAACGCGCTAGGTTAATACCTTGGCGTAATGACGGTACCGTAAGAATAAGCACCGGCTAACTACGTGCCAGCAGCCGCGGTAATACGTAGGGTGCAAGCGTTAATCGGAATTACTGGGCGTAAAGCGTGCGCAGGCGGTTATGTAAGACAGATGTGAAATCCCCGGGCTCAACCTGGGAACTGCATTTGTGACTGCATAGCTAGAGTACGGTAGAGGGGGATGGAATTCCGCGTGTAGCAGTGAAATGCGTAGATATGCGGAGGAACACCGATGGCGAAGGCAATCCCCTGGACCTGTACTGACGCTCATGCACGAAAGCGTGGGGAGCAAACAGGATTAGATACCCTGGTAGTCCACGCCCTAAACGATGTCAACTGGTTGTTGGGTCTTCACTGACTCAGTAACGAAGCTAACGCGTGAAGTTGACCGCCTGGGGAGTACGGCCGCAAGGTTGAAACTCAAAGGAATTGACGGGGACCCGCACAAGCGGTGGATGATGTGGTTTAATTCGATGCAACGCGAAAAACCTTACCTACCCTTGACATGTCTAGAACCTCGCAGAGATGTGAGGGTGCCCGAAAGGGAGCTAGAACACAGGTGCTGCATGGCTGTCGTCAGCTCGTGTCGTGAGATGTTGGGTTAAGTCCCGCAACGAGCGCAACCCTTACCATTAGTTGCTACGCAAGGGCACTCTAATGGGACTGCCGGTGACAAACCGGAGGAAGGTGGGGATGACGTCAAGTCCTCATGGCCCTTATGGGTAGGGCTACACACGTCATACAATGGCTGGTACAGAGGGTTGCCAACCCGCGAGGGGGAGCTAATCCCATAAAACCAGTCGTAGTCCGGATCGCAGTCTGCAACTCGACTGCGTGAAGTCGGAATCGCTAGTAATCGCGGATCAGCATGTCGCGGTGAATACGTTCCCGGGTCTTGTACACACCGCCCGTCACACCATGGGAGCGGGTTCTGCCAGAAGTAGTTAGCCTAACCGCAAGGAGGGCGATTACCACGGCAGGGTTCGTGACTGGGGTGAAGTCGTAACAAGGTAGCCGTATCGGAAGGTGCGGCTGGATCACCTCCTTTCTGGAAACAACGCAATTAAAGTTAAACGTCCACACTTATCGGTTGTTGGAAGATGTCGCCAGCGACGTTGGCTGTGACCAATGTTGCTATAGCGACCGGCTCGGGTCTGTAGCTCAGTTGGTTAGAGCACCGTCTTGATAAGGCGGGGGTCGTTGGTTCGAGACCAACCAGACCCACCATCCCATCCAATCGCGGATCTGGGGGATTAGCTCAGCTGGGAGAGCACCTGCTTTGCAAGCAGGGGGTCGTCGGTTCGATCCCGTCATCCTCCACCAATCTACAAATTCGGTCTTCCTTCAACTCAACACCAAAGTGGCTTGGCTTTTGTCAGGCTACTTTGGTGTTGACTCCGGCATCTGCTGGAATCAATCGGCTGTTCTTTAAAAATTCATAGAGTTGAATCAGCGCTGCTAGCGGAAAGAGCTTCATGGCTCACCGTGCCGTTAGCAGCATTTGATTGCGTCAACAAACTTCACTTCGAAAGCAATTTCGAAAAATGAAGACGGCATAACGCGCCAGGTGAGAGACCTGGTGGTTCCTTGATTGACTTGGGCTTCTCGTGAGAGGCGTCAAAGTTATAGGGTCAAGTGAATAAGAGCATGTGGTGGATGCCTTGGCGATTACAGGCGACGAAGGACGTGATAGCCTGCGATAAGCTTCGGGGAGCTGGCAAATAAGCTTTGATCCGGAGATTTCCGAATGGGGAAACCCACCTCGCAAGAGGTATCGCATGATGAATACATAGTCATGCGAGGCGAACCGGGTGAACTGAAACATCTCAGTAGCTCGAGGAAAAGACATCAACCGAGATTCCGAAAGTAGTGGCGAGCGAAATCGGAACAGCCTGCTAGTGATAGCGCAGAACTTAGCGGAAGGATCTGGAAAGGTCCGCTACAGAGGGTGATAGCCCCGTACGCGAAAAGATCTGTGTGGTACTAAGCTAGCGAAAAGTAGGGCGGGACACGTGAAATCCTGTCTGAAGATGGGGGGACCATCCTCCAAGGCTAAATACTCGTAATCGACCGATAGTGAACTAGTACCGTGAGGGAAAGGCGAAAAGAACCCCGGGAGGGGAGTGAAATAGATCCTGAAACCGCATGCTTACAAAAAGTAGGAGCCCGCAAGGGTGACTGCGTACCTTTTGTATAATGGGTCAGCGACTTACATTCAGTGGCAAGGTTAACCGAATAGGGTAGCCGCAGGGAAACCGAGTCCGAATAGGGCGTCCAGTCGCTGGGTGTAGACCCGAAACCAAGTGATCTATCCATGGCCAGGATGAAGGTGCCGTAACAGGTACTGGAGGTCCGAACCGACTAGTGTTGCAAAACTAGCGGATGAGCTGTGGATAGGGGTGAAAGGCTAAACAAACTTGGAAATAGCTGGTTCTCTCCGAAAACTATTTAGGTAGTGCCTCAAGTATTACCATCGGGGGTAGAGCACTGTTTTGGCTAGGGGGTCATGGCGACTTACCAAACCAAGGCAAACTCCGAATACCGATGAGTACAGCTTGGGAGACAGAGCACCGGGTGCTAACGTCCGGACTCAAGAGGGAAACAACCCAGACCGCCAGCTAAGGTCCCTAAAATTGGCTAAGTGGGAAACGAAGTGGGAAGGCTATAACAGTCAGGATGTTGGCTTAGAAGCAGCCATCATTTAAAGAAAGCGTAATAGCTCACTGATCGAGTCGTCCTGCGCGGAAGATGTAACGGGGCTAAGCCAGTTACCGAAGCTGCGGATGCACAGTTTACTGTGCGTGGTAGGAGAGCGTTCTGTAAGCCTGTGAAGGTGTCTCGAGAGGGATGCTGGAGGTATCAGAAGTGCGAATGCTGACATGAGTAGCGTTAAAGCGGGTGAAAAGCCCGCTCGCCGTAAGCGCAAGGTTTTCTACGCAACGTTCATCGGCGTAGAGTGAGTCGGCCCCTAAGGCGAGGCAGAGATGCGTAGCTGATGGGAAACAGGTCAATATTCCTGTACCGATGTGTAGTGCGATGTGGGGACGGAGAAGGTTAGCTCAACCGGGTGTTGGATGTCCCGGTTCAAGCCTGTAGTCGTGCCTGGTAGGTAAATCCGCCGGGCTTAGATGAGGGGTGATAACGAGGAGGCTTGCCTCCGAAGTGAGTGATACCCTGCTTCCAGGAAAAGCCACTAAGCTTCAGCTGCACACGACCGTACCGCAAACCGACACTGGTGCGCGAGATGAGTATTCTCAGGCGCTTGAGAGAACTCGGGAGAAGGAACTCGGCAAATTGACACCGTAACTTCGGAAGAAGGTGTGCCTTTAGTAGGTGAACCTGTACAAGGGGAGCCCAATGAGGTTGCAAAAAATCGGTGGCTGCGACTGTTTAATAAAAACACAGCACTCTGCAAACACGAAAGTGGACGTATAGGGTGTGACGCCTGCCCGGTGCTGGAAGATTAAGTGATGGGGTGCAAGCTCTTGATCGAAGTCCCAGTAAACGGCGGCCGTAACTATAACGGTCCTAAGGTAGCGAAATTCCTTGTCGGGTAAGTTCCGACCTGCACGAATGGCGTAACGATGGCCACACTGTCTCCTCCCGAGACTCAGCGAAGTTGAAATGTTTGTGATGATGCAATCTCCCCGCGGAAAGACGGAAAGACCCCATGAACCTTTACTGTAGCTTTGTATTGGACTTTGAACGGATCTGTGTAGGATAGGTGGGAGGCTTTGAAGCAGGGTCGCTAGATCTTGTGGAGCCAACGTTGAAATACCACCCTGGTGCGTTTGAGGTTCTAACCTAGGCCCGTTATCCGGGTCGGGGACAGTGCATGGTAGGCAGTTTGACTGGGGCGGTCTCCTCCCAAAGCGTAACGGAGGAGTTCGAAGGTACGCTAGTTACGGTCGGACATCGTGACGATAGTGCAATGGCATAAGCGTGCTTAACTGCGAGACTGACAAGTCGAGCAGATGCGAAAGCAGGACATAGTGATCCGGTGGTTCTGTATGGAAGGGCCATCGCTCAACGGATAAAAGGTACTCTGGGGATAACAGGCTGATACCGCCCAAGAGTTCATATCGACGGCGGTGTTTGGCACCTCGATGTCGGCTCATCTCATCCTGGGGCTGTAGCCGGTCCCAAGGGTATGGCTGTTCGCCATTTAAAGAGGTACGTGAGCTGGGTTTAAAACGTCGTGAGACAGTTTGGTCCCTATCTTCCGTGGGCGCTGCAGATTTGAGGAAGCCTGCTCCTAGTACGAGAGGACCGGAGTGGACGCACCTCTGGTGTACCTGTTGTCACGCCAGTGGCATTGCAGGGTAGCTAAGTGCGGAAGAGATAACCGCTGAAAGCATCTAAGCGGGAAACTCGTTTCAAGATGAGATCTGCCGGGGCCTTGAGCCCCCTGAAGAGTCGTTCTAGACCAGGACGTTGATAGGCTGGGTGTGGAAGCGCAGTAATGCGTTAAGCTAACCAGTACTAATTGCTCGTGCGGCTTGACCCTATAACTTTGATCAGTCGATCAAATCGTTATGCCTAGGTTGAACGCAATCAAACTATACTGATTCGACTCTATGAATTCGTCGCCTTGAACCGCTCAAGGTGGCAACAAGTTAAGCCTGATGACCATAGCAAGGTGGCACCACTCCTTCCCATCCCGAACAGGACAGTGAAACGCCTTTGCGCCGATGATAGTGCGGATTCCCGTGTGAAAGTAGGACATCGTCAGGCTACTACAAAGCAAGAAAGGCCCAGCAGCAATGCTGGGCCTTTTCTTCTTGGGGAAGAGAAATCAT
>JACDEE010000039.1 GCA_013816585.1 Sphingosinicella sp. | reverse complement strand
TACGCTCTCTTCACTCCGCTGTATCGCTCGACGGACTGCCTCAGTCGTCGTGGCGCTGCCGTGTAGAATCTGGCCCATAGCTCCTCCCGCCAAATATGATGATCAATCGTACCACCACACTGCGGGACTAAACACCTAGGCCGCCCGATAGCATTCGAGCCAATGAGCATAGGGCGCAGGGAGAGTCCAGGCCGGGCGGTCAACCCCCAGGTCCCTGGCGGCCAGATAGGGCCAATGGGGGTTCTCCAGCAATGGACGGCCCATCATGACGAGATCCACCTTGCCTTCGACGATCAGCCGGTTCGCCTGCCCAGGATCCGCTATCAGCCAGCTGGTCGAGGCGGGAAGTCCCGCGCCTTCACGGACCTTCTCGGCAATCGGCGCCAGGAAGGCGGGGCCCCACGGAATCTGCGCGTCAGGAGTCGAAAAACCCATGCTCACGTCGATCAGGTCGATCCCGCCGGCCTTGAAGCGCCGTACCAATTCGATCGATTCCGCAAGCGTCTCTTCGTCGCGCCCGTCAAATTCGATCACTCCGAAACGGATTGTGAGCGGGCGGTCCTCGGGCCAGACCTCGCGGACGGCGGCGAGTGTTTCAAGGAGAAAGCGCGAACGGTTATCGAGGTCGCCGCCATATTCGTCCTCACGCCGGTTCGAATGGGGCGAAAAGAAGCTCTGCGCCAGATAACCATGCGCGAAATGGAGCACCAGCCATTCGAACCCTACATCGCGGGCCCGGACTGCTGCGGCCACGAAATCCGCGCGCACCCTGTCGATATCCCCCTTGGTCATGGCGCGCGGAATCTTCGGAAGATCGCGGCCCAGCGGGATTGCCGAGGGCGCTATCGTCTCCCAGCCCCGCGGGTCGCCATCCTGGATATGATCGTCGCCTTCCCAGGGCCGATTGGCGCTTGCCTTGCGGCCGGCATGGCCGATCTGGATTCCGGGCACTGCGCCCGCGGCCTTTATCTCCGCTACGATCGGCGCGAGCGCTGCGGCCTGGGCACCGTTCCACAATCCAAGGCAGCCTGGCGTGATCCGGCCTTCGGGCGACACGCCCGTTGCTTCCACGATCACCAAAGCCGCTCCGCCGCGCGCAAGACCGCCCAGATGGATCCTGTGCCAGTCGTTCACCAAACCGTCGGTGGCGGAATATTGGCACATGGGGGACACGGCGATCCGGTTGCGCAGCGTCACGCCCTTCAGCGTGAGCGTATCAAACAGATGGGGCATTCGCGGATTCCTCAATCGGATTAGTTCTAATGTTCGTAAATTATCGAACAATAGTATCTTCGTCAAGAGTATGTTATGACGGCGTCATGAAAGCCTATGACCACCCCGCCATCGATCAGGTCGCGATCGAGAATGTTCTCCACGCGCTAAGCGACCCGCTTCGGCTTGGGATCGTCCGCCAGCTCGAAGCCGAGGGTCAGGCCAGTTGCAATGCGCTTGACCAGGGGCGGCCCAAATCGAGCATGTCGCACCATTTTCGCGTGCTGCGCGGCGCGGGCCTGGTGCGAACCCGTGCCGAAGGAACGCAGCATATCAATGTTCTGCGACGGGAGGAGCTCGACCGCCGCTTTCCCGGCCTGCTGGACGCCGTACTGGCGGACGCAAAAGGCCCCTCAACCGCGCGCAGATAGTCCGCCAAGCCGCTCGCGGAGGGCCAGCGCATCGGACGCCGCTGCGGATGAGGCGGTATTGTCGAACATGCACCAGACGGGACGGTCTTGCGCTATCTCCGCGTCGATCGCCTTTGCATAAGCGCCGAGCCGGGCCCCATCATAACTCGAACGGTACATGGCCGGCGATCCATGGAGCCGCCAATAGCTGAAACCTTTCCAGCCGCCCGGAACACCGGCTTCGGTCACCACGGCGGGATCGGCGGCGACCCGGCCGATTCGCAGCCGTTCCAGCACGGCATCCGGGCCCGGTTCGAACCAGCTGGGATGGCGCGGCTCGCAGGCGATTGGGGCCGGGGCTATTGATTCCAGATGATCAAGATAGGCTTCGGCCGAAGCATCGAATGCCAATTTGGGCGGCAGCTGCAGCAGGATCATCCCCAGCTTGCGGCCAAGCCCGCTCACCTCTTCGAAAAAGGCAGCGGTCAGTTCCTCGCAATCGACCAGCTTCGCCTGATGGCTGATCGTCTTGGGCATCTTTACCGAGAAGCGGAAGCTATCCGGTACGCTTTCGGCCCAGCGCGCCCAGGTGGCGGCGCGATGCGAACGGTGGAAGGATGAATTGATTTCGACGCCGGCAAAGCGGGACGCATAGCGTTCGAGCGCGGATCCCTCGCGTTCGAACTGGTCCGCATCCTTCGCGGGAATGCTCCACCCCGCCGTTCCGATGATCGCGTTCATTCCCGCCGAACGCAGTCCGCGCCAGGAGGATGCTTCGGCCATGAGGCCGGGGCGTATGGGCGGATTGATACCCAACCTGGAAGTTTGCTCCGCGCCTGAGGTTCAAAGCTGAAATCGGGTACGTGGATATGGCTTATCAGTCGTGGTAATCTCCTTCGATGCCTTCCCAAGCTCAGTCTGCTTTTGAAGAATTATTTTGCGGCCATTGCTGGGCACAGACGTCCCTGGGTGCCATTCACACTTGGGAAGCCGACTTACGTCGATGGGTGGATTTCATCCTCAAAGCGGCGCAACCAATGTTCCTTATTTGGGGTCCCGAAAGGATCCTGCTTTTCAACGAGCCGCATAGCCTGACCCTTGGGTCGCGGTATCTTGAAGTATTAGGGTTGCCCGTATCCGTTTTCTGGGCGCCAATCTGGGACGAGATGGAACCATTCCTCGACGATCTTTACGCCGGCAACTCGGCCCTGATCGAGGACAAACCAGTGCTCACCTGGGAAAGCAACTACACGGAGGTGCGATATTTCACCTTGTCCTACACCCCGGTTGCAGACCTGGATCGTCAACTTCTCGGCGGCCTGTGTATCGTGACCGACCGCACTGAAGTTCTTCGTAACAAGACCTCGCGAGAAGAGGAGCGCGCTTTCCTGCGTGACCTTTTCGAACGAGCGTCGAGCTTTATCGCTGTCCTCGAAGGTCCTGATTACGTTTACACCGTCGCCAATGCAGCCTGTCGGCACCTCTTCAAAAAAGAAGACAAAATCGGCGTATCGATCTGGGAAGCGTTTCCGGAGCTGGTCGAGCAGGGTCTGACCGATATCTTCGACGATGTATTTCGAACCGGGGAGACGTTCGATGGTAAGTCCATGCCGCTGGTCGTCGCAGGCCAGAGGTACGTATTGGACTTTACCTGCCAGCCGATGCGCAAAGACGAAGCCATCACCGGTATATTGATAGAGGGCCATGACGTTACCTCGCATCATGATGCGCAAGAGCGGGTCAATTCCCTGCAAACAGAACTCATCCACCTTTCCAGGTTGGGTGCGATGGGTAACATGGCGACCACTCTGGCCCATGAGCTCAATCAACCGCTGACGGCGATTGCTAACTACGCCGCTGGCCTCAAGTCGCTTGTCAACGGCGAAGGCGGCCCAGGCCCTGCTGGTCAAGCGGTGAGCGAGATAGAAAAGAGCGCTCAGAGGGCCGGCAATATCATACGCAGCCTGAGAAAGATGACCGCGGGAGGCCTCCCGCACCAGGAATATTTCAATCCAGAGCGAGTCATCAACGAGGCAGTCGCATTCGTTCGCGTTGGAGCGTGCGATGCGCCGATAGAGTTGAACTTCGGAGCGGGGGTACAAGTCTGCGCAGATCCGATCCAGATTCAGCAGGTAGTGATCAATCTGGTGAAGAATGCCTGCGAGTCTGTGGCCGGCCAGAATTCGCCCCGCGTGGTCGTGACTACGACGCGACGCGCCGGAAAAATCGATGTCGTCGTCAACGATAACGGACCTGGAATTTCCGAAGAGGTTGCCGAACGATTATTTGATTCCTTCAACACTTCGAAGTCGGAAGGAATGGGCATGGGGCTTTCGATCAGCCGAACAATCATCGAAGCTCACCACGGTAAAATCTGGGGAAGAAACGCTCCAGCCGGTGGTGCCGAGTTTGGTTTTTCCTTACCGATGCTTAATTCCTGATGATCGAGGGTCCGACAATCCGTTGACGCATTTCTGCTTCTTCGGCCGCGGTGCTCTGAGTGCTGTTCGTTTGGTTTGTCCAATCCCACACAATCCGCCAATTAACCGAATGTCCGCGAAGGGTGGGAAGTGGACATTCGGTCCTACGGTTGGCCGGGTAAAAGGGAGCGCAGACTGTCCTTGCCTGTCCACAAGGCGGGAGCCCAACCGCACATAACTGCTCCGTCTACGTTCTCGATCTTGTCATCGATCAAGAACAGGTCACGAGGGCGAAGGCCGGTGCGTGCTTCGATACTCCTGTAGAAGGTTGCGGAAGGTTTCGAGCAACCAAGGTCGGCTGCGTAGTGGAGGCCGTCGAACTTGCTGCGAAAATCAAGCTTCTCCCACAGATACCGAGCGCGCTCATGCTCCTGCACCGTAGCAAGATGCACCTGAACTCCGGTTTCCCGGATCGACCCAAGTTCAGTGAGCAAAGCGTCGTCGACGTGCGCATCCTTGCAGAACCAGTAGTCGATCAGCTCATCACAGGTGACATGAGGCGCGCTCTCCTGAAGCACTGTTGCTAAACGATCACGCAACGACGCGCCCATGGATCACGTCGTCCCAGTGCTGCTCGAAGAAGGTGGCCTGAAGGGTCGTCACCGGAATGCCGAGATCTCTCTCCAAATTGACGCTCCACCCACCTCGGTCAGGATGGAGGATCAGAACGCCATCCACATCGACCATGACCGCCCTGATCGTCATCGGATCATCAGAGCATCGTCCACCGTTTCAGGCAAGCGGCAGCGGGTCGAATGTCTACAATGAGTCGAAAGAAGACCTTGTGGACTTTGGACGGAGCGAGCCAGGGGATCGCTTCCATCGCTGCAGCGCCCAAGTTGAAGGATCGATAAGCAACCTTATGTAATTGAGGTCAGTCGAGGTCCAGCAGAAGCTGGCGCTTCCAAAGCCTGATCAGCGCTGCTTCTTTGCAGTGCTGGCGGTGAAATCGGGCTCCTTCTTCGCCACCCAATCGACAAATTTGCGCACGTTTGGATTGGCGAGCAACGCATCCACATCCAGTGCGTGGCGCTCGAGCTCGGCATTGGTGAAATTTGCGATCAGGGTTTGCTGGCAAATCGGATGCATTGGCACAACATCACGCCCGCCGCGGCTTTTTGGCACTGGATGATGCCAGACGATGGTCTTGCCGGTAGGCCGGTTACACAGCCAACATGGCGGCGCAGCCTCCGGAGCCTTCTCTTCTCGGTAGAGACCCTCCCGGGACCCATGTTTTGAATGTTTGCGTGCCATGCTGCCCTGACTTGATTCAAAGTCTCGCTTTCCACCTACCCTGATGCATTGAGCATAGCTACGGGAGCGACTTTGTCGTGACCGGGAATTTCAGAGCTAGACAGTGAATTTCTGCAATCGATTGCCGATTCAGCCGGTCATTGCAACACATGCTTCAAAACGCTCTGCGGGTGTTTTGTAGCCGAGCGTCTTGCGTGGCCGCTGATTAAGTTGCCTAGCGATCTCGTCCAGTCTTTCTTGTGAGTGCACCGACAGGTTAGTGCCCTTCGGGAAGTACTGCCTCAAAAGGCGATTGGTGTTCTCGTTGGAGCCGCGCTGCCACGGGCTCTGCGGATCGCAGAAGTAGACCATGGCGTCGGTCGCCA
>JACDEE010000038.1 GCA_013816585.1 Sphingosinicella sp. | reverse complement strand
CTTTGACAACGCAACAGCCGTGGAGAAGAGAAGAAGGGAATCAGTCTTTCGGGACTGATTTCAGGACTCACGCAAGTGAGTCCATCCAAAACCGGTTGGCATCTTCGGATGTCAACTAAGCAAGTGAGAACCGATTCAAATCTTCGGATGCGATGACGTTTAGCTTCAAATGAAGAACCACGAACAAACACTTTTGAAGAGTTTGATCCTGGCTCAGAACGAACGCTGGCGGCGGGGTTTAGGCATGCAAGTCGCACGAGAAAGGAGCAATCCGAGTACAGTGGCGTAAGGGTGAGTAATGGTTCGTCAACGTACCGAGCAGACGTGAATAATTTCCCGAAAGGGATTGTAATGCACGATGAGACCACGGGGTGTACGCACTCTGGGGTCAAAGGTCGGGGATCCTTCGGGACCCGGCGCTGTTTGAGCGGACGAACTCTGATTAGCTAGTTGGCGGGGTAACGGCCCACCAAGGCTTTGATCAGTAGCCGGGCTGAGAGGCTGTCCGGCCACACGGGCACTGAGATACTGGCCCGACTCCTACGGGAGGCTGCAGTCGCGAATTTTTCACAATGGGCGCAAGCCTGATGAAGCCACGCCGCGTGCGGGATGAAGGCCCTCTGGGTTGTAAACCGCTGTCGAGGGAGGGGAACCGCTGGATGTGAATAGTATCCAGTCTGACTGCTCTCTGAAGGAAGCCCCGGCAAAACATGTGCCAGCAGCCGCGGTAATACATGTGGGGCAAGCGTTGTTCGGAATTACTGGGCATAAAGGGTGCGTAGGTGGTTTGTTAAGTCAGGGGTGAAATCCCGCGGCCCAACCGTGGAACTGCCTTTGATACTGGCGAACTTGAGTGCGTGAGGGGTAGGGGGAACGAGCAGTGTAGCGGTGAAATGCGTAGATATTGCTCGGAAGGCCAGAGCCGAAGGGGCCCTACTGGTGCGCAACTGACACTGAGGCACGAAAGCGTGGGGAGCAAACAGGATTAGATACCCTGGTAGTCCACGCCGTAAACTATGAACACTAGATGGGTGTCGAGCTATCGATGCCTGTCGGAGACAATTTGGTAAGTGTTCCGCCTGGGGAGTATGGTCGCAAGGCTGAAACTCAAAGGAATTGACGGGGGCTCACACAAGCGGTGGAGGATGTGGTTTAATTCGAAGCAACGCGCAGAACCTTACCAGGTCTTGACATACCGGGATTATTCGTGTGAAAGCATGAAAATTCTCAGCAATGAGGTAACCGGAACAGGTGCTGCATGGCTGTCGTCAGCTCGTGCCGTGAGGTGTTAGGTTAAGTCCTTTAACGAGCGAAACCCCTACGATTAGTTACCAGCGCGTCATGGCGGGGACTCTAGTCGGACTGCCGCGCAAGCAGGAGGAAGGTGGGGACGACGTCAAGTCATCATGGCCTTTATGACCTGGGCCACACACGTCCTACAATGGGTACTACAAAGGGCCGCAAGCCTGCAAAGGCAAGCCAATCCCCGAAAGGTACCCTCAGTTCAGATTGTGGGCTGCAATTCGCCCACATGAAGCTGGAATCGCTAGTAATCGCGGATCAGCTACGCCGCGGTGAATTTGTTCCTGAGCCTTGTACACACCGCCCGTCAAGCCACCCGAATTGGCCGCACCCGTAGTCGTAGTTCCAACCGCAAGGAGGGACGCGCCGAAGGTGATGCCGGTAAGGGGGACTAAGTCGTAACAAGGTAGCCGTATCGGAAGGTGCGGCTGGATCACCTCCTTTCTAGGGATAACTAGAAGTGGTGAGTAGTTGTTGCCCATTCAGGGTGACAAAACAGAGATCGATGACTGGTTTCCAGTCCTCGTTCAAACGCCACGATCCATATAAAATATGATAGCCCTTCTCTTCTCCGCTGCTGTTGCGTTGCCCCAGGCGACTCTTTCAGCCGATGGCCTAGCCGTCGCCAACCACCGCGAGGTGGTTGTCTTTGACAAGCGCATAACGACGGAACCGGAGCAACACCCGCGGGGGCTTGTAGCTCAGTTGGTTAGAGCACACGCCTGATAAGCGTGAGGTCAGTGGTTCGAGTCCACTCAGGCCCACCACATTTTGCTACAGCACCGCACCGACCAGTTGATTGCCATCAGGCGACCGACTGCCTGTGAGGGGGCCCATAAGGGGGCATAGCTCAGTTGGTAGAGCGCCAGCTTTGCAAGCTGGAAGTCAGGAGTTCGAATCTCCTTGCCTCCACCACTTATGCTCGCTGAGCGCAGTGGGACTTCTTTCAGGAAAGAAGTCCCATGGAGTGATTGACCGGTTCCATCTAATAACGCGCACAAGTTTTTTGCGGGTTGGGAGTAATCCCGATTCGTAAGCACTTTGACAACGCGAGAATCGTGGAACAGACAAGCATGACGATATTCAAGTATATAAGGGTGCCGGATGGATGGTTAGGCTCTCAAAGGCGATGAAGGACGTGCTAAGCTGCGAAAAGTCTGGGGGAGGCGCACCGAGCCTGTGATCCCGGAATGTCCGAATGGGGCAACCCACTACAGTGAACCTGTAGTACCACGAAAGTGGAGTCAACCGAGTGAATTGAAACATCTTAGTAGCTCGAGGAAAAGAAATCGAATGAGATTCCGTCAGTAGCGGCGAGCGAACGCGGATCAGCCCAAACCGAGGTGTTTACACCTCGGGGTTGTAGGGCCACCGATATGGGACCAACGACGCGAGCAGAAGTACCTGGAAAGGTATGCCAGAGCGGGTGATAGCCCCGTACGCGTAGCGAAGTTGGCTCTAGGTGGTACCTGAGTAACGCAAGACTCGTGAAATCCTGCGTGAAGCTAGGGAGACCACTCTCTAAGGCTACATACTCTTGAGAGACCGATAGTGAACGAGTAGCGCGAGCGAACACTGAAAAGTACCCCTGGCGGGGAGTGAAATAGACCCTGAAACCCGGCACTTACAAGCAGTCGTAGACCTATGGCCTTTCTTCGGAAAGAGTCCAGGTTGGCGGCGTGCCTTTTGCATAATGACCCAGCGACTTACCGTCAGCTGCAAGCCTAAGATCCTCAGGATCGGAGGCGGAGCGAAAGCGAGTCTGAATAGGGCGTCGAGTAGTTGGCGGTAGACCCGAAACTTAGTGATCTATCCATGGGCAGGTTGAAGCGAGGGTAACACCTCGTGGAGGACCGAACTAGTGAACCTTGAGAAGTTCTTGGATGACCTGTGGATAGGAGCAAAAGACTAATCAAACTGAGAGATATCTGGTTCTCCTCGAAATATATATAGGTATAGGCTCGGGCGTGTAGCGAATGGGGGTAGAGCACTGAAAGGGCTAGGGGCCTTACCGGGTTACCAACCCCTATCAAACTCCGAATACCATTCGCCGAACCCCGGGGCTCAGACTGTGGGGTCGAATCTTCATAGTCGAAAGGGAAAGAGCCCAGACTAGCAGCTAAGGTCCCAAAATAACGCTCAGTGGTAAAGGAAGTGATTGTGCTCAGACAGCTGGGATGTTGGCTTAGAAGCAGCCACCATTTAAAGAGTGCGTAACAGCTCACCAGTCGATGCACGATCGTGCCGAAAATAATCGGGGCTTAAGCGTTATACCGAAGCTCTAGCTATGCAGTGATCTGCGGATCATCGCATGGGGTAGAGGAGCGTTGATGACTGGCTGAAGGGAGACGGAAACGACTCCTGGACTGTCATCAAGTGATTATGCTGGGATGAGTAACGATAAAACAGGTGAGAATCCTGTTCACCGTAAGCCTAAGGTTTCCTCCGCAAGGTAAGTCCGCGGAGGGTGAGGCGGATCCTAAGGCGAGGCCGAAAGGCGTAGTCGATGGCCAGCAGGTTAATATTCCTGCCCATCTGGAAGAGTGCCCACGAGGGACGCATGAGAGTAGCGGGGTGGCACCGTAAGTTGGTCCACTCGGAGCAGCGGCTTACCTGGTTGAAAGATCAGGTGCACGTTGTTGTTCCGGCAAGAGCCTTGAGCTTTATAAGCCCGTGATGATTGTGCCGAGAAAAGCTCGTCGGGAGATAACGCTTCTAGATTCCGTACTAAAACTGACACAGGTAGGCGAGGCGAGTAGCCTCAGGTGCGCGAGAGAACTCTGGTTAAGGAACTCGGCAAATTAACCCCGTAACTTCGGGAGAAGGGGTGCCGTCTTTGGTGTAAAAGCCTCGGACGGCCGCAGTGAATAGGCCCAACCGACTGTTTACTAAAAACACAGGACTCTGCAAACACGCAAGTGGACGTATAGAGTCTGATGCCTGCCCGGTGCTGGAAGGTCAAACGGAGCGGTTAGACGCAAGTCGAAGCTGTGAAGTCAAGCCCCAGTAAACGGCGGCCGTAACTATGACGGTCCTAAGGTAGCGAAATTCCTTGTCGGGTAAGTTCCGACCTGCATGAAAGGCATAACGAGTTGGGCACTGTCTCAACCAGAGACTCGGTGAAATTGCAGTATGGGCGAAGATACCCATTTCCCGCAGCAGGACGAAAAGACCCCGTGAACCTTTACTGCAACCTGATTCTGTGTTTCTGTGACGCATACGTAGCATAGGTGGGAGACGTTGATCTGCCGGTTCCGGTCGGCAGGGAGTCATCAGTGAAATACCACTTTTGCGTCACGGGAATTCTAACCTGAGGAGTGGATCCTTGGGGACACAGTTAGGTGGGCAGTTTGGCTGGGGCGGCTTCCTCCCAAAGAGTAACGGAGGAGCACAAAGGTCAGCTCAGTACGGTTGGCAATCGTACGTGGAGTGCAAAAGCATAAGCTGGCTTGACTGCGAGACCCATAAGTCGAGCAGGTGCGAAAGCAGGTTTTAGTGATCCGGTGATCCCATGTGGACGGGTCATCGCTCAACAGATAAAAGGTACTCCGGGGATAACAGGCTGATTTCGCCCAAGAGTCCCTATCGACGGCGAAGTTTGGCACCTCGATGTCGGCTCATCGCATCCTGGGGCTGGAGAAGGTCCCAAGGGTATGGCTGTTCGCCATTTAAAGCGGTACGCGAGCTGGGTTTAAACCGTCGTGAGACAGGTTGGTCTCTATCCGCTGTGGGCGCTGGAGAATTGAGGGGACTTTTCATTAGTACGAGAGGATTATGAAGAACGTAGCTCTGGTGTACCGGTTGTTCCGCTCGGAGCATCGCCGGGTAGCCACCTACGGACGGGATAAACGCTGAAAGCATCTAAGCGTGAAGCCCACCCCAAGATAAATTCTCCCTATGAGATCCGTGGTAGACTACCACGTTGATAGGCCAGAGGTCCAAGTACGTATATCCAAAGGTACTCAGCTGACTGGTACTAATCGGTCCATTGGCTTGATCGTCGTGCTGTTTGTTCCGCGATTCTTACGTTGCCAAAAGTGCAGCGCCCGAAACGGCGAACTCTGCCTAAGCGGCAGACGAAGGATCGCGCATGAGCGCGTGAAACCGCAGCTCTTACTACAACCAAATCTTTTTCCAGGTGATCATACCGGCAGGGTCACACCCGTTCCCATTCCGAACACGGCCGTTAAGCCTGCCAGGGCCGATGATAGTCTAACAGCGAAAGTAGGTCGTTGCCTGGATTTTTTAACACTCACCCCGCGTCCACAAGGCGCGGGGTGAGGCTTTTAACCGCAGACCGAACCACAGGGAAAACATTCCCACCAGCGTCGGGCGTCTGGCGACGCGCGCGGGTGAGACCTGCGCTCAGCGGGTCGGCAGCGAGATCGCCTCAGCGAAATGCGTCGTCGCCGTCGCGCCGCC
>JACDEE010000037.1 GCA_013816585.1 Sphingosinicella sp. | reverse complement strand
GGTTATCCCCGAAGAGGATCCTGACTATGACGCATAAGCCTACGGCCGTAGTAGTGATGTCGGACATTGAGGTGGTGCTGACGATGTCGATGGACGACGCCCGGCATCTCGAGGACGTTCTCCGCGAGCTCCCCACGGATCACCCGACAGATGGCATCTGGGTGGTCATGGAAGACGCGCTCGCGCATGCCGACCGGATCCTCGTAGAGATGCAGGACTAAGTGCCACTCACCTACACCGGGCGTATCATAAAACCCGGCGGCCAGGGGCACCCGAGCCTGACTGACATCGCGATCAGTCTCTCGCGCCAACCGCGCTTCGCGGGTCACTGCCGGCGATGGTGGTCGGTCCTCGACCACACGCTCTTCGGGGACGATCTGCTCTCAGCGATGATCTTACCGGCGTACCGGCTCTCCTGGCTCTTGCATGATGCCCACGAGTCGATCACTGGTGATGTCCCTACGGACTTCAAGAGTGAGGGCCTCAAGTTAGATCAGCAGATCCTCGACACTGGCATACATCAGGCATTTATGCCCCATGTGGAGCAGGGTTGGATCACGAATGTCAGAGTGCTCGACAAGCGGTGCCTCCTTGCCGAGGCCTACGTGGTAGGCCCGCCGATGTCGGGCGACCACCTCCCAGCCTTCGGGTGGACTAGGGAAGATGCCGATCAGCTCATGGATGATGTGGTGGTCCTGGGGCGTGGCCTTAACCAGGGCAAGTACCTGGGGATCCCGCCTGTGGCTTACCCCCGCCCGCCCATTGGGCACTCAGGGGTTAAGGAGTACCTGTCTCGGATGATGGAGCTGCTGTGAGCATCCTTGACATCCGTGCCCATGGGCTGTACCATACGGGTGATATGTTTGCGTCCCCGGGCCTGTCGCGCCCGTGTCCTAACCGGGAGGTCCAAAGGTATGGTCGAAGTGAGGCTACAGCTCAATGACGGAGCGGCGGCTGATTTCATCGCCGGGCTCGAGAAGCGGATGAAAAAGCACCGCATCTCCCAGAACGCACTCGCGCAGGAGATGGGTAAGGGTGCGTCGCAGATCTGCCGGTGGTTCACAAAAAACCCAGACCGGCGTGTCGTGCCGGAGCTCCAGACGGTGGTCGACATCGAGCAGGCGATGGTGAAGCTGGTGGCGCGTAGGATCCGAAATCCGTGAGCGGGAAACTGAGATCAAGGAGAACGAATGAAGACCGTTGAGCAGATCCAGGCCCTCGCTGTCCTATTCGAGGCGCGCATCAGGAGCGCCGCTTCAATCCGCGAGGAGGCCCGGGAGTTAGCCCTCGACATCCACCAGGCCCTGTCCAATGCCGCTGCTGGCTCGTTCGAGCAGGGTCTCAGTGATCTGATCGGAGGGGATCTCTGTTAGGCCCCCGTCGCTGGACGTTCACCTTCAAGGTGGAGCCGATGTCTATGAATCCATGAGCCTCCTCCCGCCACCACAGCCGATGCGACGGCCGTCGTTCTATGCCTATGTCATTGTAGACATCACGGCGGCCGAGCTCACCCCGATCGATGTCAAGCTGTCCCGTAGTGATGCACGCAAGATCATCGCATGGAGCCCCGACGCCGACAATCTGAGGATCAAGCGCGCACGGGTTACTCCCTATCAAACCTGACCGGCACGACCCCCAAAAGGGAAACCATGTTTACGGCCCTGATCGCCCTGCTCGCTGCACTGCTCGCCGCCTGGGGTGCGTTCGTACTCAAGGCGTTCATTGATGCCAGACTGCGGTTCGACGTCAAGCTGGAAGCTTCTTGGTGGCAGTACCTCGACGAGCCGGTGGAGCTCGTGCGCGACATCAGGGCGATCTGGTTTTCGGATGATTAAGGTCTGCTGCCTTTGCGGGCGCGAGAATTGGGGCCCTCACCCGCATTTCTGCGCCACCCATGCTGCGGGTAAGAGCAGACTGTGAGGCCTCAGTCCGCGAAGAGCAAGGGCCGCCGGCTGCAGCAGGAGGTCAGGGACGCCGTCCTAGCCACTTTCCCTAGCCTCGAGCCCGATGATGTCCGTTCGACCAGCATGGGCGCGAGCGGTGCCGATCTCCTGCTCTCGCCGGCCGCGCGGAGGTTGTTTCCGTTTTCGGTGGAGTGCAAGAACGTCGAGAGCCTGAACATTCATAAGGCCCTCGCCCAAGCTAAGGCCGGCGCGGTCCCGAACACGACGCCGATCGTGGTCTTCCGCAAGAACGGGACGCTGCCGTCCGTGGCGCTACCCTTCCATGTTTTTTTACACATCGTGCGGACGTATCCATGGTGGACGGAACGTGGCTGAGCGCCCCTGCCCCAGGTGCGGTGAGACGTTTCTCCCCCTTGCGGGCCGTAAGATCTGCTCGGAGTGCATCGGCGAGCGCGAGCCGTTTGACGTCGTCCGGTACATCCAGGGCCCTGAGAATATGAGGCTCGAGAAGGGCCTGCGGATGGTGCATGGCTCCGCGTAAGGTCACGCAGAAGGCCCAGGAGCGGGCCAAGCGCAAGTCGGTTCAGGAGGTCACGCTCACGCTCCAGGCGAGTGAGGAGTTCCTCCAGCGGCTTGGGGCGCTCCTGCTCTTCGCCCCCCACGTCCAGGCCGAGTACACGCCCCTCCCGCCCCTGCCCTGGGAGGATCCGGACGACCCACGGTATCAGCACCCGCCGGAGATGGAGGTCGATTACGACGCCGTCCAGCGGACGATCGTCAAACACCTCGAGGCGTACGTCAAGATCCATGGAGCGGAGCGCGCTCGGGACGTCCTGAGAACCTTCGGCGCTGAACGACTGTCCTCCGTCTCCAGGGATCAGCTCCTCGGGCTCGAGCAGGCGCTACGGGAGGCCCTCGCTGGTGGGACGTGAACCCGGCCGAGAAGGGCCGCCGGTGGCGCCAGGCACACCCCGAGCGGCCGCTGGTGTACGACGCCCGTCGCCGTGCTCGGGCCCGGGGCATCCCTTTCGACATCACGCACGGCGAGGTGCAGGAGATCATTTCATCATGGACCTGCACCTACTGCGGCACCCTGGTCGGTACGTTCGCTGGCGGGCTACGGCCACAGAGCGCCACGCTGGACCGGCTCGTGCCAGAGCTCGGGTATGTGAAGGGGAATGTCTGCCTGGCGTGTCATGCTTGTAATTCCGCGAAGGGCGAGCACACGCTCCAGAGCCTCCGGGCCTGGGCTGATAAACTCGAGGGCATCATCAACCGGAATCACCCGACAAGGATGACATGAACGTCCCAGAGAAGATCCACGCCGAGCTGGGCGCGAGCGTCGCGGCCCGTTGGATGGTGTGCCCCGGGAGTGTACGCCTCTCGCGGGGCCAGGCCAACTACGAGACCGAGCACAGCCGGGCCGGGACGGCGGCACATGCCCTGGCCGAGCTCTGCCTACGGAAGGGACATACCCCTGACGTCTATGAGGGCGTGGAGCTCGAGGGCGTCGAGGTCGATCAGGACATGATCGACGCCGTGGCGGTGTACGTGAATTACTGCCGTGCGATACCACGGGGCAATTCGTGGATCGAGCACCGCTTCAGTCTCGCAGCCCTCAACCCACCCGCGCCGATGTTCGGGACGTGCGACTTCGCGGCGCACATACCACTGCTACGCGAGCTCGAGGTCGTGGATTATAAAAATGGTTCGGGCGTCGTGGTCGAAGTGAAGGGTAACAAGCAGCTCAGGTACTATGCCCTCGGCGCGCTTCTCGAGCTCGGCCAGGGCCTGGAGGTCGAGACGGTCAAGATCACGATCGTCCAGCCCCGCGCCGGGCACCCTGATGGTGCGATACGATCCGAGGTGATCCCGGTCGCCGATCTCCTCGCCTTCGCAGACGAGTTGATGGCGGCGGCGCGCGCGACGCTCGAGCCGGATGCCCCGCTCAACCCGGGCGCCCACTGTCGCTTCTGCCCCGCCTCCCCCATATGCCCCGCTCAGAGGGCACAGGTCGAGTCGCTGGTTCAGGTCGCCTTCGATGCGATGCCCCTCGATGTCCCACCGACACCGGAGTCCCTGACGCCGGAGGCCCTCTCGCACATCCTCCACCACCTCCCCCAGCTCGAGGATTGGGCGAAGAATGTCCGCACGTTCGCACTCCGTCAGCTCGAGGCCGGTGGGGTGGTCGTGGGCCAGAAGCTGGTCGAGAGGCGCGCGACCCGCCGGTGGGTGAGCGAGGGCCAGGTCGAGTCGTGGCTCCGTGAGGAGAAGCAGCTCGCCGATGACGAGATTTTCATCCAGAAGCTGAAGAGCCCGGCGCAGCTCGAGAAACTCCCTGGGATGAAGAAGGTCATTCCGGCTGGCTTCATCGAGAAGAAGTCGAGCGGGTACACGATGGTCCCCGACGCGGATGCCCGACCGGCGCTGGTCCTGAATCCCGGTGATGCGTTCGATGCGCTCCCGGTGGGGGATTGACATGGCTGCCCATACCTAATATTATGCTGGTCCTCGAGAGCACACCGGCTATCGAGTCTATCGTCAAATCGGAAGAACCTGAAACCCGGAGATTATGAAGCCACTTATCACCGCAGTTGTTACCCTCTCGTACCCCTGGCTCGACAAGGCCCAGCCCCCCAAGAAGCCGACTGATGTAGCAAAGTATAGCGCCGCCTTCGTCTTCGCGAAGGGGGCCGAGGTGGCCGAGCTGAAGGCCGCTGCGCTCGATGTCGCGACCGAGAAGTGGGGCGCCACGAAGGGGCCGAAGATGGTCACCTTCGGCAGCAAGGGGTCCACGTTCCGCACCGACGTCGAGGATAAGTACACGGATGCGTTCGCGTATCTCACCGCACGATCTGAGTCCCAGCCCGGTCTGGTGTTCCTCCACGCCGATCCCGAGACGAAGAAGGCCGCGAAGGTTCCGCCGGAGCTGATCAAGAAGGTGTTTTACCCTGGCGCTAAGGTGCGCGGGCTCGTTACCCCCTACGCCTACGACCACCCGGAGAACAAGGGCATCGGTTGGGCCCTGGTGGGTGTGCAGAAGATCGCGGACGCCTCCCGACTCGACAACCGAGTTGAGGCTGAGGATGCGTTCGAGGCTGACATGAATGCCGTACCGGCGTCACTCGACGGGCTCCTGTAACACTCCTGCAGTTCATCGCTCCATTCACTGACCATCGGCGGGATTCGTCCCGCCGGTGGTGCCTGGAGACCCACCCATGGAATCCTACACCATCGCCGCCCTGGTCTACGTCGTGGGTATCGCGATCGGGTGGCACCTCATTTGACCGTCCTCTCCATCGACTTCGAGACCCGCGCGACGGTCGACCTCCGTGCCACCGGCGTCTACCCCTACGCCATGCACAAGGACACTGACCTCTGGTGCTTCGCCTGGGCGTTCGACGACGAAGAGCCGGCGATCTGGCACCCAGGAATGCTGGCCGTCCCCGAGCGGTTCTATGGGCACGTCCTAGAGGGTGGCGAGATGCGCGCCTGGAATGCGGCGTTCGAGCGGATCATCTGGAAATACATCCTCACCCCGCGCTACGGGTTCCCCGAGCCGGCGATGGATCAGTGGGTCTGCTCTGCTGCAGAAGCCGCCGCAATGTCACTCCCCCGCTCACTCGACCAGTGCTCTCGGGTTACCGGCGTAGCGCAGCAGAAAGATCAGGATGGCTATAGCCTGATGCTGCGCATGACCCGTCCGCGCAAGGTTCATCCTGACGGGCGGATCGAGTGGTGGGAGGTCGAGGACCGGAAGCAAAAGCTTTACGAGTATTGCAGGCAGGATGTCCGCACCGAGCGCGCGATCACGAAAGTCCTCCGTCGGCTGACACCCCGCGAGCGCGAGATTTATCTCCACACCGAGCTCAAGAACGATCGGGGGATTCACCTCGACCGGGAGCTCGTCGTCGCGGCGCGCGCCATCGCAGACGAGGGGATCGCGAGGGCCAATGCCGCCC